>NZ_JADEYC010000002.1 GCF_015209505.1 Saccharopolyspora montiporae
GCAGCAAGGCCGCGCCGCACCGACCGCGTTTCCGCAACCCACCGCGGTTTCAGATGCTGATCGCACGCGCCCGCTGTCATGTTCACCGCACCGGTTCAGCGCGGAGGCATCGACGGCAAATCGACGTGCAGGTCGCTGGCGGACCCAAACTGGGGCATTCGCGAGGTACCGAGATCGTCGCCCCCGGGGCCCGCGGGAGCAGCGCGGACCACTTCGGCTGCCCGCCGCCCCGGGCGACGCAGGCGGTTTTCCGCGGGGTCTTGGCTGTTGTTGACGATCTGTCTAACATGACTCGACATCGAACAAGCGCAGGTGCCGCGGCGCCGGAGCGGGTTCGACATCCGGCGACGCCTCCCGGCGCGGCGGACAGCTGCCGCAGCAGCGGCACCGGCACAGCGAGGTGACGACCGCTTGAGCTCCCGAGGAATCACCGCCACCGACGGCACGCCGCTGGCCGTGTTCGAGCGCGGCGACCCCGACAAACCGACGATCCTCGCGGTGCACGGCTATCCGGACGACCACACCGTGTGGGACGGGGTGACCGAGGCGCTGGCCGAGCGCTTCCACGTGGTCGCCTACGACGTGCGCGGGGCCGGCGGCTCGGGGCGTCCGCGGCAGCGCAGCGCCTACCGCCTGGACCAGTTGGCCGCCGACCTGCGTTCGGTCGTCGACGTCGTCAGCCCGGACCGGCCGGTACACCTGCTCGCGCACGACTGGGGTTCCATCCAGAGCTGGCACGCGGTCACCGGCGACGAGCTGCGCGGACGCATCGCCTCGTTCACCTCGATCTCCGGCCCGTGCCTGGACCACGCGGGCGCCTGGTTCCGCAGCAAGCTGCGCCGGCCGAGCCCGCGCAACCTGCGCGAGGTGGCGACCCAGCTGGCCTGCTCCGGCTACATCGGGTTCTTCCAGCTCCCGCTGATCCCCGAACTCGCCTGGCGCAGCCGGGTTCTGCCGCGGGTGATCGACCGGCTGGAGAAGTCCGACCCGGCCGCGGCCGAACACCCCACCCGTCCGGCCACCGCCGACGGCATCGACGGGCTGGCCCTCTACCGCAGCAACATGCTGCCGCGGCTGGGCCGGCCCGGAGCCCGGCGCACCGATATCCCGGTGCAGGTCATCGCACCCACCGGCGATCCGTTCGTGACCGCGCCCGCGCAGTCCGGCATCGCCGAGTGGGCGCCGGACTCCTGGGTGCGCCGGGTGCCCGGCGGGCACTGGCTGCCGCGCACCCGTCCGGACGTGGTGGCCCGTTGCGCGACCGAGCTCGTCGACCACGTCGAGTGTGGGCAGCGGCCCCGTTCGCTGCGCCGCGCGCGCACCGGCACATCGCACGGCGCGTTCGGTGACCGGCTGGTGGTCGTCACCGGCGCGGGCAACGGGATCGGGCGCGAGCTGGCCCTGGCGCTGGCCGATCGCGGGGCGCAGGTGGTGGCCGCGGACAGCGATCCCGCCGCCGCCGAGCGCACCGCGGAACTGACCGCGGCGCGGGGCCCGCGCGCGCACGCCTACGAGGTGGACGTCTCGGACGGCGCGGCGATGGAGGACTTCGCCAAGCGGGTTCGCGCCGAATCGGGCGTGCCGGACATCGTGGTGAACAACGCGGGCATCGGCCTGGCCGGCACGTTCGCCGACACCGCGGTGCGCGACTGGCAGCGGGTCATCGACGTGAACCTGTGGGGCGTGATCCACGGGTCCCGGCTGTTCGCCGAGCAGATGACGGCCCGCGGCGAGGGCGGCCGGATCGTCAACATCGCCTCCGCGGCCGCCTACCTGCCCTCGCAGACCCTGTCGGCCTACGGGGCGACGAAGGCCGCGGTGCTGGCGCTGAGCCAGAGCATGGGCGCCGAACTGGCCGGTTCCGGGATCTCGGTGCACGCGATCTGCCCGGGGCTGGTGAACACCGGGATCACCGGGCGGACCCGGTTCGCCGGTACCGACGAGGCCGAGCAGGCCGACCGCAGGCAGGCGGCCGGGATGCTCTACCAGCGCCGCAACTTCACCCCGGAGCGCGCTGCACGGGACATCCTGCGCGCGGTCGAGCGGGGCAAGGCGGTCGCCCCGGTGACGCCGGAAGCCAAGGTGGGCCTGGCGCTGTCCCGGTTGAGCCCGGGGCTGCTGCGCGCGCTCGCCCGCACCGGCAGGTCACCGGTCTGAACGGAGAGGAGATCCCATGTCCACGGAGCAGATTCCGCACGGCGCGGATCCCGGCGAGCCCGACCGCGTCGCGCTGCACGCGCGCAACGTCTCGTTCGACTGGTCCGCGCTGCCGCGGCACTGGGTGCCCGGCGATCCGTTCGCCACGCACATGATCAACGTGCTGCACCTGTTGCTGCCGGAAGGCGAGCGCTGGTTCGTGCACGTGTTCAAGCAGGCGCTGCCGCTGATCCGCGACGAGCGGGTCGCCGAGGACGTGCGCGGGTTCATCGGCCAGGAGTCGATGCACGCCGAGTCGCACCAGGGCGTGCTGGACCACTTCGACGCGCACGGGCTGGACACCCGGCCCTACGTCAACCAGATCTCCTGGATGTTCGGCCGGTTGCTCGGCGACCGCGGGCACACGGGTGCGCGTGCCGAAGAGTGGGTCGTGGAGCGGGTTTCCATCATCGCCGCGATCGAGCACTTCACCGCGGTGCTGGGCCAGTGGGTGCTCGACGCGGGCGAGCTGGACCGCGCCGGCGCGGACCCGACCATGCTGGACCTGCTGCGCTGGCACGGCGCCGAGGAGGTCGAGCACCGCAGCGTGGCCTACGACCTGCTGCAGCACCTGGATCCGCGCTACGCCCGCCGCGCGCGCGGGATGGCGGTGGCCGGGCCGGTTTTCGTCTGGTTGTGGGCGCGGGGCGTGCGGTTCCTGATGGCCAACGACGACCAGTGCCCGCGGCGGATCAAGCCGAGCGTGCGCCAGTGGTTGCGGACCGGGCGCGCGGGCCTGACGCCGAGCGTGCGGGAGCTGGGCACCGCGGCACCGGCCTACTTCCGGCCCTCGTACCACCCGTCGCAGCACGGCTCGACCAGCACGGCGATCAACTACCTGGCGACCTCACCCGCCGCGCTGGCGGCCGAGCCATGACCGGGAAGCTCGGCCTGCCCGCCGACCTGTACGGGCGCAGGCGGGCGGACCGGTCCATGCGGGTGCTGCGGGCGCTGATCGGCGGCACCGAATGGATCCGCAACTACCGCGCCGGGCGGCGCCACCCGGTCACCCCGGTCGATCGGGACCTCGCGGTGCTCGTCGACGAGGTGCGCGAGGTGGCCGCGGACGTGGTGGCGCTGCGGCTGCGCGCGGCGGGCGGCGGGCCGCTGCCCGCGTGGCAGCCGGGTGCGCACGTGGACGTGCTGCTGCCGTCCGGGCGGATGCGGCAGTACTCGCTGTGCGGGGATCCGGCCGACCGCGGGCACTACCGGATCGCGGTGCGCCGCCTGGCCGACGGCGGTGGGGGCTCGCGCGAGGTGCACGGCCTGCGCCCGGGCGACCGGCTGACGTTGCGCGGTCCGCGCAACGCGTTCCCGTTCGCCACCGCCGAGCGCTACCTGTTCCTGGCCGGTGGGATCGGGATCACGCCGATCCTGCCCATGGTGCGCGCGGCGGCCGCGCGGGGTGCGGACTGGCGGTTGGTGCACACCGGCCGCACCCGGGAGTCGATGCCGTTCGCCGCGGAGCTGGCGCGGCTGGATCCGCAGCGGGTGTGGATCCGGCCGGATACCGAGTACGGGATCCCCGCTTCCGGTGCCGAGCTGCTGGAACACGCGCCGAGCGGGGCCAGCGTGTACTGCTGCGGCCCGGTGCCGATGATCACCGGGGTGCGCATCGACCTGCCCGGTGCCGACGTCGGCGCGCTGCACTTCGAGCGGTTCTCCGAACCTCCGGTCACCGGCGGCGCGGCGTTCGGGGTGCAGTTGGCGCGCAGCGGGATCGACCTGCAGGTGCCCGCGGACCGCTCGGCGCTGTCGGTGATCCGCGAACGGCTGCCGCAGGTCGCCTATTCCTGCAGGCAGGGCTTCTGCGGGACGTGCCGGGTGCGGGTGCTGTCCGGCGAGGTCGAGCACCGCGATCACGTGCTCACCGACGAGGAGCGGGAGCAGGAGATGATGATCTGCGTCTCCCGGTCGGCGGGCGGTCGCGTGCGCCTGGACCTGTGATGCGAAACTTCCGGGGTTGACCTCGAACATGCAGCGCCCGCCGGCTTCCTCCGCGCCGCGGCCCGCCCGCCGGATGGCTCCGGAGCAGCGCCGGGAGCACCTCGTCTCGACCGCGCTGCAGCTCTACAGCGCGCACGCGCCGGAGGACGTCTCGATCGACGACATCGTCGGTGCCGCCGACGTGTCGCGCGCGCTGTTCTACCGGTACTTCGCCAACATCCGCGAGGTGCACGAGGCCGCGCTGGGCACGGTGGTCGACGAGCTGATCGGGCGGCTGGGTGGTCCGGCGCCCGGTGACTTCCGCGAGCAGCTGCGCGCGGCGCTGACCGAGTTCATCGGGTTCGTGCAGACCTATGCCGACAGCTACACGGCCTTGTTGCGCAGCGGTTCCACCGTCGCCACCAGCGCCACGGAGGGACTGGTGGAGCGGGTCCGCGAGCACGTGGTGGAGCTGGTCTGCTTGCGCTGCGGGATCGAGGAGCCGACGGGCGCGCTGCTGCTGACGCTGCACGGCTGGGTGGCGGTGGTCGAGACGACGCTGGTGCGCTGGCTGCAGGAGCAGGGCATTCCACGGGAGAGCCTCGAATCCTGGTTCGCCGACCAGCTGTTGAGCATGGTCGCCACCACCGCCGAGCACGATCCGGCCACCGCCGCGCAGACCGCCCACCTGCGCTGAACCGGGTCGAACCGCGCGTTCAGGGCGCGTTCTCCCATTCGTCACCTGGCCGGTGGTGCCGCGCGCGCACAAAACATGAAAGATTCTCGCGGAAGTGCCCGCGACCGCCGACTGGGGGAACCGAGATGACCGCGCTGACCAGGCGCCGCTTCCTGCTGACCACCGGAGTCACCGCGACCGCCCTGGGCAGCGGGTTCCTCGGTTCCGCACCGGCGTGGAGCAGCCCCCGGGACCGCGCGCTGCGCCCGGACGGCAGCACGCTCAGCACCGCGGCCGCGGCCGACATCGGTGAGGGCTACCGCAGGCTCACCGCAGGCCCCGGGTGGCCGATGGTGGTGCGCACCGACCTCGTCGGCGCCGACGCCACCCGCGACGAGCGGCGCGAACCCGTGGCGGCCTTCACCCAGTTCACCGATCTGCACATCACCGACGCGCAGAGCCCGGTGCGCTTCGAATACCTGCATCCGCTGCTGGGCGGGGCTTTCCGGCCGCAGGAGACGCTCGGCGCAGTGGCCACGACCCGGCTGGTGCAGCGGGTCAACGGGCTGTCCGGGGCGCCGGTGACCGGGCGCCCGCTGGACTTCATGATCACCACCGGCGACAGCACCGACAACCACGAGCAGGTCGAGCTGGACTGGTACTTCGGGCTGCTCAACGGCGGCCGCCTCGCACAGAACACCGGTGCCGACGACCGCTACGAGGGCGTGCAGGACTCCGGCGACCCGCTGTACTGGCACCCGGACGGCCAGGTGCGCGATCGGTTCCGCGAGCGCGGGTTCCCGCTGGTGCCAGGACTTCTCGACGACGCGCTGCGCGAGTTCGACACCCCGGGCCTGCGCATCCCGTGGTACGCGACGTTCGGCAACCACGACAACACGGCCCTGGGCACGCTACCGAGCACGTTGGTGCCGAACCTGGACGAGCACTACACGGGTTCGCGCAAGATCATCGGCCGCGACGAGCGGGAATCCCGGCGCGACGCCGCCGCGCTGCAGGACCCGCAGCACCGCCGGGACGCCCCGCGGGTGCTGGACACGCGCGGCGGGATCACCCGCGACATCACCCCCGACCAGCGGCGCGCACCGCTGAGCACCCGGGATTTCCTGCGCGCGCACACCGATCCGGCCAACACCGGCCCCGGCCCGGTCGGGCACGGGTTCGGCCCGGATCAGGTCGAGGAGGACGCGGCCTACTACACGTTCCGCATCGCACCCGGAGTCACCGGGATCGGCCTGGACAGCACGAACACCGCCGGATTCGCCGAAGGCTCGCTGGGTCTGGAGCAGTTCCGCTGGCTGGAGCGCACGTTGACCGCAGGCAGCTCGCGCTACGTCGACGAGCTCGGCCACGAGCAGCGGCAGGCGGCGACCGATGAGCTGTTCGTGCTGTTCAGCCACCACACCAGCAGCACGATGAACGCGCTGCTGCCCGATTCGCGCCGGCCCGGTGAGCCGCGCAAGTCCGGTGGTGCGCTGGTGGATCTGCTGCACCGGTTCCCGAACGTGCTGGCTTGGGTCAACGGGCACAGCCACCGCAACGAGATCCTGGCGCACCGCGCCGACGAGCCGGAGCACGGGTTCTGGGAGATCAACACCGCCTCGCACGTGGATTTCCCGCAGCTGGCCCGGATCATCGAGCTCGCCGACAACGGCGACGGGACGCTGTCGCTGTTCACCACGCTCATCGAGGCGGACAGCCCGTACCGGGCCGACTACGCCGACCGCTCCCCCGCGGCGCTCGGCGCGCTCTACCGCGAGCTGGCGTTCAACGACCCGCACACCGACCCCGCCGAGCTCGGCGAAGCCGGCGACCGCAACGCCGAGCTGCTCATTCCCGGACGGCTGCCCGTGCGCTGAGCGGGTGTTGTGCCCCGGCGCGGGTCGCGGATAGGTTCGCCGCGCGGAAAGCGGTGCGGTGCGGAGGTTCTGCGGATGTCGCGTTCGGTGGATGTCGCCGTGGTCGGCGGCGGGGTGCTCGGGCTGGCCACGGCGCGGGCGGTGCTGCTGGCGCACCCGGAGGCCTCGGTGGCGGTGCTGGAGAAGGAGGACCGCTGGGGCGCGCACCAGTCCGGCAACAACAGCAATGTGATCCACAGTGGACTGTACTACGCGCCGGGCAGCAGCAAGGCCCGGTTCGCCCGGCAGGGCGGCGAGCTGATGATCCGCTACTGCCAGGAGCACGGCGTTCCGGTCCGCCGCACCGGCAAGATCGTCGTGGCCACCTCCACCGAGCAGCTGCCCCGGCTAGCGGCGCTGCACGAGCGCGGCCGGGCGAACGGGGTCACCGCGCAGCGGCTGTCGGCGCGCGAGATCGCCGAGCTGGAACCGCACGTGGCCGGGGTGGCGGCGCTGTCGGTAGCCGAGACCGCGCTGACCGACTTCGGCGCGGTGTGCGCGGCGATGGCGGCCGAACTCGGCGGGCTGGGCGCCGAACTGCGCACCGGTGCGCCGGTGCTGTCGCTGACCCCGGACGGCCCGCGCACCCTGCTGCGCACGCCCGCCGAGGACTACCGCGCCCGGGTGTTCGTCAACTGCGCCGGACTGCACAGCGATGTCCTCGCCCGCCGCGCCGGGGCCCGACCGGCGGTGCGCATCATGCCGTTCCGCGGCGAGTACGCCGAACTGCTCGGCGCCGCGCGCGGTCTCGTGCGCAACCCGGTCTACCCCGTTCCGGATCCGGCGCTGCCGTTCCTGGGCGTGCACGTCACGCCGATGCTGGACGGATCCGTCCACGTAGGACCGAACGCGGTTCCCGCACTGGCCCGCCAGGGTTACCGCAGGCGGGACGTGGACCCGCGGTTGGTCGGCGAGTTGCTGCGCGATCCGGCACTGCGCGGCCTGGCGCGCAGGCACTGGCGTTCCGGGGCCACCGAGCTCGCGCGCTCGCTGATCCACCCGCTGTTCGTGCGCGACGTGCGCAAGCTGGTGCCCGAGGTCCGCTCGGCGGACCTGCGCAGGCACGGCAGCGGGGTGCGCGCGCAGGCCGTCACCCGCAGCGGCGAGCTCGTCGACGACTTCGCGATCAGCAGTGGCGCCGGCGGCATCCACGTGCTCAACGCGCCGTCCCCCGCCGCCACGTCCAGCCTGCTCATCGGCTCCCGGATCGCCGCCGAGGTGCTCGACCGGCTGGAGCTGCCCGACCGCGCGGCCGGGCTGCGGTCCACCGAACCCGAGTAGCCGGTCCGGTCAGTCCGCCGCGAAGTCGGTGCCGGTCAGCTCCGCCGAGACCTCCCACAGCCGGCGCGCGGAGTGCGGATCGCTGGCCGCGGCGGACCGGCCGACCAGGGTCGGGTAGCCGTGCATCTCGTGCCGGCCGTCCGGGCCGACGTAACTGCCGCCGGGGATGTCCTGGTCGAGGGCGAACAGCGTGGGCAGCGCGGCCTTGCGCGGCGGTTGGGCGAAGGCACGACCCGCGGCGTGCGTGAGCGAGGTCAGCAGCTGCCCGCGCCCGGGGGTGCCGAGGTTGGTGGCCGCGTAACCGGGGTGCGCGGCCAGCGCGCGCACCGCGGATCCGGTCCGGGTGAACCTGCGCTGCAGTTCGAGCACGAACAGCAGGTTGGCGAGCTTGGACTGCGCGTAGCCCTTGACCCGTCCGTACCCGGAACGTTCCAGGTCCAGGTCGCCGAAGTGGATCCGCCCCGCGCGGTGCGCCCCGGACGCCACGGTGACCACGCGCCGGGTGATCTGCGGCAGCAGCAGGTTGGTCAGCGCGAAGTGGCCGAGGTGGTTGACGCCGAACTGCGTCTCGAAACCGTCCGCGGTGCGCCCGCGGTCGACCATCGCGACCCCGGCGTTGTTCACCAGGACGTCGATCTCGCCGCCGAATCCCGCAGCGAACGCGCGCACAGAGGAAAGATCGCCCAAGTCGAGCTCGCGCACCTCGGTGCTGCCGCCGACCCGGCTCGCCGCGCGCGCTCCGCGTTCGCGATCGCGGACGGCCAGCACCACGTGCGCTCCGGCCCGGGCCAGGCGCTGCGCGGTGGCCAGCCCGACCCCGCTGGTGGCACCGGTGATCACCGCGGTCCGTCCCGCGTAGCCGGTGAGTTCGTCGGCCGTCCATCGGTTCTGCAGCATCCCGGCAAGATATACGCACCGGCGCGCAGGTGGTCAAACCGCCCGGACGCGGCACGGGACCGGTTGCCGCGCACCGCGAACCGGACGGCGGGGGCGGACCGGGTGGCGCCGGGTCCGTGGTCGCACCAAACCAGTTAGCAGTCCGAATTACATGAATCGGACTTTATATTTCGGCACGCGAACTACATTTCGAGCGAATCCATCGGATTGGATGAAGCGGACTTTTTCCGCGCGATTCCCGTTCACCTGCGCGATATCGGATCCGTCTACTAGGGTTCCCCGGAATTGACAGCGACCTTTGCGCAATTCAAGAACGCCGCTGCCAAGCGAGCCGCTCGCCGCCCGACGGGCAGGCACGGACGACGTGAGGAGTGTTTTTCTTGACGAGCTCGGTCGACACCGGATCCGGCGATTTCTCCCCGGAGGACGTGACCGTCACCGAACCCGGCGTGATCCGGCGCGCCGTCGGCGCCGCCGCGGTGGGCAACGTGACGGAATGGTTCGATTTCGGCGTCTACTCCTACCTCGCGGTCAAGATCGAGAGCGTGTTCTTCACCGATCTCTCGCCGACCATGGGCACCATCGCGACGCTGGGCACCTTCGCCGCGGCATTCCTGGTGCGCCCGTTCGGCGGTCTGTTCTTCGGGCCGCTCGGCGACCGCATCGGCAGACAGAAGGTGCTCTCGCTGACCGTGATCATGATGGCGATCAGCACGTTCATCATCGGCATCCTGCCCGACTACGAGGCGATCGGCGTCGCGGCACCGATGCTGCTGCTGCTCGCCCGGCTGCTGCAGGGCTTCTCGACCGGCGGCGAGTACGGCGGGGCCATGGCCTTCATCGCCGAGTACGCCCCGGACCGGCGGCGCGGATTCCTGTGCAGCTTCCTGGAGTTCGGCACGCTCACCGGCTACGCGATGGGCGCCACGTTCGCCACCGCGCTGGAACTCGCGCTGTCCGAGGAAGCACTGCTGAGCTGGGGATGGCGCATCCCGTTCCTCGTCGCGGGGCCGATCGGCGCCATCGGGCTGTACCTGCGGATGAAACTGGAGGAGACGCCGGCCTTCGCCAAGATCGCGGCCGAATCCGAAGGCCGCGAGGGCAACCAGACGCTGACCGAGTTCCGCAAGATCTTCGTCAACCACTGGCGCCCCATGCTCGTCTGCGGCGGCATCGTGCTCGTGTTCAACGTGACGAATTACATGCTCACCAACTACATGCCCACCTACCTGACGCAGACGCTGCCGGACAGCGGATACGCGGGCACGTCGAGCACCGTCTCCGAGATGCTGCAGATCGCGGTGCTCGTGGTGTCCATGGTGCTGATCACCTTCGTCGGCAGGCTCAGCGACCGCATCGGGCGGCGGCCGATCATGTTCGCCGGATGCGCGATGCTCGTCGTGCTGTCCGTCCCGGCGGTGCTGCTGCTGCGCACGGGCGGCACCGGCGCCACCTTCGCCGGGCTCATGCTCATGGGGCTGATGCTGCTGTGCTTCAACTCCACGTCGCCGTCCACGCTGCCCGCGCTGTTCCCCACCGACATCCGCTACGGCGGGCTGTCCATCGCGTTCAACATCTCGGTGTCGCTGTTCGGCGGCACGGCCGCGACCGCGGTCGCCGCGCTCATCGCACTCACCGGGGACCTGAACATGCCCGCCTACTACCTGATGGCGGCCGGGGTCATCGGCGCGGTCGCGGTGTACTTCGCCACCGAGTCCGCCGGCAAGCGGCTGCCCGGTTCACCGCCGGCCGCGGTGGACGAGGCCGAGGCGCGCGAGCTGGTCGGTTCCCATCGCTGAGGCGTCCGGGCCCGCCGTCCCGCGGGCGGCGGGCCCGGCACCGCGCATCATCCCGCGCGCAGCACCGACCGGGTCCACAGCGTGATCGCACCGGCGATCGCGAAGATCCCGACCGCTTCCACCGCCAGGGCCACGACGACCTGATCCATGGGTTCCTCCCCGGGGACACCGAGCTTCGGGGGCGGGTCCGCCTCCCACGAGGGGAATCGCCGCGGGTGACCGCGGCATTTCACCCGGCGGGATCAGGCCGAGCGGAACTGCGCGTGGCGGTCGGCGGCCAGGCCCGGACCACCGGGAACCACCACCTGCCCGGTGCTGCAGCCGCGCGCGTCCAGCACCCAGCCCATCCGCTTGCGGGTGCGCAGCTCCAGGACGCTCTCCCGCAGCCGCAGCCAGGGCAGCTTGCCGCTGAGTAGCCGCTCCACCCGGACCAGCTCGGCGGGAGACGCCGTCCACAGGGTGAACATCAGGTTCGAATCGCCCGAAACCGACGCGCACAGGCGCAATTCCGGCAACGTGACCAGCGACTGCACCGTGCGGTCCAGGTCCGCGGGCGGGACATGGGCGAACCAGGTGCACACCACCGGCCACCGGGACCGCAGGTGCGCGACCTCGCAGCGGAACGACAGCACCCCCGAAGACAGCAGCCGGGACACCTGCCTGCGCACGGTCGCCGGGTTGCGGCCGGTCAACCGCGCGAGATCGGCCGCGCTGCGCCGCCCGTCCGCGGTCAGCGCCTCCACCAGCGGCCAGTACTCGTCCGGCAGCGGCACCGCGGGACGCACGTCGGCCACCGGAACCGCCTCGCGCAGCCGCGCCTGCTGCTCGCGGTCCAACGCGTCCAGCCGCCAGAGGCTGCCCTCCCAGTGCATCGCCGTCGCCAGCCGGGTGTCCACCCGGCGCACCCCGCCGATCCGCGGCAGGTCGTCCAGCGCGAACCGGGTCAGCGCGTCGCGGTCCGGTAGCAGCGCGGTCACCAGCAGATCCCGGCCGCCCGCCGCCTCCTCCACGGTCGCCGCCCGCGGATCGGCGCATAGCGCGGCGATCACCTGCTCGCGCTCGGCCGGCGAGACGTCCAGCTCCAGGAACGCCACCGTCGTCGTGCTGCTGCGCCGTCCCGGGTGCGCGGTCACCCACGCCAGGCCCGCCTCACGCAGCCGCTGCCAGCGGTGGGCCAGCGTGGTGGCGGTGCTGCCCAGTACCCGCGCCGCCTGCGCCCAGCTGACCCGCGGCGCGATCTGCAGCGCGTGCAGCAGCGCCAGGTCCTGCTCGTCGAACTCCGGATGCACGAATCACCCTCCCAACGCCCGGCTCGTGCGCGAATCGCGCGATATCCCCGCGCCCGGACCGCGACGATTCCACACTTCCCGGCACCGCGTCAGCACGCGGACCGCCGCAGGACAGGAGCGAGATGTCGGGTCACGAGGTCGCCGGGGTCCACGAGGACGCCCGGGAGATGCACGGCGAACTGGTGCAGCTGCGGCACGCGCTGCACGCCGAGCCGGAGATCGGGCTGGAGCTGCCCCGCACGCAGGACAAGGTGCTGGAGGCCGTCGACGGGCTCGGCCTGGAGATCAGCACCGGCACCGGGCTGAGTTCGGTGACCGGTGTGCTGCGCGGTGCCGGGGACGGCCCGGTCGTGCTGCTGCGCGGCGACATGGACGCGCTGCCGGTCGGCGAGGCCGACGGGCTGGACTACCGGTCCCGGTTCGCGGGCCGGATGCACGCGTGCGGCCACGACCTGCACACCGCCATGCTGGCCGGGGCCGCGCGGCTGCTGGCCCAGCACCGCGACCGGTTGCGGGGCGATGTGGTGTTCATGTTCCAGCCCGGCGAGGAGGGTTTCGACGGCGCGCGCGCCATGCTGGACGAGGGCGTGCTGGAGGCGGCCGGGCGCCCGGTGGCGGCCGCGTTCGGCATGCACGTGTTCTCCGCGCTGCTGCCGCAGGGCACGTTCGTCACCCGCCCCGGCACGATGCTGTCCGCCTCCGACGAACTGCACGTGGTGGTCCGCGGCTCGGGCGGGCACGGCTCGGCCCCGCAGCACGCGCGGGATCCGGTCACCGCCGCGGCCGAGATGGTCACCGCGCTGCAGACGATGGTCACCCGCCGCTTCGACGTGTTCGACCCGGTGGTGATCTCGGTCGGTTCGCTGCACGCGGGCGAAGCGGTCAACGTCATCCCGGACCGGGCGCGGTTCTCGGCCACGGTGCGCACCTTCTCGGACACCGCCCGAAGTCGGGTGCTCGACGAGGCGCCCGCGCTGCTAGGCGGGATCGCCGCCGCGCACGGGGTGGCGGTGGAGGTCGACGTCGCGGCCGGCTACCCGCCCACGGTGACCGACGAGGACGAGACGGCGTTCGCGGTGCAGCAGGTGCACGAGCTGGTCGGCCCGCAGCGGCACGTCACGCTGCCGCACCCGTTCTCCGGTTCCGAGGACTTCTCCCGGGTGCTGGATTCGGTGCCGGGCAGCTTCATCGGGCTCGGCGCGGCACCGGCCGACGGCGATCCGCAGCGAGCGCCGTTCAACCACTCCCCGCACGCCCGGTTCGACGACGCGGTGCTCGCCGACGGGGCCGCGCTCTACGCCGCGCTCGCGTTGGCGCGCACCGGCGACCGCTGAGGCGCACTCCCCCACCCCTCCGACCGAGCAGGATCTGCGATGAGCTCCACGACCGCACCACCGATCGCCCCGTCCACACGCAGGAAAGCGGTGCTGGCGGCATCGCTGGGCAACTTCATCGAATGGTTCGAATACACGCTGTACGGGTTCTTCGCCGCCGCGATCGCGATGAACTTCTTCCCCGGCGGGGCGTCCTCGCTCATCCCGACCTTCGCGGTGTTCGGGGTGGCGTTCGTGCTGCGCCCGCTGGGTGCGATCACGTTCGGGCACTTCGGCGACCGGATCGGCCGACGCACGGTGCTGGCGGTGGTGATCGTCGGGATGTCGCTGGCCACGTTCGTCATCGGCGCGTTGCCGACCTACGAGACGGCGGGGTTCGCGGCACCGGTGCTGCTGCTGCTCGCCCGCGCGGTGCAAGGGTTCTCGGCGGGCGGCGAATTCGGCGGGGCCACCGCGTTCATGGTGGAGTACGCCCCGCCGGGCCGGCGCTCGTTCTACGGCAGCTGGCAGTTCTTCACCCAGTTCCTCGGCGCGTTGACGGCCTCCGCGTTCGGCACGGTTCTCTCCACGGTGCTCAGCGAGCAGGCGGTCAACGCCTGGGGATGGCGGATCCCGTTCCTGCTGACCCTCCCGCTGGGGCTGATCGGGCTCTACCTGCGGCTCAAGATGGACGAGACACCGGAGTTCCAGCGGGATGCGGGAACCGCGGAGTCCGCCGCACCGCTACTGGTGACCGTGCGCGAGCACGGGCGCTCCGTGCTCACCATCATCGGCATGATCATCTCCGGGACGACGGCGACCTACCTGGTGCAGGCGTTCCTGCCCGCCTACCTGGTGCAGTCGGTGGGCTTGCCGCAGCGGCAGGTGTTCACCGCCATGCTCATCGGACTGGCGCTGCTGGTGGGTTCGGTCCCGCTGTGGGCGCTGCTGGCCGACCGGTGCGGGCGGCACAAACCGTTCCTGGTCGCCTCACCGCTGGCCACCGCGATCGGCACGGTTCCCGCGTTCCTGCTCCTGCTGCACGGCAGCTTCGCGTCCACAGTGGCCGGTTACGTGCTGATGACGGTGCTGTTCTCCCCCGCGCTGGGCAGCCTCGCCACGGCGATGTCCGACCTGTTCCCCACCGAGATCCGCTATAGCGGGCTGTCCCTGGCCTACGGCACGGCGGTCTCGGTCTTCGGCGGGTTCACCCCGCTGATCCTGGCCTCGCTGGCCGATACCACCGGCAGCCACCTGGCCCCGGCGGCCTACTTGACCGGCACGGCGGTGATCTCGCTGACCGCGGCGCTGCTGCTCCCGGAGACCGGGAGCCGTGCGCGCTGACCGGGCGGTTCAGCGCGGCCCGGCCACGCGCAGCGCCGTCCGCACCGCCGCGTCGCGCAGGCCGGGCAGGCGGCGGGACATCGCCAGCGCCGCCATGCCGCGCGACATGCGCGCCACCCGCGCGGCCGGTCCGCGGCGCAGCGCGTCGTAGCGGGCGAGACCGTCGGCGACGCGGCGGTCCTGGAGGCATTCCGCGAGGACCACGCCGTCCACGATCGCCTCGCACGCACCACGTCCGGCGTTGGGCGTCATGGCGTGCGCGGCATCGCCGATGAGCGCCACCTCGCCGCGCACGTAGCTGGGCGGGGCGGGCGCCAGCGCGTAGAGGTCGTGGCGCAGCACCGCGTCCTCGGTCAGCCGCGCGAGCACCTCACGCACCCGCTCGGGGAACCCGGCGAAGCGCTCGCGCAGCTCGATCACCTCGCCCGCCGCGGCGCGCTCACCTTCCGGGGCTCGGGCGCTGGCGAACCAGTTGGTGCGCCTGTCCTCCTGCGGGGTCATGCCGAACAGCGCGCCGCGGCCCCATGTTTCGGTCAGCTCGGCGCACGGGCCGTCGACCGTGCCCCGCCAGGCGGTGCAGCCGGTGTAGCGGGGGCCGTAGCGCGGTCCGAACCGCTCCGCGCGCAGCGCGCTGCCCACCCCGTCGGCGGCGACCACCACGTCGTACCCGGACAGCTCGCGGGTGCTGCGCACCGCGGTGCCGAAGGTGACCGCCGGGGCGGCCGAGGCGAGCAACCGCAGCAGCCGCGGCCGGGTCAGCAGGTGCACCGCGTCCCCGGTGCGCCGCTGCAGCTGTTCGGTGTCGATCGCGGCGATGCGCCGCCCGTCCGCGCGCCGCAGCGCCCCGCCCTGCTGCGCGGTGCCCGCGGCGCGGACCTGCTCGCCCAGCCCGATGCGGTCCAGCGCCTGCAGCGCGTGCGGCCAGAGACCGAGAGCGGTTCCGGTACCGGGGAGATCGACGGCGCGTTCGAACACGTCCACCTGCCAGTCCCGGGCGGCCAGCCCCACCGCGGTGGTGAGCCCGCCGATCCCTCCCCCGACGACCGCTGCTGTTCGTGCCATGCGACCACGGTACTATGCATGTAGTAGGAATGCACTACGCACGTAGTAGGGAGAGGGGATGGCCGGACGACGCGGACAGGTGCTGGACGCGGCGGTGCAGGTGCTGGGCACCGACGGGCTCGGCCGGGTCACCTACCAGCAGGTGGACGCGCGGGCAGGCGTGCCCGCGGGCACGGCGTCCAACCACTTCCGCAACCGGGAGGCGCTGCTGACCGGGATCGTGCAGCACGTAGCCGACCTGGACCGCGCGGCCTGGGACGCCTTCGCCGCCGGAGCACGCATCACGGGCAGCACCGAGCTCGCCGAGGCGCTGCTCAGCTACCTGCGGCACGCGGCCGGACCGGACCGCGCGCGCACCCTGGCCCGCTACCGGCTGTTCCTGGAGGCCGCGCTGCGCCCGGACCTGCGCGCGACACTGGTGGACACCCGCGCCGAGATCGTGCGTTGGGCCGGTGAGCAGCTGGCCCGCTCCGGAACACCGCAACCCGACGAGCGCATCCGCACCCTGCTGGACTGCGTGGACGGCCTGCTGCTGCACCTGGTCACCGTGCCGGACGCCCCCGATCCCGGGCCCGCCGTGCGCGACCTGACCGCGGGCCTGCTCAACGCAGCGGATCCAGCGAACGCAGCAGGTCCGGAACCCGGTTCGTCGTGATCGCCTCCGCCAGGAGCGGTCCGGTCACGGCCCGAACCGTCCACAGTTGACAGTCGACGGCGAGCGGTACGGCTACCGGCATGGCGGGATCCACCAGTGAACGCAGTCCAGCCTTGAGGACCGGCAGCTCCGGGAACGGCAGGGCCGGGGGTCAGCACCCCACGTTGTCCCAGGAAGCCCGGCCGCAGGACCGATCCCGGTCACCGCTAACGGACGACGCGACGACCCCGCGCCCACTCGTCAACCGAGAACCCCTCGCAGAGCAGGAAGGTCGGTCAACGACGCGACGACCACGGGTGCTCCGGCGGCGCGCAGCGCATCAGCGGAGTACTTGCCAGTGGCGACGCCGACGATCCGAGCACCGGCTACGAGCGCAGCCGCCACGTCGTTGGGCGTATCTCCGATGAGAACCACGCGGTCTGCCGGTACCTCGCTACCGAGCTGCCGCCCTGCACGTGCACGAGCGATCCCGACCAACTCGGCTCGGTCACGGTGGTCGTCGCCGTACGCGCCGATCGATAGGTCGAGGTAGCGGTCAAGACCGAACGCCTCGACCTTGATCCGTGCGACTTCGGTGGTGTTCCCGGTGAGCACGCTCTGCCACGTGCCGGGATCAGCAGCGAGATCCGCAAGTGCTCGCCATGCGCCGGGGAGGACCCGACCGCGGGTGGTGAGCTCGTCGACCGCCTCCCGATAGCCGTCGGCGAGCGCAGCGGCCAACCGAGTGACAGACCCCTGGGTGCAGTCCAACCGGTGCAGTCGCAGCGTGTTGTGGATGATGTCGAGCTCGGTGCTTCCCTGCACGAGCGAGAGTTCGCGCAGGGGCTCTCCGGTCACCGCGGGAAACACTCTTTCGTACACGTCGTGTCCGATCCCGCGGCTTTCGAGCAACGTGTGGTCGATGTCCCAGAGCACCAGGCGGGGTCGGCTATCGAGTGCCATGAGCACCAGTATCGCAGCTGATCGATACCGAACCATCGGTTCTTGCTACAGCTGCCCCCCGCGTTCGCACACAGGTCAAGGGCGAACACAAGGCGAAAATGGGGCGTCACCCGGTATGCGCCGCGGGATTGACATGCAAGGCGACCCGAAGTCTTCACTTGATCAAGGAATGTGCCACGCCCAGTCCGACAGCTCCGCCCGCTGCTGATCACGTCAGGCCCGCCATCGGTATGGTGGGGGCTCTTGTGACGGGAGGCGACGATGGCGACACGACGAGACTCCCTCGCCGCTCGACGCGAGGCACTGGGGTTGAGCCAGGAAGCCCTGGCCCGCGAACTGGACGTGGAACTGTCGACGGTCGGACGGTGGGAGCGCGGGACATTGACACCGCAGCCCCGACGACGTCCGGAGTTGGCACGAGCTCTGCACATCTCGCTCGACGCGTTGGCCGGGTTGCTGAACCCGGCACCGTCCCCCGATCCGCCTGCCGCTGCACGCGCAACGAACCGGCACCCCGACACCGCATCCCGGCACGGGTCCCTCCCCGATCCGCCCACTGCCGGGAACGCGTCCGATCAGGTCGACCAGCTGCACCGGGCTTACCAGGCCGCACGATATGACGACGTCCGACGCCTGCTCCCATCGGTGACAACGGCGGTCGACGAACTCGTCGCCCAGACCGCGCAGCCGACGCGCCACGCGCTCAGCGTGCGCTGCAGCCTGCACATCGTCACCGCGAAACTGGCTACGAAGGTAGGAAATCACGCCGAAGCTGGTATAGCGGCGGAACGAGCCAGAACCGCGGCGGAGACCGCCGAGGACACGTTCGGGCAGGCCGCGGCCGCGTATCAGCGAACGTGCGCCTTGCTGCGCACCGGCGACGTCGACGACGCTGAGCAGGTGGCCGCGTCAGCAGCAAGCAGCACGCGAAGCCGCGACCCGCAGAGCGTGACCTGGCGAGGCGTCATGATGTTGATCGGCGCAGTCATCGCCGCTCGCCGCAACGACGCGACCGAGGCAGGTCGTCGTCTTGACCACGCCGAGGAACTGGCTCGACTTCTCGGTGCGGACGCCAACATCGGGTGGACCGCCTTCGGCCCGACGAACGTGCTCATCCACCGGTCGTCCGTTGCGGTCGCCCTGGGCGATCCTCGAACCGCACTGAACCGGGCGGATCAGATCGACGTCACCCGGATGCCGGTCGGACTCAACGGACGTCAAGCCCGGTTCCACCTCGACAACGCATGGGCGCACACCCAGCTCGGTGAAGACCCCGAAGCGGTGATCCACCTCCTGGACACCGAACGCGTCGCCCCAGAACTCATGCGCACGAACCCGGGCACCCACCGTCTCATCCACAAGCTGCTGACCCGCGAACGCCGTTATCGAGTACCCGGCCTGCGCGAACTCGCACACCGCGCCGGAGTCGCCGCATGACCCGGCGCGCGCGGTGCGTGTACCTCGTGGCGGCGGCCGCTCCACCGATCCTGCGCATCGAGCCGTTCCTCACCGCGCTGCGCGCTGAGGGCTGGACGGTCGCGCTCATCGCGACCCCGACCGCGGCCACCTGGATCGACCTCGACGCCCTCGCGGCCGCAACGGACTGCGCCACCCGCGTGCACCCGCGCCCACCTCGTGAACCGGATTCGCTCCCGCCGGCCGATGCGGTCGTCGCCGCGCCAATGACGTTCAATTCAATCAACAAGTGGTCCGCCGGGATGAGCGACACCCTCGCGCTCGGAGTGCTCAACGAGATGCTCGGCGCCGACGTCCCCGTCCTCACCGTCCCGTGCGTGAAGACCGTGCTGCGCAAGCACCCCGCCTACGCCGAGAGCATCCGCCGGCTGACCGGCGCGGGCGCAACGGTGCTGAACTCCGACGCTGTCACGGTGAAAGCCGAGGACGGACTGGCGACGTTCCGCTGGGCAGAAATCACCTCGGCACTGCACGAGCTGACCGGACCCGCCTAAGCCGATCAATCGCCTTCCACGGCTGGCCACCGCGATCCTGGTGAAGGTCTCTCACGCGAGAAGGCGGCTTTGCGTCCCTGGTATCCGGAGCGGTCGACAAGTGATCCCGCTCGGAACCGTACCGCCGTGTTGACGCCGCATTTCCGCCGCAGCATCGCTCTGGTGAACCGCGCTGACCAGACGATCTACTGGGCAGCGGACCAACCACCCGCGCAACCGGAAACGATGCACATGACGATGCTCTCCACCGACGAACAAGCCCCGCACATCGCGGCGATCCGGCACAGCGTGCTCGCCGGCTTCCGGTTCCTGCACCTGCGCGACACGAGTCAGCAGATCATCGCGATCAACGCCGAACGCGTGCGCGGGGGAACGGTCGAGACGTTCACGATCCGAGCCATGCACGAAGCCCTCGCCGGCCGGTTCCGCACCGACGACTACCCCGCCGGTGACCCGGTGTGGCAGCAGCACGGCACGGCGGCCGACGTCATCACCGCGCTGCTCGACCTGCCCCCGCCCGACTCGCCGCAAGCGCCGACGCGAACACTCCGCCGCCCCAGCGGGCTGTGGCTGCCCGGTCAGCGCTAGCAGCGAGCGCGGGGATCCGGATCGACTGGATCACGCTGCGCCGCAGCCGGTTCCGCTGGGGCACGCGATCGCGCTCGGGCAGCCCGCACCGCGGCCAGCGCGCCACCCGCCAGCACCGCGGCACCCAGCAGCGGCCCCCATCCCCAGGTGCGCAGCGCCGCCCCGAACAACCGCCGCACAGCCGAATCCGGGTCGACCAGCACCACTGCCACGAGCAGGAAGGCCAGCAGCACGGTCACCGCGGACAGCAGCGTGCGCAGCCTGCCGAACCGGTTCCCGCGGCGAACGATGATCCGCGCCGAGCGCACCAGCCGGCGCACCTGGAGCACCTGCAGCGCGGCGACCACGCGCACCAGCCGCAGCACCTGGACCGGCCCGATCGCGAAGAGCACCGCGGGCACGGTGAGCACGGTGATCGTCACCAGCCACCAGTGCTCGCGCAGCCAGCGCATCCGGTTCCCGCTGCGGAAGAACAGCAGCGCCGACTCACCGGCCAGCACCAGCATGGACAGCCAGTTGATCAGCGTGCCCAGCACACCCACCGGGCCATCCAACGGGCTCAGGAACACCGCGGGCACCGAAACCGCCGCCGCGATGAGCACCGGGACGCGCAGCGTCTCCTCCAGCCGCTCGGTGCGCGCCGACTCGCCGACCTCGGTGGAACCCATGGGGCGAATCCTACGAAACGCCTGATCCGGACGACCCGGATGCCCGCCGGTCAGCTGCGCGGCCACCTGCGATCACGGGCGTGCTGCGCGTTCGGCGTTGCCGCCCAGGCGTTTCCGCGACCCTTGACGCCCGTTCACGCACCGGGGCAGACTCCGGCGCGGTCGCTGTGGTGCACCGCACCGCGCTACGCCGACGAGGAGGTCTCGGTGGCCGGTCCGCAACCGATGCGCGCTCCGCTGTTCGTCCCCGGCGAGCGCACCGACCGCCTCCCCTCCGCACTGGCCAGTCCCGCCGACGCCGTCATCCTCGACCTGGAGGACTCGGTGGCGGCCGCGGCCAAGGAACCCGCGCGGCGCGCGGTCACCGACGCCGTCCGCAGCGCCCCCGCGGGCGCACACCTGCTGGTCCGGATCAACGGACTCGACTCCCCCTGGTTCGCCGACGATCTCGCAGTCCTGCACCCGGTGCTGCACCGGCTCGCCGGTGTGCTGCTGCCGAAGACCGCCGCGGCCACCGACGTGGACGAGCTCGCCGCGGCGTTGCCGGACGGACCGAGCGTGGTGCCGATCGTGGAATCGGCGGGCGGTGTCCTGGAAGCGTCCCGGATCGCCGCCGCGCGCCGGGTCTCCCAGCTGCTGTTCGGGCCGGCCGACCTCGGTGCCGAACTCGGTGTCGCCGTCACCCCGGCCGGGCGGGAACTCGCGCACGCGCGCTCGGCCGTGGTACTGGCCGCGGCCGCCGCCGGGCTCGCCCGCCCGCTGGACGGACCGCACCTGGCGCTGGGCGATCCGGACGGCCTGCGCACCGGATGCCTGGCCGCCCGCGAACTCGGTTTCGGCGGCAAAGCCGCCATCCACCCCGAGCAGCTGCCCGCCGTGCGCGAGGTGTTCGCTCCGTCCGAGCAGGAGGTGTCCTGGGCGCGCACCGTGCTGGCCGCCTACCGGGAGTCGTCCGGTCCGGGCGCGGTCCGGCTGGACGACGGGACGTTCGTGGACGAACCCGTCGCCCGCCGGGCCGAGCAGATCATCGCCGAGCACTCGGCGGCGGCATCATGACCGGACCGGGAAACGCCCTCGGCAGGCGGGGATTCCTCAGCAGGCGGGGATTCCTCGGCATCGCGGCGCTCGCGGCGGCCGCGCTTCCCGGCTGCGCGAGCGCGCGCGACCCGATCGCGGCGACCTACATCCCGGAGAGCTACGACGACCTCTACCCGGGCGTCGAGCACTTCCTCGGTGCGCTGCACCGGGAAACCGGCGGGGAACGCAGCTACGAGGTCTTCGACGCGGGAACGCTGCTCGGTGCCGAACAACTGCTGCCCGGGCTGCTCATGGACATCGCCGAGCTGATCTTCCAGACGAGCTCGTACGTCTCCTCCTCCTACCCGGCACTGAGCGTGATGGAACTCCCCTTCGTCACGGGGAATTTCGCCCAGCACCGGCGCGCGATCGACCCGGACGGCCCGCTGCACGCCGAGATCAACGACCAGTTGCGCCCGCGCGGACTCCGGCTGCTGGGCAGCCTGCCGACCTCGCTGGAATACCTCTGGACCGCGGCCGCACCGATCCGCGAACCCGCCGACGTGCGCGGGATGCGCATCCGGGTGGCGGGCGAGATCGAGGGCGAGACGGTCAAGGCGCTGGGCGGCGCGCCGGTGACCATGGGCTCCTCCGAGGTCTACGAAGCGCTGGAGCGCGGCACCATCGACGGGCTGATGAGCTACGTGGGCACGCTCGTCTCCCGCGACCTGCAGCAGATCGTGCGGTACGGGACGGTCGCGCACTTCGGCGCCTACACCTTCGACGCCTACTGCCGCGCCGACTGGTATGAGCAGCAGCCCGAACCGGTGCGCCGTGCGCTGCGCGCGGCGAGCAGGTCGCTACACCGGCAGGGCACCGACTCGATGCTCGCGGTGCACGAGCGCGACTACCTGCCGGCGATCGCCGAAGCCGGGGTGCAGCTGGTCGAACCCGGTGCCCGCGAGCTCGCCGCCTTCCGCCGCGCCACGGCCCCGGTGCACGAGAAGTGGCGCGCAGCGGTGGGTCCCGCCGTCGCCGATCGGATGCTGGCCCGCGTGGACGAGGCGTGAGGTGACGGGAATGCGCGTGCTGGACGGGGTGCGCCGGGCGGTGCTCGGCTGCACCCGGACCCTAGCCGGAACGGCGATGCTGGTGATCGGGCTGATGATGCTCACGATCAGCTACGACGTGGCGGCCCGGTTCCTGTTCGCCGCGCCCACCGACTGGGCCTACCCGCTCAACGCGGTCGGGGTGTTGGCCGCGACCGCGCTGGCCGCCCCGCACCTGTACGCGCGGGGCGCGCACATCGGCATGGACCTGGTGCACCGCGGTCTCGGCCCCCGCGCGCAGCGGGCGTGCGATGCGGCCACGGCGGTGAGCGCACTACTGCTCGGCGTGGTACTCGCGGTCACCGGCTTCCGCTCGATGCAGGTCGGCCTCACCGGCGGACTCGTCGGTGCGGGCACCTTCGGCATTCCACTGTGGATCCCGGACGCCCTGCTCGGTATCGCCGGAGTCCTGCTGGCGGTCGTAGCGGTCCTGTTTCCCCCGAGCGCACAAGACGACCCGGCCGGAGAAGCCGATGTTTAGGAACTGCCCGCTCCAGCGACGACAGCCGCTTCCACCCACCGATCAACCGGCACCGCCGCGGGTTCTCATACGCCATCTCGGGAGGACAGCCGCAGCGCCGTGCATGGGCTCGGGGGTCCCGGACCGAGGCGGCGTCTGAGGTTCCGCCACCGGCACCGCCCAGCACGTCTCGTCAACACAGGCCCGCAAGTGAGGAGGTGAGACCGTGTCCGATGCTTGGTTCGTGCTGCTGGCCGTGCTGCTGCTGCTAGTGCTGATCGCCGCCCGCACGCCGATCTTCGTGGCGCTGAGCGTGTCCGGGATCGCCGGGATCCTCGCCATCGGCGGGCCGGGTGCGCTGGAGCTGGTCCCGCTGGCGCTGGTGTCCCAGCTGCAGGAGTACTCGCTGGTGGCCGCACCGCTGTACATCCTGTTCGGCGAGGTGCTGGCCGCCAGCGGGTTGGGCGCGGGCCTGTTCGCGGCCGCCTACCGGTGGTTCAACCGGGTGCCGGGCGGGCTGGCGGCCTCGGCGATCGGCTCGTCCACGGTGTTCGGCGCCATGTCCGGGGTGAGCATTTCCTCGGTGGCGGTGATCGGGCGGATGGCCGTGCCGGAGATGCTCGACCGCGGCTACAAGCCCGCGCTGGCCAGCGGTGCGGTGGCGGCGTCGGGTGCGTTGGCGATGCTCATCCCGCCGAGCCTGATGTTCATCCTGTACGCCTCGGTGACCGGGGAGAGCATCGCGCAGCTGTTCGCGGGCGGGCTGCTGCCCGGGCTGCTGCTGGCCGCGCTGATGGGCGGCTACGTGGTGGTGCGCGCCAAACTCGCCCCCGCCGAGGCTCCCGGCGCCGAGGAGCGGTTCACCTGGCGCGAGCGGTTCGCGGCGCTGCGCCACGTGCTGCCCGCGCTGCTGCTCATCGTGCTGGTGCTCGGGGCGATCTACACCGGGGTGGCCACGCCGACCGAGGCTGCCGGGGTGGGCACGCTGGCGGCGTTCGCGGTCACCGGGCTGCTCTACCGCAGCCTGGACCGCGCGACCGTGAAACGGGTCTTCGCGTCCACGGTGCAGGTGTCCGGCGCGGTGCTGGCGATCGTCGGTTCGGCGTTCGTGTTCACCCAGATGCTGGTGCTGGCGCGGGTTCCGGACGCGGTGGCCGAATTCGTGGTGGGGCTGGACGTCTCGCCCTACGTGGTGCTCGCCGCGATCATGCTCCTGCTGCTGGTGCTGGGCTGCCTGGTCGACGCGGCCTCGCTGCTGCTGGTGGTCGCGCCGGTGCTGGTGCCCGCGGTGGAGGCGCTGGGTTTCGACCCGCTGTGGTTCGGCGTGCTGCTGGTGGTCAACCTGGAGATGGCGGTGATCACGCCGCCGGTGGGCCTGAACCTGTACACGATGAAATCGGTCGTGCCGCAGCTGGACATCGCCGACGTGCTGCGCGGGGCGCTGCCCTACATCGCCATCGAGGCGGGGCTGCTCGTGCTGCTCGTCGCGTTCCCGGAGATCGTCACGTTCCTCCCCGAAATCATCGCTTGACCGGCGGTGACCGGCGGGTCCCAATCCGATGGGTTGCCCGCCGCACCGCGCCGATCGCCCCATAGGATGACGGCCGGGCGACCGAGGAGTGGCATTGGCGATGTGGCAGTTCGGCCCGTACCAGGTGCAGGGCCTGATCGCGCGCGGCGGCATGGGCGAGATCCTGCGCGCCTACGACACCCGGCACGACCGCGTGGTGGCGCTGAAGGTGCTGGCCGAGCACTTGGCCGCCGACCGGGAGTTCCGCGAGCGGTTCAAGACCGAGGCGCACGCCGCGGCACGGCTCAACGATCCACACGTGATCCCGATCCACTCCTACGGCGAGATCGACGGGCGCCTGTACCTGGACATGCGGCTGGTCGAGGGCAACGACGTGGGATCGCTGCTGGCCGCCTCGGGCCCGATGTCCCCGCACTCGGCGGTGGCGATCATCGAGCAGATCGCGCAGGCGCTGGACGCCGCGCACGCGCAGGGCGTCGTGCACCGGGACGTGAAGCCGTCCAACATCATGGTGGCCACCGGGGGTTTCGCCTACCTCGTCGACTTCGGCATCGCGCATTCCGCTCGCACGAACACCTCGCTGACCTCGACCGGGTTCACCGTCGGGACGCTGGCCTACATGGCCCCGGAGCGGTTCAACGACGCCCCGGCCGATGCCCGCTCCGACGTCTACTCGCTGGCGTGCGTCCTTTACCAGTGCGTCACCGGCACCAAGCCCTTCGACGGCGACACGGCCGCATCGCTGATCCACGCGCAGCTCAACCTGATGCCGCCGGCCCCGAGCCACGTCGGCCCCGCAGTACCGCGCGGGCTGGACGAGGTGATCGGCCGCGGGATGAGCAAGGACCCGGCGCAGCGCTTCACCGCGGCCGGGGAGTTCGCCCGCGCGGCGCGCGATGCGCTGACCCGGCAGCTGCCCGCGGGAGTCCCGACCGCCGACTCCGGGCGCCGGTCCGGGATGGGCGCGGGTGCGAAGTGGGGCCTGGCCGGCGGGATCGCCGCTGCGGTGCTGCTGGCCGCCGCGGGCAGCTACGCGCTGCTGCAGCCGCTCGGCGGTACCGACGATGTCGGGCAGCCGCGGCCCGTTCCGGCCGACCCTCCCGCGTCGCAACCGCAGACCTCACCGCCGCAGACCGAAACCTCCGCGGCAGATCCGGGCGAGCCGGCACCACCGGAGTCCGAGATCGAGCGCACCGCGGACCTCCCGCCGGAGGAGCCCGCGCCGGAGATCACCCAGTGGTGCAAGTCGATCAGCTTCGCCGGGGAGGAGCGCGGGACCGGCTGCTACGACGCCACGCAGCAGGCGCTGACCGCGCACGACACCAACAAGGACGGCATGTGGATCCGCACCGACTCCTGGACGGACTACCGCCAGGACGACGAGTGCCGGGACTACAACAGCGAAGGCGATGCCGAGGTGTGCCCGATCGACGTCGAGCCCGACTCGCGCGTGCGCTTCCAGGTCGAGCTCTGGGACGCCAAGACCCGGATCAGTGAGACCAGCTGGACGGTCTACCTGCCCGCCCGGCCCTGACCGGCCTGCTGCGACACGCGCTGCGGCACGGCGAATTTTTCAGATGGTGATCGGTGCCGGACCCCCGCGAATGATCGGCACGTACCCGGTGCGCTGGGCCGGTGCACCGGTTCGTGCGCTGTGGTTTCGGCGCACCGGCGCGGCTTCCGGCGCGACAGTGCGTCCGGGCGGTTGTATGTTGCGCCCGGGGCGGCGCGCAGAAGTCCCCTGTCCTGCGGCGCGAACCCCGGCGCACAGGTCTTTCCGCTGGTCGACCCCGAATCCGGGCCGGCGGAGGAGACGGCGCCGCGGCGGGGCGGCGGCGATGACCCGGGAGCGGAACACCGGCCGCCGCCGCCTCGGCGCACCGTCCGACCTGGGAAAACCCGCGGGCGGCCGGTCCGCGGCCCGCGGCGGGGCGCCGTCCGGAGCGAGCCACCCGCCGAACTGCTCCATTCGGCCCAACACCGTTTCGCCCGATCGCCGAACGGCGGCGCAACGACTGCTTACCCTTGTCGCGGAACCGCCCCCGGCACCTGGATTGCCGGGGGCGGCTCCTCATCGTCACGGCCGTCGTGCCGGCCGCGCAACGGTGCTACCGCAGGTCGAACCGCCCGCGCCGCACACCGTCCACGAACATCGACCACTCCGCCCGATCGAACAGCAGAGTGGCCGCGTCGCGGTTCTTCGTGTCCCGGACGCCGAAGGTGGACGCCGCGGGATCGCTTCCCCACTCGACGCAGTCCGTATCGTGCGAGTACGAGCTCTTGCGCCAGTGGGAGAGCTGGTGGAGCTGAGCCATCTTGTCCCTATCACCCTTTCCTTCTTCGGTACTGCTGGGCGTATTCGGCGATGAGCTCGGCTGACTCGCGTTCGCTCAGCGCCACTTTCCGGACGCGGTCCGCGACTTCACGGAAGGGGCGGACGTCGTCCGGGTCATCCACGAACACCCCGCAGCTGCGGTGCTCCACGTGCACCACGGCACGGTCGTGCCCGAAGTCGATGAGCTCGAAACCGCCTGCCAGACCGGGATACGAGCCGGTATCCAGGTCGTTGCGCACCACGGTGATGCTGATCTTGGGCTCTTCGGCGAGCTCACGCAGGTGCTCCAACTGCTCGACCATCGTGTCCGCGGTGCCGATCGGCCGGAGGGTGGATTCGTCGAGCACGACCGCGTACTCGTCCAGCTTGCGGTAGCCGAAAACCCGCTTGCGGACCTGGCGCATCTCCACGTACTCGTCGATGTTGCCGGTGTCGAGCAGGGTTTCGCGCAGCAGTGCCCGCGAGTAGTTGCGGGTCTGCAGCAGCCCGGGCACCACGGTCACCGACGTCTGCAGGATGCGGTGCGCGCGCTGCTCGGCGTCCAGCAGCGCGGTCGTCTGCGTGGACAGTTCGAGGCCGAACTCCCACCACACCGGTTCGTTGATCTCGCGGACGAGCCGCAGGATGGGCTCCTGCCTGCTCTGCGGCTGCCCGATCGCGGTCAGGAACCGCAGAACATCGTCATAGTCCGGTTCGCTGCCGAACACGCCCCGTTCGAAGCGGCTCACCTTCGACTCGGACCAGCCCAGGCGGTCCCCGACCTGGCGCATGCTCAGCCCGCTGGACCGGCGTGCTTCGCGGAGTTCGCGCGCGAGGGCTCGACGTCGTGGTGTGGCGGTCATCGTCATCACCTTAGGGTCGCTCGTACTGTCCGAAGTAGATGATCGGCTCGGGTGATCGGTGAGTGGAGCCCGCCGTGCGCCGGGTTCACATGATTTCTCACCCGAAGTGGGTACTCCCGATCACTTGCAAGTCTGTCACCGTGCTGACAGTCTTGCATTCGCTGTATGGAGGGGATTCTTCGCGAAGATGTCGTGCTCGACCGGACCGTTTCCGTGCGTTCCGCTCGTGCAGGACCAGGTCCGCGCGCCGGGTTCGTCGGGGGCGCGACGCGATCGGACCGGGCCGCACGTGCACCGGACGCGGATGTTCCGGCATTCGGCCGAGCGCCGGCGGAGAAGCGTGCAGACCGGGGGTGCCGGTACCGCCGAACCGGTCGGCAGCTGCAGCGGACGATGAGTCGTTGACGAGGTGAAACGTGTTCACGATGTTCTTGATCGGCTTCTTCGCGGCGGTCAACGTGCTGATCTGGTCCGAGGTGTTGTACCGCACCGAGACCCTGCACGTGTGGGCGGGCCGCAGAATCCCGGCCGATCCGAACACCGGATCCGCGCCCGATGACCTGCGCAATCACGATTCGCCTTCCGGCGGGGAGCCGGCATTCCGCTCAGCAGTCCCGTTTCCCCGCTAACGAGATCACCCGTTCGCCGCATTCCCCACCGCGGGCGGCATGTCCGAGGCAGCCCGGACCGGATCACTGCGCGTTCCCTCCCGCCGCAGCCGGACCGGGCCCTGGTCGCGTTCCCGCCGCCCGCGTTCCCACCACGACCCGGCGCCCGCGCGCCAGGAGGACCTCATGCCCCGACAAGCTGTTGAACCGACGCTGATCTCATCGGTTCGACGCGCACTCCGCCTGCTGGAAGAGGTGAGCAACAGCCCGCGCGGCAACACGGCGAAATCCCTCGCCCGGCGCAGCGGGCTCGCGCTGCCCACGACCTACCACCTGCTGCGCACCCTCGTGCACGACGGCTACCTGGACAAGCTCGAAGACGGCTCCTACGTCCTCGGCGACCACGTGGGCGAGGTCCTGTCCGCGAGCCCCGGACACCTCGTCCACCGCAAGGTGCGCGCCTCGCTGGCCGAACTGCGCGACCGCACCCGCGCGGCCGCCTACCTCGCCCGGTACCACGACGGGGAAGCCGAGGTCACCGAGATCGTGGACAGCCCCGCCCATCCGCGGGTGGACTGCCCGATCGACTTCCGCGAGGCGGCACACGCCACCGCGGTCGGCAAGTGCCTGCTGTCCGGGTTGAGCAGATCCGAACGCGCCGAGCACTTCGACCGGCATCCGCCGTTGGACCTCACCCCGCAGACGCTGACCCGCACCCGCGAGCTCGTGCACGGCGCGCGCCCGCGGCTGTGCGTGGACACCGAGGAGTATTCCCTGGGCACCTCCTGCGTGGCCGTGCCCGTCGACGGGTGGCCCACCCCGGTGGCCGTCGGCGTCTCGCTGCCCGCCGGGCGGTTCGACCGGGCCCGGGGCGTGCGCGACGAACTGGTCGCCGCCGCCGAGCGCATAGCCGGGGCGCTGGCCGTGTCCGGCATGTTCCCCGAAGCGCGCAAGACCCCCGCCTGAGCTCGGACGAGACCCCCGCGGTGTGATCTGCGGCCGGTTCGGGAACAGGCCGCGGGCTGCTGCGTTGCACCGGGTGTGGGACTGCGGCTGTCGGTGCTGGACCGCTCGCACCTCAAGCGGGGACGCAGCGCTGCGGAGGCGCTGCGCGAGACGGTGCGCGTCGCGCGCGCCGTCGAGGCCGCGGGCTACCACCGGTTCTGGGTCGGTGAGCACCACGGCGTGCCCGGGGTGGCCGGAGCGGCACCGACCGTGCTGGCCGCCGCCGTCGCCGCGCGGACCACGCGGATCCGGGTCGGCACCGGCGGGGTGATGTTGCCCAACCACCGCCCGCTGGTGGTGGCCGAGCAGTTCGCCGCGCTGGCCGCGCTGTTCCCCGGGCGCATCGACGCCGGGGTGGGGCGCTCGGTGGGCTTCACCGCCCCGGTGCGCCGGGCGCTCGGCGCGGGCCGCGCCGAGGCGGAGCGGTTCGGCGAGCAGCTGACCGAACTGCGCAACGGGCTCGCCGGCCACGGACCGGACGAGGTGCCGGTGGTCGCCGCGGAAGGGCTGGACATCCCGCTGTTCGTGCTAGCCACCGGCGCGGGCGCGGACACCGCTGCTCAGCTGGGTCTTCCGCTGGTGATCGCCGCACCCCGCGGGGACGACCGGATGGCGGATGCGGTAGCGCGGTACCGCGAGCGGTTCGTCCGCACCACACCCGATTCCGGTCCGCACGTGGTGCTGTCCCGCTCGGTCGCGGTGGCGGACACCGCAGCGCAAGCCCGCGAACTGCTGGCGTCCGAAGCCTGGGCCGAGGTGCGCTCCCGCCGCACGGGCGTGTTCCCGCCGCTGGTGCCGCCGGACGAAGTCCGCCCGGACCAGATGTCGCAGCGCGAGCGGACGCTGTTCGAGAATTCGCTGCGCACCACGATTCTCGGCACCGAGCAGCAGGTGCGCGACCAGCTGGCCGAGCGGTTCGCGCGCACCGGCGCCGACGAGCTGCTGGTCACCACCAGCGCTTTCGACACCGAACTCCTGCTCGACTCGCACCGCAGGCTGGTCACCCTGGCCGACCGGCTCTAGCCGTGCAGGAGCGGCAGCGTTCCCAGGATTCCGGCGGTGCCCGGTCAGTGACGAACGCCGCACGCGCAGCACGACGACTGTCCGGCACGAAACGCAACCGCCTGCCGCCGCAGCTGCCGGAGCGGACCCGGGACGTAGGATCACACCGATGGTCTCCCCCGCCGTGCTGGCCGGGCGGTTGCGCGAGTGCGATCGCCTGCTGCCACGTCCCGACTCGTTCCGCAGCCCCGACCGGTTGACCGTGCCGTGGGCGGAGTTCTGCGATCCGGGCGGGCCGTGGTTGGGCCGCTGCATCGACGAGTGGCAGCAGCGCGGCGGGTTCCGGCATCGCCGTGCGGGCATCGTGCTGGTGGCCTTCCGATTCGGCTGGCTGGCGTGCTGCGCCACGGTGCCCGAACAGCACCTGGGCGTGCCCGGACCCGCGCTGTCCGGGCTGCGCGCGGTGATCACCGAAGAAGGCAGGCTGTCCGGCCTGCGCCCCGATCCCGACCGGCCGAGGCTCGCCGACGAGCAGCAGTGGTGGACCGACCTGCGCGCCGCGTTCACCCCGCTGGCCGCGGCGCTGCGCGAGCTGGGCGGACCGCCCGCCGACAGCCACGAGTACTGGGGCAATCCGGTGGGCTCGATCGGCACCGTGCTCTGGCGGTTGCAGCGGGCGGGCATGCCGGGTGATGCCGTCGGCACGGCGCGCAGGCTGCGCGCGGCCACCGGCGCCGAGCACCTGCTGGACATCGACGAGCGGCGCAGCCCGTGGACGCGGCGGCGCACGTGCTGCCAGTGGTGGCGCAAGCGCGGGGGTGGCTACTGCGACGAATGCGTGCTGTGGAACTCGGGGTCGCGCGCCCCGGCGTGAATGCTGGGAAACCGCAGCGGTTCCCGACGTCAGCCCAGCAGTCCGGCGGTCTGGCGCACCATTTCCAGGTCCTCGCGCGCCTGCACGACCGCGGTGCGCACCGCCGCCCCGCGCCCGGTGAGGTCGGCGTCCTGCCCGGCCTGCGCGTTGCGCGCGGAATCCAGCCGCACACCGGCGCATTCCAACGCCCCGCACACCACCGAGCGCACCGGCGGCTGGTGCTCGCCGAGCCCACCGGTGAACACCAGCAAGTCCAGCCCACCCAGCACGGCCAGCATCGCCCCGGCGTGCCGCACCAGGCCGTGCCGGTGCACCCGCTCGGCCAGCTCGGCGTCGGCGTCACCGCGCTCGGCCGCCGCCCGCACGTCGCGCAGATCCCCGGACGTGCCGGACAGCCCTGCCATACCGGAACGTTCGGCGAGCGCGTCGAACAGCTCGACCGGATCGAGACCGCGGTTCGTCAGCAGCCAGCCCAGCAGCCCCGGATCCACCGAACCGCTGCGCGTGTTCATCACCAGACCCTCTTCGGGGGTGAATCCCATGGTGGTGTCCACGCAGCGCCCGTCGACCACCGCGGCCATCGACGCCCCGGCACCCAGGTGACAGCTGAGCACCTTGCCGCGGCCGGGCTCCAGCCCGGTGATCTCGGCCGCCCGCCGCACCGCATGCGCATGCGAGAGCCCGTGGAACCCGAAGCGGCGCAGGCCCCATCGCGCGTTCCACTCCCGCGGCAGCGCGTAGGTGGCCGCAGCGGGCGGCATGGCCGCGTGGAAGGCGGTGTCCACGCACACCACCGAGGGCACGGCCGGATCCGCCTCGCGCGCGGCCCGGATGCCCAGCAGAGCCCGCGGCTGGTGCAGCGGGGCCAGTTCGGTCAGCGACTCCAGCTGCGCGATCACCTCGTCGTCGACGAGGCGCGGACCGGTGATCGACGTGCCGCCGTGCACCACGCGGTGCGCGACGGCCTGCGCGCCGTGCTCGGCGAGGAACGCGCGCACCGGTTCCGGTTCGCCGTGCCAGCGCTGCAGATCGTGCTCGTCCACCAGCCGATCGCCGTCCAGCAGCGCCAGTTTCAGACTGCTGGAACCGGCGTTGACGGTGAGCACCCTCATTGCGGCGACCAGGTCCAGTTGCGCACCTCGGGCAGGTCCTCACCGTAGGTCGTGACGTGGTGCCGGTGCTCGACGAGCTTGTCGGTGAGCGCCTCGCGCGCGTACGCGGCCCGGGCGCCCAGCTGCGGAACGCGGTCGATCACGTCGATGGCGAGGTTGAACCGGTCGATCTCGTTGAGCACGCACATGTCGAACGGCGTGGTGGTGGTGCCTTCCTCCTTGTACCCGCGCACGTGGATGTTGCGGTGGTTGTTCCGCCGGTAGGTGAGCCGGTGGATCAGCCACGGATAGCCGTGATAAGCGAAGATCACCGGCCGGTCGCGGGTGAACAGGCTGTCGAACTCGACATCGGTCAGCCCGTGCGGGTGCTCGCCCGCGTCCTGCAGCCGCATCAGGTCGACCACGTTGACCACCCGCATCCGCAGGTCCGGGAAGAAGCCGCGCAGCCGGTCGACCGCCGCCAGCGTCTCCATCGTGGGCACGTCCCCGGCGCAGCCCAGGACCACGTCCGGTTCGCCGTCCTGGTCGTTGCTGGCCCAGTCCCAGATTCCGATGCCCTTGGTGTTGTGCACCACGGCCGCTTCCATGTCCAGGTACTGCGGCGCGGGCTGCTTGCCGGCCACCACGACGTTGATGTAGTCCCGGCTGCGCAGGCAGTGGTCCGCCACGGACAGCAGCGTGTTCGCGTCCGGTGGCAGGTACACCCGCACGACCTCGGCCTTCTTGTTGACCACGTGGTCGATGAAACCCGGGTCCTGGTGCGAGAAACCGTTGTGGTCCTGGCGCCACACGTGCGAAGTGAGCAGGTAGTTCAGCGAGGAGATCGGCTGGCGCCACTGCAGCCCGGTGCTGACCTTGAGCCATTTGGCGTGCTGGTTGACCATCGAGTCCACGATGTGCGCGAAGGCTTCGTAGCTGGAGAAGAAGCCGTGCCTGCCGGTCAGCAGGTAGCCCTCCAGCCAGCCCTGGCAGGTGTGCTCGGACAGGATCTCCATCACCCGCCCGCCCGGGGCCAGCCCGTCGTCGCCGGGCTCGGTCTCGGCGTCCCAGGCGCGCGCGGTGACCTCCAGCAGCGCGCCCAGCCGGTTGGAGTTGTTCTCGTCCGGGGAGAACACCCGGAAGTTGCGCTCATCGGCGTTGCGCTGCATCACGTCCCGCAGGAACTCGCCGAGGACCTTCGTCGCCTCGGCCTTGTCGGTCCCCGGTTGCTGCACGCGCACCGCGTAGTTCCGGAAGTCCGGCATCCGCAGCGCGCGCAGCAGGTGCCCGCCATTGGCGTGCGGGTTGTCGCTCATCCGCCGCGGCCCCGCGGGATTGTTCTCCCCGATGCGCGGGACGGGTGCGCCGGATTCCTCGAACAGCTCCGCCGGGCCGTAGCTGCGCATCCAGGACTCCAGGATGCGCAGGTGTTCGGGGTTCTGCCGCGGGTCGGTGATCGGGACCTGGTGCGCGCGCCAGGATCCCTCCACCCGCTTGCCATCCACTTCGGACGGTGCGGTCCAGCCCTTCGGCGTGCGCAGCACGATCATCGGCCAGCGCGGGCGCTGCACGGAACCATCCCGGCGCGCGCGGTGCTGGATCGTGCTGATCTCGTCCAGGCAGCGGTCCAGGGTGGCCGCGAACAGCTGGTGCATGGCCTCGGGTTCGGACCCGGCCACCAGGTGCGGCTCGTAGCCGTAGCCGCGCATCAGGCTGACCAGTTCCTCTTCCGGGATGCGGGCCGGGATCGTCGGACTGGCGATCTTGTACCCGTTGAGGTGCAGGATCGGCAGCACCGCACCGTCGGTGGCCGGGTCGAGGAACTTGTTCGAGTGCCAGCTGGTGGCCAGCGGTCCCGTCTCCGCCTCCCCGTCACCGACCACGCAGGGCACGATCAGCTCCGGGTTGTCGAACGCGGCACCGAACGCGTGCGAGAGCGAGTAGCCCAGCTCCCCGCCCTCGTGGATGGACCCGGGCGTCTCCGGGGCGACGTGACTGGGCACGCCGCCGGGGAAGGAGAACTGGGTGAACAGCCGCTGCAGCCCCTCGTAGTCGCGAGCGACGTCCGGGTAGATCTCGCTGTAGGTGCCCTCCAGCCAGGCCCCGGCGACCAGCCCGGGACCGCCGTGCCCGGGACCGATCACGTACATCATGTCCAGGTCGCGGTGGCGGATCGCCCGGTTGAGGTGCGCGTAGACGAAGTTGAGCCCCGGTGTGGTGCCCCAGTGACCCAGCAGCCGCGGTTTGATGTGCTCGGGTTTGAGCGGCTCCCGCAGCAGTGGGTTGTCCATCAGGTAGATCTGCCCGACGGACAGGTAGTTCGCCGCCCGCCACCACGTCTGCAGCACGTCGAGCTCCTCGCGGCCGAGGTGCCCGGCTGCGGGGGCGGTGGTCGCCCAGGTGGTGGTCCCGGTGGTTGCGGTGCTCTCGCCGGTCATGCTCGCGCTCCTCGCCTCGTCCACGCTCCTCAGCGTGGTTGCGCGAAGCCGCTTCGCAACTCGGCAGCGGGACTCAGATCAGGCGTTCGACCGTCGCCTCGGCCGCCGAGCGTTGCGCCGCACCGATGATCTCCAGGACGTCGACGGCCTGCTGCGGGTCCACCGGCGGCGGCCCTGCGCCGCGCAGCGCGGCAACGACCCCGTCGTAGAACGCCGAATAGTCCCCCGGCTCGCCGGCGATCTCCCGGGTGGCCGATCCGGTGCCGAGCGCGCCGCGCTGCTGCTCGGGTTCGGCGCCCCAGCTGCCGCGATCCACCGGGCGCCTGCCCGCGCGCAGCTCGGCCTCCTGCGGATCGGTCCCGTACTTGGTGAACTCCGCCTGCGAGCCCAGCAGCCGGAACCGCGGGCCGGACCGGGCGGCCACCTTGCTCATCCACAGGTGGGAGCGGACCCCGCTGCGGTGGGTCAGCGCCAGGAAGGTGTCGTCATCGGCGCGCGCACCCGGGCGACGGGCGTCCGTCTCGGCGTAGACGGCCGCGACCGGCCCGAACAGCTGCAGGGCCTGGTCGATGAGGTGGCTGCCGAGGTCGTAGAGCAGACCGGCCGCGTCCTCGGCGCCGCCCGCGTCGCGCCAGGTCTGCTTGATCTCCGGTGCCCAGCGCTCGAAGCGGGATTCGAACCGGTGCACCCGGCCGAGCTCACCGGAGTCGAGCACCGCGCGCACCGTGCGGAAATCGCCGTCCCAGCGGCGGTTGTGGAACGCGGTGAGCAGCAACCCGGCCCGCTCGGCCCGCTCGGCCAGGCTGCGCGCCTCGGCTGCGGTCGTGGTGAGCGGTTTGTCCACCACCACCGGGAGCCCGGCCTCCAGCGCGGCCCGGGCGTGCGCGGCGTGCAGCCGATTCGGGCTGGTCACCACGACGAGGTCGAGGTCGTCGGCCCGGGTCAGCAGCGCGTCCAGATCGTCGACGAGGGCGGTGCCGGGGTGTTCCGCCGCGGCCTGCTCGCGGCGCTGCGGGTTCGCGGTCACCACCGCCCGCAGGTCGAGATCGGGGTGCGCGGCGATCAGCGGCGCGTGGAAGAAGGCGCCACCGACCCCGTAGCCGACGAGCCCGACGTTGAGCGGTGCTGCGGGATCCATGGCGGAGACCCTATGCCACGGTGCCGCCGCGCCCGGCCGCAACGATGCCGCCGGGCGCGGCGCGAATCAGTAGCCGCGGGCGACCCAGTCGTCGAACTGCCCGCGCACCTCGCCGATCGTGCTGCTGCCACCGTGCCCGGGATGAACCTCGGTCGCGTCCGGCAGGGCCAGCAGCCGATCCCGGATCGAGCGCACGACGACGTCGAAGTCCGAGTAGCTGCGGCCGGTCGCCCCCGGACCGCCCGCGAACAGCGTGTCGCCGGTGAACACCACGCCCAGCTCCGGCGAGTGCAGGCACACCGCCCCGGGCGCGTGGCCCGGCGTGTGCAGCACCCGCAGCACGGACCCGGCGATCTCCAGCTCCTGGCCGTCGGCGAGCTCCCTGTCCGGTTTGCGGTCCGGGTGGGTCATGTTCCACAGCACCATGTCGTCCGGGTGCAGCAGGATCGGCGCGTCCACCGCGTCGGCCAGCTCCGGGGCCTTGCGCACGTGGTCGTCGTGCGCGTGCGTGCACACCACCGCGCGCACCGCGCGGTCACCCACCAGCCGCCGGATCTCGGCGACGTCGTGCGGGGCGTCGATGACGAAGCACTCCCGGTCGTCACCGAGCACCCACGCGTTGTTGTCGACCTCGTGCGTCTGCCCGTCCAGAGAGAACGTCCCCGACGTGGTCGCGTGGTCGATACGCAGCGCCATCACAGGTTCACCACCGATCGCAGCACCTCGCCGCGGTGCATCTTGTCGAACGCCGCTTCCACGTCACCGAGCCCGATCTCCTCGGTCACGAACTTCTCCAGCGGCAGCCTGCCCTGCTGGTACATCTCGACCAGCGCCGGGAAGTCCCGCTCCGGCAGGCAGTCGCCGTACCAGCTGGGCTTGATCGCGCCGCCCCGGGCGAACACGTCCAGCAGCGGCAGCTCCAGCATCATGTCCGGGGTGGGCACCCCGACCAGCACCAGGGTCCCGGCGTGGTCGCGGGCGTAGAACGCCTGCTTGAAGGTCTGCGGCGTGCCCACGGCATCCACGACGATGTCCGCGCCGAAACCACCGGTCAGCTCGCGCACCGCCTCGACGGTGTCGTACTCGGCGGCGTTGACGGTGTGCGTCGCGCCGAACTCGCGGGCCCAGGTGAGCTTGGTCGGATCGGTGTCCACGGCGATGATCCGGCGGGCGCCGACCATGTTGGCACCGGCGATCGAGCCGTCGCCGACCCCGCCGCAACCGATCACCGCGACCGTGTCGCCCGGGCCGGCCCCTCCGGTGTTGACCGCGGCGCCGATCCCGGCCATCACACCGCAGCCGAGCAGTCCGGCCACAGCGGACCGGGCCTGCGGATCGACCTTGGTGCACTGTCCGGCCGCGACCAGGGTCCGCTCGGTGAACGCGCCGATGCCCAGCGCCGGCTCCAGCGCGGTGCCGTCCTGCAGGGTCATCGGCTGCGCGGCGTTGTGCGTGTCGAAGCAGTACTGCGGCTCACCGCGCTTGCAGGCGCGGCACACCCCGCACACCGCGCGCCAGTTGAGCACCACGAAGTCGCCGGGCGCCACGTCCCGCACGCCATCGCCGACCTGTTCGACGGTTCCGGCCGCCTCGTGCCCCAGCAGGAACGGGTAATCGTCGCTGATCCCGCCCTCGCGGTAGTGCAGGTCGGTGTGGCACACCCCGCACGACTGGACCCGGACCACCGCCTCGCCCGGGCCGGGATCCGGAACATCGATCGTCACCAGTTGCACCGGCTCGCCCTTGCCGGTCGACACCACCGCACGGCTGTCGGTCACGAGCACCTCCTGTCATCGGTCGAGGTGGGAATCGGTCGATACCCGGGACATCGTCGTATGCGCGCTCGGCCATCGGCAAGGTTGCCGATATCCGCTGGTTGTACCGAGCGGAACAACCACACGGAACGTCATCGCACGACTACTGTACGATTTCACCGTGCACGAAGGCGGTCCCCCGGCGGTAGAACGCGATCCCGGCGCGCCGCGGCACGCCGAACGCCCGATGGACATCGACCGGCCCGCAGCGGCCCGGATCTACGACGCGTTCCTCGGCGGCGGGCACAACTTCGGCGTGGAGCGGGATTTCGCCGAGCACCTGGCCCGGGACCTGCCCGGCGTCACCGAGGTCTACCGGGAGAACCGGGCGTTCCTGCGCCGCAGCGTCGAACACCTGCTCGCCCGCGGTGTCCGGCAGTTCCTGGACCTGGGCTCGGGAATCCCGACCATCGGCCCGGCCCACGAGGTCGCCGCCCGCCGCAGCCGGGACTTCCGGGTGCTCTACGTCGACAACGAACCGCTCACCGCGGCGCACAGCAAACCGCTGCTGGCCGGGGATCCGCGGGTGGACATGCTGCGCGCCGATCTGCGCGACCCGGACGCGGTGCTCGGCTCGGCCGAAGCCGCGCAGCTGCTGGACCTGCGGGAACCGGTGGCCCTGCTGGCGACCGCGGCGCTGCACTTCGTCCCGGACGGCGACCGCCCGGCAGCGATCCTGGCCGCCTACCGGGACGCGCTGCCCGCGGGCAGCCACCTGCTGCTGTCCCACCTGACCGGCAGCCGCGCCCCGACCGCGACCAACGCGCTGTGCCGGCACTACGCGGCCAGCAGCGACCCGCTGTTCCCGCGCGCGACCGGCGAGATCGAGGGACTGTTCGACGGATTCCCCGTGCTGGCACCCGGATTGGCCTACCTCGCCGACTGGCGACCGGACCCCGAGCAGCGCGCGGGCAGCGGCTACCGGCTGCTGTTCGGCGGGCTGGGCCGCACGCGCTGAGCGGTCAGCGGCGCGCGAACGGCAGCAGGACGGCGGCGAGCACCACCGCGCCCGCGGCGGACAGCCAGGCCGGGGCGAGACCGAAGTGCTCAGCGAGGAAGCCGAACGCCAGCGGGCCGAGGCTGCTGCCGAAGTAGATGCCGGTCTGGGTGAACGACGTCGCGCCGGCCACGCGGTCCGGGGCGAGCTTGGTGACGGCGAAGTTGAACAGACCCGGCCACGCCCATCCGGCGCCGAACCCGATCAAGACGCCAACCAGGAACACCGCCGGGGAACTCACCGCCATCAGCGCGAAACCGACCGAGCCGATGAGCATCATGCCGGTGATCAACCGGACCAGGTCGGGATCGAACCGATCGGCGGCTGCCCCGGACAGCAACCGCACCGTGAGCCCGGCGCAGGAAGCCACGGACAGCACCACGCCCGCCGCCGACGGGCTGAACCCCACGTCCACGGCGGTGGTGGTCACGAACGCGCCGAGCGCGTTGGCCGAGGCGGAGGCGAGTCCGCCGGAGACGGCCATGAGCAGCAGGGCCCCGCGGCGCGGGCCGGGTGCGTCCCCGGTCGAGGCGGGAGCCGAGCGCTCGGCCTCGGGCATGCGGGGCACCGCGAGCGCGGCGACGAGCCCCACCGCACCGCCGAGCACGAACACCCACCGCCAGCCGACGGTCAGCGCCACCGCGGGTACCGCCACCCCGGCCAGCAGGGTGGCCGCCGGGATGGAGGACTGCTTGACCGCGAAGCCCACGCCCCTCCGGTGCACCGGAACGCCCTGGGCGATCAGCAGGTTCGACGCGGGCTGGCCCAGCGAGTTGGGCAGTCCGGCCAGCCACAGCACGCCCAGCAGCCAGGTCGGCGTCTGCACCAGGGCGAGGCCGAACAGGCACAGCGCGCTGCCCACGGCGGCCAACCGCATGCCCAGCCGGGCTCCCATGCGTTCGACGAGCCAGCCCATCGCGCGCGAGGACACCGCGGCCACGCCGAAGAATCCGGCCGTGCCCAGGCCCAGCAGCGCGGCACCGAAACCGAGGTCACCCCGCAGCTGCACCCCGAGCCCGCCGACACCGAACACCGGGAAGACCCCGGCGGTGACGACCGCGGCGACCGAGGACAGCACGCGGGCCGGTCCGACGCTGGGCCGCTGCTCGACGAGGGTCACGCTGTGCCGTCCTGTTCTGCTCGGCGGAGATCCTTCCTACCAGGCTGCGAACCCGAGGGGTTTTTAGCAACGCTAACGCGACCGAGTTCTCCGCGGGCGCGGGCCGAAGCCGCCGAATGCCGGTTGACCGCGCGCTGCGCACCCGCGAAAGTCGGGGCGGCAGATCGACTCGGGGGAGGACGCCGTTGACCATCGAGCCAGGTGCGGGCCTTCCGTCCGCCCGGGTCCCCGATCTCGTGCTGCTGGATGCCGCAGAGCTGTCCTGGGTGCTGCACCGCCGCGAGGCGTCCTGCGTCGAGGTCATGCGCGCCTACCTGGAGCACATCGACCGGTTCAACCCCGCGGTGAACGCGATCGTCTCCCGCGCCGACGACGCCAAGCTGCTCGACGAGGCCCGCCAGCGCGACCAGGAGCTGGACCGCGGCGAGCCCGCGGGCTGGATGCACGGGTTCCCGGTGGCGGTCAAAGACCTCTCGAACGCGGGTGGTTTTCCTACCACGATGGGCTCCCCGGTCTTCGCCGAGCACATCGCCGCGGCGGACGACCTGCACGTGCGGCGGATGCGCGAGGCGGGCGCGATCGTGCTCGGCAAGACGAACGTGCCGGAGTTCGGACTGGGCTCACACACGTTCAACCCGGTGTTCGGCACGACCGGCAACGCCTACGATCCCACGCGCACCGCCGGGGGCAGCAGCGGCGGAGCGGGCGCCGCGCTGGCGTTGCGGATGCTGCCGGTCGCCGACGGCAGCGACTTCATGGGCTCGCTGCGCAACCCGGCCGCCTACGGCAACATCGTCTCGCTGCGGCCCGGTTTCGGACGCGTGCCCGCGGGCGGCTTCCTCAGCGAGCCCGCGGTGGTGGGCCCGATGGGCCGCACGGTCCGCGACATCGCGCTGCTGCTGTCCACCATGGCCGGTCCGCACGAGCGCGCACCGCTGAGCATCGAGCAGGACCCGGCGGTGTTCACCGGTGACCTGCAGCGATCCTTCGACGGGACGCGGATCGGCTGGCTCGGCGACTTCGACGGCCGGATCCCCACCGAGCCCGGCGTCCTCGACCTGTGCGCCGGCACGTTCGAAGCGTTCACCGCGGCCGGGTGCAGCGTCGAACCGGTGTCCGCACCGCCGGACCCGGCCCCGGCCTGGGAGACCTTCCTGCTCTGGCGCTCCTGGATGGTCGGCAGCGCCCACGCCGAACTGCACGCGGATCCCGCCACGCGCGGGCAGCTCAAACCCGAAGCGGTCTACGAGGTGCAGCGCTACCTGGAGTTCGGCGCCGCCGACATCCACCGCGCGCTGCAGGGCCGCCAGCACTGGTACGAGCAGGTCTGCGACCTGCTGGACCGCTACGACTTCCTGCTCGCGCCCAGCGCGCAGGTGTTCCCGTTCGACGCCGAGCAGCGCTGGCCCGGCGAGATCGCCGGCCGCGAGATGGACACCTACCACCGGTGGATGGAGATCGTCGCGCCGTGGACGCTGGCCGGGAACCCGGTGGCGAACCTGCCCGCCGGGTTCACCGAGGGCGGCCTGCCGATGGGTGTGCAGCTCATCGGGCGCAACCACGGCGAATGGCCGTTGCTGCAGCTGGCGCACGCCTACGAGCTGGCCACCGACTGGACGCACCGGGTGCTGCCGCCCGCGCTGCGCGAGTCCGGCGCCGCGCGGTGAGCACGGCGCCGGACCGCGGCGTCAGCGGAAGGCGTTGAGCCCGGTCATCGCCTGCCCGATGGTCAGCGCGTGCATCTCGCCGGTGCCTTCGTAGGTCAGTACCGACTCCAGGTTGTTCATGTGCCGGATCACCGGGTACTCCAACGAGATCCCGTTGGCGCCGAGCACGGTGCGCGCCGAGCGCGCCACCTCCATCGCCCCGCGCACGTTGTCCAACTTGCCGAAGCTGACCTGCTGCGGCAGCAGCTTGCCCGCGTCCTTGCGCTTGCCCAGCTGCAGCGCCAGCAGCCTGCCGTTCTGCACCCGCACCGCCATGTCGGCGATCTTGGACTGGGTGAGCTGGAACCCGCCGATCGGCTTGCCGAACTGCTCGCGGGTCGTGGCGTAGTCCACCACCGCCTCCAGGCAGCTGCGCCCGGCGCCGACCGAGCCCCACACGATCCCGTAGCGCGCCTCGTTCAAGCAGCTCAGCGGTCCGCGCAGCCCGGTCACCTCGGGCAGCACCGCATCGGCAGGCAGCCGCACGTCGTCGAGCACCAGCTCGCTGGTGACGGAGGCGCGCAGCGACATCTTGTGCTTGATCTCCGGCGCCGAGAAGCCGGGAGTGCCCGCGGGAACGACGAATCCGCGCACGCCCTCGTCGGTCTGCGCCCACACCACGGCCACGGAGGCGATGCTGCCGTTGGTGATCCACATCTTGCGGCCGTTGAGCACCCAGTCCGCACCGTCCCGCCGCGCGACCGTGCGCATCGAGGACGGGTCCGAGCCGTGGTCCGGCTCGGTGAGCCCGAAGCAGCCGATGGCCTCGCCGGCGGCCATGCGCGGCAGCCACTCCTGCTTGTGCTCCTCCGAACCCCAGCGCCAGATCGCGAACATCGCCAGCGATCCCTGCACCGACACCAGCGAACGCAGCCCGGAATCGCAGGCTTCCAGCTCCTCGCAGGCGATGCCGTAGTCCACCGCGGACATCCCGGCGCAGCCGTAGCCCTCCAGGTGCATGCCCAGCACACCGAGCTTGCCGAGCTCGCGCGCGAGTTCGGCGGCCTGCGGGAACTCGCCGCGCTCGAACCAGTCGGCCAGGTGCGGCTGGACGTGGTCGCGGCACAGCGCGCGGACGCTGTCGCGCACCGCGAGCTGCTCCGGGGTGAACTCGTCGTCGATCCCGAGCGGATCGCGCGGGTCGAACTGGGGGCGGTCGGCACGGGAACTCATCGCGAGGTCCTCCTCGACGTCGTCGGTGGCAGCGGGGAGTAGGGGTCTTCCAGCCAGGCGAGCACTTCCTTGGTGTGCTCGCCGAGTTCGGGTGGCGCCGCGACCTCGGCGGTGCCGTGCCCGGTGAAGCCGATCGGCATCCGCACCTGCATCGCCGCACCGCCGCCGGGGTCGACGACCGGGGCGAGTCCCAGCGATTCGGCGTGGTGCACCGCGCGGGAGAGGTCGTTGACCTGCCCGCACGCGATCCCGGCCGCCTGCAGGCGCTCCTGCCAGTCCGCAGCGGGCCGCGCGCCGAGCACGTTCTCCAGCCGCCGGACCAGGTCCTCGCGGTGCGCCACGCGCTGGGCGTTGGTGCCGAACCGCTCGTCGTCGGCCAGGCCGACCAGGCCCAGCACCTCGGCGAACCTGCGGAACTGCGCGTCATTGCCGACCGCCACCGCGAGCAGGGCGTCCTCGCAGCGCAGCGTTTCGTACGGGGCGATGCTCGGGTGCCGGTTGCCCATCCGCTCCGGTGGGATCCCGGTGGTGAGCAGCCCGCTCATCTGATTGGCCAGCGACGCGAGCAGGCTCTGCAGCAGGTTGACCTCGATGTGCTGGCCCTCGCCGGTGGCGTCCCGGTGGCGCAGCGCCGCGAGGATGCCCAGCGCCGCGTCCTTGCCGGTGAGGATGTCCACGAGCGCGACACCGACCTTGGTGGGCGGTCCGTCCTGCTCGCCGGTGATGCTCATCAGCCCGCCCACGGCCTGCACGACGAAGTCGTACCCGGGCAGGTCAGCGCCCGCCTCGCTGCCGAAACCGGAGATGGAGGTGTAGATCAACCCGGGGTTGAGCGCGCGGGCGCTGTCGTGGTCCAGGCCGTGCCGGGCCAGCGCGCCGGAGCGGAAGTTCTCCACCACCACGTCGGCGCGCGCGACCAGCCGCCGGGCGGTTTCCCGGTCCTGCTCGTCGCCGAGGTCGAGCGCGATGCTGCGCTTGCTGCGGTTGACCGACTCGAAGTACGACGAGCCCGTCTCCGTCCATGGTGGCCCCCAGGAACGGGTGTCGTCCCCGCTTCCGGGGCGTTCCACCTTGATCACTGTGGCGCCCAGATCGGCGAGGAACATCGTGGCGTAAGGACCGGCCAGCACGCGGCTGAAGTCGGCCACGACGATCCCGTCCAGCGGCAACCCGGATCCCATCCGCACGTCCTCTCCGGCACCCGGTCCGCACGTCCCGTCGCGGGCACCTGGCTGTCGCGGGCACTGGCCGCGAAGTTGGATCCAATATACAGTCGGTGCCGCGCCGGTCAACCGCCGAAGCCGGCGCGCGACGTTCCGGCCGGCGACGGGAGCGGGGATGCGACGCCCACCCACCACGCAAGAATTCGTGCTCGAACAGCTGCGCACGGCGATCGTGGCCGGTGAACTCGCGCCGGGCCAGGCCGTCCGGCAGGACGCGGTCGCCCAGCAGCTCGGGGTCAGCCGGGTGCCGCTGCGCGAAGCGCTCAAGACGCTGGAGGCCGAGGGGCAGGTCGTCTACCAGCCGCACCGCGGGTACTCGGTCGCCGAGCTCGCCCTCACCGACCTCCTGGAGGTCTACCGGATGCGCGAACTGCTGGAGGGCGAGGCGGCGTCGGTGGCCGCACGCGCCTACGCCGACGCCGACCTCGCGCGCATCGACGACGCCCGGGCCGATGTCGAGGCCGCCGCCGACGGCCAGGACCTGGTCGGGATGATCGCGGCCAACCGCCGGTTCCACTTCGCGCTGCTGGAACCTGCCGACATGCCGCGCCTGCTGCGCGTGGTGCGCACGCTGTGGGACGCCACGGACGCCTACCGGGCCGTCTACTACAACTCCGGGGACAACCGCGAGCGGGTTCGCAGCGAGCACGTCGAGATCGTCGAAGCAGCGCAGCGCGGGGACGCCGCCGAACTGGTGCGGCTACTGGCCGAGCACCGCGACCACGCCGTGCAAGCCCTCCGCAGCACCATCACCGACCAGGGGTGATGTGGAAGCCGTTCGCGGGCCGTTGCCGGTAGCGGTACGTCCACGCCGCCTCGGCTGCCGCCGCTCGGGAAGCGCTCGCTGGGGAGTCCACATCGGAGGCTGGGTTGGTCCCGGTACGGAGGTGACCCGCACCGGGACTGCGCTCAGCCCGCCAGCCGGGTGCCCAGCGCGGCCAGGCCGGTGGCGAACACGCCGCGCTCGAAATTGCGCCTCAGATCGGGCTCGTCGGCCGCGTCGGCGTCGAAGTGCGCGTACCACTCGGCGAACGTGCCGCCCGTCGCGGTGATCGGCAGCAGGTGGATCGTGGCGCGGTAGGAGCGCACCGCGAACGGGCTCTCGATGATGTCGTAGGTGTACGAGCGTTGCGCGTCGTCCAGCGCGACCAACCGCTCGCGGATCACTCCGCCGTCCGGCGTCGTCAACCGCCGCACCGCACCGACCGACGGCGCGCCACCGCCTTCGATCTCGCTGGTGGCGATGGCGGGATGCCAGCCGGGCAACCCGCCGAAATCACGTGCCAGTTCCCAAACCTCATCGGGTTCGGCGCCGATCACGGCCGACGCGTATGCCACTGCCATCGGACTCCTCCTAGGGATTCAGCTCAACTGCTTGAACTCGCGGACCCGCTCGGTCAGTGCCTGCTCGGTGGGCAGCCGCTCCATGCTGGACGCACCGAAGAAGCCGTCGCAGCGCCGGGCGCGGTCCAGCACGTACGCCGTGTCCTGCGGAGTGGCGATCGGCCCGCCGTGGCACAGCACCAGCACGTCCTCGCGCACCCCGGTCGCGGCCAGCGCGCACTCGTCGATGAGCGCCACGCAGTCGTCCAGGTCCTTGGCCGTCTCCGCCCCGATCGAACCGCCGGTGGTCAGCCCCATGTGGCACACCACGACGTCCGCCCCGGCCTCGGTCATCGCGCGGGCGTCGGCGGCGGAGAACACGTACGGCGTGGTCAGCAGCCCGCGCTCGTGCGCAGCGGCCACCACGTCGACCTCCTGCCGGTAACTCATCCCGGTCTCCTCCAGGTTGGCCCGGAAGGTGCCGTCGATGAGGCCCACCGTCGGGAAGTTCTGGATCCCGGCGAACCCCAGCTCGCGCAGCCGGTCCAGGAACGGCCCGGTCAGCAGGAACGGATCGGTGCCGTTGACCCCGGCCAGCACCGGGGTGCGGGCGACCACGGGCAGCACCTCGCGCGCCATGTCCAGCACGATCTCGTTGGCGTTGCCGTAGGCCAGCAGCCCGGCCAGCGAACCGCGCCCGGCCATGCGGTAGCGGCCCGAGTTGTAGATGACCAGCAGGTCCGCCCCGCCGTTCTCGGCGCACTTGGCCGACAGGCCGGTTCCCGCGCCCGCCCCGACGAGCGGGCGGTGCGCGGCCTCGGCGCGCAGGGCGGGCAGGACTCGGTCGCGCGGTGTCGTCACGGACGCTCCTCAGCGGTGCTGCGCGGCGCCGGCCCCGGCGACCGGGCCGGTACTGGCGGTGGTGATCAGCTCGTGCAGCCGCTCGGCGGCGGCGCGGGCGAACGCGGGATCGTTGATGTGCGCGTCGATCCGGTGCTGTTCCACGCCGGTGCCGACCAGCGCATCGGCGAGCGCGGCGGTGCACGCGGCATCGGCCGCGGCGTCGCGGAACGGGCCGCCGTGCACGTCCAGCGCCGAAACACCGCGCTCCGGAACGAAAACCGCGGTCGGCCCCGCGGCCGCGGCGAGCCGCTCACCGAGCGTCCGGCCCAGCTGCGCCATGTCCGGCTCCTCGGTGCGCATGAGCGTGACCTGCGCGTTGTGCTCGACGAGGTTCCGCTGCGCGTAGTGCTCGGGCACGGTGCTGCGCGGCCCGAAGTTGCACATGTCCAGCGCACCGAGCGAGACCACCTGCGGCAGGCCCGCGCGGCCCGCGGCACGCAACCGGTCCGGTCCGGCGCTGAGCACCCCGCCGAGCAGCTCGTCGGCGAGCTCGGTGGTCGTCAGGTCGAGCACCCCGGCGAGATCGCCGCCCGCGGCCAGCGATTCCAGCGCCCGGCCACCGGTCCCGGTGGCGTGGAAGACCAGCACGTCGTAGCCGAGCTCCTCCAGTCGCTCCCGCGCGGCGGTGACCGCCGGGGTGGTGACGCCGAACATGGACGCCGCCACCAGCGGGCGATCGGCGGCGGGCTGCGGCTCCGTCCGGCGCGCCGCGTGCGCACCGGCCATGCCCACCGCAGCTCCGGCCGCGTTGCCCAGCACCTGCCGCGAGATCCGGTTGATCCCGGACACGTCGGTCACCGAGTACATCAGCGTCACGTCCGACCCACCGACGTAATCGGCCACATCGCCGCTGACCATCGTGGACACCAGCAGCTTGGGCACCCCGACCGGCAGCGCGCGCAGCGCCGCTGCGGTGATCGCCGCTCCCCCGCTGCCGCCCAGCGCGAGCACGGCGTCCAGCTCACCGCGCCGGTGCTGCTCGGCCAGCACCGCGGCGGCACCGCGTCCCATGGCGCTCATCGCCGCCCCGCGGTCGGCGGCCTCGCGCAGCGCCGCCGGGTCGGCCCCGGCGGCGGCGGCGACCCGCTCGGCGGGCACGTCCGCACCGGCGTCCGGATCACCGGGCACACCGGCGTCGACCAGCACCACCCGGCAACCCGCGGCGATGAGCCGCTCGCGCAGCCAGCGGTACTCGGTGCCCTTGGTGTCCAGCGTGCCCAGCAGCACGACGACCGGATCCATCCGGGTAGCCCTCCTCCGTCGGCGGCGCGTGCCGATCACACGCTAGGGCACGCGGCGGCCGCGGTCACCCCTCCGGCTCAGCCGTAGGTGTAGAAGCCCTTGCCGGACTTCTTGCCCTTGAGGCCGGCGTCGACCATGCGCTGCAGCAGCGGCGGGGCCGAGAAGTGCGCCTCGCCGTACTCCGCGTGCATCGAGTCGGCGATCGCCTTGAGCGTGTCCAGGCCGACCAGGTCGGCCAGCCGCAGCGGCCCCATCGGGTGCGCGCAGCCCTGCACCATGCCGGTGTCGATGTCCTCGGCGGTGGCGAAGCCGCCCTCCAGCATCCGCACCGCGGACAGCAGGTAGGGCACCAGCAGCGCGTTCACCACGAACCCGGACCGGTCCTGGGCCTGGATCGTGTTCTTGCCGAGTTGCTCGGCGGCGAACGCGGTGGCCCGCTGGACCGTCTCGTCGCTGGTGAGCAGGGAGGGCACCAGTTCCACCAGGTTCTGCACCGGCACCGGGTTGAAGAAGTGCACGCCCAGCACCTGCTCCGGGCGGTCGGTCGCCCGGGCCAGCTTGGCGATCGGGATGGACGAGGTGTTCGAGGCCAGGATCGCGTCCCGGTCGGTCACCAGTTCGTCGAGCCTGCCGAACAGGCCGGTCTTGATGCCCTCGTCCTCGGCGATGGCCTCGATCACCAGCTGCCGGTCGGCGAGCTCGTCGAGCTCGGAGGTGAAGCGCAGGTTCTGCAGGGCCGCGTCGCGCTCGGCTTCGGCGAGCTTGCCCTTGCGCACCGCGCCGTCCAGCGACTTGGTGACCCGCTGCTGCCCGGCTTCCGCCGCCGCGGCGTCGACATCGGCGACGACCACGTCCAGCCCGGCTCGCGCGCTGACCTCCGCGATGCCGCCGCCCATCTGCCCGGCACCGACCACTCCGAGACGCTCGATCTTCGTCACCACACCGATCCTTCCGATCCGCCGCTGCGCGCCCGACGCGGGGTTTCCCGCACGGGCACGCCGTTTTCGCCGCAGATCATGCCAGGGACCGGCCGGGCCGCGTGCCGACCGTGCGCTACGCCACCGGGTGGGACCGCGCGCCGCGGACCGGTGGCGCTCCGTGCCGCACCACCGGTCGGCGCACCGGGCGATTCCCCCTGGTCCCGCCCTGACCCCCGAAGCATTTTCATGTTACTACACGCTCCGCGCACGCCTGCACGCACTCCGGTACCCCGGCAGGTGCCGCCCGGCACGATCCCGGCCGCGCGCCGAGAATGAACGATCATGTGCAGCCCACGCGCTCGGCCGTGGCGCCGGCGGATGCGCGCCCGGGACCCCGGCGAGCAGCACCGCGCGTCCACCCCGCTGGAGCTGCTGTTCGACCTGTGCTTCGTCGTCGCCGTCTCGCAGGCAGCCGAGCAGCTGCACCACGGGCTCGGCCAGGACGCGATCACCGGCACCACGACCGGCTACCTCATGGTGTTCTTCGCGATCTGGTGGGCCTGGATGAACTTCACCTGGTTCGCCTCCGCCTACGACACCGACGACGTGCCCTACCGGGCGCTGACCCTGCTGCAGATGGCCGGGGTGCTCGTGCTCGCCGCGGGCGTACCGGACACGTTCCACCACTACGACTTCACCGTGGTGACCATCGGCTACGTGGTCATGCGGATGGCGATGCTGGCGCAATGGGTCCGCGCCGCCGTCGAACACCCGGCCGGCAGGCAACACGCGCTGCGCTACGCCACCGGGATCGCCGCCTGCCAGCTCGGCTGGTGCGCCCGCCTGGCACTGCCCGACCCGTGGGGCGAAGCGGCGTTCCCGGTGCTGGTGCTCGCGGAACTGAGCGTGCCGCTGTGGGCCGAGCACGCACGCACCAGCAACTGGCACCCCGGGCACATCAACGAGCGCTACGGCCTGTTCACCCTCATCGTGCTCGGCGAGGTCGTCCTGGCCTCGACCAACGCGGTGCAGGCCGATCTCGTCGACGGCGGGCTGTCCCCCGGCCTGGACGAGATCGCCGCGGGCGGGCTGCTGCTCATCTTCAGCATGTGGTGGATCTACTTCATGCACTCGGCCGCCGCGCGGATCCGGGAGTCGCTGCCCACCACCCTGCTGTGGGCCTACGGCCACTACTTCATCTTCGCCAGCGCCTCCGCGGTGGGCGCCACCGTCTCGCTCGCGGTGGACGTCAACGGGCGCGGCGCGCAGATCGGGGACAACGCCACCGCCATCGCCATCACCGCGCCCGTCGTGGTCTACCTGGTGCTGACCACCGCGCTGCACGCAGGAATCGCCCGTCTCGCACCGGGAACCGCGGTGGCCACCGGCACGGCCATCGCACTGCTGGCCGTCAACGCCGCGCTGGCCGACAACGTCGCACACGCCGTGCTGGCGATGGGGCTGACCGTCACGGCGCTGCTGGCGACCCGCATCCTGCTGCACCAGCTCGACCAGCAGCGCGGCCGGACGCGCTGAACCTCAGCGCAACTCCTCCGCCACCGCCTCCGCGGCGTCGTCCAGCTGCGCCTGCGCCCCCTCGTAGCCGAGCTCAGCGGGCGGGTCGGACATCAGCACCACCACGAACCGCTGCTCGGGATCGGCGAATCCGGCGCTGTGCAACGTGACTCGCCCGTCCTGGCAGCACATCCAACCGGGCTTGGCCGCACTGCCCGGCAAAGTACCCACGCCGAACCGCTGGTCGAATCCGTCGGCAGCGGTCGCCCGAGTATCGCGCAGCGCATCGACCACCAGATCCCGGTGCTCGGCGTCCACACCGGACGCCACGAAGCCGAACAACCGAGCGATGTCCCGGGCCGTGCTGACCGTTTCCCCCCACTGCGCCGGGTTCTGCGGCGGCCGGGTTCCGGTCATCCCCGCGCGGGCGGCGATCCGATCCACCGCCCCGGCACCGCCTTCCACGCTCCACAGCGCGTTGAGCGCCTCGTCGTCGCTGATCGTCAGCGCACGGTCCAGCAACTCCCGCTCGTCCGCGCTGAGCCGGTCGCCCCGCCGGTTCAGCAGGTCCACGGCGACCAGCACCTTGACCACCGAGGCCGTGTACATCGGCTCGCCGGCCGGACCGCTCTCCGCGTATTCCCCGGTCCAGCGGTCCAAAACCACGGCGGCCACATCGGTTCCGCCCCGCTGCTGTACTGCCTCGGCGGCCGCGTTCGCACGGCCCGTCGGGGTCTGCACCGGGACGGGGCGGGGTCCTCCGCGCACTGCTCCCAGGGCGAACACCTGACCGCATATCCCGGTGAACAGCAGGAACACCGCCAACAACGCCACTCCCGCGGCGCCGGTACGCCGTGGGCTCTCGCGGTCGCGGAGGGCTCGCACACCCGGCGGTTACCCGCCGCGCGGCTCGGCAATCCCCCCGTTTCAGCGCGGCTGGTTCGCGCAGCTCGGGTCGAGCAACGTCCGGATCTCCGGGCTGTCCAGGTTGCGTTCGGTGACCATGGTCGAGCCGGTGTCGGTCTCCGGCGCCGCCCCCTGCTCACCGCGGATCCCGTCGACCGCGGCGGCCACCGCGTCGTGGCCCATCCGGAACGGGTTCTGCGCGACCAGCCCGGTGATCACCCCGTCGCGCAACTCGTCGATCTGCCCCTCCGAGGTATCCCACCCGATGACCTTGACCTCGCCCGCCTTGCCGGACTGGCGCACCGCCTCGGCGGCCCCGAGCACGCTGGGCTCGTTGCCGGCGTAGATGCCGTTGAGGTCCGGGTGCGCGGTGAGAATGTCCTGGGTGACCTGCAGCGCCGTGTTGTAGTCGCTCTCGCTGGACTGCCGGGCGACCAGCTCCATGCCCGGATACCGCTGCAGACCGCGCTGGAACCCCTCGGCGCGGGTGTCGTTGGTGCTGGTGCCCGGCTGGAACTCCACGAACGCGACCTTGCCGCGACCGCCCAGCTGCTGCGCGAGCAGATCCGTGGCCTGCTCGGCGGCGGCGACGTTGTTCGTGGCGAACACCGGCACGTCCGGCGGCTGCGGACTCGTGCCCGAGTCCATGTTGACCACCTCGGTGCCCTGCTGCTGCGCGGTGCGGGTGATGTCGGCCAGCGCCTTGGCGTCGGTGGCCGCGTAGACCAACCCGGCGCGCGTGCCCTGGGAGAGCATGTCCTGCAGCAGGCTCTGCTGCCCGCTGACGTCGGACTCGGAGCTGACCCCGTCCCAGTAGACGTCCACGTCGCCCTTCTCCTCGGCCGCGCACATCGCCCCGACGCGGACCTTCTCCCAGAAGTCGAACCCGATCGCCTTGGGCACCACCGCCAGCTTGATCGGCCCGCCGTCCTGCACCGCCCCGCCGGTCGGCTCCCGCACGTGCACGCTGCACCCGGTCGCCGACAGGACCAGCAGGGCGCACACCGCACCCACGACCTTCTTCATCCCGAGCTCCTCGCTAGGGTTTTCTCGTCCGCGGCAACAGCTTCCGCGGGGCGCCCGACCGGCCGCCCGGCACGCCCTTCCGCAACAGCCGCTAGGTCTCGGCGCCGAGCTTGCGGCGCTGGTAGGAGTCCCACCACACGGCGAGCCAGATGATCACGCCGATGAGAACGTTCTGGTAGAAGGTGCTGATGTCCAGCTGCACGGCGCCGTTGCGGATCACCGCGACCAGGAACGCGCCGATCAGCGAACCCCACACGGTTCCCCGCCCGCCGAACAGGCTCGCCCCGCCGATGACCACGGCGGCGATCACGTCCAGTTCCAAGCCCTCGCCGAAGTTCGGCTGCCCGGAACTGATCCGCGAGGCCGCGATCATGCCGCCCAGCCCGGCCAGCGCCCCGGACAGCACATAGACGGCGGTGGTGTGCTTGCGGACCGGGACACCGGACAACCGCGCGGCGTCCATGTTGGACCCCATCACGTACGCGTAGCGGCCCAGCCGGGTGCGGGTGAGCACCAGGTGTCCGCACACCGCCACCAGCAGGATCAGCAGGATCGGGATGGGAATCACGCCCACCACGCCCTGACCCAGCAGTCGGAACGAGTCCGGGGCGCCGAACACCGCCACCGCACCGGTGGCGATGAGCACCAGACCGCGGGCGACGCTGAGCATGCCCAGCGTGGCGATGAACGGCGGCAATCCCACCACCGCCACCAGCAGCCCGTTGACGAGCCCGGCCGCCGCGCCCACCGCGATCCCGCCGAGGATCCCGATGAGCGGGTCGAACCCGTATTCGGCCATGAGCAGCACACCGAGCACACCGGACAGCGCCGACACCGACCCCACGGACAGGTCGATGCCGCCGGTGATGATCACCAGCGTCACGCCCACCGCCATCACCGCGTTGACCGAGGTCTGCGAACCCAGGTTGAACAGGTTGTCAGCGGTGAGGAACGACGGGGCCACGATGGACAGTGCGACGAACACGACGATCAGCACACCGGCGGCGGCGATCTGAGAGACCGCACCGGAGAACCGGTTGCCGCCCCCGAGGAACCCGCCCCGTTCGGATTGGTCAAGCATGGTTGCCTTTCGCGCCGGTGGCCAGGGCCACGACCCGCTCCTCGGAGAACTCCGCGCGCTGGAGCTGCCCCGCGATCCGGCCGCCGCGCAGGACCAGGATCCGGTCGCACATGTTGAGCAGCTCCGGCAAGTAGCTGGAGATGAGCACGACCGCCTTGCCCTGCCCCGCGAGCAGATCCAGCTGCTGGAACATCTCCGCTTTCGCCCCGACGTCCATCCCGCGACCCGGTTCGTCGAAGAACAGGACTTCGGCACCCGTTTCCAACCACCGCGCGAGAACCACCTTCTGCTGGTTCCCACCGGAGAGCATCCGCACCGGCCGGCCCACCCGCGGCACCCGAATGCCGAGCCGTTCCCGGAAGCGCTCGGCGGTGCGGTGCTCGGCCCGCAGATCGATGAGTCCGGCGCGCATCGGCAGCCGCGCCATCGTGATGTTCTTGTCCACGCCCAGCTGCATCGCCAGACCGTCGGCTTTGCGGCTCTCGGTCAGGTACCCGATGCCCGCGCTGATCGCGTCGGCGGGATCGCGGATGCGCAACCGCCGACCGTCCAGCGCGATCGACCCGGAATCGGGCGGTTCCGCACCGAACACCGCCCGCGCCAGCTCGGTGCGCCCGGCACCCACGAGCCCTGCCATGCCGAGTATTTCGCCCGCGCGCACCTCGAAGGAGATGTCGTGCAGCTGCTCTCGGCGACCGAGCCCGTCCACCTGCAGCCGCACCCGGCCGACCTCGCGGTCGCTGCGCGGGTAGAGGTCGTCCACCTCGCGGCCGACCATGAGCCGCACCAGCCCGGTTTCGTCGATCTCACCGACCGGATGCGTCCCGGCGACCTCCCCGTCGCGCATCACGGTCACCCGGTCGCCGACCTCGAAGATCTCGTCCAGCCGGTGCGAGATGTAGAGCACGGCGATGCCCTGCGCGGTCAGCTCGCGGATGATGCCGAACAGCTCACCGGCCTCGCGTTCGGTGAGGCTGGCGGTGGGCTCGTCCAGGATCAGCACACCGGCCTGCACCGCGAGGGCCTTGGCGATCTCGATCCGCTGCTGCGCGGCGGTCGGCAGCGTGGAAACCCGGCGGTTCGGGTCCACGTCCAACCCCACCCGCGCCAGCAGCTCCCGAGCGGCCCGCCGCTCGGCGGAGCGGGAGATCCAGCCGCCGCGGCCGGGTTCGTGCCCGATGAACAGGTTCTCGGCCACCGACAGGTCCGGGGCCAGCGCGAATTCCTGGTGCACCATCGCCACGCCCAGCTTCCGCGCGGCCCCGGGACCCTGGTACTGAGCGGTCCGCCCGCCGAGGGCCACGGTTCCGGACGTGGGCGGTTCCACCTGGGCGATCAGCTTCATCAGGGTGGATTTGCCCGCACCGTTCTCCCCGGCGAAGACGTGCACCTCACCGGGATCGATGCGCAGGCTCACCCCGGATACGGCCACGACTCCGGGGAATCGTTTGCCCACATCGGTCAGCTGCACGGCCGGCGCATCCGGCCACGTCGTCGGGGATGTCACAGCGCGCCTCCTCGATCAGCGTCGATCGTTCGCGCGGGCTCGCAGTGCGCTGGATCATACCCACACACCCCGTCCACCACAAAGGCTCGCAACCATCCCGAGTATTCGATTACCGGCAGTCGCCGCCCACCCGGCGCGGCGCGGCGACCCCGCGGGGATCCGCGTGCGCGAGCAGCGCAGTCCGTAAGCTCGGACGACGCGACGATCACCGCCAGCGAGGGGGACGACAGTGCAGCCGTTGCGGCCCGACGAGCCGACCCGCGTCGACGACTACCGGTTGCTCGCCCGGCTCGGCAGAGGGGCGATGGGCGGCGTGTACCTGGGCCGGTCCAAGGGCGGGCGCGTGGTGGCGGTCAAGATCGTGCGCGCGGACCTGGCCGAAGATCCGGAGTTCCGCGAGCGGTTCCGCCGCGAGGCGTCGATGGCCCGCTCGGTCGGCGGGTTCTGGACCGCCGCCGTCGTCGACGCCGATCCGGACGCCGACCTGCCGTGGCTGGCCACCGAATACGTGCCGGGGCCGACGCTGCACCAGGCCGTCGCCGAGCACGGCGCGCTGCCGGAGAGCACGGTGCGCACCCTCGGTGCCGGGCTCGCCGAGGCGCTGGTGGCGATCCACCGCGCCGGTCTGGTGCACCGCGACCTCAAGCCCGCCAACGTGCTGCTCGGACCGGACGGGCCGCGGGTGATCGACTTCGGCATCTCCCGGGCCATGACCGGGCATGCGCTGACCGCGACCGGGATCTTCCTCGGCACGCCCGGATTCTTCTCCCCCGAGCAGACCGAGGGCGGCGAAGTCGGCGGGCCCAGCGACGTGTTCTCGCTGGGCGCGGTGCTCACCTTCGCCGCCACCGGCACCGGACCGTTCGGCGAGGACAGCACCACCTCGCTGCTCTACCGCGTGGTGCACGGCGAACCGGACCTGCAGCAGGTGCCGGAGGGACTGCGCCCGCTGCTGGCCGCGTGCCTGGACAAGGACCCGGCCGCACGGCCCACTCCGGCGCAGCTGCTGGACCGGCTGGGCGGGGCCAACCCGCAGGGCGACAGCTGGCTGCCCGCGGCGATCACCGACGTCATCGCCCAGCACAACACCGAACTGCAGCGCACCGCGAACGAGCCGGACAACCCGCGTCCGGGCACGTTGGTGTACCCGGACGGCGAACCCCCGGCGGCACCGGCACCGCAGCCCCCGCCGCAACCCGCCCCGGCCGCATCGCCCCCGGCCGGCGACCTGCGCGAGGAGATCGTGCCCGCCCGCGCGCGCGAGACGTCCGAACAGGGCGGCGCCGACCCCACGAGGGTGCGCGCCGACCTGCCGGGACCGGTGTTCGCCACCGGCGGCCGCGGCTCGGCCGCCTTCTGGACCGTGTTGTTCGCCGCGATCGTGGCCGGCGGCGCCTGGGTCGGCACCCAGTACGGGGTGCCCGAGGACTTCCAGTTCGCCTTCCAGCTCGGGATCGGGCTGCTGGCGCTGTGCGCGATCGTGGAGTTCGCCCGCGCCGTCTGGCCGCGGCTGCGGCTGAAGATCAACCCGGACGGCCTGCGCATCTCGCGCGCCGGGCTGAACCGCGAGGTCCCGTGGAGCCAGGTGCAGCGCGTCGGCGTGGTCGGCCGCGGCAAGAGCCAGGCGCTGGCCGTCTGGTCCCCGCGCGGCGCTCCGGGCCCGTCGTCGAAGCCGTGGCACCGGGTGCGCTCGTTCCACGGCGGTTCGGCGGTATTCCCGATCGGCGCCACCGGCGGCTTCATCGTCCGGCGCCGCGAGGCCAAGCGGGTGCGCAACTCGCTGGAGCAGTACGCGCTCGGCCGCTACGACAGCGGCCTCAGCTGACCGCCGAACCGGGCGGCTACGCACAATGCGCAGCCACCCGGTCAGCCGGGTCCCCCGTGGCGCGCCGGGGGTGCTTCTCGTTCGAGCGGCCCGTTTTCCCGCGTGCCGCTCAGCGGTGCCCGGGGTCGGCTCAGCCGTGGAGCCCGACCGCTACGGCACCGCGGCCCCGGGTGCGGTGGCGCGACCTGGCATGGGTGACCTGGTACCAACACCGGCAGCTCCTCGTCGCCACCAGCCTGATCGTGCTGGCCGCCTCCGCGCTGCTGATCACGCTCGGCATGTTCGCGCCCCCGGAGTCGATGCCCGCGCCGCTCCAGTGGTTCGGGGTGAACCTTCCGACGGTGCTCAGGGTCCTGGTGCTGTTCCCGGCGGCGGTGGCCGGGTTCTGGGCCGCACCGCTGGTCGCCGGGGAACAGGACCAGCGCACCCACTTGCTGGCTTGGAGTCAGGACGTTTCCCCGGCCCGCTGGTTGACCGGCAAAGCGCTCATCCTCGGTGCAGCGGCGATCCCGCTCGCTCTGCTGCTCGGAGTCGCGGGTCAGTACGCGGTCCACCGATTCGCCGAGTTCAGGCCGGTTCGGACGTCACGGCTGCTCCGGGTACGGCAGCTGGAGCGAGGTGTGCAGGCGCGTGTTGGTCAGGGCCTTGTTCGCCACGACGGAATGCAGCACACCGTTGTGCACGAGGTCCCACACCCGCGGGTTGTTGCGCAGGCTGTCCACGGAGATCTCCAGGGTGCGCCGCCTGCGGTCGTGGAACTCCAGAACGAGCGCCAGAGCGGCGTTACGGCGGGCGGTGATCCGGGTGAGTTCGTAGGTCCGCACCCATCTCCCGTCGGCCCCTCGCAGCCACTCCGCACCGGCGGAGCACGGGGACAACCGGTTCCCGTAGGCGTAGGTGAGGAACTGGAGCAGCAGAACCGGCCACAGCAGCCAGAAGCCGACGCGCACACCGGTGTTGGGGGCCGACCAAGGGGGCCCCTCGACCAGGAACGGTCCGATGCTGATCAGCCCGAGCACCGCGATCGACACCCCGACGATCCGGGCGGCTTCGCGGATCCCGTACCGCCACGGACCTTCCGGGCGAGAGCCGGCCAACACCGGGCCCTCCCCCTCCGGCGGCGCGAACGACGAAGCGTCGGCACACGCGGCGGCCTGGCGCCGCCCCGTCGTGCTGACCGGGGCGGGCGGCGGCCCGGGGCATCCGGTCTCCGGATCAGGCCCGGGTGGCAACCGATCCACCCCGAGCACGTCACGCTTCCGTCTCTGCACTCCCACTCCCACGTTGCAGGCCGCCGGCGCGAGGTACCGGCGACATGGTCATCCCGGCTCCGGGCGCAGCCCTACGCCACAGTGGCCGCCGCGAGGTTGAGGCCGCCGAGAATGGCGAGCGATCCCCCGAGCAGCTGCCCACTCATGGATCCCATGAGCGAATCCGCAGCGCACAGGAGCAGCCACCACGTGTGCTTCCCGTCGCGGTAGAGCCGCCCGACCACGCGGTCGCTCTTCCGGGAAGCGGCAGGATCACCGCGATCCGTCCGGAGCGCTGTCCAGGATCCTCGTGCTTCGACGAAGAACAAAAATGTAGTTCGCCCAGTTCATCGCCGTCCCGCTGGCCGGATTTGATGTTCACGTTCCACGCTATAGCGACGAACACTAACATGTGGACATTTGCGCCCACGCAGATAACCTGCCCGGTGCCGATGGACGCGCCCGGCCGCCCGGCACACCAGCAGGAACAGTGCATGGACTGCAATTCCGATCTTTCCGCGGAGGAGCTTCCACCCAATCCCGACCCGGCCACCGGGCTACCCCGACCGCCCGGAGCGGGGTCGAACAAGGTCGAGATGTGGCCGAAAGATCGCAATTCGTTCACCGGGCGCCCACACCCCCGACAGGACCAGCCATTCTTCGAGGGCTTGATATGGCGGTGCACCTCCGGGACGAGGGTGGTCGATCCGTTGAAACCGACCAAGATGATCTCTGCGCCAACGATGTCCTGTGAAATCTTGCCCACAACGGAATTGTTCACTCGATCGCCGCGAACGGGGCGAAAACCACAGCCAGAATGAGGGCGGAGTTCGCATTGCCACGCAAAAAAAGGACTGAACGGTGTTCGTGCAACGGGGATGGACCGGCAGCGCTCTCATTCCGCGGACCGTCTTCGCGTTCCGGTCGATCGCTCGTCGTGCCGGGCCGAATGGTTCTGCTCCTCGCCTCCGGGGCGTCCTCAGGTCGACAGGGTGGCTTGTTCGCGGTCGGGGCGGTCCAGCTCACAGCACGTGCTGCCCCTCCGGATGCACCGTCACACTGTAGCGGCCGAAACCCGCCTACCCCAACCGGTTCCACGTGTCGAGGACCGGTTCCGCCTCGTCCCAGAGCTTCCGCGGTCCGGTCTGGTGCACCACGGGATGCTCACCGTCGAACTCCACGCGCACCCAGGATCCCGAGGCCGGATGCACCCATCGGTAGGACCTCACCTGCCCGTCATCGTCGTTGACGAACACCAGGTGGCTGCGGGCGGCCAGCAGGTTCGCGAACAGCGACGCGGTTCCGAAGTCGAGCCGGGCCGGAACCCGGGCGGCGCGGGTGGTTTCGGCCGGGGCCGATGGTATCCGCGTCGACCTGGCGGGGCTCGATCTGCAGCCGATGACCGGTCGAGCGCAGCGGCATGAGTCCCGCCCGTCCGCGGAATCCCCCGCACAGCGCGCCGTCCGCGGTCCGGCGCAGCAGCACGACCGCCTTGGACTGCCCGACGGCAGCCGGCTTCTCCGCAACAGCAGGAATCCTGATCAGGCTGCTCACCACTTCACTCCTGAGGAGTGGTCGGCGTTCCTGAACGGTGTCAAGCATGGCGAGGTTCGACTGAAGCCCGCTCGAACAAGATCCCTCCCAGCCCTGCGTACTGCCAGGGAGGGATCTTTGCGGTCCTCGACGAATCGGCCGGAACCGCAAGCGGGTACGGGGCTCGCCCGAGCAGGACGCGATCAACCCGCTCAGCCCGCAGGGAGCAGGACCGCGCACATCGGGGCCGGCACCGACAGCGGGTCGCCGACCGGGGAGAGGTGGCCGTCGTCGAGCACGTCGAAGACCTGGATGTCGTCGCTGCGCCGGCCGAGGGCCAGCAGCCGGGTGCCGTCCGGGCTCAGCGCGATGTGCCGCGGGCCGGACACCCGGGCCGGCTGCACCTCGACCAGCCGGAACTGCCCGTCGCCGGACTCCGGGGTGAACACGGCGATGCTGTCGTGCCCGCGGTTGGCGGCGTAGCCGAAGCTCCCGTCGGCCAGCAGCACCACCTCGGACGGCAGGTTCGGCCGGGCGAAGTCCGGCGGCACCGTGGACAGGGTGCGGCCCGGTTCCAGCTGCCCACTGGCCCGGTCCCAGCCGAACTCGGTCAGCGACGAATCCAGTTCGTTGAGCACGTAGCCGCGGTCGCCGTCCGGGTGCAGCGCCAGGTGTCGCGGGCCCGAGCCCGGCCGCAGCGCCGCCCGGCAGCGCTGCGCCAGGTGCCCGCTGCCCGGGTCGAACTCGTAGCTGACCACCGCGTCCGCGCCCAGATCCGCGGCGAGCACGTACTGACCGCCGGGATCCGGCACCACCTGGTGCGGGTGCGGCCCTTCCTGGCGCTCCGGGTTGGGGCCGCGCCCGGTGTGCTGCACCGCGAACTGCGCCTCGCCCAGCGCGCCGTCCGCGCCCACCGGGTGCACCGCCAGCGTTGCCGACGCGTAGTTCGCGGTGAACAGATGCGCCCCGCCGGGATGCACCGCGAGGTGGCACGGGTGCGAACCCAGCGAGGGCTGCGCGCCGATCTCGGTGAGCGCCCCCTGGTCCCCGATCCGGTAGGACCGAACCCGGCCCGCGGTGCGCTCGTCCACCGCGAACAACACCGCACCGTCCGGCGATGCAGCCAGGAACGACGGCTGCGGCGCGCCGACGTCCCGGCCGGTCGGCAGCAGCGCCCCGGAGGAGTCCAGCACCGCGGTGCTGATCCGCTGCTCCGCGTGCTCGCGGCCCGCACCCACGTGCACCAGCCAGTTCGGCGACACGTCCGGCATCCGGCGCCCTCCTCTCGTCCGCGCCATCATCGCAACGATCCGCGCCGCGCGCGCCGGACCGGGAAACGCCCGCGCGGCACCGGATCCGGGCGACAATCGGTGACCATGAACGCGCAGCACTTCCTCGACCTCGACGACCGGTACGGCGCGCACAACTACCACCCGCTGCCGGTGGTGGTCGCCGAGGCCACCGGGACGCGGGTGACCGACGTGGACGGACGCACCTACCTGGACTTCCTGGCCGGCTATTCGGCGCTGAACTTCGGCCACCGGCACCCCGACCTCCTCGCCGCCGCCACCGAGCAGCTCGGCCGGGTCACGCTGACCAGCCGTGCGTTCCACCACGACCAGTCCGGGCCGTTCTGCCGCGAGCTCGCCGAGCTGACCGGCACCGACCGGGTGCTGCCGATGAACTCCGGCGCCGAAGCCGTGGAATCCGCGATCAAGGTCGCCCGGCTGTGGGCGCACCGGGTGAAGGGCGTGCCCGCCGATGGTGCGGAGATCGTGGTGGCCGACGCGAACTTCCACGGCCGCACCACCACGATCGTCTCGTTCGCCACCGATCCGACCGCCCGCGCCGCGTTCGGCCCGTTCACCCCGGGCTTCACCGTCACCCGGTACGGCGATGCGGACGCGGTCGCCGCCGCGATCACCGACCGCACCGCCGCGGTGCTCGTCGAGCCGATCCAGGGCGAGGCCGGGGTGCGCCTCCCGCCGCCGGACTACCTGCCGCGGCTGCGCGGGCTCTGCGACGAGCACGGGGTGCTGCTCATCGCCGACGAGATCCAGTCCGGCCTGGCCCGCACCGGCGAGCTGCTGGCCTGCGAGCACGACGGGGTGCGCGCCGACCTCTACACGCTGGGCAAGGCGCTCGGCGGCGGGATCCTGCCGGTGTCGGCGGTGGTGGGCAGCGACGAGGTGCTCGGCGTGCTGCGCCCCGGCGAGCACGGTTCGACGTTCGGCGGCAACCCGCTGGCCTGCGCCGTGGGCCGCGCGGTGGTCCGGCTGCTGCGCACCGGGGAGTTCCAGCAGCGCTCCCGCGAGCTCGGCGCGCGGATGCACGCGCGGCTGGCCGAGCTGACCGGGGCCGCCGAGGTGCGCGGGCGGGGCCTGTGGGCCGGGGTGGACCTCGCACCGTCCGGGCCGACCGGCCGGCAGGTGTGCGAACGCCTCGCCGAGCGCGGCGTGCTGTGCAAGGAGACCCAGCAGACCACGCTGCGCCTGGCACCCCCGCTGGTGATCACCGAACCGGAGCTGGACGCGGGCCTGGACGCGGTCGCCGAAGTGCTGGGCTGACGATCAGGACTCGACGAGGTCGCGGGACAGCGCGGTGAGCCTGCTGATCGCGCGCAGATACTTCTTGCGGTAGCCGCCCTGCAGCATCTCGTCGGTGAACAGCTCGGACAGCGCGGCGCCGGACACCCGCACCGGGATTGCCCGGTCGTAAAGCCGGTCGGCCAGGGCCACCAGCCGCAGCGCCACGTCCTGGTCCCGGGCGGCGCGCACCCCGCGCAGGTGCACCGCGGAGAGCCCGTCGACGAGCCTGCCGTACTTCGACGGGTGCAGCCCGGCCAGGAATCCGCACAGCTCGTCGAAGTCGTCCAGCGTCCCGGTCGAGCTCTCGGCCAGCGCGGTCAGCTCCGCGTCGTCCATCGGGTCGGGCGCGTCCGGCAGCCCGCGGTGCCGGTAGTCCGGCCCGTCCACCCGGACGACGTCGAACCGGGAGGACATGGCGTGGATCTCGCGCAGGAAGTCCACCGCGGCGAACCGGCCCTCGCCGAGCTTGTCCGGCAACGTGTTCGACGTGGCCGCGATGCGCACGCCCGCATCGGTGAGCTTGGCGATCAGCTGGGTGACCAGCATCGTGTCACCCGGGTCGTCGAGCTCGAACTCGTCGATGGCCAACAGCCTGTGCCCGGACAGCCTGCGCACGGTCTCGGTGAACCCGAGCGCGCCGACCAGGTTGGTCAGCTCCACGAACGTGCCGTAGGACTTCGGCCCCTCAGCGACGTGCCAGGCCGAGGCCAGCAGGTGGGTCTTGCCGACGCCGAACCCGCCGTCCAGGTACAGCCCGGGCTTGCCCGCGGGGCCGCTGCGCCGGCCGAACAGCCCGCGCAGCCAGCCACCGGAGGACTGCCCGCCGCCGATCTGCTCGGCGAAGGTCCGGCACGACTCGACGGCCCGGGCCTGGCTCGGCTCGTCCGGGTTCGGGATGTAGTTGTCGAACCGCGCCGCGTCGAACCGCGGCGGCGGCGACAGGGACTGCACGAGCTCGTCCTGCGTCACTTCGGGGCGGAGGTCCACCAGGCGCGAACTCATGCCCGAAACCTTATAACCGCGGCCCGCCCCGGATACACGTGCGCCTGCTCACCCGCCCGGGCCCGCACCGGCGTGTGGTGGGATGGCGGCGTGGACAAGCTCTGGCCGGTCGACGACGCCCCGCACGCCGACGAGGACCTGGAACGCTGCTACGCGTTCCCGGACGCGCTGCAGCGCCCGTGGGTGCGGGTGAACTTCGTCAGCAGCCTCGACGGGGCCGTCTCGGTGCACGGCCGCTCGCAGGGCCTGTCCTCGGCCGACGACCGCACGGTGCTCGCGCTGATCCGCGACCTCGCGGACGTGGTGCTGGTCGGGGCGGGCACGGCCATGACCGAGGGCTACCGCGGCATCAAGCACACCGAGGTGCGCGCGGACCGGCGGCGCCGCAACGGGCTCTCCGACGTGCCGCCGATCGCGCTGGTGACCCCGAACGGCTCGCTACCGCCGGACTCGCCGCTGCTGACCGACACCCTGGTGCCGCCGATCGTGCTCACCACCGAAGCGGCACCGGCGCAGCGCCGCGCCGAGCTCGCCGACGCCGGTGCCGATGTGGTGCTGGCCGGGGACGCCGAACTCGACCTGCCCGCGGCGCTGGCGGCGCTGCGGGCCCGCGGCCTGAACCGGATCGCCTGCGAGGGCGGCCCGCAGCTGTTCGGCAGCCTGCTGCGCGCCGACCTCGTCGACGAGCTGTGCCTGACCGTGTCCCCGCTGCTGGCCGGCGGGGGTGCGGGCCGCATCGCGGCGGGCACCGGTGCCGAACCGCCCCGCGACCTGGAGCTGCGCTCGGTGCTGCGGTCCGGTTCGATGCTGCTGCTGCGCTACGTCCGGCAGGCCTGACCCCCGCCCCTCCCCCTGTTCAGCGCGCCTGCCCTGTTCAGCGCGCCGGTACGCGCTCGGCGGCCGACAATGAACCGCGGGCACGCGGGGTACCGCGCGGGCAGATCCGCTCCCCGCCTGCCGTGCGGAAGGAGCTCAGCCGATGGCGCAGAACAGCGAAGGGCAGAGCGGCGGATCCGCGACCACCGCCCGCTCCGAGGACAGCAAGCAGCACATCCCGCAGAGCCGCAGCAGCGGGGACATGCCCTCGCCGGTGGACGACACCGAGCAGGGCAAGACCACCATCGCCGCCTCGGTGGTGCAGAAGATCGCGGGGCTGGCCGCCCGGGAGATCTCCGGCGTGCACTCGATGGGCGGCGGCGTCTCCCGCGCGTTCGGGGCGCTGCGCGAACGCATCCCCGGCGGCAGCGGGACCCCGTCCATGTCCGGCGTGCAGGTCGAGGTCGGTGAGCGGCAGGCCGCGGTCGATCTGGACCTGGTCATCGAGTACGGCGTGTCGATCGTGGACCTGGCCCGCTCGGTGCGGCGCAACGTCATCACCGGGGTGGAGCGGATGACCGGCCTGGACGTGATCGAGGTCAACATCTCGGTCAACGACATCCACCTGCCCGACGAGGACTCGGACCAGCCCGCCGACAGCGGGCAGCAGTCCGGGTCCCGCGTCGAGTGACGGCGATCGTGCCCACCACCGACCGGAGCCCGACCGAGCAGCTCAGCGAGCACATCGGGGACGCCGTGCGCGGACACCCCGCGGTGCTGCGCGCGCACGGCGGGGCGTTCGGCGAGATCGCCTCGCACCTGCCCGGGCGGCAGGTGACCGGGGTGCGGGTGGCCGAGGACGGTGCGGTGGAGATCGGCGTCGTGGCGCTGCTCGACCGCCCGCTACCGGAAACCGCCGCTGAACTGCGCGATCTCGTGCGCGAAGCGGCAGGCCCGGTCCCCGTGCACATCACCATCGCCGAGGTCGAGCTGCCCGGCGACGTGCAGGAGGACCGATGACCGCACGCGACCCCGCCACCCGCGCGGCGATCCGCGCCTTCGCGCGCACCCACCACCCGGACGTCGGCGGGGATCCGGACGTGTTCGCGGCCGGTCTCGCCGAGCTGCGCGGCGAGCGGGCGGACCGCGCCGACGCGCCGATCACGGCGGTGGAGGACCGCTCGCGGCTGCGCAGGGCGCTGGCCCGGGTCCTGCGCCGCAACCGCCCGCGCCACGCCGCGAACCCACGAGGAGGTGTCCTGCGATGACCGCGATGCACGTCGGCCTGCTGGCCGGACTGGTACTCGGAGCCGCAGCAGCGATCGGCGGATTCTCCGCGTTCCTGATCTCGCTGCTGGTGGGCGTCGTCGGGCTGGTCATCGGCCGGATCGTGGACGGCGATCTGGCGGTCGGCGACCTGTTCGGCCGGGGCCGCGACCGATGACCACCACCCCGGCACCGGCCGCCGAACCGGAGACCCCGCTGCGCGGCGAGCTGCACATCAACCGCGCGGTGCTGCGCAAGATCGCCGAGCACGCCGCCGACCGGCACCCGGACAGCGCCCGCAAACCCCGCCGCGTCGCCGGGATCGCCGCGGGCGGCCGGGGCGCCGAGGCGCGGCTGACCGGCCCGGACGACGCGCTGCACATCCGGCTCGACGTGGCGCTGCGCTACCCGGCCGATGCCGAAGCCGCCGCGGGCGGCATCCGCGAGCAGGTCACCGAGGAACTCCGCCGGCTGGCCGACTGCCGGGTGCGCCGGGTCGACGTGGCCGTGTCCGCGCTGGTGCCGCAGCGCCGCAAGCCCGAGGTGGAGTGATCCGATGCGACTGCTGGTACGACTGCTCACCGCCGCGCTCGGCCTGGTCGTGGCCGCGGGCGGGCTGCTGCTGGCGGTGGAGGCCGCCGCGGCCGCGATCGCCCCCGGCGGGGCGGGACTGCTGGTCCCGTGGCGGGACGCGCGCACCGCGCTGGGGGCGGTGCCCTGGAATTCCGCAGCCGCGCTGACCATCTCGGCGTTGGTCGCGGTAGCGGGCCTGGTGCTGCTGCTGGTCGGCGCAGGCGGCGGCAGGCGCGACATCCGGTTCCTGGACCCGGCGCCCGGGGTGAGCGTGGCCACCGACCCGCGTTCGATGGCGCGGCTGGTCGGCCACCGGGTCCGCGACCGCGATGAGATCACCGATGCCGCGGTCAGCAGCGGGACGCACCGGATCAAGGTCCGGGCCACCTCCCGCTTCCACGAGCTCGGCGAACTTCCGCAGCAGGTCACCGAGAGCGCCGAGGAAGCGGTCCGCGAACTGCCACTGCAGCGCACACCCCGCCTGCGGGTGTCGGTGAGCCCGGCCAAGGAGCCGCGATGACGGCCGCCCGGAGCGCGCCGCTGGGTCGCGGAACCGGTTTCGAGCGGGGCGTGCTGACGCTCGTGGGAGTGCTGGCGCTGCTCGCCGGGATCGGCGGGCTCGCGGTCGGTTCCGGAGCGCTGGGCGTTTTCCGGTCCCAACGCCCGGTGCTGGACCCGATGTTCGCGCAGTGGGCGCAGGCCACCCCGCTGGTGTGGCTGCCGGTCGCCATCGTCGGCGGGCTCGTGCTGCTCGTGCTCGGCGGGTGGTGGGTGCGCCGCGCGCTGCGCCCGGAAGCCCGGCCGGACGTGCGGCTGGGCAACGGCGAGGGCGGCGAGCTGACGATCACCGCGGGGGCGCTGACCGAGGCGGTGCGCCGGGACGCGCAGGAGGTGACCGGAGTGACCAAGACGCGGGTGCGCACCGTCGGCAGCCCGCGGGATCCCGGGCTGCGCCTGTCCCTGTCACTGGAGGAGGGCACCGACGTCCGGCAGGTCTGGGCGGAGCTCGACGACCGGGTGCTGTCCCGCGCGCGCCGCGCGCTCGGCCGGGAGGCGCTGCGCACCTCCATCCGGCTGCACCTCGACCGGGCACCGGGCCGGCGTGTCCGCTGAACCGCGGCTTGCGCTGTCCCCGCCGGTGGAGCCGATGCTGGCCGCGCCGGTGGCCGAGATCCCGCGCGACGGGCGGTATCTCTTCGAACCGAAGTGGGACGGGTTCCGCTGCCTGGTGTTCGCCGAACCCGGGAACGTGCGGCTGCAGTCACGCACCGGCAAACCACTGGACCGCTACTTCCCGGAGATCCGCGCCGCGTTCGACGAGCACCTCGCCGCGCCCGCGGTGCTGGACGGCGAGCTGGTGGTGGTGCGCCGCGATGAGGACGGCGACCGGCTGGATTGGGACGCGCTCAGCGAACGCATCCACCCCGCCGACAGCCGGGTGCGCGCGCTGGCCGAGGCCACGCCTGCGGTGTTCGTGGCGTTCGACCTGCTCGCCGACGGCGAAACCGACCGCACGGGCGAACCGCAGCAGCGCCGCCGCGACCTGCTCACCGGGCTCGGGCTCGACCACGAGCGGCTGCGCACCACGCCCGCCACCCGCGATCCGGACACCGCCGCCGACTGGTTCCGCGTGTTCGAAGGCGCCGGGCTGGACGGCATCATCGGCAAACCGCTGGACGGGCCCTACCGGCCCGGCAAGCGCACCGCGGTCAAGATCAAGCACTCGCGCACCGCGGACTGCGTGGTGGCCGGGCTGCGCTGGCACACTGGCACCGAACCCGGCACCGCGGTCGGCTCGCTGCTGTTGGGGCTGCACGACGAGCAGCACGTGCTGCACCACGTCGGCGTGGTGGGCGCCTTCCCCGCCGCGCAGCGCCGGGAGCTGGCCGGGGAACTGGCTCCGCTGATCACCGGGGAACCGCACCCGTGGCTCGGTGACCACGCCACCGACGGCAGGCGGCTGCCCGGGTCGATCAACCGGTGGCGCAGCAGCGCGCAACCCTGGGAACCGCTGCGGCCCGAGCGAGTGGTCGAGGTCGGCTACGACCACACCGAGGGCGCCGCTCCGGCGCGTTTCCGGCACACCACCCGGTTCGTGCGCTGGCGGCCGGACCGCGACCCGGACTCCTGCGGCTACGCGCAGCTGGCCGAACCCGCCCGCTACGACCTGGAGGGCGTGCTGCGCGGCGGCGCCGACCGCAGCCGCGGTGACGACCGGACCGGCTAGTAATCTCGCCGACCGTGCAGCGACGACGGATCGCCGTGATCGGCTCGGGCGGGATCGGCGGCGTGCTGGCCGAAGCCGCCGGCGCCGCCGGGCACGAGGTCGTGCTGTGCGTGCGGACCCCGTTCGAGCGGCTCGTGGTCGACGCGCCGGACGGGCCGCGGGAGGTCCCCGCCGAGATCGCCACCGACCCGGGGGCGATCGGCCCGGTCGACTGGATCCTGCTGACCACGAAGGTGCAGGACGTGCCCGGCACCGAACCCTGGCTGGCCGCGCTCGACGACGGCAGCGCCCCGATCGCGGTGGTGCAGAACGGGGTGGCGCACCGCGAGTCGGTCGGCGCGCTGGACCCGCGCGGACCGGTGCTGCCCGCCCTGGTCTACGTCGCCGCCGAACGCGTGCGTCCCGGCCGGGTGCTGCGCCGCTCGGTGGCGACCGTGCTCGTGGAATCCGGCGAGCTCGGCGATCGGTTCACCGCGCTGCTGGACGGCTCGGGCCTGCAGCTGTCGCAGACCGCGGACTTCCGCACCGCCGCGTGGCGCAAGATGCTCACCAACCTGGGCGCGAACCCGATCACCGCGCTGACCCTGCGCAGGCTGGACGTGTTCGGCGATCCGGACGTCGTGCAGCTGTGCGCCGGGGTACTGACCGAAGCCGTGCAGGTGGCCCGCGCCGAGGGCGCCGACCTCACCCAGCAGGACGCGGACCGCGTGGTGGCCAACTACACGCACGACTTCCCGCCCAGCAACGGCACCTCGATGCTCTACGACCGGCTGGCGGGACTGCCCACCGAGCACGAGCACATCACCGGCGCCCTAGTGCGCGCCGCCGACCAGCACGGCATCGAGGTCCCACTCAACCGCGCGCTGCTGACCCTGCTGCGCGCGCTGCGCCCCTCGAAGCTGCCGCCCGTCTAGGAACCGCGAGCGCACCGCACCTCGGTCAGCGCGCCGATCTGGTCGAGCCGACCGAGGCGGCGACCACGCACGTGATCGCGACCCACTGCCAACCGCCGAGCAGTTCGCCGAGCACGACCAGGCCGGCCAGCGCGGCCACGGCCGGCTCCAGGCTCATCAACACGCCGAACACCCGCGGCGGCATGCGGCGCAGCGCCTCCAGCTCCAGCGAGTACGGGATCACCGAGGACAGCAGCGCCACCACGAGCCCGGCCGCCAGCACCCGCGGGTCCAGCAGCGCCGAACCGGCATCGGCCACGCCGAACGGGGCGGCGACCGCGGCACCGACCGCCATGCCCAGCGCCAGTCCGGAACCCCCGCTGGTCCGGCTGCCGAGCTTCGCGCCCATCAGGATGTAGCCGGCCCACATCGCACCGGCGACCAGCGCGTAGGCGACCCCGACCGGGTCCAGCCCGCCCGCGGTCCCGGACAGCAGCAGCACGCCGATCCCGGCCAGCACCGCCCAGACCAGGTCGAGCGCACGGCGCGAACCGAGCACCGCGACCGCCAGCGGCCCCAGGAACTCGATGGTGACCGCAGCGCCCAGCGGGATCCGCTCGAAGGACTGGTAGATGCAGATGTTCATCCCCGCCAGCACCGCGCCGTACCCGGCGACGACGCCCAGCGTCCGGCGGTCCAGCCGCAGCGACGGGCGCCAGAGGACCAGCAGCACCGCGGCGGCGAACACCAGCCGCAACGCCACCACACCGGCCGGACCGGCGACGCCGAACAGCTGCTTGGCGAAGGCCGCGCCGACCTGCAGGCTGATCACGCCCAGCAGCACCAGCATCGGCGGCGGTACCGCACCCACCGCCCGACCGGGCAGCTCCGCCCACGACCGGGACCCACCGAACGACCCCTCGCGCGGAACATCCGCTCCGGCACCGGCCTGCACGACGCCTCCTCACCGCTCGACCCGGCCCACCGCGGGCCGGCGGGCCGCCGCACGCTATCGCGCGGTCGGCCGATCCCGCCGGGAGGCCGCGGGTCCTCACCCGGGGCTCACGCCGATCATGCGATGCTGACCGCGACCGGCGCACCGCACCGCCGGAGGGACACCGCTCACGACGAGGAGTACCCGTGCCGCGCAGCCTCCACCGCGCAGCGGCCGCGCTGCTGGGTCTGGCCCTGCTGGCCGGCGCCGGGTGCTCGGCCGGCCCGTCGCAGCGCCCGGCGGTGGCCTACCACGACGCCGAGCAGCAGGTCCCGCCCGCGCCGCAGCCGCCCGGCCCCGCCCCGGTCCCCCCGCTGGGCGCACCGGGCGGTGAAACGCTGGACTGGTCGGACTGCCGCGAGCAGACGGCGGCGGAACTCGGCGTGCCCGCACCGGCCGAACCGGTCTCCTGCGCGCAACTGCGCAGCGTGCTCGACCCGCCGGAGGCACCGACCCGCGGGACCGCGCGCAGCGAGGTCATCAAGTTCGGCGAGGGCGTGCCACTGCTGGTGCTCAGCGATGTCGCCGGAGAACCCGGGACGACCGCCGCCGCCCGGATGGCGCTGCGCCTGCCGCCCGAGGTGCGGGAACGGTTCGCCGTGATCGGCATCGACCGCCGTGGCACGGGCGCGTCGGACCCCGCCGAGTGCGTGCCCCCCGAGCACCGCGCGACCATCGCGGGTTTCGACCCGCTGAGCACCGACCGCGCCGAACTGGACGTGCTGCTGGACTCGGTGCGCAGCGCGAGCCAGGAATGCCTGCTGACGCTGGACGAACGGCTGCAGGCCTACGACACGTGGCGCACCGCGGCGGATCTGGAGCAGCTGCGCGTCGAGCTGGGTGTGGACAAGCTGCACGCCATCGGGCGGGGCGAGGCCGGGCGGCTGCTGACCACGTACACCGAGCGGTTCCCGGAGTCGGTGGGCCGGATGGTCGTCGACGGCGCCCCGGATCCCACCCGCGATGCCGCCGGTGAGGCCGAGCTCCGCGCGGAGGCGGCGGAGCAGACCCTGGACCAGTTCGCCGCCGACTGCGCCGCGCGCCGCTGCCCGCTCGGTCCGGATGCCCGCGCGGCGGTGCTCGACCTGCTGGACTCGGCGCGCACCGCTCCCCCCGCCGGACCGGACGGACCGGTGCCGCCGGGGCGGATCGCCCGCGCGCTGCTGCTGGGCCTGGAGGAACCGGCCCGCTGGCCGGAACTGGCGCAGGGCCTGGCCGATGCGGCCCGTGGCGACGGCAGCTGGGTGGCCACGGCCACAGCCCCGGTCGTCGAGCACACCGGAGCCGACCCGCCCTGGCTGGACGGGGAACTGATCACCGGCTGCAACGACACGACGATGCGGGTCCCACCGGAGCGCAGCGCCGATCTCGCCGCGGAGTGGTCGGCCCGGTTCCCGGTGTTCGGCGCGCTGTCCGCGCAGCAGCTGGTGTGGTGCGGGTTGTGGCCCGCTCCGCAGCAGCCGCTGCCCACGCCGAAGCAGGCGGGTCTACCACCGATCCCGGTGATCGCCACCGAGCACGACGTGCGCAGCAACGAGCTGGGCACCGAGCACTTGGCCGACCAGCTGGAATCCGGTGTGCCGGTGCGCTGGCAGGGTTCCGGGCACGGGGCTGTGGGCCGCTCCGAGTGCATCACCGACGCGGTGTCCCGGTTCCTGCTGGACGGCACCGTGCCCACCGAGGGCATGGTCTGCCCGGGGTGATCCCGCAAACACCCCGGGCAGACCGCCCACCGCTCAGCTGCAGGCCGAGCAGCAGCCGCAGGACGGACCGGTGCAGGCCGAGCAGCAGCTGCAACCGCCCTGCGCGTGCGGGGTGTGCTCCGATTCGATGCCGACCATGATCGCCACTCCCATGCGTTCTCTCGAATACCGGCGGCTGCGATGGTGCGCCGGTCCGCGGCGGCTCGACACCGCCGCACGAGGGAAGCCCGCCGCGCGGGGGAAACCCCTGCTGCGGCTCACTGCCCGGGCACGACCGGCAGTTCGGCGTAGTCGTACTGGTACTGGGAGTGCTCCGGCGGCATCGGCGGGTACGTCGCCTGCACCGTCGCGTTGCCCGCGTACGCGAGCACGCCGAGCACGATGTAGATGATCACCATGGCCCGGCCGCCCTTGCCGAGCACGAGCGGCCAGGTGCGCTCGGCGCGCGGACCCGGGTCGGACACCACCGGGGCGTCGCCGAACAGCCGCCGCGGGTACGCGCCGGTCAACAGGTTGCTGTAGGCGTTGACGCGCAGGTTGAACCGCAGCACGGCGGCGTTGGCGTCGAACACCGGGCGCGGGGTACGGCCGGTGATGAGCACGGTCAGCCACACGAAGAAGCCGAGGGTCGCCCAGCCGTAGGACACGAACATCGACAGCAGGGCCGCGGGAATGATGAGCACGACACGGAACAGCACGGTCCAGCGGCTCATGCTGCTCGGCCGGATGTCCACCCGCACCGGGTAGTTCTCGTCGTCGACGACGAACGGCGGATAGGTGTCCACCAGCAGCATCGACGAGGCGGTGACCCGGATCTGGTAGGCGACGAGCAAGGACAGGAAGTCCGCGGCCCACTTCGGCAACCGGCCCAGGGCCAGCGCAGCGAACCAGCCGATGATCACCACGACGAAACCCGCGATGAACAGGAAGAACAGCACCACCTGGTGCGGAACGAGCAGCAGCAACCGCAACAGGACGGTCCAGCGCCGCTGGCGCTCGGGCGGGTGGACGTCCACCTCTTGGCGATACATGCCGGGTTTCGGCTGCTCGGGCTCGTGCTGCGGTGCTCCGCCGTACGGGTCGCCGGGCTCGGGTTGCTGACTCATGTTGCCCTCCGGATTCTCCATCGCGACGGAGTATGCCAACCGAAAAGATCCGAATGGAGCGGTTTCGAAGCTAACACCGGGCCGGAGTGGCAGCACTCACCAGAACGGGCCGAGTGCGGATTCACAACGCGATCCGGTGACACCAACACCGGCGAGTCGAATGGACACCCGCGGTGACCAGGAGCTCCGGAAGCAGTCCGCGTACCGGGTGCGGGTCGCGGCCGACGCGGAAGCGGGAAGACCCGGAGCCGGAACCACCACTCGCCCGCCTTTCGTTGAATTAGCCCATCTCCCAATACTTCTCAGCACCGTTCATCCCGATCCGCGCGAACGCCGCGGTTCACCGGGCATCTTCGGGTAATCCGGCGGGTAGGGCAGCTCGCCGAGCCCGCGATCGCGCTCGTCGCGGGCGAACCAGTCCAGCGCGATCTCCAGGACGCCCGCGTGCTCGTCCAGCTGCTCGTGCGCGTCGCCGTGCTCGGCGAGCCAGTCCGGCGCGGTGCGCAGGTCGAAGTCATCCGGCACAACCTCGTCGAGCTGTGCCCAGGCCAGCGGGGTGGATACCGTCGCCCGCGCGGTGCCGCGGATCGACCAGGCCGAGGCGATGGTGCGGTCCCGCGCGGCCTGGTTGAAGTCCAGGAACACCCGGCTGCCACGGTCGGCCTTCCACCAGTCCACAGTGGCCAGATCCGGCACGCGCCGCTGCACCTCGCGGGCCAGCGCGATCACCGCCCGGCGCACCAGGATGAAGTCCCAGCGCGGAAGAATCCGCACCAGCACGTGGATTCCGCGCCCGCCGGAGGTCTTCGGGAAACCGACCAGCCCCGCTTCGGCGAGCACCTCGCGCAGCACCCCGGCCACGCGCACCGCATCCGCGTAATCCGTACCGGGCTGCGGATCCAAGTCGATGCGCAGCTCGTCGGGATGGTCCACATCGGCCGAGCGCACCGGCCACGGGTGGAAGTCCAGCGTGCCCAAACCCGCCGCCCACACCAGCACCGCGGGTTCGGTGGGCAGCACCTGGTGCGCCGTCCGCCCGGACGGGAAACTGATCTGCACGCCCTGCACCCAGTCCGGCGCACCGCGCGGAATCCGCTTGGCGTAGAAGGGTTCGCCGGTGATCCCGCCCGGATACCGCTTCAGCGTCGTGGGCCGGTCGCCGATCGCGCGCAGCAGCGGCCCGGCCACCGCCAGGTAGTACTCGGCCACGTCGCGCTTGGTGAACCCGCGCTCCGGGAAGTACACCTTGTCCGGGTTCGACAGCGGCACCCGCCGCTGCCCCTCCGGCCCGTCGACGTCGAATTCCTGCGCGCTGTGCACGACCGGAGGTTAGGTCCGCGAGCTGTCCGGCGAAACCTGGCTGTCCGGCGAAACCCGGCTGTTCGCGAAACCTGGCTGTCCGCGAAACCTGGCTGTCCGGCGAAACCTGGCCACCGGGCGAACCGGAGCACCGGCGGCGTGATCGGCCCCGGGCTCGGCGTTACCGTGGCCGCGTGGAACGCGGTGACGATCGCCAGGACCTCGCCGAGGACCTGCACGGCCTGGACCCGGACGATCCGGAGGTCCGGGAGTTCGTGGCACACCGCCGCCGGATGCGCGAACCGCACGCGAAGGCCACCGTCGAGGGGATGCTGCGCGGCGTGGACGACTTCGCGCAGTCGGTGAACCGGGCCGAGGGGCGGCGCAGAGCGTTCGCGGTCGCGGTGGTGGTGCTCATGCTGTTCGGTGTGGCGCTGACGGTCTGGAACGCCGTCGGCTTCATGCTCGGCACGTTCCTCGGCTGACCGGCGCGTACCACCCGTGCGGGTGGTATCCGGGCCCATTAGCGTGGAGGCATGGATCCGAGCACGCCGAAGGTCAGCAAATCCGAGCAGGAGTGGCGCGAGCAGCTCAAACCGGAAGAGTTCGCCGTGCTGCGCGAGGCCGCGACCGAGCGCCCGTACACCGGCGAGTACGTCGACACCGACGCGATCGGCGTCTACGAGTGCCGCGGCTGCGGCGCCGAGCTGTTCCGCAGCGAGACCAAGTTCGAGTCGCACTGCGGCTGGCCGTCGTTCTACGACCCGGCCGACACCGACGCGGTCGTCCTGCGCGAGGACACCTCGCTGGGCATGCGCCGGGTCGAGGTGCTGTGCGCGTCGTGCCACGGGCACCTGGGGCACGTGTTCGAGGGCGAGGGCTACGGCACCCCCACCGACCAGCGCTACTGCATCAACTCGGTGGCGATGCGGCTGGTCCCGGCGCAGTGAGCGCGGTCCGCGGATCCCGGTCGAGACCCGGGATCCGCGGCGCCGCTCAGGGCAGGCGCGCGACCAGTTCGGCCACCTCGACGCGCTGGCCGGTGTAGAACGGGGTCTCCTCGCGCACGTGCAGCCGCGCCTCGGTGTAGCGCATCCGCCACATCAGATCGACGATCCGGTCCAGCTGGTCGGCCTCGAACGCCAGGACCCACTCGTAGTCGCCCAGACCGAACGCCGGGACGGTGTTGGCCCGCACGTCCGGGTAGTCGCGGGCCTCCTTGCCGTGGTCGGCGAGCATCTGCCTGCGCTCCTCGTCCGGCAGCAGGTACCACTCGTAGGAGCGCACGAACGGGTAGACGCAGACGAACGCCTTGGGCTCCTCACCGGCCATGAAGGCGGGCACGTGGCTCTTGTTGAACTCCGCGGGCCGGTGCAGCGCCGCGTTGCTCCACACCGGTTCGGACGCCTGGCCCAGCGGGGTCGCCCGGCGGAACCCGGTGTAGGCGGCCTGCACGTCCTCGATGCGCTCGGCGTGCCACCAGATCATGAAGTCCGCGTCGGCGCGCAGGCCGGACACGTCGTAGACACCGCGCACCACGACGCCCGACTCGGCCAGCGAGTCCAGGTACTCCTGGGTCTGCTGCGCCGCCTTCTCCCGGTCCTCGGGCAGAGCGCCCTGTTCGAAGCGGAACACCGACCACATGGTGTAGCGGAGGGTGTTGTTGATCTCTTCGTAGTTCAGCCGCGCCATGGCCCCATGGTCGCACCTCGGGCAGGTCAGCCGGGCAGGAGGTCCCGGGCCACGGACTCGGCGGCCGCGGTCGCCGTCGCCACGCACGCCGGCACCCCGACCCCGTGCAGCGCCGCCCCGGCCAGCCCGAGACCGGGCACGGCGGCGACCTCGCGCTCGGCCTCGGCGACCAGGTCCAGGTGGCCCGCGCCGTACTGCGGGAGCCCACCGCCCCAGCGCACCACGGCCGCATCCACCGGATCCGCGTGCACGCCGGTGAGTTCGGCCAGGTCGGCGCACACCCGCTCCAGCAGGTCGTCATCGTCCAACCTCAGGTCAGCGGCTTCACCGAACCGGCCGACCGAACCGCGCACGAGTTGCTCGCCGTTCTCCCCGCGCAGGTGCGGCCACTTGGTGCCGGACAGCGTGAAGGCCTTGGCGGTGAACGGCGTCGAGTCGTCGTGCCGCTCCCCGCGGGCGATCAACGTTCCGGAGACCTCCGGCAACCCGACGTCGGCGGGCAGCGCCAGGGCCACCACCGCCATCGAGGCCAGCTCCACACCGCCGAGCAGCTCGGCGGCACCTTCGGCCGGGCCGCTGAGCAGCCGCGCGGCAGCGGGGGCCGGCACGGCCAGCAGCACGCCGTCCACGTCGAGCTGCTCGGGTTCGGGCGCGGCGCCGAACGACAACCGCCACCCCTCGCCGGTGCGCTGCAGCGCGCGCACCGGCGCACCGACCCGCAAGTCCGCATCGGCGGCCAGCAGCAACCGGTCCAGCAACTGCCGATACCCCCCGCGGAACGCGCCGAACACCGGAGGGCGGGCCGCGGGATCCGGAGCCGGTTCGGGCAGCGCGCGCCGCACCGCCTCGGTGACCGAGGACGCGCCGGCGTCCAGTTCGGCAGCCAGCGCAGGGATCGTCGCGCGCAGCCCGAGCGAGTCCGCGCTGCCCGCGTAGACCCCGCCCAGCAGCGGTTCCACCAGCCGGTCGACGACCTCGGCGCCGAGGCGCTCGCGCAGCAGCTCGCCGACCGCGACGTCGGCCCCGTCCAGGTCCAGCGGCGGCAGATCGGCTTCCGCGCGCACCGCCTGCGCGCCGCGCTCGGAGAGCACGCCGTCCACCTCGGCGGCCGAGGCGGGCACGCCCATGACGGTCCGCGCGGGGATCCGCCCGCTGCTCCCGCCGGCCCGGATCCGCGAGGACGCGCCGCTCGGGTGCACGATCTGGTCGCCGATACCGAGTTCGGCCGCCAGGTCCGGCACTTCGGGCCTGCGCGCGAGGAACGCTTCGGCGCCCACGTCGAAGCGGGTCCCGGCCAAGTCGATGGTGCGCAGCTTGCCGCCGAGCAGCTTGTGCTGCTCCAACAGGACGATCTCGGCGTCCGGGCCCAGCAGCTGCCGCAACCGGTACGCGGCGGTCAGCCCGGACACCCCACCGCCGACGACGGCCACCCGCTTCGGCATCACGCCTGCTTGCTGGTCTCGTGCACCAGCTCGACCACCCGGGTGAGCACCTCCGGGTCGGTGGCGGGCAGCACGCCGTGCCCGAGGTTGAACACGTGCGCACCGGCTGCCCGGCCTTCGCCCAGCACCCGCTGCACCTCGCGCTGCACCACGTCCCACCCGGCGAACAGCACCGCGGGGTCCAGGTTGCCCTGCACCACCGGCGGCCCCAGGTCCGGTTCGGCGCTCGTCAGCCGCTGCGCGGCCACGTCCAACGGCACCCGCCAGTCCACGCCGACGACATCGGCGCCCGCGGTGCGCATCGCGCCGAGCAGCTCACCGGCGCCTACCCCGAAGTGGATCCGCGGCACGTCGGAGAGCTCGGCCAGCCCGGCGAAGATCCGCTGGGTGTGCGGCAGGACGTACTCCCGGTAGTCACGCAGGGACAGCGCACCGGCCCAGGAGTCGAACAACTGCACGGCGTCCACGCCCGCCGCCAGCTGCACGCGCAGGAAGGTCAGCATCGTGTCCACGAGCCGGTCCATGAGCGCGTGCCAGCTCTGCGGATCGGAGTACATCAGGGCCTTGGTGTTCTCGTGGTTGCGGCTCGGACCGCCCTCCACCAGGTAGGAGGCCACGGTGAACGGCGCGCCGGCGAATCCGATCACCGGCGTCTGCGGCAGCTCGCGCAGCAGCAGTCCGATCGCCTCGCCGACCGGGCGCACCTGCTCGGGGTCCAGCGCGGGCAGGTTCGCCACGTCCGCGGCGCTGCGCACCGGGGAGGAGACGACCGGCCCGGTGCCCGGCACGATGTCCAACCCGATCCCGGCCGCGTACAGCGGCAGGACGATATCGCTGAACAGGATCGCGGCGTCCACGCCGTGCCTGCGCACCGGCTGCGCGGTGATCTCGCAGACCAGTTCCGGCTCCAGGCACGCCTGCAGCATCGGGGTGCCTTCCCGCGCCGCGCGGTACTCGGGCAGCGACCGGCCCGCCTGGCGCATGAACCACACCGGGGTGTGCTGCGGCACGCCGCCCCGGGCAGCGACCAGCAGGGGAGAATCGACCAGGTCCCGGCGGGCCGAGACGGGAGCGGAGTTCGTCATCGAGGTCGGTGTCCGTACGTCGTTGGGACTGGGTGCACCCGGTGCGCACGGGACCGATGTCCGGCTGCTGACCGGGTTCGCTGCCGCCATCCTCGCACGCTGGTCGGGGACCCCCGCCAGCCGCCGGGGAGCGCGTCCGGCGCGCCTCCGCGACCGCCCGAATCCCGCCGCCTACAGTCTTCCCACGTGACGGAGACTGCCACGTGACGGAGACATCGGCGGCACCCGAGCTCTTCCAGCAGGCTGTTGCCGCGCTCGCGGCGTCCCGCCCTCGGGCGGAGATCGAACTGACCGAGGTGCGCGCTCCCAAACGGCTGGCTCCCTGGGCGCACGCGCTCGCGGCCGAAGCCGAGGGCCCGGCGGGCGAACTGGCCACGGCGCGGCTCGTGCTGCTGCACGACCCGGAGGGGCAGGACACCTGGGCGGGCGTGCTCCGGCTGGTCGTGTACGTGCAGGCGGAGCTGGACCCGGAGCTGGCGGCTGATCCGCTGCTGCCCGGCGTGGGTTGGTCGTGGCTCACCGATGCGCTGGACGGGTCCGGCGGGTCGTGGAAGCTCCTCGGCGGGACCGTCACGCTGACCTCGTCGGCGCGCTTCGGCGATATCGCCGGCCCAGCGCGCAGCCATGACCTGGAGCTGCGGGCTTCGTGGACACCGGTCGGGACGGACCTGGCGCCGCACGCCGCGGCGTTCCACGAACTGGTCGCGGCCGCCGCGGGCCTGCCGCCGGAAGGGGTGGCGATGCTGGGGCACCGCGCCAGCGGCCGCGGGTGACCCCGGAGGCACTCTCCCCAGCACCGGCACTAGGGTGATACAGATCACCCATCGGCTCGCCCGCCACTCCCCCGGACGGCCACCGGCGTCCGGCGCATCCCCGGCGCGAGCACCTGGTCGGACCCGGCTGGACCGCCCGCAGCGCCCGAGTTGACCGGTTGCGCCGGCAAGGACATTCCGGCGCGCATTCAGGATTACGTCGGATCACCACGTTCCGGCGTTACAAAGATCGTCTATAGTCACCCAAAAGAGCGATGTAGTCATGTGCGAGTAACAACTCGATCGGGATCGATACCCGATTGATCGTCCCGCTGGACCGCTTGGGCGGTTACGCTGCCTCCGACGACACCACTTTCGGTCGATCAGTGGCGCGGCTGATTGGTCGAGAGTCCCGGTGCCGGTCGGGGGGCACGACCGACTCCAGGGAGGTAGTGACGTGGCTGCCGTCGGCTTAGGTCAGGCCGCTCGTACCACGCCGGCCGGCGCGTTGCCGGCCAACATGGTCCCGCACCCGCGGGAAGAACTGTTCACGGTGCTCGTGGTGGATGACCATCCGCTGCTCCGGGAGGCCATCGCCGCCCGGCTGCTGCAGATGGGCGCCGGCACGGTGCACGAGGCCGCTTCCATGGCCGAAGCCAGGGCCCGCGCCCTGGCGACCGGCCCGTGCGACCTCGCGATCCTCGATCTCGGACTGCCGGACGGAACCGGGATCGAGCTGGTAACCGAACTCCGGAGCCAGGGCTGGCCGCGGATCGTGGTGCTGGCTTCGTCGGACGACCCCTATGCGGTCCGGGCCGCCTTCCAAGCAGGTGCGCAGGCGTACCTGCTGAAGTCGGCCTCGCCCATGGTGGTCACCGACGGGGTGCGCCGCGTGCTGGACGGCGGGGTCTACGCGGATCCGAGCGTGGCACCGGTGCTCGCGGCGGGCACCAGGGTTCCGGGGACCGACAACACACCCCGGGAGCTGTCCGGGCGTGAAGTCGAAGTGCTGCAGCTGGTGGCTGACGGCCGGTCGAACAAAGAGATCGGCGAGGCCCTGAACCTGTCCGCGCTCACGGTGAAGAGCCACCTGTCGCGGATCGGCCGCAAGCTGGGCACCGGCGACCGCGCGCAGATGGTCGCGCTGGCCATGCGGGCCGGCGTGATCCGCTGAGCGGTCGCTGACAGCACCAGCACCGGAGTGGTCGGCCCGGCGGACTCGGGTGGAGCACACCACGGACGGACCGGAGGACGTATGGTCTGGTACCCGTGGAAGCTGCTCTCCCCGAATCCGTCGGTCCCGACCGCCCGGAGCCGGTGCTGTTGACCGAGCCCGCCGGCGGTGTCCCGCCGGTGATCGACGCCCCGCAGGCGCTGCGCGCCGCCGCGGACGAACTGGCCGGCGGGTCCGGCCCGGTCGCGGTGGATACCGAACGCGCTTCGGGCTACCGGTACTCGCAACGCGCGTACCTGGTCCAGGTGCGCCGGGAAGGCGTCGGGACCTTCCTGGTGGACCCGATCGCGCTCAACGGTGATCTGCAGCCACTGGTCTCCGCGCTGGACGGGACCGAGTGGGTGCTGCACGCGGCCTCGCAGGACCTGCCGTGCCTGGCCGAGCTGGGCCTGCGGCCCGAACGGCTCTTCGACACCGAACTGGCGGGGCGGCTCGCCGGGTTCGAGCGCGTCTCGCTGGGCACGCTCGTCGAGCGGATGCTGGGTTACCAGCTGGAGAAGGGGCACAGCGCCGCGGACTGGTCCAAGCGCCCGCTGCCGCAGGACTGGCTGGTCTACGCGGCGCTGGACGTGGAACTGCTGGTCGCGTTGCGCGCGGCGATGCACGACAACCTCGAACAGCAGGGCAAGCTCGCCTGGGCCCGCGAGGAGTTCGAGTCGGTGCGCACCGCCGAGCCACCGGCCGCGCGCAGCGAGCCCTGGCGCCGGACCTCCGGGATCCACCGGGTGCGCAGCCCGCGGCAGCTGGCCGCGGTCCGGGCGCTGTGGCAGACCCGGGACGCCTACGCGCAGGAACGCGACCTCGCGCCCGGACGCGTGCTGCCGGACTCCTCGATCGTGCAGGCCGCGCAGGCCAACGTGCAGGACGAGGCCGAACTGACCGCGCTGCCGGTGTTCGGCGGCAAGCAGCAGCGGCGCCGGGCCGCGATGTGGATGCAGGCGCTGCGGACGGCGCGGCGCCTGTCCGCCGAGGAGCTGCCTGCGGCGGCGGGCCCCAGCGACGGGCCACCGCCGACGAACCGCTGGGCCGACCGCGATCCGGACGCCGCGGCACGGCTGTCGGCCGCGCGCACCGCGCTGGCCACCATCGCCGAGCACAACGCCCTGCCGGTGGAGAACCTGCTGCTGCCGGACCTGTTGCGCCGGGTGTGCTGGGCGCCGCCCGCGGACACGAGCATCGAGGGGGTGTCGGCGGTGCTGCGCGACCGGGGCGCCCGCGAGTGGCAGATCGGGCTGACCGCCGATGCGCTGAGCTCCGCGCTGCAGACCGCGGCCGGGGACTGAGCACGGTCCGCGACCGCGGGGTCGCGGACCGCACCGGGTCGCGGGCACTCCTCGGCCGCAGCTGATCGACATGGGCCAGGCGTGTGGTTACCGGTGGGTAATGAGCGCTAGAGTGGGGTTACCGGCCGGTAGGAGAGCCTTCGCGGCGCCGTCCTGCGCAGGCCGCGCACAGTCACCAAGCCAGTGAGGAGCACGCCGTGGCCGCACCTGCGTCGGCACCCGCCGACAGCCGCAGCCGCCCAGCGGTTCGGGACGTGGTCTTCGTCGACGGCGTACGCACGCCGTTCGGCAAGGCCGGATCGAAGGGACAGTACGCCGAGACGCGCGCGGACGACCTGGTCGTCAAGGTCATCCGCGAGCTCCTGCGGCGGCACCCGGAACTGCCCCCGGAGCGCATCGACGAAGTCGCCATCGCCGCCACGACCCAGATCGGTGATCAGGGTCTGACCATCGGCCGCAGCGCCGCGCTGCTGGCCGGGCTGCCGAAGTCGGTGCCGGGCTTCGCCATCGACCGGATGTGCGCCGGCGCCATGACCGCCGTGACCAGCGTGGCCAGCGGCGTCGCCTTCGGCGCCTACGACGTGGCCATCGCGGGCGGCGTCGAGCACATGGGCAACCACCCGATGGGCGAGGGCGTCGACCCGAACCCGCGCTTCGTGTCGGACAAGCTCGTCGACACCTCAGCGCTGATCATGGGATCCACCGCGGAGAACCTGCACGACCGGTTCCCCACGCTGACCAAGGACCGCACCGACGCCTACGCGGCGCTGAGCCAGCAGCGCTACGAGGCCGCCGCGGCCGCGGGCCGGATCTCCCCGGACCTGGTGCCGGTCTCCACCCGTTCGCAGGAGAACGGCTGGGGTCTGGCCAGCACCGACGAACCGCCGCGACCGGGCACCACCGCCGACGACCTCGCCGGGCTCAAGACCCCGTTCCGCCCGCACGGCCGGGTCACCCCGGGCAATGCCGCCGGGCTCAACGACGGCGCCACCGGCTGCCTGGTCGCCGACGCGGACACCGCGGAGCGGCTCGGCCTGCCGATCGGCATGCGCATGGTCGGCTACTCGTTCGCCGGCGTCGAGCCGGAGGTCATGGGCGTGGGCCCGGTTCCGGCCACGGAGAAGGCCCTCGAACGCGCCGGCCTGAGCATCGACGACATCGGCCTGTTCGAGATCAACGAGGCGTTCGCCGTGCAGGTGCTCGCGTTCCTGGAGCACTTCGGCATCTCCGACGACGACCCGCGGGTCAACCCGTGGGGCGGCGCGATCGCGTGCGGCCACCCGCTGGCTTCCTCCGGCGTGCGGCTGATGACGCAGCTGTCCCGCCACTTCGCCGAGAACCCCCACGTCCGGTACGGCATCACGACGATGTGCATCGGCTTCGGCATGGGCGGCACGGTCATCTGGGAGAACCCGAACTACCAGGCAGGAGACGCGCAGTGACGACTGAGAACGCGGCGCTGTTCCCGGACGAAGTGGTGACCGAGGCGTTCACCCGCGTCGTCGACGTCCCCGGGCTGTCCGGCAAGCTGGCGCTGATCACCATTGACAACGGCCACGACCACACCCGGCCGTCCACGTTCGGCCCCGGCGGGCTGGCCAGCCTCGATGCCGCGCTGGACGCGGCCTTCGCCGCCGAACCGGCCGCCATCGCGGTCACCGGCAAGCCGTTCGTGTTCGCCGTCGGCGCCGACCTGTCCGGCGTCGGGCAGGTGCGCGAGCGCGAAACCGCCTGGCACATCGCCAAAACCGGCCACGACGTGTTCCGCAGGCTGACCGACTCGACGATCCCCACCTTCGCCTTCGTCAACGGCGCGGCCATGGGCGGCGGTCTCGAACTCGCGCTGTCCTGCCACTACCGCACGGTGTCCGAATCGGCCGGGGCGATCGCCTTCCCGGAGTGCTTCCTGGGCCTGTTCCCCGGTTGGGGCGGCACCCAGCTGCTGCCGAACCTGATCGGCCCGGACGCGGCCGTGACGGTGATCATCGAGAACGCCCTGGCGCAGAACAAGATGCTCAACCCGAAGAAGGGCCGGGACCTGGGCATCTTCGACGAGCTGCTGGAAAGCGCCGACTTCCTGGAGGAATCGGTCCGCTGGACCACCCGCGTGGTCAACGGCGAGCAGACCGTCTCCCGCCCGGACATCGACCGCGGTACCGGCTGGGACGAGGCGGTGGCCCGCGCCGAGTCCATCGTGCAGGCCCGGACCAAGGGCGCCTCGCCCGCGGTGAACAAGGCCGTCGAGCTGATCGACATGGCGCGCGGCAACGACCTCGACGCCGGCTACTCCGCCGAGACCGAAGCGCTGACCAACGCGCTGATGTCCGATGAGCTGCGCGCCGGGCTCTACTCCTTCGACCTGACCCAGAAGCGGGCCAAGAAGCCCGCGGGCGCGCCGGACAAGTCGCTGGCCCGCGACGTGAACAAGGTCGGCGTGGTCGGTGCCGGGCTCATGGCCGGACAGCTCGCGCTGCTGTTCGTGCGCCGCCTGGAGGTGCCGGTGGTGATCACCGACGTCGACCAGGCCCGCATCGACAAGGGCGTGGCCTACATCCACGGCGAGATCGACAAGCTCGCCGGCAAGGGCAGGCTGTCCCCGGACGCGGTGAACCGGCTCAAGGCGCTGGTCACCGGCTCGCTGGACAAGAAGGCGTTCGCCGACGCCGACTTCGTCATCGAGGCCGTGTTCGAGGAGATGTCGATCAAGCAGCAGGTGTTCGGCGAGCTGGAGGAGCACGTCTCCCCGGAGGCCGTCCTGGCCAGCAACACCTCCTCGCTGTCGATCACCGAGATGGGCGCCAAGCTCAAGCACCCCGAGCGGGTCGTGGGCTTCCACTTCTTCAACCCGGTGGCGGTGCTGCCGCTGCTGGAGGTCGTGCGGGGCAACGGCACCGACGACGCTTCGGTGGCCACCGCGTTCAAGGTGGCCAAGAAGCTGAAGAAGTCCAGCGTGCTCGTCTCCGATGCCCCGGCGTTCGTGGTCAACCGGCTGCTGACCCGGTTCATGGGCGAGATCATCGCCGCGGTCGACGAGGGCACGCCGTTCGACGTCGCCGACGGTGCGCTGGAGCCGCTCGGCCTGCCGATGAGCCCGATGGAGCTGCTGGAGCTCGTCGGACCCGCGGTGGCCCAGCACGTCAACGGCACCATGCACGCCGCCTACCCGGACCGGTTCGGCATCAGCGACAACCTGCAGCGCTTCGTCGAAGCCGGCAAGACCGCGGTGTGGGTCACCGACGAATCCGGGAAGAAGGTCGTGGATCCCGAGGTCGCCGCCATGTGGCAGCAGGGCTCCAGCGTCTCCACCGCCGAACAGGTGCGCGAGCGGGCGCTGCGCGCGCTGGCCGAGGAGGCGCGGATCATGCTCGACGAGGGCGTCGTGGCCGAGGCCCAGGACCTCGACCTGTGCATGCTGCTCGGCGCCGGCTGGCCGTTCTGGCTGGGCGGCATCACGCCGTACCTGGACCGCGCCGGCGTCTCCGAGCGGGTCAACGGCAAGCGGTTCCTGGACCGGGGCGTGGCCTCGCTGCCCGCCTGAGCGGATCGCACCGTCGAGCGGGGTCGGGAGCTACTCCCGGCCCCGCTCGTGCGTTCCGGCCCGCGCGATCGCGTCCTCGATCCGCTCGGCCAGCTCGATCGGCCCGCTCACCGCGCTGTCCAGCACGAGATCGACGCCGGTCAGCCCGGGCAGCTGCGCGGCCAGCCGGGTGGCGGCGTCCAGCAGCTCGCCCAATCCGAACCAATCCGCCGGTTCGCGCGCGCGGATGCGGTCGCGCAGCACCGCGGGCTCGGCGTGCAGCCGCACCAGCAGGAACGACTCGACACCGACCGCCCGTTGCAGCCGCACCCGCTGCACGTCGTCCTCGACCGTGGCCGTCACGAACAGCAGCTCGTATTCATCGGCGCGGTACGAGGCGCAGATCCCGGCGAGATCGGCCAGCACCCGCCGCGGATCCCGCGGCGGGTAACAGCGCTCCAACTCGTCCACCTCGACCAGCGCGTTCGCGACCCCGGCCTCGCCGAGCCGGTCGTGTACCGCGTTGGCAGCGGTGCTCTTTCCCGCACCCGGCGGCCCGGTGATCAGTACGGCCAGCACAGCACCACCGTAGCCGTGCCGTTGCCGCGGTACCGATCCTCAACGTCCGGTCGAGAACGACAGATCACTGGCGGTCAGCCTTTCCGGAGCGAGCCGGACGAGCCGTGTTTCGGCCTCCGGTTCGCTCAGCGAGTCGATGCGGAATCGCACGTCCCAGACCGTCTCGTCCGGACCGAGGTAGCGGATCAGCTTGCGGCGGGCACGTTCCGGATCGAACGCCACCACGTCGGCCCTACCGCGGGCCGTGACCTGGCGAACCTCACCGGTCTCCAGATCGCACACGTCGACCACGAGCGCCACCCGCGGGTCCTCGGCCAAGAGCCTCGGCAACCGAGCATAGGCACCGGTGATCCACCAGAAAGCGCCCTCTTCCCAGAGGAACCAGACCGGCCGCACCGACGGGCACGCTGCCGCTACCCGGGCAACCAACGGCCGCGCTAGGAACGCCTCGACGTCGAAAGCGTGCTCGCCGACCACGTCCGCAGGCTACCCGTGCGGCGTCAGCTTCCCCCGGTGACCACTCCAGGGATGATCACGGCGCTCATGATGGCGGTGTTCACCGACCGCACCGCTTTCGCGACGGCGTGACCGGCGACCGACTCTTCGGAGACTTCCGCGATCCGGCGTTTGAGGTCCTTCTTGCCGAGCTCGCCCTTCTCCTCATCGAGGACCCTGGCCACCAGGTCGATCCCCTGGAGGATCGACAGGAGCACCCCGTCCGCGGGCTGCGGCGTCCCGCCGGCCAGGACCGCGCGCAACCGCTCGCGCAACGCCCGCTCGGGCTCGGCATCGACGGTGGGGTACTTCTCCGGGACGAAGCCGAGCGCCCGCTTCTCCTCGACCCGGATCATGCCGGCCTCGGTCAGTGAGCGGACGACGTCCTGCTCGGGGTTCAGCTTCCGGTCGGCGACGAGGGAGGACAGCTTGGTGCCGTCCCTCTCCCGCAGCCGATCCAGCGCCGCCGCCAGGACGGGGTGCTCCGCGTGCGCATCGGGGACCGCGGAAAGCCGCGGATCCTCGTCGTCGCTGACCGCGACCTGCTCGGCGAGCACGAGGTCGCTGACCACGGCACCGGCCAACCCGTAGCCGTTCTGCGCCAGGGCACTCTCCGGCTTGCCGTCGTCCCGCCGAAGCAGCAGGAACAGTTCCTCGGTGATGAGCATCGCGCTGATCCTAGTCCAGCGCATCGGCCTTTTCCGGCGTTTCCGAGAAGCCGTCCGCGGTGCGGGCCGCGGTCAAGGCGCGGCGGGCAGATCGACCACCACGGCAAGACCGCCGCCGGGCACCGGTTCGGCGCGGGTGCGCCCGCCGTGCGCGAGAGCGGCCGCGCGCACGATGGACAGTCCGAGCCCGGTACCCGCGCGGGCGGTGCGCTGCACGCCGTCCCGGCGGAACGGTTCGAACAGCTCCTCGGCGCTGCGCTGGTCCACCGGTTCGCCGGACGAGGCCACGCGCAGCGAGCTCCACTGCGCACCGCTGGTGGTGGACACCGCGATCCACCCGCCGTCCACGTTGTGCTGCACCGCGTTCTCCAGCAGGTTGCCCGCGATGCGCTCCAGCAGAGCGGGATCACCCGCGGCGAACGCGGCACCTCCGCTGCGGCTGATCCGCAGCCCGCGCCCGGTGGCCTGCGCTTCGACGAGCCGGACGGCGCGGGTGAGCAGCTCGGCCAGGTCCACCGGTTTGCGCACCGGAAGGGCCGTCGCCTCGGTGCGGGCCAACACGAGCAGGGCTTCGACCAGGTGCTCGGCCTTCTCCGCCGCCTCGCGCACGACTCCGGCCATCCGGCGCAGCTCGTCGGCATCGGCGTCCGGATCGGCCAGCGTCACGTCCAGTTCGGTGCGGATCACCGACAGCGGGGTGCGCAGCTCGTGGCTGGCGTTGGCCACGAACCGGCGCTGCGCGTCGAAGGCGCCCTGCAGCCGGTCCAGCATCCGGTCGAAGGTGTCGGCCAGTTCGGCGACCTCGTCGCGTGGTCCGGTCAGCGCGATGCGCTCGTCGAGCGATTCGGCGGACAGCCGGCGCGCCGAGTCGGTGACCTCCTGCAGCGGGCGCAGCACTCGGCCGGTGACGGTCCAGGACAGCAGGGCGGTAGCCCCGACCACCGCCACGAACGCGAATCCGCCCGCGGTCAGCACCCGGCGGCGGGCGTCCTCCTGCAGCGCCGCGGCGAGGTGCTCGGCCGGCACCTCGACGCCCTGCACCCGCACCGGTGTTCCCGCGGGCAGCCGCGGCACGGCGGCCACCACATCACCGACCAGCACCCAGGCCAGCCAGAGCAGCAGGGCGCTGACCAGCGCGGCGAGCAGGGTGGCGAGCAGAGTCATGCGCAACCGCAGGCCCGGTCCGCGCCGGGCGATGGCTCCGGGGCCCACCGGTCAGTCCGAGCGGCCCTGCACGCGGCCCGCGCTGGGCACCCGGTACCCGGAACCGACGACCGTCTCCACCACCGCGGGTTCGCCCAGTTTCTTGCGCAGCGTCATCATCGTGACCCGCACCGTCGTGGTGAACGGGTCGGCGTTCTCGTCCCACACCCGTTCCAGCAGCTCCTCGGAGCTGACCACGTTGCCGCCGGCGGCCAGCAGCACCTGCAGCACCCCGAATTCCTTGCGGGTGAGCTCGATCGCGCGGTCCGCCCGGCGCACGAGGTGCCGACCGGGGTCCAGCTCCAATTCGTGCGCGGTGAGCAGCGGCGGCTGGACCGGGGTGGACCGCCTGCCCAGCGCGCGGACGCGAGCGGTCAGCTCCGGGAACGCGAACGGCTTGGCCAGGTAGTCGTCGGCGCCGAGGGACAGCCCTTCGACCCGGTCCTCGACGGCACCGCTGGCGGTGAGCATCAACACCCGCGTCAGCTCACCGGACCCGACCACCTCCTGGCACAGCCGGTCGCCGGGCATGCCGGGCAGATCGCGGTCCAGCACGATCACGTCGTAGCGGGTGACCGATGCCTTCTCGTGCCCGCTGTCGCCGTCGTAGGCGATGTCGACGGCCATGCCTTCCCTGCGCAACCCCCTGGCGACCGCGTCCGCCAGCGGCTTCTCGTCCTCCACGACCAGGATTCGCACGGTGTTCACCCTGCCACAGCACGGCTCTGGTGCCGCGGGGAACGCGGCGGAGCGTGTCCGCGGAACCCCTGGTCAGCGCAGGTGAAAAAGTGATATCACTATGCTAGGTTGAGGACATCGACGACCACGGAGGAGCGGAACCATGACGACCAACCCACCCGAGCACCCGGAGACCGAACCGACCCGGGAACGCACCATCCGCGCTGTGGGCGGATTCGGCATGATCGGCGTCGTGCTGGCGGTGGCCGCGATCGCGGTCGCGCTGTTCCTGGTGGCGGTGGCGAACCAGCCCGTCGGCGCGCCCGGCGCCGCGATGATCGCGGTCGCGGTGCTGCTCATCCTGGCGGACCTGGTGCTGTGCGCCGGATTCACCGCGGTCGCCCCCGGGGAGGCCCGCGTGGTGCAGCTGCTCGGCCGCTACGTCGGCACGCTGCGCGCCGACGGGCTGCAGTGGGTGAACCCGATCACCACCCGGCGCAAGGTGTCCACGCGGGTGCGCAACCACGAGACGGAGACCAGCAAGGTCAACGACGCCGACGGCAACCCCATCGAGATCGCAGCCGTCGTCGTCTGGCAGGTCGCCGACACCGCGCAGGCGGTGTTCGAGGTCGACGACTTCGAGGAGTTCGTCAGCATCCAGGCCGAGACCGCCGTCCGGCACATCGCCAACAGCTACCCCTACGACGCGCACGGCCAGCAGCGGCCCTCGCTGCGGGACAGCGCCGACGAGATCGCCGACCGGCTGTCGCACGAGGTGACCGAGCGGGTGGCCCCGGCAGGCGTGCGGATCGTCGAATCCCGGATCACCCACCTCGCCTACGCCCCGGAGATCGCCTCGGCGATGCTGCGCCGCCAGCAGGCCGACGCCGTGGTGTCCGCGCGGCAGCGGATCGTGGAGGGCGCGGTCGGCATGGTCGAAACGGCCCTGACCAGGCTGGAGCAGGACGAGATGGTCGAGCTCGACGAAGAGCGCAAGGCCGCGATGATCAGCAATCTGCTGGTGGTCCTCGTCGGCGACCGGGACGCCCAGCCGGTGGTCAACACCGGCTCGCTGTACCAGTGACCCCGCGCAGTGTCCGCGGAACGCAAGAAGCTCCTGCTGCGCTTGGACCCCGCCGTGCACGATGCGCTGGCTCGCTGGGCGGCTGACGAACTGCGCAGCACCAACGCCCAGATCGAGTTCCTGCTGCGCACAGCACTCGCCGATGCGGGCCGGATGCCGCGGAACGCGGGCGGGATGCGCAAGCGCGGCCGCCCGAGCACCGTCGAGGAGCAGCCGCCGGAGGAGAGCTGACCACCGGGCCCCGCGCACGTCCGCGGGGCCCGGTGCACGTCATCAGCCCGCCGAGCCGGGCAGGTCGGCCACGCGCAGCGGCTGCGCTTCGGAGCGGGCGAAGAACCAGCCGCCGATGCGCTCGGCGATGTCCTGCTCGGTCAACCCGAGCTCGGACAGCACCTCGTCGCGCGAGGCGTGGTCCAGGAAGCGGTTCGGCACCGCCAGATCGCGCAGCGGCACGTCGACCTCGGCATCGCGCAGCGCCGCGGCCAGCGCCCAGCCGAACCCGCCGTGCCGCCCGCAGTCCTCCACCGTGACCACCATGCTGTGCCGGGCCGCCAGGTCGACGATCTCGTCCGGCACCGGCACGACCCACCGCGGGTCCACCACGGTGACCTCGATGCCCTGGCCGGCCAGCCGTTCCGCGGCGGCGAGCGCGGGCTGGGCGAACACGCCGACCGACACCAGCAGCACGCTGCGGTCGGCGGGCGCCTGGCTGCGGCGCAGCACGTCGACGCCGTTCACCCGCTCCGCGGCGGGGATCTCCTCGATGACCGAGCCCTTGGAGAAGCGCACCACGGTCGGCCCGTCGTCGACGGCGACCGCCTCGCGCAGCTCCTCGCGCAACGTGACCGCATCGCGCGGGGCCGCGACCCGGATGCCCGGGACGAGGCCCAGGATCGACAGGTCCCACATGCCGTTGTGGCTCGGCCCGTCGTCGCCGGTGATCCCGGAGCGGTCGAGCGTCACCGTGACCGGCTGCCGGTGCAGCGCCACATCCATGAGCAGCTGGTCGAACGCCCGGTTCAGGAACGTCGAGTACACCGCGAACACCGGGTGCATCCCGCCCATGGCCAGCCCCGCCGCCGAGGTCATGCCGTGCTGCTCGGCGATGCCGACGTCGATGCACCGGTCCGGGTAGGCGTCCGCGAACTTCTGCAGCCCGGTCGGGCCGAGCATCGCGGCGGTGATGGCGACCACGTCCGGCCGCTCGCCGCCGATGCGGACGAGCTCCTCGGCGTAGACGTCCGACCAGCTCTTCGGCGCGGGCTTGGTGGGCAGACCGGTCTCCGGGTTGATCACCTTGACCTGGTGCATCAGCTCGGCCTGGTCGTTCTCGGCCGGGGCGAAGCCGTTGCCCTTGCGGGTCACCGCGTGCACGATCACCGGGCCGTTGAACGACTTGGCCATGGTCAGCGCGTGCTCCATCGCCCGCAGGTCATGACCGTCGACCGGACCGAGGTACTTCAGTCCGAGGTCGGAGAACATCACCTGGGGGCTGATGGCGTCCTTGATGCCGCTCTTGGCCGCGTGCAGGCCGGTGTACAGCGACCGGCCGACCACCGGCAGGTTGCGCAGCGTGCGCCGACCGCTCTCCAGCGCCCGCTCGTAGCTCGGATTGAGCCGCAGCGAGGTGAGGTGCTCGGCGAGGCCCCCGATGGTGGGTGCGTAGGAGCGCCCGTTGTCGTTGACGATGATCACGACCGGGCGGTCCTGGTCACCGGCGATGTTGTTCAGCGCTTCCCAGCACATGCCACCGGTCAGCGCACCGTCGCCGACCACCGCGACCGCGTGCTGGTCCAGCCCCTTCAGCTGGAAGGAGTGGGCCAAGCCGTCGGCGTAGGACAGCGCCGTGGACGCGTGGCTGTTCTCGACCAGGTCGTGCTCGCTCTCCGCGCGCGACGGGTAGCCGGACAGCCCGTCCGACTTGCGCAGCCGGTCGAAGCCCTCCTGCCTGCCGGTGAGCATCTTGTGCACGTAAGCCTGGTGCCCCGTGTCGAACACCACCGCATCGTCGGGCGAATCGAACACCCGGTGGACCGCGAGGGTGAGCTCCACCGCACCCAGGTTGGGACCCAGGTGCCCACCGGTCCGGGACACCTTGTCGATCAGGAACTGCCTGATCTCGTCCGCCAGCTCCGCCAGTTCCTCGTGTTTCAGGCTCTTGACATCAGCCGGACTGCGCACAGACCCCAGCAGCGTCACCAGCTCCACCTCACTCGTCGTGCCGGACGGTTCTCTCGCATGCCGAGCGCCGGCGGGCTGCCTGACGGCCTCCGCGATGCGGGCCGGTCCCAGTTTACGAAAGCGGTGCCGAGCAGTCGCCTTCGCGGTTGCCCGAGCGGTTTCCCCACGGCACACCCATCGGCGACGATGACCAGTATGGTTCGATCAGTCAACACGCCGACCGCGACCGCGCGGTCAACCCGACGGGAGCGCGATGACCGAGCCGACCGACCGGAACGCCGAGCTCAGAGCACGCAACGCGGCCATGCAGGAGCACGTCAGCAGTCTACTCACCGGACTGCAGCGGCAGACCGAGCAACTGCAGCAGGCCCAGGCCGAAGCGATGAGCGCCACAGGCCGGGCCACCTCACCGGACGGCCTGGTCACCGTGCACGTCAACGCCGCGGGCATCGCCACCGACGTCGAGGTATCCCCGTCGGCGTTCAAGACCTCGACGCCGGACAAGCTCGGCCGAGCGTTCCTGCAGGCCGGCCAGGCCGCCGCGCAGGACGCGCGGAGCCGGGCGGACGCGGCGCTGGCCCCGCTGCAGCAGGACGTGCCCGATCTGCCGGACGTGTTCGCCGACGCCCCGTCGCTGAAGAACTTGGTCCCGGAACCACCGGACGTCCCGATGACGGGCGCGCAGCCCGCCGAACGGGAATCGTGGGACGAATGGGACGAATGGGACGAATTCGACCCGCGCGAGGGCGGGCGCCGATGAGCGGGATGGACGTCGACCCCGAAGCGCTGCGCAGCCAGGCCCCGAAGTTCGGCTCCGCCGCCGACGCGGTCGGCGAGGTGCTGGACACGCTCAGCGCGGCCATCGAGGCCGAGGGCGAATGCTGGGGCACCGACGACGCCGGGCAGGAGTTCGCGAAGAACTACTCCCCCGCCACGGACCAGGCGCGCGACGGGCTGACCAGCGCGGTCGAGATGCTCAACCAGGTACACCGGGAACTCGCCGACACCGCGACGACGTGGGAATCCAGCGACCAGCAGGGCTCGGCCACCATCTCGGCCGTGCCGGTGGAGGGAGCCTGATGCCCATCGAGATCCCGGGTGCCGTGCAGTGGCTCACCCCGATCGTCGTCGGCGCCGACTGGCCGGAAGGCGACGAGGACGCGCTGCGGCGACTGGCGGAGGCGTGGACCGAGGCCGGCGACGGGCTCGAATCCGTACTCGACGACACCGAATCCTTCGTCAACTCCGCGCTGCAGTGCATGCAGGGCGAGACGGCCGACGCGTTCGAGCAGTTCGGCAGCAAGCTGACCTCGGACGACGAACTGCTGTCCCAACTGCGCGACCTCTGCGAGCAACTCGGCCAGTCCTGCGACGACGCGGCGATGGAGATCGAGTACACCAAGCTCAGCATCATCGCGGCCCTGCTCATCCTCGCCGCGCAGATCGCCGCCATGCTCGCCGCAGCAGCGGCGACCGTCGGCGGCAGCACCGCGGGCATCCCGGTCGCCCAAGCGGCGACGCAGCTGACGGTGAAGCAGATCATCCAGCAGCTGCTCGCGACGATCGCGAAGAACATCGCGCAGAGCATCGTCGTCAACGTCGGGCTCAACGTCGGCGTCGACGCGGCGATCCAGGGCGGGCAGATGCTGTCCGGTAACCGGGACAACTGGGACGGTGAAAAGACCGGCGCTGCGGCAAAATCCGGTGTCGCGGCGGGGATCGCGGGTGGCGCCGTCGGTTCCCTGTCCGGCCCGGCTCCCGTGGCCGGCGCCGGGGCGAAGGAATTCACCCAGGCAGCCGCGTACGGAGCGGGTAAGGGCGCGTTGGAAGGATCGCTCGGCGCAGGCATCAACAACGAGCTCCAGGGCAACGATCAGGAGCCCGATTCCTTGCTGGCCGGCGCGGTCAGCGGTGTCCCTGGCGGGGTTCTGGGCAATACTCACGACCTCAACGGCGGGATCCCGGACTCCAGCACCCCTGGCGGTCAGGCTGCCGACGCGATCGCCTCGGATGCCGGCCCCACGATGGTCAACGCAGACGACGAAGCCGCGGCAACCGCTCCGGAGGACGTTTCACTGCCCGACTCGGACGAGCTTAACCTTCCGGAGAACCCCGGGATAAGCTGAAAAACCGCGAATCGCCCCAGACAACAGTGCATGCCGGGGCCATTCGCGGCACAAATACGTTCTCTGCACTCCAGCATGACCTAGTCCGCCACCAGCTGCGGTGTCATCTGCTTGCGCAACCACACCGCACGCGCGAACTCCCGCGGCTCATCCACCGGCAGCTTGTACTCCGCGCGCTGGGTGCGCACCACGACCAAACCCTGCCCAGGCCGCGGGAACACACCCCGCGCATCATCCAAACCCGGCCACAACCGCTCATCCCCCGCAGCCGACGCCGTCCGCACATCCAGCACGTACGACAACTTCACCTGGCGCGTCGATTCCTCCGAAGCACCGGATCCCGACTTCGCGGACGCGACCTTGATCGTCAGCTCATCGGCTTCCAACCAGGCGCAATCCTCGGTCCAGAACTTCGCCGTCGCCGTGCGCAACCGCACCGCAACCCGGATACCCGAACCGCCGAGGGCACCGAAGAACGGACGGGTCAAGACATGAGAAGCACGCCCAACGAGCACCGCCGAAATCACCGCGGGCGCCACGATCATCAAACCCCCCAGCCAAGAAGGCACCCGCTCGAAAACCACACCGAACGCGTTGTGCAGCCCCCAGCCGAGAAAGGCACCGCTCGCGGCGGCACCCAGGACCCACAGTTCGGGGTTCAGCAGTCGTTTGCCGCTGGTTGTCACCAGCCCCAGCGCCCACCCCACCACGCACAGGCCAAGCGGAACTCCCAAGCCGATGCGCCCGAGCCCACGCTGTTTCGACCCAAGAACGGGTAGGTCTTGGGCGCTCCAAGACAGTCGCAGCGAGACCAGCACCACAACGGTCGCGGTCAGTGCAACGAAGAAGAGCGTGCACAGCAACACCCAACGCCGCGCCCGGCCCCACCGCTGCTCCAGATCCGCGCGTGCCGAACCGTCAACCGGCTCCGGCAACTTCGGCAACCACATCACGAACTCCGTTCTCGGACACCCATTCCCGCCGCGCGTGCCGTGCTCAGATCGGGGTGCGCGGGCTGTGCGCGGCCCAGCGGATCCTGCGGCGCAACACCTCCGCGAACTCCCGCGGCACGTCCACCGGCACGACCCAGTCGCCGCGCTCGGTGCGCACCCACACCACCTCCTGTCCCGCCGGGGCGAACACCCCACGCGTCGGCGGGAAACCCGGCCACAGCGGTTCGGTGCCCGCCGCGGGAGCCGTCCGCACATCCTGGACCTCGGGAAGCGGCACGCTGTTGCGCAGTGCGTGCCTCGTCTGACCCAGGCTGCCCGATCCCACCGACAACTCCAGACCGTGTTCGTCCACCGTCACGATGTTGCGCTTGTTCGCCGTGGTCCTCGTCAACCGCAGCGGCAGTTGGACGTGGATCGGTGACAGGCCCAATTCGGCGACGAGCGGATGCAGCACGCACCGACCGGCCTTGTGCAGCAGCCACATGGCCAGCACCACGATCCCGACGAAGCCGAACATGGCCGCAGGCCCCAGGACCAGGGCGAGCGCGGCACCCGGCCCCAGAGCCATCGGAATGCCGGTGACGAACCCGATCGTCCGCCAGCGGGCGGGCCGGCGGGCGCGCTTGCCGCGGATCAGGAACGTACCGAGCAGCAACGCCACCACGCCGTACCCGAGGGGAGCCGCGATCCCGAACCCGAGCGGCGAGGCCGGCATGTCGAGCTCGGCGAACGCACCGAGCCAACTCCACATCTCGACCGACACGAACGTTCCGGCCGCAATCAGCAGCACGTAGAACGCGGTACATCCGAGAACCCACCGCTGCGCGCTGCGCCACCGCTGTTCCACAACCTGACGTGCGGCAGGTTCGACGGGTTCGGGCAATCCGGGCAACCACATGACATCCCCCTCGTGCTGCGTCGACCGCAGGCATCCAACCATCGCAGCACGACGGACGTCCCGGAGAACCGGCAGAATCGATCACCGTCGCGGTGGCGCCGGAAGCACCTTCTCGACGGGCTCGGTCACCCGGCCGGTTCGAGCAGCGCGATGGACTCGATGTGCTGCGTCATCGGGAACGCGTCGTAGGCCTCCAGCGCCGTCATCCGGTACCCGCGGTCGCCGTACAGGCCGACATCGCGCGCCAGCGCCGCCGGATCGCAGGCGACGTGCACGATGCGGGAGGGTCGGCGGTCGGTGATCGCGGACACCACCTCGCGGCCCGCGCCCTTCCGCGGCGGGTCCAGCACCACGACGTCCGGATCGGACAGCGTGTCGTCGCCGAGCATCCGCTCGACCTTGCCCGCCAGGCAGGCGACCTGCGCCAGATCGCCCAGGTTCTCCTGCGCATCGGCCACCGCCCCACGCGAAGACTCCACCAGCAGGACGTGCCCGTCCGGACCGGTCTGCTCCGCCAGCGCGGCCGCGAACAGGCCGACACCGCCGTACAGGTCCCAGGCGACCCCGCCGTCCGGAACGGCCGCGAACCGGGCCACGACCTCGCTGAACGTTTCCGGCGCCGCCCGGTGCACCTGCCAAAACCCCTGGGCGGCCACGTCGAACGACCGGTCCGCCACGACTTCGCGGGCCACCCCGCTGCCGCTGACCGTGCGGGACACCGGGGCGGCGCCGCGGCGCCGGGGCCTGCGGTCGGTCGCGGCCACGTGCACCTCACCCGCGGAATCCGCCGCGGTGGAGATCTCCGTACCGGGTCGCCACCGGCGGGACGTGACAGCGTCGACCGCCGCGTGCTCGGTGATCGGGCAGTCCTCGGCCGGGATCACCCGGTGGCTGCGGTGCGCGCGGAACCCGGCACGCCCCGACGGGTCGGCCACCAGGCGTGCCCGGGAGCGCCAGCGCAGCAGACCGCCCGGCAGTTCCCGGACCTGCACCGGCCAGTCGAGACCCGCCAGGCGCTGCAGCTGCTCGGTCACCACCGCCGATTTGAGCTCGCGCTGCACCTCGCCCGTGGCGTGCTGCCAGTCGCAGCCACCGCACCGGTCCGGTCCGCGGGAGATGTCCGCCAGCGGGCAGGGCGGCTCGACCCGCCCCTCGGCCGCGCGGAGCACCTCCACCGCATCGGCGCGGCAGAACCCACCGCCCGGGTCCTCGGTGACCTCGGCCACGACTTCCTCGCCCGGCAGCGCATGCCGGACGAACACGACCCGGCCCTCGTGGCGGGCCACGCAGTGCCCGCCGTGCGCCACCGGCCCGATCTCGACCCGCAGCCTGCTACCGGTCCAATCCGGCTTGTCGGTCACCGCTTCGTTCTCCTCGCCCGTTGCTGCCGACCCGCGCCGGGTCGTCCCGGGCGCGGCCGCGGTCCGCTTGCTGCGCCCGCGCTTGAGCAGTCCAAGGTGTCACGGGGCCGCGCCGGCCGGCACAGCGGGTTGCGCAGCGGGAAACCGCGGAGCGGGCCCGCGCCTTCAGTTCGGCGAGGGGTTCGCCGGAGCGGCGTCGGCCTCGGCGGCGGTCCGCGTGACGAGCTTGTCCGCGCGGCGGATCGCCCAGATGGTGACCAGCAGGGCCACCGCGGTCAGCGGGTAACCCATGACGATCCGCGCGAAGGCCAGCCATCCGGTGTGGTCACCGTCGTAGAGCCAGCGCTGCACGATCCACTTCGCGGCGAACACCGCGGTCCAGGACAGGGTGGCGATGTCGTAGGCGTGCAGGGCGGCGGGTTGCTTGCGCCACCCGGACCCCTGGCTCTTCAGCAGCGACCAGACCACGCCGATCAGCGGCCATCGCGCCAGCACCGACACCAGGAAGACCCCGCCGTAGATGAGGCTGGTCCAGATGCCGAGCAGGAAGAAGTCCTTCGTCTCACCGGAGCGGTAGGCGAACAGCGCGCACACCGCGACCACGAGCACCCCGGAGACCACCGGCTGCAGCGGTTCGCGCCGGACGACGCGGAACACGCCGATCGCCACCGTGATCCCGATCGCCGACCACACCGCGGGCATCAGCCCGGCGAAGGAGCTGACGACCACGAACACGATCACCGGGACAGTGGAGTAGACGAGCCCGAGCACACCGCCCATCTGGTCGAGGAGCGTCTGGTCCGGGTCGATGACCCGCTTGCGGGGCGTGTCCTGCTGCGCGCCGGTGTCCTCGTGCTCGGACCCGTCGGCTGCGTCGCGTTCGCTCATGCGGTGATCTGCAACTCGTCGTAGGGGATGTGGGCGGCACGGCGGCAGCACCGTGCGATCGACGAACACCGGTACCGCGATCCTCGGCGGCACACCGGCGGCACGGGCTGGGACCCGACACCGGCTCCCGGCACCTCCGGCGCCCGGATCCGCGATGTGCTCCGCGGCCGTACGGTCACCACCCTAGCCCGGCAGCACCCGGCCGGTCCCGCTCCGGGAGCGGAACGCAAGTCGGGATCGCACGATCGGAGCACATCCGGTCGGGGCCGGTGCGGCCTCAGCCGGTCTGGCTGCCCGCGCCGGACTGCTCCTGCTGCTCCTGGGCCTGCTGGATGTGCTGCATGATCTCGTCCGGCAGCTGGATCGGCAGCGGAGTGCGCACCGGCATCGGGTCCTCGCCACGGACCACCACCGTCTTGTCCAGCACCTGGTAGAGCAGATCGGCGCAGGCGGCGGCGTTGTCCGACGGACCGGCCGCCACACCGCGGAGCAGCCAGCGCGGACCGTCCACCCCGACGAACCGCAGCGCGGCCTTGGGCGAATCGGCGACCAGTTCCGCACCCCAGTCGCCGCCCTCGGTGTGCACCTGGGCACCGTCCTTGCGCAGCTGGTCGGCGAGCTCGTCGCGCACGTCGGACCACAGGCCGCCGCTGCGCGGTGCGGCGAAGGCGCTGACCGTCAGCCTGCCCACGCCGGTGACCATGTGCACCGCCCGCACCGGACCCGCCGGGTCGACCTCGACCTGCAGCTGCCCCCCGTCCGGCACCGGCACCCGCACGGATCCGAGGTCGAGCCGCTCGACCCCGTCGTCGGGTGCCTCGCCCGCGTCGAAGGGACCCTGCTGCTCCGCGGGATCGGCCTCGTCCGCGTACAGCTCGTCCTCGGCGGCCTTGGCGGCGCGCCGACGCCCCAATCCGAACATCCCGTCAGACCTCCGTCCTGTGACCGGCCCCGGAATCCCCCGGAGCCGCCAGCACTTCGTGCCCCCCGGTGGAACCGTATCCCCCGGTTCCCCGCTGCGAGTCCGGCAACTCCTCGACCTCGTGGAATTCGGCGTGCTCGACTCGCTGCACCACGAGCTGCGCGATCCGGTCGCCGCGCCGCAGCGCCAGCGGTTCCCGCCGGTCGTGGTTGATCAGGCACACCTTGATCTCACCGCGGTACCCGCTGTCGATGGTGCCGGGCGCGTTGACCACGCTCAGCCCGGACCGGGCGGCCAGACCCGACCTCGGGTGCACGAAACCGGCGTACCCGGGTGGCAGCGCCACCGCTACCCCGGTCCCCACCAGCGCGCGCTCCCCGGGCTGCAGCACCAGGTCGGAGGTGGTGACCAGGTCGGCGCCGGCGTCGCCGGGTTCGGCGTAGGAGGGCAGTTCCACATCGGGATCGATTCGGGCCAGCAGCACCTTCACGTTCGACACGGGCGGCGAGACTACCCTGAAGGCGTGTCCGAGAGCGCAGAAGCAGCCAGCCGTCCCCGGGACACCCCCGGTCAGGCGAACAGTGTCGAGCACCCGGCGTTCCGCGAGCGCTTGTACTCCTCGTGGTGGACCTGGCCGCTGCCGCTGATCGCGGCCGTCCTGCTGGCCGCCGAAGTCCACATGGGCTACCCGGGCGTGCGCGCCTGGCTGCCCTACGTGCTGCTCGTCCCGGTGGCGATCGCGGTCCCCATCTCGCTGGGCCGCACCAAGGTCGAGGTCGCCGACGGCGAGTTCCGAGCGGGGGATGCGCACGTGCCGCTGCGGTTCATCGCCGATGCGGAAGTGGTCACCGCCGCGGAGAAGCGGCGGGCGCTGGGCCCCGACCTGGACCCGGCGGCGTTCGTGCGGCACCGGCCGTGGATCAGCACGGGCGTGCGGGTGTGGCTGGACGACGAGAACGATCCGACGCCGTACTGGGTGATCAGCACGCGCCGCCCGGAGCAGCTGGCCGAGATCCTGCGCCAGGGCTGAACCCGCCCGGCAGGCGCTGCTGCGGAAAAGCGACTGGGCACACGCGAACGCGTGTGCCCAGTGGGTTGCGGGTCCCGGCGCGGTCCGAGCTGCGGACTTCCGGTGTCGCCGACGCGGCCCGCCCCTCCGGCTGGGCCTGCTGCCTCACGCAGCGCAGTCGCGGCAGACGAACTGGCCGTTGCGGGTCTCGGCGAGGCGGCTGCGGTGGTGCACCAGGAAGCAGCTCGAACACGTGAACTCGTCCGCCTGCTTCGGCAGGACCTTCACGGTCATCTCTTCACCGGACAGGTCCGCACCGGGCAGCTCGTAGTTCTCGGCGATCGCCCCTTCGTCCTCGTCGACGACCCCGGATTGCGCATCGTTGCGCCGCGCCTTCAGCTCCTCCAACGAGTCCTCGGCGAGGTCATCGGACTCGCGGCGCGGAGCATCGTAGTCGGTCGCCATCGTGATTCACCCCTGCGTTAGTGGAGACTGCAATAGGTGTGCCGCTGGTCAACGTTCCAGGACCCGAATTTGTGCCCGCGAGCAGAGTGATCGTGGTCTCCCTAGCAACGTGCCTGACTTCCCCCGTGGTGAGCGAATTGCCTCATTCCGGCACTGGCTGAGGCGCCGAGAGGGTAGCTCATGGCGTTCCTCCGCGCGCACCAGGTCACCTGGTTGTGTGGTGTTCGTTGCACCCTGCGGCGGAAGCGGCCCGCGCCGCACCGAACCGCCCCGCTCGCACCACCGGACTCCCCCGTCCCGCTCCCGGCGCAGTGCGCTGGTGATTCCGCCGCGTCATCGATCAGGTCCGGGGTCCGCAACAAGTGCGAAACAGTCCGGGCTCGCCCACCGCGCCGTCCGCGCGGAACCCCTAGGCTGAGGCGCAGCGGGCGTCGTCCGCGCGCAGGCGCAGGCAGCCAGGGAGGGGCAGGACACGTGTCAGCCGTGAGCGCTAGGAGAGGCCGACAGGGCCCCCGGTACCGGCGCCGCCGCCCGATACCCGCGCTCATCGTGCTGGTGGCGCTGGTGGGCTTGTCCGGGGTCGTGTGGACGAACGTGTTCGATTCGGTCGAGGACATCGAGACCGCCACCCGGTGCGCACCACCGTCCCCGCCGCGCGCAGGGGCCACGCAGGGCACGCAGCAGCCCATCGGCCAGATGCTCGCCCGCGACGCGCTCGACCGCACGAATCCGGTTCCCCCGCAGGACATCCCGGTGCGGGTGCTCAACGGCAACGGCGAATCGCGCCAGGCCACGCTGGTCAGCGACGAGCTGAGCACCCTGGGCTTCGCCCCCGCGGGTGCCGACGACGACCCGGTCTACGTCAACTACGACCTGCGCTGCCACGGCCAGATCCGCTACGGCGACGCCGGCGCGAGCGCAGCCCGCACCATGAGCCTGATCGCGCCGTGCGCGCAGCTCGTCCGGGACGAGCGACCGGACGCCGGAGTGGATTTCGCCCTGGGCGCGGACTTCGACGACATCAAGACCACCCAAGAGGCCAAGCAGGTCCTGCAGGAGCTGCAGAACTGGGTCCCGGAACGCGACCAGCAGGACGGCACGGCCGAGGGCATCACGCCACCGAAGATCAGCAACGACATGATGGCCACGGCACGCGACGTGCACTGCTGACCGGCCGCCGGGGAGGCTCACACCTCCCCGGCGCGCACCTCCTGCAACGCCTCGGTCAACGCCCCGGACACACCGGGCGCGGCGCACACCAGCGCCTGCCGCCCCAGCCCATCCGGGTCCTGCTCACCGGGCAACCGAACGTCGGCACCTGCTTCGGCGGCGATGAGCGCGCCCGCCGCCCAGTCCCACCGGTTGAGCCCGATCTCGTAGAAGCCGTCCAGCCAGCCCGCGGCCACCGCGCACAGGTCCAGCGACGCGGCACCGCTGCGCCGGATGTCGCGCACCCGCCCGAGCAGCCCGGACACCGCCTCGGCCTGGGCGGCACGTCGTTGCGCTGCATAGGCGAATCCGGTACCGATGAGGGCGAGGTCGAGCCGATCGGAACCGGACACCCGCAGCGCGCTGCCGTCGAGGTAGGCCCCCTGCCCGGCGGCGGCGCTGAACACGCGGCCGGAGACCGGCTCCACTACAGCTCCCGCGACCGAACGCCCGTCGATCTGCGCGGCCAGCGACACGGCGTACCAGGGATAGCCGTACAGGTAGTTCACCGTGCCATCGATCGGATCCACGACCCAGCGCAGGCCATCGAGGGCGTTCGCGCCGCCCTCCTCCTCGCCGAGCACGGACTCGCCAGGCCGATGCTCCGCGAGGCGGTCCCGCACCAGCCGCTCGACCGCGCGGTCGCCGGCGGTCACCACATCGGTCTCGGTGCTCTTGGTGCCCACCTCGCCGATCGATTCAGCACGCACCGTGAGCGCCAGTTCGGCCGCCTCACCCGAGATCCGTACTGCGATTGCACGCAGGGTTTCCGCTGTTTGCTGCACGTCCCATCCCACGCGCACATCGCAACACAACCCGGTTAGGGTCTGCACACCTCGGTCTGAATCGAAAAGGAAGGACTCAGCCATGGGCACTGCCCGCGGTTTCGGCGTGGACATCGGCGGGTCGGGCATCAAGGGATGTCCGGTCGACATCGACGGCGGGGCGCTGGCCGAGGAGCGGATGCGGATCCCCACGCCCCAGCCCTCCACGCCCGACGCGGTCGCCGACGCGGTCGCCGAGATCACCGAGAAGTTCGCGTGGACCGGCCCGGTCGGCGTCACGCTGCCGTGCGTGGTCAAGGACGGCGTGGCGCACACGGCCGCCAACGTGGACAAGAGCTGGATCGGCACCGACGCACAGGGGTTGTTCGCCGAGCGGCTCGGCATCGACCGCGCGGACGTCCTGGTGCTCAACGACGCCGACGCGGCCGGGATCGCCGAGATGCGCGCCGGGGCCGGATACGGGCACGACGGGCTGGTCGTGGTGCTCACCTTCGGCACCGGGATCGGCAGCGCCACGTTCGTGGACGGCAAGCTCGTGCCGAACACCGAGTTCGGGCACATCGAGGTCGACGGGCACGACGCGGAGACGCAGGCCGCCGCCTCGGTCAAGGACGGTCTGGACCTCTCCTACGAGGAGTGGGCCCCCCGGGTCAGCCGCTACGTCCAGGCCCTGGAGCAGTTCCTCTGGCCCGACCTGATCATCGCGGGCGGCGGGGTCAGCCGGAAGGGCAGCAGGTGGATCCCGCTGCTCGACACGCGTACTCCGGTGGTGGCTGCCGGGCTGAAGAACGACGCGGGCATTGTCGGGGTGGCCACAGCCGCTGCGAGCAGGGAAAACACCTGATCCGGACGGGGGTCGGCAAGCACCGGGGCACGCGGACTCCACCTTGCAGCGGAACCGCACTCGGAAAGCGCAGTTACAATGGAACGCGGCCCAGTTGATTCGATCCCTCGTATCCGGGGCGCCAGCGCGTTGCCACCGGAGTTGACGGGGACCGGACCAGTGGGTCGTCCCCGACCTTTGGCGGCCGAGGTTTCGCGCCCCCGGCCAGCCCTGATCGACCGTCGCGAAAGGGCGTACGTGGCAGCCGCAGAAACCGCAACCCGACGCTCCAGCTCCGCTGCAACCTCCGGCGGTGCCCAGTCCCAGTCGGCCCAGTCGGCGACCGCTCCCGAAGCGGAGGCGGCCGCAGCGGCGCAAGCCGAGGGCCAGCCGACCGCCGCGGACAACAGCTCGGCAGGTGCGAAGCAGACCCGCAAGACCGCCGGCAAGACGGCGGCCAAGAAGGGCACCAAGGCTTCCGGGAAGAAGTCGGCCAAGAACGCAGAGACCGGCGAGAGCCTGGAGATCGACGAACCGATCGAGACCGACCTGACCTCCCCGGACGTCGGCGATCTGGCCGACGTCGAGGTGGAGATCCCCGAGGAGCCCGTCCCGGAGGAGGACACCAAGGACGCCGACTTCGTCTGGGACGAAGAGGAGTCCGAGGCACTCCGGCAGGCTCGCAAGGACGCCGAGCTCACCGCTTCGGCCGACTCGGTCCGGGCCTACCTCAAGCAGATCGGCAAGGTCGCTCTGCTCAACGCCGAGGAAGAGGTCGAACTGGCCAAGCGCATCGAGGCCGGGCTCTACGCCGCCGAGCGGCTGCGCCAGGTCGAGGAGGCCGGCGAGCAGCTGGCCACCCAGATGCGGCGCGACCTCCGCTGGATCACCCGGGACGGCGAGCGGGCCAAGAACCACCTGCTGGAAGCCAACCTCCGGCTCGTGGTCAGCCTCGCCAAGCGCTACACCGGCCGCGGCATGGCGTTCTTGGACCTGATCCAGGAGGGCAACCTGGGCCTGATCCGCGCGGTGGAGAAGTTCGACTACACCAAGGGCTACAAGTTCTCCACCTACGCGACCTGGTGGATCCGGCAGGCGATCACCCGTGCGATGGCCGATCAGGCGCGCACGATCCGTATACCGGTCCACATGGTCGAGGTCATCAACAAGCTCGGCCGCATCCAGCGTGAGCTGCTGCAGGACCTGGGCCGCGAGCCCACGCCCGAGGAGCTCGCCAAGGAGATGGACATCACCCCGGAGAAGGTGCTGGAGATCCAGCAGTACGCCCGGGAGCCCATCTCGCTGGACCAGACCATCGGCGACGAGGGCGACAGCCAGCTCGGTGACTTCATCGAGGACTCCGAGGCGGTTGTCGCCGTCGACGCCGTGTCGTTCACGCTGCTGCAGGACCAGCTGCAGTCGGTGCTGGCCACGCTGTCCGAGCGCGAGGCCGGTGTGGTGCGGCTCCGCTTCGGGCTCACCGACGGCCAGCCCCGCACGCTCGACGAGATCGGCCAGGTCTACGGGGTCACCCGGGAGCGGATCCGGCAGATCGAGTCCAAGACGATGTCGAAGCTGCGGCATCCGTCCCGCTCGCAGGTGCTGCGCGACTACCTGGATTGATCCGCGCGCTGCGCGGTGGAGCGCCCGGTCCGACTTCTCCGTCGGGCCGGGCGTTTTCGCGTCCGCACGATGTTCGGCACGCGGCACGGCACCCACCCGCCGCGTGCGATCATGCGTTGCTGTGACGCGCGCGAAGGGCTCCGACGAGCACGCCGTGCTCAGCACCCGGGTGATCGTGTGGCGGGCCGTGGGCCTGCTGGTCCTGGCGGCCGGGTCGATCACGGCGCTGTGGCTGGCGCTGAGCGCAGGCCGGGCGGAACCGTCGGTGCGGCTGGACATCATCCGCACGGCACTGACCATCGTCGTCGGCGGTGGCGGTGCCGCGGGGCTGCTGCTGACCGCCCGGCGCCAGCGAACCACCGAGCTCGACCTGGCGCAGAAGGACCACGACTCGACCGAGGCCCGGGTCACCGAGTTGTACGGCAAGGCCGCCGAACAGCTCGGCAACGACAAGGCACCGGTGCGGCTGGCCGGGATTTTCGCGCTGGAGCGCCTCGCCCAGACCTACCCGCAACACCGCCGGACCATCGTCGATCCGCTGTGCGCCTACCTGCGGATGCCGTTCGACCCGCACGGGACCGGTGCCGAGTCCCGGCAGGAGCAGCAGGTGCGGGAGAGCGCCCAGCAGGTGCTCACCACGCACCTGCGCGCCGAGGACGCCGACTCGTTCTGGGCCGATGTGCGGCTCAACCTCACCGGAGCGACGTTGACCACGTTCACGTTCATCCGCTGCTGCGCCCGGTTCGCCACGTTCTCCGGTGCGGTGTTCGTCGGACCCGCCGTGTTCCGCGGGAGCAGCTTCGATGTGCAGGGCGACTTCCGCGGCCCGCACGACGGCATCGACGCGCGATCTCGATTGGGGCGCACCGACTTCGGCGGCGTCCACGGTGATGCAGACCACATCGCACGCCGCCACCGTCCCGCTCGGCGGGATGCGGGAGCCAGTTCGCTCGCAGCGGAACACCCGGAACCGAGCGGCCACCCGCACCCGGAGCGCGGCACGCTCCGCCGCCCGGCGCAATCCGAGCCCCTACGTTTTCCCTGGTCCAGCGACTGAACACGGTACTGGACAGGCAAACGACACGGTGCGCAACCGGACTGCGGCAACCGGGTACTTCGACGTGACGACTGTCGCTGTCCGGCGCGGGAACACTGACTCCGCTCCATGCGTCTGGAAGAGTAGAGCCAACGAGCACCGACCCGTGCAGCCAGCCGGCCACCGGTGGTCGTAGCCGGATCGAGGGCGTCGGGACGATTCCGACGCCGGGACGGAGGGAGATCACGATGCCGGGAACGCTCACCCGCCCCGAGCTGACCGCCGCCGACCGCTGCGACCGCTGCGGGGCCGCTGCAAAGCTTCGCGCCGTACTGCAGTCCGGTGGGGAGCTGCTGTTCTGCGGGCACCACGCCCGCGAGTACCAGGCCGGTCTGCGGGAAGCCGAGGCCGACCTGCAGGAGGACGAGAGCACTGAGCTCTGAGCAGTAGACCCTGTTCGACCCGAATGCCCCGCGGAGCACCTGCTCCGCGGGGCATTCGGCGTTCCGCGGCCGGCACTGCGGACACCGCGGTCCGCGGTGTGACCAGGAAGAGCGTCACCAGGAACGCAGCGTCGCGATCCGCTCTTCGAGCTGTTCGGCCGTGGCCATGGCCGTGGGCGGCCCGCCGCAACTGCGCTGCAACTCGTTGTAGATCTTGCCGTGCGGCTTCCTGGTCCGGTGGTGGTGCAGCGAGACCAGGGTGTTGAGTTCCTTGCGCAGCTTGTGCAGCCGCTCCTGGACGCTCTGCGGCCGGGCGGACTCCTGCTCGGCGGCTTCGGCCGCCTTCTTGTCCGCTTTCTGGGCCTTGTCCGCTTCCTCGCGCTTGCCCACGTCCTCCAGCTGCTGCTCCTGGCGCTGGCGCAGCAGGGCGCGGACCTGGTCCGGCTCCAGCAGACCGGGCAACCCGAGGTAGTCCTGCTCCTCCTCGGTGGTGCTGAACGCGGCCGTGCCGAAGGACGATCCGTCGTAGATGACCTGGTCGAGCTCGGCATCGGCACCCAGCGCGGTGTAGGCCTTCTCCTCCTCGCCCGGCTCGTCGCGCCGCGCGTTGGCCTCGGCCAGCAGCTCGTCGTCCCAGCCATCCTTCTCCCGGTGCGGTTTGCCCAGCACGTGGTCGCGCTCGGTTTCCAGTTCGCTGGCCAGCTGCAACAGGACCGGAACGCTGGGCAGGAAGATGCTCGCCGTTTCCCCCGGCCGCCGCGACCGGACGAACCGGCCGATGGCCTGCGCGAAGAACAGCGGGGTCGAGGCGCTGGTCGCGTACACGCCGACCGCCAGCCGCGGGACGTCCACACCTTCGGACACCATCCGCACCGCCACCATCCAGCGCGCGTCCGACTCGGCGAACTCGGCGATCCGCCCGGATGCCTTCGGGTCGTCGGAGAGCACCACCACCGGTTCCTCGCCGGAGATGCGCTGCAGGGTCTTCGCGTAGGACTTGGCGGTGACGTGGTCCGAGGCGATCACCAGCCCCCCGGCATCAGGCATACCGTCCTTGCGCAGCTGGGTCAGCCGCGTGTTGGCCGCCTGCAGCACCGAGGGGATCCACTCCCCGGCCGGGTCCAGCGCGGTGCGCCAGGCCCGCGTGGTCTGCTCGGCGGTCAGCGGCTCACCGAGGCGCGCGCTGAACTCGTCGCCGGCGCTGGTGCGCCAGCGCGCCTCCCCGGAATAGGCCAGGAACACCACGGGGCGCACGACACCGTCGCGCAGCGCGTCCGAGTAGTTGTAGGACTGGTCCGCCCGGCTGCGCATCGACCCGTCGGCATCGGGCTCGTAGGACACGAACGGGATGGGCGTGTCGTCGCTGCGGAACGGCGTCCCGGTCAGGCCCAGCCGCCGCGCCGCCGGCGTGAACGCTTCCCGGACGGCATCGCCCCAGGACTTGGCGTCGCCGGAGTGGTGGATCTCGTCCAGGATCACCAGCGTCTTGCGCCGCTCGGTGCGCACCCGGTGCAGCGTCGGGTGCGCGGCGACCTGCGCGTAGGTCACCACCACGCCCCGGTAGTCGGGCGAGGTCGCGCCGTCGGCGTTGCGGAAGTCCGGATCCAGCGGAATGCCGGCACCCGCGGCTGCCAGGGCCCACTGGTGCTTGAGGTGCTCGGTGGGCGCGATGACGGTGACCGCCTCCACGGTGCGGTCGGCCAGCAGTTCGGCGGCCACCCGCAGACCGAAGGTCGTCTTCCCCGATCCCGGCGTCGCCACCGCCAGGAAGTCCTTCGGCCGCGAGGACAAGTACTTGGTCAACGCGCGCCGCTGCCACGAACGCAGCGGCAGGGACGGCGCCTTCGACGGATCGCTGAGCACGGAACGAACGGACTCGATGTGCGTTTCGGACACGCCGGCTCGCCACTCCTTCCCTGGTTCTTCCCCCTGCCGAACGGGAGAGGCGCTCCCCGCGGACCCCGCGCGGCACCACCGCGCGGACCGCCGTGCAGCTTACCTCCGCGGCGCTGGTGGCCAGGCCGGGCCCGCGGCGGTATCGCAGCAGGTACGCGGCGAGTTCCACATCCCGGCGTTCACGGCTGTGACGCATGAAGCATCCTGGTGAGTGCCATGGGTCAGCCTTCGAGTCCGCGAGATCGCCGGGGACGCACTTCGGTCGCCACCCAGCAGGCCCCGGTACGCCGCGGACCGCTGCAGGTGGTGGGACGCACCGTCTCCAAGGCGTGGTGGGACAACATCTTCTCCGAGTCGGCCTCGGCCGCCTTCTGGCAGGCGTTGTCCCTGCCGCCGCTGCTGCTCGGGCTGCTCGGCAGCGTCGGCTTCCTCGGCGACTGGTTCGGGCCGGGTGTCGTCGACGCGGTGCACAGCAACATCCTCGCGTTCTCCCGGACGGTGTTCACCGGCAACGTCGTCGACCAGATCATCGGTCCGACGGTGGCCGACATCCTCACCAAGGGCCGCAGCGAGATCGTCTCGGTGGGGTTCCTGCTGTCGCTGTGGGCGGGTTCGTCCGCGCTGGCCTCGCTGGTCGATTCGATCACGCTGGCCTACGACCAGTACCTCGTGCGCAACAGCGTGTGGCAGCGGGTGTTCGCGCTGCTGCTGTACCTGGTGTGCCTGGTGCTGGCCGTCGTGGGCCTGCCGGTGGTGGCGCTCGGACCGGAGTGGCTGCAAACGCTGCTGCCGGAGTACCTGCGGGACGACGCCGCCTGGGTCATCCACGGCTTCTACTACCCGGCAACCGGCGTCTTCCTGGTGCTGGCGCTGGCGACGCTGTACAAGGTGTCGCTGCCGCGCAAACTCCCCTGGCACCGCGGACTCCCGGGGGCGCTGCTGGCGATGCTCGTCTTCCTGTGTTCCAGCATCGGCCTGCGGCTGTACATCGCGTGGGTGACGGGCACCGGCTACACCTACGGCGCGCTGGCCACGCCGATCGCCTTCCTGCTGTTCGGGTTCTTCATCGGGATGGCCGTGATCATCGGCGCGCAGTTCAACAACGCGATCCAAGAGATGCACCCGGCACGCCTGACCCGGCGGGAGCGGCGCCGGTGGCGGCGGCTGGAGATGAAGCGCATCGCGCAGCGCATGCACACCGAGCGCGGGTATCAGACCTGGCGCGCCGGCGGTGCGCAGGACGACGCCGGGAACACCGGACCCGCGGCGGGCGAGGAACCGGAGCAGCGGTCCACGACCGAAGAACAGCCCGATCCGGAGGGCTCGGGCGAACCGGACCCCGGCGGCGCGGCCGGGATCCCCTGGCCGGCCAGCGGAGACGAGCCGTCGCGGAACGCGCGGCAGCACGGCGGCTGACCCCGCCGTGCCCTCCGTGCGCAGCGACCGTCAGTCGTCGTCACCGCCGGGCGGCAGCGACTCGAAGACCTTCTTGCAGTCCGGGCACACCGGCGAGCCCGGCTTCGGGGACTTGGTGACCGGGAAGACCTCCCCGCACAACGCCACCACGTAGGACCCGGTCACCGCACTCTCGGTGATCTTGTCCTTCTGCACGTAGTGGAAGACCTCGGGGCGGTCATCACTGGTCTGCTCGGTGCTCTCCGGGCGGACATCGGTTTCCGGCAGCGTCGTAGTGCTCATCTGTCCATGATGCCGCACCGCACGCGCCATGTCCCCGGCCGCACCGGTCAGGAACCGTCGACCACCTGGTGGCCGCGGGATTCCACCGCCTGGTGCGATCGCCGGAACCGGTTGACGTGCTCCTTCTTCTTCGCCGGGCGGTCATTGGCGATGAGCACCGCCATCCACGGCAGCGGGATGGAGACCGCGAGCACGATCAACGACAACCACCACAGCTGCCACACCTGGAAGATGACCGCCGCCAGCACCAAGCACGGGATGCGGAACGACATCATGATCGCGTACTTGCGGCGGCGCACCGCCTGCTGATCGTCATAGGACGGCTGTGCCTCGGTGATCAGCACCGGGGAGTCGTCACGATGTGGGGTGTTCACGACGCTACCTCCGGGAATCATGCTCCCACCTCGCTCGCTCGCTGGACACCCCGGGCCGCGCCGGGTCTCCGACCCAGGTTGACCCGCACGGCACTGCGCCGAAACCTCAGCGCGGTAGATTCGCCGGGGGTCGTCGCCGAGCGGGAGGCACGGATGCTGTACGCCGTGAGCAAGCGGATCGTCGGGAGCGCCGCGCGGGCGGTGTACCGGCCCGAGATCATCGACGCGGACAAGGTCCCGCGCACCGGCCCGGTCATCCTGGCACCGAACCACCTCGCGGTGCTGGACAGCTTCATCGTCCCGCTAGTGGTGCCCCGCCGGGTGGCCTTCCTGGCCAAGGCCGAGTACTTCCAGGGCACCGGCCTCCGCGGCGGACTGTCCCGGTGGCTGTTCGGTTCGCTGGGCGCCATCCCCGTCCAGCGCGGCCGCGGGCGCGCAGCGATGGCCGCGCTGGAATCCGCCGAGGACGTGCTGCGCTCCGGAGGCGCGTTCGGCATCCACCCCGAGGGCACCCGCTCTCCGGACGGCAGGCTCTACCGCGGCCGAACCGGGGTGGCCCGACTGGCACTGGCCACGGACGCGCCGGTGGTTCCGGTGGCGCTGCGCGGAACCGACAAGCTGCAGCCGGAAGGCGCAAAGGTCCCGCGACCGCATCCGGTGACCGTGCGCTTCGGCGACCCGCTCGACTTCCGCCGCTACTCCGGGATGGAGGGTTCGCTGCCCGTGCTGCGCTCGATCACCGACGAGATCATGTACGCGATCGCCGAGCTGTCCGAGCAGGAGTACGTGGACCGCTACCAGTCCCCGGGCGCGGCCGCGGCCTGATCCGGCTCAGCCCTTGGCCGCCTTGGCGGCGGCCTTCTGCTCCTTCTTCCAGGCCCGGACTTCCTCCAGCGTCCGCTGGTCGACCACGTCCGCGATGGAGCGGCGCGCGTCGGTCTCGCCGTAGGCCCCCGCGGCCTCGCGCCACCCGTCCGGCCGCACTCCCCACTGCTTGCCCAGCAGCGCGAGGAAGATCCGCGCCTTCTGGTCCCCGAATCCGGGCAGTGCCTTGAGCCTGCGCAGCAGCTCGCGCCCGTCCGCATCCGCCCAGAGGGCCTCGGTGCGCCCACCGTAGTGCTCGACGAGGTACTGCGCCAGGGTCTGGATGCGCTTGGCCATCGACCCCGGGAAGCGGTGGATGGCCGGCTGCTGGGCGCAGGTCGCGGCGAACGATTCCGGGTCCGCCGCGGCGACGTCGTGCGGATCCAGGCCGCCGAGCCGGTCGGCCAGGACGCGCGGTCCGGCGAACGCCTTCTCCATGCTGATCTGCTGGTCCAGCAACATGCCGATGAGCAGCGCGAACGCATCGTCGGACAGCAGCCGGTCGGCCTCGGTGTCACCGGTGAGGTGCAGCGTTCGGGACATGTCGACATGCTGGCACAACCGGCGCCGCGAGTCGCCGGGAGCCGCCGACCGCGTCCGGGGACCGGGTTGACGGAGGTCACCGGACGCGGTCGGAGTCCGACGGCCTCCCGCGGCGGCGTGTGAGGATCTGCGGTGTGATTCCAGACCTCAGCAACCAGCACATCGACCGGCTCCGCGACGCGTTCCTGGCCGCCGGCTACGACACCGACGGTGTCGTCGAGCTGCTCGGCCCGCAGGCGCACGCGGCGCTCGGGCGCGGCGAGCCGGTCCCCGCGCTGCGCGCCACCACGGACGGGGGCGCCTGCAGCACCCTGATCCGGTTGTTCCTGCTCGGCCAGGCCGAGCCCCGCGAAGCGGTCGAGGCGGCGCTGCACCCGCTGCCGGTGGACGACGCGGTCGGCGCCGGGCTGCTCAGCGCGGACGGAGACCGGCTGCGCGCAGCGCTGGACGTGCGCCCGCACGGCACCGGTGACGACTCGTGGTGGGTGGTGTCGGACCTGGACACCGAGCTGCGCGGCGGGCAACAGGTGCGGCCCGAGCACGTGCTCGGCGTGGGGCAGGCATCGCTGAGCCTGGTCCGCGCCACCACCCGCAGGCAGGTCGATTCGGTGCTGGACCTCGGCACCGGCTGCGGTGTGCAGGCGCTGCACGCCAGCACGCACGCCGAGCACATCACCGCCACCGATGTCTCCGAGCGCGCGCTGGCGCTGGCCTCGGCGACGCTGCGGCTCAACCGGGTGCAGGCCGACCTGCGCCAGGGCGAGTGGTTCGACCCGGTCCGCGGCGGCAGCTACGACCTCGTCGTGTGCAACCCGCCGTTCGTCGTGGGGCCTGCACGCACCGACTTCGTCTACCGCGATTCCGGTCTGGCCGGCGATGACGCCAGTGCCCTGGTCGTGCGCCAGCTGCCCGCGTTCCTCAACCCGGGCGGAACCGGGCAGCTGCTGGCGTCCTGGCTGCACCACGAGGGCGAGGACTGGCGCGACCGGGTCGCGGGCTGGCTGCCACCTGGTGGGGTGGACGCCTGGTTCGTGCAGCGGGACGTGGCCGAGCCGGAGCTGTACGTGGGCACCTGGCTGCGCGACGCGGGCTACGACCCGCACTCGGCAGCGGGGATGCACAAGGCCGGTGAGTGGTTGGACTGGTTCGAGACCAACGGCGTGGTCGGGGTCGGTTTCGGCTTCGTGACGCTGCGCCGCACCGACGCCGCCCAGGGGTCGGTCGTCTGCGAGGACCTGCGGCACGCGTTCGACGACCCGCTGGGGCCGGAGTCCGACGAGTGGCTGCGCCGCACGTCCTGGCTGCGGGAGAACGGCTCGCCGGAGCAGCTGCTGGCAGCGCGGCTGGTCACCGCGGACAGCACGCTGCTCGAACAGGTGTCCCGCCCGGGCGGCGAGGGCTGGGAGCCGTTCGTGCACCGGCTGCACCGCAGCGACGGTCCGGGCTGGCAGCACGAGATCGACGAACTGGGCGTTCGGCTGCTGGCCGGGCTGCAGGGCGCCCTCGCGGTCGAGGACGTGCTCGAACTGCTCGCGTTCGGCACGGGCGAGGACGCCGAAGAACTGACCCGCGCCGCGATCCCGGTTCTGCGCGAACTGATCCGGCACGGAATGGTGCTGCCCGCGGAATGGGCGGAGACGTCCCGATGAGAGCAGTGGTCACTCGGGTCACTCGGGCCTCGGTGCGCGTCGCCGGTGATGTCGTCGGCGAGATCGACGAACCGGGGCTGCTCGTGCTGCTGGGGGTAACGCATTCCGACGGTCCGGAAGAAGTAACCAGAACGGCGCGCAAACTGCACGAGATTCGCGCGCTGCCGAACGAGGAGTCCTGCGCCACGACCGGGGCGCCGCTGCTGGTGATCAGCCAGTTCACGCTCTACGGGGCCACCAGGAAGGGGCGGCGCCCGTCGTGGACCGAAGCGGCTCCGCCGGAGAAGGCCGAACCGCTGGTCAACGCGGTCGTCGCGGAGTTGCGTTCACGTGGTGCGCGCGTGTCCACCGGGGTATTCGGAGCGGAGATGGCCGTGGAGAGCGTCAATGACGGCCCATTCACACTTTTGCTTGAAGTTTAAATGTAACGGGCCCTCTCAGTGAATCCTCAGACTCGGCGGTGCAACCGATGTGACCGCGGTGACGTCTTCCAGTCGGCAGCTTCGGGAACGAATTCGGCTTCCCGCGCGTTTTCCAGGTAACGAAGCTTCGACAGACATGTCCATCGGGCGTCCACGTCCACTGGGCGTCGAACCGTCCGCAGGGCGCTCACCGTCCGAAGGGCGATTGGGTTCGGCCTACAACCGAGCCTACGCGTCCCGCACACCGCGCAACGGTGCGCGAGTGCGCATTGCGCCCGCCAAGCCAGCCCGCCAGGGAGGGAGCTCAATGACCGTCCCGCAGATCACCAAGCCGGACGCCGCCATCAACGAGGCGGACCTGGACAACCAGGGTCCATCCGCTGACTTGGTGCGCGTCTACCTCAACGGCATCGGGCGGACCGCGCTGCTCTCCGCACAGGAGGAGGTCGACCTCGCCAAGCGCATCGAGGCCGGTGTCTTCGCCAAGCACCTGCTCGACACCGAGGAAGACCTCTCCGCGCAGCGCCGCTCGGATCTCAGCGCGGTGGTCCGCGACGGCCGCAGGGCCAAGAACCACTTGATGGAAGCCAACCTCCGGCTCGTGGTCAGCCTGGCGAAGCGCTACACCGGCCGCGGCATGCCGCTGCTGGACCTGATCCAGGAGGGCAACCTGGGCCTGATCCGCGCGGTGGAGAAGTTCGACTACACCAAGGGCTTCAAGTTCTCCACCTACGCGACCTGGTGGATCCGACAGGCCATCACCCGCGGCATGGCCGACCAGAGCCGCACCATCCGGCTGCCCGTGCACCTCGTCGAGCAGGTGAACAAGCTGGCCCGCATCAAGCGGGACCTGCACCAGAAGCTCGGCCGCGAGGCCACCGACGAGGAACTGGCCGAGCAGGCCGGGATGACCGCCGACAAGGTCGTGGACCTGATGGACCACTCCCGGGACCCGGTCAGCCTGGACATGCCGGTCGGCGCGGAGGAGGACGCCCCGCTGGGCGACTTCATCGAGGACGCCGAATCCGCCGACGCGGAGAACGCGGTGATCTCCGGATTCCTGCAGGACGACCTGCGCCGGGTGCTCGGCACCCTGGAGGAGCGCGAGCAGGCGGTCATCCGGATGCGCTACGGCTTGGACGACGGCCAGGCCCGCACCCTGGACCAGATCGGCAAGGCGTTCGGGCTCTCCCGGGAGCGCGTGCGGCAGATCGAGCGCGAGGTCATGTCCAAGCTGCGCCAGGGCGACCGGGCCGACCGGTTGCGCGCCTACGCCAGCTGACCCGACCGCACGACCGACACCGGGCCCGTCCCCAGGTCAGGGGGCGGGCCCGGTCGTGCGCGCAGGCGGTCAGCTCGCGAACCGCTCCCGCCAACGCTGCAGCTCCTCGTCGGTCACCCCGTGCCCACGCAACCAGTCGGCCGCACCGCCCGGATGCGCGGCGAACCGGCCCAACACCCGCTCGATCGCCTCGGCGGGTGTCGACATCAGCTCGCGCACCGAGTCCACGTCCACGCCCGGCGGCAGCTCCGGGGACAGCACCTGCAGCCGCTGCAGCACGCGGAACATGTTCCCGTCCGTGCGCACGTAGTCGGCGACCACGGCATCCCGCCGCACCTCGACCAGCGACAGCAGCAACGCCGCGCTCACCCCGGTCCGGTCCTTGCCCGCGGCGCAGTGGATCAGCACCGGCCCGCCGGCGTTGAGCACGATGCGGAACACCTCGACCAGTTTCTTGGCCGCGTGGTCGACAATGCCCTGGTACAGCACCGTGAGCTCGTGGTCGTCCGGCCGGTCCGAATCACCGGGCCGCACGTCTTCCAGCAGCGGGACCTGGTGGACCTCGGCCACGTCGGCCATCGGGTGCGGGGCCCCGTCCAGCTCCACCTCGTCGCGCAGATCCACGACGGCCGCCGGCGGCCACTCCGGCGCGTCCTGCGGTGCGCGGTCACCGACATGCGGCGCATCGCTGCGGTACAGCACGCCGGGAGCGGTGAACGTCCCGCCGCGCATCGGCAGACCCCCGAGGTCGCGGAAGTTGACCAGCCCACCCAGCACGTCCGCCGGATCCGTCGTCGACACCTGTGACCTCCTCGAACCTCGCGGCTGCCGGGCCGGGCGACCTGCGGCGCCGGGCGGGCGGCGTGCCCGCCGTCGGGCCAGCGTTGCAGGTGCACCCGTGCGCTGCCAGACCCGCCCCGCATCCGCCCGGTGATCAGCACCGCACCGCGGCACGTGGACTCGCAGGCACCCGCTGCGGTGTGATGATGCCTCCCGCGTATCCGAACGCGCGCAAAGGAGCCGCGACGTGACCACCACCACGTTCGATTTCACCGAGATCCTGCCGCTCGGTGCCGACACCACCGAATACCGGTTGCTCACCGACGAGGGCATCCGGGTTGTGGACGCGGCCGGGCGCCGCTTCCTGGAAGTCGATCCGGAGGTGCTGACCCACCTGTCCCGCGCGGCCGTCACGGACATCCAGCACCTGTTGCGCCCCTCGCACCTGGCGCAGCTGCGCTCGATCGTCGATGACCCGGAAGCCAGCGCCAACGACCGGTTCGTGGCCACCGACCTGCTGCGCAACGCCTGCGTGGCCGCGGGCGGGGTGCTACCCATGTGCCAGGACACCGGCACGGCCATCGTGGTCGGCAAGCGCACCGAGGCGGTGCTCACCGGCGGCCGGGACGAGGAGGTCATCTCCCGCGGCATCTTCGACGCCTACCAGGAGCTGAACCTGCGGTACTCGCAGATGGCGCCGCTGGATTTCTGGGAGGAGCGCAACACGGGCAGCAATCTGCCCGCCCAGGTCGAGCTGTTCTCCGCTCCCGGAACCGATCCGCACTACGACCTGCTGTACCTGGCCAAGGGCGGCGGCAGCGCGAACAAAACATTCCTGTACCAGGAGACCAAGGCGCTGCTGAACCCGAACCGGCTCGCGCGCTTCCTGGAGGAGAAGCTCCGCTCCCTGGGCACCGCGGCCTGCCCGCCGTACCACCTCGCGATCGTGGTCGGCGGGATGTCGGCGGAGTACAACCTCAAGGTGGCCAAACTCGCCTCTGCCCGCTACCTCGACGAGTTGCCGCGTACCGGCTCCCCGTCCGGACACGCGCTGCGGGATGTCGAGCTGGAGGCCCAGGTGCTGGACATGACGCGGCAGTTCGGCATCGGCGCCCAGTTCGGCGGCAAGTACTTCTGCCACGACGTGCGCGTGGTCCGGTTGCCACGACACGGCGCCTCGCTGCCCGTCGGCGTCGCCGTGTCCTGTTCGGCCGACCGGCAGGCGAAGGCCAAGATCACCCCGGAGGGCGTCTTCCTGGAGCAGCTCGAACGCGACCCGGCCCGGTACCTGCCCGAGGTGCGCGACGAGCAGCTGTCCGATGAGGTGGTGCACATCGACCTGCACCGGCCGATGTCCGAGATCCGCGCGGAACTGGGCAAACTTCCGGTGCAGACCCGGGTTTCGCTGTCCGGTCCGCTCGTCGTCGCCCGGGACATCGCGCACGCCAAGATCGCCGAGCGCCTCGACACCGGCGAGCCGATGCCGGACTACCTGCGCGACCACCCGGTCTACTACGCCGGACCGGCCAAGACGCCGGAGGGCTACGCGTCCGGTTCGTTCGGGCCGACGACAGCGGGCCGGATGGACTCCTACGTGGAGCAGTTCCAAGCGGCGGGCGGCTCGCTGGTGATGCTCGCCAAGGGCAACCGCTCACCGAAGGTCGCCGCGTCCTGCCAGGAGCACGGCGGCTTCTACCTGGGCTCCATCGGCGGTCCCGCTGCGCGGCTGGCGCAGGACTGCATCCGTGAGGTCGAGGTGCTCGAATACCCGGAGCTGGGCATGGAAGCTGTCTGGCGCATCGTGGTCGAGGACTTCCCGGCGTTCGTCGTGGTCGACGACAAGGGCGCCGACTTCTTCGCCGACTCCACCACCCCGACACTGCAGGTCTCGTTCGCCCGCTGAGCGGCCGCACCCGGTGGCGGTGCCTGCCGCACCGCCACCGGGGCCGCCCGGATACCGGTCGGAGCCCCACCTCCCGCAGGCACCGGGAGCGCGGCCGCGGTCAGGCGGGGACCTTCACGTCCCGCTGCTCCAGCACCACCTGGCGCTGGTCCAGCGGCGCGTCCAGGCGCACCGCGACCGGCGGGTAGCGGAGGTCCATCGTGCACATCTTGGGCGGCTCCGGGGTTTCCTCGATCAGAGCGAGCGTGACGCGGGCATCCGTCTGCTCGACCAGTTCGGCCCGGACGTGACTGCAGCCGCCTTCCTGTCCTGTGGCGACGACCACGGATTCACCGTCCTGGGTCCACACCTGGCGCGGGTATCCTTCGGGCAGGGCCGAAGCGTCGACCGCGGCCCCGGACACGGGCGCTCTCTCCTGCTCGGGTTTGGGCTGCACCGGCCCCTGCGGTGCCGGCGGTTGCCCGCCGAAGCCGATTCCTTCGGATGGCTGCTGGGCGCAGGCTGCCAGTGCGAGGAGCAGGGCTCCTGCGCCCACTGTGGTGTGCAGGCGTCTCATGCCTCCAGGACGGAACGTCCGCCGCACCGGGTTGCTCGCCCTCCCCTGCCGATCGCGGCGGGGCGCATTTCCCACGATGTGAACAGGCTGGAACCGGCGCTGCCGGACGTGGTTACGTCGACGCGCATTCTTCTCACGACTGGAGCGAGGAATTGTCTGGTACCGCTGTGTCCACCGCGGCTCCCGCGGAGCCCCTGGAGGAGCCGCAGAGCAAGCCGCAGTGGCCGGTGCTCGCGGGCGGCCTGGCGGCAGCGATCGCCCTGGTAGGGGCCGCCGGTGCGGTCGCCGGAGCACAGGCCGCCATCCTGGCCGCGCTCGGTCTGGCGCTCGGCCTGGCGCTGTTCCACTCCCGGTTCGGCTTCACCTCGGCGTGGCGCCAACTGGTCTCGGTCGGCCAGACGCACGGCATCCGCGCCCACCTCCTCATGCTGGGTTCGGCCTCGATCCTGTTCGCGCCGATCCTGGCGGGCGGGTTCGGGTTCTTCGGGGAGCAACCGGAGGGCAACGTCGAACCACTGGGCTTGGGGCTCGTGGTCGGTGCCGTGCTGTTCGGCATCGGCATGCAGCTGGGCGGTGCGTGCGCCTCCGGCACGCTGTTCAACGTCGGCGGCGGCAACACGCTCCTGGTCGTGACGCTGTTCTTCTTCATCTGCGGTTCGGTGCTGGGCGCGTTGACCTCGCCGTTCTGGACCTCGGATGCGCTCAACGTCGGCTCGTTCTCGCTGGCCGAGGACACCGGACTCGGCTACGGCGGCGCCTTGGTGGTGCAGCTGCTGGTACTCGCCGCGATCGGGTACGCGGCGGTGCGCTGGTCCCGGCGGCACAACGCTCCGCCCGCCGGGAAACCGGCGACCTCGCGCGGCCTGCTGCGGATCGTGCGCGGTGCGTGGCCGCTGTGGGTCGGCGCGATCGTGTTGGCCGTCCTCAACGCGGTGGTGCTGCTCACCCGAGGGAGTCCGTGGGGTATCACCTCGGCGTTCGTGCTGTGGGGCTCCAAGGCGCTGCAGGCGGTCGGCGTCGATGTGGCGTCCTGGGAGTACTGGCAAGGGGAGAACGCCGAGCAGCTGGCCCAGCCGGTGCTGGCCGACCCGACGTCGCTGCTGAACTTCGGCATCATCGTCGGAGCTCTGGTCGCCTCCGCGATCTCCGGAGCGTTCGTGCTGCACAAGCGGATCCCGGGCAAGGCTCTGCTGGCGGCGGTGATCGGCGGTCTGCTGATGGGCTATGGCGCTCGCCTGGCCTACGGCTGCAACATCGGGGCCTACTTCTCCGGGATCGCCTCGTTCTCCGCGCACGGGTGGCTCTGGGGCGTGCTCGCGCTGATCGGCACCTGGGTCGGCTTGAAGCTGCGCCCGCTGTTCGGGCTCGGCGTCCCCAAGCCCACCGATTCGGTCTGCTGAGCGGGCACCCGTACCGGTCGGCGCCGTGCTCCACGCGGCGCCACCGCGCTCAGCGCAGCCTGCGCGGCCCGCTGTCCGGTGCGGCGGGGGAATGCCCGATGCCGACCCGCGCTCCGGCGACCTGCACTCCGTCCGGACCGGCCATGACCGGTTCCAGGACGAGCTCGCGGACCTCCGGCAGGTCTTCGGCCAGCGTGGCCACCCGCAGCACCAGGTCTTCGAGCGCGGTCAGGTCCGCGGGCCGGTCCCCGCGGTAACCGGACAGCAGCGGCGCGGCCCGCGGGGCGCGCACCAGTGCTGCTACATCCACATCGGACAGCGGTAGTGCCCGAAACGCCTTGTCGCCGAGGAGTTCGCTGGCCACTCCGGACAACCCGAAGGAGACGAGGGTGCCGAACGACGGGTCGTCGAGCAGGTCGATCACGCAGGACGTGCCGCGGTCACCCATGCGCTGGATGTAGGCGTCCGGCACGTCCGCCGTCCGCACGACGTCCTGGTACGCGTCGCGCACGGCATCCGGCCCGGTCAGGTCCAAGCGCACCCCGGCCAGGTCGCTGCGGTGCCGCAGCCGGTCGCTGACCGACTTCACCGCGACCGGGAACCCGATCTCCTCGGCCGCCCGGACCGCGTCCTCGGCGTCGTGCACCTTCCGGAAGTCGAGCAGCTCGATCCCGTAGCACCCCAGCAGCCGGACGGCCTGTTCGTCGGTGAGCCTCTCGGCCCCGGCTTCCAGCCACTGGTGCACCATGTCCTGCGCGCGGGCTTCGTCCACCCCGGCCGGGCGCACGAAGTGGCCTTGCGGGGCTGCGCGCCACGTCGCGTAGCGGCTCGCCCGGGCCAGCGCGAGCACCGCGCGCTCCGGGCTGGGATAGGACGGCACCGACCCCTTTCCCGCGGTGCCGTCCGGCCCGGGAACGGCCAGCTCGTCCGGCACTCCTTCCGCGGCGAGGAAGGTCGTGACCACGGGAACGGACCGGGTGCGCCCGGCTTCCTGCAGCGCTTCGCGCAGCGCCCGCGCATAGGCGGCACCGGGGACGGCCACCGGCGGCACGAACACGGTGACCAGGGCATCGACGTCCGAGCGCAGTGCCGCCTCGCGCACCGCATCGGCGAACTCCTCCGGTCCCGCTGCAGCACCGACGTCGACGGGTTCGTCGATCAGCCGGAGCCCCTGGGCCTGGGCGACATCGGCCGCGATCATGCCCAGGGCCGAGGAGTTGCCCACGATCGCGATCCGGTCGCCCGCGGGCAGCGGCTGGTGCGCGAGCAGCAGCGCGGTGTCGAACATCTGCGCCACGGACTCGACCCGGATGACCCCGGACTGCTCGAACAGCGCCTGCACGCTCGTTTCGTCGATCTGCACCGAGGTGGCCGCCAGCCCGGGACGCACCGCGTTGCGGCCGGACTTGACCACCACCACGGGTTTGGTGCGGGCGAGTCGACGGGCCAGCCGGGCGAACTTGCGGGGATTGCCGAACGACTCCAGGTACAGCAGCACCACATCGGTGGCCGGGTCGGTCTGCCAGTACTGCAGCAGGTCGTTCCCGGACACGTCCGCGCGGTTGCCCGCGGACACGAAGGTCGACAGGCCCAGGCCGCGCTGGGTGGCGGTGTCCAGGATCGCCACCCCGAGAGCACCGGATTGGCAGAAGAAGCCGGTCCGCCCCTGCTCGGGCAGCTGCGGCGCCAGGCTGGCGTTGAGCCGGTACTCGGGGTCGGTGTTGATGACCCCGAGCGCGTTGGGACCCACTACCCGCATGCCGTGCACCCGGGCGGCGCGCACCATCACGCGTTCGACCTCGCGCCCCTCGATGCCGGTCTCGCTGAAGCCGGAACTGACGATGACCAGGGTCTTGACCCCTTTGGCCAGGCACGCGTCCAGCACTTCGTCGATCGACGCCGCGGGAATGGCCACGACCGCCAACGCGACGTCGTCCGGGATGTCGAGCACGGATCGGTAGGCCCGCACGCCGCGCACCGACCGGTGTTCGGGATTGACCGGGTAGACCGGCCCGGTGAAGTCGGCGGTCAGCAGGTTGGTCAGCACCGCGTGCCCGATCTTGGCGTGGTCGGTGGAGGCGCCGATCACCGCGACCGATCCGGGGCGCAGCAGGTTGTGCACGCTGCGCGCTTCGGCGGCCTGCTCGCGCGCGTGCGCGACCGCCACGGACTGTTCCGTGGGGTCGATGTCGAACTCCAGGTGCACGACGCCTTCCTCCATGGCACGGCTCACCTGGTACCCGGCATCCCGGAAGATGCGGACCATGCCGGAGTTCTCCGCGAGCACCTCGGCGACGAACCGGCGCAGCCCGCATTCGCGCGCGGCGGCGGCGAGGTGTTCGAGCAGGATCGAGCCGAGGCCGCGCCCCTGGTGCTGGTCCTCGACCACGAACGCGACCTCCGCCGAGCGCTGCTCGCCCAGCCGGTCGTAGCGGCCCACCGCGACGATGTCGTCACCGAGCAGCGCGATCAGCGCGGTCCGGTTCTGGTAGTCCACCTGAGTGAAGCGTTCGAGGTCGCGCTGGGGCATGCGGGGATAGGGCCCGAAATAGCGGAAGTACCGCGTGCGGTCGCTAAGCCGGGCGTGGAAGGCCAGCACGCTGTCCGCGTCGTCCGGCGTGATGGGACGCAGGTGCACCGTCCCGCCGTCGGTCAGCACCACGTCGGCTTCCCACTGGCTGGGGTAGTCGCTGCGCGGACCGGTCGCGGACGAACCGGCGGTCTGCTCTGTCGCGTCCACTTCAGCCCTCTCAGTCACGGCTGTCCGCCGGGTCGAGACCGTGCAACGGGAACACCGCGTGCCGCGCATCACGGATCGCGGTGTCGACGGGCGTACTGGTCACCCCGGTCCACGGTACGAACGACGGGTCGCCCTCGTCGCCCAGGGAGAACGGGAGCGCGACGTTGTGCCCGACGCGGGCGGCATGGGCGATCCAGTCGTCGGGGATCACGGTCTCCGGTGCCACGTGCTTGTCCAGCGCCGTGGCCAGCAGGTGGGTCCAGGCCCGCGGCACCACCCGGAACAACGAGTACCCACCGCCGCCCAGCGCGAGCCACTTCCCACCCGCGAACCGCTCGGCCAGATCGCGGACACTGCGGTAGCTGGCGGCCTGCCCGTCGACGGTCATGGACAGGTCGGCCAGCGGGTCCTCCCGGTGCGCGTCCGCACCGCACTGGGTGACCAGCACCTCGGGCCGGAACTCCTCCAGCAGCGACGGGACGACCGCGTGGAAAGCACGTAGCCAGCCGGCGTCTCCGGTCCCCGGCGGCAGCGGCACGTTCACCGCGGTGCCGTCGGCCGGTGCCGCACCCACCTCGGTGGTGAACCCGGTCCCCGGCCATAACGTGTAGGGGTGCTGGTGCAGCGACACCGTCAGCACCCGGGGATCGTCCTGGAAAGCGGCCTGCACGCCATCGCCGTGGTGGACGTCCAGATCCAGGTACGCGACGCGCTGCACACCCTGCGCCAGCATCCACGCGATCGCTACGGCGCAATCGTTGTAGATGCAGAACCCGGCCGCGTGGTCGGCCATCGCGTGGTGCAGCCCGCCCGAGATGGTGACCGCGCGGTCGGCGGCACCGGACACGATCTGCTCAGCGGCCAGCACCGATCCCCCCGCGATCAGCGACGCAGAATCATGCATCCGTTCGAAGATCGGGTTGTCATCGGTGCCCAGACCGTGCCCGATCTCCTCCCCCACTTCCGGAGCGGCCCGCACGGCATCGAGGTAATCCTGGGTGTGCACGCGCAACAGGTCGGCGTCCGGGGCCGGTTCCGGCTTGAGCGGTTCGACATCGTCGAGCACGCGGAGCGACCGCGCCAGGCGCATGGTCAGATCGAGACGGATCGGGTGCAGCGGATGACGTCCGCCGAGGTCGTAGTCGAGAACCGATTCATCCCACACGACCGCGCACTGTCTGCCCATACCCGGACGCTACCCGCTCTGTGTCAGCCGCCACAGTGGTCCCGCGCACACCTGTCAGCCCGGATCCGCGCCGGTAGCCACCGGGCGCTCCGGCTCCGAGCACCAGTCCGACCAGGAACCGGCGTACAGCGTCGCGGGCTGCTCGGTACCGGTCACACCGGCGTGCTCCAAGGCGAGCACGACCGAGCAGGCGGTCACCCCGGACCCGCAGTAGGCGCCGACCGCGGAGTCCGAACGCACCCCCAGCTCCGCGAAACGGGCGGCCAGCTCGCTCGGGGAACGCCAGTTCCCCGCCGAGTCGGTCTGCTCGGCGAACGGTGCGCTGACCGCCCCGGGGATGTGCCCGGCGCGTGCATCGACGGGCTCCTGCTCTCCCCGGTACCGCGGCTGCGCCCGGGCATCGAGCAGCACGCCCCGACGGGAGAGGTCGGCGGCACCGCCCGCATCGGCCACCGGCATCGAACCGGGACGCACCCGGAAACCACCCGGCCGCGGATCCGGTTCCACGGTGGTGACCGGCATCCCGCGCCCGGTCCAGGCCGAGTACCCGCCGTCCAGCACCGCCACGTCCCGGTGCCCGGCCCAGCGCAGCAACCACCACGCGCGGGCCGCGGCCGATCCGTCCCCGGCGTCGTAGGCGACCACCGGCCGGTCCTGGTCCACCCCGGCTCGGCGCAGCACTCCCTCCAGGTCCGCGGCCTCCGGCAGCGGGTGTCTACCGCCACCTTCCCTGGACCCGGCCAGTTCGGTGTCCAGATCCACGAACACCGCGCCCGGCAGATGTGCCTCGTCGTAGTCCGCTCTGCCGGGCGGGCCGAGCAGCGACCAGCGCACGTCGAGCAGCACCGGGGGCGGGTCGTGATCCAACAGCTCCGTGAGATCATCGGTACTGATCAGAGGATGCATGACGGCCTTTCGCGAATCCGGGGTCGAGGTCGCTCGGGTCCTCGAAGTCAACTCCTCGGCCACTGAACGCTGTCGTCCAGTGGGACTAACATTGTGGTCGGGACTGAATGGGGAGCCGACGTGAACGATCTCATCGATACCACCGAGATGTATCTGCGGACCATCTACGACCTCGAAGAGGAGGGCGTCGTACCGCTGCGCGCGCGGATCGCCGAGCGCTTGGAGCAGAGCGGCCCGACGGTGAGCCAGACCGTGGCCCGCATGGAGCGGGACGGCCTGCTGGCCGTGGCCGAGGACCGGCACCTCGAACTCACCGACGAAGGCCGCGCCCGCGCCGTGAGCGTCATGCGCAAGCACCGGCTGGCCGAACGCCTCCTGGTGGACGTGATCGGCCTGGAATGGGAGCACGTGCACAACGAGGCGTGCCGGTGGGAGCACGTGATGAGCGAGGCGGTCGAACGCAAACTCGTCGAACTCCTCGGCACCCCCACGACCTCCCCGTACGGAAACCCCATCCCCGGCCTCGATGAACTCGGCGTCGGTGAGACGTCCTTCACCGACCGGGAACTGCAGCGCGTCGACGAGGTCGCCCGCGGTGGCGGCGGCCGAGCGGACGTGCACCGCATCGCCGAGCACGTGCAGCTCGACCCCGATCTGATGAGCGAACTCAGGAAGATCGGCGTGATGCCCGGCAGCGAGGTCGAAGTACTACCCGTGGTGGGGTCGAACAAGCCCGTCGGCGTCCGCGGGGAGCATGGTGAGACAGAGCTGTCAGCGAGCATCGCGCACGCCGTGATGGTGCGCACCAAGTGAACACCGCCGAGAAGGCTGCCGAGCTCTTCCGGTCCGAGCACACCGACTCCCCCGATGCTGTCTGGTCGGCTCCCGGACGCGTGAACCTGATCGGTGAACACACCGACTACAACGACGGTTTCGTACTCCCGTTCGCACTCCCGCACCGCACCGCCGTTGCCGTGCGCGCCCGCGCGGACGGCGTGCTCACGATGCGCACCCGTGGCGACGACGGCCGGCTGCACGAGGCGCCGAACACCCGCATCGGCGAACTGTCCCCCGGAAGCACACGCGGTTGGCCCGCCTATCCCGCCGGGGTGGCCTGGGCCCTGGGCCGCGCGGGATTCTCGCTGCCCGGCGCAGACCTCATCATCGTCGGCGACGTCCCCACCGGGGCCGGGTTGTCGTCCTCGCACGCCTTGGAGTGCGCCGTCGCCCTGGCTCTGCTGGATACCGCCGACCGGGCTCCGGGCAGCGTCGATGCACCGGGGTTGGCCGAGATCGCCCGCATCGTCCAGCACGCCGAGAACGACTTCGCCGGTGCGCCCACCGGCATCCTCGACCAGACGGCGTCGCTGTCGTGCACTCGATCGCACGTGCTGTTCTACGACGTCCGCAACGACCTCGGCGAGCAGATCCCCTTCGACCCGCGCAGCGAAGGCCTTGAGGTGCTCGTGATCGACACGCGCGCCAAGCACTCGCACAGCGAATCCGGCTACGGCGACCGTCGGGCGGGCACCGCACGAGCCGCGGAGCTGCTCGACGTGCGTGCACTGCGGGACATCTCGACAGCCGAGCTGGAATCCCGATCGGGGGAGCTTCCGGAAGAGCTCCGCCCGCTGGCGCGACACGTGGTCACCGAAAACGACCGCGTCCTGCGTACGGTCGGCCACCTGCACACCGGGCGCTATGCGGAACTCGGCCCGCTGCTGACCGAATCGCACCGCAGCTTGCGCGACGACTACCGGGTATCGTGCGCGGAACTGGATCTCGCAGTGGACAGCGCCCTGCAGGCCGGCAGCCTCGGCGCCCGGATGATCGGCGGCGGGTTCGGCGGTTCCGCGATCGCCCTGGTGGCTTCCGAAGAGCGGGCGAAGGTCGACGAGCACGTCCGGGCCCAGTTCGCCGAGCACGGATACGCCGCCCCGCGGCTGTTCACGGCCGTGCCGTCCGACGGGGCCGGCCAGGACCGCTGAACACCGGCCGGGCCGAGCCCGCCGCGCGTGCCCGGTGCACGGCAACGAATCGGCACGAAAGGCAGTACGCAGGTGAAACTCCTCGTCACGGGTGGTGCAGGGTACGTCGGCAGCGTGTGCGCTGCGCGGTTGGTCGAAAGCGGGCACGAGGTCGTCGTGGTCGACGACCTGTCCACCGGCCACGCCGATGCGGTACCGCAGGGATGCCGGTTCGTCGAAGCCGACGTCGCCGAGGTGGCAGGCAGCGTGCTGGCCGAGAGGTTCGACGGGGTGCTGCATTTCGCCGCCAAGTCGCTCGTCGGCGAGTCCATGGTGGACCCGCGGAAGTACTGGGAGGGCAACGTGGTCACTTCGTTGCGGCTCCTGGAGGCCATGCGGGAGAACGGCACGCCGCGCCTCGTGTTCTCCTCGACGGCGGCCACCTACGGCGAACCCGATTCGGTGCCGATCCCGGAGACGGCCCCCACCGCCCCGACCAACACCTACGGGGCGACCAAACTGGCCATCGACCAGGCGATCACTTCGTACGCTTCCGCGCACGGACTGGCCGCGGTGAGCCTGCGCTACTTCAACGTCGCGGGCGCACACGGGCAGTTCGGTGAGCGGCACACGGTCGAAACGCACCTGATCCCGATCGTGCTGCAGGTCGCGCTCGGCCAACGCGACCAAGTGCAGATGTACGGCACCGACTGGCCGACACCGGATGGAACCTGCGTCCGGGACTACATCCACGTGACCGACCTGGCCGATGCGCACCTGCTGTCGCTGCAGCACGCCGAGCCGGGCACGCACCGGATCTACAACCTCGGCAACGGAACCGGGTTCTCCGTCAAGCAGGTCATCGACACCTGCCGGGAGGTCACCGGGCATTCCATTCCGGCCGCGGTGGCACCCCGTCGGGAGGGTGATCCGGCCTCGCTCGTGGCGTCCAGCCAGCGAGCCCGGGACGAACTCGGCTGGACCCCGCACCGCGCCGACCTCACGACGATCGTGCAGGACGCCTGGAACTTCGCCGGTCTCGGTCGCCCCGCGTGAACCGAGGGTGGCCGCGGTGCTCACTCCGGGCCGCCCTCGTGCAGCAGTGCCCGGGCATCCTCCGCGGCATCGAGCGCGACCCGGGCGAGCTCGTTCGGCGGGATGCCCGCTTGCAGTGCGTGCCGCAGCAGGCAGGCGAGCGCGTGCTCGGGGCGGGCTTCCTCCACGCGTTCCAGCGCCGCACCGGCCAGAGCACCGTCTCCCCGCACGTAGGCGGAGAACGCGAGCAGCGCACCGGCATCGGCCACCTCCGGCACCGGGGCCATGCGCACGAGCGTCAACCACAACTGCTCGGCGGCCACGGCGCGCTCGCCGACCGCGGTCGCCAGCACGATGTCCCGCACCCGCGCGTCGGCGATCGCCAGCAGCACCCGCAGCAGGTCCTCCTCGGTGAGCGCGGCGCCGTCCGCGATGCGCTCGATACCTGCGAACACCGCTCGGAGGTCGGCAGCGGGCCGGCCGGAATCGTGGTCGTCCTCAAGCTGTTCCAAGAGCGCATCGAGCCGCGCCGATCGGCGAGCGAGGTCGGTATCGGATTCCGGTGCCACGAGTTCGCGGAGTTCGGCACGGCTGGCGAAGGTGACCGACCCGGCCGCCGCCATGGCTGCACCGACCGAGGACGAACCGGGGTCGGCGATCCGGCCGCTGCATTCGGGGTCCGAATAGCATGACCAGCGAGCGCCCTGGCTGATCTCCTCGGTCCACAGCGCATGCACGATCGAGATCCCCGCGCGTTCCAGCGCTCGGGTCAGCACCCCGACCAGTCCCTCGTGCGGTGGTGACTCTCCTTCGGCGTCGGCAGCGCAGCAGTCGGCGTCGTCGCAGTGTTCCGCGCACAGCTCGGAGCTCATGCTCCGACCGATCACCACGATGATCAGTGCTTCAGGCCGTTGCCTGCCCAGCGGACCATCGAGCAGGAAATCGGTGAGCCCGGACCGCTGCCCGGGACAAGGCAGGTCGATGCGCAAGGTGGAGCCGATCCGTGGTGTACCGCTGCCCTCGTCGACCGTGAGCAGCACGAGCGAGTCGCCCGGGTGGAACCCGAGCAGGTGGGGTACGGCGGCGAGCAGGTCGCCGGTCTCGGTCACGGGGATCATCTCGTTGATTCGCGTCGTCATGCTGACGACGATCCGACGTGCGCACCGAGGCCGGGAAGACTCAATTCGTACTCTGTGGACAATTCGGCCCACTGTTGATGGCGCGGCGGGATCCTCGCGGTTTGTCCACTTCGGATCCCACTCGCCCGGATGATCCATCCTCCCACTCCATGGGAGACCGATCGGTCGACCTCTGCGGGAACGCACGCATGCAACACCTCGCCCGGTACCGCGCATCCCGTTGGCCGCATAGAGTCCCGAGCGACGACGCGTGCCGAACCGAGGAGATCGCATGTCCCTGCCCAGCCTGCTCACCGCCTCCGGTCTGATCAGCGGGTTCGCCGTCAGCCGGGCCACCGAACACCGGCACTGGGGCGGAGCGGTCGCCGCGGGGTTCGGGCTGGCCGCGGCCGAGACGTGCCGCCGCCGGACGGGCCTCGCACCGGCCGCGGCGCTGGGCGGGACCTACGCAGCGGCGCTGGCCGCCTCCCACCCGCTGGCGAAGAAGATCGGGGCCTGGCCGTCCGTGTTCGCCGTATCCGGAGCCGCCGCGACAGCCGCCGGTCTGCTGAGCCGCCGCGGCTGACCCGGGCGCCAGGGCACGGCCGCGGCGGGACACAGCCCGATCGGCGATCCCGCGTCGTGGACCGGCGCCGCGGCCGACGCGCTCCACGTACCGACGCATGGGAGCCGAGCAGCGGGGGTACCCCGCTGCGGAAGCAGTCGAGCGCCGCGCGGTGAACGGACGACGTGCACCTGCTGCGCGGCCGTCGCCGCGACTGGAGGTGCACGATGACCGCCGCGGATTCCGAACCGACGAACGACCGCTCCACCCCGCAACTCATGGGAGACCTCTCCGAGCGGTTCAACCACCTGGTTCGCACCGAAGTGCAACTCGCCAGACGAGAACTGCAGGACAAGGGCAAACAAGCGGGCATCGGCGCGGGCCTCATCGCGGGCGCAACGGCGATCGGACTGCTGGGTGGCCTACTCCTCGTGGCTGTGGCCGTGCTGGCGCTCAACCTGGTGCTGCCCGCGTGGGCGGCCACGTTGATCGTGGCCTGCGTGTTGTTGCTCGCCGCTGGGGCGGCCGGCCACGCCGGACGTGCGCACCTGCGCCGTGCCACACCTCTGCGCCCGGACGGTTTCCTGACGGCCGTGTCGCAGGATTACCACGACCTCAGCGAGGCGATGCGCAAATGAGCCGGACCCACCAGCAGCCCAGCGGGCGGATGCCCCGGGGAAACCCATCCGCGGAGTTGCGCGCGGAACACGAGTTCGCCAAGCAGGAGCTGGCCGAGACCTTGCAGGAGCTCCGCCAGCGCACGAACGTCCCGGAGCGGTCCAAGCAGGTCGTGCACCGGTATTTCGACCACGGTCACCGGGCAGCGCAGGCCGGAGGCGAGGCGCGGCGGTGGTCCACCGGAGGGACGGTCGGTGTGCTCTGCGCCGCTGCGGTGGCGATTGCCGTGATCAGCTACCTGCGCAGCCACCACCGCTGACCCCCGGCGTGCGCCGGGGGCGGAGATGCACTCAGCATTCCCGCCCCGGCCCGGTCCAGTACTGGTGGAGATCACTGATTCCAGACCTGCGGTATTCGTGTATACGGCTGGTGGGTGGCGGAACCGTCAGGCCGCGACGAGGCTGAGTTGGTTGATGTAGCGGTCAGCAGCATCGAGCACGGGCGGTGCGGTTCGCGAGCGGCGACCAGCCCGATTGCCTGCGTCGACCACGCGACCACCGTCCTGGTCGACGAGCCCGCCTCGGCTGTCGCCCGTATCGGGCCCGGTGATGCCGAGGGACGTCCTTCCAGGAGGTCGCCGCCCGGGCTGTCGGCTGGCCGGTTCAGCCGGTGACGTCGCGGCCGAGCACGGTACGGGCGATGACCCATTTCTGGATCTCGTTCACGCCCTCGTAGATCTCGCCGATCTTGCTGTCGCGATAGATCGTGGACACGACCGACGTCGCCCCCTCCGCACCGCGTTCCTGAACGAAACCCATGGCGCCGAACAGTTGCGCGGCGTCGCGGGCGATATCGACCGACAGCCGGGAATGCGGAACAGGCCGTGGGCGGGGCGGCTGATCGTCATTCAAACTCCTCGGAACTGGTCGCGGACTCCGCTCACGCCTGGCGACGGCATGCGTTTCCGGTTGCAGGGGCATCCTCAGTCGGGACCAAATTTGTCGGTCAACCGTCCGATTTGGGGCAGTAAGCCATACCCTGCCCCGAGTGCAACAGTCCGGCGGGAACCCCGCAGTCAGCTCGAACGCCGCGTGCGCGACGCGGCGACGGGCTGCGGGTCGGCGAGCAGCACGATCATGTCCAGCGCGTGTTCGAGGTCGCGGTGGGCGCGCACCGGATCAGGCTGAGCCACGTACTGCAGGATCAAGCCGTCGACGGCGGCCAGCGCGAGGCGTCCCAGCACGTCGAATCCGACGGCGCAGCGTTCACCGGCGGACCGGGCGGCTTGCTCACAGAACTGGGTCACGAGCGAGGTATAGGCGGCGTACTGGGACCGGGCGAGGCCCGTCGAGTCGTCGCTCCTCCGCGAATACATGGCGAGCTCGTACTGCATGATCTGCAACCCGACGTCGCCCTCGACGAGTTTGCCCCAGAACGCCGTGATGCCCTTCCGGAGCGCGTGCTCCAGACCCTGGTCCAGCTCGATTCCCGCTCGCAGCGCGTCCGAGATGTCGTTGATGACCTTGGCGGTCACCGCGCGCAACAGCTGATCCTTGCTCGGGAAGACGTAGTGCAGCGTGCCCAGCGAGATCCCGGCTTCGGCCGCCACCGCGCGCAGCGTGGTCCCGGGCACCCCGACAGCACTCAGCACTCGTATCGCCGCCGCGACGATCTGCTCCTCGCGCTCCGCCGCCCTGACGTAGGCCACCTGGTCTCTCCTCGTTCGACTCGGTCCGAGTCTGGCACATCGACCCTTGTGCCCTGCCGCCACCTGACTTACGTTAAAGTCGGTCAACCGACCGACAATGCGAGGAGTGGTGGCATGCGCACTGTCGATGTTGTGGTGATCGGAGCCGGCCTCGCGGGACTGACCGCCGCTCGCACGCTGACCGGCGCCGGCCGCACGGTCGCCGTGTTGGAAGCGCGCGACCGGGTGGCGGGACGCACCCTCGGTCAACGAATGTCCACCGGGGTTCCGGTCGAGATGGGCGGTCAATGGATCGGCCGCACACAGACCGAGGTGCTGAAGCTCGTCGTCGAGCTGGGTCTGGAGACGTTCCCGACCTACGACTCCGGATCGGCCGTCACCCTCCACAACGGCGAGCGCACCACCTACTCCGACGGCACCTTCGGCCTGTCCGAACAGGCGGCGGTCGAGGTGGGCCGGCTGCAGGCTGAACTCGAAGCGCTTGCCGACACGGTGTCGCTGTCCTCGCCGTGGGAGTCACCGCAGGCCGCTGAGCTGGACCGCAGGACCCTGGACGAGTGGCTGCGCGCCAACAGCGACCACGCCGAAGCCCTCGCGTTCTGGGCCGCGGTCGTGCCCGCCGTGTTCTCCGCCGAACCGGCCGAGTTGTCGCTGCTGCACTTCCTGTTCTACGTCAAGTCCGCGGGCCTGCTCGACGTTCTCGTTTCCACCACCGGCGGAGCGCAGGAACTGCGCGTCGTGGGCGGCGCCCACCAGATCGCCGAGCGGATGGCCGCCCAGCTGGGCGAGAGCGTCATCCTCGGGGCTCCCGTCCGCAAGATCGCCCAGTGCCCGGCCGACGTCGAAGTGGACCACGACGGCGGGAAAGTCAGCGCCCAGCGGGTGATCGTGGCCATTCCCCCCACGCTGGCAGGTCGGCTGCACTACGAACCAGCGCTCCCGGCCTCCCGCGACGGCCTGACCCAGCAGATCCCGATGGGCTGCGTGATCAAGGTGCAGATCGCCTACCCGACCCCGTTCTGGCGCGAGGCCGGACTCAACGGGTTCGCCTTCAGCTTGGACGACGAGCTGAATCCCACGCTGGACAACTCACCGCCGGACGGCTCCTGCGGTGTCCTCGTCGGGTTCTTCGAGGGCACCCACGCCCGCACGGCCGCACGCTGGTCGCCCGAGCAACGCCGCGCGGCTGCGGTGGCGACGCTGGTGAAGCTGTTCGGGCCCGAGGCGGCGAATCCGATCGACTACGCGGAGCAGAACTGGATGGAAGAGGAGTACACCCGCGGCTGCTACGGGGGCCGGCTGGGCGCGGGTGTGTGGACCCAGTACGGAGCCGCGCTCGCCGAACCGGTCGGGCGCATCCACTGGGCGGGTGCGGAGACCTCCGGCGTCTGGAACGGCTACATGGACGGTGCGGTCCGCTCCGGGCACCGGGCCGCGGCCGAGGCGCTGGCTCCTTTGACCGGTGAGGCGTGACATCAGCCGGGACTGGCCGCAGAAGGAACAGTTCCTGACTGCGCTGCGCACGACCTACGCACGAGCAGCCCCACGGCCCGCCTACTACCCCGGCAGCGACGACCGCTGCGAGGCGGCGATCACCGATCATCCGGGCGCCCAGCGCATCGGCGAACGGGTGCTCCTCACCGGGCTTCCCGCCGACGGCGACGTCGCTCCTCGACCACGCCGTCGAATTCGCCAACGAACGGCTCGCCGGAACCCTGGGCGCCAACATCGTCGTGCTGGACCGCACCGAACGGACCGTCGTGCACGGGCCGTTCCGGCCCTTCCCTCGCTCCGTGTCACCGGACAACTCACCCTCTCACCACGCCCGCCGCGGTCACCGGTCGCCGGCTCACCGCGTTCGCCACCCGCCCGCGCTGGCCGAAACTGCCCGCGATCTTCGCCTCCGCCCTGCGCGGCTGACAGGAAGAACCTCTGGAGGAGTTCACACATGAGTGCAGATTTCGACGTGATCATCGTCGGCGCGGGCTTCGCAGGACTCAAGGCGGCTCTCGAACTCAGGGCCGCGGGCAAGAACGTGGTCGTGCTCGAAGCACGTGACCGGGTGGGTGGCCGGTCCCTGGCAGGCGTCATCCAGAGGCAGCCGATCGACCACGGGGGCCAGTGGATCGGTGCCGACCACGAGCTGTTCCGCGGCCAGGCGCAGGATTTGGGCATTGAGCTGTACCCCCAGCACACCGAGGGCCTGACGGTCCTGGACGTCGACGGAACGCTGAACTCCGTCGACCCCGATCACCCCAAGCTTCCGCTGTTGTCCATGCTCGAACTCGGAATCGGCGAGCGCTTGCTGGCACGCAAACTGAACACGCTCCCGGCAGGCACGCCGTGGGAGGCCGAGAAGGCCCCGGAGTGGGATGCGGAATCCGTGGGCAACTGGATCGACCACGACGTGCGAACCGGCACGGCCAAGAAGATCGTCCGGCTGATCGCGAACTCGATCCTGTGCGCCGACCCGCGACAGGTCTCCTACCTCTACTTCCTCGAATGCCTGCGACAAGGCGGCGGCATCGGGAAGATGCTCGGCGTCGAGGGCGGTTCCCAGCAGGACAAGGTCGCCGGCGGAGCGTGGTCGGTCGTCGAGGCCATGGCGGACGAGCTCGGTGATGCGGTTCGCCTGGCGTCACCCGTCATCACTGTCGAACAGGACGACGACGGCGTGCGGGTCAGCACACCCGATGCCTCGTACTCGGGCCGGCGTGTGATCGTCACGACGCCTCCTTCTGTCGCCAACCGCATCACCTTCACCCCTGCCCTGCCGGTACGGCGGGCCGGACTGCAACAGCGCATGCCGATGGGGTCGGTGATCAAGATGCACGTCGCCTACCCGACTCCCTTCTGGCGCCACCGCGGTTTGAGCGGCGCGGCCATGAGCACCGACCGTGCACTGGGTCTCGTCTTCGACCAGACGCTCCAGAACGAGAGCGTCGGCGTGCTCGTCGGCCTCATCGAGGGCGAGCACGCGGTCCAGTACAGCGAACTGAGCGTCGACGAACGTCGCGAAGCCGTCATCGAGGACCTCGTCTACTACTTCGGCGCGGACGCCGCGTCTCCGATCGAGTACGTCGACTACGACTGGACCCGGGACGAGTGGGCCGAGGGTGGCTACGGCGCCCACATGCCGCCCGGCGTCGTGACCGGGTACGGCGACACCATCCGTGAGCCGGTCGGACGGATCCACTGGGCCGGCACCGAGACCGCCACCGAGCACATCGGCTACTTCGAAGGTGCCCTGCAATCAGGCGTCCGAGCAGCTCGCGAAGTCCTCGACTCGGTCTGACAGAACACGGAGGCAGGAACGTGAAGTTCACCAACTTCGAAGACGGGTTCCGCTACGAACTGGCCAACCGCGAGTTCGCCCGCGTGGCGATGACCCTGTGCGCTACAACAACCAGGCCGAGCAGATCCTGACCGTGCCACTCCCTCGCCGCGCCGGCTCGTTTCGTGGTTGATGAGCGAGCTTCCCCTTGCTGCGCAAGAGAATCCTCCTCATGCACTGATCCCGACCGGCCAGTTCATCACGGAACCTTGGACAGAACCGTTAGATCGACACTCCCCATCGTTGCGTCAGCCTTAGCCGACACACGACACCGCAGATCAACCACCCAAAAGGGGAGTCGACCCGAGGGCCGACTCCCCTTTTAAGCTGCACCTACCCTGCCTGTAACAACAAGGCGCAATGTTGCATCTGCTGCAATTCCGCTCCTTATCAGCTGCAGCCCGAAGTGGACCCGCACCCCTCGCAGAGGTAGCAGGAGCCCGACGGGCGCATCTTCGTACCGCAGGTCATGCACAGCGGGGCGTCCGCGGCCTTGCCCAGCTGCAGCTCCAGCAACTCGGTCGAGCTGCCCGCCCGGCGGTCGTCGTCCTGCTCCGCGTCGGACTGCGGGTAGTCCACCGTGGAGCGCAACGTGTCGAGATCGACCTCGTCGTTCCCGGATTCGATCGGCTCGCCGTTGACCTGCACTTCCCGCTCGTTGACGGTGAAGATGCCCAGTTGCGCCCGCTTCTCGTACGGCAGGTAGTCGAGCGCCAGCCTGCGGAACAGGTAGTCGAGCACACTGCTGGCCATCCGGATGTCCGGATCATCGGTCATGCCCGCCGGCTCGAAGCGCAGGTTCTGGAACTTCGAGACGTAGAACTCCAGCGGGATCCCGTACTGCAGACCAACGGAGATGGACATGGAGAAGGCGTCCATGACCCCGGCCAGCGTCGACCCCTGCTTACCGAGCTTCACGAAGATCTCGCCGAGGCCGGCATCGGGGTACGAACCGGCGTGCAGATAACCTTCCGCACCTCCGACAGTGAACGAGACCGTCTGGCTCGGCCGCTTCTTCGGGAGCCGCTTGCGCACCGGGCGGTACTCGATCTGCTTCTCGACCGCCTTGTCAGACTCGCCGGACTCACCCGAGCCCACCGACAGGGGCTGGCCGACCTTGCAGTTGTCCCGGTAGATCGCCAGCGCCTTGAGGCCGAGCTTCCAGCCCTCGAAGTAGAGCTGCTCGACGTCCTCGATGGTCGCGTGCTCCGGCATGTTCACCGTCTTGGAGATCGCACCGGAGATGAACGGCTGGACCGCGGCCATCATCCGCACGTGCCCCATCGCGGCGATCGAGCGCTCACCCATCGCGCAGTCGAAGACCTCGTAGTGCTCGGGGCGCAGACCCGGCGCGTCGATGACGTGCCCGTGCTCCCCGATGTACTCGACGATCGCCTCGATCTGCTCGTCCTGGTAGCCCAGCGACCGCAACGCGCGGGAGACCGTCTGGTTCACGATCTGCATGGACCCGCCGCCGACCAGCTTCTTGAACTTGACCAGCGCCAGGTCAGGCTCGACACCCGTGGTGTCGCAGTCCATCATCAGCCCGATCGTGCCGGTCGGCGCCAGCACGGAGGCCTGGGCGTTGCGCCAGCCGTTGCGAGCACCGATCTCCAGGCCCTCCTGCCACACCTTGGTCGCCAGGCGGTGCACGGCGACGTCGTTGTGGTGGTAGGTGCGCACCAGGTCGTTGGCCGCCGCGTGCTTGCGCATGACCCGCTGGTGGGCCTCGGCGTTGCGCGAGTAGCCGTCGTAGGGCCCGACCACCGCGGCCAGCTCGGCCGAACGCTTGTAGGCGGTCCCGGTCATCAGCGAGGTGACCGCGCCCGCCAGCGCCCGACCTCCGTCCGAGTCGTAGGCGTGCCCGGTGGCCATGAGCAGCGCGCCCAGGTTCGCGTACCCGATCCCGAGCTGGCGGAACTTGCGCGTGGTGTCCCCGATCGCCTCGGTCGGGAAGTCCGCGAAGCAGATCGAGATGTCCATCGCGGTGATGATGAACTCGACGGCCTTCTCGAACAGCTGCGCGTCGAAGGTCAGGTCGTCGCGCAGGAACTTCATCAGGTTCAACGAGGCGAGGTTGCAGCTGGAGTTGTCCAGGTGCATGTACTCCGAGCACGGGTTGGATGCGGTGATCCGGCCGGTCTCCGGCGCGGTGTGCCAGTCGTTGATCGTGTCGTCGTACTGGATACCGGGATCGGCGCACTCCCAGGCGGCCTTGGCCATCTTGTGGAACACGCCCGTGGCCGGGACCGTGTCCACGACCTCGCCGGAGGTCCGGGAGCGCAGGCCGAACTGCCCCTTGCCCTCCACCGCGCGCATGAACTCGTCGGAAACCCGGACCGAGTTGTTCGCGTTCTGGTACTGCACCGAGGAGGAGTCGAGTCCGCCGAGGTCCATGTCGAACCCGGCGTCGCGCAGCGCGCGGATCTTGTGCTCCTCGCGGGACTTCGTCTCGACGAACTCCTCGATGTCGGGGTGGTCCACGTCGAGCACGACCATCTTGGCCGCACGCCGCGTCGCCCCGCCCGACTTGATGGTGCCCGCCGAAGCGTCGGCGCCGCGCATGAACGACACCGGGCCGGAAGCGGTGCCACCGGAGGACAGCAACTCCCGGGACGACCGGATCCGCGACAGGTTCAAGCCGGCACCCGACCCGCCCTTGAAGATCAGGCCCTCTTCCTTGTACCAGTCCAGGATGGACTCCATCGTGTCGTCGACCGACAAGATGAAGCAGGCCGAAACCTGCTGCTTGGAACTAGTTCCGACGTTGAACCACACCGGCGAGTTGAAGCTGAACACCTGGTGCAGCAGCATCCAGGTCAACTCGTGTTCGAAGATCTCCGCGTCGTTCTCGGTGGCGAAGTACCCGTGTTCGAGCCCGGACAGCGCGTAGGTCTTCACGACCCGGTCGATGAGCTCGCGCAGGCTGCTCTCCCGCTCCTGGCTGCCGACCGCACCGCGAAAGTACTTGCTGGTGACGATGTTGACCGCGTTCAGCGACCAGAAGTCGGGGAACTCGACTCCACGTTGCTCGAAGTTGACCGTGCCGTCCCGCCAGTTGGTCATCACCACATCGCGGTGCTCCCAGTTCACCTCGTCATAGGGGTGCACCCCCTGGGTGGTGAAGACTCGCTGCACCCGGATGCCCTCGGCGCGAGCACCGGCCTCCGGCTCCCCCGCTGCGCCGGCCGGGCTGCCGACGGTCTCTGTCATGACCTGACCCTCTTCCTTGTCGTCCACTCGTAGTGCACTACCCCGTCCGGGCTCCCCGTCCGGTTCGGTCCTACTCACCGCCGCGGGCGCGGCACCTGCTCCCGCCCCGTCGCACTCACGCTGCGGGATCCCGCCTCGCGGCTACCCCGTTTCCTGCTGCTACTCCCCCGCACCGGCCGCGTCGCCGCTGCGCGCGGCCCGCAGGTCCGCGATGCCCTTCTCGAAGTCCTCGACCGAAGAGAACGCCTGGTAGACACTCGCGAATCGTAGATAGGCGACCTCGTCGAGCTCGCGCAGCGGGCCCAGGATCGCCAAACCGACCTCGTGGCTGGGTAGTTCGGCGGTCCCCGTGGAGCGCACGGCCTCCTCGACCTGGTGCGCCAGCTGCTGCAGGTCGTCGTCCTCGACCGGACGCCCCTGGCAGGCGCGCCGGACCCCGCGCACCACCTTCTCCCGGCTGAACGGCTCGGTGACGCCGGAGCGCTTGACCACCGACAGCACCAACTCCTCGATGGTCGTGAACCGCCGACCGCATCCCGAACACGAGCGCCTGCGCCGGATGGCTTGGCCCTCCTCGACTTCGCGGGAATCGACCACCCGCGAGTCCTCTCCGCGGCAGAACGGGCAACGCACCGACACTCACCCCCTCTCCGAACCCCGAGCCCCACCAGCTGCGCCCATGCACGCTCCGGAACCACGTCGTGCCGGAACAGGCCCAACGTGTGGAGTAAATACATGAACGTAACTACTAGATGTTGTGGTCGACTCTAATCTTCGACCTAGGCCGACGCAAACTCGACACCCCGACGCTCGACCTGCCGAAACCCCGGACGAGTGGCGTCCAGGGCGAGCGAAACGGGCGGTGCGATGTGCCCGCAGTCCGGACCGCGCCCCCTCCGACGCGGAGCGGCACCCAGGCGCGACCCGGGCGGTCGGCAACGGCGAGCACCCGAACCGGGACTCACCGGGGTAGCGGATCCACAGGCGCGGACAGGTCCTGTCGAGTCTCCCCGGAAAGCACCTCACCCCCGCCGCCCCCTCCCGCGGACGGAGCCTGCGCCCCGAACAGGCCGAGCAGCAGGACGACGACGAACGCCGTCAGCCCCGCGGCCAGCAGCCACAGCCACTCGTCATCCCGCCGCGCCGACCCGCGCCCGGCGGCAGCGGGCCCGTCTTCCCGGCGCGGAGCAGTACAGCCTTCCGCGAGGAGCCGGGCGCGCACGTCGCCCGCAGCAGCCGAGCGCGCCCGCGGGCGGGTCCGGTGGCCACCCTCCGCGATTCGCTCCTCGCGCTCGACTTCGATCAGCATGGCCATGAGCACTCCCGCAGCAGACATCCGACCGGCCGCGGCCGGTCGACGCGAACCGACGATCGAAAAGATGTTCGATCGAACCTGCGTGCGATTGTGTACCAAGAGTGCACCCCTTGGCGATACCCCGGGGCAAAAATTAACTCGAACAGGTGTTTGATCTCGGTCTTTGTCCCGTCTACTGTGGAAAGCGGGCCGACAAGCGCCCGCGAACCACGGCTCGAACGGACAGGAGGCAGCGGTGGCGACTCATGCGACCGGCTCGATCGAGGGCCAGCTTCACGACGTCAGCAGTTCTGCAGCCGATGTGCATTCGCTGCCCGAGCAGACCGGCGGGACCGAGCAGCTCAGCGAACGGCAACTCCGGGTGCTCGGTGCGATCCGGGAGTGGATGCGCGAGCACGGGTATCCGCCGAGCGTTCGGGAGATCGGAGACGCGGTGGGGCTCACCTCCACGTCCTCCGTCGCGTACCAGCTCCGGGTGCTGGAGCGGAAGGGATACCTGCGCCGGGACCCGCACCGGCCGCGCACGGTCGGCGTGCTCGTCGACGGGGCCGATCAGGACGGGCCCGATGTCCCCGGGCAGCAGCGCCCGGCCTACGTACCGCTGGTCGGCCGGATCGCCGCGGGCGGCCCGATCCTGGCGGAGGAGGCGATCGAGGACGTCTTCCCGCTGCCCAAGGAGATCGTCGGCGACGGGACGCTCTTCCTACTGCGCGTGGTCGGAGATTCGATGACCGATCTCGCCATCACCGATGGTGACTGGGTAGCCGTCCGCCAACAGCCTGACGCCGAGAACGGTGACGTGGTGGCCGCCATGATCGACGGTGAAGCCACCGTCAAGACGTTCAAGCGCACCGACGAGCACCTTTGGCTCATGCCGCACAACAGCGCTTACGAACCCATCCTGGGGGACAACGCCGAGGTCCTCGGCAAGGTCGTCGCCGTGCTGCGGCGCCTCTGACCCGGACCCCGTCTGATCCGGACCTATCGACGGGGACGACACCAGGTGCACCCGCGCAGTGCACCTGGCTCGGTCCAGCGCGCCACGTAGAAGCCCAGGGCGATCCAAGGCCCCCGGGCCCGGCCACAAGCCGCCCTACCCGAAGACCGCCGGTCCTGAAAACCGCCGGAAAGGCCGGGCCGGACCGGGGCCTGTTCCGGGAAGGCCGCCGCGTCCCGAGGTCAGCCCGCCGTGGCGAACTCGCTGAGCACACCGGCGAGATCCGACCGGACCTTGGCACGCACCCGCGTTCCCTCCGGCGTGTGCTCCTGTTCGAGCAGTTCACCTTCTGCGTGCACCCGGGACATGAGCTCGCCTCGGGTGTACGGCACCAGCGCGTCGACGAGCACATCAGGCTGCGGCAAGTACTGGGCCACCGCTTCGCGGAGTTCGGCGATGCCCGCCCCACTGCGCGCGGAAACGAACTGCGCCTCGGGCAGCAGATGACGCAGCTCGGCAAGCCTCGTGGCATCGATGTCGTCGATCTTGTTCACGACCAGCAGCTCGGGTGGCATCGAGTCCCCGTGCTGCTCACCGATCTCGCCGATCACCTCACGAACGGCCGTCACCTGCTCTTGCGGAGCAGCATCCGACCCGTCCACCACGTGCACCAGCAGATCGGCACCGCCCACCTCTTCGAGCGTGGAGCGGAACGCCTCCACCAGCTGGTGCGGCAGGTGCCGCACGAAACCGACGGTGTCGGTCAACGTGTACCCGCGGCCGTCGGGCGTGACCGCCTTGCGCGTCGTCGGATCCAGGGTGGCGAACAAGGCGTCCTCCACCAGTACTCCGGCCTCGGTCAGCGCGTTGAGCAGGCTCGACTTGCCCGCGTTGGTGTAGCCGGCGATCGCCACGCTCGGCACCCGGTTCGCGGCCCGGCGATCGCGCTTGGTGCTGCGCACGGTGCGCATGGCCGCCAGTTCCTTGCGCAGCTTGCTGATCCGCTTGTGCACGCTGCGCCGGTCGATCTCCAGCTTCGTCTCACCGGGACCGCGGGTTCCGACCCCGCCGTTGGCGCCGGCACGACCACCCGCCTGCCGGGACATCGCCTCACCCCAACCGCGCAAGCGCGGCAGGAAGTACTGCAGCTGGGCCAGCTCCACCTGGGCTTTGCCCTCCCGGGACCGGGCGTGCTGGGCGAAGATGTCCAGGATGAGCGCGGTGCGGTCGACGACCTTGACCTTGAGCCGCTCCTCCAGCTGGCGGAGCTGGCCGGGAGACAGTTCCCCGTCGCAGATCACCGTGTCGGCACCCGTCGCCGACACCACGTCGCGCAGCTCGCGCACCTTGCCCGAACCGACATAGGTGGCCGGGTCGGGGCGCTCCCGGCGCTGGATGACACCTTCCAGGACCTGCGAACCGGCGGTCTCGGCGAGCCGACCGAGCTCGGCCAACGACGCCTCGGCCTGCTCGGCATCCCCATCGGTCCACACCCCGACGAGCACGACGAGCTCCATGCGGAGCTGCCGGTACTCGACCTCGGTGATGTCGGCCAGCTCGGTGGACAGCCCCGCCACCCTGCGCAGTGAAGCGCGCTCGGCACGCTCCATCTCACCGGTGGAGGGACCTGCGGAAACGATGTCCTCGTCGACTGCGTCCAGTTCCGGATCGTAGTCGGCGGAGAAGGTCAGAGATTTCGCCATATCGGTTCCATTGTTCCACGGTCCGCCACCGGTTTTCACCTGAAGATCCTTCCGGCCGCGTGGATCACCGGGGCGGAACCGCTCAGCGCTGCTCCCACCAGTCGGCATCCAGGCGCCCGCGCGCGACCAGCTCAGCCGGACCGGTCAGCGTGGTGGTGTCCGCGCGGACCTGCACCCGCACCGTGCCGCCGGGCACCCGCACGACCTGCTCACCCGTGTCCTGCCCGGCGCTGCGCAACGCGGCCACCGCAGCCGCGACGGTCCCGGTGCCGCAGGAGCGCGTCTCCCCGACGCCCCGTTCGAACACGCGCATGTCGGCGCGATCCGCGCCGACCGGGCGCACGAACTCCACGTTCACCCCGTCGGGGAACAGCGCGGTGTCGTACGACGGGGCCGAGGTCAGGTCGAGCCCGGCGAGGTCGGCGTTGATCACGCAGGCGAGGTGCGGATTGCCCACGTCAACGGCCAGACCTTCGAAGGCCCGCCCGGAGCAGCTGGTGCTGCTGCGGCCGAACACCGAGGCCGGACCCATATCCACGGTCACCCCGCCGTCGCGGTGCGCGATCACCGGGCGGATGCCGGCCCGGGTACCGACCTGCAGTTCTCCCGGCTCGGCCCACCCGGCATCGAGCAGGTAACGCGCGAAGACGCGGACCCCGTTGCCGCACATCTCGGCGACCGAGCCGTCGGCGTTGAAGTAGTCCATGAACCAGGTGTCCGCGGGGATCCCGGCCGGTGCGTCCGGGACGGCACCGGCGCGCACGACGCGCAGCACCCCGTCGGCCCCGAGCCCGCGCTGCCGATCGCACAGCGCCCGCACCCGGTGCTCGGTGAGCTTCAGCCGACCGTCCGGATCGGGCAGCACGACGAAGTCGTTCTCGGTGCCGTGGCCCTTCGCGAACTCGGGCCCGTCGGTGGATCGCACGCCACCAGTCTACGATCCGGCGACCCGGCCGACCTGCAGTGTCCCGGCGACCTCCTCGGCGAGGTCAGGTCGGTCGGCGTCGAACCACACGATGCGCTCGTCGCGGCGGAACCACGAGCGCTGCCTGCGCACGAACCGCCTGGTCGCTTTGGCCGTCTCGGCGGCCGCGGCAGCCATGTCCCCGGACCCGTCCCGGGCGGCGAGCACCTGCTGGTAACCGAGCGCGCGGGCGGCGGTCCGGCCTTCCCGCAGGCCGGCGCGCTCCAGCCTGCGCACCTCGTCGACCAGGCCCTCGTCGAACATCCGGGTCACGCGCTGGTCCACGCGGTGGTCGAGCTGGGTGACCGGGCGGTCCACACCGATCTGCACCGCGTCGTAGCGAGCCGGGCCGGGCTCGGGCAGGTTCGCCGAGAACGGTTCCCCGGTCATCTCGATGACCTCCAGGGCCCGCACGATCCGCCGTCCGTTGCTGGGCAGGATCTTCGCTGCTGCGGCGGGATCCCGATCTGCCAGCTGCCGGTGCAGTTCCGCGGGGCCGACCTCGGCCAGCCGCCGCTCGAAGTCCGCGCGCAGCGCGGGGTCGGTGCCCGGGAAGCGCAGCTCGTCGAGCACCGCCTGCACGTAGAGCCCGGAACCGCCCACGAGCAGCGGTGTGCGCCCGCGGGCCAGCACGTCCTCGACGGCGCGCCGGGCATCGCGCTGGTAAGCGGCCACGGACGCGGTCTCGGTCACCTCCAGCACGTCGAGCAGGTGGTGCGGGACACCGTGCCGCTGCTCGGGCGGGAGCTTGGCGGTACCGATGTCCATCCCGCGGTACAGCTGCATGGCGTCGGCGTTGACCACCTCGCCGTCGAAGCGCGCCGCCAGGTCCAGGGCGAGGTCCGATTTCCCGGTCGCGGTGGGCCCGACCACCGCGATCAGACGTCCGAGGCTGCGCACACCCCGACCTTAGGAGCAGCTCCGGAGCCGGGACCGCGCGGGAGCGCCTCAGCTGCGGGCGGTCCAGACAGCGACGTGGTACGTGACGCCGAACGGACGGGCCGACAGCAGCAGCTCGGCGTCCCATCCGATGCCCGATGCCTGCAGCACGCCGGCGGCCACCTGCAGCGCGGCGCGGCCGGTCAGTCCCAGGTCCGCGGCCACGGACGGTTCCAGGTCCAGCAGGGTTCGCGCATCGGCGGTGGCCAGCGCGTCGCGGAGGCGCTCGTCGAAACCGGGCGCGCGCGGGTCCGGCGCGTGCGGGGAGCGCTCGTCGGCGCAGTTCGTACCGTCGGCCAGCACCAGCAACGCCGACGGATCGGCACCGGTCTCGCGGACCAGCCGCGCACCTTCATCCCGGCACCAGGCCACCGGGGTGTCCGCGGCGAGGAGTTCGGTGCGCACCGCCTGCGCCCCTCCCCGGCCGCGCAGCCATCCCGCCACCAGAGCAGGCAGCGGCAGGTCCGGTTCGACGTCCGCCGTGGACCCGTCGCGCAACGACACCGGCACGTCGACCCCGTAGCCGCCGAACGTGCCGCGGGTGTCCGGACCGAGCTCGCGGGGCCCAGAGGCGTCTGCCCCGATCGCCACCCACGAGTGGGCGACGTCGGTCAGACTGGAGGCGGCGGCGGTGCAGGCGTCGCGCAACCGGGCGGTGTCCGGGTCCGGCCGCACGGTCAGCTCGGGCACCAGCAGCGGCGGGTGCGGCACGACCGCGACTCGGGTGATCACACCTGTGCACGGTAGAGGTGTGCGGTCCGGAGCGGCGCAACGGGGAGGACGGGGTGCCGGCGAGCGGACGGTCTCGCACACCGCGTGCCCACGGTGGCTGCATCCGAACGGGTGACCTACGACAATGGGCTGCGCAGGTCACCGACCGCGGGTGCACGACCGGCGCCCCGGCGGGTGCAGGAACCCGCCGGAGTACCGGATCGCGCCGTGGCCTGTTTGAATGCGCCAGCGGAAGCCGGATCATGGAAGGGTCCGGGCGGACGCTTGCCGGGCCCCGCGAGGGCGGGGCGCCCGTGCGGGCACGGGCACTGGAGCGGGCACGCGAGGAGGAAGCCGGCCATGACTGACCAGGACACGACCCCCGGGTCCGCTGCGGACGGAGCAGCGGGGGGACCGACCGGTGGCGCCGGGCGCACCGGGGCCGCGCCGAACGTGCCGCACGCATCGCAGAACCCCGCCAAGTGGGGCCGGGTCGACGCGGACGGCACGGTGTACGTCAGCACGCCCGAGGGCGAACGCGCGGTGGGCTCCTGGCAGGCCGGGGACCCCGCCGAGGGCTTGGCGCTGTTCGCGCGCAAGTTCGACGACCTGCTCACCGAGGTGGAGCTGCTGGAAACCCGGCTGACGAACCGCTCCGGCGACCCCAAGCACGCGCTGTCCAATGCCCGGCACCTGCAGGAATCCCTCACCGAGGCGGCGGTCGTGGGCGACCTCGCCGCGCTGCGCACCCGGCTGGAGCACGTCGTCGCGCATGCCGAGCAGGCCGTCGACGACGCCAAGCAGGAGAAGGAGCAGGCCCGCAACCAGGCCGTCGCGCGCAAAGAAGCACTGGCCGCGGAAGCCGAGGAGATCGCCGCCGAGGCCACGCACTGGAAGAACGCGGGCGACCGGCTGCGCGAGATGCTCGCCGAGTGGAAGAAGATCCGCGGGGTCGACCGCAAGACCGACGAGCAGCTGTGGCGGCGGTTCTCCAAGGCCCGCGACGCGTTCAGCCGGCGCCGCGGTTCGCACTTCGCCGAGTTGGACCGCGAGCGCGCCGCGGCCAAGACCCGCAAGCAGGAACTCGTGGAGCAGGCCGAGGCGCTGACCGAATCGACCGACTGGGGGGAGACCGCGGCGCGCTACAAGGAACTCATGGCCGAGTGGAAAGCCGCGGGCCGCGCGCCCAAGGACAGCGACGAAGCCCTCTGGCAGCAGTTCCGAGCCGCGCAGGACCGGTTCTTCAGCCGCAGGTCGGAGGCGTTCTCCGAGCGCGATGCGGAGTTCGCCGCCAACGCCAAGCTCAAGGAGGAGCTGCTGACCGAGGCCGAGCAGATCGAGCCGGCAGGCGATCTGCAGGCCGCCCAGTCGCACCTGCACCGCATCCAGCAGCGCTGGGACGAGATCGGCAAGGTCCCGCGCGAGCGGATGCGGGAGCTGGAGGGGCGGCTGCGCGCGGTGGCCGACCGGGTGCGCCAGGCCGCCGACACCCAGTGGCGACGCACGGACCCGGAAGCCCAGGCGCGGGTCGACCAGTTCCGCGAGCGGGTGCAGCAGTTCGAGTCCCAGGCCGAGAAGGCCCGGGCGGCCGGTGACCGGCGCCGGGCGGAGCAGGCCGAGCAGCAGGCGCAGCAGTGGCGGGAGTGGCTCACCGCGGCCGAACAGGCCATCGCCGACCGGTGAGCGTCAGCCGTGCCCGCACCACGAGCCGCGGGCACGGCCCCCGCGACCGATCAGGACTTCCTGCGGCCAGGCGGTCAGGACTGCGACCAGGCGGTGCGGATCCACTGCACGGTGAGCACCAGCATGCAGGCCACCGCGAGCAGCAGGCCGACCCCCGGACCGGCCGCTTCGTGGGTCTGCCGGGACCAGATCGCGATGAGGCCCTCGAAGGTGACCACGCCACCGGGCAGCGCGGCCAGGAACGCCAGCACCCAGCGCCGGGTGACCAGCGCGAGCGTGGAAACCCCGATGCCCACGATGGTGGCGTTGATCGCGAACAGGTGCGGCAGCAGCCCCACCTCCAGCGCCGGATCGGCCTGGCCGGTCAGCACCTGCCAGCCCGCAGCGTCGCCGACCCACGGCAGCAGCGCGGACACGACCAGCACCAACATCGCCGCGGCGATGACCAGGGCCCGCTTGCCCGGGTCGACCCGGCGCAGTCCTTCGCGCTCACTGCTGGTCAACGGCCTGCGCGCCGGTACGGCCTCGGACATCGACGTCTCCTGTTCGGGGTGGTGGCCATCGCTGCGGGGCGTCAACACGCACATCCCTGCTCGGCGGCGGGCTGCGGCGCGGGGGCGCCGACCGAGGGCAGCCCGAGGCTGACCCCGGACGTCTTCGGCCGGGCACCGATCTCCCAGCGGTCGCCCGCCGCGGTACGCCGGTGCGCGTGCACCTCGGCGTCGGCGACGAGGTGGTGCGGGGCCCCGCGGGTCACGGTCGTGCGCACGATGTCGCCCGGGCGGATTTCGCCGTCCACCGCACCGGACGGGGTGAAGTGCACCAGCCTGCCGTCCCGGGCGCGGCCGCTGAGCCGGTGCGTCTCGGTGTCCTTGCGACCTTCGCCCTCGGCGACCAGCAGCTCGACCTCGGTGCCCACCAGCGCCCGGTTCTCCTCGGCGGAGATCTGGTTCTGCAGCTCGACCAGCCGCTCGTAGCGCTGCTGCACGACCTCCTTGGGCAGCTGGTCCGGCAGCTCGGCGGCCGGGGTCCCGGTGCGCTTGGAGTACTGGAAGGTGAAGGCGCTGGCGAACCGCGCCTGCCGGACGACCTCCAGCGTCTGCTCGAAGTCCTCTTCGGTCTCACCCGGGAAGCCGACGATGATGTCGGTGGTGATCGCGGCGTGCGGCATGGCCCGGCGCACGTCGTCGACGATGCCCAGGAACCGCTCCGAGCGGTAGGAGCGGCGCATGGCCTTGAGCACCCGGTCGGACCCGGATTGCAGCGGCATGTGCAGCTGCGGGCACACGTTCGGTGTGTCGGCCATCGCCTCGATGACGTCGGCGGTGAAGTCGCGCGGGTGCGGGGAGGTGAAGCGCACCCGCTCCAGTCCGGCCACCTCGCCGCAGGAACGCAGCAGTTTGCCGAAGGCGTAGCGATCGCCGAATTCGACGCCGTAGGCGTTCACGTTCTGCCCGAGCAGCGTCACCTCCAGCACGCCCTCGGTCACCAGCGCCTCGACCTCGGACAGGACCTCGCCCGGACGGCGGTCCTTCTCCTTGCCGCGCAGCGAGGGCACGATGCAGAAGGTGCAGGTGTTGTTGCAGCCCACCGAGACCGATACCCAGCCCGAGTAGGCGGATTCGCGCCGGGCGGGCAGCGTGGACGGGAAGACCTCCAACGACTCGGCGATCTCCACCTCGGCTTCCTGGTTGTGCCGCGCGCGTTCGAGCAGCGTCGGCAGCGAGCCGAGGTTGTGCGTGCCGAAGACGACGTCCACCCACGGCGCCTTCTGCACGATCGTGTCCCGGTCCTTCTGCGCCAGGCAGCCGCCCACCGCGATCTGCATGTCCGGATTGCGCGTCTTGGACGGGCGCATGTGGCCGAGCGTGCCGTACAGCCGGTTGTCGGCGTTCTCGCGCACCGCGCAGGTGTTGAACACGACCACGTCGGCCTCGTCGCCGTCCGCGCGGACGTACCCGGCCTCTTCCAGCATTCCGGCCAGCCGCTCGGAATCGTGCACGTTCATCTGGCAGCCGTAGGTGCGGACTTGGAAGGATCGCGGGGAACTCGCCTCGGGCATGCCTACAGCTTAATCGTGCTGGTCACGAACAAGGCAGCGCCCCGCACCGCGGCCGCCGGCGGGAACGGCCGCCCACCGTGACCACCCGCGCCTCCCTGTCGGGTGAGTGCGCCCGGTGACCGAGCGGTCCGGTTCCGGAGTGTAACCGAGTTGCAACGCGCTCCTGCCCGGATCGTCTGGACTAACCCCGGCAGGCCGCTTAGGTTTCGGCCAACAACCGTGTCCGCGCTCAGGAGGACCCATGGCCGCAGGTTCCACGGACGCACCGATGATTCGGATGCGCGGGGTGGACAAGCACTTCGGGCCGGTGCACGTCCTGCGGGACATCGATCTCGAAGTGCCCGCCGGCCAGGTCGTCGTCGTGCTCGGACCGTCCGGCTCCGGCAAATCCACCCTCTGCCGGGCCATCAACCGCCTCGAACCGATCGACACCGGCAGCATCGAGGTCGACGGGGTGCCGCTGCCCGAAGAAGGGCGCGGGCTGGCCCAGCTGCGGGCCGATGTCGGCATGGTGTTCCAGCAGTTCAACCTGTTCGCGCACAAGACCGTGCTGGACAACGTCACGCTCGGGCCGGTCAAGGTGCGCAAGCTGGCGAGCGCCGAAGCCCGGGAGCAGGCCTTGCAACTGCTGGACCGGGTGGGCATCCGCGACCAGGCCGACAAGTACCCGGCGCAGTTGTCCGGCGGTCAGCAGCAGCGCGCCGCGATCGCCCGTGCGCTGGCGATGAAGCCCAAGGTGATGCTGTTCGACGAGCCGACCTCGGCCCTGGACCCGGAGATGGTCAGCGAAGTCCTGGACACCATGGCGGGCCTGGCGGAAGAAGGCATGACGATGCTCGTGGTGACCCACGAGATGGGCTTCGCCCGCCGAGCAGCGCACCGGGTGCTGTTCATGTCCGACGGCGAGGTGGCCGAGGACACCAGTCCGGACGCCTTCTTCAGCGAACCGTCCAGCGATCGGGCCAAGGATTTCCTCGCCAAGATCCTCACCCACTGACGACTGTTCTGGAGGGACGTGCATGGCGGTGCGGGCAACGGAACCTCGGACGCCGTGCGGAGAGGGCGGGCGGATGCGAGGCAGCAGACTGCGGGCAGGTGCCCTCCTGGCGGTATCCCTGGCGCTGGTCCTGACCGGCTGCGGCCGCGAGGGCAGCCCCACCGAGGCGCCGCCGCGGCTCGCGCACGAGGTGGCGCGCGACGTCAGCGTCCCCGGATCGCCGACGTTCCAGCGGATCCAGGAACGCGGCCGGGTCGTCGTCGGCGTCAAGGAGGACCAGCCCGGGCTCGGGCTGCGCGATCCGGTCACCGATGAGTACTCCGGGTTCGACGTGGAAGTCGCCCGGCTGATCGCCGCGCAGCTGGGCATGGACCCGGACACCCGCATCGAGTACCGCCCGGTCCCCAGCACCGCGCGGGAGCAGGCCATCTCCACCGGGGAAGTCGACTACTACGTCGGGTCCTACACGATCAGCGACAAGCGCAAGGAGCAGGTCAGCTTCGCCGGCCCGTACTTCATGGCGGGCCAGGACCTGCTGGTGCGCCCGGACGAGCACGGCATCACCGGCAAGGACTCGTTGCAGGGCCGGACCGTGTGCTCGGCGACCGGATCGACGCCGATCCAGAACGTCAAGGAAGAGCAGCTCACCGACCCCGGGAACATCGTGGAGTTCCAGCGGTACTCGGAGTGCGTGCAGCAACTGCTGGACCACCAGGTCGATGCGGTCACCACCGACGACGCGATCTTGAAGGGCTACGCGGCCGAAGAACCCGACAAGCTGCGAGTCGTGGGCAGCACGTTTTCCGAGGAGCCCTACGGGGTCGGCCTGGCCAAGGACGACGCCGCGCTGCGGAGCGCGATCAACGACATCATCGAGCACGCCGAAGCCGACGGCGAGTGGCAGCGCATGTACGACGCCACGCTCGGCAAGTCCGGCACGCCGGCCCGACCACCCGCGGTCGAACGCTACTGATCCGACGAAGCGGTCCGGACACGACTCCGGACCACCGGTTCCTGGGAGACCTCGTTGATCGACACCCTGGTTGAGTACGGAGACGTCCTCGCCGCGGGCTTCTGGACGACCATCCAGCTGTTCCTGCTCTCGGCGGTGGGCGCGCTGATCCTCGGCACGATCCTGGCCACGATGCGCGTCAGCCCGATCCCGGCGCTGCGCGCCGTCGGCACCGGATACGTGACGCTGCTGCGCAACACCCCGCTGACGCTGGTCTTCTTCTTCTTCGTGTTCGCCTACCCGAAGCTGGACCTGATCCGGTTCCCGTTCTTCACCGCCGCGGTCGTGGCGCTGACCGTCTACACCGCGGCGTTCGTCTGCGAAGTGCTGCGGGCCGGGATCAACACGGTGCCGATCGGCCAGGCCGAGGCCGCCCGATCCGTGGGGCTCGGCTTCGGGCAGGCGCTGGTGCACGTGATCCTGCCGCAGTCCTTCCGCTCGGTGGTGCCGCCGCTGGTCAGCACGCTCATCGCGCTGCTGAAGAACACCACGGTCGCCGCCGGGTTCAGCGTCAGCGAAGTGGGCTCGGTGATCCCGCTGCTCAACGAGCAGGGCGAGCCGACGCTGAACGCGTTCGTGTGGATCGCGGTCGGCTTCCTCGTGCTGGTGATCCCGCTGACCCTGGTCCAACGCAGTTTCGAGAAGCGCTGGAGCGTGGCCCGATGAGCACTGTCCTGTTCGACACCCCCGGACCCCGCGCCCGCGCCCGCAACCGGCTGATCGGCGTGATCAGCGCGGCCGCGGTCGTGCTCGCGCTCGGGTTCGTGGTGCTGCGCTTCTACCAGGCCGGGCAGTTCGACGCCGGCATCTGGGAATGGATCCTGTACAAGGAAATCCAGCTGCAGCTGCTCGGCGCGCTGTGGAACACGGTGCGCGCGTTCCTGTCCGGGGCGGTGCTGGCGCTGGTCTTCGGCGCGGTCTTCGCGCTGGGCAGGCTGTCCGACCACGCCTGGGTGCGGGTCCCGTGCGGGCTGATCGTGGAGCTGTTCCGGGCGATCCCGCTGGTCATCATGATCTTCTTCCTCTACTACGCGGCTCCGACGCTGGGGCTCGACTTCGGCCAGTACTGGTCGGTGGTGCTCGGGCTGACGCTGTACAACGGCTCGGTGCTGGCGGAGGTGTTCCGCTCCGGAGTCTCGGCGCTGCCGAAGGGCCAGGCCGAAGCGGCCTACTCGGTCGGGATGCGCAAGAGCCAGGTCATGGGGCACGTGGTGCTGCCGCAGTCGGTGCGGATGATGCTGCCCGCGATCGTCAGCCAACTCGTGGTGCTGCTCAAGGACAGCGCGCTGGGCTTCCTGATCACGTACCAGGAGCTGCTGTACTACGCGCGCTACCTGGGTAGTTTCGCCTCGCTGGACCGGCCGATCATCCCGGTGGCCATGGTGGTGGCCGCCATCTACATCGTGATGTGCTTGCTGCTGGCCTGGCTGGCGCGCTACCTGGAGCGGCGCAACCGCCGCGCGCGCAAGACCAGCCGGCTGGCGCCCGCCCGGCCCGCCGAACCGGCGCCCGGGGACTGATCCCCGGGCGCGGCCCCGGTCGCTCGGTCAGCGGCCGGGGGGCCGTTCGGCGTCGGCGATGCGCATCATGCCCGCGATGCCCGCGAGGTAGGCGGTTCCGTCCGGGCCCAGGTAGATGGGCGCGTAGTGGTTGTTCCACTGCAGGCCGGTCCCGGTCAGCGTGCGGTTGACCGTTTCCCCGGTGTGCAGGTCGATGGCCGTGAAGTACCAGGCGGGCACGCCACGCCGGTCCGGCGGCTTGCTGTACACGTAGAGCAGGCCCGATTCCAACGAGGCCTTCGGCACCGAGCTCGGCGCCACCTCGTCGTTGCGCCAGGCCGTGGAGCACTCCCCGCCCGCGATGTCGACCTTCTCGATGCCCGGCTCGGTGGAGGCACCGAGCATGGTGGCCTGCGGACCGGTGTAGCCGTAGTTGTTCTCCACGATGACCGAATTCCCCGCCGCGACCAGGGTGTTCTCCGTGGCGCTGGCGCCGGGCTGCAGCACTTCCCGCCCGCAGACGAACTCCCCGCTGCTGCGCCGGTAGACCAGGACCCGCATCCGCGGCTCGGCGTTGTCGGTGATCGCTACGAGGTCATCGCCCAACAGGGTGGGGGTGGTGCCCGAACCTTGGGACAACTGCCCGGGTTTGGTGCGCGTGCCACGGTCGTAGGCCTGCCGCCAGGTGATCACCGGCGCGCCGTCCGGACCGCTGTCGAACCGGTAGTTGGCGTGGTCGGAGACGACGAAGACGCCGCCGGTCTCGTCGACCGCGAACGAGTTGGCGATGCGTTCCCCGGGCAGGTTCGCGGTGCGGATCGCCCCGGACTCGCGGTCCAGGGTGCCCACCACGCCCTCGCCGGTGACGAACCACACGGTGCCCGACCAGTCCGGCATGAGCGCCACGAGGCAGTCCTGCCCACCGATCTGCCCGTTGAGGTCGTAGCTGCGCTGCTCGGAGAACCCGCCGCCCGGCTGCTGCCCGAGCACCTCGATCCGGCGGTCGGTGGTGGCCACGACGGCCCGGTCGGCCTCGTCCAGGTAGAAGTAGGCGCCGCCGCACAGGTCGGTCAGCGGGGATTGGCCGGGACGCACCTCGGGGCGCGGCAGATCGTGCACCGCCAGCACGTCCAGCGTGTCCGGGTCGATCAGTTTGAGCTGGCGGTCGGCGAGCCCACCGCAGAGCGCGACGATCCGGCCTGCGCGGTCGAAAGTCTGCGTGGCGCACTCCTGCACGCCGTAGGTCGCGGTGGTCACCTGCGGATCGCGTCCGAGCGGTCCCCGCGTCTCGTAGGCGTCGGTGGAGTAGGCGTCGTTGTGCATGTTGCTGCTGCCGTTGGGCGCCATGAACGGATGGCGCGGCACGTCGAACCCCTGCACCGGGTCCGGCTGCGCGGGCCGGCCGGTGTAGTCCGGCACCAGCGGATCACCCGGACCGGGCGGGATCGGGACTGCCAGGGCCGCGGGTGCTGCGAGCAGGAGGGACAACGCCGCGGCGGTGGCGACGAGCGGGCGTGCGGATTTCAGCATCGGCGGCCTCCCCGACCGGTGGACCCGAACCGGGACCACCCCGGATCGGCACGGGCCACATCACCGACCCGCGCACCGGGGGTCAACCGGCCCTCCCGGACCGTGGGAAAGCGTTGCGCCAAGCGGACTTCCGGTTACCGCCAACTGCCGCTGTCAGCGCGGTCGGACCTCGATCCCGCGCCCGGCGAGCGTCCCGTCGTAGATGCGCTGCCAGGTGCCATCGGCGACCGACTCGTCGAACATGCGCTCCAGCTCGGCGACTAGCGCGGCATCGTCGGCGGTGACCACGGCGAAACGGGGTTCGCCCGCCACCGCGTAGGGCCCGGCCTCGGCCAGCGCGGACGAGTCCGCCGACCCGCCCAACAGCAGGTCCACGTTCCCGCTCGTCACGGCATTGGTCAGCAGCGAGGGCGGGAGTCTGCGGAACTGGACCTGCTGCGGGCCGAGTCCCATCCGCTCCGCGAGATCGCGGGCGATCTCCACGTCGAACCCGCTGTAGTCACCGCCGGGACCACGCTGCGCGAATTCCTCGGCATCGTTGCGCACGCCCACCAGCAGCCTGCCGCGCTCCTGGACCTGCTGGATGGCCGGTGAGGAATCGAACTCCACCGAATCATCCGGCACGACACCGGCATCGGGATTCGGCGAGGGAGCCGAACGCCCCGGCGCGGGCGGATTCGGCGCGGCCCCACCGGGATCCGGGTCTTCCTGCGCAGCACAACCCGCCGACACCGCGACCGCGATCAGTCCTGCGACCAGTCCGCGAAACCGCACGGTCCCCTCCTTCTCCCGACGCTCGCCACGACCCGGACATGATCGCGCACCGGCCGACAGGCCCGGCAGCGGAGGCACTGATCCCTTGATCGGTTTTGAAACGCGGGCTTAACCCATTAGTGTGGCTGCCATCACCGGGCGCCAGCGTTGCCGCCGCATCATCCGAGCTTCCCGGAGGCAGTTCATGGCGCCGCCCACCACCGACGCCGTCGTGCAGGTCACCGAGCGGATCGCGGCCCGCAGCGCCGCCACCCGCGCCGCGTACCTGGACCGCATCAGAACGGCATCCGCAGCGGACCGGCCCGCGCGCACCGAACTCCCGTGCAGCAACCTCGCGCACGGCTTCGCGGCCTGCAGCGGCACGGACCGCACCGCGGTGCGCGGGGCGAGCAAGCCCGGCGTCGCGATCGTGTCCGCCTACAACGACATGCTCTCCGCCCACCAGCCCCTCGACGAATTCCCGGCGTGGATCAAGGACTCGGTGCGCGAGGCCGGTGGGGTGGCCCAGTTCGCCGGCGGCGTGCCCGCCATGTGCGACGGCATCACCCAGGGCCGGCCGGGGATGGAACTGTCCCTGTTTTCCCGCGACGTGATCGCGATGGCCACCGGTGTGGCGCTGTCGCACGAGATGTTCGACGGAGCGCTGCTACTCGGCGTCTGCGACAAGATCGTCCCCGGGCTGCTGATCGGCGGTCTCGCGTTCGGGCACCTGCCGACCGCGCTCGTGCCGGCCGGGCCGATGCCCTCCGGGTTGCCCAACGCCGAGAAGAGCCGCATCCGCCAGCTCTTCGCCGAGGGCAAGGCGACCCGCGACGACCTGCTGGACGCCGAGGCCGCGTCCTACCACTCGCCCGGCACCTGCACGTTCTACGGCACCGCCAACTCCAATCAGCTGGTGGTCGAGGTGATGGGTCTGCACCTGCCCGGATCGAGCTTCGTGCAACCGGGGACCCCGCTGCGCAAAGCGCTGACCGAGGAGGCGTCCCGGCGCGTCGTGCGCACCGCCGACGGGGAGGCCTGCGCTCCGCTCGGCGAGATCATCGACGAGCGCGCGATCGTCAACGCGGTGGTCGCCCTGTTGGCCACCGGTGGCTCCACCAACCACACGCTGCACCTGGTGGCGATCGCGGCCGCCGCCGGAATCGAGCTCACCTGGGACGATTTCGCGGACCTGTCCGCGGTGGTGCCGTCGCTGGCCCGCGTTTACCCGAACGGCTCGGCGGACATCAACCACTTCGCTGCGGCGGGTGGCGTTCCCACGCTCGTCGGCCAGCTGCTCGATGCCGGACTGCTGCATCCCGACGTGCAGACCGTCGCCGGACCGGGCCTGGACCGCTACCGGCAGCAGCCGTTCCTGGAGGACGGCCGGCTGGTGTGGCGCGACGCCCCCGAACGCAGCCTGGACCGCGATGTGCTGCGCGATCTCGACGAGCCGTTCGCCCCGGACGGTGGTTTGCGGGTGCTGGACGGCAACCTCGGCCGCGCGGTGCTCAAGGTGTCCGCGGTGCGCCCGGAGCACCGGACGGTGACCGCCCCGGCCCGGGTCTTCGACGACCAGGACGAGTTCACGGCGGCGTTCCGCGCAGGCGAGCTGGACCACGACGTGGTCGTGGTGGTGCGCAACCAGGGGCCGCAGGCCAACGGCATGCCCGAACTGCACGCGCTGACCCCGGCATTGGGCGTGCTCCAGGACCGCGGGAACCAGGTCGCCCTGGTCACCGACGGCCGGATGTCCGGCGCCTCGGGCAAGATCCCGGCGGCCATCCAGCTCACCCCGGAAGCCAGCGCCGGCGGGCCGCTGTCCCGGGTGCGCGACGGGGACGTGCTCCGGCTCGACGCCGAACGCGGGGCGCTGGAGGTGCTGGTCCCGGAGGAGGAGCTGCACGCCCGGCACCCGGCCGCTGCCGCACCGGCCGCGCAGTTCGGCACCGGTCGCGAGCTGTTCACCGCGTTCCGGCAGGCTTCCGGCCGGGCCGATCGCGGGGCGAGCGTGTTCGCACCTCCGCAGGCGCGATCCACCGATGTGACCGCATGACCGAGCACGAACCGAAGGAGAACCGCGCTGTGCAGACCGCTGCCGAGGTGCTCGACCTGTCCCCCGTGATCCCGGTCGTCGCGCTCGACGACGCCGAGCAGGCGGTTCCGCTGGCCCGTGCGCTGCGGGACGGCGGGATCCGCACCATCGAGATCACGCTGCGCACTCCCGCCGGGCTGCCCGCGATCGAACGCGTGGCGGCCGAAGTGCCCGGCATCGTGCCCGGCGCCGGAACCATCACCGAACCCGGGCAGGCCGAGCTCGCCGCACGAGCAGGGGCGCACTACCTGGTCACCCCGGGCACCACCGACCGGTTGCTGGACGATGTCGAAGCGAGCGGGCTGCCGTACCTGGCCGGGGCCAGCACGGTGTCCGAAGCCATGCGGCTGGCCGAACGCGGGGCGACGGCGATGAAGTTCTTCCCGGCCGAGCCCAGCGGCGGTACCGCCTACCTGAAGGCGATCGCCGGGCCGCTGCCGGAGTTGCGCTTCTGCCCGACCGGCGGGATCAGCCCGGACAACGCGCCCGACTACCTGGCGCTGCCCGGGGTCCGCTGCGTGGGCGGCTCCTGGTTGAGCCCGCCGGACTTGCTGGCCGCGGGCGAGTGGACCCGGATCGCGGAACTGGCCGCCGAGGCCGCCGCCCTCGGCTGACGCATCGCGGCGCCCCGGCCCCGCTTCCGAGCGGTTGCTCGCGTGCGGCGCGCTGACCGGCGTGGTTCAGCACCGGTCGCGTGCGCCGCACGGGCCGGGTGCTTCACGAGCGGTGCCGGGTCGGCCGCCTCCGCTGCGGCACGCAACCGCCCCGGCCGTGCAGGGCAGTTCCTAGCCGGTCCTGGCGACGTCGAGGGCTTCGGCCACCGAACCGACCACTGGAAACCCGCTGTCCCGCAGTGATTCGGCGGCCATCACGCCGGTGGACACCAGCACGCATTCCGCGCCGGCCCGCTGCGCGGCCACCGCGTCGTCCAGCACGTCGCCGATCAGCACCACCTCGCGCGGATCGAGTTCTTGCTGGGCAAGGTGGTGTCGGAGGTGCTCGGCCTTGGATCCCCCACCGATCTCCTGCCGCAGGCCGTCGACGCGGTCGAAAAGCTCGTGCAGACCCATCTCGGCGACCAGCGGGACGAGTTCATCGTGGAACCACATGGACAGCAGGGACTGGCTGCCGCCGGCGTCGGCCCATCCCCGCAGGGCGGTCGGCACACCGTCGGCCAGACCACAGGTGTGCAGCAGGTCGCGGTAGGCCCGGTGGTAGAGCAGGTCGATGCGAGCCCAGTCCTGGTCGCTGAGGCTGCGCCGCAGCAGGCGTTCGTAGCACTGGTGCAGCGGCCTGCTGAACACCGAGCGCCACTCCTGCAGGTCGACCTGCTCGCGGTCGAACTCGGCGCACACGGCGTTGACCGCGGCCACGACCGCGTGGTTGTCGTCGAGCAGGGTTCCGTTCCAGTCCCAGACGACGTGCCTGGTCCGTGTTCCGACCTGCGTTCCCGGCAGCACGACTCCACCCCTCGTGATCGGTCCGACTCCGCGCAACAGCCTACCCCGGTGCGGAAACCCGGCCGGTCACTCGGTTTCGTCGCTCTCCAGCTCCTCGCGGACCACGCGGAAGGCCATCGCTTCGGAATACCCCTTGCGGGCCAGCATGCCCACCAGCCGCCGGGTCACGGCCGTCGGATCGGCCGCGCTCATGCTCCGCAGCTTGCGCTGCACCAGCTCGCGGGCTCGCTCGACTTCCAGATCATCGTCCACATCGGACAGAGCTGCCGCGATGTGCTGCTCCGCAACGCCTTTGCGGCGCAATTCGTACCCGAGCGCCTTGCGGCCGAGCCCGCGGCTGCGCTGCCGCGAGCGGACCCATTCGACGGCGAACGCGGCATCGTCGATCAGGCCCGCATCCCGGAACCTGCGCAACATGTCGTCGGCGACGTCCTCCGGAACCTCCTTGCGCAGCAACGCTTCCCGCAACTCCGCATTGCTGCGCGCCCGGCTGGCCAGCAACCGGTACACCGTGTCCCGGGCGAGCTGTTCCGGTGTGACCTCCTGGGTAGCGCGGTTCGCCCCACCGGCGACGGAGCGCCCACCCCCGGAAGCACCGTCGAGGTCACCACCGTCCGGGTCAGCGCCGGCACGCGGTGTCTGCACGTCGATGCCCTCTCCGGGCTCCTCGTGCTGCGCTCCGGTGACCAATGCCGCCCTTTCCCACGAACTCATCCCTGCGACCGCCGCCCGGAACCCGTACGACGCACCGGCACGTACACGGCCGTCCAGCACGCACCGACCGGAACACGTTCCGCGCCGCGGCCGGCGATCCTCCAACCGGTGCGGCTCGGCGACCGCACCGGCGACCGATCAGAAGTCGACCGAGGCCGGTTCGGCGCTGTCCGAGTCCGCGGTCGCGCCGATCCCCAACTTCTCCTTGATCTTCTTCTCGATCTCGTTGGCGATGTCCGGGTTATCCAGCAGGAACTTGCGCGCGTTCTCCTTGCCCTGCCCGAGCTGATCGCCCTCGTAGGTGTACCAAGCACCCGACTTGCGGATGATGCCCTGCTCAACGCCCATGTCGATCAGCGAGCCCTCGCGGCTGATGCCGACGCCGTAGAGGATGTCGAACTCGGCCTGCTTGAACGGCGGCGCCACCTTGTTCTTGACGACCTTGACCCGCGTGCGGTTGCCGACCGCGTCCGAGCCGTCCTTGAGGGTCTCGATGCGCCGCACGTCCAGCCGCACCGAGGAGTAGAACTTCAGCGCCTTACCGCCGGTGGTGGTCTCCGGGGACCCGAACATCACCCCGACCTTCTCGCGGAGCTGGTTGATGAAGATCGCCGTGGTCTTCGCGTTGTACAGGGCCGAGGTCAGCTTGCGCAGTGCCTGGCTCATCAGCCGCGCCTGCAGCCCGACGTGGCTGTCACCCATCTCGCCCTCGATCTCGGCGCGCGGCACCAGGGCGGCGACCGAGTCGATGACGATCGCATCGAGCGCACCGGAGCGGATCAACATGTCCGCGATCTCCAGCGCCTGCTCCCCGGTGTCCGGCTGGGACACCAGCAGCGAATCGGTGTCCACACCGATGGTCTTGGCGTAATCGGGGTCCAGCGCGTGCTCGGCGTCGATGAACGCCGCGGTGCCGCCGAGCTTCTGCGCATTGGCCACCGCGTGCAGGGCCACCGAGGTCTTCCCGCTGCTCTCCGGACCGTAGACCTCCACGATCCGACCCCGCGGCAGACCGCCGATCCCCAGCGCCACGTCCAGCGAGATCGAGCCGGTCGGCACGACCTCGATCGGGGCGCGGGTCTCCTCGCCGAGCCGCATCACCGATCCCTTGCCGTACTGCTTGTCGATCTGGGCCAGCGCCAGCTCCAGCGCCTTGCCCTTGTCCGGTGTCGCTGCTGCCATCGGGGTCCACCTCGGTCACGAATCGAGCTTCGTCGGAGCTTCCGACGCTACGGGCGGGGACCGACAGTCCATGCGCGGGGTGGTCATACGTGGACGCTCGATCCCGGTTGCAGCACCCATCGTAGACGAACGGATGTTCGACCCCCTGGCCGACACGCCAGCCCCATCACCCGTCCGGACTGCGGTGCGATCAGCCGAACCGGGGAGGACACTCGACCCGGTCGGAGTCGGCATCGCGCACCCGGGAGGTGCCGATCATGCGCATGGACCGATACCTGCCCCCGGATCACCCGCTGAGCAGGTTCTACCGGATCGGGGCCGCCCTGTTCGGGGCGTGCCTGGTGGTCTTCGGCGTGCTGGGGCTGACGAACGAAGTCCCGCTGTTCACTACCCGGGGCATCGACATCCTGGGACTGTCCAGCAACGGGCTGCTCGCGGTGATCTCGGTCGTGGTCGGCGCGGTCCTGGTCGCCGCGGCCGCGTGGGGCGGGCCGGTGGCCTCCTCCACCACCGCGGTGATCGGCGGGCTGTTCGTGCTGTCCGGCCTGGTCAACCTGGTGCTGCTGAACACGCCCTGGAACCTGCTGGCCTTCCGGATGCAGAACGTGTTGTTCAGCCTCATCGCCGGCCTGGTGCTGCTGTTCGTCGGCCTGTACGGGCGGCTCAGCGGCGGCCTTCCCGAGGACAACCCGTACGTGCGGTACCGCCACCACGAACCGCCTGCCGAGGAGGACCCCGAGCACTTCCGCGCCGAGCGCCGGCGCATGGCCGAGCTGGGGCCGCTGTGCGAGGCGGAGATCGCCGTGGCCGAGGGGCATCCGACCCCCGAGCAGGAGCGCGAAGTGCGCACCGCGGCCTGGCGCACCCGCCAGGAGGAGCGCAAGCGGGCCTACGAGCACTACCGCAGCGCCGGGACGACCCCGGAGCAGCGGGTCAGCGCGCAGAACCCGTGGGCGGACTACGAGGTGCACCGCCAGTCCGGACAATCGCACTAGCTACCGCGCGGCCGTCTTCGCGCCAACGGCACGCGGCCGCCGCTGCGCTAACGGCGCGCGGCCGGGACCTCGAAGGTCTCGCACACCGCCTTCCACACGTCCCGCGGCGCGACCCCGGCCTCCAGGGCCTCGTCCACGGTGCGCCCGTCCAGCGCGGAGAAGACGTGGTCCTGGGCGAGCATGTCGGCTCGGACCCGGCCGAACTCCTCGGCCATCCGGGTGCGGAAGGCGGTGTAGCGCATCGTCACCAGGATAGAGACCGCCGACCGCGACGGGCCTCGGGCCGGTGCGCGGGACGACAATCCCGGCCGGGCGCCCGTAGGCTCGCGGTGTGCTCGTGCTGCTGCAATCCGATCCGACCGGACTGACCACCCCGTTCGGCAGGCTCGTCATGGCCGCCGGCCTGCTCGTGGTGATCGCGCTCGCGATCCGCTTCCTCTGGGACCACCGCAACAAGCGCTGAGCACCACCGCGGTTCCTGTGCGCTGTCGGGGCCCTGGTCCAGCATGGGGACGTGGACGATGTGCTGGATGTCTTCTCGGCGCCGACCGCGGAGTGGTTCCGCGGGGCGTTCGCCGGCCCCACCAACGCCCAGCGAGGCGCCTGGGAGGCGATCACCGCAGGTGAGCATGCCCTGGTGGTGGCGCCGACCGGATCGGGCAAGACGCTGGCCGCGTTCCTGGCCGCCCTCGACTCGCTGGCCGGCGAAGGGCCTCCCGCGGACAAGCAGCGGCGCTGCCGGGTGCTCTACGTCTCGCCGATGAAGGCGCTGGCCGTGGACGTGGAGCGCAACCTGCGCGCACCCCTGGCGGGGATCCGGCAGGCCGCGCAGCGCGGCGGGCTGGAACCGCCGGACATCCGGGTCGGCAGCCGGACCGGGGACACCCCGGCCGACCAGCGCCGTTCGTTCGCCCGCACCCCGCCGGACGTGCTGGTGACCACCCCGGAATCGTTGTTCCTGCTGCTGACCTCGGCCGCCCGGGAGTCGCTGCGCGGGGTGGAAACGGTGATCGTGGACGAGGTGCACGCGATGGCGGGCACCAAACGCGGAGCGCACCTCGCGGTATCGCTGGAGCGGCTGGACGCCATGCTCGCCCGCCCCGCCCAACGCATCGGCCTGTCCGCCACCGTCCGCCCGGTGCAGGAGGTGCAGACGTTCCTGGCCGGCGGCCGACCGGTGCGCCTGGTCCAGCCCGAGCACCCCAAGGAGGTCCAGGTCCGGGTGGAGGTCCCGGTTCCCGACCTCACCGAGCTCGGCGGGTCCGAGCCGACCGGGGACGAGGATTCCGCCCCGCAGCCCTCGATCTGGCCCGCGGTGCAGGAACGCATCCTGCAGCTGGTCCGCGAGCACCGCTCGACCATCGTGTTCAGCAACTCGCGTCGGCTCGCCGAGCGGATCACCGCCGGGATCAACGAGCTGGCCGCCGAAGACCCCGAACCGATGATCACCTTCCCGGCCGCAGCGCCCGGCGGCTCCGGCATCACCACCGGCGCACCGCCCGTCGTCGCGCGGGCGCACCACGGCTCGATGTCCAAGGAGCAACGCGCGGGAGTCGAGGAGGAGCTCAAGTCCGGGGTGCTGCCCTGCGTGGTCGCCACGTCCTCGCTGGAGCTGGGCATCGACATGGGGGCGGTGGACCTGGTGGTCCAGGTGGAAACCCCGCCGAGCGTGGCGTCCGGGCTGCAGCGGATCGGCCGCGGCGGGCACCAGGTCGGCGCCGCCTCGCACGGTGTGGTGTTCCCGAAATACCGCGGTGACCTGGTCGGCTGCGCGGTGGTGGCCGAGCGGATGGCCGCCGGGCTCATCGAATCGATCGCCTTCCCGCGCAACCCGCTGGACGTGCTCGCCCAGCAGATCGTGTCGATGGTGGCGATGGACACCTGGGACGTGCCCGGTCTGGCCGCGCTGCTGCGCCGCGCGGCGCCGTTCGCGGGTCTGCCGGACTCGGCGCTGCACGCGGTGCTGGACATGCTGGCCGGGCGCTACCCGAGCGAGGAGTTCGGCGAGCTGCGGGCGCGGATCGTCTGGGACCGGGTCAACGACGAGCTGCGCGCGCGGCCCGGTGCGCAGCGGCTGGCGGTCACCTCCGGCGGAACCATCCCGGACCGCGGCCTGTTCGCGGTGACCACGCCCGGCGAGGAGGTCGCGGGCAAGGGCGGGGTGCGCGTCGGCGAGCTCGACGAGGAGATGGTGTACGAGTCCCGGGTGGGCGACACGTTTCTGCTGGGCACCTCGGCATGGCGAGTGGAGGAGATCACGCACGACCGGGTCGTGGTGGTGCCCGCTCCCGGCCAGCCCGCGCGGATGCCGTTCTGGAAGGGCGATTCGCCCGGCAGGCCCCTGGAGCTGGGGCGGGCGCTGGGCGCGTTCGTCCGCGAGATCACCAGCGCCGACGGTTCCGCGGCGCGGGACCGCATCGGCGCGGCCGGGCTGGACCAGTGGGCGCAGGACAACCTGCTCGCCTACCTGGACGAGCAGCAGCAGTCCACCCGGCACGTGCCCGACGACCGCACCGTCGTCGTGGAGCGCTTCCGCGACGAGCTGGGCGATTGGCGGATGGTGGTGCACTCGCCGTTCGGCGGGAAGGTCAACGGGCCGTGGTCGCTGGCCGTGGCGGCCCGGATCCGCGAACGCCGCGGGGTGGAGCCGCAGGTCGCATCCTCCGACGACGGCATCGTGCTGCGGCTGGCCGATGCGCTGGACGAGTCCGGCACCGAGGTGCTACCCACCGCCGAGGACGTGCTGCTGCCCCCGGACGAGGTGCAGCAGCTGGTCACCGACGAGGTCGGCGGTTCGGCGCTGTTCGCGGCCCGGTTCCGCGAGTGCGCGGGTCGGGCGCTGCTGCTGCCCCGCCGCGATCCCGGCAAGCGCACCCCGCTGTGGCAGCAGCGGCAGCGCGCCGCCCAGCTGCTGGCGGTGGCCGCGCAGTACGAACAGTTCCCGATCGTGCTGGAGGCGATGCGCGAATGCCTGCAGGACGTCTACGACCTGCCGGGGCTCACCGAACTCATGTCGCAGGTGGCTTCGCGGCAGGTCCGGGTGGTGGAGGTCGAGACGCAGACGCCGTCGCCGTTCGCGCGCAGCCTGCTGTTCGGCTACATCGGGATGTTCCTGTACGAGACGGACGCTCCGCTGGCCGAGCGGCGTTCCGCCGCGCTGAGCCTGGATTCCACGCTGCTGGCCGAGCTCCTGGGCTCCGAGGCGCTGCGCGAGCTGCTGGACCCGGACGTGGTGACCGAGGTCGAGCAGCAGCTGCAGCGGCTGACCGACGACCGGCGGGCGCACGACGTGGAGTCCACAGCGGACCTGCTGTCCTTCCTCGGCGATCTGTCCACATCGGAGGCGGACGAACGCGGGGCGCGGACCGAGTGGCTGGCCGAGCTGGAAGCGCAACGCCGGGTGCTGCGGGTGCGCATCGCCGGGGACGAGCGGTGGCTCCCGATCGAGGACGCGGGCAAGGTGCGCGATGCGCTCGGCGTCGCGCTGCCGGTGGGTGTGCCGGAAGCCTTCACCGAGCCCGTCCCGGATCCGCTGGGCGAGCTGCTGGTGCGCTACGCGCGCTGCCGCGGGCCGTTCACCGCCGAGTCTGCGGCGCACAGGTTCGGTCTCGGCGTGGCGGTGGTGCATGCCGTGCTGGACCGGATGACCGGCAGCGGACGCCTGGTGCACGGCGAACTGCGCCCGATCGACGCCGGTGGCGGCGGGGCGCTGGAGTACTGCGACGCCGAGGTGCTGCGCCGGTTGCGCCGTGCCTCGCTGGCGCGGCTGCGCGCCGAGGTCGAACCGGTGGAGCAGTCGGCGCTGGCGCGGTTCCTGCCCGCCTGGCACGGAGTCGGCGCCGCTCGGCGCGGGTCGCCGAACGTCGACGACGTCTACGCGGTGGTCGAGCAGCTGGCCGGCGTACCGGTTCCGGCCAGCGCGCTGGAGTCGCTGATCCTGCCCGCCCGGCTGCCCGGCTACTCCCCCGCGCTGCTCGATGAGCTGACCGCGGGCGGCGAGATCGTCTGGGCCGGTTCGGGCTCGCTGTCCGGCGGGGACGGCTGGATCGCGCTGGCGCCGGCCGACGTGGCCGACCTGCTGCTGCCGGATCCGCCCGAGGAGACCGGTACCGAGACACCGCTGCACCGCGCGCTGCTGGAAGCGCTGACCGGTGGCGCGCTGTTCTTCCGGCAGCTCGCCGACCGGGCCGGGGAATCGCTGCTGACCGCCGGGGAGAGCGCGCCCGCCGACGACGCGGTGACCACGGCGCTGTGGGATCTGGTGTGGGCCGGGGCGGTCACCAACGACACGCTGGCCCCGCTGCGGGCGCTGGTCGCCGGGCGCGGTGCGGCACACAAACCTCGGCGCAGCGCTCCCCGAGGTCGGTACGCGCGGCTGCGCTCGGGCAGACCGCAGCTGCCCGGCCGCAGCGGACCGCCGACCGCGTCCGGGCGCTGGTCGCTGCTGCCGGAGCAGTCCGCCAGCGGCACCAAGCGCGCGCACGCCCGGGCCGAGGCGTTCCTGGAGCGGCACGGGGTGCTCACCCGCGGCGCGCTGGACGTGGAGCGGGTCGCCGGGGGGTTCTCCGCGATCTACAAGGTGCTGCGCGCGATGGAGGAGTCCGGGCGCTGCCGCCGCGGATACGTGGTGGAGGGCCTGGGCGCCGCGCAGTTCGCCGTGTCCGGGGCGATCGACCGGGTGCGCGCGGTGTCCCGCACCGCCCGCCCGGACGAGCAGGTGTCCGCGGAGGCCGTGGTGCTGGCCGCCGCCGATCCTGCGCAGCCCTACGGTGCCGCGCTGGACTGGCCCGCGGTGATGGGCGACACGCGGCACCGGCCCGGCCGCAAGGCGGGTGCGCTGGTGGTGCTGGTGTCCGGGGAGGCGGTGTTCTACCTGGAGCGCGGCGGCAAATCGCTGCTGTCGTTCACCGGGGATGAGGACGCGCTGCGCACCGGGGCCGAGGGCCTGGCCCGCGCGGTGCGGGACGGCTGGCTGGAGCAGCTGGTGGTGCAGCGCACCGACGGGGAGGGTGCGTGGGGCTCGCACCTGGCCGAGGTGCTCACCGCGGCCGGGTTCCGCGCGACGCCGAAGGGGCTGCGGCTGCGCGGGTGACTCCGCGGTCATCGGGTGGCCAGCCGGAGCAGGCCCCACAGCTGCGCGGTCGCATCCGGATCCCCGCTGGTGCGCACCGCCCGCTCCGGCAACCTGCCCCACAGCCACAGGTAGACGGCGGCGGGGTCACCGTCGACGACCGAATCCGGGGTCGCTGCGGGAACATCGGCCGAACCGACCACGGCGGCCCCGTCCTGGTCGGCGGTGACCAGCCAGCTGCGGCCCGCGGCGTGCACCCCCACCGAGCACGACCGCGTCGCGGTGATGCCCAGTGCGTGCAGTCGGTATTCGAACCACACGCGCAGCACCTCGTCGATGCCGTCGACGGCGGTGTCACCCGGTATCGGCGACACCGGGATTCCGGCGGCGAGCTGCAGGTCGACCCGGTGCACGGTCGTGGCGTGCAGCAGGCGGCGCATCCAGAAGCCGACGGTGTGCTGCTCCGGCCACCAGGTCGGGCAGGGCTCGGCGGGGTCTCGCCCGGCGAACGCGGCGAGCAACTCGGCCGCCCGCACCGCGAACCGGCCCGCCCCCTCCTCCGGCGCCGCCGGCTCGACGGAACCGGGAACCGGTGCGGTGCGGGAGGGTTCGGTGGCGAAGGCGGCTTGTTCGCAGAGCTCGGACAGGTGGCTCAACGTCTGCTCGACAGTGCGCCCGGACGCCCCGGCGACCCGGACGCCCGACTGGCAGGCGCGCGCAGCCGTGGTGACCAGCTGGGCCTGCACGCCCAGTTCCTGCAGCATCCGCCCGTGGTCGATCAGCGCCGCGCTGCTCACCCGGCGACCCCGAGCAGGCGCCGGCCGACGATGTCCAGGAACTCGCGGGACTGCACGAGCAGGCGATCGGCTTGCGGTCCGGTCACCACGGGAACTCCCGACTCGGCCAGCGCGCGCCGGTTCGAATGCCCGGCCAGGAATTCCGCCCAGTCCGCGAGTTCGGGTGCGGCCTCGGCCAGCAGCGCCCAGACACCCGCGGGCCGCGGCCGTTCCAGGCACTCGGCGCGGGCCACCACCAGGGCCGTCGCGGCACGCAGGGCGGCTGCGTGCGCATCGACGAAGCGGGCCCGCGGGTCCGCGGCCGACTCCGCCGCGTGCCACCGCGACCGAGCGTCGAGCAGCGCGGAGAAGGCACCGGCGGGCGCCTCGGGCGGTGGTGACGTTCCCGGCTCGTCGGCGGCGTGGCGGGGGCGGGGGATGGACAGGTCGCGGGACGAAGTCATCGGCTCTCTCCTTGCACGTCGCCGCGGTTGACCGCGGACACCCGGATGCGTGCGCGTGCCGTGGGGAAGCCGGCGGACTCCGGTGGTGGGGCGCTTCCCCCACCCCACCACCGGAGCGGTGTCGAACTAGCGTTCGAACATCTCCACTCTAGAGCCTCCGGGCGGGCCGTTCAAGCCGTGCTGGATAGATCACCTGTTCGAATTCCTCCGTTCACGGGGCCGAGTGATCGACGAACCGGTAGCGCCACTGCGGACCGCGGGCGGGACCGCCGAGCCGCGCCGGGTTAGTGTTCCCAGCGTGAGCGCTGTGCCGTCTCCCCACCGCGAACCGATCATCGAGCTGACCGCCGAGCAGTTCCGGTCGAGGCTCACCGAAGCCCTGAACGTGTACGTGACGGCGATGGGTTATCCGGCCAGCACCGCGCAGCAGCGCGCCCCGATGTGGACGGCGCACGTGCAGCGGGAGGGCTGGCGCTGCATCGGCGCCTTCGACGACCGCGACGAGCTGATCGGCCTCGGGTACGGCTACATCGGCACCCCCGGCCAGTGGTGGCACGAGCAAGTCCGGCGCGGCCTGGCCTTGTCCGGCGGTGCTGCGCACGGATGGCTGGACGACTACTTCGAGCTCACCGAACTGCACGTGCACCCGGAGTACCAGGGCGGCGGGCTCGGCGAGCGCATCCTGCGCAAACTGCTGGAATCCGCCCGGGGCGCCAACGTCCTACTGTCCACACCGGAGGGTCCGACCCGGGCCTGGCGGCTGTACCGGCGGCTGGGGTTCACCGACGTCCTGCGCGACTACCGCTTCACCGGGGACCCCCGGCCGTTCGCGGTGCTGGGCCGCCCGCTGCCGCTGGAGGCGTGACCGCCGGCCCCGGCGGCGGCCGTCGCGTGCGGTGAGCGGGCTCGCGCTGTTCGGCACGTTCACCAGGCCCGGGCGGATCACAGCAGCGCGAGTTGCTCGCGCAGGGTGTCCAACCCCATCGGCCCCATGCGCAGCGCGGCTGTGTGGAAGCTGCGGTCGTCGAAGTCGGCTCCCCCGCGCTCGCGGGCCTGGGCGCGCGCGGAGCGCCAGAGCCGCTCGCCGAGCTTGTAGGACGGCGCCTGCCCGGGCCAGCCGAGGTAGCGGTCGATCTCGTCCCGCACGTGATCGGCATCGGTGATGGTGCGGTTGAGCAGGAATTCCAGCCCGAGGTCGGGTGTCCAGCGCCGCCCTTCGTGGAAACCGGTGCCCGCCGGGATCTCCAGCTCCAGGTGCATGCCGATGTCCACCACGACGCGCGCGGCGCGGAACAGCTGGTCGTTGAGCATGCCCAGCAGGTCGCCGTCATCGGCGAGGTAGCCGAGCTCGCGCATGAGCCGCTCGGCGTAGAGCGCCCACCCCTCACCGTGCCCGGACACGAAGCAGGCCAACCGCTGGAACTTGTTGAGCCGCGCGGATTCGTGCACGGCCGTGCCAAGCTGCAGGTGATGACCCGGCACGCCCTCGTGGTACACAGTGGACACTTCCCGCCAGGTCGGGAACTCCGCCTTGTCCGGCAGCACCGACCACCACATCCGCCCGGGGCGGCTGAAATCGTCGCTGGGCCCGGTGTAGTACGCACCCACGCCGCCGCCCGGCGGAGCGATCCGGCACTCCAGGTGCATCAGCGCGTCCGGGATGTCGAAGTGCGTTCCGCGCAGGTCGCGCAGCGCCTGGTCGGACAACCGCTGCATCCACGCGCGGAACTCCTCCTGCCCGCGAACGAGGTAGCGCGGGTCCGCATCGAGCACGGCGGCGGCCTCGGCGAGCGAAGAACCCGGCCGGATCCGCTCGGCGACCTGGCGCATCTCGGCCTCGATCGACGAGAACTCCTGCCACCCCCACTCGTAGGCCTCGCGCAGGTCCAGCTCGGCCCCGGTGAAGAACTGCGACCAGAGCCGGTACCGGTCCTCCCCGACCGCGTCGCGCAGCGGGGCCCGGGGCAGCAGTTCGCCACGCAGGAAGTCGGCGAGCTCCCCGTAGGCACCGGCCGCGGTCTGCGCCGCCGCGTCGAGCTCCCCGCGCAGCGCGTCGCCGACCTCGCCGGCGCGCCCGACCATCGCGGCGAAGAACGACTCGCCGCCCCCGCGCCCGGACCAGGTGTCGCACTGCCCGGCGACCCGCTGGACCTGCCGCGCGGCCGCGACGTTCCCCCCTTCGGCCGCGGCCAGCAGCCCGGCGCGCACGCCGCGCACCGCCTCGGGCATCGCCGCCAGCCGCCGCGCGATCGTGCGCCACTGCTCCGGGGTGTCGCCCGGCATCAGGTCGAAGACCTGCCGCAGGTCTTGCACGGGACTGGCGATGACGTTGAGCGCCGCCATGTCCTCCCCGGCCTCGTGCAACGCGAGATCGACACCGGTGCGTTCCAGGAATACCGCCTGCGCCACCCGCTCGGACTCGTCGCCGGGCTCTGCCGCGGCCGCGGCCTCCCTGCTGCGCCGGGTCAGCTCAGCCCTGGCGCGGTACCCGTCCGGCGAGTAGTCCGTCAGCTGCTCCTCCCCGCTCGACGACTCCCCACCCGGCAGGCCGAGGTAGGTCCCGGCCACCGGATCGAGTGCGACCAGCTCGTCCACATACCGGTCGCAGATCTCGTGCACACCCTCGTGATCAGCTCGCATACCGGGCACGTTATCGCGCGGCGGCAGCGGGTTCGCGCACCCGCGACCAGACCTTCGCGCACAGCAGAAACCCGCACCGGGTGGGAAGATCTGCCGGGTGAAGGGCATGATTCCGCATCGCGGGCGCCGGGTCGTACTGCTGGTGTGCGCCGTGCTGGCCACCGCGCTGGTCAGCGGATGCCTGCAGCTCAACGCATCGATGACCATCGATGGCGACGACCGGGTCTCCGGCGATGTGCTGGTGTCGGCAGCCACCGCCGACAACCGCCCGCCCATCGGGCAGGGCGCACCGGCGCACCTGGCCGACCGGGTGCGCATCGACCCGTACAGCTCCGAGGGACGGGTCGGCTCGCATCTGTCCTTCCACGACCTGAGCTTCGCGGAGTTCGAGCAGCTGGTCAGCGCGCTCGGCGGCTCGGACACGCGCTACGACCTGAACCTGTCGCGAAGCGGTTCGCTGACGATCTTCGACGGCTCGGTGGACCTGACCCCGCTCGCGGACACCAACTCCACGTTCCAGTTCCGGATGAGCGCACCCGGCGAGGTCAGCAACACCAACGGCGAGCAGAGCGCCGGAACGGTGGAGTGGAATCTGCAGCCGGGCGAGGTCACGCACCTGGCCGCCACCTACCAGTACGCCAGCCCCGCCGGTGGTGACTGGGTCGGCTGGGCGGCACTGGTGGGCCTCGGCGGGATCGCCGTCTCGGTCGGTGTCGGAATGCTCGCGCTGCGCACGCACATCCGGAACCGCGCGGGCCACCAGGTCTGACCGGCGGAGTTCCTCCCGCGACGAGCACCACACCCGGCCCCATCGCCCTCGCCCCCTCGTTAGAGTGACCCGCCGAGCCAGTCGTACCCGTGCGGACGGGTCAGGGAATCCGGTCGGAAGCCGGGGCTGACGCGCAGCGGTAGGGGTGACGGCGGAGAACGGCGCCACTGGGCGGTCCTGCCCGGGAAGGCTCTCCGCCGAACGGACCCGAGCCCGAAGACCTGCTGGCTCATCGGTCGCCGTTCTGCGCGGCCGGTACGCCCGGACGGGCCGCGCGAGACGGCCCGGTGGAGGTTTTGCCGCATGCTGTCCGCTGCCCGCGCCCGGATCCGAGAGCACCGGATCCCGGCGCGACGAACGACCCTGCTGACCACCGCACTGCTGCTGGTGGGCGGCTGCGCGGCACCGGACGCGGACCGCGGCTCGGGCAAGGCCTTCGCCGAACTGTCCAACTGCGACCACCACGTCACCGTCGAAGAACCCCCGCAGCGCGCGGTGAGCCTCAACCAGAGCACGACCGAGATCATGCTCTCGCTGGGCCTGCAGGACCGGATGGTCGGCTCGGCGACCTGGACCGACCCCGTGCATCCCGATCTGGCCGCGGCCAACGAACAGGTCCCGGTGCTCACCGAGAACACCCCCTCGTTCGAAGGCGTGCTGGAAACCGAACCGGACATCGTGCTCGGCGCTTACCAGGCCGTGTTCACCGACGGCTCGGTCGCCGAGCGGGAGCGGTTCGACGAGCTCGGGGTGCCGACCTACCTGTCCCCCAGCAACTGCCTGCCCGAAGAGGCGCCGCTGTCCGAACCCGTCGAGCTGGCCGACATCTACGGCGAGGTGCGCGACATCGCCGCCCTCTTCGGCGTGCCGGAGCGCGGTGAGCGGCTGGTCGCACAGCTGGAACAACGGGTGGCGGCCGCGCAGCAGAAGGTCGAGGGGCTGGATCTGCCCGCGGACACCTCGGTGCTGTTCTGGTTCGCGCGCACCCAGTCCCCCTACGTGGCCGGCGGCACCGGTTCGCCCGCGCTGATGGCGCGCACCCTGGGCGTGCAGAGCACCTACACGGATGAACCCGGCATGTGGCCACAGATCGGCTGGGAGGACATCCTGCGCCGCAACCCTGATCTGCTGGTGCTGGGCGATCTCACCCGGGACAGCGAGGGCGACGGCCTGGCGGCCAAGGAGCGGTTCCTGCGCGAGGATCCGGCCGCCTCCCAGCTGGATGCGGCGCGCGAGCAGCGGTGGTTACCGATGACCGGTACCGCGCTCAACGTCAGCCTGCAGACCGTCGACGGGATCGAGCAGCTGGCCGACGCGCTGGTCGAACTGGATCGGCAGCGGTGAGCCGACTGCTCGACCGCGAGCACCGCGCGGTGCTGCTGCTGGTGCTCGGGTTCCCGGCGCTGCTGCTGTCCCTGGCGGCCGTGATCACCCAGGGTCCCGCCGATCTCACGGTGCCCGAGGTGTTCGAGGTCGTCGGGGCCCGGCTCGGGCTCGGCGAAACCGACCTGTCCCGCATATCGCAGGGCATCGTCTGGGAACTGCGGTTGCCGCGTGCGCTGCTGGCCGCGATCTGCGGCGCCGGGCTCGCGGTGTGCGGTGCGGTCCTGCAGTCGCTGCTGCGCAACCCGCTGGCCGACCCGTTCCTGCTCGGTGTCTCCTCCGGCGCGTCCACCGGCGCCGTCACCGTGACGGTTCTCGGCCTCGGGTTCGGCGCGGTCGGCCTGACGGCCGGGGCTTTCGTCGGGGCGCTGCTCGCGTTCGGGCTCGTGATGCTGCTGGCCCACCTGGCCGGCGGCGGGACGAGCCGGGTGATCCTCGCCGGAGTCGCCGGCACGCAGCTGTTCTCCTCGCTGACCTCCTACATCGTCATGACCTCGGCCGATGCCGAGCAGACCCAGGCGGTGCTGTTCTGGCTGCTGGGTTCGCTGTCCGGGGCGCGGTGGACCGATGTGGCGGTCACCGCGGTGATCTGCCTGGTGGCGCTGGCGCTGTGCCTGTCCCAGGCGGGCAAGCTCGACGCGTTCGCCTTCGGCAGCGACGCCGCCACCAGCCTCGGTGTCGACGTCCGAGTGCTGCGCACCGCACTGCTGGTGATCACCGCCCTGCTCACCGCATCCCTGGTCGCCGCAGCCGGCGCCATCGGATTCGTGGGACTGGTGCTACCGCAGGCCGTGCGCCTGCTCGTGGGGCCGGGCCACCGGGTGCTGCTGCCGGTCACCGCGCTGTGGGCAGCGGTCCTGCTGGTGTGGGTGGACTCGCTGGCGAGCACGCTCGCCGCCCCGCAAGAAGTCCCGGTGGGCGTGCTGACCGCACTGGTCGGCGTGCCGGTATTCGCGCTGATCCTGATCCGGAAGCGGGTGAACCGGTGAGCATCGAAGCACGCGAGGTCTCCTGGCGCGCCGGCGGAAAACTCGTCGTCGACCGGGTCGACCTGCACGTCTCGCCCGGCAGCACGCTGGGCCTGCTGGGGCCGAACGGTTCCGGCAAGTCGTCCCTGCTGCGCCTACTGGCCGGGCTGCGGCGCCCGGAGAGCGGCAGCGTCCTGGTCGAGGACACCGACATCGGTTCCTGGCACAGCTCCGACCTGGCCAAGCAGATCGCCGTCGTCGAGCAGGAGTCGTCCACCGAACTGGACGTGACGGTGCGCGATGTGGTGCTGCTCGGCCGCACCCCGCACCGGAACGGCTGGGGCCGGCCGCGCGCGCACGACGAAGCCGCGGTGGCCGAAGCCCTCGACCACGCCCGGCTCACCGACCTCGCCGAACGCGGCTGGCACAGCCTCTCCGGCGGGGAGCGCCAACGCACGCAGATCGCCCGTGCGCTGGCGCAGCAGCCGTCCGAACTGCTGCTGGACGAGCCGACCAACCACCTGGACATCGCGCACCAGCTCGAACTCCTCGCGCTGATCCGGCGCCTGCCGGTGACCAGCATCGTCGCCCTGCACGATCTGAACCTGGCCGCCGCGTTCTGCGACCGGGTGCTGGTGCTGTCCGCGGGGCGCGTGGTCGAGGCGGGCGAGCCGGCCGAGGTGCTGACGCCGGAACTCGTCGGGGACGTCTACGGGGTCTCCTGCGAGGTGACGAAGGTGCCGCCGGAGGGCCGCGCGCACATCCGCTTCCTGCCCGAGCGCATCCGGTGAACAGATTCGCGGGGACGTGACGCCGCACGGCACCCGAACGGGCACGGATCGCGACCCGGGGGCCGCGCGTCACCCGTCTGCGGCATCGCGGAGGATGGTGGTGTGCCCGCATCGCATCTGGTCACCGAGGAAACCGACATCGACCCCACCGTGGTCGAATCCGATCTGCCCGGACAGGTCCAGCGCTCGCTGGCGGAATACCTCCGGGTCCGCGGCGCCGAGGCCGCCGAGCTCGACCCGGCCTTCGAGAGCGCGACCGGCGAGCTCGCGGAATTCGTGCTCGGCGGCGGAAAGCGGATCCGGCCCACGTTCGCCTGGTGGGGATGGCGGGCCTCGGGCGGTACCGCAACCGGCGAGCAGGCCACGGCCATGCTCCGCGCGGCGACCGCGCTGGAACTGCTGCAAGCGTGCGCGCTGGTGCACGACGACCTGATCGACGATTCGGACACCCGCCGCGGCAAGCCCACGATGCACCGCACGTTCGAGCAGCAGCACCACGCCGGTGGCTACCGCGGTGACGGCGGCCGGTTCGGGATGGCCGCCGCGGTGCTGCTCGGCGACCTCGCGCTGTCCTGGGCCGACGACCGGCTGCACAGCGCCGGTCTGCCCGCCGAATCCCTGGTCCGCACCCTGCGCCCGTGGCAGGCCATGCGCACCGAGGTGCTGGCCGGCCAGTACCTCGACGTGCTCGGCCAGTTCCGCGAAGACGAGACGCCGCAGGCCGCGCTGCAGATCTGCCGGCTGAAGTCGGCGTCCTACACGGTGCAGCGGCCGCTGGAACTGGGCGCCGAAGCAGCGGGCGCCGACGAGTCGACGTTGCGCGCGCTGCGCCGCTTCGGCTCGGACATCGGAGTCGCGTTCCAGCTGCGCGACGACCTGCTCGGCGTGTTCGGCGACCCGGAGTTGACCGGCAAGCCCGCCGGGGACGACCTGCGGGAGGGCAAGCGCACGCTGCTGGTCGCCGAGGCGGTCGCCACGGCCCGCGAACGCGACGACCGGCAAGCGCTGGACCTGCTGCGCGGAGTGCTCGCCGACCCCGAGCTCGACGAGACCCGCATCGGGCGCGCCATGCAGCTGCTCACCGATCTGGGCGCGGTCGACGCGGTGGAGAAGCGGATCGGTGAGCTGACCGGATCGGCGATGTCGGCGCTGGAGTCCGCGCAGCTGGCCGAGCCCGCGGCCACCCGGTTGTCCGAGCTGGCCGTGGCGGTCACCGACCGCACCCGCTGATGCGCACCGTCGCCTGCCGCGCCGACCGCGTGGTCGTCGTGGGCGCCGGCCTGGCCGGACTCGCCGCCGCGTTGCACCTGGCCGGAGCGGGCCGGCAGGTGACGGTGCTGGAACGCGGGCGCACCGCGGGCGGGCTGGCCGGAACGCTGGAGCTGGACGGCTACCGGGTGGACACCGGGCCGACCGTGCTGACCATGCCGGAACTCGCCGATGAGGCGCTGCACGCGGTCGGCGACTCGTTGGCCGCCCGGCTGGAGCTGATCCCGCTGCACCCCGCCTACCGGGCGCAGTTCGCCGACGGCTCAGAGCTCGACGTGCACACCGACGGCGAGGCGATGGAGCAGGAGGTGCGCCGGTTCGCCGGGCCGCGGGAGGCCGCGGGCTACCGCAGGCTGCGACGCTGGCTCACCGAGCTGTACCGGGTGGAGAGGGACCGGTTCATCGACGCCAACTTCGACTCGCCGCTGCAGCTGGCGACCCCGCAGCTGGCCGAGCTCGCCGCCCTGGGCGGATTCGGCCGGCTCGGTCCCGCGGTACGGCGGTTCCTCGGCGACGAGCGGGTGCGCCGGGTGTTCTCCTTCCAGGCGCTGTACGCGGGCCTGGACCCGCGCCGCGCGCTGGCCCTGTACGCGGTGATCTCGTACATGGACACCGTCCGCGGCGTGTGGTTCCCGCGCGGCGGGATGCACGCGCTGCCCCGCGCGCTGGCGGCCGCTGCCACCGACGCCGGGGTCGACCTGCGCTTCGGGACCGAGGTCACCGAACTCGTGCACAGCGGGAACCGGATCACCGAGGTCCGCACCGGCCAGGATGAGCGCTTCCCGGCGGACGCCGTCGTGCTCACCCCGGACCTGCCCGCGGCACAACGGCTGCTCCGGCTGCCCGCACGCCGCGGCCTGCGCTTCTCCCCCTCGGCGGTGGTGCTGCACGCCGGGACGACGCAGCGCTGGACCGACGCGCACCACACCATCTCGTTCGGCGCCGCCTGGGACGACACGTTCACCGAGATCGTGCGGGACGGCAGGCTGATGACCGATCCGTCGCTGCTGATCACCCGGCCCACGGCCAGCGATCCGCACCTGGCCCCGCCCGGTCGCGAGCTGCAGTACGTGCTCGCGCCCTGCCCGAACCTGCGCACCGGACCGGTGGACTGGGCGCGGATCGGTCCCGCCTACCGCGCGGAGCTGCTGCGCGTCCTGGAGAGCCGCGGGCTCGGCGGCCCGGACGCGATCGAGGCCGAGCACCTGGTGACCCCGCAGGACTGGGCGCAGGCAGGCCACGCGGCGGGCACTCCGTTCTCCGCCGCGCACACCTTCGCGCAGACCGGGCCGTTCCGACCGCGCAACCTGGTGCGCGGGCTGGAGAACGCGGTGCTGGCCGGTGCCGGAACGACCCCCGGCGTGGGGGTGCCACCGGTGCTGCTGTCCGGCAAGCTCGCCGCGCAGCGGATCACCGGACCGCGCTGATCACCGGACCGGTCAGCGAGCCGGCCTGCTCAGAAACCCATCGCCTGCGCGCGGCGCTTGACCTCGCGGCCGCGGTCGCCGCGCAGGTTGTCGATCGGCGTGCCGGGCAGCGTGTCGTCGGCCGTGAACAGCCAGCGCAGGATCTCGTCCTCCTGGTACCCGGCGTCGCGCAGCAGGGTGATCGTGCCGGGCAGGCCCTTCACGACCGCCGTGTCGGTGAGGAACGCGGTGGGCACACCCAGCACCCCCTCGCGGCGCAGGGCGATCAGGTGGCCATCGCGAATCATCTGGTGCACCCGGGTGACGGGCTGGCCGAAGCGCTCGGCGACGTCGGGCAGCGGAACGACCTCCACGTCGGGAGCGAGCACATCCGGGGCGGCTGGGATCGCACTCACGCCGCACACCTTGCCATACGAGCCCCCCGACCGCTTTGCACCGTACGGGTTACACGGCGGCCCTGATCGATTCGCCGTGCCGGAGGAGTGCGGCTGCGGTTGCGCGCCGGGGCTGCGCCGAGCGGTCCAGCAGGGACGGTGATCGCGCTCACCAGCACCGGAACCGCGTGTGCGCACGAACACCGACGGTGCGGGGTCCGCCCGCGGTGGGGCCGCGGCACCTAGGATGGCGGGGTGCCCGATGAGACCCAGGCGCCGCCGGCTGCGCACGTGCGGCCGAGCCGTCCCCGGGACAGCGCGGTTGGCCTGCGAGAATCGACGTGGAACGGAACACCGGCGGTTGGCGGACGATGACTTCTGAGACACGCTCCGGCTCGAACCTGGTCGGAGCCATGCTCGAACGCCGGTACCGGATCGACGCGCAGATCGCCCGCGGCGGCATGTCCACCGTCTACCGCGGGCTGGACACCCGGCTGGACCGGCGGGTCGCGATCAAGGTCATGGATGCCCAGTACTCCGGCGACCGCTCGTTCGTGGAGCGGTTCGAGCGGGAGGCCCGGGCCGCCGCGAGCCTGCACCACCCGTCGATCGTCGCCGTCTACGACCAGGGCGTGGACCATTCCGCGGAGGGCGACCACGTCTTCCTGGTCATGCAGCTGGTCGAGGGCTGCACGCTGCGCGATCTGATCGTCGACCGCGGCAGGCTCCCGCTGCCCGAGGCGATCAGCGTCATGGAGCCGGTGCTGTCCGCGTTGGCCGCCGCGCACGACGCCGGCATGGTGCACCGCGACGTGAAGCCGGAGAACGTGCTGATCGGCACGGACGGCTCGGTCAAGGTCGCCGACTTCGGCCTGGTGCGCGCCGCGGCCTCGGCCGGGACGACCAGCGGAAGCGTGATCCTCGGCACGGTCGCCTACCTGTCCCCGGAGCAGGTCACCACCGGTGCGGCCGATGCGCGCACCGACGTCTACGCCGCCGGGATCGTGCTCTTCGAGATGCTCACCGGCCGGCCGCCCTACGTCGGTGACACCGCCATGTCGGTGGCCTACCGGCACGTCAACGACGACGTCCCGCCGCCGAGCGAGTCGGTCGGCGAGCTGCCCGCCGAGATCGACGACCTCGTGGTGCGCGCGACCCGCCGGGACGAGCAGCAGCGCCCGGCCGACGCGCACGCCTTCCGCACCGAACTGGAGCAGGTGCGCACCGATCTCGGTATCGCGCTGACCCCGGTGCAGGCCCCCGCCGCGGCCGTCCCGGAAGCCACCCAGCACATCCCGGCCGAGGACCCGCCGACGGCGCAGCTGCCCGCGGTCGGCGGCGGATCGTCCGGACCGCAGGGCACCCGCGCGATGCAGCGGCCCGCCACCGATGACGACAGCACGCAGGAACTGGCCGCGGTGGGTGGCCCGGATCCGCGGCAGCCGACCGCGCGCGGCGGCAAGCGGCGCATGGCGCTGTGGACGATCGCGGTGATCGTGCTGGCGGCCCTGGTCGGCGGCGCGGCGTTCTGGCTGGGCAGCGGCCGCTACGCGGACGTCCCGCCGGTCGTGGGTGAACAGGAGCAAGCGGCGCAGGAGATGCTCTCCCAGGTGGGGCTGTCGGCCGACGTCGCCCGCGAGCACGACGACAACGTGCCCGAGGGCGTGGTGATCAGCTCGGCCCCCGAACCGGGTGGGCAGGTGTCCACCTCCAGCTCGGTGGATCTGGTCGTCTCGCTGGGCAAGCCCCGGGTCCCGGACATCGGCGAGGGCAGCACCGTGGCCGAGGCGGAGAGCGCGCTGCGCAACGCCCAGCTGGTCCCCACGCGCGACGCCTCGGCGGACAAGTTCCACACCTCGGTGCCCGAGGGGCGGGTGATCGGGGTCAGCCCGGCGCCGGGAACCCCGTTGAACTCCAGCTCCGAGGTCACGCTGGCCGTGAGCAAGGGGCCCCCGCCGGTCCCGGTGCCCGACGTGCGCGGGATGAACCGGGACGAGGCGTTCGCCCAGCTCAGCGCGGCCGGGTTCGAGCCGGTGGAAGCCGAGCGGCGGTTCGACTCCGATGTGCCGGGCGATCACGTGATCGGCACCGACCCGTCGGGCGGCACCGAGGTCCGCTTGCAGGGCACGCCGCAGATCAGCGTGGTGCTGTCGGACGCGGTGGCCGTGCCCAACCTCAACGGCGCCTCGGTGGAGGACGCCCAGCGAGCGATGGCCGAACGCGGTCTGCAGCTGGAGGTGCAGTCGCTGTTCGAACGGCCGAACATGCGGATCTTCGGCCAGCTGCCGTTGCCGGGCAGCAACGTCGAGCCCGGTTCGGCGGTGCGGGTCACCGCGTTCTAGCCACGTCGCCCGGGTGCGTCGCGGCGCACCCGGGTCCCGACGGTCGCGGAACCGCTGTGATGCTGATCTCAGCCGCCCGCCGATCTCGGCACTGACCAGCGCCGACCACATCGCCCTGCAGCCCGGTTCCGAGATCGCCCGATCGATCTGGGCTGGTCAGAGCACCGCTGGTTGCCCGATATGGAAATATTGGGCGGACCATGCCCCCGACTGCTCCCCTCGAACGCGCGCCCGATCTGTCCGCCGACGGCGACCGTCCCCCCGGAGAGCGCGCCCCGACATCCCTGCCCGTGCGCACCGTGGGCCTCGGTCTGCTCGGTGCGCTGCTCCTGCTGACCGGTTCGCTGGGCGCCGGGGGCACGTTGACGCACGACCCGGTGCTGGGCTCCGGCCCGCTGTCGGTGTTGCGCTACGGGCACGGGCTGACCGCGGCGACCGCGCTGGTCTACACCGGGTTCGGCCTGCTGGTGTGGGCCTGGGTGCGGCTGGGGCGCGGCGTGCTGGCGCATCTCGTCGACGCGCGCGGCGTGCTGCTGGCCGCGGCGGCGTGGATCGCTCCGCTGCTGGTGGCCCCACCGCTGTTCAGCCGGGACGTGTACAGCTACCTCGGGCAGGGTCTGCTGGCGCTGCACGGGATGGATCCGTACGGCGTCGGGCCGGGCGAACTCACCGGGCCGATCCCGGAGAACGTGCACCCGACCTGGCAGAACACCCCGGCGCCGTACGGTCCGCTGTTCATCGGAATCGCCAAGGGCGTGCTGCTGCTGGCCGGCCACGAGCTGATCACCGGCATCGTGCTGATGCGGCTGATGCTGCTGGCCGGGCTGCTGCTGCTCGTGTGCGTGCTGCCGGGCCTGGTGCGCCATCTCGGCGGCAGCCTGCCGGTCGCGCTGTGGCTGTCGGTGGCCAGCCCGATGACGGTGATCCACCTGGTCGGCGGCCCGCACAACGACATGCTGATGATCGGGCTGCTGGCCGCGGGCGCGCTGCTGGCGCTGGAGGGACGACCGGCGGCCGGGGTGGTGCTGGTCTCGCTGGCGATGGCGATCAAGGCGACGGCCGGGGTGGCACTGCCGTTCCTGGTCTGGATCTGGGCCGCGCGGCTGGAAGGTCCGCTGTGGCGCCGGTTCGCGCGGGCGGTGCTGCCGGCCCTCGCGCTGTTCGCGGCCGTGTTCGGCGCGTGCGTGCTGGCGGCCAAGGTCGGGTTCGGCTGGCTGCCCGCGTTGTCCGCGCCCGGGTTGATCGTCAACTACCTGTCGCTGCCGACCGGGTTGGGCCAAGCCCTGCACATCCTGGTCGACCTGGTCGTGGACGCGCACCCGGTCCCGTTCGTCGAGTTCGGGCGCTCGGTGGGGTCGGTGGCGCTGGCCGGGCTCATCGCCTGGCAGTGGTGGCGGGCCCGGGACGGCGGTCCGGACGCGGTGCGCCGGGCGGCGATCGTGCTGTGCGCGGCGGCGCTGCTGTCCCCGACCGTGCTGCCCTGGTACCTGACCTGGTCCGTTGCCCTGGCCTGCGCGCTGCCGTGGACCCGGCGGGGGCTGTCCTGGGTGGTCGGGGCGACAGTGGTGCTCGTGGTCGCCTACTACCCGGACGGCGAGGAGGCGATGGACAACTTCCCGCTGATGGCGCTCGGGTTGGCCGCGGCCCTGCTGGCGGCGGAATCCCTGGTGCGCTTCGACCCGCTGGGGCTGCGGGGGGAGCCTGCCGCCGAGCAGCGCTTCCTGCCGGCGGAACGCGCCGGCGCCCGCTGAAGCGAACGGGCCCGGCACCGCTCGTGCGGTACCGGGCCCGAAGCGTCGCGCGACTCAGCTGCGCAGCATCTCGGCCACCAGGAACGCCAGCTCCAGCGACTGCTGCGTGTTCAGCCGCGGGTCGACGGCGGTCTCGTAGCGCCCGGCCAGATCGCTGTCCGAGATCTCCTGCGCACCGCCGATGCACTCGGTCACGTTCTCGCCGGTCAGCTCCACGTGGATACCGCCGGGGTGCGTGCCGAGCCGGTGGTGCACCTCGAAGAAGCCCTGCACCTCGTCGACGACGCGGTCGAAGTGCCGCGTCTTGTAGCCGGTGCTGGACTCGTGCGTGTTGCCGTGCATCGGGTCGCACTGCCAGATGACCTGGTGCCCGGAGGCGGTGACCTTCTCCACGATCGCCGGCAGCACGTCGCGGACCTTGCTGTTGCCCATCCTGCTGATCAGCGTGAGCCGGCCCGGCTCGTTGCGCGGGTCGAGCCGCTCGACGTACTCCACCGCCTGCTCGGGCGTGGTGTTCGGGCCGATCTTGAGGCCGATCGGGTTGGACAGTAGTTCGGCGAACGCGATGTGTGCCCCGTCGAGCTGGCGAGTGCGGTCACCGATCCACAGGAAGTGCCCGGACAGGTCGAACAGCCGCGGCTGCTCCTGGCTGGTGTCCAGCCGCAGCATGGCCCGCTCGTAATCGAGCACGAGCGCCTCGTGGCTGGCGAAGAAGTCGACGCCGTGCAGGCTGGAGTCGTCCACCCCGCAGGCGGCCATGAACCGCAGGCCACGGTCGATCTCGGCGGCGACCGACTCGTAGCGCTCCCCGGCCGGGGAGTTGAGCACGAAGTCCTTGTTCCAGTCGTGCACCTGCGCGAGGGCGGCCATCCCGGCGCTGGTCAGCGCGCGGGACAGGTTCATCGTGGCACTGGCGTTGGCGTAGGCGCGGATCAGCCGGGACGGGTCGTGCCTGCGCCCCTCCTCCGTGGCGGCCAGCGAGTTGACCATGTCGCCGCGGTAGGCGAGCAGACCGGACGCGTCGGTGTCCTTGGACCGCGGCTTGGCGTACTGGCCCGCGATCCGGCCGACCTTGACCACCGGCATGCTGGCGCCGTAGGTGAGCACCACGGCCATCTGCAGCAGCGTGCGGATGCTGCCGCGGATGTGCGGCTCGGTGTTGTCGGCGAAGGTCTCGGCGCAGTCCCCGCCCTGCAGCAGGAACGCCTCTCCCCTGGCCACGTCGGCGAGATAACCGCGCAGCCGGTCGACCTCGGACGGCACGGTCACCGGCGGGACGCTCTCCAGCACCTTGCGCACGTTGGCGGCCTGCTCGGCATCCGGCCATCGCGGCTGCTGCTCGGCGGGTCGAGCCAGCGCGTCATCGAGCCGGGAGCGCATGTCCGGCGGAAGCGGCGGGAGCTCCGGGAGCTCTTCCACGGGTACGTCGACGGTCCAGTTCACACCCCCAGGATAGGGCGCACTTTCCACCGATTTTCATCCGGGAGAGCGGTCCCACACCCGGGAGCCGCTGGCGACGACGATTCAGAACGGCCCAGCATGACCCAGCACACATCGCGGGCCTCGCGGGCAGCGGGGGTCAGCGGGAGTAGCGGCCCCGCTTGATCGCCGCCACGAACTGCGCCCACTGGTCCGGGCTTGCGGTGAAGTACCCGGCACCGCGATCCTTGCTGTCCCGAACCGCAGCACCCCCACCCGAGGTGCACCCCACCTCGACGCAGTTCTGCGCGCCCTGAGCGGAACGACTCGGCTTGCGCCATCCGGACACGGTCATGATGTCGAACCTCCGTCAGGTCAACTCGTCGATCCGGCGATCAAGCATATCCACCGAAGTCCGGTCGGAGGAGGCTGCACCGCACAGGATGTCGAATGCCTTGAGGTGCCTGCCCGTCTGGGACGGCTTATCGAAGTAGTCGCTGCCCACCAGGGATTCCGTGTACACAAAGGTCGCGACCGGCTCCGCCAGGTGCAGCACAGTCCACGACGTCCCCAGAGCTACGTGCTCTCCGGAATCGAACGGCAGGATCTGCAAAGTCACGTTCGGACGAGCCGCCACCCAGCGCAGGTGCTGAAGTTGCCCGCGCAACACGTGCTTGCCACCGATGGCCCGGTACAGCGTCGCTTCTCCGAGCACGCACATGACCTCCGGCGCCTGCTTCGCCAGCAGAGCACGGTCGGCCCGCTGCATGCGTTCGGCGATCGCGGGTTCCACGTCGACGGTGTCGTCGAGGGGGTGTGACAGGACGGCGCGGGTGTAGTCCTCGGTCTGGAAGATCGGTGGAACCACCTCGGGGTCGTAGTACTTGATTTCGGCCGCCGCCCCCTCCAGGGCCACGAAGGTCGCCGCCCAGTCCGGAACACGCGCCGGCCGATCCCGTTTGCGGGCTTCACGCGCGAGCACCCGCAGCCGGTCGGCATCTTCGCCGGCAGACACGTCGAACATGCGCAGGAGTTCTTCGACTTCCGCCGCGCTGACGATCAGCTCGCCCTTCTCCACACGAGTGACCTTGTTGGGGTACCAGTCGAGGCGCTCAGCGACATCCTTCGGTCGGACTCCCGCCTGCTCGCGCAAGCTGCGCAGCGTCAGCCCGACTTGGACGCGACGGACCGCTGGCCATGTGTTCATGGGCGCTCATCATGCCGCACCGGCCACTCCGTTCCGTGTTGTCACCCGGACGAGATCTCGTCATTTGTAATTCCAGTTTCGTAATATCCACCTCGTCAATTTCATGACGATCTTCAATGCGGATCGCCGAGTACCGGAGGTGGACATGTTGACCAGGTGGCACCAACGACGAGCGCGACGGGCGTTGCGGCGCAGGCGCGTTCGGGTGCGGCTGTGATCGGCGTCGATCCCGCGGCATTGGCGGTCAGCGCGCGGGCGGCGCAGTGGGAGCTGGACGCGGTGGCCTTCCACCTGCCGCGCGGCGAGATCCGCCCGGACGACTGCCGCGGTCTCGCCGAAGCTCTCGCCGACCTCGCGATGACCATGCGGCGGTACGCGAACGAAACCGAACGCACCGAACCCCACCCCGGCCGGCTTGCCGTCCGGGAGGAGCCCCCGGCCTGACACCCGCGCCTCGCGCTCCCGGCGCAGCAACGCGCGCCGGCCCGGATCCCCGACAACCGGGCCGTTCCCGGTCCGCGCGGTACCTCCCCCGGTCGCGCGGACCGACCCGACCCGCCGCCCGCCGCCTCTCCCGGCGGGCGGCGGGCGGATCAGGCCGCCGAGGTCTCGCGATCAGCGGTGTCCCGTTCCACGGCGTCCGCGTCGTAGCCGACCGGTTCCCAGCGCTTGGCCAGCAGCGCGAGCAGCCCGAACACCGGGGCGAGCGCGAGCACCCAGAACACCCCGCTGCCCAGCGACGCGCTCAGCACCGGGAAGAAGAACAGCGCCAGCGTCGAGCCGACGCGCAGCGTGCCCTGGTTGAACCCGATACCGGTGCCGCGCAGCGAAGTCGGGTAGCTCAGCGACGCGAAGCTCATGAACTGCGCACCGGGTCCCGCGGCCTGGGCGAACATGAACGCACCCAGCGCAGCCAGCGCGGCCAGCACCCACGGCAGGGCGCCCGGCTCACCGATGATCGCCAGCGCCACCAGCGACGCCAGCTGCACCGCGAAACCGAGCGCCGTCGTCCACCAAGCGCCCGCGCGGTGCGCGAGCCGGATGCCGAGCAGCCCACCGGAGACCGCGAACACCAGGTTCAGCACCAGCGACGCCGAGATCGTGTTCAGCTCCCCCTGAGCGAGCAGGCCGGCGATGATGATCGGCAGGCCGTAGGCCACCGCGTTGTACCCGAAGGTCTGCGCGAGGCTGATCACCAGGGCCTGCAGCGTGCGGGCGCGGTAGCGGGCGTTGAACAACCGGGCGAAATCCGCCAGACCGCGTCGCGGCTCGGTCCGCTCGCGCGGCACCTCGGCGTCCTCGGCGACCACCGCGTTGACCGAGTAGGAATCGCGCAGGATCCGGGCCGCCCGGTGCAGATCGCCCTGGTTGGCCGCCCAGCTCGGCGACTCGTTCATGTACTTGTTGCGCACCAGCAGGATCACCAGCGCGGGGATCGCGCCGAAACCGACGGTGAACCGCCACAGCAGGTCGTGGTGCTGGTCGGGCAGCAGGAAGTACAGCGCCAGGATCACCACGTAGCAGCCCGAGGTGGCCACGTACCAGGCCGGCGACCAGGCAGCGGTGCGCGAACCCTTGCTCGCCTTGCCGCGCAACTGGGAGAACTCGGCCAGGAACGCCATGGCGACCGGGATGTCCATGCCCACGCCGATCCCCATCAAGAACCGGAACAGGATCAGCACCTCGGCGTTCGGCGCCAGCGCGCAGCCCAGCGCGGAGACCACGAAGAACAGCATGTCCGCCATGAACACCCGGTACCGGCCGAGCCGGTCGACCAGGTAGCCGCCGAACCAGGCTCCGATGATCGCGCCCACGCTGATCGACGCGGTGACCGCGCCCGCCCACGCCGGGGACAGACCGAACTCCTCGCGGATGTCGGTGATCCCGTAGGCCAGCGAGGTCAGGTCGTAGGCGTCCAGGAAGATGCCGCCGAGCGCCAGCAGCACGATCATCCGCGCATGACTGCCTCGCGCGGCACCGGAGTTGACCAGATCCGTGACATCGCGGGCGGAGCGGATCAGCACCGGTTCCCGCTCGGCCACCGGTTGGGCGGACACGGCGTTCCTCCTCGATCTCGCGACGAGGCCGCCCGGTGCAGCACCGGGCGGCCGAAAGCACGAGCGGGAACGCTACCCGGCGGAAACCGGGCGTCCGCATGCTGGGAGACCGCGAAATCGCGGACAGCGCAACGAAAAGTCCGTTTCGCGCAGAGCGCTGCGCTGGCCGGATCAGCCGAACAGCACCTCCGCCTCGGCCAAGCGCTGCGGCGGGACGGTCTTTAGCTCGGCGGTGGCCTCGCTCAGCGGTACCCGCACGATGTCCGTCCCGCGCAGCGCCACCATGCGGCCGACATCACCTTCGGTCACCGCGTCCACGGCGTGCAGCCCGAACCGGGTGGCCAGCACCCGGTCGTAGGCGGTCGGTGTCCCGCCGCGCTGGGTGTGCCCGAGCACCACCGCGCGGGATTCCTTGCCGGTGCGGGCGGCCAGCTCATCGGCCAACCACGTGCCGACCCCGCCGAGCCGCACGTGGCCGAACGCATCCTTCTCCCCGGTCTGCAGCTGCTCCTGCCCGCCGCGCGGGACCGCGCCCTCGGCGACGACGATGATCGGCGCGTACTGGCGCTCGAAACGCTGCTGCACCCACTCGGTGACCTGCTCGACGTCGAACGGCTGCTCCGGCACGAGGATCACGTTGGCGCCCCCGGCCAAACCGGAATGCAGCGCGATCCAGCCCGCGTGCCTGCCCATCACCTCGACCACCAGCGCCCGGTGGTGCGATTCGGCGGTGGTGCGCAGCCGGTCCACGGCTTCGGTGGCGATGTGCACCGCGGTGTCGAAACCGAAGGTGTAGTCGGTCGCGGACAGGTCGTTGTCGATCGTCTTCGGCACGCCCACCACCGGCACGCCGTCCTGGGTGAGCTGCTCGGCAACCCCCAGCGTGTCCTCGCCGCCGATCGCGATCAGCGCATCGATCCGCTGCTCGTCCAGCACCGCCCGGATCCGGGCGGGCCCGTCGTCGACCTGGTAGGGGTCGGTGCGCGAGGACCCGAGGATCGTTCCACCGCGAGACAGGATGTCCTCCACCGAATCCAGGGTCAGCGGCAGCACCTGGCCCTCGACCGGCCCCAACCAGCCGTTGCGGAACCCGATCACCTCATGACCGTGCACCCCGATCCCCTTGCGAGCCACCGCGCGCAGCACCGCGTTGAGCCCGGGGCAGTCGCCGCCACCGGTGAGTACTCCGACACGCATTCCAGCCGGCATCTCGCGCCGCCTCCTGTCCGTGATCCACGTCTCCCCCGCGGAGCAGCGTGGCACGGACTGGATCGGTGCAGCAAGGCCCGCGGTCGGCTACAGCGCGAAGCCCTGCTTGCGGCGGGCCTGCTCGATGGCTTCCCAGCGCTGCAGGTTGTGCCGGGCGTCGGCCAACGCGTCGTGCGCGTTGTTCGGCGCGGGCGGCAACTTCGGCTTGCCCACGTCCTCCCAGCGCTGCCGCAGATCGCGGGTGAACTTCGGGATCCGCTGCGGCAGCGCGGGCATCGAACCCCAGAGCTGGGCCAGCGCCACGTGATCGTAGGCGGCGAACCAGGCCCACAGCTCGATCTGCGCTCCGCCGGACCGCGGGCTCAGGAAGTCGTAGAGCTCATCGCGGATCGCGCTGCGCGAACGCCAGCGGCGGTCGGCGGGCGGCGGCAACTGCGGCAGGACATTGCGGCGCACCCAGGACCCGGCCCGCGCGGCGTCGAACTCGGTGGACACGGCGTAGAACTCGCGTCCCGCCTCGTCCACCACCCCGATCGAGACCAGGTCGATCGTGGTGCCGTCCTCGATGAACTCGCAGTCGTAGAAATACCGCACCGGGCAAGCGTAGGTCGCCCGCGGCGCAGCTCCGTGCGCGGGCCGTCAGCCGGCCTTGGCCCCGTCCGCGCTCTGCTCGTCCTTGACCTTCGAGGCGTAGACGTCCACGTACTCCTGCCCGGACATCTCCATGAGCGCGTAGACGATCTCGTCGGTGATCGAGCGCTCCACGAAGCGGTCGCCGGCCATGCCCTCGTAGCGGGAGAAGTCCAGCGGCGGGCCGACGCGCACGACGACCTTGTGCGGCCACCACATCTTCGAGCCGATCGGATTGACGCGGTCGGTGCCGATCATCGCGATCGGGATCACCGGTGCACCCGACTCCAGCGCCATCCGCGCGACCCCGGTCTTGCCCTTGTACAGGCGCCCGTCCGGCGAGCGGGTGCCCTCCGGGTACACGCCCAGCAGCTTGCCCTCGGACAGCAGCCGCACCCCGGTGTCCAAAGCGGCCTGCGCGGCGGCTCCGCTGGAACGGTCGATGGGCACCTGGCCCACACCGGAGAAGAAGTACCGCTTGAACCGGCCCTTGATCCCGGTTCCGGTGAAGTACTCGCGCTTGGCCAAGAAGGTCACCCGCCGCGGCATCATCAGCGGCATGAAGAACGAGTCGGCGACGGCGAGGTGGTTGCTCACCAGGATCGCGCCACCGGACTCCGGGATGTGCTCGACGCCGTCGACACGGGGTCGGCAGAACAGTTTCATCAAGGGCCCGAGCAGTAGGTGCTTCATCACCCAGTACAGCACTGCGCCGCCGCCTCCTAGACACGCCGAATAACAGGCTAACCCTACGGAGCGCCCGATCGGCGCACAATGCGGCCCCTGACGCATCGGGCCTCGTGCTCGGAGAACGCCGGGTTCGCGTGCGAACATGGGAAAGCGCACCACGTGTCCTGTTCGGGTGCCCGCGTTGTCCCTGCGATTCCCGTTGCCCCTGCGAATCCCGTTGCCCCTGCGAGCCCTGTTGCCCTTGCGACCCGCGTCCGAGCCGTGCCGGACCCGCGGTCGAGAACGCGGTTGGGAGACTGCGATGCCCGCCAGAGGTGCGATGCCGGTGCTGACCGGTGCCGAACCGTTGCACCGCACCGGATCTTCCGGCGCGGGAGTGCTGCTGTGCCACGGGTTCACCAGCACGCCGCAGAGCGTGCGGGAGTGGGGCGAACACCTCGCGGCGGCCGGGGCGACGGTGCGCGCACCGCTGCTGCCCGGACACGGGACCCGGTGGCAGGACCTGAACCGCACCCGCTGGACCGACTGGTACGCCGCGGCCGAGACCGAGCTCGACCGGCTGCGCCAGGAGTGCCGGACCGTGTTCGTGTTCGGCCAGTCGATGGGCGGCACGATCGCGCTGCGCCTGGCCGAACGGCATCCCGATCTCGCCGGGCTCGTGCTGGTCAATCCCTCGGTGACCACGCTGCGCCGATCGGCGGCCCTGCTGCCGGTGCTGTCCCGCGTGATCCCCGCGCTTTCCGGGCTGGCCGGCGACATCGCCCGCCCCGGCGCGCACGAGCTGGCCTACGACCGGATGCCGCTCCGGGCCATGGCGAGCCTGCAGCGGTTCTGGCGGGTCACCCGCGCCGACCTCGCCGCGGTGCACCAGCCGGTGCTGCTGTACCGATCGGCGACCGACCACATCGTGGAGCCGGTCAACGCGCAGCTGGTGCTCGACGGGGTGAGCAGCTCCGAGCGCACCGAGATCGTGCTGCCGGACAGCTTCCACGTCGCCACCCTGGACCACGACGCGCCCGCCCTGTTCGCGGGTAGCGTGGACTTTCTCCAACGCATCCACCGCAAGCGCGCGGAGGAAACGGTATGAGCACGCGCCGCGACAGCGCCGACGGGCCCGAGGACATCGACGCGGCTTTCGCGGAGATCGTCGCCGATCTGGAAAAGGACGCGACCTTCTCGCAGTGGCCGCAGGAGACCGGGTCACCCGGTGCGGACGGCACCGCCGACGATCCCGGTCCGGACCCGGTCGGTGCGACCGGTGCCGCGGCGACCGCACCGGCACCCGAACCGGAGGCCGAGTCGGGTCCGCGCGACTGGACGCCGTCCGAGGTCCCCGACGACGAGCACTACGTGCCGCCGGAACCTCCTCCACTGCCCACGCCGAAACCGGTCACCCTGGCCGGAGTCGCGGTGATCGCCGTCGGGCTGCTCGTGCTGCTGGTGCCCGGCCTGGCCGGGTTGGCCAGCACGGTCACCCTGCCGCTGGGCCTGGTGCTGATCAGCGCGGGTATCGGCTGGCTGCTGCTGCGGCTGCGGCAGGGCCCCTCCGATCCCGAGGACGACGCCGGCGACGACGGTGCCCGTCTCTGACTCGGGGCACCGTCTCTGACACGGGTCACCGCCTCCGACCCGGGGCACCGCCTCCGACCGGGTGGCCGGCGCGCGACGGGTGTCAGGCGGGGCGCGAGGTGTTCGCCGCGGCGTGCTCGCGGGCGAGCGCGGCCGCACCCACCAGCGCAGCGGTGTCCCCGAAGTGCGCCGGCCGCACCTCGGCCAGCGGGCGGTGCCCGGTCCCGGTGATCGACGCCGCGAAGTGCTCGCGCGCTCGCGGCAGGAACAGCTCGGCCGATTCGGAGACCCCGCCGGCCAGCACCACGACGCCCGGGTCGTAGACGTCGGCGATCAGCGCCAGCCCCTCGCCCAACCAGTACGCCAGGTCATCGACGGCGCGCAGCGCGACCTCGTCACCGTCGGCGGCGGCCGCCGCCACCTCGACCCCGGTGCGCTCCCCGGCCTGCTGCCCGGCCGCGGCGCGCAGCTCGGTGTCGGTGCGCGCCAGCGCGGTGCCGCTGCAGTAGCGCTCCCAGCAGCCGCTCCCGCCGCACGGGCACGGCCTGCCGCCGGGCACCACCCGCAGGTGGCCGAGCTCGGGCGCTACGCCGTGCGCCCCGCGGAACACCTCGCCGTCCAGCACCAGGGCCCCGCCGATGCCGGTGCCGATCGCCACCAGGGCGGCCACCCGCTCCCCGCGGGCGGTGCCGAACCGGTGTTCGGCGACGGCGGCCGCGTTCGCATCGTGTTCGAGCACCACGGGCAGCCCGAGCCGCGCGGCGAGCTCGTCGGCGACGGCGACCTGCCGCCACGCCAGGTGCGGCGCGAACCGGACGACCCTGCGGTCCTCGCTGACGAAACCGGCCACCGCCAGACCCACCGCGCCCACCGGGTAGCGCTCGGCCAGCGCGCGGACCGTTCCGGTGACCGCGGCGTTGAGCGCCTCGACCGCGCCCGGTGTGGGCACCCGGCGCGTGTCCAGGATCCGACCACCCGGGTCGACCACCGCCGCCCGGGCGCTGGTCCCGCCGACGTCGACCCCGATGGTCAGCAACGGCGGTTCGCCTCCGCGCCGTCCAGCACCCTGCCGTCCACGCGCCGCACGTCGATGGGCTGCACGCGCTCGGCGCGCGGTTCGGTGGGCGCACCGGCCGGTCCCGCGGTGGGCTCACCGGTCGGCGCCGAGCCCGCCGCCTGCTCGGCCAGCAGCCCGCGCAATGCCCGCACCGCCGCCACCAGCTGCTGCACCAGCCGCTCGGCGGCTTCGGAGCGCTGACCGCCCAGCAGCGCCACCGCCGCGCAGACCGGGCACCAACCGCACCCGCCGGGCGGCTCATCACCCTCGGCGGACGCGCACGCGCGCAGGTAGTCCTCGGCCCTGCCGCTGATCGTGTCGAGCAGTTCGCGGAGCTCGTCCAGCAGCTGCTCGTGCTGCACCTGGTCCACCCGCCTCACCGCATCCACAGCTCGGGGTCCGGCCGGAACCCCACGGTCACTCCGTCGTCCCCGGCCACCGCCGAGGTCACGATGCACCGCCGCAGCACCGACGGCAGCGCGATCAACCGGCGCCTGCCGTCCACCGTGATCGCGAGCTCGTCACCGACCCGGGCCAGCCCGAGCTCGGCGTCGGGATGCAGCGGTAGCGCGATGAGCAGCGAGTACTCCGAGTCCAGCGATTTCCCGCCGCCGGTGACCCGCATCTGCGGGGCCGCCGCACCGGTGTCCAGCGGATCGTCGTCCGGGTGCAGCTCCTCGCCGAGCTCCGGCAGCACCTCGCCGACCGGTTCGGCGGCCCGGTGCTGCACGGTGCGGACCGGCAGGTCGGTAGCCGCGCGCAGTGCGTCGAGCACGTCCCCCTGCTCGTGCCGGCGGGTGCGCAACCAGCCGGCGGCGGCACCGCGGGCCGAACCGGGAGCGGGCACGACGCGATTGGCGATGAGCCCGTCGACGCGGATCTGCTGCAGCGCCAGCGCGGTCAACGTCCGGCGGGTCTCGGCGGCGACCACGGCCTCCGGGGTGAGCACCAGCCGCACGCTGGTGCCCTCGTCGACGAGCATCTCGCGCAGCGCGGCGAGCCGTTCGGCCAGCCTGCTCAGCGCATCGGCGACCGAGTCCCAGCGGTCGACCTGCTCGCTGCCGGCGATCCCGGCCAGCATTCCGCGCACTGCGCGCCGGTGGGTGGGGAACAGCCGCTCCAGGTAACCGGCCAGCGATTCGGGCAGCGAGAGCAGCCGCAGCGTCTCGGCGGTGGGACCGCAGTCGACGATCACCGCGTCCCACATCCCGCCGGCGGCCAGCCGGTGCACCTCGCTGAGCGCGAGCAGGTCCTCCACGCCGGGCAGCACGGTGAGCTCGTCGGCGGCGAGCTCGTCCACCCCGGCTCCGTGCAGCAGCGTCCGCAGGTGCCCGCGCAGTTCGCTCCACGCCCCGTCCACGAGATCGCGGGTGTGCACCTCGGCCGCGTGCAGCGGGGCAGGCGCCAGGGCGACTTCGCGCGGCTCGGGCCCGAGTTCCACGCCCAGCGCGTCGGCCAGCGAATGGGCGGGATCGGTGGAGACCACGAGCACTTTGCCGCCCCGTGCCGCGACGCGCGCCGCGGTGGCGGCGGCGAGAGTGGTCTTGCCGACCCCTCCCTTTCCGGTGAACAGCAGAATGCGCAACGGGCTCCGTTCGGCTAGCGGTTGCCTTCGACCTGGCGCTTGAGCTCCTTGAGCGCCGTGTCCATGATCATCTTCTCCGCCTTGCGCTTGAAC
>NZ_JADEYC010000020.1 GCF_015209505.1 Saccharopolyspora montiporae
TGCGCGACTTCGTCGCCGCTTGGGACAAGGTCATGAACCTCGATCGGTTCGACCTGGCGTGATCCCGGCGTGCGGTCCACCCGCGGGTGGACCGCACGCCGGGATCACGCCAGGTCGAACCGATCGAGGTTCATGACCTTGTCCCAAGCGGCGACGAAGTCGCGCACGAACTTCTCCCGGGCGTCGGCGGAGCCGTAGACCTCGGCGACGGCGCGGAGTTCGGAGTTCGAGCCGAAGACCAGGTCGGCGCGCGTCCCGGTCCACTTGACGCGGCCGGTCGAGTCGTGCGCCTCGAAGGTCGTCGAGGTCTCGTCGGTCGGCTTCCACGTCGTGTCCATGTCGAGCAGGTTGACGTAGAAGTCGTTGCTGAGCGCACCCGGCTGGTCGGTGAGCACGCCGTGCGGCGAGTCCTGGTAGTTGGTGCCCAGCACGCGCAGACCGCCGAGCAGGACGGCCATCTGCGGCACGCTCAGCGACAGCAGGTTCGCCTTGTCGATGAGCAGGTGCTCACCGGGCAGCGCGACGCCCTTGCCGAGGTAGTTGCGGAACCCGTCGGCGGCCGGCTCCAGGTGCGAGAACGACTCCGCGTCGGTCTGCTCCGCGGTCGCGTCCCCGCGGCCCGGGGTGAACGGGACCGTGATGTCGGAACCGCCGGCCTTGGCGGCCTGCTCGACACCGACGACACCACCGAGCACGACCAGGTCGGCGAACGAGACCTGCTTGCCGCCCGCGGCGTTGAACGCCTGCTGGATGCCTTCCAGCGTGCCGATGACAGCCGCGAGCTGCTCGGGCTCGTTGACCTCCCAGCTGCGCTGCGGCTCCAGCCGGATGCGGCCGCCGTTGGCACCGCCGCGCTTGTCGCTGTCCCGGTAGGACGATGCGGCCGCCCACGCGGTGGAGACCAGCTGGCGCACGGTCAGCCCCGACTCGGCGATCTTGCCCTTGAGCTCGGCGATCTCGGCGTCACCGATCAGCGCGTGATCCGGCTTGGGGACCGGGTCCTGCCAGATCAGCTCCTCGGACGGGACCTCGGCCCCGAGGTAGCGGTCGATCGGGCCCATGTCGCGGTGGGTCAGCTTGAACCACGCCCGCGCGAACGCGTCCGCGAACTGCTCCGGGTTCTCCCAGAACCCGCGCGCGATCGGCTCGTAGATCGGGTCGACCTTCAGCGAGAGGTCCGTGGTGAGCATGTTCGGCGCGATCTTCTTGGTGGAGTCGTGCGCGTGCGGGACGGTGCCCTCGCCCGCGCCGTCCTTCGGCTTCCACTGCCAGCCGCCGCCGGGGCCCTCGAACAGCTCCCACTCGTAGCCGAACAGGTTCTCGAAGAAGCCGTTGCTCCACTGGGTCGGCGTGGAGGTCCAGGTGACCTCCAGACCGCTGGTGATCGCGTCGGCGCCCTTGCCGGTGCCGTAGCTGCTGCTCCAGCCCAGGCCCTGCGCCTCCAGCGGAGCCGCCTCGGTGTCCGGGCCGAGGTTGGAGTCCGGGGCGGCGCCGTGCGTTTTGCCGAACGTGTGGCCGCCGGCGATCAGCGCGACGGTCTCCTCGTCGTTCATCGCCATCCGGCCGAACGTCTCGCGGATGTCCCGCGCGGCGGCGACCGGGTCCGGCTTGCCCTCCGGGCCCTCCGGGTTGACGTAGATGAGACCCATGTGCGTCGCACCCAGCGGCTGCTCCAGCTCGCGCTGCTCACCGCCGGAGATGCGCTGGTCGCTGCCGAGCCAGGTGGTCTCGGAGCCCCAGTAGACGTCGGTCTCGGCCTCCCAGACGTCCTCGCGACCGCCGGCGTAGCCGAAGGTCTGCAGACCCATCGACTCCAGCGCCACGTTGCCGGTCAGGATCATCAGGTCGGCCCAGGACAGCTTGCGGCCGTACTTCTGCTTGACGGGCCACAGCAGCCGGCGCGCCTTGTCCAGGCTGACGTTGTCCGGCCAGCTGTTCAGCGGGGCGAACCGCTGCTGGCCGGCACCGGCACCGCCGCGGCCGTCGCTGACCCGGTAGGTGCCCGCGCTGTGCCAGGCCATCCGGATCATCAGCGGGCCGTAGTGCCCGAAGTCCGCGGGCCACCAGTCCTTGGAGGTGGTCAGCACCTCCTGGATGTCCTGCTTGACCTCGGCGAGGTCCAGGCTCTTGAACTCGGCGGCGTAGTCGAAGTCCTCGTCCATCGGGTCGACCGCGGGCGAGTTCTTGGACAGGATCTTCAGGTTGAGCCGGTTCGGCCACCAGACGCTGTTGCTGTCCCCCTGGGTCGGGTGCGGCAGGCCGCCGCCGTGCGCAACCGGGCAACCGCCGGTCGTGGTGTCAGGGCTGTCAGTCACCGGAAATCCTTTCGGGATCATGGGCGTGTTCAGGAACGGATCCGGGCGTGCATGCCGGGCACAGCCCCCAGAAGACGACCTCGGCCTCGTCGATGGCGAAACCGCGGGCGTCGGATTCGGTCAAGCAGGGCGCGGCGCCCACGACGCAGTCGACGTCGGAGATCACGCCGCACGAGCGGCACACCACGTGGTGGTGGTTGTCCCCGACGCGGGCCTCGTAGCGCGCCACCGAACCCGTCGGCTGGATGCGGCGCAGCAGGCCCACCGCGGTCAGCGCGCGCAACACGTCGTAGACGGCCTGGTGCGAGACCTTGGGCAGTTCTCCGCGCACGGCGTTGATGACCGAATCCGTGTCGGCGTGCGGATGCTCGTGCACCGCGGACAGCACTGCTACCCGGGGGCGGGTCACGCGCAGCGCGGTCTCGCGGAGCATGCGCTCGAAGTCCGCAGTCGTCGGCATGCGCCACAGCTTGCCGGATAATCTGGAACTAATCAAGTCTATCCGGGCGCGCAGTGGCGAACCGCGGACGCGAACCGGCTGCGGCCCCCTGATCCGCCCGGGAAACCGAGGCCGGCGGGTCAGCCCGGGTGGGTCTCGCCGCCGACCGGGGCGAGGACTTCGCCGGTGTAGTAGCTCGACAGGCGCTCGGACGCGAAGAACACGTAGGACGGAGCGATCTCGTCGGGATGCCCCATGCGCTGCATCGGGGTCTGCCCATCCTTCCACCTTCTCTGTGCTGAACATGGAGGGGATCAGCGGTGTCCACACCGGACCGGGCGCGACGCAGTTGACGCGGATTGCGCGGGAGGTCAGCGACTGGGTGAAGGTGTGCACGGCGCCCTTGCTGGCCGAGTAGTCCATCAGCCCGCCGTTGCCGCGCAGCCCGTTGACCGAACCGGTGTTGATGATCGCCGAACCATCCGGGAGGTGCCGCAGCACGGCACAGCCAGAAGACGGCGTACACGTCGGAGGTGCGGTCGAACCGCTCGGTGGTGATCTCGGCCAGGTCGGTGCGCGGCGCCTGCGCACCCGCATGGCTGACCAGCACGTCCAGCCCGCCCATCCGGTCCACGGCCTGCTGCCCGACGTCCTCACCCGCGCCGGCGTTCGGCAAACGCGGGGCTCCCGCCGCCGCCGACCGCGCCGCGCCCGCGGTGCGGGACGAACACCAGGTCAGGAAGCTGCGCGTGCGGCGTGTCGGTAGGCTGACGGTCCCCGAGGCGCGGAGGGAGACCGTTGAGCTCGACCAGCGATGAGTCCGCCGAAGCACCGGATGCCCGGCCCGCGGCCGTCGAGCCGGGCGACCACTCATCGGCACCGGTGCGGGTGTGGCCGCCAGCTGCGCTGGGCCTGGTGATCAGTGCGCTGTGCGCGGTCGGGTTCGCCGCGCTGGCCGGCCAGGTCTCCCGACCGGGCCGGGTGGTGCGGTTGGACCACGGCGTGCTGAACGCGGTCGCGCTGCGCCGGTCCGAGCCGCTCGTCGACGTGTGGGCGGTGCTGACGTGGGTCGGCGACGGGCTGGTCGTCGTTCCGCTGGCCGTGCTCGTGGGCGCGCTGCTCGCCCGCGCCGCCCGCTCGTGGTCGCCGTTCCTGCTGCTGGTGCTCGCCTCGGCCGGGATCGGGCTGGCCGTCGAACTGCTCAAGCGAATCATCGCCCGGCCGCGTCCGCCCGTCCTGGAACACGTGTCCGTGGAGGACGGGTTCGGCTTCCCGTCCGGGCACACCGCGCACGCCGTCGCGGTCTACCTGATGATCGCGCTGCTGGCGTCGGCGATCCTGCGCTCGGGGTGGGCCAGGGCGGCCATCGCGGTCGCCGCGGTCGCGCTGGTCGGCACGTCGATGCTCTCCCGCGTGGTGCTCGGGGTGCACTCCCCTTCCGATGTGTGGGCCGGTCTGCTGCTCGGCGTGGGATGGACCGTGCTGCTGCTGAGCCTCTGGAAGCTGGTCGAGAGCGGTCGCCGGGCCCGGCGCGAACAACCTGGCCCGGCGGGCTGAACGACTCCGCGTTCCCGTGCCTCGTGGCTGAGCCATCGGCGCGGTGACGCGCAGGTACCGCGACGGGTTGACCGCCGCCCTCCGGGGTCCACGCAGCGCTCGGCGGACCGCGAACGGCTTCACCGCCGTCGATCTGGTCTCGGCGCCCGTCATCGCCCTCAGCGTGGTCGCCCTGGCGGCCCTCCTGCTCTACGCCGACCGGGCGCCGGCGCTGCGCAACCGCGTCGCCCCGCGCATCCCAGCCGGCGCGGCGCCGGTCGTGACCACCACCGTGACGGCCAGGAGCAGGCGTCCCGGCACCCACCCGCCGTCGTCGCCATGCCCCGGTCGGCCGCCTACCTGGGAGCGGCCGCTTGCCTCGTTCCCGCCGCGGTCATCCTTCGCCACGACCCTCCGACGCGCCTGGCCCGTCGACCCCCGCAGGAGCGCGCAGCACCGTCAGCGTTGACACGTCCGCACAGCTCGCCGAGATGCCGCCCTCATGGCTGGGGCGGTATGGCGATGCCGTAATCGTTGATCTTGCGATAGATCGTCGCTCGCGAAATCCCGATGGCGCGCGCGGCTCTGCTCCGGTTCCCGCCGTGTTCGGTCAGGCTCGCCACGACGGCGTCGCGCTCCATGGATTCAAGCGGGGTGAGCACGCGCCGGTTTTGGCTGAAGCACTGCGCGGGGAGATGTTCGGCAGTGATGAGCTGGTCGTTGGTCTTGCGGGCGACGGATCCGATGACGTCGGCGAGCTCTGCGACGTTTCCCGGCCACGAACGGCGTTTGAGCACGTGCAGCGCGTCCGTGGTGAAGTTCGCACCCGCCCGTTTCGTCGCGCGCCGCAGCAGCAGCGCCGCGATCTCGTCGAGGTCGTCGATGCGGTGGCGCAGCGGCGGTACCTCGATGGTCTGCGTGAAGAAGTTCGCGATGTCGTCGAAGCCGTGGGTCGTGGGATGCGACCTCGTCGCGGCCACCCAGATGCGGCGGTCCTCGGTGGCGGCTTCCGTGAGGATGTGCCGCAGGCGTTCGCGATCGGAGGGACCGGCGTCATCGAGGTGGACGACGAGCAGGCTTCCCGAGTCCTGGGTCGCGGTGTCCTCGGCCGCCTTCCAATCGGCGGTGTTCACCGTGCGCATGTCGAGCGCGTGCACCTGCTGGGACGGGTTGTTGGAGCGGTGGATCGCCCGAGCCAGGGCGCTCTTGCCGGTCCCGGCTTCGCCACCGAGGAGCGCCCAGGCGTTGTTGCGGTAGTGCTCGTGGAGCGCGCGAGCGCACTTCTGGAGCGCGGTGCTCGATCCCCCGATCCCCGGCGGAGGCGGGGATGGCCGCGAAACGGCACCGGAGGCGAGGGCGGACTGCGCGTTGCGCTGGAGGCGTGCCACGGTGGCGAAGTTCTGGTCATCGAGGTTCTTGGCGTGCACGCGACATCGCTGCCCGTCGAGCAGTTCGATCTCGAACGGGCTGTCCGAACGGCGCGCGCTGCGTTCGCGGAGGCGCTCGACGAGCAGGTTCTGGTCTTGCGTGCTGAGGTCGGCCCTGGCCTGGTCGTTGACCATGAGCACGTCGTCGCTGACCGCCAGCACGGCGTCTTGGCAGCGACGGGTGATGCGCAGGTATTCCTGCAGCAGGTGGATGTCGTGGCCGCGGTGCTGGTGCAGCAGGGCGGTCTGGATGTTCTGGGCCGCACCGGTGGCCATGCTCAACAGCAACGGGTTCGCGTCCTTGGCGAAGCAGGTGATGTCGACGACGCCTGCTACCGACCCGGTCAACGGATCCAGCACCGGGACGCCTGCGCAGGTGAGTTCGATCAGCGGCCCGGTGAAGTGCTCTTGCTCGTGGATGTGCGCCGGTTGCCGGGCTTCGAGCGCGGTACCGATTCCGTTGGTGCCGACGAACTGCTCCGCATACGTGAATCCGGGGGCGAGGTAGACGCTGTCGAGGTGGTGGCGCAGGTCCGCTTTGCCGACGCGACGGTCGAGGATGCATCCCCGCGGGTCGGTCAGCACGACGGCCACCGGCTGGTCGGCGATCTGGTCCTCCAAACCGCTCATGAGTGGCCCGGCCGCGCTGACCAGCGAACCGTCCGCGTCGACGTCATCGCGGTACGGCACTTCCAGGCTGTCGCAGCTCACTTGCCATTCAGCGGATCGCTGCCACGAGGAGAAGACGAGTTGCCGGGTCTGGACGGATTCGTTGCTGAGGAAGCGTTCTCGCGCCTCGCGGTGGGCATGACCTGGTGTGGTGGGAGTGTCATGCCCCGGCGGAGACGAGCGGTCAGAACGGGTGCTCATCGCGAGACTCCTACGGGTGGCCACGGAGATGGCCGCGCGGTGCACCGGGCACCGCACGCCGACCGGTGTGACTCCGATCATAGTACGCGACCGAGGTCGCGCATTGTCTCATATTGAGATGTCGCCATGCGTTGGCCGCATGTGTAATTCGTGCCATACCGGGCGCCGCGACGACCTACCCGGATTCGCCGCACGCACGTAGGAGGCAGGGCGTGAGCCGACAAAGCTTGAGCAAAGCGCACCAGAAGATCACGGAACTGTCCTGGGAACCGTCCTTCAAGACCCCGGCGCAGCGGTTCGGCACGGACTACAAGTTCGAGAAGTCGCCGAAGAAGGACCCGTTGAAGCAGATCATGCGCTCCTACTTCCCCATGGAGGAGGAGAAGGACGATCGCGTCTACGGGGCCATGGACGGCGCTATCCGCGGGAACATGTTCCGCCAGGTGCAGGAGCGCTGGATGGAGTGGCAGAAGCTGTTCCTGTCGATCATCCCGTTCCCGGAGATCTCGGCAGCACGAGCGATGCCCATGGCCATCGACGCGGTACCGAACCCGCAGATCCACAACGGCCTGGCCGTGCAGATGATCGACGAGGTCCGGCACTCGACGATCCAGATGAACCTCAAGCGCCTGTACATGAACCACTACATCGACCCGGCCGGGTTCGACATGACCGAGCAGGCGTGGGCCAACAGCTACTCCGGGACGATCGGCCGGCAATTCGGCGAAAGCTTCATCACCGGGGACGCCGTGACGGCGGCCAACATCTACCTGACGGTCGTGGCCGAGACCGCCTTCACCAACACGCTGTTCGTGGCGATGCCCGGCGAAGCCGCGGCCAACGGGGACTACCTGCTGCCGACCGTGTTCCACTCGGTGCAGTCCGACGAGTCCCGCCACATCAGCAACGGCTACTCGATCCTGCTGATGGCGCTGGCCGACGAGGACAACCGCCAGCTGCTGGAACGCGATCTGCGGCACGCGTGGTGGAACAACCACTGCGTGGTCGATGCCGCGATCGGTACGTTCATCGAGTACGGGACCAAGGACCGCCGCAAGGACCGCGACAGCTACGCGGAGATGTGGCGGCGCTGGATCTACGACGACTACTACCGCAGCTATCTGCTGCCGCTGGAGAAGTACGGACTGGAGATCCCGCACGATCTCGTCGAAGAGTCCTGGAACCGGATCGTCAACAAGTTCTACGTGCACCGCGTGGCGCAATTCTTCGCCACCGGCTGGCCGGTCAACTTCTGGCGCATCGACCCGATGACCGATCAGGACTTCGAGTGGTTCGAGGAGAAGTACCCCGGCTGGTACGCCCAGTTCGGCCGCTGGTGGGAGGAGTACAACCGGCTGCGCTACCCGGGCCGCAACAAGCCGATCGCCTTCGAGGACGTGGGCTACGAGTACCCGCACCGCTGCTGGTCGTGCATGGTGCCGTGCCTGATCCGCGAGGACCTGGTCGTGGACAAGGTCGACGGGCAGTGGAAGACCTACTGCTCCGAGACCTGCCACTGGACGGATGCGGTGGCCTTCCGGCCGACCTACGAGGGTCGTGCGACCCCGAACATGGGACGGCTCACCGGTGTTCGCGAATGGGAAACCCTGTATCACGACTGGGATCTCGCCGACGTGCTGCAGGACCTGCAATACGTGCGCGACGACGGCAGGACGCTGATCCCGCAGCCGCACTTGGACCTGGACGACCCGAAGAAGCTCTGGACGCTGGACGACATCCGGGGCATCCGCTTCGCGAGCCCGAACGTGACGCTCAACGAGATGTCCGACGAGGAGCGCGAACAGCACGTGGCCGCGTACCGGGCCAACCCGAACGTGTCCGGCTGAGCGACATCCCGCGCGATCGCCCGTCGGCGGGCGATGCCGGGTGGCCGGCCGCGGCTCCGCCCGCGGGTGGCCACCCGGACGACCGGGCGAGCACGTCGCTGCCCAACGAGGAAGTGAGATCATGGGTGAAGCTCACCGCATCCGCTTCGAGCCGGTCGACATCGAGATCGAGGCGACCGAGGACGAGACCGTGCTCGACGCCGCGTTCCGGCAGGGAATCATGCCGCTGCACGGCTGCAAGGAAGGCCAGTGCTCCTCCTGCAAGTCGTTCCTGCTGGACGGCGACCTGCAGATGGACCGCTACTCGACCTTCGCGCTCGCGGACTACGAGAGCGAGGAGGGCTATGTCCTGCTGTGCCGGGCCCACGCCTACAGCGACCTGGACATCGAGCTCATCAACTACGACGAGGACATGCTCCGGGCCGGGCTCCCGGTCGTCACGGTCACCGCTCGCGTCGAGGCGATCGAGGCGTTGACGCACGACATCAGCCTGTTGCGGGTTCTGGTCAGCGGGCCCGATCAGTTGCGATTCCATCCCGGGCAGTACGTGGACATCGGGATCCCGGGCAGTCCGGAGCACCGATCGTTCTCCATGGCGAACCTCCCGAACGATCGCGACAGCGGACTCGATTTCATCATCAAGCGCTATCCCGGAGGGAAGTTCTCCGGTTTACTCGAAGGTGAGCTTTCCGCGGGCGACCCGCTGGAGATCACCGGACCGTACGGCACCTTCACCCTGCGCGCTTCCTCGGAACGCAGGTTGGTGTTCATCGGCGGTGGCGCTGGCATGGCACCGATCCTGTCGGTGCTGCGCCAGATCGCGGCCAAAGGCGGGTTCGACCGGGAGGTGGTCTTCTACTACGGCGCCCGCACCGAGGCCGACCTGTTCCTGCTGGATGAGATGCGCGCGCTCGACCGGCACATCCCGAACTTCCGGTTCGTCCCGTGCCTGTCCGACACCGCCGACGCGGATTGGGACGCGCTCGGTGTCGACGGTTGGTCCGGAACGGTCACCTCCGTCGCTGACGAATCCGAGGCGGCGCTGGCCGAATCCGATGTCTACATGTGCGGCCCGCCGCCGATGATCGACGCAGGACTCCAGGTCCTGGAGGCGAGATCGGTCCCGCAGGAGCAGATCTTCTACGACAAGTTCACCGTGTCCGCCGAGGCGGGATGACGAGTCGGCGCGCAGGAACCGACTGACTCAACGCTCCCGCCACGTTCACAAGGGATGGTCCGTATGGCGATCCAGGACAAGAGCAAGCAACGCAGCTTTCCCCAACCCGAGTTCACCGATGCCGAGGCCGGCGCGGTGGAGTTCCCGAGCTCGCAGAGCCGCAGCTTCAACTACTTCGCCCCGAAGAAAAAGCGGGCGACCGTCTACGAGGACGTCACGGTCGACGTGCAGCCGGACACCGATCGCTACCTCAGCCAGGGATGGATATACGCCTTCCGCGACGGCCCGGGTGGTTATCCGCTCGACTGGACGAATCTGAAGTCCTCCGACTGGCACGCGTTCCGGGATCCCAACGAGGAGTGGGAACAGACGATCTACCGCAACAACTCGAATGTCGTGCGGCAGGTCCAGAACAACCTGGCGAACGCGAAGACGGCCAACGCGTACGCGGGGTGGTCGCGCGGCTGGACGCGGTTCGTGGAGCAGCACCTGGGCGCGTGGATGCACGCCGAGAACGGGTTGGGCATGCACGTGTTCGTCGCGGCGCAGCGGTCCGGACCTACGAACATGATCAACACGGCCATCGCCGTCAACAGCGCGCACAAGCTCCGGTTCGCGCAAGATCTCGCCCTGTACAACCTGGACCTGAGCGAGTCCGTCGACGGTTTCGACGGGACGGCGCACCGCGACGTCTGGCAGTCGGAGCCCATCTGGCAACCGACCAGGGAACTCGTGGAGAACCTGACGGCCATCGAAGACTGGGGCGAGGCGCTGTTCGCGACCAACATCGTCTTCGAATCCCTGATCGGGGTGCTGTTCCGCAGCCACCTGGTGATGCAGATCGCGGCCCGCAACGGCGACTACGTCACGCCGACCATCGTCGGAACCGGTGAGAACGACTATGAGCGCGACCTGAAGTACACCCGCGAGCTCTGCACCCACCTCACCGGGGACACCGCCCACGGGCCGGCGAATCGCGAGGTGCTCCAGCGGTGGGCCGACAAGTGGACTCCGATGTGCCGCGATGCCGCGCACGAACTGCAGCCGATCTGGTCGCAACCGCAGGAGAAGGTCATCACCTTCCGGGATTCCTGGGACAAAGCTGTGCACGGCTTCCGCAGCATTCTGGCCACATTCGACCTCGACGAGCCGAAGGAGTTGACGGGATGAGCGCGAAGAGGAGATCGACCGGGAACGAGACGGCTTCGGACCTGTGCGGCGTCACGCTGATGAACAACCAGAACGGGCACGCGGTCGCCGAGATCATGGCGCGCAAGGACGACGTCTCAGTGGACCACCTGCCTTCCATGATCCGGGTAGACGGTCGAGGCACGCTGGTTTTCGACTTCGACGAGATCACCGAAGAGCTGGGAACCGAGTTCGACCAATCCGACTTCGAGGAGATCATGTCCACCCACTACGGGCGCATGGTGCACCTCGATGACAAAACGATCTTGTTCGCCAAACCCGAGGACGCCGCCGAGTACATCGATTTCGATCTGCAACCCGTCCGGTAGCGAACCCGCACCGGGAGCGGCCGCCGGACGGAGCAACCCCCGGCAGCCGCTCCCGGGGCCGAGGACCCCTTCCCCTCCCCTTCTTTGGAGTTGCGACGAACGATGCCACCGCGAATCAACACTCCGTTGCTCGAAGGAGTCTGGCAGGCGCTCGAAGGGGTCGGGCTCCAGAGTTGCGCGAACCCCGACCCGGCCGGGGGCCGTATCACCGCCCTGTCCGTCGACCGCGACGAGCTCCGGGTACTGCTGCGCGTATCTGCGGTCGTGCTGCACCGCGACGATGGCCGAATCCTCACCGAAGTGGAGGACGTGCGTCGCAGGATCCCGGGACTGTCCGGGATCAGCGTGGAGGTCAAACCCCACCTGGCCGCGTCCACGCCTTCCGGAGGAAAGGGGGCGCAGCTCTGCGGACTGCCTCCGCCCACCGAGCACGGGTCCTGCTTGAGCAGGGCTCAGCGCGACCGGTCCCTGCTGGGCTGGTTCGTCGAAGAGGCCGAACTCGGAGCTGCGCACCACTCGAACGCACGGGAAGATGAAGGCCCCACCGCACGGGTCCTGATCCGGGCCGGGCTCGCCGCATCGGTCGAGGAAGGAACCGGTGTTCCGCGCAGTCCGCTCGGCGCGGCCTGAGCGGAGAGGGCTCGTTCCTTCGCACGTTTCCGCGACATCACAGCTACACGAGAAGGAATGCGGTTATGCCAAAGGATCTTCGCTTCAACGTCGACGCGCGGAAGTTGCTCGTATCGGGGGTGGACGCGCTCGCCGATGCGGTCAAGGTCACCTTGGGGCCCAAGGGGCGCAACGCGGTGATCGAGAAGCTCACCGGCCCGCCCAGCATCACCAACGACGGCGTGACCATCGCGCGGGAGATCCAGTTGAAGGACCCCTTCGCCGACATGGGAGCCCAGTTGGTCAAGGAGGTGGCGAACAAGACGAACGGCGTAGCCGGTGATGGCACGACCACGGCAACGGTTCTGGCCCAGGCCCTCGTCCACGAAGGGCTGCGCGCCGTGGACGAAGGTTCCAATCCGATGGTGCTCAAGTCCGGGATCCAGCGCGCGGTCAACGCGGTGATCGCGAACCTGCGCGCCGAGGCGCTCCCGGTCTCGGGCAGGCAGGACCTGGCGCACGTCGCCACGCTCTCGGCCAACAACGATCCCGAGGTCGGCGAAACCGTGGCGGTGGCCATGGAGCACGTCGGCACGACGGGGGTTGTCACCGTGGAGGAATCCCCCGCGTTCGGTCTCGACGTGGATTTCGTGGACGGCTTCGAGTTCGACCACGGCTACATCTCGCCGTACATGGTCACCGACCAGGACCGGATGCAGACCGTCTTCGACGACGCCTACATCCTGCTGACCAACGAGAACATCGACCACGTCCAGGCGCTCATGCCCGTTCTGGAGCAGGTCACGCGCACCGGCAAGCCGCTCGTCGTGCTCGCCGAAGACGTCCGCGGTCCAGCCCTGGGAATGCTGGTGCACAACAACGTGCACGGCACGTTCCGCTCCGTCGCGGTTCGATCTCCCGGTTTCGGCCATCGGCGGCTCGAACAGCTCGGCGACATCGCGGCCTTGTGCGGCGGCCGCGTGATCAGCGCGGACGCGGGCCTGTCCCTGGACTCGGTGAAGCTGGAGCACCTGGGCCGGTGCGCGAAGATCACCGTCACGGACAACAGCACGACGATCGTCGGTGGATCCGGCGACGAGTCGCTCGTCTCGGCGCGCATCGAGCAGCTCAAGAACGAGCTCGAACGAGCCGAGAACCCGCACGATCAGGACACGCTGCAAGAACGGATCGCACGGTTGTCCGGCAGCGTGGCCGTCCTGCGCGTGGGTGCGGCCACCGAGGTGGAGCTCCAGGAAAAGCAGCACCGCGTGGAGGATTCGGTCTCGGCGACGCGTGCCGCTACGGAGGAGGGCATCCTCGCCGGCGGTGGCACGGCACTGGTCAAGGCCGGCGCCGCGCTGGATTCGACCGACGTCGGCGGCGATGTCGCTCTCGGTTACGAGATCGTCCGGCGCTCCCTGCCCGAACCGCTGCGCTGGATCGCCATCAACGCCGGTTACGACGCCGACGAGGTGCTCGAGCGAGTCGCCTCCTCCCCGAGCGGAGCCGGCTTCAACGCGCTGACCGGCGAATACGGCGACATGTTCGCCTTCGGGATCACCGATCCCCTCAAAGTCACCCGCTCGGCGTTGGAAAGCGCTGCCTCGATCGCCTCCCTGCTGTTGACGACCGAGACGCTCCTCGTCGAGGAGAACCTGCAGAACCCGGGGGCGATCACTGCCCCGGGCTTCGGGGACCTGGCCGAGGGCATGGTGCGCCCTTCCAACATCGCCTGAGCCGGCCGGCCGCCACCACCCGGAGCTGCCGGCCCCCGGTCGGCGGAAGCTCGTGGGGCTTCGGTTGTGTCGCGGCGACCGCAGCCCCACGAGCGCCACAACACCCTGAACGCCGCAGCGCCCACTCGGAGGCCATCATGAAAGCGATCCGTCTGCACTCCTACGGCGAGAAGCCGGCTGTCGAGTCCGTGCCCGACCCGGCCGTCGGGGCGCCGCTGGACGTGCTCGTCGACGTCGGCGCGGCGGGCGTGTGCCGCACCGATCTGCACATCATCGAAGGCCAGTGGGCGCAGAAGAGCGGCGTGGCGCTGCCGTACGTCATCGGCCACGAGAACGCGGGCACCGTCCGGGAAGTCGGCTCCGCGGTGAACAACGTGCGGCCCGGCGACAAGGTCATCCTGCACCCGCTGGTGACCTGCGGGCTGTGCCGGGCGTGTCGCAGCGGCGATGACGTGCACTGCGAGAACTCCACCTTCCCGGGGATCAACGCGGACGGCGGCATGGCCGAGATGCTGCAGACCAACGCCCGGGCGGTGGTCAAGCTGGACGACGGGTTGGCGCCTGCCGATGTGGCCGCGCTCGCCGATGCCGGCCTCACCGCCTACCACGCGGTGCGCAAGGCGCTGCCCCTGCTCTACCCGGGGGCGCACGTGGTGATGATCGGCGCCGGTGGACTCGGGCACATCGGATTGCAGTCGCTGGTGGCCCTCACCCCCGCTGAGATCACCGTGGTGGACCGTTCACCGGAGGCCCTCGAACTCGCCGCCGGGCTCGGGGCACAGCACACAGTCACCGCCGATGGCGGGCAGGTCGACGCCGTCCTGGACATCACCGGCGGCAAGGGCGCCCAGGTGGTGCTCGACTTCGTCGGGGAGAACGGCACGGAGGCCGACGGGGTCGCGATGACCCGCAACGCGGGCTCGTACTTCGTGATCGGGTACGGCGGGGCGGTCAACGTGCCCACGATCGACATCATCTCCCGCGAGATCAACGTGATCGGCAACCTCGTCGGCTCCTACAACGACCTCGAGGAGCTGATGACGCTCACCGCGCAGGGCAAGGTCTCGCTGCGCACCCGCACCTACCCCCTGGACGGAGCGCTCGACGCGCTCGCCGACCTCGACGCCGGGCGCATCCCCGGCGGCCGAGCCATTCTCGTTCCCTGACCGTCGCCACCACGGAGGACACCATGTACGCCAAGGACGGAGCCGAGTACTTCATCGTCGACAGCCACGTCCACTTCTGGGACGGGACCCCCGCGAACCAGGCCAACCGGTACGGCGAGGGCTTCCTGAACTGCTTCTACGACTACCACCGCAACCTGAGCCCGGAATCGGAGCTGTGGACGTTGGAGCAGTTCCAGAAGCAGACCGAGGACAAGGTCCTGCACGACCTGTTCGAGGTGGGTTACGTGGACAAGGCCATCATGCAGCCCACCTACCTCACGGACTTCTTCGTCAACGGCTTCAACACCACCGAGCAGGACGGTGCGCTCGCTGAGAAGCACCCGGACAAGTTCATCGTCAACGGCGCTTGGGATCCCCGCGACGGCGAACCCGGTCTCGCAGCGCTGGAGCAGCTCGCCGAACGCTGGCAGCTCAAGGGGATCAAGCTCTACACCGCGGAGTGGAAGGGCGAGTCCAAGGGCTGGAAGCTCTCGGACCCGTGGTCGTACCGCTACCTGGAGAAGTGCCAAGAGCTCGGCATCCGCAACATCCACGTGCACAAGGGACCGACGATCTACCCGCTGAACCGGGACGCCTTCGACGTCGCCGATGTCGACGACGTGGCCACCGCTTTCCCTGACCTGAACTTCATCATCGAGCACGTCGGGCTGCCGCGGCTGGAGGACTTCTGCTGGATCGCCACCCAGGAGCCCAACGTCTACGGCGGGCTCGCGGTGGCGATGCCGTTCATCCACAGCCGCCCGCGCTACTTCGCCCAGATCATCGGGGAGTTGCTGTACTGGCTGGACGAGACCCGCATCACCTTCGCCAGCGACTACGCGATCTGGACGCCGAAGTGGCTGGTGGAGAAGTTCGTCGACTTCCAGATCCCGGAAGACATGCAGGGCGAGTACGGGACCCTCACCACCGACATCAAGCGCAAGGTCCTGGGTCTCAACGCCGCCGCGCTCTACGACATCGAGGTGCCGGCCGGGATGCGCGCCGGCGAGCCCGAGGTGCCCGCTTCTCGCGATCCGATCGCTGCGGAGCGGAACGAGGGGGCGATGACGCCATGACCGCCGCGGTGAGCTTGAAAGGTGAGGTGTGGCGCGCGCTGGGCACCGTGCTCGACCCCGAGCTGGACCAGCCCGTCACCGAGTTGGAGTTCGTGGCCGAGGTGCGCGTCGACGGTGCCGACGTCGACGTCGATCTGCGGTTGCCCACGTACTTCTGCGCGCCGAACTTCGCGTTCTTGATGGTCGCCGATGCGCACGACGCGGTGAGCGAGCTGGACGCGACGGCGCGGGTGCGGGTGCGGCTGCTGGACCACTTCGCCGCCGAGGAGATCAACGCAGGAGTGGCGGCCGGGGACGGTTTCGACGCGGCCTTCCCCGGTCTTGCTACCGGCGAACTCGCGGAACTGCGCACGACGTTCCTGCGCAAAGCGCATCTGGCCTACCAGGAGCAGCTCGCGCAGCAGCTGCTGCGCGACGGGGTCGCACCCGAGGAACTGGTGGCCCGGCGGCTCGCCGAGGTCCCGGCCGGTGCGGCGTTGGAACGGCTGCGCCGGCGCCGCGACCAGCTCGGGCTGCCCTCCGGGCCGGATGCTCTGCTCCTGATCGACGAGCGAGGCGATGCCGTCGACGTCGAGGAACTGCCGGTGCGGCTACGGTTCGCCCGCACCACGCGGGTCAGCATCGAGGGGAACGCCGGCTGGTGCCGCGGTCTGCTGGGCACCCGATATGGGCGTTCCGCGGGCTGAACCCGATCAGCCGCCGGAGCCGTAGGGCCTGGTCAGGATCTCCAGGTTGTGCCCGTCCGGATCCTCGAAGTACAGGCCGCGGCCGCCGTCCCGGGTGTTGATGCTGCCGGGTTGTTCGTGATGCGGGTCCGCCCAGTAGGCGACACCGCGGTCCTGCAGCCGGTCGAAGATCGCGTCGAACTCGGTCTCGCTGACGAGGAAGGCGTAGTGGCTGGAGACGACGTCGCCGCAAGTGTCTTGGAAATCGAGGGTGACGTCGTTGCCCGTTCGGACCGTCGTGAACGGTCCGAAGGTTTCCGGTGCCGGTAGCGCCAGCACATCGGCGAGGAAGCGCGCGGACGCGTCCTTGTCCGTCGCGGAGATGATCGTGTGATCGAGTTGCACCGACATGGTCGACCCCCTGGTGCCGCGGGTGCGCTTGTTCCCAGCGTAGGAGCTTGCGCACCCTCGATCGAGGGGTGCGGCGCGCTCAGGCGGGCAGCGGACCCGGCGGGGTGAGGGCGGACAACCGGTTCCGCACGCGGTCGAGCAACTCGTGCAGCAGCCCGTTGATCCGGTGCGGGTGTTCGACGATCGCCATGTGCCCCGCGTCGTCGAGCATGGCCAGGTCGGCCCCGGGGATGGCCCCGGCCAGCGCAGTGCTGTCGTGCGGGGCGATGGTGTCGTCGCGCCCGGCGCCGACGACCAGGACCGGGATGCTGCCGAGCCCGGGCAACGCGGCGAACTTGTCGTGCGTGAGAAATTCCGGGATCAGCGCCAGCAGCGCTTCGATCGGACGCGCGCGGGTCAGCTGCAGCACGAAGTCGACGACCCCGGGCCGCAGGTGCGCCGGGATCCGGGTGCGGGACAGCAGCCGGGCCGCGTGGCGCAGCACGTGGCAGCAGCTGCGGGTGACGCCCATCCGCGCGAGCGCGCGCAGCACCAGGTTGGCGATCTCCGGCGGGATGACCAGTCGCGCGTTGACCGGGCCGGCCGAGGTGGTGACCAGGGCCGCACCGGCCACCCGCTCGCCGACGAGCTCGGGGCGCTGCTCGGCCAGGGCCATGATCGCCATCCCGCCCATGGAATGCCCGATGAGCACCACCGGACCGTCCGGGCAGGTCTGTTCGAGGACGGCGGCGAGGTCGGCGCCGAGCTGGTCGATGGTCATCGACGCCAGCGATCCGGCGTCGGACCGGCCGTGGCCGCGCTGGTCGTAGGACACGAGCCGGAGGTGCTCGCCGAGCGCGTCCCGCTGGAAGCCCCACGCTTCGCGGTCCATCACGTAGCCGTGGCAGAACACCGCGGTCAGCGGGGCGTCCGGATCCCCGTCGACGCGCGCGTGCAGGAGCGTGCCGTCGGGGGCCCGCACCACGACCGGTCCGGGTGGATCCGGCGCGGGGGCGGGTGGAACAGACGTGCGGGCGGCGGGATCCACCCGCCGCCCGCGGCGTCGAAAGGAGGTGGTGGTCCGCCGGAGCCGCTGGGCTCCGGCGGTCACCGCCCGCCGCAGTGCAGCGGCGGACCGAGGCGGGGTCACCAGGGGCTCACGCCGCCGTAGAACTTGTCCGCGGAGAGCTCGTGCTGCTTGCGGTAGACACCGTCGCCGTCGAAGCTGCCCTCGCCGTTGGTGTTGCCCTCGATGGTGGTCACGGTGTCCCCGTTGACCTCCTCGACGATGGCGATGTGCGAGCTGGAGCTGGCGCTCTCCGGGCCGGTGCCGAACAGCAGGACGTCGCCGGGCTTGGCGTTGGACAGCTCGTCGCTGCCGTAGGCGGTGCCCTTCTCCTGGCCCTGGGTGTAGACGTTGCCGGTGAAGGCGTATTCGTCGTTGTTGACGTCAACGCCGCCCTGGCTCCACATCTCCATGGCGAACAGCGAGCACCAGACCACGCACTGCGAGGAGTACGGCGAGCAGTTGTCACCGGTCTCCTCGGTGCCGATCTCGGCGCGGGCGGCTTCCAGGATCCGCTCACGCTTGGCGGCGTCTTCCTCGGCGGCCTGCTTGGCCGGGTCCGGCGCAGGGGCCGGCGCGGGAGCCGGGGCCGGGGCGTTCTGCCCGCCGAACAGGTCCTGCAGGAGGCTGGTCGACAGCAGGCCCAGCGCGGCCGGCTCGGCACCGACGTTCGGGGCGGCGCTCTGCTGCGCGGCGGCGGGTGCGGGGGTCTGCGCCTCAGCGGCGCCGGCCACCAGGGGCTGGCCGATGCCGGCGAAGACGCCGGTGGCGGCCAGGACGGTCATGGCCTTGCGCGCAGTGCTCTTGGTGCGGCTGCGGGCGGGTTTCGCGGAAGAGGACTCGGGCGCGGCGGTCAGGGCGCGCTCGCCCTCCGTGCGGAACTCGGGCATGATCACCTTTCGGATCTCGGGGGAGGTTCGGCCACCAGCCCGCCGGGGGTGCGGACTCGCCTCTCGGGGGTTGAGGCCCGGTGACCGAACCGGACGTTGCGAACGTAGCGGAGCGTCACCGGCGCATCAACCAATCACCTGATCAGGAGAGTCGAAAACCGAAACCGGCCCGGTGATCAACACATACCGTGTCCACACTTCGGTGATCGGCTCCGGGCGGCGCCGATCGGCGTTCCGGCACCGGTCGACACCCGGCGCGTCCGGCGTTCTCCCTGGTCACCCTCTTCCGCGTCGCGATCACCCGGTGTGGCGTCCTCGATCCGGAACGGGATGGTCCTGGAAAACTCCCAGGTCAGCCGGGAGGCCCCCGAAGATCCACCGGGCCTCCGGGTGAGCTCCGGCACAACCCCGGAGCGCACCGGACGAGTCGGACTCGCGACCGGGATGTCAGCCCGCACCGGCATGATCCGGACCCATGACCGGGATCGAGCGCGGCACCCCGCCGCTGACCGCCGACGAGCGGACGAATCTGGAGAGCTGGCTGGACTTCTACCGCGCGACGCTGCTGCAGAAGTTCGAGGGGCTGACCGAGGAGCAGGTCCGCACGGCGGCCGCGCCACCGTCCCCGCTCACGCTGCTCGGCCTCGTGCAGCACATGGCCGAAGTGGAGCGGAACTGGTTCCGCCGGGTGCTGCTCGGCGAGGACGTCCCGCCCGTCCGGCCGAAGGACGGCGACGGCCGTCACGACGGCGGGTTCGCGCTGACCGAGGACGTGTCCGCCAGGACCGCGCGCACGACCCTGCAGGACGAGATCGCCCGGGCCCGGGCGAACTGCGCCGGGTGCGACCTCGCGCAGACCGGTTCGTTCGGCCGGGGCGCGGTGTCGCTGCGATGGATCTACACGCACATGATCGGCGAGTACGCGCGCCACTGCGGGCACGCGGACCTGCTCCGCGAACGCATCGACGGCACCACCGGCGTGTGACGGCGGTGGTGCCCCCACGGGCGGTTTGCCGGCCTGAACCTGCCGACACCCCGGCCCGGCCCGGACGCCCCGTCGATCGCCGAAGCCGGGGCCGGTCGGTTGCTGGGCTGAGTCGGGTAGGGATGCGCCGCGCGGCGCCTCAGAAGTCGATCTCGGCGCGGTGCTCGTCGGCGAGTTTCTGCAGGTGGTCGACGCTGTCCGAGCGTTCCAGCGCCGCACCGCGCAGCTTGTCCCAAGCGTCGACGAACAGCTCGAAGTCGTCCTGGTCGTCGAGGTAGAGCCCGCCGGCGACGTGTTCGACGAAGGCGAAGTCCCGGGTGCCGTCGGCGAAGCGCATCAGCGTGAAGTCGTTGGGGATGTGCGCGAGTCGCGCGGTGAACGGCAGCACGTGCACCGAGACCTTCGGATAGCGCCGCTCCAGGTCCAGCAGGTGCTCCAGCTGGTCGAGCACGACGGAGGGCTTCTGCCCGCCGGGGATCCGCAGGAACGCGCCCTCGCCGAGGATGAAGCGGTAGGCCGGCGGGCGCGGGAGGTCGAAGACCTGCTTGCGGTCCAATCGGTTGCGCAGCAGCGAGGTGACGTCGTAGGAGCGGTTCTCGCCGAACTGCGTGAGCATGTAGTGCTCGGACTGCAGCGGCCCCGGGATCCGCTCGCCGTGCCAGCTCAGGATCTCCGAGGCCGCTGGTTCGAGGTCGGTGAACGTGCGGAACCACTGCGGCACGGCCGAGCGGTAGCCCGACCACTGCCCGCGCTGGGAGGTGTTGGCGCGGGCCAGATCCCGCATGAGGTCGGCCTCGGAGGGCGCAGCGCCGAACGCGTCGAGCATCCGGTTGAGGTCGGCCATCTTCACCGCGACCGCACCCGACTCGATCTTGTTGACCTTGCCCTGGCCGCAGGCCAGCAGTTCGGCCACGTCCTGCTGGGTCATCGCGGCCGCGATCCGGGCCCGCCGGAGTTCGTTGCCGAGTTGCCTGCGGCGCGAGGTCACCGTGCTCGGCACTGGCCCCTCCGCTTCACGCTGTCACTACCTGCGGTGTCCCGATCACTCTAGTGCACCGCGCGCGGTCGTGTGCGGACGTGGAACCTCACCGAACGTGAACAAGATTATTCGATTAAGCCGAAGAAGAATATTCCCGTGTCAGGCCCCGTCGAAGCGCCCGGACCGCGCGGCACCCAGGAAGGCCTGCCAGGAACCGGGGCTCACGGCCAGCCGCACGTCCCCGGTCCAGCGCTTCGTGTCCCGCACGCCGACGGCGTTCGGACTGGTCAGGTTCACCTCGACACAATTGCCACCGTTCGGCCCGCAGGCCCGCGCGGTGCGCCACCCGTCCGCCCGGAACCCACCGGTGCCGTATTGCGAGCGCTCCCGTTGCATCTGTCCTCCGTCCCAGCGACTCGACAGTGATCATCATGGCACCCTAAGATTAATCTCAACAACACGGGAACGCATCTCGCCGCTTGCCGGGCGCCGCCTCGCGGGACAGCGCCGGGTCGGCGCCGCTACGTGATCAGACGCCACGACGAGAGGGTTGTGTTCGCATGCACCCGTTCCACTGGGTCCCCGCAGACGGTCAACGGCACGCCAGCTGCGACCAGCGCCCCAAGGGCGGATACCGCTCGGGCCAGCGCGTGACGACGCTGTGCGGGCGCGGAGTCCCCGCCGAAGCGGGCGATGTCGCCTGGCTTTGGGAAACCTGCGGCGACTGCAACGTGCATGCACACCGCATGGCGGCCGCCCCACTCCCCCGCTGAGCCGCACCCGAACAACGAAACGCCGCCCCGTACGCCCGTTTCCGGGCCGGGGCGGCGTTGTCGCGTTCTCGCCGGGAAGCGGTCAGGGCTTGTATGCGACTCCGGCCCACACCACCGAATCGTTGGGCTCGTCGAAATCGATCACCGGGGCGTTGTCGTCGCTCTCCTCCGGATGCCACAGCGGAGTCCAGGTCGTGCCCGGCTCGACCAGCGGCAGATCGCCGAACAGCGCGTCGATCTCCTCGTGCGAGCGCCACAGCACCGGCGTGGCCGAATAGTCGTACATGCGGCCGAAATCGGCCATCTCCCGAACCCTGCTCTCCGGGACGTCGTCATCGGTGCCGTGCGAGATGACGAGGTACGAGCCGGAGTTGAGCAGTTCCCGGTACCGGGCGACGACCTCCGGCCCGCAGTCGGTGCCGTCCGCACCGGGCTGCGTGACGTGCAGGACGGCGATCAGCAGCAGCGCCACCGGCTGATCCGGGTCGATGACGCCGCTGGCCGCGATCTGCTCCCACAGCTCGTCGGGATCGCGCAGGTCCGCCTGCAGCACCGCGTGCCGATCGGTGACCTCCTGCTGCTCCAGCAGGATCCGGGAGTGCGCGACGGCCACCGCCTCGTTGTCGATGTAGACCACGTGCGAGTCCGGCGCGACTTCGTCGGCGACCTGGTGCGTGCTGCCCATCGTGGGCACCCCGGAGCCGATGTCGACGAACTGCCGGATCCCGCGCTTCACCAGGTAGCGCACCACCCGGTACAAGAAGAGCCGGTTGGCGAGCGCGGCGGGGCGCACGAACGGGTACCGCTCCAGCGCCTTCTCGCCGAACACCCGGTCCACCGCGTAGTTCGCATTGCCGCCGAGGTAGTAGTCGTAGACCCGCGCGACGTTCGGGTGGTCCAGATCCACGCCCTCCAGCGGGAACGCCTCCGACTTCGATTCGCCCACCGCGCTCTCCTCTCCTGCGGGCACCGCTCGTGCTGCACTGCCGGTGATGATCCGGGTGCCCACTGTAGGCGGCCGAACACCGCAGGTGGAAGGCGCCGCGATCCGCCGATGACCTGCGGCCCGACGTTCGGGAGCGCCGCGGTTCACCGCATTCGCGGCGGTATTGCGATCACGTCACGTCCCGGCGTCGCGGGAGTGGCGACGCAGGCGCGGAGCGGCGAGTGCCGCCGGGGCGTCAGGACTTCGCCCGCTCGGCGTTCTCCTTGACCCGGGCGGATGCCTTGAGCCGCGCCGCCTCCTTGCGGACCTCGGCCTGGGTGGCGCGCTCCTGCTGCAGCCACTCCGGCATCTCGTCCTTGAGCTCCTTGATCTGCTCGGTGGTCAGCGGGTCGGTGAGACCGGCGCGGGCGAGCCCGCCGATGGACACGCCCAGCCGCGCGGCGACGATCTGCCGGGGATGCGGCCCGTCGCGGCGCAGCTCCTGCAGCCACTCGGGCGGATCGGCCTGCAGGGCGTTGAGCTCGTCGCGCGTGACGACCCCCTGCTGGAACTCCGCGGGGGTGGCCGGCAGGTACACGTTGAGCTTCTTCGCCGCCGTGGCCGGCTTCATGGTCTGGGTGGTCTTGCGCGACGCCATGCCCCCAGGGTACCGACCGGGAACGTCCTGCTCGCAGCCACGCCCGGTATCCTCGGCGGTGTGCAGGAAGCCGCCACCGAACCACCGTTCGCCCTCGCCTGCGTGCCGGGCGTGACGCCCGACAAGTGGCTGCGCAGGTGGTCGCGGCGGCGCCCGCAGGTCCCGCTGGAGCTGACCCAGCTGCCCGCGGCCGATGCCGCGGACGCGGTGCGCGACCGGACGGCGCACGCCGCGCTGCTCCGGCTGCCCATCGACCGCACCGGCCTGCACGCCATCCCGCTGTACACCGAGACGACCGTGGTGGTGGCACCCAAGGAGCACGTGGTGACCGCGGCCGAGGAGCTCACCGCCGCGGACCTGGCCGATGAGATCGTGCTGCACCCGCTCGACGACGCCCTCGACTGGACCGGACCGCCCGGGCTGCCCGCCATCGAGCGCCCGGCCACCACGGGTGATGCCATCCAGCTCGTCGCCGCCGGGGTGGGCCTGCTCGTCGTACCGCTGTCCCTGGCGCGCCTGCACCACCGCAAGGACCTCACCTACCGCCCGCTCACCGACGCCCCGCAGTCGCAGGTGGCGCTGTCCTGGATCGAGGGCGAGACCACCGAGCTCGTCGAGGAGTTCATCGGCATCGTCCGGGGACGCACCGAGAACAGCACGCGCGGGCGCCAGGAGCAGGGTGCGTCCGCCCAGCCCCCGGCAGAGGGCACCAAGAAGCGCACCGGCGGCAAGTCGGCAACCGGCGGGGGCAAGAAGCAACCTCCGGCGGGCAAGCGCCGCGGCGGCCCGGCACGCGGCGGCAAGCGGGCCCGCCGACGTTCCTGACCGGCCGGCCGCGGCGGGGCAACAGCACGCGTGATCGCCGCTGGATCGGGCGTTCCGCCCACCACGGCATCCCGCTGACGGCGGTGACCGACGTTCCGCGCTGACCGTTGCGGGGCGGCCCGCATCGCCCGGCGAACGCGTATCGTGTTGATCACGTCATCGGCCGTCACCAACCGGCTCGGAGGAAGTCCGTTGCCCCACGAGAACAAGCACACGGGCGATGCCGACAAGCTGGTCCAGGCCGACACCGTGCAGGGCGGTGTGCACTTCCACGACCACCGCACCCGGGTCCGGCGCCGGACGTGGCTGGTGGTGTTGGTATGCGTGCTCGGCCTGGTAACCGCCTCGGCCGTGGTGCTGATCCGGTTCCAGCAAGCGCCTTCTACGGGGGTGGCACCGGGGCAAGCCCAACCCCGTGGTGCTGGTGTTCCGCACGGCGAAGAACCCGCTACGTCCGACGAGGCGTTCGTGCGCGCCGGTGATTGCCCGGCGCCCGCGGCCCCGGCCCGAAAAAGCGACCAGGGCCGGTTGTTCAACTTCATGCGGACCAACGACGACACGGTGGTCCAGAACAACCAGACAGCGGACTTCGAGCGCAGCCGCTGGATCGGCATCGGTGGCCGGGCGCAGGGACAACCGGTCGCCGCGTGCGGCGCGAACGACCGCATGGTGGTGCTGGCGATCGCCGAGGGCGAGCTGAAGATGCACTCCGAGATCACGGAGCACGACGGCGAATCATTCAACTCGCCGGAAGCCCCCCGGTGGAACGCGGTACCTGCCCCGCGAGGCAGCGGTGGCCTGGTAGGAGTACCTGCTGCCGTCCGTGACGCCCAGGGCGCGTTGGCGATCGTCGCCAAGGGCAACAACGGTTCCGTGTGGGAGAGGCGGCAGAACCAACCTGACGCGGGCTGGATCGAACTGCCGCGCCCGGTGGACGACGATCCCGCGATCCCGGCGGAAGACGATCCTTCCATCGTGCTGGACAGCGAGAATCGGCTGCGCGTCTTCACGGCGGCGCGAGGAGAAGCACGAGCGTACACCCAAGAGCCGGGTTCCCGAACGTGGCAGCGATCCGCAGACCAGCCCGGCACGATCGACGATCCCGCGTCAGACATCCGCACCACCCCGTCTGTGAGCCAGGACGGGAGCGGATGCCTGCACCTGTTCGCCGTGACGGGCACCGGCACGATCGCGAGGACCAAGGAGAACGACTGCAGCGACGCGACCTGGGGCGACTGGACCGACATGGGGATGGGGCATTCCGGCAACCGCTTCGTGCAGGAGAGCCCGATCACGACCCGCGGCCCGGATGACGACATCGTGGTCTTCGCCGTGGACTCCGCGCACGAGTTGTTCGAGAGCCGGCAGGACCTGGGCGCGGAAGGTGAATGGAAGCCCTGGACCACGCACGACGACGTCGTGCAGCACCTGGTGGCCGTGACGCCCGATATTCAAGACAAGCTGGTCGCGCACGGGCTCGGCGCGGACGACGACGGGAACGTCAGCCTCTGGGTTCAAAACCAGGACCCGGAATCGGAGGCAGGCGACTGGACGGAGTGGTCGCGGCGGATCAGCGGTGCAGGAGTTCTGCACTCGGATCCGAACTGCATCCCCCAGGAGGAGTGCTGATACGCGGAGGCGGGTGAACCCGCGGGCGACAGCCGCGATGCACCCGAAGGGATGGCACCACTCGGACGCGGTTGTCCGCGATGGCGATCGGGCTCGGGCCCGGAGGCCGCGTTGCGCAGCATCGACGAGATCGTGCTTGACCCGCTGGGCGACTCCCTCGACCGCGCCCGGCCGCCCGTCATCTGTCCACATCGGACGCAACTGGCCGCGCACTGCGTGAAACACCGCCGTCCGGGCGCAGATACGGACATCCAGCCGGACGAGCGAATCCGGCGAACGGGCCACCGGTGCAGCAGTACCGAACCCCTGACCTGCGCCACCCCGTTTCACCGCAGGCATGTTGTGGGTGCCGCCACACGACACATACCGGATGCGTATCGTGATGAGATCATCATTGGCTGTCACGGACAGGGGGCAGTGCGATGGCCAACGAGATCCACAACACGGGCGACGGCAACAGGTTCGTGCAGGCGGACACCGTCTACGGCGGCATCAACGACTACCGCCAGGTGCACACCCGCGGGCGGCGCCCCAGCAGCGGGAAGCGACTGGCCATGGCCTGGGTGTGCACGATCGGCCTGCTCACCTCCTCCGCGGTGGCCTTCGACCAGACCGCCTGGATGTTCCTGCCCGGGGCCGGCGCGGAGGAACGATGCCTCCTGCCTTCAGCCCCCGTGCGCTCGGACAAGGACGCCTACCTGACCAACTTCGCGCGCAGCGTGTCCGGCACCGTCCTGCAGAACAACCAGACCCAGTACGGAAGCGATCGCAGCGGGTGGGTCGACATCGGCGGCCGGGCCGAGGCGCAGCCGGTGGCCGCCTGCGACGCGCGGGGGCGAACGGCGGTGCTGACGACCGGCGGCGGAGCACTGCAGATCAACCCGGACGTCGGGGCGCGGGTCAAGGGCGAGTCGGTCGGCCCGCCCGACCGCGTGCAGGGAGTGCGCGACCAGTGGCGATCACTGGGTGGGCTCTCCCTGGTGGGCGAACCCACCGCGGCCCGGGACGCCGAGGGACGGCTGGTCGTGGTGGTCCGGGACAGCGGCGGGTCGCTGTGGGAGACGCATCAGCACCTGCCGGGCATGGACCACTGGAGCGAGTTGACCGAACTGCCCGGCGACCCGGTGCGCGATGATCCGGTGCTCCGCGCGGACGGCAACGGCGACCTGCACAGCTTCGCGCTGACCGCGCACCGGACGGTCCGGGTCGACGCCCGGACCGACGGCGGGCGGTGGCGACCGGACCGGATCCCGCCACCGGCGGACGACGGCGCGGTTCTCGCCACCACTCCGTCGGTGATCGAGGGCGGCGACGGGTGCTTCCAACTGCTGTCCGCGACCGATCGGGGCGCGATCGCGGTGAACAGCGAAACGAGGTGTAACAGCGGCTCGACCGCGTGGCAGGGCTGGGGCATCTGGGACCGGAGTCCGCGCCAGGAGCCCTTCGTCGCCGAAAGCCCCATCATGACCAAGGACGCCAACGGCACGCGCGTGGCCTACGTACTGGACGAGGCGGGATCGGTCTACGAGACCGTGTACCTGGCCAGCAAGAACAGTTCCCCGAACGAGCGGTGGGGAAGCTGGATCACGCGGAGCAACGCCCCCGGTGACGGCAACCCGCCCTACGTCACGGACCTTCTCGGCGCGACCCTGGACGCGGGGGGACAGCTCGTCGTGCACGCGGTCGACTGGGACGGCCGGGTCATGCACACGCACCAGAAGGGCCGGCCGGAGAACGGCTCGGCCCGGTGGAGCTCGTGGACGCAGACATCCGGCGCCACCGGCCTCCTCCAGGTGCCGTAGCGCAGTGCCGCGGTCAGCCCGCGAAGCGCTGCGGCAGCTGCTCCAGCGTGCGGGTGATGCTGGTGGCGTTCTTGCCCGGAATCCCCATCATTTCCAGGACCTTGGCGTGCTTGGTCCCGGAGTAGTCGAAGGTCTCGGTGACGGTCGTTCCTCCGGAACCGGTCTCCGCGAGATCCCAGCGCCAGGTGTGGCCGAAGGGGTGGCGCCACTCGATCGCCCGGCCCTCCTCGAAGGCCACCACGGTGCTGGTGATCCGGTAGGGCACGCCGAACTGGCGCATGTTCACCGCGAACGCGGTGCCCTGGCCGAGCCGCTCCGGACCGGACACCGTGTCGCGCAGCGTTCCGGAACCGTCCAGCTCGCCGTGCCGCCGCGGGTCGGCCAACACCTCGAACAACTCGTGCGGAGTCGCGTCGACCACGACCTGCCGGGCGATGCGCCGGGTACCGGCATCCAGTTCGGTCACCACAGAATCGGTCATGCGCCGAACCTAACCGGGCGGCACCGCCACGTCACCGGGTGGCGGGCAGCCGTGATCGCACCGATGCCCGGCCCGCGGGTCAGCGGGCGGTGAACCCGCCGTCGACGCGCAGTTCCGCCCCGTTGACCATCGCCGCCTCCGCCGAGGCGAGGTAGGCCACGGCGGCGGAGACCTCGCGCGGCTCGGCGAAGCGGCCGACCGGGATCTCCTGCCGGTGCGCCTCGCCCGCCGGGTTGTCCCAAGCCGCGCGGCCGAGTTCGGTGAGCACGACGGTCGGCGACACGGCGTTGACCGTGATCCCGGACCGGCCCCACTCCAGCGCGAGCGTGCGGGTCATCCCCAGGATCCCGGCCTTCGAAGCGCAGTAGGCCACGTGCCCGTCGAGCGCGACACCGGCGGCCTGCGAGGCGAGGTTGATGATCCGCCCGCCCCCGGTCCGCAACATGCCGCGCCCGACCTGCCGGCACATCAGGAAACTGCCGGTCAGGTTGACGTCCAAGGTCGTGCGCCAGTCATCGCCGGCCAGCTCCGCGGCGGGGCCCAGCAGTGCGACGCCCGCGGAGTTCACCAGGACATCGATGCGGCCGTGCTGCTCGGTCACCTCCTGCACGCACGTCCGCACCGAGTCCTCATCCGTGACGTCCACCCGGTGGCCGGAGGCGCAGTCCACCGGGAAGTCCGCCCGCCGGTCGGCCCCGGCGACCACCGCACCCCGTTCGGTCAGGGTGCGGGCGACCTCCGCGCCGATCCCGGAGGCGGCCCCGGTCACCAGGGCGATCCGACCGTCGAGTGCGAACATCACGGCTCCTCCTCGTGCTCGATCAGACGGCCGGGGCGTTCACTGCCCGGCGACGCGCCGATTTGTCGTCCTCGGGCACCCGCAGGAAGTGGACCATGATGAACGCCGCCGCGTAGAGCAGGACGAACGCCCAGACCACCGCGGTGTTGCCCAGACCCAGGGCGTAGACAACCGTGACGACCGCGGAGCCGAGGAACGCCGATCCGCCTGCCGCGGTGGTGTACATGGCCATGGCCGCGCCCTTGAAGTCCGGTGCCAGCGCAGGCATGATCGCGCCCATCGGGACGAATCCGGCCAGCAGGCAACCGAAGACGCAGCCCGCGGCGACGGAAACCCAGAAGCCCCAGGTCGATCCGGCCGGGACCCAGTGCGGCACGTACCACCAGGCCAGCAGGCCCACTGCGGAGCCGAGCACGCCGAACCACTGCACCGTCTTGCGCCAGCCCCACCGGTCGCCGATGGCGCCGAACATCGCGTTGACCAGGATGTTGGTCGCGTAGACGAACACGCTCATGGTCAGCCAGCGGCTCTGCCCCCAGCCGAGCTGTTCGGCGATGACCGCGGGCAGGATGATGAACATCCCGTACTGCGGCGCGGTGTTGATCCAGCGCACCAGGAAGCCCATCAGGATCTTGGGCTGGCGGAAGGTCAGCCGCACGCCCTCGGAGATGACCTGCCCGGCCGGCACGCCCTGCGGCGCGAGCCGCCGATCGCCGTTGGAGTCGTGCACCGCGAACTGCGCGAGCAGGAAACCGATGAGCACCAGCACGGACGAGGCGATCATCGCGCCGGTCTCGCCGCCGGTGCCACCGCCGAAGGCCGGGATGGCACCGAGCGCGAACAGCGAGCCCAGCGTGGGCAGACCGCCGGTGAACATGACGTAGAACCAGCCGACCGCGGCGCCCTTGCGCTCGGTCGGTGCCACCACGTTGACCCAGACGAGGAAGGCGAACGCGAACAGCGGGTAGCCGAAGCCGCGCAGGAAGTAGGTCAGGAACACCAGCGGCAGGCTGCCGATGGAGAGGCTGATCAGGAACAGGACCTCGAAGCCCAGCCAGACCGCTGCGCCGAGCTGCATCACGCGACGCGGCCCCCACAGGTCGGCCAGCGCACCGGACAGGTAGCTGCCCACGAACACGGCCACGCCGTACATGGAGATGATCGCGCTCACCGTGCCGGTGGTGCTGCCGAGCACGCCTTCGATGTGCGGCGAGATGAAGTTGGTCTCGGTCCCGTTCCCGGTCATGAAGATCAGGACGGCGAGGAAGCCCCAGCGCAGGGGGTGGGGTATACCGATCCGGTCGAGCGCGGTCTCGGTGCGTGGCTGGGCTGCGTCGGTACTCATCACGGCGTTTCCGGATTCGCTAGTGGGTCCAGGGACGGTCCATCGGAGGGCGACCGCTTAACGTCCTCCGGTTTAACTATCACGTCCATGTTGTGAGTTTGTGTGTGGAGCAGCTTGGCTCCTCGCCCCAGGCTTGTCAAAGCCCAATCTCGACCCGACGTGACGATCTCGGTCATAACCTGGGAAAACGGCACGCCGGACGTCGACCGCGACGAATCCCGGACCGATCCAGAACCGGCGCGCGGGCCTCCGGGGCAGCGCACGATGCGCGCCCCGCCGACAACGGCTCTCGCACCGGGCATGTCCGTTTCAACATGATCGTTGTTAAAACGACATCGCCCGCGTGGACCGCTCAGCGGCCGCGCGGGACCTCGCGGGTGGCCGGACCCGTGTAACCGGCGAGCAGGGTCCGCGGGATGGGGCCCTTGATCCGGGTTCCGCTGCCCCGCTCCTCCCACGCGTGCGCGAGGATGCCGACCGATCGGGCCAGCACGAACAACCCGCGGCCGAGTTCGGGCGCGAAGCCCAGCTCCGCGTAGACCACCGCGGTGGCCCCGTCGATGTTCATCGGCACCGGGCGGGTTCGCCCGTCGGCCAGTGCCGCTTCCACCGCCAGCGCTGCGCGCAGGTGCTCGCCGTCGACCACTCCCTCGGCGACCGCGTCCTCGACGAGGCCCAACAGCGGGTCGCGCCGCGGATCACGCGGGTGGAACCGGTGCCCGAAACCGGGCACGTAGCGGTGCCGGCTCACCGCATCCGCGGCAGCGTCCTGCACACCGGCACCGTCCCGGACGCGCTGCACCAGCTCGTCGAGCAGCTGCATGCACTGCTGGCCCGCTCCCCCGTGCACATCGCCGAGCAGGTTGGTCCCGGTGGCGACCGCGCTGTTCAGCCCGACCCCGCAGGTGGCGGCCATCCGGGCGGCAGCGATCGACGGGGCCTGCGGACCGTGGTCCACGGATGCGGTCAGCGCGGCTTCCAGCAGCTTCGACCGCCGTCGATCGGGCAGGTCACCGCGCAGCAGCAGCCACACCGCGTCCACGAACGACGCGTGCTCGATGAGCTGCTCGACCGGGTAGCCGCCGAGGTCGATCTCGCCGGGAACGATCCGGGTCAGGTCGGTGGACCACCACTGCCCCGCTTCCGCGCTCATACGACCCCCTGTTCGCGCAGCGCCGCGATCTCCGCGGCGTCGTAACCGATCTCGCCGAGCAGTTCCGCGGTGTGCTCGCCCAGCAGCGGCGGTGCTCCCCGCGGTGCGCGCGGTTCGCCGTCGACCCGGGTGCCGCCGCCCGCGACGGGCACGGTGTCCGCCGGCCTGCCCGGGAACGGCACGTCGTGCAGGAACTCCCGGTCCTGGAGCTGGTCCAGCGCGAGCACCTCGGCGATGTCGAGCACGCGAGCGGCCGGAACGCCCGCCGCGGACAGCGTCTGCTCCCAGTGCAGCGCGGTGGCCTGCCGGAGCCGGTCTTCGAGCTGCTCGCGCAGGGCGTCGCGGTGCCGCTTGCGCGTCTCGCGGTCCGCGAACCGCTCGTCCCGAGCCAGCTCGGGCGCACCGATCAGCCGGCAGAGCTCCTCGAACTGCCCCTGCTCGTTGGCGGCGATGTTCAGGTGGCCGTCAGCGGTGCGGAACGTGCCCGACGGTGCGGCCGTGGCGTTCTCGTTGCCGATCGGCGCGGAGGGGTGGCCGGCGATGAGGTGGTTGGACACCACCCAGCCCAGTGCGGTGATGGCGGTTTCCAGCATGGACAGGTCGAGCGCGGCGCCGCGGCCGGTCCGCTCCGCGCGGACCAGGGCCGCGGAGACCGCGAAGGCGGCCGCCATCCCGCCGAGCGTGTCACCGATGGGGAATCCGGCGCGCAGCGGCGCGGTCTCCGCGGTACCGGTCACGCTCATCATGCCGGACAAGCCCTGGATGATCTGGTCGTAGGCGGGGCGGTCGCGCATCGGGCCGGTCCGCCCGAACCCGGAGATGGCGCAGTAGACGAGTTTCGGGTTGAGCTCGCGCAGGTGCTCGTCCGGGAAGCCGAGCCGGGCGAGCACCCCCGGGCGGAAGTTCTCCAGCAGGACGTCGGACCGCGCGATGAGTCGCTCCAGGATCCGCCTGCCAGCCGCGGACTTGAGGTCGAGGGTGATCGAGCGCTTGCCCGCGTTCTGCGCGAGGAACGAGGTGCCGAGCAGCTGCTCGTTGAGCGCGGCGTCGGCCCCCAGTTTGCGGGCGAGGTCGCCGCGGTGCGGGACCTCGACCTTGACGACCTCGGCGCCGAACAAGGCCATCTGGTAGCTGGCGAACGGCCCAGCCAGCACGTTCGTCAGGTCGAGCACGCGCACCCCGGCCAGCAGGTCCGGCGGGTCGGCCTCCGCGGTTGCCATGGCTACGCCTCCGCTCGTCCGGGCAGGTGCGCGGTGACGCCGGCGCGGGATACCTCCTGCGCGGCGGTACGCACGTGGGCGGCGAAACGGCGCACCGCGTCGTCGGTGAAGCGCGGTGTGGGACCGCCGATTCCGATAGCCGCTACCACACTGCCTTTTTCGTCAACGACCGGAGCGAAAATCCCGGATGCGCCCCGTTCCCGCTCGCCGTGCGTGACAGCGCAGCCGTCCGCGCGGGCGCGGTCGATCCGGGAACGCAGCTCGGCTGCCGAGGTCCGGTGCGGCGCAGCGGCCACGACGCGCTCCAGCAGGGCGTCATCGGCAGCGGCCAGCAGGATCCGGCTGGCCGCGCCCGACCACAACGGGAGTTCGTCGCCGACCCGCACGACGTGCCGCAGGTTCTGCGGGCCTTCCTGCTGCGCCACGCACACCCGGTGCAGACCGCTGCGCACGTAGATGTTCACCGTCTCCCCGCAGCGCCGGACGAGGTCACCCATCACCTGCCGCGCCGCCGGGGTCGGCTGCCAGGCGGACCCGGCGAGCCGCGACCAGCGCAGCAACCCCGGGCCGGGAGCGTAATTCCCGGATCCCGTGGGCCACAGCAGTCCGGAACGCTCCAATGTGGACACCAAGCGCAGTGTGGTCGTCTTCGCGAGCCCGCTGGCCTCGGACAGCTCCCGCACCGACCACTGCGAGGTCTCCTCGGTGAACAGGGACAACAGGTCCAGTGTCCGCAGCACGCTGCGCACCCCGCCGTGCTCGGCGACATCGTCCCTGCTGTGCATACCGGGCCCCCGGTGCGACTATTGCCACTCGTGCGAGTGATCCTTACAGTAGCTCCGACCGCTGGACGGATCAACGGGACCGCACTGCGGACCTCCGCCGAGCGAGGCGTTCAACGACGTACGCCGAGGAGCACCGGATGCCACCACCCGCCACGCCTCCCGGACAAGCCCCCGAGAGCGGAGAACAGCCCGAGAGCGCGGTCCGCACCACCCGCCGGCGCCTGCTGGCCAACACCGGAGCACTGCTGCTGGGCGCGGCCGCCGTCGGCCTCGGATTCGCCGACGCCCGCAGCAAGACCACCGGCGGCGCCGGGCCGCGGGATCGCCTGCACATGCTGGTCCCGGCCGCGCCCGGAGGCGGGTGGGACACCGTCGCGCGCGAGGTCCAGGCCGTCGCGCAGGAACACGCGCTCACCGACACCATCGAAGTCCTCAACGTGCCGGGAGCCGCGGGCACCATCGGCCTCGCCCGGCTGATCAACCAGGTCGGGCGCGGCGACACGCTGATGATGACCGGGACCGTGATGATGGGCGGCATCGAGACCACCGGATCCCCGAACACTCTGCGCGACGCCACCCCCATCGCGCGGTTGGCCGATGACTACGCCGTGCTCGCGGTGCCCGCCGACTCCCCCGCCGAACGCGTCGAGGACCTGCTCGACGCCTGGCGCGCGGACACGGCAGGCGTGGTCGTCGGCGGCGGTTCGGTCGGGGGAACCGACCACCTGCTCGCCGGCATGCTCAGCGGTTCGGCCGGGGCCCAGGCCAGCGAGCTCAACTACATCCCGTACGCGGGCGGCGGTGAAGCGGTCGCCGGAGCCCTCAACGGCAGCCTGGACGCCATCGTGTCCGGCTACACCGAACTCTCCGAGCAGCTCAAGACCGGCCAGCTGCGGGCACTGGGCATCTCCGCGCCGCAACGGATCCCGGAGATCGACATCGCCCCGTTCCGCGAGCACGGCGTGGACGTCGAATTGGCCAACTGGCGAGGTCTTTTCGCTCCCCCGGGACTGGATCCCGAACAACGCGCGGAACTCGAGCAGCTCACCACCGAAATCCACGACACCCCCGAGTGGCAGGACACGCTCACGACCAACATCTGGCAGGACACGTTCCAGATCGGCGACGAGTTCGAAGGATTCGTGGACACCGAGACCTCCCGCATCCAGCGGATCAGCAGAGAACTGGGGTTGTCATGACGGCCGATCTCGACGACGGGGCGGACCCGTCGGCACGGCGCGGCCCGCGCAGCGGCGAACTGCTGGTCGCAGCCGTGATCGTCGGCATCGGGGCGTTGTCCCTGGTCGGGGCCGTGGTGATGGACGTACCGGACACCGCCGGTTTCCTCGGTCCGCGCTTCTTCCCCGCCCTCATCGGCGCCGCCCTGCTGGCGCTGGGCCTGGCGCTGGCCGCGCGCGAACTGCGCGGCAGCAGCGCAGCGGAGGAACCCGCGGGCAGTCCGGACTGGAAGCCGCTGGGCCTGGTGGCCGCGACCTTGGTGCTGCACCTGCTGCTGCTCGACGTGCTCGGGTGGATCCTCGCGGGAACGGCGCTGTTCTGGGGGATCTCGTACGCGCTGGGCAGCAGGAGCGTCCTGCGCGACCTGGCCATCGCGCTGGTGGTCGCCGCGGCGGTGCAACTCGGCTTCTCGGCCGGGCTCGGGCTGAACCTCCCCGGCGGCGTGCTCCTGGGGGTGATCTGAGGTGGACGCGTTCTCCCTGCTGCTCGGCGGTTTCGCCGAAGCGCTGACCCCGATGAACCTGCTGTGGTGCCTGATCGGCGTCGTGCTGGGCACCGCGGTGGGCGTGCTGCCGGGGCTGGGCTCGGCGATGGCGGTGGCCATGCTGGTCCCGGTCACTTTCAAACTCGACCCCACCGGCGCGTTCATCATGTTCGCGGGCGTCTACTTCGGCGGGCAGTTCGGCGGTGCCACCACCGCGATCCTGCTCAACACCCCCGGGCAGAGCTCTTCGCTGGTGACCGCGTTCGAGGGCTACCAGATGGCCCGGCGCGGGCGCGCGGCCCAGGCGCTGGCCACGGCCGTGATCGGATCCTTCCTGTCCAGCATCGCGGCCGTCGCCCTGGTCTCGTTCTTCGCCCCGAGCCTGGTGGACCTGGCGGTGAACTTCGGTCCCGCCGAGTACTTCGCGTTGGCGGTGTTCGCGTTCCTGGCCACCTCGGCGGTCGTCTCCGGGGACGCGCTGCGCGGGCTCGCCTCGCTCGGCATCGGCCTGGCGTTGGCGGTGGTCGGCATCGACGAGCAGAGCGGCGCGACGCGGCTGGCGTTCGGTTCCCCGCAACTGCTGGACGGGATCAGCATCGTCGTCATCACCGTCGGTCTGCTGGCCATCGGCGAAGTGCTGCACGTGGCTTCCACGGCGGGAAAGCGCCCGGCCACCGGCACCATCGAGTCCGGGCGGCCCTGGATGAGCCGGGACGACTTGCGCCGCTCCTGGCGCCCGTGGATCCGCGGCACCGCGGTAGGCCTCCCGTTCGGCGCGATTCCCGCGGGCGGTTCGGAGATCCCCACCTTCCTGTCCTACGGCGCGGAGAAGCGCCTGGCCGCGCGCCGCGGGAGCAGCGAGTTCGGTTCCGGGGCCATCGAGGGCGTCGCCGGACCGGAAGCCGCCAACAACGCGACGGTGGCGACCTCACTGGTCCCGCTGCTCGGGCTCGGCCTGCCGACCTCGGCGACGGCGGCGATCATGCTCGGCGCCTTCCAGCAGTACGGCATCCAGCCCGGTCCCCTGCTGTTCACCGAAGAGGCCGACCTGGTGTGGGCGCTGCTGGCGAGCCTGTTCGTGGGCAGCGTGATGCTGCTGGTGCTCAATCTGCCGTTCGCGCCGATCTGGGCCAAGCTGCTCAAGATCCCGAACAACTACCTCTACGCGGGCATCGTCGTGTTCGCCACGCTCGGGGTGTACGCGGCGAAATCCTCGTTGACCGACGTGATCCTGATGTACTGCATCGGGTTCCTGGGCCTGCTGCTGCGCCGCTTCGACTTCCCGATCGCCCCGGTGCTCATCGGCGCGATCCTGGGGCCGTTGGCGGAGAGCGAACTGCGCCGCGCGATGGCCATCAGCCAGGGCGAGATCGGCATCCTGTTCGACAGCCCGATCGCGCTCGGGCTGTACGGGATCATCCTGGCCGCTCTGGTGATCAAGGTGGTCGGCACGCTGCGCGCCCGCACGACCAGACAGCGCGAGGACCGGAAAGCGGGCGTGTGACCCGGTTTCCGCGCGGATCAGCCCGTGGGGTCCTCGAACGCGAGCCGCACGGATGAGGCACCGCGCAGGGCGGCGACCTGCTCGGCCTCGCCCTGCAGCGCCGCGCGGTGCTCGGCGGGCAGCGGGCCGAACGGCGTGACCGTCAGCGCCAGCGTGCGGCCGCTCTTCTTCGGCCGCCAGAGCCCGGCGATCCGGCCGTCGGCGAGCACGGTGCCCGGTTCGCCGACCGCCTTCCACACCCGGCGGTGGTGCCGCTGGTCGAGGATGGTGTCCCGGTCCCGCAACTGGGTGTACGGATCGCGCGGCGGCAGCAGCCGCACCCCGCGCGGTTCGGGCGGGGACCGCAGGACGTCCAGGTCACCGGCCAGCGCCCACGCCTGCCGCCCGCCGAACTCCACCGGGGCGAGCTCGTCGTCCAGCAGGCGCCACCACGGTTCGACGTCCCCGGTGCGCACTCCGAGCCAGCCGGCGAAGTCCCGACTGGTCGACGGCCCGTAGCAGTGCAGGTAGCGGCGCAGCAGCGCGGCGCGCGCCCGGTCGGGGGCGACTTCCGGCAGCGGGGCGCCCAGCCAGTCCTCGACCAGGGCGAACGGCGCCTTGCCCCCGCTGCGCGGTGCCAGGCACACGATGCCGCGCAGGGTCAGGATCCGGATGCAGAAGTGCACCACGGCCTCGCCCAGCGGCAGGTTCGTGCCGTGCGGGCCGATCGCCCGCCAGGTGGCGCGGGGGGTGGGCGGCAGGTCGTGCGCGACGCGTTCGGCCAGCTCCGCGCCGAGTTCGCCGATCGCCAGCCGCCGCCCGGACAGCACCGGACCGATGTGCCCGGCGATGCGGTCCACGGTCTCGTCCAAGCCCATCCCGAGGTCGCGCAGCGCCCGTTCCGCACCGATGATCAGCTGGAGCCGGCCCCGCTCGGTGGCGGGCAACGCGCCAGCGGTGAACACGGGCGCGTCCCCGGTCGGGAAGTAGAACGGCGCGCCGCGCACGGACCAGGTCTGCAGCAGGCTCCGGTCCTGCTCGACGAGGTGGTCGACGTGCTCCTGCGTCACATCCGCGACGCGGGCGTGCCACGCGAGCAGCGCCGAACCCGGTGGGCTGTTCTGCGTGCCGCACGCCCCCGCCACCTCGGGTAGCTCGGCCAGCGGTCGGCGCTCGGTCAGGTGGTGCGCGTGCAGCCGGAACGCTCGCACCTCGTCGGCACCCACCGGCACGGCCGGGCCGCCGGTGCTCGTGCGCTCTGCCATGCCGCGCCTCCCGGGCTCGATCGTGCGCACCCGGTCACCGGCGCGCCGGCTCCTAGCCTGCCGCGTCGAACAGCTCCGCGCGCAGCCGGGGCGGGTGCGGCCCGTAGCCGTTGGCGGCGGCCGCGCGGCGCCGCGCGCCGGGCACGACCGTCAGCGCGGCGAGCAGCACGGGACGGTCAGGTCAGTACGGAAGCCCCTCCGCTGCGGCCGCGAGCGCTGTGCGCAGGCAGTCGATGATCTCGGTGTCCGGTATCGAGGGGTCGTCGGCGAAGCGCTGCGCGAACTCCTCGGCGGCCGCGCGCAACGCGCCGTTGAGCGTGGCCGCGTGCACCCGGACGCGCAGATCGTCCGGATCGGCGCCGCTGCGGCCGGCCAGCAGCGCGCAGAGGACCGGCAGAGCGTCGTCGTGCGCCTGCAGCCAGACCGCGCGCAACGCCGGTTCGGTCAGCGTCATCCGGATCAGGTCCAGGACAGCGGGATCAGCAGCCCGGAGCGTGGCCTCCCCGCACGAGTCCAGGAGGAAGTCCGGCAGGTCGGTGCGCGGCGGCCAGCCGCGCAGCTCCGCGGTGGCGGCGTCGAGCCCCGCGGCCAGCAACGGGCGCACGCAGCTTTCCTTGGTGGGGAAGTGCCGCCACAGCGTGCGGGTGGAAATTCCTGCTGCGCGCGCGATCTGGTCGCCGGTGGTGGCGGCGACACCACGCGCGAGGAACAGCCGGACGGCCTCGCGGGCGACCTCCACGCGCAGCGCGTCGCGGCGCCGTTCGCTGAGCGATCGCTGCGGGTGCGGCCGTTCGGCCGCCCCGTGCACTCCGAATGCCACGTCGTCCACCGCTGCCCGCCGATCCTGCGTGGTCTGCCCCGGACACTGTACCCAGCGACCGCCAACTGACACCGAACGACGTCTTGTCACTCAGTGCCAGTGATCTTAAGCTCATGCCGCACCCCGCCCGGGACACCACGAGTGACCGGGCGGGCCGACGGATCGTGGACACGACGGCGGATCCCCGGCCCACCGGCCGGAAACCGCGCCCGGACCAGAGCACGAACAGCCGCACTCCGACCTTCTCGGTGCCCTGCCGCCCGCTGCGCAGGTGCGCCCGCTCTCTCCTCACCGACGACGCTGGGAGTCCGCCGCATGCGCCCACTCACGCCCTCACCACCCGCATCCAGCACGTTCCGACGCACCCGGCGCCGATCCCGCGCTGCCGGCGCGGTGGTCGCCGCACTCGTCGCCACGATCACGCACCTCGCCCCGGCCGCAGCCGCCGAGTCGGACGAAACGTCCCGCGGCGTACCGATTCCCGAGTTCTACCACCCGCCGGCATCGCTGCCGCCCGGCGACGGGGACCTGGTGCGCTCCGAACCGCTTCCGCTGGCGATCAGCCTCCCGAGCCTGGACGGGCGGACGTTGCCCGGAACCGCGACCCGGCTGATGTACAAGTCAACCGACGCCACCGGCGAACCCGTCCCGGTCACCGGCGCCTACCTCGAACCCGCAGCCGAGTGGCGCGGAGAAGGACCGCGCCCGCTGGTTGCCGTGGCACCCGGAACGATGGGGCAAGGCGACCAGTGCGCCGCATCGATGGGACTGGAACAGCCGCTGCGCATCAACGGCGACACCGTCTCGGTCGGTTACGAGGACATCGTGATCTACCGGCTGCTGGCCGCAGGCGCTGCGGTCGTGGTCACCGACTATACCGGCCTGGGCACCACCGACCGGCTGCACACCTACGTCAACCGGGTCGACGGCGGGCACGCGCTGCTCGACGCCGTCCGGGCCGCACGCGCCCTGCCCGGCACGTCGCTCGCCCCGGAGTCGCGCGTCGGACTCTACGGCTACAGCCAGGGCGGCGGCGCCAGTGCCTCCGCCGCCGAACTCCAGCCCGACTACGCGCCGGACGTCCCGCTGGCGGGGGCCTACGTCGGCGCACCGCCCGCCGACCTCGCCGAGGTGCTGGCCGGCGCGGACGGCAGCGCGCTGACCGGGGCGCTCGGCTGGACCGTCAACGGGCTCCTGCAGCAGAACCCGCACCTGCGGGAAGTCGCCGACCGCCACCTTGGGGCGGACGGCCGGGCAGCGCTGCAGGATCTCGGCACCATGTGCGTCGGTGACGCCCTCGCCGGATACGGATTTCAGGACAGCAGCCAGTGGACGCGCAGCGGCCTGCCCCTAGAGTCCATCGTGGACGGAGAACCGCTGATGCAGGAAGCACTGGACGAGCAGCGCATCGGCCGCGGCAAGCCCGCAACCCCGGTGCGCGTCGTCACCGGCGCGCATGACGACATCGTGCCGCACGCCCAGACCCGCCGGCTCGCCGCGGACTGGTGCGCCCAGGGAGCCGACGTCAGCTACGTGGAACTCGACCTTCCGCCGCTCGGGGACGGGATACTCACCAACCACCTGGCGCCGCTGCTCACCGACCAGGGCCCCGCGGTTTCCTGGCTCACCGAACGACTTTCCGGCCACCCCACCGAACCGACCTGCTGACCCGACGCGCGGACGACCAGCCCGACACACAACGACAGGGAGTACCGATCTATGACCACCACCAGGCGCACCGTGCTCGCCGGAGCCGTCGGCATGGCGGCCGCGAGCTTCGTCGGCACCCGTCCGGCTTCGGCACGCGTCCGGTTCACCCGCGAAGAACACCGGGCCGTCGTCATCGGGTCCGGTTTCGGCGGCGGGGTCGCGGCACTGCGCCTGGCCGAAGCAGGCGTGCCGGTCACCGTCCTGGAACGCGGCCGCCGCTGGCCGACCGGGCCCGATTCGGACACCTTCCCCACCATGTCCGAACTGGACAAGCGAACGCTCTGGCACGGAACGTTCCCGGAAGCGGTCCGACCGCTCGTGGACCTGCTCGGCACACCACTGGACTTCTCCCCGTACCTGGGTCTGCTGGAACCCGTGCTGGGCAGGAACGTGCTGAGCATGTGTGCGGCAGGTGTCGGCGGCGGATCACTCATGTACCAGGGCATGTCCCTGCAGCCCGCCGAGGACGTGTTCAACACCTGGCTGCCCGAGCAATTGGACTACCGGCGGATGGACGCCGTGCACTACCCGCGCGTGGCGCGGATGCTCAACCTGGCGACCGCACCGGAGACGCTGGTCGACTCGCCGAGCTATTCCGCGGCACGCACCTTCCGCGACGGTGCGAGGGCGGCAGGATTCGGGGTGGAGAAGATCCCGATGCCGATCGACTGGGACTACGCGTTGGCCGAGTTGCGCGGCGAGATGAAACCGTCCTACACCAACGGGGATTGCGCCCTCGGCGTCAACAACGGCGGCAAGCACTCGGTGGACGTGACCTACATCCGCCAGGCCGAGGCGACCGGCCGGGTCACCGTGGCGACCCGGCACGACGTGACATCCATCGCCCGTGCCGCCGACGGCCGGTGGCAGGTGCACGTCAACCGGACCGACGACACCGGGGAGGTCATCGAGCAGAAGGTCCTCACCACCGGTTCGCTGTTCCTGGCCGCCGGCAGCATCAACACCAGCAAGCTCCTCGTGCGCGCCGGAGCGACCGGGGCGATTCCGGACCTGCCCGATCAGCTCGGCCGCGATTGGGGCACCAACGGGGACCGGATCTACGCGTGGTCCGACGCCACGCAGGGTTTCGGTGCGGAACAGGGCGGTCCGGTCGTCTACGGCAGCATGGACTGGTCGGATCCGACCGGTGCGAACACGATCATCCAAGCATCGGTGCCACCGCTGGGCGTGGACGCCAACACGACCATGCTCGTCGGGTTCGGCGTCAGCGATGGGCGCGGGGAGTTCAGCTACGACTCGCGCACCGACTCCGTCTGCCTGGACTGGCCCCGCGACGGGGACGACGACTGCTACCGGCGCATTGACGAACGCGTCAAGGCGGTCACCGGCGGATCCGGCATCCTCACCGACACCAACGCCCTGGTGAACAGCACGTGGCACCCGCTCGGCGGTGCCGCGATGGGCGGCGTGTGCGACCTGCAGGGCAGGGTGCACGACCAGCCGGGGCTCTACGTGCTCGACGGTGCGCTCATCCCGGGCACCACCGGGGCGTGCAATCCCTCGATGACGATCGCCGCCGTTGCGGAGCGGGCGATGGATGCCATCACCGCCCGGGACGTCGGCCGGCGCATCTGACCACCATGCCGTGCGGGGCGCGAGGGCGGTGCGCTCGGCCCCGCACGGCCGTTCGGCGGCCCGCGGTCGTGGAGTCCGTCACCAGCCCCGCGCGACCCAGTCGTCGAAGTGCGGCAGCACCGCGCCGATGGTGGTGCTCTCCCCGTGCCCGGGATGCACCCGGGTCGATGCCGGCAGTCCGAGCAGGCGCTGCCGGATCGAGTCGGTGATCGTCGGGAAATCGGAAAACGACCGGCCGGTGGCACCGGGGCCGCCGGCGAACAACGTGTCCCCGGTGAACACCACGTCCAGCCCCGGGCAGTGCAGGCACACCGACCCCGGGGAATGGCCCGGCGTGTGCAGCACCTGCAGCTGTACCTGCCCGACGGTGATCCACTGCCCGTCGGCCAAGTACCGGTCCGGGCAACGGTCGGGGTGGGTCAACCGCCACACCGCGAGGTCGTCCGGATGCAGATGCAGCGGTGCCCCGACGGACCGGGCGAGCTCGGGGGCGATCCGGATGTGGTCGTCGTGCGCGTGGGTGGCCAGCACCGCGGTCACCGCGCGCCCGGCCACCAGCTCCCGGATCGCATCGATGTCGTGCGGGGCGTCGAGGACGGCGCACTCCTGCTCGTCGCCGACGACCCACGCGTTGTTGGCGACCTCGTGCACATCCCCGTCCAGGGAGAACGTGCCCGTCGTGGTCGTGTGGTCGACGCGCGCGCCCATCAGAACGCCACCACCGAACGCAGCACCGCTCCGGCCTGCATCTTCTCGAAAGCGCCTTCCACGTCGTCGAGCGGGATCTCCTCGGTCACGAACTCCTCCAGCGGCAACCGGCCCTGGTGGTGCAGCTCGGTGAGCATCGGGAAGTCGCGCTCGGGCAGGCAGTCGCCGTACCAGCTCGACTTGAGAGCGCCGCCGCGGGCGAACACGTCCAGCAGCGGCAGTTCCAGCCGCATGTCCGGGGAGGGCACCCCGACCAGCACCACCGTGCCCGCGAGGTCGCGGGCGTAGAACGCCTGGGTGTAGGTCTGCGGCACGCCGACCGCGTCGATGACGAGGTCCGCGCCGTTGCCGTCGGTGAGCTCCCGGACTGCCTGCACGGTGTCGTGGTCGGTGGCGTTGACGGTGTGCGTGGCGCCGAACCGCCGCGCCCAGTCGAGTTTCGCCGGGTCGGTGTCCACCGCGATGATCTTGCGGACACCGGCCAGGTGCGCTCCGGCGATCGACCCGTTCCCGACTCCGCCGCAGCCGATCACGGCCACCGAATCCCCCGGTCCTGCGCCGCCGGTGTTGACGGCCGCCCCGATCCCGGCCATGACACCGCACCCGAGCAGGCCGACGACCGCAGGCCGGGCCGCAGGGTCGACCTTGGTGCACTGGCCGGCGTGCACGAGCGTCTTCTCGGCGAATCCGCCGATGCCCAGCGCCGGGGACAGCGGCGTCCCGTCCGGCAAGGTCATCGGCTGCGTGGCGTTGCGCGTGTCGAAGCAGTACTGCGGGCGTCCGCGGCGGCAGGCCCGGCAGGAGCCGCACACGGCGCGCCAGTTGAGCACGACGAAATCCCCGGCGGCGACGTCCTGCACGCCCTCGCCGACCGCGTCGACGACACCGGCCACCTCGTGGCCGAGCAGGAACGGGTATTCGTCGCTGATGCCGCCCTCGCGGTAGTGCAGGTCGGTGTGGCAGACGCCGCACGCCTGCACGCGCACGACCGCTTCGCCGGGACCGGGATCGGGGACGTGGATCGTGGTGACCTCGACGGGTTTTCCCTTGCCGGTCGCCACGACACCGCGTACTTCGGTCACGAGCAGGTCTCCATTCGGCTGGATCGGTGGTAGGGGTCGGTGACCGGACGTGCGCAACTCCCGGTCGTCGTGCGCGTGGTCAGGAGCAGACCGCGTAGTCGTTCGCCGCAGCACCGGGCGCTGCGGGCACCGTCGTGCGGTACTCGGTCGCGGCGTCCGCGAGCCAGTCGGCGGTGTAGCGGGCGAAGGACGACCGCACCAGCAGCCAGAAGCTGGGCAGCTCCGCGTCCCGGCAGACCACGACGACCCCGGTGCGCGCCAGGAGCGTCTGCGCGCAACGGCCTTCGCCGAACGCTCGCGGGTGCAGGTCCAGCGCGCACCCCTGGTTGAGCAGGTCTCGGGACATCGGTCCGGACACCCCGATGATCGTGCGCTGGGCGGAGACGTCGACGACGGCGCCGTGGTCCTCGCCCAATGCCGCGGTCAGGGTGGCCTGCAGCGCACCGGCCGTGCCTTCGCGGCCGACGAGCAGCCATTCGTCCGGGCCGAGGGCGAGCACGAGCAGGTCACCGGTGTGCACCGCGCTGTCCGGCTGATGGGGCAGCATCGCACCGATCGCGGTGGAAATGCGTTCCGCCGCACTGCTCTTGGGGTCCACGCGCAGCCCGATCTGGGGCGTGAACGCGATCTCGGTCAGCCGCACGGCCTGCGGAGCGGAGTCCCGGTCGAGGGCGTGCGTGCGGGAGGTGAGCGGGGATTCACCGTAGAGCTCAGCCATCGCGCCGCGCTCCTTCCTTGTCGTAGAAGACGGGTTCGGTGACCTCCAGCGGGATGAGCCGTCCGCCGACCGGGCTGTAGATCGTCTCGCCGATGCGTTCGCGGCCGGCTTTGACCAGCGCCAGAGAGAACCCCTGGCCGAGCACGGAACTGCGGTAGCTGGAGGTGACGTGCCCGAGCATCGGCACCGGGGGCGCGGGCAGCTCGGTGGTCGCCACGAGCTGCGACCCCTCCGGAACGACGACACCGGTGTCGCGGGGAAGCAGGCCCACGAGGTGCTTGCGGTCGCTGCGCGCCGTGTCCACGCGGCTGAACGAGCGCTTGCCGAGGAAGTCGTCCTTCTTCTTCGACACCGCCCAGCTCATGCCGAGGTCGTACGGGGTGACGGTGCCGTCGGTGTCCTGCCCGACGATGGGCAGGCCCTTCTCGGCGCGCAGCACGTGCATCGTCTCGGTGCCGTAGGGCGTGATGCCGAACCGCTTCCCGGCGTCGTGCAGGGCTTCCCAGACCTCGCGGCCGTACCACCAGGGGATGTTGATCTCGAAGGCCAGCTCACCGGAGAAGCTGATCCGGCACACCCGCGCGCTGCGTCCGGCGACCGTGCCGTCCCGCCAGTCCATGAAACCGAACGCGTCGTTGTCCACGTCGATGTCGGTCACCCGGGCGAGCACATCCCGCGAGTGCGGGCCGGCGAGGGCGATGGTGGCCCAATGCTCGGTGACCGAGGTCAGGTGCACGCGCAGGTGGGTCCACTCGGTCTGCAACCAGTCCTCCAGCCACTCCAGGACGGCGGCGGCGTTGCCGGAGGTCGTCGTGAGCAGGTAGCGGTGCTCGGCGGTGCGCATCAGGGTGCCGTCGTCGAAGACCATGCCGTCGGCGGTGCACATCACCCCGTAGCGGATCCGGCCGACCCGCAGCGTGCTCATCTTGTTGGTGTAGACGAGATCGAGGAACTCGGCCGCATCCGGACCCTGCACGTCGATCTTGCCGAGCGTGGACACGTCCTGCATGCCCACCCCGGTGCGCACGGCGCGGCATTCGCGCAGCACCGCCGCCTCCATGTCCTCGCCGCGCCGCGGGTAGTACCAGGGCCGCTTCCACTGGCCGACGTTCTCGAACGGTGCGCCGTGCTCAACGTGCCAGTCGTGCAGGGCGGTGACCCGGATCGGGTCGTAAAGGTCGCCGCGGTCGCGTCCGGCCAGCGCGGCGAACGTCACCGGCGTGTAGGGCGCCCGGGACGTGGTGGTGCCGATGTCGGCCACATCGCGGCCGAGCAGCTCGGCGATGATGCCGGTGGAGGTGGTTCCGGACGTCTTGCCCTGGTCGTGGGCGGTTCCGATCGTGGTGTACCGCTTGACGTGCTCCACGTTGTCCATGCCCGCTCCGACGGCGCGGCGGATGTCGGCGACGGTCGCGTCGCGCGCGAGGTCGACGAACTGGGTGCCGCCCTCGTTGTCGATCGGGCTGGGCAGGAACCACGGTCCGCGGTATCCGGCCAGGACCGGCGGGTGTTTCGCGTCCGGCAGCGTGCCGGGTTCGGCCGCGAATCCACAGGCGCGCGCGGCCTCCGCTCCGGCATCGGCACCGGTGCGCAGGCACGCGGCGGTGGTGAACGCACCGGCGGCCGCGCCGGCCGAACGCACCCGCCGGTCGTCGGGTTCGGGCAGGAAGGACGCGGTGTCCTCGTCGAACCGCACCGCTCCCCCGGATTGCCCGTGCAGCTGCACCGCGGGATTCCATCCCCCGGAGACCAGCAGCAGGTCGCAGCGCACCACGCGCCGCACGTTCATCGCGTGCGTCGCGCCGTGACTCAGGTTGGCCAGGTAGGCCCCGGTGACGCGTTCGGTCCCGGACGTGCCGGCCACGGTGGCGCTGTGCCGGATGGTGATCCCGCGCTGCACGCACAGCGAGGCCCAGTAGGTGGAGACGACGTCCCGGGCGTCCACGATGGCGGCGATGTCGACCCCGGCGTCGTGCAGGTCGATCGCGGCCGCGTAGGCACTGTCGTTGGTGGTGAACACGACGGCGCGCGATCCCGGCAGCACGCCGTAGCGGTGCAGGTAGGTACGCGCGGACCCGGCCAGCATGGTGCCAGGGCGGTCGTTGCCGGGGAAGACGAGCGGGCGTTCGTGCGCACCGGTGGCCAGGACGATCTCCCGGGCGCGGATGCGCCAGATGCGCTGGCGGCTGGGCGCGTCGTCACCGCGGTGCTGCACGGCCACCGCGTAGTTGTCCTCGTAGTGACCGAACACGGTGGTGCGCTCCAGCAGCCGCACCTCGGGGTGCGCGGCCAGTTCGCGGACCGCGCGCTGCACCCACACGGTCGCCGGTGCCCCGTCGAGGAGTTCGCCGGTGCCGAGCAGGCTCCCCCCGGACTCGGTGTCCGCATCGGCGAGGATCACCCGGGCTCCGCTGCGCGCGGCGGTGACGGCGGCCGCGAGCCCGGCGGGGCCCGCGCCGACGACGAGCACATCGCAGTGCGCGTGCATCGCGTCGTAGCGGGCCGGGTCCGGTTCGGTGGCCAGGCTCCCCCGACCCGGCAGCCCCGCGGCCTCCATCCCGTCGCGGAGTGCCAGCGTGGTCGCGGTCAGCATCGGTTCCGGGAACGGCTTCTCGACCTGCACCAGCGCGTTCGGCTCCTCGGGCCCGGCGGCCATGATGCCGCGAGGGCGCCCGTACTTGATGCTCGTGGTGACACCGTGCACGCCGTTGGCCAGCAGGGCCGAGGCCAGGGTGTCGCCGCGGTAGCCCTGGTACTCGCGGCCGTCGAAGCGGAAGTGCAGCGGGCGGTCGCGGTCGATGCGTCCGCCGCGCGCGAGCCTGAATGCGTTGCTCACCTCGTCACCGTCCTCGCGGGGCTCGTGCGGTCGTCGGTGCGGATCTCGTGGGTGCGGGTGTCCCGGTGCAGGGTGAACCAGCGCCGGCAGCCCATCCGGTGCGACCACCGCTCGGCGAACGTTCCCTTCGGATTGTCCCGGAAGAACAGGAACTGGGCCCATTCCTCGTCGGAGACCGCCTGCGGGTCGTCGGGATAGCGCACGTGGGCTTGTCCGCCGTAGTGGAACTCGGTCTCGTTGCGGGGCCCGCACCACGGGCAGGGCAACAGCAGCATGGGTTGGACCTCCTCCTAGTGCGCGACGCCGGCCGCCCCGTGCTCGTCGATCAGCGCCCCGGTGGTGAACCGCTCCAGGCTGAACGGGGCGTTGAGCGGGTGCGGTTCGTCGTGCGCGATCGTGTGGGCGTAGCACCAGCCGACGCCCGGTGTGGCCTTGAAACCACCGGTGCCCCAACCGCAGTTGATGTAGAGCCCCTCGAACGGCGTCAGTCCCATGATCGCCGAGGCGTCCGGGGTGACGTCGACCGTTCCGGCCCAGGTGCGCAGCACGTGGGCCCGGGCGAACATCGGGAACAGCTCCACCGCTGCGGTCATTTCGCGTTCGATGGTGTGGAACGCGCCGTGCCGGGAGTAGGAGTTGTAGGAGTCGATACCGGCGCCGAGGACGAGTTCTCCCTTGTGCGCCTGGCTGACGTAGACGTGCACGGCGTTGGACATGACCACGGTGGGATGCACCGGTTCGAGCAGCTCGGAGACCAGCGCCTGCAGCGGGTGGCTCTGGATCGGCAGTCGCAGGCCGAGTTCATCGGCGAGCACGGAAGTCTGCCCGGCGGCGGCGAGGGCGACCTTGCCCGCGTGGATCGTGCCGCGCGTGGTGCGCACGCCGACGACGCGGTCGCCAACCCGCTCGAATCCGGTGACCTGGCAGTTCTGCACCAGGTCCACGCCCATGCGGTCGAGCGCGCGGGCCAGGCCCCAGGCGACGTGGTCGTGCTTGGCGATGCCCGCGCGGGGTTGCCAGGTCGCGCCCAGCACCGGGTAGCGCAGGTCCGGGGAGGTGTTCAGGATCGGGCAGATCTCGGCGACCTGCTGCGGATCGACCCATTCGGCGTCGATCCCGTTGAGCTTGTTGGCCTCCACGCGGCGCACGCTGTCGCGGACTTCCTGCAGCGAGTGCGCCAAGTTGAGCACCCCGCGCTGGGAGAACAGCAGCGGGTAATCGAGTTCGTCCTCCAGCCCTTCCCAGAGCTTCAGCGCGTGCTCGTAGAGGCCGGCGCTCTCGTCCCAGAGGTAGTTGGAACGGATGATGGTGGTGTTGCGGGCCATGTTGCCGCCGGCGAGCCAGCCGCTCTCCAGCACGGCGATGTCGGTCATGCCGTGGTTGACCGCGAGGTAGTACGCGGTGGCGAGGCCGTGGCCGCCGCCACCGACGATGACCGCGTCGTAGGAGGACTTCGGGTCCGGGTTGTGCCAGAGCCGGTCCGGGTGCTCCGGCAGGTCGGCACCGGGTGTGCGGGGCATCAGAAGCCTCCGTTCAACGTCGGGTAGAGGGGGTTGGCCTTGGCCAGCGCCTCGAC
>NZ_JADEYC010000021.1 GCF_015209505.1 Saccharopolyspora montiporae
CCGGTCCGTTCCGCGCTGACAAGAAATAATCTACAGCCTCACCCAGTCGGAGTCAAACCGACCCCGGACAGTACCGGAACGGGCGCGAACGCGCTGGTCAGCGCCCCGTTTCGGTGCTTGCTTCAGCCTAATTCACGACCTCGACGCCCGCAGTGTGACGCTTGCCACGCCGGAGGACCAACCAGCGCCCGTGCAGCAGGTCGTCCGCACTCGGCGTCCAGTCCTCACCAGGGATTTTGGCGTTGTTGACGTAGGCGCCGCCCTCGTTGACGGTCCGCCGCGCCGCGCTGCGACCCGTGGCCAGGCCGCTCTCCACCAGCAGATCGATGATCGTCGGCGAGTCGGCGAGCCGGACGCGTCCCGTGGGCACCTCGCGCATCGCCGCGGCCAACGTGGGTCCGTCGAGTTCGGTGAGCTCCCCGCGACCGAAGAGCGCCTGACTAGCCGCGACCACCTTGCGGGTCTGCTCGACTCCGTGCACCAGCGTCGTTAGCTCCTCCGCCAACTTGCGCTGCCCGGCCCGCAGTTGCGGGCGTTCCGCGGTGGTCCGTTCGAGCTCGTCGATCTCCTCGGCGGGCAGGAAGGTGAACAGCCGGAGGTACTTGCCCACGTCCGCGTCGGCGGTGTTCACGAAGTACTGGTACCAGGCGTACGGCGAGGTCATGTCCGGGTCCAGCCACAGGTTGCCGCCCCCGGTGGACTTGCCGAACTTGCGCCCCTCGGCATCGGTGACCAGCGGCAAGGTCAGGGCGTGCGCTGGTACGCCCTCCTGCTTGCGCACCAGATCGACCCCGGCCACGATGTTGCCCCACTGGTCCGAGCCGCCGATCTGCAGGCTCGTCCCGTGCCTGCGGTGCAACTGCACGTAATCGTTGGCCTGCAACAGCATGTAGCTGAACTCGGTGTAGGACATGCCGTCGGACTCCAGCCGGCGCTTGACCGTGTCCCGGGCCAGCATCGTGTTCACCGAGAAGTGCTTGCCAACATCGCGCAGAAACGCCGTGACCGACAGGTCGGCCGTCCAGTGCGCGTTGTTCTCCATGATTGCGCCCGTCGGCGAGTCGTCGAAGTCCACGAACGCCGCGAGCTGATCGCGGATGCTGCCGGTCCATTCCAAGACCGTTGTCTCGTCGTGCAGGTTGCGCTCGCCGACATCCCGAGGATCGCCAATCAGCCCCGTGGCCCCACCGGCCATGACGATCGGACGGTGCCCGAACTGCTGGAAGCGGCGCAGCGTCAGGATCGGCACCAGGTGCCCGGCGTGCAGGCTCGGTCCGGTCGGGTCGAAACCGGCATACAGGGTGAGCGGGGCTTCGTCGAGCGCAGCACGCAGCGCATCGTCGTCGGTGGTCTGCGCGATCAGCCCGCGCCAGGTCAGCTCGTCAAGGATGTGCTCGCTCACCGGTCCAGTTTCGCACCGGCACCGGTGCGCTCATGCCCGGGTCCGGATGCGGCGGCGTCCACCGCGCCGGTAGCTCGACACCGCCGGCGAACCATCGACCCAGCTGCGCCACGGCATGTCCATGGCCGCGGCCACCCCGACGCGCGGTCCGCTGCGCACGTCGTCCTCGTCCACCGGGTCGCCCTGGTACAGCCCGACCGGGGCATCGGGATCGGTGAGATCCAGGCCGTTGTACGCGCGGTCGATCCCGAGCACCCCGGCCAGTCGCGCCGGGCCGCTGGCCAGCTGCACGTCCTTGCGCACCGCAGGCCTGCGGGCGCGGGCGAGCTCGACCCCCTCCACGAGCTCGCCCGCTCGCAGCAGCACTGCTCCTGGCACGCCGTCGGTCATGCACACCACATTGATGCAGAAGTGCATGCCGTAGACGAAGTAGACGTAGAGATGCCCGGCCGGCCCGAACATCACCGCGTTGCGTTCGGTGCGACCGCGATAGCAGTGCGACGCCGGATCGTCACCGCCCCGGTAAGCCTCCACCTCGACCAACCGCACCGCGACATCGCCTTCCGGACCGGTAGACCGCAGCTCGCAGCCGAGGAGCCATCGGGCCACCCACAGCGGATCGTGGGCGAGTTCATCGCGCTGCACCTGAGTCACGCCGGCGAGACTACCTGCCCACCACCCGCCGTGATCAGGCCGACAGCCACGCGCGATGGTCGCGCACCGCTGCCGCAACCCGCTCGCGCTGCTCGGCGACGCGGTCCGGTGCCGTACCGCCGTGCCCGTTCCGGGACGCGATCGATCCGGCCACGGTGAGCACCTCGCGGACCTGCGGGGTCAACGCCGGATCGGCGGCCGCCAGCTCCTCATCGGTGAGCTCGTCAAGTCCGACACCGCGGGCCTCGGCGGTGCGCACGCACGCACCGGACGCCTCGTGCGCGGCCCGGAACGGCACCCCCTGGCGCACCAGCCACTCGGCGATGTCGGTGGCCAACGTGAATCCGGCAGGAGCCAGCTCGGCCATCCGCTCGGTGTGGAACGTCAGCGTGCCCAGCATCCCGGCCATCGCGGGCAGTAGCAGATCCAGGTGCTCCACCGAGTCGAAGACCGGTTCCTTGTCCTCCTGCAGGTCCCGGTTGTAGGCCAGCGGTTGCGCCTTGAGCGTGCTGAGCAGGCCGGTCAGATTCCCGATCATCCGTCCCGATTTGCCGCGAGCCAGTTCGCTCACGTCCGGGTTCTTCTTCTGCGGCATGATCGAGCTGCCGGTGGCCCACGCGTCATCGAGGGTCACGTACCCGAATTCGGCGGTGTTCCAGATGATGACCTCTTCGGCCACCCGGGAGAGGTTCACCCCGAGCATCGCCAGCACGAACCCGGCCTCGGCGGCGAAGTCGCGCGCGGACGTGCCGTCCATCGAGTTGTCCACGGCCCCGTCGAACCCGAGCTCGGTGGCCACCGCCTGCGGGTCCAGCCCCAGCGAGGATCCGGCCAGTGCACCGGATCCGTAGGGCGAGTACGCGGTGCGCGCGTCCCAGTCCCGGATCCGCGAGACGTCGCGCAGCAGGGCCTGGCAGTGCGCCAGCAGGTGGTGCGCCAGCAGCACCGGTTGCGCGTGCTGCAAGTGGGTGCGCCCGGGAAGCACCGCATCCGGATGCGCCGCGGCCTGGTCGACCAGGGCCTGCACCACGTCCAGCACGCCCGAGGCCACCCGGCGCGCCGCATCGCGCAGCCACATGCGGAACAGGGTGGCGACCTGGTCGTTGCGCGAGCGCCCGGCGCGCAGCTTGCCGCCGAGCTCCGGTCCGACCCGCTCCAGCAGGCCGCGTTCCAGCGCGGTGTGCACGTCTTCGTCGTCCAGGACCGGCTGGAACTCGCCCGATTCAACATCCGCGGCAAGCTCGTCGAGCCCGGACAGCATCCGATCCAGCTCATCGGTGGTGAGCAGCCCCGCGTGGTGCAGCACCCTCGCGTGCGCGCGGGAACCGGCGATGTCGTGCGGCGCGAGCCGCCAATCGAACTGGGTGGACAGGCTCAGCCGCGCCATCGCCTCGGCCGGTCCGGATGCGAAGCGGCCGCCCCAGAGCTTGGTGGGCTCGCTGCCTTGCTGCGTCACGGTTGTTCCCTCGTCAGGACGTCGGAATCGGGCGGCCGACCATCCTGGTCGGCCGGAAACGGTGCGGCGCCGACACCGGGACCCGGCCGGTGCCGGCGCCGCAGATCAGCCGCGCTGGTCGCGCTTGGCGGCGATCTTGCTGGGCAGTCCCCACAGCTGCACGAAGCCCTTGGCCAGCGACTGGTCGAAGCTGTCGCCCTCGTCGTAGGTGGCCAGGTTGAAGTCGTACAGCGATTCCTCGCTGCGCCGGCCGTTGACCACGGCGCGGCCCGCGTGCAGCTTCATCCGGATCTCACCGGAGACGTGCTGCTGGGAGTCGGCGATGAACGCGTCCAGCGAGTCCTTCAGCGGGGAGAACCACAGGCCGTCGTAGACCAGCTCGCCCCACCGCTGCGCGACGGTCCGCTTGAACCGCGCGAGGTCGCGCTCCAGGGTGACGTCTTCGAGCTCCTGGTGGGCGGTGATCAGCGCCAGCGCACCGGGAGCCTCGTAGATCTCCCGGCTCTTGATGCCGACCAACCGGTCCTCGACCATGTCCAGCCGGCCGACGCCCTGCGCACCGGCGCGGCGGTTGAGCTGCTGGATGGCCTGCAGGACGGTGACGGTCTCGCCGTCGATGGCCACCGGAACACCGCGGTCGAAGGTGATCACGACCTCGTCGGCGTCCCGCGGCACGGCGGGGTCGTCGGTGTAGGAGTAGACGTCCTCGATCGGCGCGTTCCAGATGTCCTCCAGGAAACCGGTCTCCACGGCCCGGCCGAAGACGTTCTGGTCGATCGAGTACGGCGACTTCTTGTTCACGTCGATCGGCAAGTCCCGGTCCTCGGCCCAGGCGATCGCCTTCTCCCGCGTCCACGCGAAGTCGCGGACCGGGGCGATGACCTTGAGCTCCGGCGCCAGCGCACCGATGCCGACCTCGAAGCGCACCTGGTCGTTGCCCTTGCCGGTGCAGCCGTGCGACACGGTGCTCGCGCCGAACTTCTTGGCGGCATCGGTGAGGTGCTTGACGATCAGCGGGCGCGAAACGGCCGAGACCAGCGGGTAGCGGTCCATGTACAGCGCGTTGGCCTGCAGCGCGGGCAGGCAGTATTGATCCGCGAACTCATCGCGCGCGTCGGCGACCACCGCCTCGACGGCACCGCAGTCCAGTGCCCGCTTGCGGACGGTCTCCAGGTCCTCGCCGCCTTGGCCGACGTCGACCGCCACGGCCACGACCTCGGCGTTGGTCTCTTCAGCGATCCATCCGATGGCCACGGACGTGTCCAGGCCACCCGAGTAGGCCAGCACCACCCGGTCACTCATTGCCTTGCTCCTTCGATGTCTGTTGCTGATTGTGCTCTGCGCTTTCAGGCCGCGCCGCGTTGTCGGGCCGCCCCGCCGGGGAGCGCTCCTCCGCGGCGGCCTGCCGGGCGCCGGCCGCCATCTCGGCGAACCGATCGGCCAGCTCGTGGCCGGTGAGCGGTTCGCGCGCTACGACCATGACCGTGTCGTCACCGGCGATCGAGCCGACCACCTCCGGCAGCACGGCCCGGTCGATCGCGCTGGCCAGGAACTGCGCCGCCCCGGGCGGGGTGCGCAGCACGGTCAGGTTGCCCGCCCCGTCCGTGCCCGCGAGCAGCTCGCCGAGCAACCTGCTCAACCGCGATGTGCCGCCCTGCACACCGCGCACCGGGCTGCCGTCCTCCGGGATGACGTAGACCGCCGCACCGCCGTCGGCGGCCCGCAGCTTGACCGCCCCGAGCTCGTCGAGGTCCCGGGACAACGTCGCCTGGGTGACTTCGATGCCGTCGTCGGCCAACAGCTTGGCCAGCTCGGTCTGGCTGCGGATCTCCTCGGCGGACACCAGCTCGGTGATGCGTGCCTGGCGCGCGACCCTGGTGGTCACCGTCGCTGCACCAGCCACGCTAGCAGGGCCTTCTGCGCGTGCAGGCGGTTCTCCGCCTCGTCGAAGACCGCGCTGGAGGCACCGTCCAGAACCGAATCGGTGATCTCCTGGCCGCGGTGCGCGGGCAGGCAGTGCAGCACGCTGGTGCCCGGTTTCCCGGTGGCGGCCAGCAGCTCGTCGTTGACCTGGAACGGTCGGAACGGGCTGATCCGGTCCTTGCCGTCGTTCTCCTGGCCCATCGAGGTCCAGGAATCGGTGACCAGCACGTCCGCACCGTCGACGGCACCGCCCGGGTCGTGGAGCAGCTCGATCGAACCGCCGGTCTCCGCGGCGCGGGCGCGGGCAGCCTGCAGCACCCAGTCGACGGGAAGGAAACCTTCGGGCGAACCGATCCGCACGTGCATCCCGGCGGTCGCTCCCCCGACCAGCAGCGAGTGCGCCATGTTGTTGGCACCGTCACCGAGGTAGGTCAGGGTCAGCCCGGTCAACCGCCCGTGCCGCTCGCGGATCGTCTGCAGATCGGCGAGCACCTGGCAAGGGTGGAACTCGTCGGTGAGTGCGTTGATCACCGGCACCGAGGCGGCCGAGGCCATCGCGTCCATCCGGGCCTGGGCGAAGGTCCGCCAGACGACGGCGTCGACGTAGCGCGACATCACCCGTGAGGTGTCCTCGATGGTCTCCTCGCGGCCCAGCTGCATCATGCGCCCGTCGACGACCACCGGGTGGCCGCCCAACTGCGCGATGCCGACCTCGAATGACAACCGGGTGCGGGTGGAGTTCTTCTCGAACACGACCGCCACGGCCTTGGGCCCGCCGAGCACGGACGAACCGCTCGGATCGGCCTTGAACTCGTCGGCCAGGTCGAGGATCTCCGCCTGCTCGTCGGGGCTCAGGTCGTCGTCGCGGAGGAAGTGCCGCATCAGGAGCTCACCTCGGTGGTTTCGGGGGCGGGAACGCCGTCCAGCAGAGCGGGCAGGTCGGCCAGCAGCTGCGCGACTTGCTCGGGCCGCACGATCAGCGGCGGGGCCAGGCGCACGGCGTCGGGCTTGATCGGGTTGATCAGGTAGCCGGCCTGCTGGGCAGCGGCAGCCAGCGCGGGCGCCACCGGTCGCGCCAGTCCGACGCCGACGAGCAGGCCGGCGCCGCGAACCTCGGCCACCAGCGGGTGTTCCAGGTCGCGCACGCCGCCGACCAGGGCGGCGCCGACCTGCTGCACGTGGGTGAGCAGGTCCTCGTCCGCGATGGTGTCCAGCACGGCCAGTGCCGCGGCACAGGCCACCGGATTGCCGCCGAACGTCGTGCCGTGCTGACCGGGGTGCAACAGCTCGCCCGCCTCGCCCAGGCCGATGCACGCACCGATCGGCAGACCTCCGCCCAGGCCCTTGGCCAGGGTGATCACGTCCGGAGTGATGCCGGCTTCCTGGAAGGCGAACCAGTTCCCGGTCCGGCCGATCCCGGTCTGCACCTCGTCGACGACGAGCAGGGCGCCGTTGCGGGTGGCGATCTCGCGCGCCGCGCGCAAGTACCCCTCGGGCGGGGGCACGACCCCGTTCTCGCCCTGGACCGGCTCCAGGAACACCGCAGCGGTGTTGTCGTCCACCGCGGACTCCAGCGCCGCGGTGTCACCGTACGGGACGTGCACGACCCCGGCGGGTAGCGGTTCGAAGGGCTGCTGCTTGCTGGGCTGCCCGGTCAGCGCCAGCGCACCCATGGTGCGGCCGTGGAAGCCGCCGTCGGTGGCGACCACCTTGGACTTGCCGGTCAGCCGCGCGATCTTGAACGCGGTCTCGTTGGCCTCGGCCCCCGAGTTGCAGAACAGCACGCGCCCGGGCTCGCCGACCAGGTTCAGCAGCCGCTCGGCGAGGGTCAGGCCGGGCCCGTGCCCGTACAGGTTGGACACGTGGCCGAGCGTGCTGATCTGCTCGGTGACCGCGGAGACGACCGCCGGGTGCGCGTGGCCGAGCGCGTTGACCGCGATCCCGCTGACGAAGTCCAGATAGCGGTTGCCCTCGACGTCGGTCAACGTGCAACCGGATCCTTCGGTGAAGGTCAGCTTGGGCGTGCCGTAGTTGTCCATCATGGACGCCTGCCACCGCTGGGCGCCCGCAGCGTTGCTAGTCATGAGCGTTCCTCCTCTGCAGGTGCGGGCAGCACCATCGTTCCGACCCCGGCACTGGTGAACACTTCGAGCAGCACCGAGTGCGCCAGTCGGCCGTCGATCACGTGCGCGCGCGGCACACCCCCACGTACCGCGCGCAAGCACGCCTCCATCTTCGGCACCATGCCGGATGCCAAGCCCGGCAGGAGCCGTTCGAGCTCGTCGGCGTCCACACTGGACACCAGGGAGGACCGGTCCGGCCAATCGGTGTACAGGCCCTCGACATCGGTGAGGACCACCAGCTTCTCGGCACCCAGCGCCACTGCGAGCGCACCGGCCGCGGTGTCCGCGTTGACGTTGTGCACCACGCCGTCCACGTCCGGGGCGACCGTGGACACCACCGGGATGCGACCCGCGTTGATCAGGTCCTGCACGGCGGCACCGTTGACGGACACGACGTCGCCGACCAGCCCCACGTCGACCTCGGATCCGTCCACTGTGGCCGATCGCCGCTCCGCGGTGAACAACCGGGCGTCCTCACCGGACATGCCGACGGCGAACGGTCCGTGCTGGTTGATCAGCCCGACCAGCTCGCGGCCCACCTGACCGACGAGCACCATCCGCACCACGTCCATGGTCTCCGGCGACGTCACGCGCAGCCCCCCGCGGAACTCGCCCTCGATGCCGAGCCGGTCGAGCATGCTCGTGATCTGCGGACCACCGCCGTGCACCACGACCGGGTGCAGCCCGGCGAGCCGCAGGAAGACCATGTCGTGCGCGAACGCGGTTTTGAGCTCGTCGTCGACCATGGCGTTGCCGCCGTACTTGACCACGACGGTCGCCCCGTGGAAGCGCTGCAGCCACGGCAGGGCTTCCACCAGCACACTGGCCTTCTGCGCAGCGGTCTCCAACCGCACGTCGCCGGTGCTCATGACGAGTACGCGCTGTTCTCTTCGACATAGGCGTGCGAGAGGTCGGTGCTGAGCACCGTCGCCTCCACATCACCGAGGTGCAGATCGACGACGATGTCGATGTGCCTGTCGGACAGGTCGGCTTCGCTGCGATCACGGGACTGGGTGCCCCCGGCGAACAGGGTGACCCCGTTGGTGGCGATCTCCAGCTGCTGCACGTCGATCTCGGCATCGACCCGGCCCAGCGCCATCGCGATCCGCCCCCAGTTCGGATCCGAGCCGAACATCGCCGTCTTGACGAGGTTGTCCTCCGCGATGGTGCGGGCGATGGCCACCGCGTCGTCCTCGCGGACCGCACCACGCACCGTGATGTCGATGGTCTTGGTCGCGCCTTCCGAGTCGTCCTGCAGCGCGCGGACCAGGTCGTGGCAGGCGGCGGTGAGCTCGGCGGTGAACTCGGCCGGATCGGGCCGCACGCCGGACGCGCCGGACGCCAGCAGCAGCACCGTGTCGTTGGTGGAGGTCCCGCCGTCGACGTCCAGCCGGTCGAAGGTGGTCCGGGACGCGGCCCGCAGCGCCGCGTCGAGCTGGTCACCGTCGACGAGCGCATCGGTGGTGAGCACGCTGAGCATCGTGGCCATGTTGGGCGCGAGCATGCCGGCCCCCTTGGCGAAACCGCCGATCGAGAAGCCGCTGCCGTGCTCGCGCAGGCTCTGCTTGGCCCGGGTGTCGGTGGTCAGCACCGCGGTGGCGGCATCCAGACCGGACTGCTCGGTACCCTCCAGCTGCTGCACGGCCACGTCCAGACCGGGCAGCAGGGCCTGCATCGGGATCCGCTCCCCGATGAGCCCGGTCGAGCACACCGCGACGCCGATCGCCCCGGTGTCGAGCAGCTCGGCGGCCCGCTCGGCCGTGGCGTGGGTGTCCTGGAAGCCCTCCGGCCCGGTGCACGCGTTGGCGCACCCGGAGTTCAGCACCACCGCGCGCAGGCTGCGCTCCTGCAGCACTTGTTGCGACCACAGCACCGGCGCCGCCTTGACCTTGTTCGTCGTGAACACCCCGGCGGCCGCTTGCTCGGGCCCGTCGTTGACCACGAGGGCGAGGTCGCGCGCACCGCCGGATTTGATCCCGGCCGCGATTCCGGCTGCCCGGAACCCCGCGGGTCCGGTCACACTCATTGGCACTCCTGTGTCTCGCTGACGGTGTGCCCGGCGGCGGTGAGCGAGTCGACGGCAGCATCCGCCGACTCGGCCGGGACGAGGATCCAGTCGGTGTCGAAGGTGGACAGGGTGAACACGCTGACCCCGGCGTCGGCCAGCGGCACGAGCAGGCTCGCCAGCACACCGGTGAGCGAGAAGTCCAGCGGGCCTTGCACTTCCAGCGCTCGGAACGGTCCCTGCACCCGCACGTCCGGACCCGCTTCGGGAGCCAGGTGATGCGGGAACACGATCGTGCGGCCCGCTCGGGTGGTGAGCGTGCCGTGAATGGCGGCCGTGCCACCGGTCAGCGCGAGGTTGGCGTGCGGCGGGACCATGCCGACGGCGAGCTGCTCGGCGTGCATGTCGACCTTCAGCGTCGAGGGCATCAGGGCGCGACCCCCGCGGTGGGCAGGCCGGTGGCCTCGGGCAGACCGGTGGCCAGGTTCATGCACTGCACCGCACCTCCGGCAGTGCCCTTGGTGAGGTTGTCCTCCGCGCCGATCACGACCAACCGCGCGGCGTCGGCATCGACGGCCAGCTGCAGGTGAACCGTGTTGGCGCCGAGGGTGGCGGACGTCTGCGGCCACTGCCCTTCCGGGAGCATCCGCACGAACGACTCGTCCGCGTACGCCTGCGCGTAGACCGCGCGGAGGGCGGCTTCGTCGACCCCGTCCCGCAGCGGTGCCGAGCAGGTCGCGAGGATGCCGCGCGGCATCGGGGCCAGGACCGGGGTGAACGAGACCTTCACCGGGGCGCCCGCCGCGGCGCTGAGGTTCTGCACGAGCTCCGGCGTGTGCCGGTGCGCTCCTCCGACGCCGTAGGCGCTGGCGGAGCCCATGACCTCGGCGGAGAGCAGGTGGGGCTTGAGCGAGCGGCCCGCGCCGGAGGTACCGGTGACCGCGACGACGACGGCGTCCGGTTCCACCAGCCCCGCACCCAAGGCCGGGACCAGCGCCAGCGACGACACCGTGGGGAAGCAGCCCGGCACGGCGATCCGCATGGCGCTGCTCAGCCGCTCGCGGCCGCCCGGGAGCTCGGGGATACCGTAGGGCCAGGTGCCGGGATGCTCCCCGCCGTACCAGCGAGCCCAGTCGGTCGGGTCGTTGAGCCGGTGATCGGCCCCGCAGTCGATGACCACGGCCTCGCCGAGCTCGGCTGCGATGGCTGCGGAATGCCCGTGCGGCAGCGCGAGGAACACGACGTCGTGGCCGCGCAGCTCGTCCGCGGTCGTCTCGGTCAGCACGCGGTCGGCCAGTGGCTGCAGGTTCGGGTGGTGGTCGCCGAGCAAGGTTCCGGCGTTGCCGCCCGCGGTCAGCGCACCGATCTCCACCTCGGGGTGGCCGACCAGCAGGCGCAGCAGTTCTCCGCCCGCGTACCCGCTGGCTCCGGCGACGGCCGCACGAATCGTCATGCGGATAATTATGCACCTCGATGCAATATCAATCAACGAGGGGTGTTCCCGGCCACCGCGCCCGCCGCTCGCCGCCCCGATGATCATCGGACCCCCTTGTGGACCACCGGGGATCAGCGGGCATCATCATGATGATGACGATGGTCCCGCCCCGCCCGCACGCGGCGGCCCACCGCGCCCCGGCGCCGGTCGGACGAGGCGGCTGGGCGGGCAGCGAGGTGGGACTGCGCCGCGTCGTGCCCGGCGACCGACGCACCCTCGTGCGCTTCGACCGGGAATCCGCACGACGCCGCTTCCTGCGGGTGGACGGCTACCGGCACTGGGCCGCCCACCGCGCCGATCCGGAAGGTCGCGCCGATCCGGAGGGCACCGGTGATGACCTGCACTTCGCCATCGAGCGACTCACCGACGGCGCCCTCGTCGGCTCGATGTGCACCACGCAGACCGAACCGTCCTCCGGACGTTTCAGCTACGGCGTCGGCATCGGCCCCGAGCATCAGCGGCACGGATACGCGCTCGACGCGATCCGCGTCCTGCTCGGGCACATGTTCAGCACTCGCAGGTACCGCAAGTGCGAAGTGGGCATCTACGCCTGCAACCACGCATCCCTGGCACTGCACGAGAAACTCGGATTCCGCGAGGAGATCCGCGCTCGCGACCCCGAGGAGCACCCGGAGCGGGTGCAGCACCTGGTGTTGATGAGCATCACCCGCTCCGAGTTCGCCGCGTACCCGGGCACCTGACCGCTACTGCGCGCCGATCGGCTCAACCACCCCGGAACCGGCCGCGCGGGAGACGGCTTCGACGACCGCCAGGGTGCGCGCCGCATCGGCGACCGACACCGCAGGCTCCTCCTCCCCGCGCACGACCCGCGCGAAGTGGGCGAGCTGGTTGCTGTAGGAGTCACCAGCGGCCTTGGGCTCGAACCGGACGCTCAGCGGTTGCGTCCAATCCGAGCGCCCCTCGTGGTAGTAGTGCGCCAACTGCGGGAAGGACAGCGATCCGCGGGTGCCCGCGATCGAGTAGCAGGAGCCGTCCGGCCGGTACGGGAAGGTCGGGTCGTCCTCGGTGGCCTGATCCCACCCCCAGGGCGCCACGACGGCATCGGAGATCAGGAACGAACCGACCGCCGAGCCCGCGAACCGGACGATCACCGCAGCCGTCTCCTCCACGTCGTACCCACGGACCGCGTTACTGGTGCACGCCTGAACGCCGGTGATCTCGCCGCACAGGTACCGCAGCAGGTCCAGATCGTGCACCAGGTTGATCAGCAGCACTCCCGCACCGGGCTCCCGGCGCCAGGACTGCTCGAAGTAGGCGTCGTCCTTCCTGGTCAACCACGTTCCGTTCACCGCGACCAGATCGCCGATCCCGCCGGAACGAATGATCTCGCGCGCCGCGGTGACGGCCGGGTGGTGCCTGCGGTGGTGTCCGACGAGCACCGGGACATCGGCAGCGGCTTCCGCCGCGACGAGCTCGGCCGCCGCCGCGTGCGAGGTGGCCACTGGCTTTTCCAGCAGCACCGGAACCCCCGCGGCGATGCAGTCCAGCGCCATGGGCACGTGCAGGTGGTTCGGGCTGGCGACCAGCACAGCATCCAGCCCCGGTGAGGCCAGCAGGTCCCGGTGGTCGGTGAACTGCCGTGCTCCGTGCTCGGCGGCGATCCGGTCGTCGACCGGATCGGCCACCGCCACCAGTTCCACGCCCTGGTCCCGGGCGAGGAAACCGGCGTGCTGACCGCCCATTCGCCCGGCTCCGATCAGGCCGACCCGCAGTGCTGAATTGCTCCGCATCGATGCGCCTTCCTCAGTACAGGAATCGACCGTTCGTCCCCCGGTCCGCGATGCGCTCCGGGCATCGGGCGGTCGACCCGCTGCGGTGTGCGATTCCCGGTGCCGGGCGCCGCGATCTTCCCTTCCCCCGACACGTTCACGCGGTTCCGGACACCTATGACTACGTAGTCATAGTCGGATGCAAAGTAGGGACTCACGCTCGTGCCGTCAACCCCACCCGTCCCGCCGACCTCCACCCCGCCCGGAACGACGCGGGCCCGGGCACTCCGCGCGGGAATGCCCGGGCCCGGGGTGGGTTCCGTCAGCCGCGCAGCGTCGCGCCCAGCCGATCGGCGGCCAGCTGCACCGCGGCATCGCGGGCCGCAGTGGCCTCCTCCTGCTTCAACGTCCGGTCCGGCGCACGGAAGCGCAGCGCCAGGGCCAGCGACTTCTTGCCCTCGCCCAGCTGCTCACCGGCGTAGACGTCGAACAACCGGACGTCCTCCAGCAGCTCACCGCCGCCCGCGCGCACCGCGGCGACCACGTCGGCAGCCGCCGCATCGCGATCGACGACCAGCGCCACGTCCATCAGCACCGGCGGGTAGGACGACACCTGCGGAGCCGGACGCGGATCGGTGATCGGCAGCGCATCCAGATCGAGCTCCATCGCACAGGTGCGCTTGGGCAGCCCCAGCGCCTCCACGACCTTCGGGTGCAGCTCGCCCGCGTGCCCGACGACCGAGCCGCCGACCACGAGCTCCGCGCACCGGCCCGGGTGCCACGGGGCCTGCTCCCCCGCGCGCACGCCGAGTTCCACCCCGGCTGCCGAAGCAACCGCGCGCGCGGCCTGCACCGCATCCGCCCACCCGGCGTCGCGGCCCTGGCCCCACCAACCGGGTTGCTCGCGCTTGCCGGAGAGCACGACCGCGGCGTGCACCGGCTGAGCGGGCAGCGCATCGGCCAACGCCTGCAGCTCCTGCACGGTGGGCCGATCGGACACCCCCACCGCAGGCACCTCGGGCAGGTTCTCCGGCGGCTGCACGACCTGCCCGATGTGGAACAGCGCGAGATCCCGCTGCCCCCGGGCCACGTTGCTCTGCAAGGCCTCGACCAGGCCGGTCAGCAACGTCGTGCTCACCAGCGGCCGGTCGTTCTCCAGCGCGTTGAGCAGCGACATCGCCCGGCGTCGCGGATCGTCCTCATCCAGCCCGAACGCGTCGAACACGGCCCGCCCGGTGAACGGGAACGGGAGCACCTCGGCATACCCGGCCGAGGCCAGCGCCCGCGACACCGCATGCCGACGCTGCTGGCGCGGCGTGCGTCCCCGACCGGGAGGCGCGGCGGGCAGCACGGACGGAATCGTGTGGTAGCCCTCCAGGCGCAGCACTTCCTCGACCAGATCCGCGGGCTGCACCAGATCGGGACGCCAGCTCGGCGGCGCCGCCGTCACCAACCCCACGCCCTCGTCGGACGTGCTCACCTCGACCCGGCAACCGATCTGGCCGAGCCGACGCGCGGTGACCCCGCGCTCATAGGACACCCCGGCGATGCGGTCCGGAAGGGCCAACGGCATCGTCACCGGGGACGGAGCCGCCGGTTCGCCCACATCCGTGCGGCCGGGGGCGATCGTGCCCTCCCCGTAGCGCACCAGCAGCTGAGCGGCCAGCTCGGTCGCCACCGGCGCGATCGCCGGATCCACACCGCGTTCGAAGCGCTTGCCCGCCTCACTGGGGAGCTTGTGCCGCCGGATCGCCCGCGCGATGCTGGCCGGATCCCAGTTCGCCGCCTCCAGCAGGACGTCGTGCGTGTCCTCGCCGATTTCGGTGGTCGCGCCGCCCATCACGCCCGCGAGCGAGACCGGCCCGGTGTCGTCGCAGATCACCACGTCGTCGGGATCGAGTTCCCGGTCCACCCCGTCCAACGTGGTCAGCTTCTCGCCCGCAGCCGCACGGCGGACGACGACGTCACCGGACAGCTTCGCCGCGTCCCAGGCGTGCAGCGGTTGACCGAGTTCCAGCATCACGTAGTTGGTGATGTCCACCGACAACGAGATGGAGCGGATGCCGGCCAGCAACAACCTGCGGCGCATCCACCAGGGCGTCGGCGCGGTCGGATCGACACCGGTCACCCTGCGGAACACGAACCGGGAGCAGGCCGTGGGGTCACGCAGCTCGACCGGGCGGGCGGTGCGGTCGTCGGCCGGGACCTGGCGCGTTCCCGGGTCACCGAACGGCACGTCCAGCGTGTTGGACAGTTCCCGGGCCAATCCGCGCACCGAGAAGCAGTACCCGCGGTCCGGGGTGATGGCCAACTCGATGACCGCGTCGTCCAGACCGACGAGCTCCGCCACCCCCTCACCGGGGTCGACCGAGCCGGCGGGCAGCACCAGGATCCCCTCCTGGTCCTCACCGATGCCGAGCTCGGCGGTCGAGCAGATCATGCCCTCGCTGATCTTGCCGTAGGTCTTGCGCGAGCTGATCTCGAACTCACCGGGCAGCACCGCACCGGGCAGCGCGACCACGACGAGGTCACCTTCCCGGAAGTTCGTGGCACCACAGACGATGTTCTGCAGGTGCTGCTGCCCGGACTCGTCCTCGCCGACCTCGACCTGGCAGTACCGGATCGGCTTCTTGTGCCCGGTGAGCTCCTCGATCGCGGCGACGCGGCCGGCGACGAGCGGACCACGCACCTGGGGCAGGTGGGTGACCTCCTCGACCTCCAACCCGATCCGGACGAACGCGTCGGCCAGCGTCTCCGCGGTCGTCTCCTCGGGCAGCTCAAGGTGCTCGGCCAACCAGGAAACCGGAATCCGCACTTCGTCAGGCCCTTCTCTCGTTCACGTGGCAGGTGGTCAGGTACGGGTCAGATGCCGAACGGCTGGGTGAAGCGCACATCACCCTCGACCATGTCCCGCATATCCGGCAGTCCGTTGCGGAACTGCAGGGTGCGCTCCAGGCCCATGCCGAAGGCGAAGCCCGTGTACACCTCGGGATCGACACCGCAGGCACGCAGCACGTTGGGGTTGACCATGCCGCAGCCGCCCCACTCGACCCAGCCGGCGCCGCCCTTCTTCTCCGGGAACCACACGTCCATCTCGGCCGACGGCTCGGTGAACGGGAAGAACGACGGCCGCAGTCGGGTGACCGAGTCCGCGCCGAACATGGCCCGAGCGAACGCGTCGACGGTGCCCTTCAGATGCGCCATCGTCAGACCCTTGTCCACCGCCAGGCCTTCGACCTGGTGGAACACCGGGGTGTGCGTGGCGTCGAGCTCGTCGGTGCGAAAGGTCCGGCCCGGGCAGACCACGTACACCGGCAGATCACGCTCCAGCAGGGCGCGGACCTGCGCCGGCGAGGTGTGCGTGCGCAGCACGAGACCGGAGTCCTCCGGCGCCACGTAGAACGTGTCCTGCATGGTGCGCGCGGGATGGTCCTTGCCGAAGTTCAACGCGTCGAAGTTGAACCAGTCGGTTTCCAGCTCGGGCCCTTCGGCGACCTCCCAGCCCATGCCGACGAAGGTGTCCTCGATGTTCTCGATGAGCTGGGTGATCGGGTGCCGGGCGCCCGGCTGCACGCGATCCCACGGCAGCGTCACGTCGACGGTCTCGTCGCGCAGCACCCGCTCGTCCCGCTCGGCCTGCAGCACCGCCAGACGCTCGTCGTAGGCGCCCTGGATGGCTTCGCGCGCCGCGTTGACCCGCTTGCCCGCATCGCTGCGCGCCTTCGGCGGCAGAGCGCCGATCTCGCGGCGCGCGGTCAGCAGCGGGGACCGTTCCCCGAGGTGCGCGGGCTTCACGGCGGCCAGCTCGTCGAGGTCACCGGCCTGCGCGAACGCCGCGCGCGCATCGGCCGCAGCCGTCTCCAGAGTCTCCGCCGACAGCGCGGCGACCTCTTTGGGGTCGTACGGGTCGTTGGCTCCAGACATCGTTAGTGCGTGACTCCCGTTGATCCGACAGGCCCTCCTCCCGCCCGGATCACCACCCGGTCCGGCAGGCGGAACCTGCTCGTTGGCATGCGGACTTGACCACAAGCTGGCGCACCGAGTCTATGCGACACCCCCGACGGGATTGCGCGCAGTTCCGCCACGGACGTGCTCCGACCTCGCACACCACGTGCCCGCCGGAACGGTTCGGAGCGGGAACCGGGCGACGGGATCGGGATTCGGGCGGCCCCCGCACCGGGAACGACGTGCCGGTGGCGGAGCCCCTTCAGGCGCGCTGCGCGCGGGCGGAGGCGTACAGGCAGACGGCGGCGGCCGTGGCCAGGTTGAGGCTCTCCGCGCGGCCGTGGATGGGCACCCGCAACGCGGTGTCCAGTTCGGCGAGCACCGGATCCGCCAGTCCGTGCGCCTCGCTGCCGAACACCCAGGCCGTCGGCAACGACAGCGCGCCGGACCGGTCCGCCTCGTCGAGGTCCGCCGCGGCGTTGCCGTCGGCACCGACCAGCCGCAGACCCACCGCACGGCAGGCACCGAGCACGGCCGGGACATCGCGGTCGCGGGCCACGGGCAGGTGGAAGAGGCTCCCGGTGGACGCGCGCACCGCCTTGCCGTTGAAGGCGTCGACGGTGTCCCCGGCGAACAGCACCGCATCGGCGCCTGCGGCGTCGGCGACGCGGACGACCGTACCGGCATTGCCCGGATCGGCGATCCCGACCAGGACCGCGACCAGCCGGGGTTGCGCGGCCAGGGCGGCGTGCACCGATGCGCCGGGGAGATCACACACCGCTACCAGCCCCTGCGGTGTGATGGTTTCGGACAGGCCGGCGGCGGCCCGCTCAGTGACGGTGTGTACCGGGACGGCTGCGTCCGCGGCGTGTTCGAGCAGTGGCCGATGCTGCTGCTGACCGGTGCTGAACACATCGCGGACCCGCAGCGAACCGGTGCGGTGTGCGGCGAGCGCTTCGCCCACCGCCTGCGCTCCTTCGACGAGGAAGGCCCCCGCCTTCTCCCGGCCCTGGCGCTTGGTCAGCTTGCGAGCGAACGCGACCCGGGACGACCGCTCGGTCAGCGGAGTCGTCCCGGGTCGCGGTCCGGTCGATGCGCCTTCGGTGCTCAGGCGGCACCTTCCGGCAGGTTCTTGCGCGCGGTGTCGACCAGCGCGGTGAACGCCTGCGGGTCGTTGACCGCCAGCTCAGCCAGGATCTTGCGGTCGACCTCCACCCCGGCGGCCTTGAGGCCCTGCATGAAGCGGTTGTAGTTCAGGCCGTTCTGCCGGCTCGCGGCGTTGATACGGGTGATCCACAGCTTCCGGAAGTCGCCCTTGCGGGCGCGCCGGTCGCGGTAGGAGTAGGTCATCGAGTGGAGCATCTGCTCCTTGGCCTTGCGGTACAGCCGGGAGCGCTGTCCACGGTAGCCACGAGTCGATTCGAGAATCGTGCGGCGCTTCTTCTGGGCGTTGACCGCCCGCTTCACGCGTGCCACGGGGTCCGTCCTGTCATCTCATCGGGGGCGGGGAACCGCCCGAGCGGAACGCTGGTCTGGCTGCTGAACGACTCCGGCCGGAGCGTCGTCGGGGGTGTTCAGCGCCCCAGCATGCGGTTGACGCGATCGACGTCGTTCTTGGCCACCGCTTCGGTGCCCTCCAGACGCCGCGTCACGCGGCTGGACTTCTTCTCCAGGATGTGCCGCCGACCTGCCTGCTCGCGCCGCAGCTTGCCGGAGCCGGTCACCTTGAACCGCTTGGCCGCGCCCTTGTGGGTCTTGTTCTTCGGCATCTCGTAGTCCTCGTTTCGTACGGATGCCGGGCACGAGACCGCAGTCCCCTGCCCGGCGTCACTTGCAAGTCGAAGACCGGCGGAGTCCACCGCCGTTACGAAGCGGTCGCCTTCGCCTTCGTCTTGTTCGTCTTGTGCGGGGCCAGCACCATGATCATGTTCCGGCCGTCCTGCTTCGGATTGGCCTCGATGAACCCGAGTTCGGAGACGTCGTCGGCCAGGCGCTGCAGCAGGCGGAAGCCCAGCTCGGGACGCGACTGCTCACGACCGCGGAACATGATCGTCACCTTCACCTTGTGACCCTGACCGAGGAAGCGGGACACGTGGCCCTTCTTCGTCTCGTAGTCGTGCGGGTCGATCTTCGGCCGGAGCTTTTGCTCCTTGATGACGGTCTGCTGCTGGTTGCGGCGCGATTCGCGAGCCTTCTGCGCACTCTCGTACTTGAACTTGCCGTAGTCCATGAGCTTGCAGACCGGCGGGCGCGCCTGCGGGGCGACCTCGACAAGGTCCAGATCCGCTTCCTGGGCAAGCCGGAGCGCGTCCTCGATGCGGACGATCCCGACCTGTTCGCCGTTCGGTCCGACCAACCGGACTTCCGGAACCCGGATGCGGTCGTTGATGCGCGTCTCGGAGCTGATGGGCCCTCCTCGGTTCGATGGCGTACGTGCTGCACCGCGGCGCGTAGAGCTCGCCCTGAGTGCACGGGGAACGCGGGGCCGCAGCGGACCGCGCGAACCCTCACTCCAACCGATCGAACCGGTACCGCAATACCGTCCGTTGCTGCGGGCCGGAAGGCCTGCAGGACCGGGACCCGGATGCCTTGAGAGTCAGCAACGCGGGTGGGAGCGGGACTCCACTTTGCCGCCCCCGCCTGCGCAGGGGCTGGTCGCGAATGTCAGGGTATCAGCCGTGACCGAACCGCAGGCAACCCCGCCCCCGAACGGCGAACTCCCCGACGACACCCCGGGCGGTGACGTCCCGGGCGGTGACGTCCCGGGCTACGGCGTCCCGGGCGGCGGCACCCCGAACGACGGTGGTGAGCGTCCACACGACGCGGACACCGATGTCAACGTCCGCGAACTCGCCGATGTTCCCAGCATCGAGGTCATCAGCCGGGCGGCTGTGATGCTGATGTCGGCGGCCGCCGACAAGCTCGGACTGGCGGCGGAGAACCCGGACGACCCGCCTGCGCGCGATCTGGACGAAGCGCGGCGCCTGATCACCGCACTCGCCGGACTGGTCACCTCGTCGGTCGAGTACCTCGGGCCGCACGCAGGTGCGATCCGGGACGGACTGCAGACGCTGCAGCGCGCCTTCCGCGAAGCCTCGGCGGTGCCCGACGCACCCGGTCAGGGCCCGGGCGAGAAGTACACCGGCCCCGTCCACTGACCGGCGCCGTCCACCGGCCGACCCCGCGCAAATTCCGGCGGATCCGGCGTGCTCCGCACGCGGGATCACCCGGTCGGCGCCGCGCTCGGCGGCACCGCGGTTCAGCTCGGGCCGTTCCCGGCCGAGCTCCGCAGCTCCCGGTCCAGTTCGTCCGAGGCCGCTGCCAGGAGGTCCGCCGAACGGGCAACGCCGAGGGCGGCGTCCGCCACCTGCGCCGCGGCCCGCTCGTAGGAAGCGACCTGGTCGACCTGGTGCAGCAGGACCGCGGATAGCCGGGTCTCGATCCGCACGACCGGCGACGCGTCGGCCCGCTCGCCGATCCAGAACGGGCCGTCGAGACCGGGGTGCCAGCCCGCTCCGTCCGGAACGACGCGCAGTTCCACCTCGGAAGTGCGGCACATCTCCCGCATCGCCCGAACCTGTTCGGCCATCACGGCCGCGCCCCCGATGCGCTGGCGCAGCACATGTTCGCCGAGGAAGACCCGGACCGGGATCCGCTCGGCGGTGACGACCCTCGCCCGTCCTGCGCGGACCGCTACACCGAGGTCCACTTCGGACGGTGACGCTCCCGAACCGACCAGCGCAGCTCGCGCGTAGTCGGTGGTCTGCAACAAGTCCGGGACCAGCAGCGGGGACACGCTCGTGATGCGGGTGGCCTCGCGCTCGATCGCCAGCAGCGCCGCCAGCCGATCGGAGCAGCCCCCGAGCGCGAAGCCCTCCGCAGGCGGCTCTTCGGCGGCCAACCGGACCAGCTCTGCGCGCCGCTCGTCGGAGGCGCCGACCTGGTCGAGATACGCCTCGACATCGCGTGGACCGGGTCGCCGCGCTCCGCTCTCCCACCTGGAGAGCGTCGCGTGCGACGTGTGCAGTTTCAACGCGAGCCGGCGCAAGCCGATGCCCGCCGACTCCCGCGCATCCCGCAGCTGAGCGCCCAGGGTTCCGCGCCCCGTGCTGGTACCGGCCATGGTGCACACCCTACAAAGCGGTGATCAGTCCACGAGATCGCCCGAAAGGTGAATTGCCCCGCCCAGTCGAACTGGCGTTCAATTGGTTCCGCACCACCGGTACCACCGGTACCACTGATCGCCTGGGAAGCAGATCCGAGCCCGGTCGTTCCGGTTCGGCGCGGGGCGGGCAGGCGGACGCGATGTCCGAGGACTCCCCGGCGACGCCCAGTGGTCACCCCTTACCAGCAAATGCGCCGCCCCGACGATCAGTCCCGAGCGCGGCGCTCCGAAGATCGGAGGTCTCCGTGTGCAACGGATTCATTGGGTTCCGGCCGAAGGCATGCGCCATGCGACCCTGGACGCAGCGGAAACCAGCTCCCCGAACGCGGTCCGGGTCGACACGCTCTGCGGGCACCGCCTCGCAGCCCAGGACGATGGCCTCGCCTGGTTCTGGCAGACGTGCGCGCCGTGCCTGCGCGCAGCGCACCGGTTCCTGGCCGCTCCCCGCTCGCAGCAGTCCGGATGATCCCCGCAGTCCGCGTACCGCGGACTGGCGCACCCGGAACGGGAGCCCCGGAATCCCGGGGCGCGCAACCGAACTCGGGGTCCCGACCGGCTCAGCTCTCGGCCAGCACCGGCGCGAGGAACCGACCCGTGTAGCTCTCGTCGTTCCCGGCGAGGTCCTCCGGGGTGCCCTGCGCCACCAGCATCCCGCCACCGGAGCCGCCCTCCGGGCCCATGTCCAGGATCCAGTCCGAGGTCTTGATGACGTCGAGGTTGTGCTCGATGATCACCACCGTGTTGCCCTTGTCAACGAGGCCGTTGACGACGCCGAGCAGCTTGCGGATGTCCTCGAAGTGCAGCCCGGTGGTCGGCTCGTCGAGGACGTAGACGGTTTGTCCGGTCGAGCGCTTCTGCAGCTCGCTGGAGAGCTTCACCCGCTGGGCCTCACCACCCGACAGCGTCGGCGCGGGCTGCCCCAACCGCACGTAGCCGAGCCCCACGTCCACCAGCGTCTGCAGGTGGCGGTGGATTCCCTTGATGGGCTTGAAGAACTCGGCGGCCTCCTCGATCGGCATGTCGAGGACCTCGGCGATGGTCTTCCCCTTGTAGTGCACTTCCAGGGTTTCCCGGTTGTACCGGGCTCCCCTGCACACCTCGCACGGCACGAAGACGTCCGGCAGGAAGTTCATCTCGATCTTCAACGTGCCGTCGCCCGCGCACGCCTCGCACCGGCCGCCCTTGATGTTGAACGAGAACCGGCCGGGCTGGTACCCGCGCACCTTGGCTTCGGTCGTTGCCGCGAACAGCTTGCGGATGTGGTCGAAGACCCCGGTGTACGTCGCCGGGTTCGACCGCGGAGTGCGGCCGATCGGCGACTGGTCCACCTGAACCAGCTTGTCCACGTGCTCCAGGCCCTTGATCCGAGTGTGCCGTCCGGGGACCTGGCGAGCGCCGTTGAGCTTGTTCGCCAGCGTCGAAGCGAAGATGTCGTTGACGAGCGTGGACTTTCCGGAACCGGACACGCCGGTCACCGAGATCAGGCAGCCCAGCGGGAACGAGACGTCGATCTTGCGGAGGTTGTGCTCCCGCGCACCGACCACGGTCAGCTGGCGCTTGCGGTCCACCGGGCGGCGCACCTCGGGCAGCGGAATCCGCTTGCGCCGCGCGAGGTAGTCGCCGGTCAGCGACTGCTCGTTGTCCAACAGCTCCTTGAAGGGACCACTGTGGACGATCTGGCCACCGTGCTCACCCGCGCCGGGCCCGACGTCGACGACCCAGTCGGCACTGCGCACCGTGTCCTCGTCATGCTCCACGACGATCAGGGTGTTGCCCAGGTCACGCAACCGGGTCAGCGTCTCCAACAGGCGGTGGTTGTCCCGCTGGTGCAGCCCGATCGACGGTTCGTCGAGAACATACAGCACGCCGACCAGACCCGAACCGATCTGCGTCGCCAACCGGATCCGCTGCGCTTCCCCACCGGACAGCGTGCCCGCCGGCCGATCCAGCGAGAGGTAGTCCAGCCCCACGTCCAACAGGAATCCCAGGCGCGCCTGGACTTCGCGCAGCACCTGTCCGGCGATCATCTGCTCGCGCTCACCCAGCACCAAGCCATCGATGAAATCCGAGCAGTCCTGCACGCTCAGCGCACTCACCCCGGCGATGGACAGCTCCCCGTGCTCCGCGTCCTCCAGCGTCACGGCCAGGATCTCCGGCTTGAGCCGAGCTCCGTCACACGCCGGGCACGGCACATCGCGCATGTAGCCTTCGTACTTCTCCCGAGCGTAATCGGATTCCGTCTGATCCAGACGGCGCTCCAAAAACGGGATCACGCCCTCGTAATTGGCGTAGTACGACCGAGTCCTGCCGTAGCGGTTCCGATAGCGGACGTGCACCTGATCGGTCGTGCCGTGCAGCACCGCCTTCTTGACCTTCGTAGGCAGCTTGCTCCACGGAGTGTCCATCCGGAAGCCGATGGACTCGGACAACGAGGTCAGCAACCGGGTGAAGTATTCAGCGGTGTGCCCACCGGCCCAGGGGGCGATCGCCCCCTCTTCCAGCGCCAGGTCCTCGTCCGGGACGACCAGCTCCGGATCGACCTCCTTGCGGATGCCGAGACCCCCGCACTCCGGGCACGCACCGTAGGGCGAGTTGAACGAGAACGACCGGGGTTCGAGCTCATCGACGTCCAGTTCGTGACCGTTCGGGCAGGCCAGGTGCTCGGAGAACCGGCGCTCCCGCTTCGGGTCATCCTCGGCGACGTCGACGAACTCCAGGACGACCAGACCGTCGGCCAGTCGCAGCGCGGTCTCCACCGAGTCGGTGAGCCGCTGCTTGGCACCGGCCTTCACCGTGAGCCGGTCCACGACCACGGCGATGTCGTGCTTCTCCTGCTTCTTCAACTTCGGCGGGGAGTCCAGCGAGTGCACCTCGCCATCCACCCGCACCCGGGCGTAGCCCTGCGACTGGAGCTGCTCGAACAGATCCGCGTACTCGCCCTTGCGCCCGCGCACCACCGGAGCCAGCACCTGGAACTTGGTGCGCTCCGGCATGTCGAGCACCTGGTCGACGATCTGCTGCGGCGTCTGCTTGCTGATCGCCTCCGCGCATACCGGGCAGTGCGGCTTGCCTGCCCGCGCGTACAGCAGGCGCAGGTAGTCGAAGATCTCGGTAATCGTGCCGACCGTCGACCGCGGGTTGCGGTTGGTCGACTTCTGGTCGATCGAGACCGCCGGGGACAGGCCCTCGATGAAATCGACGTCCGGCTTGTCCATCTGCCCGAGGAACTGCCGGGCGTAGGCGGACAACGACTCCACGTAGCGACGTTGGCCTTCCGCGAAGATGGTGTCGAACGCCAGGCTCGACTTCCCGGAGCCGGACAGCCCGGTGAACACGATCAAACTGTCCCGCGGCAGGTCGAGATCGATCCCGCGCAGGTTGTGCTCACGGGCGCCGCGGACGACGAGGCGGTCAGCCACTGTGATCCCTTCGAAGAGTTCTCGCGTGGACGTGGACGCACCAGCAGTGCGTACCGGCGCAACGGGACAACAACGACGGCCCGCGCAGGTATGCCCGATTCGACTTCTCAGGCCACGGCGAGTGCTCGACGTCACTGCCTTCGTGTTCGCCGGGACCACGCTAGTCCAGACCACCGACAGGCCCGGAACCCCTGGTGTCGGTCGCTCCGCCGAGTCTCGCCCGCCCGAGTGACGCGCCGGGCGCGCCTCCGACGATACGCAAAAACCCCCGGAACGGGCACTGTCCTGCCTGTGGCCTGCGGAATAGCCTCGGTATCGCGCCGCGTGCACGCTCCCTCCAGCGAGGAAGATCATGGCCGACACCGCACTCGACAGCGATGGCCACAACCGCCTCTCCCCGGCCACCGCCGCCCAACTCGCTCGACAGGCTTCCGCCGGGACGGCGGCCGTGGACGAAGCCACCCGGGACCTGTTGGACGCGACCGCCGCGATGGACCAGACCTCCGTTCACGAACCCAGCTTGCTACCCGGGTGGACCCGCGCACACGTCCTGGCGCACCTGTCCCGGGACGCCGACGCGCGCGTCAACGCGCTCACCTGGGCACGAACCGGAATCGAACACCCGATGTATCCAAGCCCGGCCGATCGCGACGCGGACATCGACAACGGCGCACGGCGCGATCGACGAGTACTCCTCGACGAGCTCGAAGCGGCATCCGACCGGTTCACCGCTGCAGCGCAGGCTCTACCGAGCCATGCGTGGCTGAACGAGGTCTGCGACGAGCTGCTGCGCGCAGTTCCGGCCATGGACGTGCTCCGCGCACGGCTGCTCGAAGTACGGGTGCACACGATCGACCTGGACTGCGGCGTGGGTTTCGACGACATCCCGCTCACCGAGGCCGAACAACTGCTCGAAGACACCGTCCAGGAGTTCGGTGGCCGCGCGGACGTGCCCGCTCTCATCGTCACGGCCGACTTCGGAGACCACGAACGCAGCTGGTCGTTGCGTGGCACCACCACGGCCCCGGCTCATGCCCACGGGCCGCCGGGCGCTGTGCTCGGGTGGCTGTTGGGACGCGGGGCGTCGGAGGACATCGCCGGCGATGCGCCCGCGTTGCCGTTCTGGCTGTAGTCACGCCGCTGTGCGCGCATCCCGCACAGTCCGCGGGCCCCGGCGCGCACGCCCGCCGCATCTTCACGGCGATCACGCACCCACCCTGCTTCCGGCGCACGCCCCCGACCCACCGCAACGCGGACCAGGTCTGCGAGCGCACCACCACCGAGATCACCGAGCAGAACGGTCTTTCCGGACATGCAGGTGGGAGCAGAAGAAGCCATGCTGGGCCGGGCAGGCATGCGGTCGAGCGACGGGAGCGTGGGCCATGACCAGTGCGCAGGGACCGAATCCCGACGACACACCCCGCTCACAGCAGGGATCGCAACCCCAGGAAGGCACCGGTGCGCAGCACACGCCGGGCGACCAGCAGACTGGCGACCAGCAGACCGGCGACCAGCAGTCGGCCGCCCGTCGATCAGCGGCCCAGCCAGCAGGACAGCAGGCCACGGCCGAGCAACCTTCGGGAGCGGGCGGTTCGGGAGCGGGCGGTTCGGAATCGGCCGCACCTCGCTCCCCCGGTGGCAACAAGCACTGGGCGGTGACCGCCGCTGGCGACACCCGCGAGCCCGCGGAGACCGACACGCTGTCCGGATGGCTGACCTTCGGCGGATCACTCATCCTGCTGATCGGTGTCTTCAACATCATCAGTGGTCTGACCGCGTTCTTCCGCGTCGATTACTTCGTCGCCGCGCCGGGCGAGCTCTTGGTGCTCGACTACGCCTCCTGGGGATGGATCTTCCTCGGACTCGGCGTCCTGCAAGTGGCCGTCGGCATGGGTGCGCTGTTCGGGCAGACGTGGGCGCGCGCGACCGGTGTCGTGCTGGCGGGCCTGGCCGCGATCGGCCACCTCGCCTTTCTCGGCGCGTTCCCGCTCTGGTCGTTGGTCGTGATCGCGATGTGCGTGGTCGTCATGTACGCGCTGATCGCTCCTTCGCGCGGCAGCGTCGGCACGTGACCCACGAGAGCGCAGCACGAACGCTCGTCGACCGCGCCGGACGTTAGGCTCGGCACCGTGGAGGATCAAGAACAGTACACGGGACACGTCGAATCGGGCGGACCGGCGAGCAAGCGCGTTCTCGACGCGCTGACGATCAGCAAGCTCTCGGTCGGACCGATGGACAACAACGCCTACTTGCTGGTGTGCCGGGAGACCGGAGATGCGCTGCTCATCGACGCGGCCAACGATGCCGATCGGCTGACCGACCTGCTCGGCCACGACGAACAACGGCCCCGGTTGCGCACGATCGTCACCACCCACCGGCACCCGGACCACACGCAGGCGCTCGGATCGGTCGCCGGGCAGACCGGCTGCTACACGGTCGCCCACCCGGCGGATGCCGACGAATTGCCGGTCCCCCCGGACCGCCTCGTCGAGCAGGGCGACAGCATCGCCGTCGGCAACACGAGCGTCTCGGTGATCCACTTGCGCGGACACACACCCGGGTCGATCGCGCTGCTCTACCGCGACCCGAACGGGAGGCCGCACCTGTTCACCGGGGATTCGCTCTTCCCCGGCGGTCCGGGCCGGACGACGAATCCGACCGACTTCACCAGTCTCATGGACGATCTCGACGCGCGAGTGTTCGCCGAGCTCCCCGATGACACGTGGTTCTACCCCGGTCACGGGGACGACTCCACGCTGGGCGCCGAACGCCCGAAGATTCCGGAGTGGCGCGAACGCGGCTGGTGAACACCGGGCGGCCGGAGCGCGGACCCGGCACCACCCGGGTGGCGCGGAGTGCGGGGACCGACGCCGCTCGGTCCCCGCCGGGGACACCGCCGAGCCGGGGCCCCGGCTTGCCCGGGTGATGCCCCAATGCACCGTGATGCCCGGGTGATGCCCCAATGCACCGGTGCTGACCGCAGGCGGCCGCCCAACACCTGCCGGCGCGGAGAGGGCACCACCCCAAGGACTTGCGCTTCCGAGCCGCTCCGGTCATTTGGCCGAATCGGCTGCACGAAGCCAACATGCAGGATCACCCACCGAAAGTTCCTGCCCAGCAACAGAAAAACCAGCAACAGGACCGGCAAACCGAGCAACCGGCGACCAGACCCAGCAGGCGGTATGCCACCGCCACGGACGCCGAACGGAGCGTGACAGTGCCGAAAACCGCCAACGCCCCTCGCGTCCCACCTGGGACCGAGGTCCAGCACGCAGCTGCTTCCGGTGGGAGCTACCGCGTGCTGCGCGGGAGGAATCGCAGCGCCCGGACGCCGGTGCTGCTGGTGCACGGCGGTGGCGCGGACAACGCAGCGATCTCCTGGTGCCGGTTGATCACCCCGCTGGCCGGAGATCGCGGAGTGCTCGCCCCGGACCTGCCCGGGTTCGGTTACACCGAGGGGATCGAACCGAAGCGCACCAGCGGGGAAATGGCCGACGGACTGCGTGCCCTGCTCGATGCGCTCGGTATCGAGCAGGTCGTGGTCTGCGGGGTGTCGATGGGTGGCGAAGTCGCGCTGCAGTTCGCCCTGCGCCACCCCGACCGGTGCGTCGCGGTCGTCGCGATCGCAGCCGGCGGGCTGATCAGCCGGTACGGCAACCTGCTGCTGCACAGCTCGGTGTGGGCGGCCTCCCGCATCCCGGACGGCTGGCTGCGCCCGCTCAGCGACGCCGCCAACCGGTTCTCCCGTCAGTTCCTGCGCAGCGCGGTCAACCACCGGCGACGCCTGCCGCCCGGCCTGCTGGACGAGTACGTCCGCGAAGCTCGCCGCCCCGGGGCCGGCTACGCCTACGCGCTCTACGCCAAGAACGCGATCGGTCCGGGTTCGATGCGCAACAACCTGCTGAACCGGATGTCCGGACTGACGGTCCCCGCCTTGTTCTTCCACGGCGCGGACGATCTCCTCGTCGATCCGGAAGGCTCCGAGCAGGCCGCCCGCCGAGCACCGGACGCCCGGTACGTCGAGGTTCCCGACTGCGGCCACTGGGCCCAACTGGAGGTGCACGACCGGTTCCTCGCCGAACTCCGCGCATTCCTGCTGGCCCGCGTGGACTAGGCCGATGCGGCCCGCGTGCCACCGGCAGCACCGCGCAGGCTCGCAGTCAGCCACCGCGCCACGATGAGCCAGGTCCCCGTCCCCTCCCTCGCCGCCGTGACCAGCACCTGGTGGTGATCTGTGCGATGTGCACCATGCGCAGTGCTGTTGTGCTGGGCTGCGCCGTACGTCGGTGTACACCGCTGCACTGCCCCTCGTGCACTGCGAGACCGGTTTGGCCGCCGGACCTCGGCTCGTGCTCGCTCCGCGGCGACTACCTGCTCATCGGTCGATGAGGCTGCTCAGTCGAGCAGTTCCACCTCCCAGTTGGCCCGTTGGATCCGGATGTCGAGCTCGCGGATCTCCTGCGCGATCCGATCCGCTTCGGCCCGCAGCTCGGCAACCGGAAGAGCGGGCAGACTGACCAGCTCGGACCGCATGTGGCGTCCGTGGTCACGCCCTCCGCGACCAGATGCTGCGTCGGCTGCCGCCGTGACCGCCCGGTGCCGGTAGCGCAGCACGTCGCGGCGGGCGAGAGCATCGGTGACCGTGCCGTCCCCGAGCGGTGTCGCAGCGTTGGTCCGGTTGATCCGGCGGATCAACGACTCCTGCTGATCGAGCACTGCGTCGATCTCGGTGAGCAGGGCCTGCGCATCCTCGACGGGCGTCTCGCCTTCCTGGTAGCGGGCGCTATCGGTCACCCGGGCCATGAGTTGCTCGACGCGGCGCTGCCCGTCGGCGCGCTGCGCCAACGCTTCGGCCACCTGCACGGCGGGCCTCCTCCATGCCGACTCGGGACCGCCGGGTCGCGGCGGCCCCGATCGAGTCTGCCCGGAAGCGGTCGACCCGCGCATCCGATTTCGGCGAACGGCAGCACGCGAACCCGCCGAATCAGTCGCCCAGCCACTGCTCCAGCCAGTTGACGTGCACCGGACCCTTGCGCAGGTCCTCGGCCACCGTCAGCTGCCGGTGCAGGTCGATCGTGCTGGACACACCGCTGACGTGGAACTCCTCCAGCGCCTGGCGGGCCCGCGCGTACGCCTGATCGCGGTCGGCGCCCCAGCACGCCAGCTTGGCGATGAGCGAATCGTAGAACGGACTGATCCGGTCGCCTTGCGCCATACCGGTGTCGATGCGCACCCCGGGGCCGCCGGGGAGCTCGAACTCCGCGATATCACCGGGTGTCGGGGTGAAGTCGCGCTCCGGGTCCTCGGCGTTGATGCGCAGCTCGACCGCCGTCCCGCGCCGCTGCACCTCGTCCTGGGTGATCGACAGCGCCCGACCACCGGCGATGCGCAACTGCTCGGCCACGATGTCCACCCCGGTGATCATCTCCGTGATGGGGTGCTCGACCTGGACGCGCGTGTTCATCTCGATGAAGAAGAAGTTCTCCTCGGAATCCACGAGGAACTCGACGGTGCCCGCGTTGCGGTAGCCCACGTGCCGCGCCAGCCGCACCGCCGCCGAGGTGATCGCCTCCCGGGTGCTCTCCTGCAGCGCCGGGGCCGGCGCCTCCTCGATGAGCTTCTGCCTGCGCCGCTGCACCGAGCAGTCCCGTTCGTACAGGTGCAGCACGGTGCCGTGGTCATCGGCCAGGACCTGCACCTCGACGTGCCGCGCGCCGGGCACCGCCCGTTCCAGGTAGATCGTGCCGTCCCCGAACGCGGACTGCGCTTCGGCCTGCGCGGTGGGCAGCACCTCGGCCAGTTCCGCGCCGTTGCGCACCGGCCGGATACCGCGCCCGCCCCCGCCGGCGGCCGCCTTCACCAGCATCGGATACCCGACGGAGGCGGCGACCTTCTCCGCATCGGCGAGCTCGGTGACCGGGCCGCTGCCGGGAACGACCGGGACCTCGGCGGACTCGGCGGTGCGCCGCGCGGTCGCCTTGTCCCCCATCTGCTCGATCGCACTGGCCGGCGGCCCGATGAACACGAGTCCGGCTTCGGCGATGGACCGCGCGAACTCCGCGCTCTCGGACAGGAAACCGTATCCGGGGTGCACCGCGTCGACCTCGGTCGACCTGGCTGCTTTCAGCAGGGCCTCGACGTCCAAGTAGGACTTGCGCGCCGCCGACCGTCCGATGTGCACCGCGTCGTCGGCCATCCGGACCCACCGCGCTCGCTCGTCGGCATCCGAGTACACCGCGACGGCTTCGATCCCCGCGGTGTGGCAAGCCCGGATGATCCGCGTGGCGATCTCACCGCGGTTGGCCACGAGCACTCGACGCAGCCCACTCATGATTCATCGACCTCGAACATCGCCTGGCCGGCCTCGACCTCGTCGCCGTCGTCGAGCAGGATCCGACTGACCCGCCCCTGCTGCTCGGCCTTGATCTCGTTGAAGGTCTTCATGACCTCGATGAGCGCGATCGTCTGGCCGGGCGTGATCTCGGCGCCTTCCTCGATGAACGCGTCCTTGTCAGGCGCCGGGCGGCGGTAGAACACCCCGGGCATCTGCGCCTCAACCTTGGACATGATTGCCTCACCTCACCCCTGATCGACGGCAACAACGGAACGGGCCTGCTCCAACCGCTCGCGACGCTCCTGGCGGGCCGCCATCGCCGCGTCGATGTCCACCGCGGCGAAGCTCACCCTGGTACCGGTCCGCGCCTGCGCGATGCGGTCCCGGTCGACCGATATGACGGTGCCGATGGTCGCGTAGCCACCACCGGTCACCGCGTCGTTGAGCAGCACGATCGGCTCGTCGCCTCCGGGGATCTGCACCGACCCCACCGGATAGCCGAGATCGACGACGTTGGCCGGGTCGCTGCCGGCCCCGAAGGGCTGTTCGCGCTCGATGAAGTCGAGCTTGCCACCGCGCAGCCGGTAGCCGACGCGGTCCGCGTCCTTGGTGATCTTCCATTCGGTGCCCAGGAAGGACTCCAGCGCGGCTTCGGTCAGCCGGTAGGCGCACAGGCCGATGACGAAGCGGAGCTCGGTCACGGCCGGGAATTCCAGCCGCAGCGACTCGGGAACGGTGGTGCCGACCGGCGGCGGGGTCTGGTTCTCGCCGAGCGGGAGCCGGTCGCCTTCGGTGAGGCTGCGTCCCTCGAACCCGCCGATGCCGGTGAGCATGTAGGTCGACCGGGATCCGAGGTAGGGCGGCACGTCGACCCCGCCGCTGACGGCGATGTAGGGGCGGGCACCGTTGCGCACCGGCTTGAACTTCAGCACGTCGCCGGAGCCGACCCGCAGGGTCTGCCACATGGCGGCGGTCTCACCGTTGATGGTGATCTCGCAGTCGGCTCCGGTCACCGCGAGGTGCCTGCTGTCGGTGAATTCCAGTTCGGGCCCGAGGTAGGTCGCTTCCAGCGCGGCGGCGCCCGGCGGGTTGCCCACGAGGTCGTTGGCCACGGCGTAGGAGTACTGGTCCATCGCCCCGGACGGCGGCATGCCGATGGCGTATTGGCCGTCTCGGCCGGAGTCCTGGACCGTCGTGGACACTCCCCCGGAGCGCACGATCACTTTGCTCATCGGTACAGCACCTCCAGCAGCTCGCGGTTGACGCCGTCCGGATCGGCGAGGAAGGCCGCCGGGGTGAACTCGACGTCGCGCGTGCGGTAGCGGAACGTCCCGGATTCCACTTCCGAACGGGTCAGGTCGTACTCGTCGCGGTCGATCGGCCGGTAGCGCAGGATGTCGCTGGGTTTCGGGAAGGCGATGTGGTCGGCGAAGTCGGGCAGCTGCTGGCTGAGGTCGAAGACCGGCGCGGGGGCGATGCCGAACAGCTGGTAGCCGCCCGCGCCGCGCACCGGGTAGACGACGGCGAACGCCCCGCCGTACCCGAACGCGCGCTCCGGCGTGTCGGTCCTGGGCCGGACGTACTTGGGTACCTCGATCTGCCGTTCGCGCGGGACCATCTGGTAGCAGAACGGGAGACCGGGCACGAAACCCAGCATCGTGACGATGAACGGTGCCGATGCGATCGCCTCGATGAGCGATTCGACGGTCGGGTGGCCGTTGATCCGGGCAGCGTATTCGAGATCGGTGACCGCGGGGTCCTGGTGGTTGTCCCGGAACCGCAGCAGCGTTTCCCGCGTCCACGGGTCGTCGAAGAGCACCGGGACGTCCACGATCCGGGTCTGCACCGCGTAGTCGTCCGGGAGGTCCCCGGCCGTTCGCTCCAGGCGCTGCAACTCCCGGACCAGATCCGCCGGGTTGAGCCGGTCCGGATCGAGGCGCACCAGGTAGGACGCGTTGGACGGGCAGATGTCGATGATCCCGTCGATCTCCTCGCGGCGCAGTGCGCCGGTGATAGCCATGGCCTTGAAATTGGCTTCCAGGCTCATCTCGCGGTCGAGTTCGACGAAGACGAACTCGTCCCCTCCGTACTCGTAGCGGGCCGGTGGAAGCTGGACCCTCGTCTCGGTCACGGTCGACCTCCTAGTGCGGAGAGGCACCTATACCCAACTGCGAGGATGCGCCGGAGCCGGTCCGGCCGCATGACGCTTGCGAACGAAGATCCCCCATCGGTGTATCGCATGCAACCGGCGGACGGTGCATTCTCGATGCCGGGTTATCACTCGTCCTGAAGAGTGCGTTGCGGATCCGGGAGGTGATCGGAGTGCGGACGTTGGTCGATCTCAACGCCGACGCCGGGGAGAGTTTCGGCCGCTGGCAGCTCGGCGATGACGAGCGGCTGATCCCGCTGGTCACTTCGGTGAACGTGGCCTGCGGTTGGCATGCGGGTGATCCGGCGACGATGCGCCGCTCGGTGCAGCTGGCCGCGGACGGCGACACCGCGGTGGGAGCGCACCCGGGATTTCCGGACCTGGCCGGGTTCGGTAGGCGCGCGCTGGCGATGTCCCCCCGGGAGGCGGCCGATGCCTGCCTCTACCAGTTCGGGGCGCTGCGCGCGGTGGCGGACTCGCTGGGCGTGCCGGTCCGGCACGTCAAACCGCACGGGGCGCTCTACGGGTTGACCCTGCGCGATCCGGACGCGGCCGAGGCGGTCGCGGACGCGGTGCAGAGCGCGGATCCGGAAGTGCGGGTGGTGCTGCTGGCCGGGCCGACCGCCGATCGCGTGGCCGAACGCGGGTACCGGGTCGTGCGGGAGGCGTTCGCGGACCTGGACTACGACGACAACGGGCACATCATCATCGAGCCGAACCCGCAGGCCAAGGATCCGGAAGTCTGCGCCGATCAGGTGATGTCGGTCCTGCGGGGGTCGGTGACGTCGGTGAACGGCACCGCAGTGCCGGTGGACGCGGACACGATCTGCCTGCACGGTGACCGGCCGAACGCGGTCGAGGTCGCCAAGGCGATCCTCGACCGCTTCGCCACCGAGGGAGTACGGCGGGCTCCCATGGTGGAGGTCGCCGGCCAGCGGGCCTGACCGCGCGGGGTGCTGCACCGCGGTGCAGCACCCCGCGCGGGTCCGTCCCGGCACCCGCCCAGTTGGCGGCGCCCCGTTGTGCCGGGTAGCCCAGTCGGCGTGCCGCCTAGTTGGCGGGGAGCAGGTCCTCGCCCATCGGCACGCGCGAGTCCGCGAGGTGGTCGCCTTCCGGGCTGAACGGCGCGACCGATCCGGGCACGCAGTCGGCGATGAGGATGCTGTCCTCGACCCGTTCAGCCTGACCCGCGGCCACGACCGGCTTGCCGTCCGGGCCCCAGATTCCCGAGTTGGCCCGGTATTCCCACTGCCCCCGGTCGGACACCTCCCAGCCGCGCCGGTTGGCGTAGGCGACGAACACCCGCCACACCGCGGCCATCGCGGGGATGATGTGCTCGGTCGCGTCCGGGTAGGGCACCAGTGTGGGAGTCCCGTCGTGCAGGACGAAGTGCTGGTCGGCGGCGGTCGGGCCGACGATCAGCTGCGCTCCGCGCCGCACCAGGCTCTGGTACAGCGGCGGGAACTCGCACTCGTAGCAGTTGAGGATCCCCACCCGGAAGCCGTTGAGCTCGACCACCGGCGGGATCTCGGTCCCCGGGGAGAAGTTGGCCCGCTCCGCGGCGCCGTAGAGATGGGTCTTGCGGTAGTTGGCCAGGAGTTCGCCGTTGGATACCAGCGCGATCGCGTCGTAGATCCCTCCGTCTTCACCCCGTTCGATGTAGGGCAGCGCCACGGACACCCCGTGCTGGGTCGTCAGCTTGCGTGCGGTTCTGATGCTCTCGCCGTCCCGGGGTTCGGCGAGTTCCCGGCACTCCGACGGCCCGAGCGAGTACCCGGTGTTGTAGCACTCGGGGAAGGCGCACAACTGGCAGTCGTAGCGGGCGGCGATCGTCAGGACCTCTTCCATCCTGGCGAGGTTCTCGATCACCGCTGCGGACGTCCCGGACGGGTTCTCGCCCTGGTAGATGCCCAGGCGCAGTCCGGCCTCGCGTTCGGGCGGATTCCGCCTCGCTAGGCGGCTGACGATTCGGATCGGGCGCACCGTGAACTCCTTTCTGATCAACTTGCCGAACGGGTGAATTCGCGGACCGCGGAGGCGAACGACTCGGCCGCATCAGCGGTGAGGTCGTTGCGCACCACGATGCGCAGGACTTCGACATCGGTGAGGTCGGGAGGCAGGGCGTAGACCGGTACCGACCAGCCGCGGTCGGCCAGGTGCATGGCCAGGTGGGTCAGCTTCAGGTCCGGTGCCGCGGTCAGCGCGATCACCGGCAGCTGGCTGCCGTCGCCCAACAGGTGGAACCGCCCGGTTTCGCGCAGTCGGCCGGCCAGCATCGCCGCGACCGATCTCGTGCGGGTGTGCACGGTCCGGTACCCGGTGAACCCGAGGCGCAGGAAGTTGTAGTACTGCAGGACCACGGGTGCGGCGGACTTGGAGAAGCTGAGTTCGTGGTAGGTGTCGTTGGTCCCCAGGTAGTTGACGCTGAATCCGAGCCCGCCGGTGCGGGTTTCACCGCTGCGCCAGACGACCCAGCCGAGCCCGGGTGGTACCAGGCCGTACTTGTGCCCGGAGGCGTTGATGGACACCACGCGGGGCAGCTGGAAGTCCCAGGCGAGTTCGGGGTCCACGAACGGCGTGAACAGCCCGCCGGACGCCGCGTCGATGTGCAGCGGGACGTCCACACCGCGGTGCAGCGCCAGCTCGTCGAGCGCGGTCGAGATGTCCCGGACCGGGTCGTAGCTGCCATCCAGGGTCGAGCCCAGGACGCTGACCACGCCGATGGTCGACTCGTCGCACAGCTGGCTGACGACTCCGGCATCCAGCCCGAGCGAACCCGGCCGTGCCGGGGCGACCCGCGCCTCGACCCCCCAGTGGCGGCAGAACTTCAACCAGCAGACGTGCGATCCCGCGCCCATGACGAGGTTCGGCCGCGCTCCGGCGGTGCCGGACCGGGCCTGCCAGCGACGCAGCAGCGTCGCACCGGCCAGCATCGCCGCCTCGCTGGAACCGGTGGTGGCCGAGCCGACGACCCGCTCGGGGTCGCCGTGCCAGAGCCCGCCGAGGATGCGGACGCATTCCTGTGCGAGGTCCTCCAGCCCGGGGTACTGGTCGCGGTCGGCGAGGTTGTAGTGCAGATAGGAACCGAACAGTTTTTCGGCTTCGGGTTCGAATGACGTCGTCAGGAATGTGGCCAGGTTGCTCGCGGGGTGGAAATCGCGGTCGAGGCGCTCTCGTACGGCTTCGACAGCTTCCGCCGGGGCCACGCCCGACTCCGGCATCTCACCCTGCGGCTCTTGTCGTGGACGAGAGGTGACTCGGCCCGGGCTCGACAGAGCCGACATGGTCGAAACCTCCTTCAAGTTGGAGATTCGTTGCTTCCGAAAGCGAACCTATGGTCGGCGAGCCGATCACCACCATGAACAGTTCGGCCTACGACCAGCAGTCGCGCCGGACCGGTATCCCGGAGATGCGTACTAGGCCGTTCGCACCAACCGGAGCGGCATTCGGGCGTAAATCGGCCCGCACGGGTCACCTGCGCGGCCGTTCCTGACGAAGTACAGGGTGACCGGAGATGACCGAATCCCCGGCACGACCTGCTGCGACCGGCAGGAGTAGACCCGGAGCACGTGGTGGAGGCGCTTGATGGTCCATTCGTACGATCGGGCGCTGGACCGAGCGATCGTCGTCCTGCTGCGCGAAGCCGGCGACCACTCGCAGGCGCTGTGCCAAGTATTGGACCAGGTCACGCAACTGGTCGCATTGCGCTCCCAGCTCACCCGGGAAGCGATCGAGGGCCCGGACGCGGAGGCCCCCGCCGATCCGCGGCTGCCGCAACTGACCAAGCGGGAACGCGATGTCCTCGAACACCTGGTGCGCGGCTGGTCGAACCGGCAGATAGCACGTTCATTGGAAATCTCCGAGCGCACGGTCAAGAATCATTTGCACAACATTTTCACAAAATTGGGAGTAGCTGACCGGACTTCGGCGGTGGTGAAAGCACTTCGGGATCAGCGGGAGAATTGATTCCCATCCGGTTTCCGCCGATGTTCGACCACGCCCCGCACGGGGTATCCGTAGAAGCGTCCGCGACGCGCGACGGAAGGAGCCGGGATGCGCAGACTCGCCCGCGGGGTTCTCGCCGGTGCTGCCGGGACCACCGCGCTCAACCTGGCCACGTACGCGGACATGGCCGTGCGGGCGCGCCCGGCCAGCACGACCCCGGACACCACGGTCCGGCGAACGGAGGAGCTCACCGGAGTGGTGCTGCCCGGCGCCGACGAAGCGGCGCGCGCCAACCGGCGCAGCGGTTCGGGGGCGCTGCTCGGGCTGGTCACCGGACTGGCATCCGGCGCCGCGTACGGCCTGCTGCGCCCGGCGCTGGGCGCGGCGCCGCTGCCGGTGCTGGGCGCGGTCGCCGGCCTGATCGCGAACGCGGGCAGCGTGGCGCCGATGGCCACGCTCGGGGTGACCGATCCGCGGACGTGGACGGCCGAGTCGTGGCTGTCCGACCTGCTGCCGCACGCCGCCTTCGGGCTGGCCACCGCGGTCGCGTTCGAGCAGTTGCGCCCGCGCTGAGCCGCCGCCGCACCGGAACCGGCCGCGACCACCGGCCGGGTGTTGACGGACGTCCGGGTGCTATTGCGCAATGAGCAATGAGTAGCGCCATGAGCAACACTCGACCGCGGTGGACCCGCACCGGAGGGAGCGCGTGATGCGAGTACTCGTCGCCGACACCTTCCCCGAAACCCGGCTCGCCGAGCTCGCCGCGGACGGGCACGCCTACCGCTACCGACCGGAGGCCACGACAGGTGAACTGCCCGCCGAGGTCGCCGGGATGCAGGCGCTCGTGGTGCGCAGCACGCGGGTGCCCGCCGAGGTCGTGACCGCGGGCGGCGATCTGCGCCTAGTGATCCGCGCCGGTGCCGGGACCGACACCATCGACACGGCGGCGGCCGCACGAGCCGGCGTGCGGGTGTGCAACGTGCCCGGGCGCAACTCCGCAGCGGTCGCCGAACTCGCCTGCGCACTGCTGCTGGCCCTGGACCGCGACATCGTGGGCAACGTGACCGCACTGCGCACCGGGACCTGGGACAAGGCGGGGTTCTCCCGCGCCCGCGGGATCGCCGACCGCGACGTGGGCATCGTGGGGCTGGGCCGGATCGGCCTGGAGTTCGCCGCGCGGGTCGCCGCGTTCGGGGCCCGCGTGCACACCGTGGCCAAACCGGGCCGGTCCGCCGAGGTCGCCGAACGCGCGGAGCAGCTCGGCGTCCGCTACGTCGACGACCTGCCCGCTCTGGCGCGCACCTGCGATGTGCTCTCGCTGCACGCACCCGGCGACAGCGGCACGCTGCTGGACCGGCATGTGCTGGCGGAACTGCGGCCCGGCGCGATCGTGCTCAACACCGCCCGCGCCCACCTCGTCGACGAGGCCGCGCTCATCGAGGTCATGGACGCGCGCGGCATCCTGGCCGGTATCGACGTGTTCGCCGCCGAACCGGCGGGCGGCACCGGCACGATCTCCTCGAACCTCGCCGCCCACCCGAACGTGTACGGCACGCACCACATCGGCGCCTCCACCCGGCAAGCGCAGGACGCCGTCGCCGCCGAGGTCGTGCGGATGCTGCGCGCGTTCGGGCAGGGCGAGGTGCGGCACTGCGTCAACGGCGAGCAGCTGCCCGCCGAGGTCACCGGAGGTGCCGCATGACCCCCCGCGGGGTCGCCACCCGCGCGCCGCGGGTCGCGGTGGCCGATCCGCGGCACACGGCCGCCGCGCACGCCGGACCGGTCCGCGCTCGGCAGCTGCTGGAAGCGGGCGGGTACACCCCGGCCACCGAGCCCGCGGTGATCGCCTACCGCGTGGAGACCACCGGACACCGGCAGACCGGGATCGTCACCGAGGTCGCCGTGGACGACTACCGCGCCGGCCGCATCCTGCGCCACGAGTCGGTGCAGCCGGACCGGGTGCGCCGGCTCACCGAGATGGCCGAGCGCACCGGACTGGAGCACACGCCGGTGCTGCTCACCCACCTGCCGTCGGCCGAGCTGCGCGAGGCACTCGCGACGATCACGACCGCTGCCCCGGACGTGCGCACCACCGGGGCCGGGGTGGCGCACGAGCTGTGGCTGCGCTCCGGGGCGGAGCTGGATCTGGCGGTGCGGACGGCGATCCGGCGGGCCGGCCCGCTCTACATCGCCGACGGGCACCACCGGATGGCCGCGGCCGAGCAGCACGACGCCCGAGCAGGCGCACCGGGGGACGCGGATCCGAGCAGGTACGCGCTGGCGGCACTGTTCCCCGCGGACGAGATGCAGGTACACGGCTACCACCGCTGCCTGCGGCTGCCGGCCGGGCTGGGCGAACAGCAGGTGCTGGAGCTGCTGGCCGCCCAACCGGGGGTCCGGTCCGTGCGGCCGGGCGAACGCGGGACGGGACGGACGCGCGCGGAACCGGGGGTGGTCCCGGTCCGCATCGACGGGCACCACCACCAGCTGGCGCTGCGGCCCGGCGGGGAGCCGGACGTGGTCCAACTCGACCGGCAGGTGCTCCCGGCATTGGCCGAGGCCGCCGGCGTCGAGCCGGTCCCGGTGCCGTCCACCGGGGGCGGCTGCGCCTGCGCGCACACCCGCACGGTGCACTTCCACCCGTCGCCGCCCTCCGTGGAGCGGGTCATGGCGCTGGCCGACGCCGGGGAGGTGCTCCCGCCGAAATCGACGTGGTTCTCCCCGAAGGCCAAGTCCGGGCTGCTGGTGCGGGCGTGCGGTCCGCCCGGTCTGCGAGCCGTGGCCGACCTGGGCAGTGCGGGCTCGGGCGTCCCAGCCTGATCCTCTCGTTCCGATCACCCGCGGTGCACAGCCTCGGCTGCGCGAAAACCGACACCTATTCAGCGTTGTCGACATTGCATCGCTCGTTTCGAGATCACGTGGGCCGGGGTGAACTGACGCCGGGCCACGCGCACCGGCACGCCGGTGGGCCGACCGAGCGCAACGATGCACCTGATCGGGTAACCGTGCCGCGACCCCCTTGGACGTCCCCGGAGATCTTGGTTGCCTGCCAGAGCACCACAACCGCGGCGACCCGTCGTCCCGGCCCGGCGACACCGAGGAAGGTCAGGTAGCAGCCCCATGCAGCCCTTCACGCTCCCGGAGATGTACACCCCGCATCCGGCCCGGCTGAACCCGAACCTGGAGCGGACCCGCGAGCGCAGCAAGGCGTGGTCGCAGGCGATGGGCATGGTCGACGAACCGCAGCAGGGCATCCACATCTGGAGCGAGGCCGACCTCGACGCGCACGACTACGCCCTGCTGTGCGCCTACACCCATCCCGACGCCTCCGGCCCGGAGCTGGACCTGATCACCGAGTGGTACATCTGGGTCTTCTACTTCGACGACCACTTCGTGGAGCTGTACAAGCGCAGCGGCGACATGGACGCCGCGACCGAGCACCTCACCCGGCTGCGGCTGTTCATGCCCGTCGACGGGGAGATCCAGGAGGAGCCGACCAACCCGGTGGAGCGCGCGCTGGCCGACCTATGGGAGCGCACGGTGCCCGCGATGTCGGCATCCTGGCGGCAGCGGTTCGCCGAGAGCACCCGCAACCTGCTGGACGAATCGCTGTGGGAGCTCACCAACATCAACGACGGCCGGGTCGCCAACCCCATCGAGTACATCGAGATGCGCCGCAAGGTCGGCGGCGCACCGTGGTCGGCGAACCTCGTGGAGCACGCCGTCGGAGCCGAAGTGCCCGCCGAGATCGCCGCGAGCAGGCCCATGCTCGTACTGCGCGACACGTTCTCCGACGGCGTGCACCTGCGCAACGACCTGTTCTCCTACCAGCGCGAGGTCAACGACGAGGGCGAGCTCAGCAACGGGGTGCTCGTGTTCGAGCGGTTCTTCGGCTGCCCGACGCAGCAGGCCGCCGACCGGGTCAACGAACTGCTCACCTCGCGGCTGCACCAGTTCGAGCACACCGCGGTGGTGGAACTTCCCGCACTGCTGGAGGAACACGGCGTCGACCCGGCCGCGCGCGCGGGCGTGCTCGCCTACGTCAAGGGCCTGCAGGACTGGCAGGCGGGCGGGCACGAATGGCATCTGCGCTCCAGCCGGTACATGAACGCCGGGGCCGGCGAGGTGGATCTGCCCGGGTTCTCGCTGCTGCCCACGGGGCTGGGCACCTCAGCGGCGCGCATTCCGTCCACTGTGGCCTCGACGATGCCGCAGCGGCTGCGCAGCTTCAGCCACGTACCGCACGAGGACGTCGGACCGCTGCCGCTGCCGGACTTCTACCTGCCCTTCCCACTGCGGATGAGCCCGCACCTGGACGCCTCCCGCGAGCACGTCGTGGCCTGGTGCCGTTCGGTCGGCATCCTCGATCCGGTGGTCGGCGTTCCCGGGTCGCACGTGTGGAACGAACCGATCCTGCGCGACATCGACCTGCCGCTGTGCGCCGCGGGCATCCACCCGGACGCCACGCAGGAGGAGCTCGACCTGTCCAGCGACTGGCTGGCCTGGGGCACCTACGGCGATGACTACTACCCCGCCGTGTACGGCCGGGCGCGCGATGTGGCGGCCGCCAAGGCCACGACCGACCGACTGCCCGCGTTCATGCCGGTCGAAGACGTCTCCGCGATGCCCGAACCCGCCACCCCGCTGGAACGGGGCCTGGCCGACCTGTGGGTGCGCACCGCCGAACCGATGGCGATCGCCGACCGGAAGGTGTTCCGCACCGCCATCGAGAAGATGATCGGCAGCTGGGTCTGGGAGCTGGAAAACCACGCGCTCAACCGCATTCCCGATCCGGTGGACTACATCGAGATGCGGCGGGACACCTTCGGCTCCGACCTGACCATGAGCCTGTCCCGGCTGTCGCTGCAGCACGCGGTGCCCGCGGAGGTGTTCGACTCGCGGCCGGTGCGCGCGATGGAGAACGCCGCGCAGGACTACGCGACGATGCTCAACGACGTGTTCTCCTACCAGAAGGAGATCCAGTACGAGGGCGAGGTGCACAACGCGGTCCTGGTGGTGCAGGACTTCCTGGACTGCGACCGGTTCCGCGGCGTCGAGGTCGTCAACGACCTGATGACCACCCGGATGCTGCAGTTCGAGCACATCGTCGCCGAGCAGCTGCCGCAGCTGTCCGCGGACCTGCAGCTGGACGGGCCGGCGCAGGAGGGCTTGGAGCACTACGTCGACGGGATCCGCAACTGGCTCAGCGGGATCCGCAACTGGCACGAGGGCTGCCACCGCTACGCCGAGGAGGATCTCGCCGGCCCGACCGGGCCCACCGAGCCCGGTGCCGGGTTGCCGCGTCCCGGGGCACCCTCGTTCGCCGTGCCCGCGGGACCGGGCACCTCCGCGGCGTTCCTGCACCGGTCCGCGGCCGAGGGCGCCTGACGGAGCCGGGGTCGCGGCACGGATCGGCGGAAACCGCTGCCGCAGAACGGATCGTAGTGCGCGGGCACCCGGCCCATCGGGCTTCCGGGTGCCCGCGCGGCCCCGTTGCGGGGGCGGGTCAGGACCGGGCAGCCGGCGCGGAGTCCGATGTGGACCCTACCGCGGAACCGCGGCGGGGGCGGGGACACAGCCACAGCAGGACACCGGCCAGCGCGGAGGCGATGGCGAACACCAGGAAGTTCGATCCGACGCCCAGGCCCGCGCCCAACAGCAGACCGCCTACCTGCGGTGCGGCCACCGCGCCGATGCGGCCCATGCCCAGCGCCCAACCCAGCGCGGTTCCCCGCAACGAAGCCGGGTAGTGGTTGGCCACGGCGGCGATGACCAGACACTGGGTGCCGTGCGTACCCACGCCGGCCAGCACGAGCAGACCGTAGGTGACCGCGTCCGGCGGACCGAACATGATCCCGCCGAGCCCGCAGGCCGCCACGACCGCGGCGACCACACCGGTCAGCATCGGCCCGAACCGGTCGCCGGCCCAGGCGGTCACCAGCGAACCCGCCACGGCACCGAGATTCAGCGCCAGCAGGAATCCCAGCGAGGAGCCGAGGTTGAACCCGGACTCGCGCATCAACTGGGGCAGCCAGGTACCCAGCCCGTACCAGGCGAACAGGATGGCCAGCGTCGCGCTGGCGTACAGGACGCTGGCCGCGGCGTAGCGGCGGGAGAACAGCCCGCGGGCACCGGTGGGCTGGTCGGTGGCGGCGGACTCCTGCGCGGCGGGTTCCGATCCGGCGGTGCCGAAGCGGCGTTCGATCTCGTCCGCGCGGTCGTGCTCGCCGCGCGAGCGGTAGTAAGCGGCCGTCTCCGGCAGCAGCCACCAGCACAACGGCACCACGACGACCAGGCACACGGCCGCGACCAGGAACATGCTCGGCCAGCCGAGCGCGGGAATCATCGACATGCCCAGCACCGAGGCGAGACTGCCACCGATCGGGACGCCGGACATCATCAGCGTGGACACCATCGCGCGCCGGTGCGGCGGGACGAACTCCGCCGCCAGCGCGTTGGCCGACGGGACGAGGCCGCCGAGCCCGAGCCCGGCCAGGAAGCGGAAGGCACCGAACACCGCGGGGCCGGTCGCGAACGCGCACGCCACGGTGAAGACCGAGAACCAGATCGTGCACAGCAGCACCGCTCTGCGCCGCCCGATGCGGTCGGCGAGCGCCCCGGCGGCCAGCGCGCCGAACAGCATTCCGGCGAACGCCAGGCTGCCGAGCAGCCCGGCCGTGCCGGAATCCAGCCCCCAGCCGGGTTCGGCGAGCAGCTCCGGCAGCACCGATCCGTAGACGATCAAGTCGTACCCGTCGAAGACGACGGTGATCCAGCAGAGGGCGACGATGGGTACGGCTGCCCAGCCCGACCTGGGTGGGCGCACTCCGGCGTGCGACATGAGGCACACCGTAGGCGCCGATTTCCGTCAAGACGGACACTATTCTTCTGTGCAGAAACCCGCGGGCGCCGCAGCCGGGATGTGGATCAGAGGTAACCTACCTGCGCTGCGAAAACGCTGTGATCGCGATCCCGCGGTGCGCACACCAGGTGCTTTCACCAGCCGTCATCGCGCCCGCACCGCGCGCAGCCGGGCTCAGAGGTCGGCGGCCGCGCGCAGGTCCCCCTCGGCGCGAGCCACCGCGGCGCGCAGCTCGCGGGCCTGCACGGGCAGCAGCGCGGTGTCGAAGCGGACCGACGGCGTGGAGATCGTCAACGCCGCGACCGCGGCACCGGATCCGTCGCGCACGCACATCCCGACCGCGACCACCCCGGCCTCGGTGCCCTCCCGGTTCACCGCGTAGCCGAGTTCGGCGATCGACCTGATGTCGCGCAGCAGGGACCGCCACTCCCCGTCGCCGAGCTGGCGCGATTCCCCGCCGGACCGGTAGAGCTGTTCCAGCTGGCCCCGGGACAGCTCGGCCAGCAGCGCCTTGCCGCCCGAGGAGCGGTGCGCGGGCAGGATCGTGCCCCGGCGGTCGCCGACGTGCAGCACCTGGGTCGACTCCACGCTGCCGAGGAACCGGGTCTGCGATCCCACGCGAACCATGAGGTTCACCGTCTCGGTCACCCGCTCGCACAGTGCGTCCATGTGCGGGAGGAGGATCTTGCGCAACCGCTGGTTCGGATGCCCGGCGACCTGGTTGGCGCCCAGCGCCGGGCCGGGCACGTAAGTCCTGCTGTCATCCTGGATGGCGAAGTCCCGGTAGACGAGCATCGACAGCAGCCGGTGCGCGGTGGACCGAGCGATCCCGAGCTCCTCGGCCGCCTCGCTGACCCGGAGTCCGCCCTGGTCACGCAGCATCTGCAGCAGCAGGAGCGCGTTGTCCACCGACGTCAGGGCGTACGGAGGCCTGTTCTTCATTCCGGAATCCCATTCTCGTCTGTCGAACCCCACCGTAGCGCGCATGCGGCGGCGGGCCGCGGTCCGCGCCAGCGGGACCCGGCGCCGAGGATGCGGGCACCGGCGCCGGTCGCCCCGCATCTCGCGAAACGGACGGTGCTGCAGGGATTTTCCGGCCGAGGAGCTCGACGCGGTGCGGATCGGCCCGGGAGATCAGGCGGCGAGCTTCTCCAATCGGGGCACCAGCTCCTCCGGCGCGGGCATCGCCGCCATCTCGGTGCGCACCTCGTGCGCCTGGGCGGTCAGCGCGGGGTCCTCGACCAGCTTCTTCAGGTGCGCGGCCACGATGTCCCTGGCCGACACGGCCAGTCCCGCACCGCGTCGCGCGACCAGCTGCGCGTTGTGCTTGCGGTCGCCTGCGCCCGGCGTCATCAGCTGCGGCGTACCACCGGCCAGCGCACCGAAGATCGAGCCTGCGCCACCGTGGTGCACGATCCCGGCGCAGGTGGGCAGCACGTCGTTGATCGGGATCCAGTCGACGGTGCGGACGTTGTCCGCCAGTTCCCGGCCGATGATCGAGTCGTCCGGGCGCACCAGGACGAACTCGGCGTCCACCTCCGGGGCCGCGGTCACCGCCGCCACCATCGGGCTCTCCCACGGCCCGTCGACGGTGCTGCGGGACACCAGGATGCGCGGACACGACCGAGGCGGTTCGCGCAGCCAGTCCGGGATCTCGCCCGGCACGCTCACCGGCTCGTAGCGCATCGGCATCCCGCTGCGCGGACCGACCACGCTCGTCGGCGAGATCGTCATCGAACCGGCCGAGGCGGGCAGGCTCGGCACGCCGTGCCGCTGGAAGGTCTTGCCGAGGCGCGCGGCCGTGCTCCTGGTCAGCTCGGCCGGGTCGAACAGGGAATTCTCGTGCACCACGGCCGGTGCGCCGCGGCGCGCGGCGGCCAGCGCACCGAACACCGCCAGCGGCTCGTGCACGACGAGATCCGGCTCGTAGCGGTCGGCCAGTGCGACCGCCCCGTCGGCCATCTCGTCGTTGACCGCGGCGAAGATCCGGGAGAGCCCGCGCAACCCGCCCTCCCCGGCGAGTTCGGCCCGGGCGATGAGCGGATGCCCGAGCAGCACCCGGCCGGCGATCCGGCCGAACCGCAGGTTCGGGGCGATGTCCTCCACGGGAAGGTCGTGCCGGCGCGCGGCCAGCCCGTGCCCCGCCGTCGCAACGAGCACCTCGTGACCGGCGTCACGCAGCGCCCGCGCGAGCGGGATCATCGGGAAGACGTGCCCGAGCAACGGCGCCGAAGCGACGAAGATGCGCATACCCGAACGATACTGGCCATTGTTGACATTCAGGGAACGAGTGGCACTGGCGGGGGAACCGGCTCCGGAATCGGCTCGCGCGGCGCGTTCTGCGACCCGCGCACCCCCGTCGGGCTGTCCGGTGGCTCGTCGCAGCCGAGATCGGTGTTGGCCGGCGTGCTCTGCGTTTCACTGCCGGATTTGCGCGGTGTCCCCTCGTAGCCCGACGTGCAGTTGATCGGGTTGAAGAAGTTCAGCACCACGCCGAGGTGCCCGGTGGCGTCCGGCGACAGGGTGTGCGTGAACGAGGAGATGACCGGCCCGGCCACCAGCAGCTGCTCGATCCCGGCCTGCCGGGACTCGGTGAGCCTGCTGGTGGTCAGCATGTTGGCCATCACGAGCCCGAAGTCGTCGCCGGTCTCCCGGAGGAAGCCGTCCAGCTCGTCGGCCGCGTCCGGCGCGGTCTTGAGCAGCCTGCGCGCGTCGGGGTCGGACTCGCGCAGCCGGCCGGAGATCTCCTGGAGGCCTTCGCTGAAGTCGCGGATCTGCTGTCCCTGCTCCTGCTGGGTGCGCAGCACCGTGTCGCCGTTGTCCAGCAGCCCGCGCGTCTGCGGCAAGTGCTGGCGGGCCTCCCGGGTCAGCGGGCCGGCCGCGTCCAGGATGCGCTGCAGGTCCTGGCCCCGCCCCTCGAACGCGGTGCCCACCTCGTCGACCACCGTGCGCAAATCGTCGGCGGGCAGCCCATCCACCAGGCGGTCCAGGTCCACCAGCAACGCCTCGGGCGGCAGCGGGGTGCTGGTGCGCTCGGGCGGGATGACCGATCCCTCGTCCAGATACGGTGCCGATTTCCCGGACGGGCGCAGGTCGACGTACTGCTCGCCGACCGCGGAGCGGTTCGCGACCGCCGCGCGGGTGCCCGCTGCCGGGATCGGCGGCGCCCCGTCGTCGATGTGCATCCGCACCGCGATGCCGTCCTCGGTGAGATCCATCTGCGTCACCCGGCCGACCGCGACGCCGCGGTAGGTGACCTCGGAGTTGTTGAACACCCCGCCGGAGTCGGGCATGTTCACCGTGACCGTGTAGCCACCGTATCCCAGCAAGCGGTCGACCCCCGCGTACTGCGCACCGGTGTACCCGATGCCCACCACCGCGATCACCATGAACGCCACGAGGCGCAGTTTCGTTCCCCGTCCGGTCATCGGGGCTCCTCGGTTCGGCTCGGCAGCGGCACCCACAGGTCGTCGTCGGCTCCCGGACCCGGGGTCTGGTCGTCGTCCTGCTGGTCGTCGTCGTTCGGCGGGTCACCGGCCTCCGGGGTCGCCGGAGCCTCGCCCGGACCGCCCTGCGCGTCGTCCGGGGGCGGTGATTCGCCGTCCGGGCGGCTCTTCGGCGCGTCCTTGGGCGGTGCGTCGTTGATCCCCGCGATGGGCAGGAGCGGACCGGACGAGCGCGTGAGGTTCTCCACCAACCCGGACAGTTCCAGGTCCACCCGCACATCGGCGTTCACGAAGTCGCCCTTGAGCGGCTTCATCGCGTACTCCGGGAACGGGTAGGTGGCCAGGAAGCCGATCGCATCCGGCAGTTCGGAACCGGTGTTGGCCAGTTGGCGCAGCGACGGCTCGATGGCGTTCAGGTTGGCGATCAGATCGTCCTGGCTGGCGTTGACGGTGCCCGTGGCCACCCCGGAGAGCTCGTCCAGCGACTGCAGCATCCGCACGAGGCCGCCCCGCTGCTCCTCCAGGACCCGGATTCCCGGTTCCAGATCGCGCAGTCCGGTCTCGATCTGCCCGGTCTGCTCGCGCAACGTGCCGGACAGGCCGGCGAGGCTGTCGATGGCGCGCGTGATGTCGCCCTTCTGCGCGTCCAGCCGGGACACCGTCTCGTCCAGGTTGCCCAGCAGGCTGCGGATTTCGGCCTCGTTGCCGTCGAACGCCTTGTTCAGCTCACCCACGATGTCCTGCAGCTGGGACACACCACCGCCGTTGAGCAGCATCGACAGCGCGCCGAGCACCTCTTCGACCTGGGGGTTGCGGTTGGTGCGCTCCAGCGGGACGACCGCCCCTTCCGCGAGCTCGCCCTGCGGCTGCTGGGGCCGGGTCAACTCCACGAACTTCTCGCCGAGCAGGCTCGACTGGCGCAGCCGGGCGTGCGCGTTCGCCGGCAGGTCGACGTCGCCGTTGACGACCAGGCGCACCCGCACCGTCGAGTTGTCGGGGCCGAGCTCGATGCGTTCCACCCGGCCCACCGAGACGTCGTTGACCTTCACGCCCGCCTGCGGGACCAGGTCGAGCACATCGGCGAATTCCGCGGTGACCCGGAGCGGTTCGGCACCGAGGTCCGCACCGCCGGGCAGCGGGGCGTCGTAGAGACCGCCGAACCCCGCGTTGCCGCATCCGCTCGTCAGCGCCACCAGTGCCGCGACGGCCGCCACACGCATCCGGTTCATCGGCCGCCCTCCTGTTCCTGCTGTTCCTGCTCCAGCAGGTGCTGCGGTCGCACCATCGGCAGCGGGGGCAACTCGCCTTGCTGCAGGTGGTGCAGGCTCTCCCCGAGCGACGGCAGGTCCAGCGTCCCGTCGATGAACGGCGCCACCTTGTCGCAGATCGGGCGCAACCCCTCCGGGATCGGTTCCGGCACCGAGTGCTGCAGCAGCTTGCACAGCATCAGAGCCGGCGGATGGGTGAGCTCGTTGAAGTGCCCGCGCACGGCCACGCTGCCGGACGCCGCGTCGTAGGAGTTGATGAAGTTGGTGGCGCCCAGCGGTGCCACGTCGAGCAATTCCCCGAGCGACTCGCGCTGGTCCACGAGCGCCTGGCTGACCCCGGTCAGGTTGCGCACGTTGCTCGACAGGAGCTCGCGGTTGTCCTTGACGAACCCGGACACCTCGTCCAGCGCGACGGACAGCTGCTCCAGCGAGGTGCCGATCTGCTCCTGCTCGTCGCCGAGGAATCCGGTGACATCGCTGACCCGACCGTTGAACTCGCGGATCTGCTGGTCGCTGGCGGCGAGCGTGGCGGTGAACTCGTTGAGGTTGTCCACGGTGGCGAACAGGTCGTCCTGGTTGCCGTGCAGCGTGTCGGCGAGATCGGCGAGCCTGCCCACGGTCTCGTTCATGTTCTTGCCGTTGCCCTCCAGCGCCGCCGAGGACGTCTTGAGCACCTCGTTGAGCGCTCCTTCCCGGTTCGCACCCTCCGGGCCGAGGGCCTTGGACAGGGCGTTGGCGCTGCGGTAGAGCTCGTCGAGCTCGGCCGGGGTCGCCGTCCGATCCCCGCCGAGCACCGTGCCGGATTCCATCCGCGGGCCCGTGTCGTAGGCCGGGGTGAGTTGGACGTAGCGATCCGAGACCAGGCTCGGCGCGACCACGACCGCCTTCGCGTCCGCGGGCACGTCCACGCCCTCGTCCACGCGCAGATCCACCCGCACCGCGTCCCCGTCTGGGACCACCCGCTCGATCCGACCGGACTCCACGCCCAGCACCCGCACGCTCGATCCGGCGTACACGCCGACCGCGCGGTCGAAGTAGGCGGTGATCCGGGTCCCCTGGTCGGTGAACAGCCACCACAGGCCCGCGGTGGCCAGCAGCACCACGGCGCACCCGGCGGCCAGCAGCATCGTCGTGCGCTTACGCATCACTGGCCTCCTGCCGGGACTTCGCGCTGGGGCACGGGCAGTTCGCAGGTGTCGGTGTTGGTCTCCACCGGCCCGATCTTGACCGGCGGCGGGAGCAGCCCGCAGATGTAGCCGTCGAACCACCGGCCGTTGCCCACCGTGTTGTTGAACCCGCGCACGTACGGCGCCATCGAGGAGATGACCTTGTCGATGTTGTCCCGGTTCCGGCTCAGCATGCCGGTGAGCTGGTCCATCTTCTGCAATGCCGGTTTCAGGGTCTCCTCGTGGTCGGCGACCAGGCCGCGCAACTCGCGGGACAACCGCTCGGTTCCGGTCAGCAGCTCGTGGATGGCCTGGCGGCGCTGCTGCAATTCCTCCAGCAGCACGTTGCCGTCCGAGATCAACCTGCTGACCTGCTCGTCGCGCTCGGCCACGATGCGGGTGACCCCCTCGGTGTCCTGCAGCAGGTTGCCGAGCTGCTCATCGCGGGAGGCCACCGTCTCGGACAGGTCCGCGAGCCCCTCGACGGCCGGCCCCAGGTGCTGGTCGGCTCCGCGGAAGGTGTCCGAGACCGTGCGGAAGCTCTCCGCGAGCTGCTCGGTGTCGAGCTGCTCGGTGGTGCGGGTCAGCTCGTCCAGCGCGTCCGGGATGTCGAACGGGGCGGTGGTGCGCTCCACCGGGATCGGCTCGTCGAGATCGCCGGTGCCCTTCGGTTCGAGCACCAGCATCTTCTCGCCGAGCAGCGTCTTGATCTCGATGCCGGCCCGGGTCTGCTGCCCGAGGCGCGCGTCCTCGACGCGGAAGTCGACCAGCACCCGCTTGCCGTCCAGCTCCACACCGGTGACCTCGCCGGCCTTCACACCCGCCACCTGCACGTCATTGCCCGGCTTCAAGCCCGCGGACTCGGCGAAGTACGCCTCGTGGCCGGTACCGGTGCCGACCACCGGCAGATCCCTGCCGAAGAAGGCCAGGACGCACACGGTGATGATCAGTGCGAGCGTCACCACGCCGACCGCAGGTTTGCTGCGTTCCTCGATCCGCTTCATTCGGGGCTGCACCTCTCGGGCATTTCCGTGTCCGCAACGGGGATGATCGGCACCTTCAGGTTGAAGTCGGAGATGCCGACGGTCCCGGACATCCGGCACAGGTAGAAGTTGAACCAGCTGCCGTAGCTGACGGTGCGGGTCAGTTCGTTGAGCCGGTGCGGAACCGTGCGCAACTGGCGCTCCAACTCGGGCTGCTCGGAGTTGAGCAACCCGCTGAGCCGGTCCAGTTCAGCGATGTCGCGCTTCAGCGGCGGCCGCGCCTCTTCGAGCAGCCCACCGGTGACGTGCGAGAGCTCGCCCATCGAGTCGACCGCCTGGCCGATCGGTTCGCGCTGTTCGGCGAACCCGCTGGTGAGCTGCTGCATCGAGTCGATCAGCTGGCCGAGCTGCGGCCCCTGCTCGTTGACCGTGCCCACGACCTGCTCCAGGTTGTCGATCACCTGGCCGATGACCTCGTCCTTGCGCGCGATCGTGGACGTCAGCGATGCGGTGTGCTGCAGCAGGCTCTCCACGGTGCTGCCTTCGCCCTGCAGCACCTGGATGATCTCGCCGGACAGCTGGTTGATCTGCTGCGGTTCCAGCGCTTGGAACAGCGGTTTGAACCCGTTGAACAGCTCGGTCAGGTTCAGCGCCGGGTGGGTGTTGTGCACCGGGATTTCCGCCCCGTGCGGCAGTTTCCGCTCATTCGGTTCCAGTTGGGCGTCCAGCGCGAGGTAGCGCTGCCCGGCCAGGTTGCGGTACTTCACGACCGCTTGCGCATCGGCGGGCAGCCGGCGGTCGGCGGCCAGATCGAACCGGACCACCGCGGTGGAGTCGGGCGCCACCTCCAGTCCGCTCACCTGACCGACGCGCACGCCCGCCATCCGAACCTCGTCGCCCTCGTCCAAGCCGGAGGCATCGGCGAACCGCGCCGAGTACCCGTTCTGGGAACCGGAGTCCGACGCGGCGATCGTCGCCGCCAGCACACCGGTGAGCAATACCGTGACCACCGCGAACACGATCAGTTTCGTCAGCGGTGCGGCCAGGGATCTCATTTCAGGTCCACCTCCGCTCCGCGGAACATGGGCCCGACGAGCAGACCGCTCCAGCCCGGAACGTCGTCGCGCTCCACGCCCATCTCGGGGGCCATCATCGAGCTGATCACGTCCTGCTCGGCCGGGGTGTTGGCCGGGCTGTTGTTCTGCGTACCGGTGGCGTCGGTGAGCCACGGCAGGTTGTCCTGCTCCTTCGGCGGATCCGGGAACACCGAACCGTCCTCGATCGGCCCGCCCGGCGGGTACTGCGGGAACGTCTGCGGCGGCTCCACCCACGGGTAGCAACGGGGTCCGCGCTGATCCAGGTACTGCGGGGTGTCCCGCCCGGGCTCGTACTTACCGCGACTGCTGGTGATCTCCAGCGTGAACTTCGCGATCTCCGGGTGCTCGGTCCCCTTGCCGAAGGACTTCTCGCCGTTGGGGATGGCCGCCGCGAACTGCTGCAGCATGCACGGGTATTCGGGTGCGTACTTGGCGAGCAGCTCCAGGGACGGCCGGGAGGAGCCGGCCAGCTGGATGAGGTTGTCCCCGTTGTTGTCCAGGAACCGCTCGCTGGTCTGCGCAGCCCCCGTGACGCTGTCGATCATGGTCGACAGCTGCCCGCGCTGCTCGGAGACCGTCCGGCTCGTGGTGCTGAGGTCCTCCAGCGCCTGGGTGATGTTCGGGGCCGCGTCGTCGTAGGTGCGGGCCACGTCGTCCAGCCGGGACACGACGGACTGCAGCTTCGGCAGCGACGGGTTCAGCTCCGCCAGGTAGCGGTCCATCTCCACGAGCGTGTCGCCGAGCTGCTCACCGCGGCCCTCGACCGCTTCGGACACCGCGCGCAGCGTGCTGGACAGCTTCTGCGGCTGCACCGCCTGCAGCACCGGCATCAGGTCGTCGAGCACCTTCTCCACCTCGATCGCCGACTCGGAGCGGTCCTGCGGGATCACGTCCCCGGCGCCGAGCGCGGGCCCGGACGAATCCTCCGGGATCTCCAGGTCGACGTAGCGCTCACCGAACAGCGTCTTGGGCACCAGTCGGGCCGACGAATCGCTGGGGATGCGCTCGACCTGATCCGGTTGCAGCGCCAGGTCGAGCACGGCACCGTCAGCGCTTTTCGCCTGCACCTCGCGGACCTCGCCGACCACCACCCCGCGGGCTTTCACGTCGGCACCGGTGCGCATCTGGTTGCCGATCCGATCGGTCTCCAGCTGCACCGGAACGATCGACGTGAACACCTTCTGGTAGCTGCCGATGCTGCCCGCGAAGAACAACCCCGCGGCCAGGAGGAACGCCATCCCGAGCGCCTGGTAGCGGCGCCTGCTACGCCGGTTCATCCGGATATCCGAACGGTCGTGGTGGAGCCCCAGATCGCGAGGCTGAGGAAGAAGTCCAGCACCGCGACCAGCACGATCGAGGTGCGCACCGCCCGGCCCACCGCGATCCCGACACCGGCGGGACCGCCGCGCGCGGTGTAGCCGTAGTAGCAGTGGGTCAGGATCACCACGACGCTGAACACCAGCACCTTGCCGAAGGACCACAGCACGTCTTGCGGCGGCAGGAACAGGTGGAAGTAGTGGTCGTAGGTCCCGGCGGACTGCCCGTAGAACCACACGGTGATCTGCCGCGACGCGAAGTAGGAGCCCAGCAGCCCGACCACGTACAGCGGGATCACGGCCGCGATGCCGGCCAGCACGCGGCTGGTCACCAGGTAGGGCACGGTGCGCACGCCCATCACTTCGAGCGCGTCGATCTCGTCGGAGATGCGCATGGCGCCCAGCTGGGCGGTGAACCCGCAGCCGACGGTGGCCGACAACGCCAGCCCGGCCGACAGCGGCGCGACCTCGCGGGTGTCGAAGTAGGCGGCGATGAACCCGGTCAGCGCGGAACTGCCGAGCTGGTCCAGCGAGGAGTAGCCCTGCAGGCCCACCACCGCGCCGGTGCACAGGGTCATGCCGACCATCACGCCGAGCGTGCCGCCGATGACCGCCAGCGCCCCGCTGCCGAACACGACCTCGGTGAGCAGGCGCGCGGTCTCCCGCGGGTAGCGGCGCAGCGTGGTCGGGGCGAGCGCGAGCGCCCGGGCGTAGAAGGACAGCTGCCAGCCCAGGCCGGCCATGACGTCCCCGGAGCGCGTGACTCCGCGGCGCACCCGGCCGGGCGCTCGCTGCGGAGCGGTTTCCACCGCGGTCATGGCGATCACAAGCCCTTCGGCGGGACGAGCTGCAGGTAGATGCCGGTGATGACGAGGTTGATCAGGAACAGCAGCAGGAAGGTGATCACCACCGCCTGGTTCACCGCGTCCCCGACGCCCTTCGGCCCGCCGGCCGGGTTCAACCCCCGGTAGGCGGCCACCACACCGGCGACGAATCCGTACAGCAGTGCTTTGAACTCGCTGACCCACAGGTCCGGCAGCTGCGCCAACGCGTTGAAGCTGGCCAGGTACGCACCGGGAGTACCGCCCTGTAGGACGACGTTGAAGAAGTAGCCGCCGAGCACGCCGACCACGCTGACCAGGCCGTTGAGCAGCAGCGACACCAGGACCGCGCCCACGACGCGCGGCACGATGAGCCGGTGCACCGGCGAGACGCCGAGCACCTCCATGGCCGCGATCTCCTCGCGGATGGCGCGGGCGCCGATATCGGCGCACATGGCCGATCCGCCCGCACCGGCGACCAGCAGCGCGGTGATCAGCGGGGAGGCCTGCTGCAGCAGGGCCAGCGCGCTGGCCGCACCGGTGAACGACTGCGCGCCGATCTGCTGGGTGAGCGAACCAAGCTGCATCGCGATGACCGCGCCGAACGGGATCGCCACCATCGCGGTCGGCAAGATCGTGACGCTGGCGAAGAACCACGCCTGCTGCACGCATTCCCGGACCTGGAAGGGGCGGCGCGGCATCGCGCGCAGCACCTGCCAGGCCAGGGTGGACATCTTCCCGACGTGGCCGAGCCCGGCGCTGACGGGTACGTGGTGGGACTTGCCGGGTGAGTTCACTGCGGCGCTCCGGACCACGCACTCTGCCGACCGGTTCGCTGCATCCGGCGCTGAACCGCGGCCCGCGGACCCAGTCCCGGACTCGGTTCAAGTTGCGGCAGAAGTTCGTCCACATCGGACATGCGCGGGTCCGCGGCCATCTCCGCGGCCGCCGTGGTGGCGTCCTTCTCCTCGCTCATCCCGATCGGACCGGCGCGGCGTCCGTTGAGGAATTGGCGCACCACCGGTTCGCTGCTGCTGAGCAGATCCTCCCGCGGGCCGAAAGCGACGAGTTCCCCGCGGAACAGCAGACCGAGGTTGTCCGGGACCGTGCGGGCGACCTGGATGTTGTGCGTGACGATGAGGATCGTCGCGTCGATCTGCGTGTTCAGGTCGATGAGCAACTGGGAGAGGTAGGCGGTGCGCACGGGATCCAATCCGGAATCCGGCTCGTCGCACAGGATGACCTCCGGGTCCAGCACCAGCGCGCGGGCCAGGCCCGCCCGCTTGCGCATCCCGCCGGAGATCTCCCCGGGCAGCTTGTCCTCGGCCCCGGTGAGCCCCACCATGTCCAGCTTGCTCATGACGATGTCCCGGACCTGCTGTTCAGTGCACCTGGTGTGCTCGCGCAGCGGAAATGCGACGTTGTCGTACAGGTCCATCGACCCGAACAGCGCCCCGTCCTGGAACAGCACCCCGAACCGCTTCCGCACCTCCTGCAGTTCGTTCTCCCGGCAGGCGCAGACGTCCGTACCGGACACCACGACCGAACCCCGTTCCGGGCGCAGCAGCCCGATGAGCGACTTCAGGAACACGGATTTTCCGGTTCCGGAGGGGCCGAGCAGCGCACTGACCTCTCCTGGGGGCAACGTCAGCGTGACATCGGACCAGATCTTCTGGCCGCTGAACGACTTCGACAGGCCGTCGACGGCGACTTCCACGCCCATTGCGCACACCTCCCTCGGGTGTCGTCAGAACCCGGGCCCGCGCAACGGGTTCCGGGAAAGTACCTGCTGGCCGGATCAGCCCAGCGAATGCGTAGCCGTGGCACCGCCGTCGGCGACGAACTCGGCACCGGTGCAGTACGAGCTCTCGTCCGCGGCGAGGAACACCGCGAGCTCGGCGATCTCGTCCGGGCGCGCGACCCGGCCCAGCGCGACGCGCTTGCCGATCTCGTCCATCGGCACCGGACCACCGACCGCCGTGGAAACCATTCCGGTGTCCACCATTCCGGGATGCACCGAGTTGACCCGGATCCCGCGACCGCCGAGCTCGACGGCGGCCACCTTGCTCATCCCGCGTACCGCGAACTTGCTCGCCGTGTAGGCGACCACACCGGCCATCCCGGCAAGTCCCTCCACACTGGACACGTTGATGATCGATCCGCCACCCTCGGACATCCGCGGGATCACCGCGCGCATCCCCAGCAGCGGCCCGGTCTGGTTCACCCGGATCACGCGCTCGTAGTCGGCCAGCTCGATCTCGTCGATCGTGGAGAAGCTCAGCACCCCGGCGTTGTTCACCAGCACGTCGACCCTGCCCAGTGCGCTGACCGCGCGCACCGCATCGCTCCAGTCGTCCTCGGAGCCCACGTCCAGGTGCTGGTACACCGCGGCCGGACCGAGCTCCTCGGCCAGCTGCGCGCCCGCCTCGTCGTCGACGTCGGCGACGACCACCCGCGCGCCCTCCTGCACGAATCTGCGCGCGGTGGCCGCGCCCTGCCCGTTCGCGGCCCCGGTGACGATCGCTACCTTGTCCGCCAATCGCATGTCAGATCACCTCGTCGGACAACGGGAGGAGCACGGTCTTGAGCTCGGTGTAGGCCTCGAACGAGCTGCGCCCGCCCTCCCGGCCGAGCCCGGACTGCTTGTAGCCGCCGAACGGCAGGTGCGGTTCCACCTGGAAACCGTTGATGCCGACCGTTCCGGCGCGCAGCCGCTTGGCCATCCGGAAGGCCCGCCGGGCGTCGTTGGTGTACAGCCCCGCACCGAGGCCGTACTCGGTGTCGTTGGCCAGGCGCACCGCCTCGTCCTCGTCGGAGAACGGCACGACGGACAGCACCGGGCCGAAGATCTCCTCCTGGGCGATGGCCATCGAGTTGTCCACGTCGGCGAACAGCGCCGGGCGCACGAAGTTGCCCGCGGCCAGCTCGCCGTCCGGTCGGTTCCCGCCGGTCACCAGGCGGGCGCCCTGATCGGTGCCCGCAGAGATGTAGCCGAGCACGCGCTCCAGCTGCCGGGCGTTGATCAGCGGGCTGGACTGCACCGACGCGTCGAACGGGTCACCGTAGGTCACCGAGTCGGCGATCATCTGCGCCGCACCGAGGAACTCGTCGTAGACGTCGCGGTGCACCAGCGCGCGCGAGTGCGCCACGCACGCCTGCCCGGACAGCCCGAGAGTCACCATGCCCATCGTGGTCATCCCGGCCAGCGCGACGTCAGAATCCGGGAAGACCACGGCCGGACTCTTGCCGCCCAGCTCCAGCGAAACCCGCTTCATGGTGTCCGCCGAGGCGCGCACGATCCGCCGCCCGACGTCCCGGCTGCCGGTGAAGCTGACCTTGTCCACCTGCGCGTGCGTGATCAGCGCTTCGCCGGTGGGATCGCCCGGACCGGTCACCACGTTGACCACGCCGTCCGGAATCCCTGCCTCCTGCAGAAGTTCCACCATGCGCAGCACGCTGAACGAGGCGTACTCGGACGGTTTCAGCACCACGGTGCAGCCGGCGGCCAGAGCCGGGGCGAGTTTCTGCGCGAACAGCAGGAACGGCGCGTTCCACGGCAGGACCGCGGCGACCACGCCGACCGGTTCGCGCAACGTCATCGCCAGGTGGTCACCGCCCTGGTACGGCGGCAGCGTCTCCCCGCCGGCCTTGTCCACCCAGCCGGCATGGTGCTCGAAGGTGTCGGCGGCCACGTCGACCGAACCGGCGTAGACCCCGCCGAACGAGAGCGGAACGCCGTTGTCCAGCGCCTGCAGCCCGCGCAGTTCGTCGGCGTTGTCCCGCAGCAGATCGGCTACGGCGCGCAGCACGCGCACCCGTTCGCCCGCCCGGACGTGCGGCCAAGTCCCCTCGTCGAAGGCGCGCCGCGCGGCGCGCACCGCCGCATCGACGTCCGCGGCCCCGGCGACGGGGAATTCGCCGATGGCCTCCGCGGTGGCCGGGTGGTGGTGGGTCCAGGTGGCACCCGATTCCGCGGGACGCCATCGGCCGTCGATAAGCAGTAAGCCGTCCTTGAGCGCAGCGGCCTCGCGGTGGCTGCGCACGGTCAGCGTCATGGGAAGTCCTCCTCGCGTGGTGGGGCGCTCGGGAATCGCTAGAAGGTCACGATGCGGCGGATCCCCGCCCCCGGCGCCTTCAGCGCGGCCAGGCCGTCGTTGATGTCGTCGAGCCGCAGCCGGTCGCTGATCATCGAGTCCAGATCCAGCCGGCCGGCTCGCCACAGGTCGAGCAGCAGCGCGGTGTCCCGCCGCGGGTCGCACGAGCCGTAGAACGACGGCAGGATCCGCTTCTCGTTGACGAACAGCTCCTGCGCGGTGAACTCGACCGTCTCCTCCGGTCCGCCGGCGCCGACCACGACCACGTCGCCGCCCCGGCGCGCCGCGTCGTAAGCGGCCCGGATCGTCGCGGACCGGCCCACCACCTCGAAGGCGCAGTCGAACCCGCGCCCGCCGGTCACCTCGCCCTTGAGCTCGTCCAGCCCCTCGGGGGTCGTGGTGTGCGTGGCACCGAACCGCCGGGCGTCCGCGTGCTTGTCGGTGATGGGGTCCACGGCCACGATCCGGGACGCCCCGGCCAGCCGAGCGCCCTGGATGACCGAGATGCCGACCCCGCCGCAGCCGAACACCGCCACGGTGGCTCCGGGGGTGAGCGCGGCGGTGTTGAGCACCGAGCCGACTCCGGTGAGCACTCCGCAGCCGATGAGCGCACCGATCTCGAAGGGGACGTCCGGGTCCATCCGGTTGGCACCGACGGCGGGCACCACCACTTCCTCGGCGAACGCACCGCACCCGGCGAATCCGAACGCGGGCTCGCCGCCGACCAGGAAGCGCGGGGAGGTGAACGCCGCGACGGTGTGCACTTCGCACAGATAGGGCTGCCCGCCGAGGCAGCACACGCACTTGCCGCACGGCGGCACGAACGACAGCACCACCCGGTCGCCGGGCTGCAGGTCCTGCACGTGCGCACCGACGTCGACGATCTCGCCCGCGCCCTCGTGGCCCATGATCCCCGGCGCCAGCGCAGGAAGCGTTCCGTCCATAGCGGACAGATCGCTGTGGCAGATCCCGGCCGCGCGGATCCGGACGCGGACCTCGTCCGGTCCCGGTTCGGTCGTGGCGGCGTCGGAACGCACGTCCAGTTCACCGTCGCCGATCTGGTTGAGCACCGCTGCTTTCACCGACCGTCACCTCGCCGAGATCATCCGCACCGCTGCGGGACTGTTGCGCGGAACACAGTAGAACAAGTTACTAACGCCGAATCAAGCGTTTGCTCGGTTTATATCGACGCAGGATCTCGGCGGGACGCGCCGATTCCGGAACGCGGTGCGGCCACCCGCGGCGACACCGCGGGCGCGGCCGACCCGGCGGGAGACTCCGGCGTCCGACCGGTCCAACGACCCGGAGAAGCAGGGGTGACTGCTCCATTCAGCGCAGTGCCCGTTCGCGGGTGCACAGGAACGTGTTCGGCAGCGGTCGCCCCCCAACCGCGAAAGCCGTTGTACGGCGCCGAACTCGACTCGCAACCCATGTGCGGTCTAGAGTTGCTGAAACACGTTCCAGAAACGGAACTCCTCGACCGGAGGGTGCATGCGCATCGCCTACACACCCGAGCAGGAACGCCTCCGCCGGGAACTGCGCGAGTATTTCGACGACCTGATGACCCCCGACCTCCGCGCGGAGCTGAACACCGGCGGCGATTACGGGGACGGCACCGCCTACAAACAGGTGGTGCGCCGCATGGGTGCGGACGGCTGGCTGGCGCTGGGCTGGCCCACCGAGTACGGCGGCAGCAACCGGAGCATGCTCGACCAGCTCATCTTCACCGATGAAGCCGCCATCGCCGGTGCACCCGTGCCGTTCCTGACGCTGAACAGCATCGCGCCGACGATCATGCGCTACGGCACCGCCGCGCAGAAGGAGTACTTCCTCCCGCGCATCGCCGCGGGCGAGATCCACTTCGCCATCGGCTATTCCGAACCCGACGCGGGCACCGACCTGGCCGCGCTGCGCACCACCGCCGACCGCGAGGGCGAGCAGTACCGGATCAACGGCCAGAAGATGTGGACCAGCCTCATCCAGTACGCCGACTACGTCTGGCTGGCCTGCCGCACCGACCGCGAAGCGCGCAAGCACCGCGGGCTCAGCGTGCTGGCGGTGCCCACCTCGGCCGAGGGCTTCTCCTGGACCCCGGTGCGCACGGTCAGCGGCCCGACCACCAGCGCCACCTACTACCAGGACGTGCTCGTGGGCGCGGATGCGCTGGTCGGCGAGGAGAACGGCGGCTGGCCGCTGATCACCAACCAGCTCAACCACGAGCGGGTGGCGCTGACCTCGGCGGCCCCGCTGCGGTCGGCGCTGGACGGGGTCCGCGACTGGGCGCGCACCACCCGGCTGGCCGACGGGCGCCGAGTCATCGACCAGGAATGGGTGGGCACCCACCTGGCGCGGGTGCACGCCGGCGCGGACTTCCTGAAGCTGATGAACTGGAAGATCGCCTTCACGGCCGAACAGCAGCCCGCCCCCGCTGCCGCCTCGGCCACCAAGGTCTTCGGCACCGAGTTCGCCACCGAGGCGTACCGGCTGCTCATGGAGGTGCTCGGCAGCGCGGGCACGATCCGCGCCGGCTCACCCGGCGCCGTGCTGCAGGGGCGCATAGAGCGGATGCACCGGGCCGCACTGATCCTCACCTTCGGCGGCGGCACGAACGAGGTGCAGCGCGACATCATCTCCGCGGTCGGACTCGGCCTGCCCGCCGCCCGACGCTGATCCCCTGGAGGACGCGATGGACTTCACCCCCACCGAGGCGCAGACCGACCTGTCCGGCCTGGCCCGCACCATCCTCACCGACGCCACCGGCAACGACCGGCTGCGCGAGATCGACGAGGGCACCGACCGGTTCGACGCCGGGTTGTGGGCCGAGCTCGCAGCCGCCGACGTGCTGTCCGCCGCGCTGCCCGACCACGCCGGCGGCGGTGGTTTCGGTGTGCTCGAACAGTGCAGCGTGCTCGTCGAATGCGGGCGCAGCGTCGCCCCGGTCCCCTACCTCACCTCGATCGCCGCGGCCGCGGACACCATCGCGCGGTTCGGCACCGCCGAGCAGTGCGCGAAGTGGGCACGTCCGGCCGCCGCGGGTGATCTCGTGCTCACCGCCGCGCTGACCGAACCCGGCGATCCGGACCCCGCGCAGCCGGCGTGCCGCGCGCGGCAGGCCGACGGCGGCTGGGTGCTGGACGGCACCAAATGCGCCGTGCCCGCCGCCGGGATCGCCGATCTCGTCCTGGTCCCGGCCACCGCCGACGACGGGCGCGCACGGGTCTTCCTCGTGGCACCGCAGCAGTTCCAGCTGCACCGGCAGCAGGTCGTGGACGGCGACAGCGAGGGGTGGCTGGAGCTGTCCGGCGTCCGGGTCGGCAGCGACCACGTGCTCGACGACGACGGAGCGCTCCCGCACCTGGTGCGCCGCGCGCTGCTCGGCCACTGCGCGCTGCAGCTGGGCATCGTCGAGCGCGCATTGGAACTCACCGCCGAGTACGCCGGCCAGCGCGAGCAGTTCGGCCGGCCGATCGGCACGTTCCAGGCCGTGGGCCAGCGCCTGGCCGACGGGTTCATCGACGTGGAGGCGGTCCGGCTGACCCTGTGGCAGGCGGCCTGGCGGCTGGCCGAGGGCCTGGACTGCGACGCCGATATCGCCACCGCGAAGTTCTGGGCAGCCGAGGCCGGGCACCGGGTGGCGCACACCGCCGTCCACGTGCACGGCGGGGTCGGTATCGACCTCGACCACCCGCTGCACCGCTACTTCGTGGCCGCCAAGCGCACCGAGTTCGCCCTGGGCGGGGCCACCGCGCAGCTGACCCGGCTGTCCGGGTACCTGGACCGCGACCCCGCCTGACGGCACGCCTCCCGTCCGCGTCGGTGCGGACGGGAGGCGGCCGGGTTCAGCGCAGGCCGTCCAGGCGCTGGAAGGTCCGCTCGGCCTCGCCGAGCAGATCGTCGAAGACCTCGGCGACCGACCGCACCCGGTTCATGGTCCCCACGATCTGGCCGACCGGCATGGACACCACCGACGGGTCGGCCGAGCGCATGATCCGCTCGTGCGCCTCGCCGACCAGGATGTTCTGCAGCGGCATCGGCAGCGGCTCCGGTGCCCCGGGCTGCGCCCAGGCGTCGGTCCACCGGGTCTTGAGCAGCCGGGCGGGTTTGCCGGTGTAGATCCGCGAGCGCACCGTGTCCGACGAGCCCGCCGACAGCAGCGCGCGCTGGGTCGCCGACTCTCCGGTGGTCTTCTGGTACTCGCTGGTCGTCAGCCAGATCGAGCCGGTCCAAGCCCCCTCCGCGCCGAGCGCGAGCGCGGCGGCGAGCTGACGTCCGGAACCGATCCCGCCCGCGGCCAGCACCGGCACCTCGGCGCCGACCTCGGCGGCGATCTCCGGGACCAGCACCATCGTCGCGACCTCACCGGTGTGCCCGCCGGCCTCGTGGCCCTGCGCCACCACGATGTCCACCCCGTTGGCCACGTGCCGCCGCGCGTGCTCGGCCTTGCCCGCCAGGGCCGCCACCTGCACGCCGGCGTCGTGCGCGCGCTCGATCACGTCGGACGGCGGCGAGCCCAGCGCGTTGGCGATCAGCCGCACCGGGTGCCGCAGTGCCACGTCCACGTGCGAGCGCGCCACCGAGTGCAACCAGCCGAGCACCCCGGCGGCCCCGCCCTCTCCGTCGAGCCCCGGCACACCCAGCTCGTCCAGCGTCCGGGAGACGAAATCCCGGTGCTCAGCCGGGATCAGCTCGTCCAGGTCGAGCCCCTCCACTTCCTGGGGCACCTTGGCCGGCATCACCACGTCGACCCCGTAGGGCTTGCCGTCGGTGTTGCGGTCCATCCAGTCCAGCACCGAGTCCAGCTCGTCGGCGTCGTTGAACCGCACGCAACCGAGCACACCGAGCCCGCCCTGCCTGCTGACCGCCGCCGCCACGTGCTCGGAGGGCGTGAACGCCACCACCGGGTGTTCGATGCCCAGTTCCTCGCACAGCCTCGTCCGCATCACTTCCCCGTTCCCGCCGCGCACCAGCGCGGCACGTCGTCGCCGTTCAGGCCGTTCCCGCGCTGCGGGCCCGGTCGAGCACCTCGTCCGGCGGGTGCTCCTCGGTGTGCTCCCGGGCCCAGGTGTAGTCCGGTTTCCCGCTGGGCGAGCGGGTGATCTCCCCGACGACCCACAGGCTGCGCGGCACCTTGTAGCCGGCCACCAGTCCCCGCGCGTGCTCGTCCAGCTCGGCCAGCCCGGGCCGCGCGCCGGGGCGGGGTTGCACGACCGCGGCCACGCGTTGGCCGAACCGCTCGTCGGGCACCCCGACCACGAGGACGTCGAAGACGTCCGGATGGGCCTTGAGCGCGTTCTCCACTTCCTCCGGGAAGACCTTCTCCCCACCGGTGTTGATCGAGACCGAACCGCGCCCGAGCAGCGTGATCGTGGAATCCTCCTCGACCATGGCGTAGTCACCGGGCATCACGTAGCGCTGGCCGTCGATCTGCACGAAGACCTCGGCCGTCTTGTCCGGGTCCTTGTAGTAGCCGAGCGGGACGTGCCCGCTGCGGGCGAGCTTGCCGATCCGGCCGCTGCCCGGTGCGACGCGTTCGCCGTGCTCGTCGATGACCGCGGCCGAGGAATCGGCGTTGACCCGCGGACCCGACGCCGCGGCCGAATCCGCGCTGATCACGCCGATCCCGGAGAAACCGGTCTCCGAGGATCCCACCGAGTCGGTGATGACCACGTTCGGCAGCGCCGCCAGGTACTGCTGCTGCACCGAACGGGAGAACAGCGCCGCGCTGCTGGAAATCGCCACCAGGCAGGACGCGTCGTAGTCGCCCTCGTGGTAGGCCTCGATCAGCGGTCGGGCCATGGCGTCACCCACAATGGCCAGCACGTTGACCCGCTCCTGCTGCACGGCCCGCCACACGTCGTGCGCGTCGAACTGCGGGACGAACACGACCGGGCTGCAGGCGAACAGGTTGCCGAACGTCGCCCACTGCGCGGCGCCGTGGATGAACGGGGCCGCGGGTAATCGCACGAGCCCGCCGCTGTCGGCGCCGGTGCGGGCCTGCTCCCACTCGTCGCGCATCGGCTCACCGGTCATGAAGTCGATGCCGCCGCCGAGCACCCGCCAGACGTCCTCGTGCCGCCACATGACGCCCTTGGGCATACCGGTGGTGCCGCCGGTGTACAGCAGGTAGAGGTCGTCATCGCTGCGCGGACCGAAGTCCCGCTCACCGGAATGGCCGGCCAGCGCCTGCTCGTAGGCGATCCCGCCGTAGCCGTCGAAGTTCTCCTCCGTGCCGTCCTCAACAACGAGAACGTGTTTCAGGTCAGGCAGCTCGGGGAGCACCTCGGCGACGTGCGCGCTGTAGCGCCGCTCGTGCACCAGGGCAGCCAGGTCGGCATTGCCGAAGATGTAGCGCAGCTCGTTGGGAACATAGCGGAAGTTGACGTTGACCGGTACCGCCCGCAGCTTGTACGCGGCCAGCATCGTCTCCAGGGCTTCGATGGAATTGCGGGAATACACGCCGATGTGCGCGCCGCGCCGAATACCGTGCGCGGCCAGGTGATGGGCCAGCCGGTTGGCGCGCTGATCCAGCTGGGCGAAGGTGAGTCGCTCCTCGCCGCAGACCACGGCGAGGCGATCCGGGGTCAGATCGACTGCGTGCTCGAAGAGATCTGCGATGTTGTGTGCCACACCAGAGAAACTAGAACGTGTTATCGTCCCTGGCAAGAACCCGAAAAGCACGCCTTCTTCGAAAAGTCGCCCTCCCGGGAGGTCTCGGATGACAACGACGGTCGACAGCGCGGAGCAGCCGCACTGCTTGGTGGAGCAACGCGGCGCCGTGCTCGTGGTTACGCTCAACCGCCCGGACGCCAAGAACGCGCTGTCCGGACCGATGCTGGCCACGATGCGCGCGGCGTGGGACCAGGTCGACGGCGACGAGTCCATCCGGGCCTGCGTGCTCACCGGAGCGGGCGGGGCGTTCTGCGCCGGCGCCGACCTCAAGGCGATGAACAGCTCGCACCCCGGCGACACCTCGGGCGGATCGGACCTGTCGGTCATCGAACCCCTGCTGAAGGGGCGCAGGTTGACCAAACCGCTCATCGCCGCAGTCGAGGGCCCCGCGGTCGCGGGCGGTACCGAGATCCTGCAGGCCACCGATATCCGCGTCGCCGGGCGCAGCGCGAAGTTCGGGGTATCCGAAGCGCGCTGGGGCCTCTACCCGCTGGGCGGTTCGGCCGTGCGGCTGCCGCGGCAGATCCCGTACGCGGTGGCCGCGGAGATCCTGCTGACCGGCCGGCACGTCACCGCTGCCGAGGCCAAGGAGATCGGGCTGATCGGGCGCGTCGTCGAGGACGGCCAGGCGCTGGACACGGCGCTGGAGCTGGCCGAGCTGGTGGCCGCCAACGGACCCGTGGCGGTGCGCGCGATGCTGCGCACGATCCGGGACACCGAGGGCATGCACGAGGAGGAGGCGTTCGCGCTGGACGCGCGCACCGGCATGGAGGTCTTCGGCAGCGAGGACGCCCGGGAGGGACCGCGCGCCTTCGCCGCCAAGCGCACCCCGGAGTTCCGCGGCCGCTGACACCGGGAGTCCGCCGCACCCCGAGCCCGCCGCGGCTCGGGGTGCGGCATTCCCGGCTCAGATATCGGCCGACCGATCGGCCCAGTACGGGTCACGCAGCCTGCGCTTGTAGAGCTTGCCGTTGGGATCGCGGGGCAGTTCGTCCACGAAGTCGACGCTGCGCGGGACCTTGAACTTGGCCAGCCGCTCGCGCGCGAATTCCAGGAGGTCCTCGGCCAACCCGGACCCCGCGGGAGGGCGAGCGGGCTGCACCACGGCTTTCACCTGCTCGCCCCAGTCGTCGTGCGGCACGCCGAACACGGCCACATCGGCGACCTCCGGGTGTACCGCGAGCACGTTCTCCACCTCGGCCGGGTAGATGTTCACCCCGCCGGAGATGATCATGTCGCTCTTGCGGTCGCGCAGGAACAGGTAGCCGTCCTCGTCCAGGTAACCGACGTCGCCGATGGTGAACAGGTCGCCCGCGCGGGATTCGCTGGTCTTGCGCTCGTCACCGTGGTACTCGAAGCTCGACCCGCCCATCCGCAGGTAGACCGTGCCGATCTCGCCGGCGGGCAGCTCGTTCTTGTCGTCGTCGAGGACCTTCACCGTCGCACCCGGCCACGCCGTGCCCACCGAACCCGGCTTGCGCAGCCACTCCTCCGCGCCGATCGAGGTGCCACCGCCCTCGGTGGCCGCGTAGTACTCGACCACCACCGGGCCCCACCAGTCGAGCATGGCGCGCTTGACCTCGGGCGGGCACGGCGCGGCCCCGTGGATGGCCGCGCGCATCGAGGAGACGTCGTAGCGCCCGCGGACCTCCTCGTCCAGAGCGAGCAGCCTGCGGAACTGCGTGGGGACCATGTGCGTGTGCGTCACCCGGTGCTTCTCGATCAGCCGCAGCATCTCCTCCGGCTCCCACTTGTCCATCAGCACCGCGGTGTGTCCGAATTGGATGGAGTGGCTCACGAAGTTCAGCACGGCGGTGTGGTAGAGCGGCGACCCGCACAGGTGCACGTGCCCGTCGAAGGGCTCCAGCCCGAAGATCCCGAAGAACCACCGCGCCGCGGCAGGGACTTCGTCCGGATCGCCCCCGCTCAGCGGGCGGCGCACTCCCTTGGGCTTGCCGGTCGTGCCGGACGTGTACAGCATCGGCGATCCCGTGGTGCGCACGTCGGGCCTGCCCGCGGGTTCGTCGGCGCCGAGCTCGTCCAGCGGGCGGAAACCGGCCACCTCACCGACCGAGAACCGCGCGGCGGGCGCGATCCCGGCCTGCTCGGCGGCCTGCTGGGCGGTATCGGCGAACCGCTCGTGCGCGATGAACACCGCCGCCCGGCTGTCCCCGATGATGTAGGCGATCTCATCGGCCACCAGGTGCCAGTTCACCGTCACCACGTACAGACCGGTCTGCATCGCGGCGAAGTAGCACGCGAGCAGGTCGATCCCGTTGGGCAGCTGCACGACGATGCTGTCGCCGGGGCGCAACCCGGCGCTCTGCAGTCCGCGCCCGTAGCGGTCGGCGCGGGCTGCCAGGGTGGCGTAATCGACCTGCGCGCCGTCCGGGTCGACGACGGCGGTGCGGTCCGGATCCTGCTCGGCGATCTTCCAGAGACCGGTGTCGGGCACGGGGCCGCTCCTCTCGCTCGTTCGGTTCGCAAGAACCTGTTCCAGTCGTGCTCAACCCCTCAGGGCCTGCTCGTTGTCCGCAGCGCTTCCCAGGTGCAGCGCGGACGAGATCGTGGCGACCTGCTCCGGGTCCCGGCAGCCCACGAGCAGCGTGTCCACCCCCGCCCGCTCCCATTCCGCGACCCGCGACCGCACGTGCTCGGCGTCGCCGATGATCGCGATGTCGTCGACCAGCTCGTCCGGAACTGCGGCCGTGGCGCGGTCGCGCTCCCCCGCGGCGAACAGCCGGGAGATGTCCTCGACCGCGTCCGGGTACCCCATGCGGCGGAACAGCTCGGCGTGGAAGTTCATGCCGGGCGCGCCCATCCCGCCGATGTAGAGCGCCAGCGAGGGTTTCAACCGCGCACGCTCGGCCGCGGGATCGTCGGTGACGACGACCTGGGCGCCCGCGGCGACTTCGAACTCCTCCCGCGTGCGGCGCGCGCCGGGGCGGGCGAATCCCTCGGCGAGCCAGTCCGCGTAGGTGCCGGCGACCTTCGGCGAGAAGTAGACCGCGATCCACCCGTCGGCGATCTCCGCGGTCTGCGCGACGTTGCGCGGCCCCTCCGCACCCAGCCAGATGGGCAGATCCGCGCGCAGCGGATGCGTGATCGGCTTGAGCGGTTTGCCCAGACCGGTGGATCCCGGCCCGTCGTAGGGCAGCGGGTGGTGCGGCCCCGCGGCGCGCACCGGCGCTTCCCTGGCCAGCACCTGACGGACCACGGCGACGTACTCCCGCGTGCGGGCGAGGGGTTTGGCGAACGGGGCGCCGTACCAGCCCTCGACCACCTGCGGGCCGGACACCCCCAGCCCGAGCACGCACCGGCCGCCGGAGAGGTGGTCCAGGGTCAGCGCGTGCATCGCGCAGGACGCGGGTGATCGCGCGGACAGCTGCGCGACCGACGTGCCCAGCCGTACGCGGGACGTGCGCGAACCCCACCAGGACAGCGGGGTGAACGCATCCGATCCCCAGGATTCGGCGGCGAAAACGGAGTCGAAACCCCGTTCTTCCGCGGCGTCGACGATCTCCGCGGTCCCCTCCGGCGGGCCGGCGCCCCAGTAGCCGAGCTGCAGGCCGATCTTCATCAGCGGACCTCCGTGGGCTTCGGGTTCTGCGCCCCATCCTGCACGGATCTTGCCGGGAAATCGAGAACATGTTTCACTCGATTCGTGACCGAGATCTCGGAACCGCTCAGCGCCCCCCTGGACATCGGCTTCGACTACACGCGCTCGCTGGGACCGGTGCTGAGCCGGTTCGCCACCGGGCTGCGCGAAGGCCGCATCCTCGGCATCCGCGGCAGCGACGGGCGGGTGCACGTACCACCCGCGGAGTTCGACCCGAAAACCGCCGAGCGCCTGGACGATTTCGTCCAGGTCTCCACGACCGGAACGGTCGTCACCTGGAGCTGGATGCCGGAACCCGCTGCCGGGCAACCGCTTTCCCACCCCTTCGGCTGGGCGCTGATCCGCCTCGACGGTGCGGACACGCCGATGCTGCACGCGGTGGACGCGGGGGCTCCCGAGCGGATGAGCACCGGGATGCGGGTCCGGGTGCGCTGGGCGGCAGAGCGCGGGAACGGCATCCGGGACATCGAGTGCTTCGAGCCCGCCTCCGACACCGAGCAGCCGTCGCCGCAGCCCGACGGGGACGCGGACGGGTCCGCCGAGTCGGAACCGGTCGGCTCCATCATCGCGCCCGTGCACCTGAGCTACCAGCACTCCGCATCCCCGGAGGAGAGCCGCTACCTGCGCGCCCTGCGCGAGGGACGGCTCGTCGGCCAGCGCTGCCCGGTGTGCCGGAAGGTCTACATCCCACCGCGCGGGGCCTGCCCGACCGACGGCGTGCCGACCGACGAGGAGGTCGAGCTCGCCGACACCGGGACGGTGACCACGTTCTGCATCGTCAACGTGCCGTTCCTCGGCCAACGCATCCAGCCGCCCTACGTCTCGGCCTACGTGCTGCTGGACGGGGCCGACATCCCGTTCCTGCACCTGGTGCTGGGCTGCAATGCCGACGAGGTGCGGATGGGCATGCGGGTCCGCGGGGTCTGGAAGCCCCGGGACGAGTGGGAGCACACGCTGCAGAACATCGACCACTTCGAGCCGAGCGGTGAACCGGACGCACCGTTCGAAAGCTACGCACAGCACCTGTGAACCGGACGGAGTTGCCGTGACCGACGTTGCCGTAGTGGGTTTCGCCCAGGCACCGAACGTGCGCGAGACCCAGGGCACCACGAACGGTGTCGAGATGTTGGTACCCCTGCTCCAGGAGGTCTTCACCGAGACGGGGTTGACCAAGGAGGACATTGGTTTCTGGTGCTCGGGGTCCTCGGATTACCTGGCCGGGCGGGCGTTCTCGTTCATCGCCGCGGTCGATGCTCTCGGCGCGTCCCCGCCGATCAACGAATCACACGTGGAGATGGACGCCGCGTGGGCGCTCTACGAGGCGTGGCTGAAGATCCGGACCGGCGAGGTGGACACGGCGCTCGTCTACGGCTTCGGCAAGTCCTCGGCCGGCGATCTGCGCCGGACGCTGGCCCTGCAGCTCGACCCCTACTCGCTGGCACCGCTGTGGCCGGATTCGGTGAGCATCGCCGGATTGCAGGCACGCACCGGCCTGGACAGCGGTCGCTGGACCGAGCGCGACATGGCCGAGGTCGTGGCCCGCAGCCGCGCGAACGCCGCGGGCCGGCCCCGCGCGCAGCTGTCCGGCGAGGTGTCGGCGAGCGACCTGCTCGACGAGCCCTACCTGGCCGATCCGCTGCGCAAGCACGACTGCGCCCCGATCACCGACGGTGCTTCGGTCGTGGTCCTGGCCGCGGGCGACCGGGCCCGCGACATCCACGCGGCCCCCGCGTGGATCAGCGGGATCGAGCACCGGATCGAGAGCGGCCAGCTCGGTGCGCGAGACCTCGACCGATCCCCGTCCACGCGCTCCGCCGCCCACGCGGCCGGCACCGACGGGGTCACCACTGCCGAGCTGCACGCACCGTTCAGCCACCAGGAAATCCTGCTGCGCGAGGAGATCGGGCTCGGTCCCGACGTGCGGGTCAATCCCTCCGGCGGCGCGCTGGCGGGCAATCCGATGTTCTCCGCGGGCCTGTCCCGCATCGGCGCGGCCGCGCGCCGGGTCATGGACGGCCAGGACGAGCGGGTGCTGGCGCACGCCACGAGCGGCCCTGCGCTGCAGCAGAACCTGGTGTGCGTGCTCGACAGCGCAGCGAGGAGGAACTGATGGGCAAGCAGCTGGCCGCGGTGGTCGGCACCGGGCAGACCCGGCACACCAGCAAGCGCAAGGACGTCTCGATGGCCGGCCTGTGCCGGGAGGCGGTCGATGAGGCGCTGGCCGACTCCGGGTTGGACTGGCCGGACATCGACGCCGTCGTGCTGGGCAAGGCGCCCGACCTGTTCGAGGGCGTCATGATGCCGGAGCTCTACCTGGCCGATGCCCTCGGCGCCACCGGGAAGCCGCTGCTGCGGGTGCACACCGCCGGTTCCGTCGGCGGATCCACCGGCAACGTCGCGGCGAGCCTGGTGCAGAGCGGCGCGCACAAGCGGGTGCTGGCCGTGGCGTTCGAGAAGCAATCCGAGTCGAACGCGATGTGGGCGCTGTCCATCCTGCCACCGTTCAGCATGCCGGTCGGCGCGGGCGCGGGCGGCTACTTCGCCCCGCACGTCCGGTCCTACATCCGCCGTTCCGGAGCGCCCGACCACATCGGCGCCGTGGTGGCGGCCAAGGACCGGCGGAACGGGTCGCGCAACCCGTACGCGCACCTGCAGCAACCGGACATCACGGTGGATTCGGTGCTGGCCTCGCAGATGCTGTGGGACCCGATCCGCTACGACGAGACCTGCCCGTCCTCGGACGGGGCGTGCGCGGTGGTCATCGGCGACGAGAGCACCGCCGCCGGACGCCCGGCGGCCTGGATCCACGCCACGGCCATGCGCACCGAACCGACCACCTTCGCCGGCCGGGACCAGGTCGATCCGCAGGCCGGACGGGACGCGGCAGCGCGGCTCTGGCGCGAAGCGGGCATCACCGATCCACTGTCCGATGTGGACGTCGCCGAGATCTACGTGCCGTTCTCCTGGTTCGAACCGATGTGGCTGGAGAACCTCGGGTTCACGGCCGAGGGCGGCGGCTGGAAGCTCACCGATGCCGGCGAGACCGGCCCCGATGGGCGACTTCCGGTGAACCCGTCGGGCGGCGTGCTCTCGTCGAACCCGATCGGCGCCTCCGGCCTGCTGCGGTTCGCCGAGGCGGCGATGCAAGTCAGCGGCAAGGCCGGCGACCACCAGGTCGACGGTGCGCGCACCGCCCTCGGACACGCCTACGGCGGCGGCTCGCAGTACTTCAGCATGTGGGTCGTGGGCTCGAATCGACCGGAGGAACGATGAAGTTCACGCTGTCCCTGGCCATGTGTCCGCTCACCGAGCTCACCGAGCTCACCCGCACCGCGGAGGAGTGCGGGTTCTCGTCGGTGGCCCTGCCGGACTCGCTGTTCTACTCCGAACACGTCTCGGCCGATTACCCCTACACCGCCGACGGTTCGCGCATGTGGGACGCGGACACCCCGTGGGCGGACCCGCTGGTGACGACCGCCGCACTGGGTGCGGCCACCGAACGGATCCGGTTCTACACCTCGGTACTCAAGCTCGGTCCGCGCAATCCGGTGCTGCTCGCCCGCCAGCTCGCCTCGGTCGCCGTGCTCACCGGCGACCGGTTCGGGCTCGGCGTCGGCGTGGGGTGGGCCCCGGAGGAGTTCGAGTGGTGCGGCGCTCCGTTCGAGCGGCGCGGCGCCCGGGTCGACGAGTCCATCGAGATCATCCGCCGGATTCTGCGCGGCGGGATGGTCGAATACCATGGCGAGCACTTCGATTTCGGCAAGCTGCAGATGAGTCCGGCCCCGGATCGCGCGATGCCGATCTACGTGGGCGGGCACAGCAAGCCCGCCCTGCGCCGCGCGGCGCGGGTCGGCGACGGCTGGGCCTCGGCCATGATGGGCATCGACGAACTGCGCAGCACGATCGGCACGCTCAGCGAACTACGCCGCGAATACGGCAACACCGGGCCGTTCGAGATCCAGGCGGTCTGCGTGGACCGGTTCGGACGGGACGGCTACCGCGAGCAGGCCGACATCGGCGTCACGGACGCGATCACGGTGCCGTGGATGCTGGAGGGATACGGTTTCCACGCGCCGCTGCGCGACAAGCAGGACAGCATCCGACGGTTCGCCGACGAGGTCGTCTCGGCGTTCTGAGCGCTCCGGGAGGGAGATCATGGCCGACGAGGACGGAATTTTCTGGTCGGCGACCGAGGAACCGCATCCGGCCCGCGATCTGTCGCGGGCCTCGATGCGCGCGGTCGCCCGTGGGGACAAGCAGGCGTGGGTGGCGCTGTTCGCCGAGGACGGGTTCGTCGCCGACCCGGTCGGACCGTCGATGTTCGATCCGGAAGGGCACGGCCACCACGGGCGCACGGCCATCGCCGCGTTCTGGGACACGGCCATCGCCCAGGCCGAGCGCATCGAGTTCCACATCGCCGATTCCTTCGCCGCGGGCGATGAATCGGCCAATGTCGGCCTGATCCGCACGTTCCTCGGCGACGGCAGCTGCATGGACGCCGAGGGTGTGTTCGTCTACCGCTCGGCGGGCGGCGGCCTGCTGCACTCCATGCGGGCTTTCTGGGAGGTAGACCGCGCCATGGCCACCCTGCGCCAGGCGGACTGAACACACACGCAATGCGGCCGCCCACTGGTTCCCACCGGTGGGCGGCCGTATTGCGTGTGCGACGGGTATTCCCGCAACCCGCACGCACGGGTGCGGCGACCACCAGCAGTGGCCGCCGCATCCATGGAAAACCCGCTCAGCTAGGACTTTTCCCAAGCGGCGAAAGCCGCTTCCACCCCACCGATCAACCGGCACCGCCGCGGGTTCTCAGCGGTGCGGGCGAGGGCAGCCCCGACGTGGCGTAGGACGCCACTCGTTGTCGTGATCCCGCAGCCCGCGCACCGCTGAGGTTTCGCTCCTGGCACTACCCAGAGAACGGCCCGCGCTGCTCAGGCATACCGGACCTGGAATTCCTTGATCCCGTTGAGCCATCCGGAGCGCAGCCGGCGTGGTTCGGCGGCCTTGCTGATGTCGGGCATCTGGTCGGCGATCGCGTTGAAGATGAGGTCGATCTCCAGGCGCGCGAGGTTGGCACCCAGGCAGAAGTGCGCGCCGGTGCCGCCGAAGCCGACGTGCGGGTTCGGATCACGGGTGATATCGAACTTGTCCGGTTCATCGAAGACGTCCGGGTCGAAGTTGGCCGAGCTGTAGAACATGCCGACCCGGTCGCCCTCGCTGATGTGCACACCGCCGAGTTCGGTGTCGGCCAGCGCGGTGCGCTGGAAGGCGATCACCGGAGTGGACCAGCGCACAATCTCGTCGGCGGTGGTCGAGGGGCGCTGCTGCTTGTAGAGCTCCCACTGGTCCGGGTGCTCCAGGAACGCGTGCATTCCGTGCGTGATGGCGTTGCGCGTCGTCTCGTTGCCGGCCACGGCCAGCAGGATCACGAAGAAGCCGAATTCGTCGGAGGAGAGCCCATTGCCGTCCACGTCGGCTTGGATGAGCTTGGTGGCGATGTCGTCCATCGGGCACTTGCTGCGCTCTTCGGCCATGTTGGTGAAGTAGGAGAGGATCTCCGTGGCCGCCGTCTCCGGCTGGACGTCGTACTCCGGGTCGTCGTAGCCGATCATCTGGTTCGACCAGTCGAAGATGTCCCGGCGGTGCTCCTGCGGGATGCCGATCAGTTCCGCGATGGCCTGCAGCGGGAGTTCGCAGGCGATGTCGGTGACGAAGTCACCGCTGCCGGAGGACCGGGCATCGGCGACGATCTGCGCGGCGCGGTCGCGCAGCGCCGCCTCCAGGCTGTTGATCGCCCGCGGGGTGAACCCCCGCTGCACGATCTTGCGGAGCTTGGTGTGCTGCGGTGGGTCGATGTTGAGCAGGATGAACCGCTGCAGCTCGATCTGGTCGCGGGTCATGTCCGCCGTGAACCGGGTGATCGCCGTGTTCTGCCAAGACGAGAAGATGTCGGTCCGCTTGGAGATCTCCTTGACGTCGGCGTGCTTGCTCGCGACCCACAAGCCTTCGTCGTCGAAGCCCGCGCACCGGTTGGGTTGGGCGTTCCACCACACCGGTGCGGTGCGGCGCAGTTCGGCGAACTCGTGCAGCGGAAGCCGTTCGGCAAGCAAATCTGGATCGGTGAAGTCGAAGCCTTCCGGAACGCTCGGTGCTACCACGGCTACCTCCTGATCGACCGCGCGACCACAATTAGGTGGAACTTGTTCTATCCATGCCTCGGCCATGGTGGGCGGCAACGGCAGCGCGTTCGCGGCCCCGGCGCCTGCCGGCCAGGCGGAGTAGCCTGCCGAAACCGCAGGCATCACGAGAAAAGCACACCTCGTATGCCGCAGTAAACCCCTGTAACAGCGCTATCGGCCGAGTGGCCACACCGGCCTCCTGGTGCAGCGCGGTGCGCTCCGGTGCAGCACGCGAGGCATCGAGAACTCGTTCTCGATCTTCCGGGGTGCGGCGCAGATGAAGAACAGGTTCTCGATGGCGAATCGCGTACTTCGCACGGGGTGTGGCGCACAAGGGCCTGCAATCTATAACATGTTCCACTAGAATCGAGGGGCGGTGACACCCCCGAGGATCGCGAGCGCGGAGGGATCCAGATGACGGCGGCAGCCAACGAGCACGACGAGGTCCGCACGATCGACGTCGGTACTCCACCGACCAGGTTCGCCCGCGGCTGGCACTGCCTGGGCCTGGCCGAAACCTTCCGGGACGGCAAGCCGCACGCGGTGACCGCGTTCGACACGAAACTCGTGGTCTTCCAGGGCGAGGACGGCGGGCTCAACGTGCTCGACGCCTACTGCAGGCACATGGGCGGCGATCTCAGCCAGGGCACGGTCAAGGGCGATTCGGTGGCCTGCCCGTTCCACGACTGGCGCTGGGGCGGGGACGGCAAGTGCACCTCCATCCCCTACACCCGGCGCGTGCCACCGCGCGCCCGCACCCGCGCCTGGCCGGTGCTGGAGCGCAACAAGCAGCTGTTCGTGTGGAACGACCCGGAAGGCAAGCCGCCGCCGGACGACGTCACGATCCCGCACCTGCCGGAGGTCGACTCCGACGAGTGGAGCAACTGGACGTGGGACAGCGTGCTCATCGAAGGGTCCAACTGCCGCGAGATCATCGACAACGTCGTGGACATGGCGCACTTCTTCTACATCCACTTCGCGTTCCCGACGTACTTCAAGAACGTCTTCGAAGGCCACATCGCCACCCAATACCTCAACACCAAGGGCAGGCCGGACGTCGACGGCTCCAGCGGCAACTACGCGGGCGATGACAGCAAGTTGGAATCGGTCGCCTCCTACTACGGCCCCTCCTACATGATCGACTGGCTGTACAACGACTACAAGGGCACGGTCATCGAGACGATCCTGATCAACTGCCACTACCCCGTCTCGGCCAACTCGTTCGTCCTGCAGTGGGGCGTCTTGGCCAAGAAGCTGCCCGGCCTGTCCGACGAGCAAGCCGACAAGCTCGCCGCCAAGTTCGCCGAAGGCACCGGGGCAGGCTTCCTGCAGGACGTGGAGATCTGGCGGAACAAGACGCGCATCGACAATCCGCTGCTGTGCCAGGACGACGGACCGGTCTACCAGCTGCGCCGCTGGTACGAGCAGTTCTACGTCGACGCAGACGAGGTGTCCGACGACATGGTGGCGCGCTTCGAGTTCGAAGTGGACACCACGCGCGCCAACGAGGCCTGGGAGCGCGAAGTGCAGGAGAACCTGGCGGCCGCGCAAGAGGCGGCCGCGGACGCCGGCGACCCCGCAGAGGCGGCGCGGTGAGCGGCTGGGCGAAGGCACCGGACCTCGCCGACCGGCCCGCCGAGCGGGACCGGGTGCGCAGGCGCACCGCCGCGGACCGCGAGGAGCAGCTCACCGGCGGTCTGCGGCCGGTGGAATGCACGACGTGCGGGGCCCGGGTCCTCGCGCGCAAGAACAGCCCGCAGCACACCAGCATCCAGTGGACCGGCGATGCCGCGGCGCGGTGCCCGGAACTGACCGGGACCGCGGGCGGCTCCTGCGCGGCGCTGCGGGCCCGGATCGATACCGCGGTGGATCCCGGCTGAACCACCGCCCCCGTACGGCGGGTGTGCCGGGGACCCGGCCGTTCGGCACACTTGATCTTCGTGCCGAACCCCGACGACCGGCCGCCGAGACGGACACCGCAGCGCTCGGCGGCCGTCAGCGCCCGGCAGCGCCCGGATCTCCCCTGCGACCGCGCCCGCTCCGATGTCCGCCCGGCTGCCCGGGCGGCACGGGCCCCGCGCACCTGCGCCCCCGCGCCCGGCCGCCCGCCGCGGGACCGCATCCCGCGGATGGACGAGTGCCCGTTCGGTGGGGATCACGCGCCGATCCCGCGCCAAGACGGCGCGGGCATGGTCTGCCTCAAGTGCGGCAACACCTGCTGAGCGGCTACTGCAACGGGTTCTACGGGAACGGTCCGGTTCAGCAGGTAGTCTTCCGCCGGAACGCGCATCGCACGGCGAGGAGGACACAGTGACCCGGGGACCGGCAGTCGAGCACGCCCAGCACCCACCGCTGCCCCCGGAGCTGGCCGCGGCCGCCGAGGCCGCGACCGGGTTCATGCCGCCGCACGAGGGGCGCGCGCTGCACGCGGCGGCGCTGCAGCACCTCGGAACCGGGGTGGCCGCGGAGATCGGCACGTACTGCGGGAAGTCGACGATCTACCTCGCCGCCGCGTCGCGGGTGACCGGTGGTCGGGTGGTGACCGTCGACCACCACCGCGGGTCGGAGGAGCACCAACCGGGCTGGGAGTACCACGATCCGCAGCTGGTCGACCCCGCGGCGGGCCGGCTGGACACGCTCGGCCGCTTCCGCGCCACGATCGCGGCGGCGGGCCTGGAGGACGAGGTCACTGCCATCGTCGGCCGCTCGCGGGAGGTCGGCCGCATGTGGGGGCAGCCGCTGTCCCTGCTGTTCATCGACGGCGGGCACACCGACGACGCGGCGGCCGCCGACTACGAGGCGTGGGCGCACTGGGTCGCGCCGGGCGGCGCGCTGGTGATCCACGACGTCTTCCCGGATCCCGCAGACGGCGGCCAGGCCCCGTACCGCATCTACTGCCGCGCGCTGGACACCGGCGCGTTCACCGAGACCGCGGTGACCGGCTCGCTGCGCGTGCTGCGCCGCACCACCGGCAGCGCGGGATCGCTGCCCTGACGCCGACCCGTCAGCCGCGCGAGGTGTTCTGCAGCGTGCAGCAGCGCCCACCGGTCACCGGCATCCCCGCAGGCAGATCGCGGCCCCGGAAGATGCCGTTGGCCGCGGTGGTCCGGCTCAGCGCGTCGGCGGCGAGCACCACGGCTCCGGCGGTCCAGGTCGAGCACTCCTCCGGCCAGCGCTTGCCGTCGGCGTAGACGTACCCGGTCCAGTACGAACCGTCCGGATCGCGCAGGTGCTGCATGGCGGCCAGCAGCTCGGCGGCCGGGCCGTCCGCGCCGATCGCGTCCAGGCTCAGCACCAGCTCGCAGGTCTCGGCGCCGGTGACCCAGGGGTGGTCGTCCACGCAGCGCGCGCCCAGGCCGTCGACTACGAAATCGTCCCAGCGCTGCGCGATGCGCTGCTCGGCGGGCGCGCCGCGCAGCGCACCGCCGAGCACCGGGTAATACCAGTCCATCGAATAACGGGACTTCTCGGTGAACGCCTCCGGGTGCGTCTGCAGCACGTGCGCGAGCTTGCCCAGCGCGATCTCCCAGCCCGGCTGCGGCGAACCCACCCGGTCGGCCAGCGCCAGCGCGCACCGCAGGCCGTGGTGGATGCTGGAGCAGCCGGACAGCAGCGCCTCGCCCGCCGGATCGCCGAACGCGTTGACCGCCCAGTCGATCTCGCCCCGCTCGCGCTGCGCGGTGAGCACGAAGTCCACCGCCGCGCGCACCATCGGCCACATCCGCGCGGCGAACGCGTCGTCCCCGGTGAGCAGCACGTGGTGCCAGACGCCCACCGCCGGGTAGGCGCAGAAGTTGGTGTCGGCGGCGGCATCCTCCACCACCCCGTCGCGCACCTGCAGCGGCCAAGAACCGTCGGCGCGCTGGGTGGTGCGCAGCCATTCGTAGGCGCGAGCGGCGTCGTCGGCGAGGCCTGCCACGGCCATCGCCATCGCCGACTCGACGTGGTCCCAGGGGTCCACGTGCCCGCCCGGGAACCACGGGATCGCGCCGGATTCCTGCTGCACCGCGGCGATGGACCGACCGGTGCGGGCGATGTCCTCGGCACGGAGCACGCCCGGCAGGGCCGGCAGGTCAGCCCGCGGCACTGGCGGCTCCCGGCTTGCCCAGGTACACGGCCAGGCTCTTGCCGATCACCGGGTCGAGCAGCCGCTCGGCGGTGCGGGTGATCCACGGCCGCTGCATCAGGTCCCACACCAAGAACCGGTGGTAGAGCTTCGGCAGCGGGTGGCCGTCGTTCTCGGTGCCCACCGCGCACTTGATCCACCAGTACGGCGCGTGCAGCGCGTGCGCGTGGTGGTGGAACGCCGGGCGCAGCCCGGAATCGGCGAGCTTGCCGATGAGTTCGCCCGCGGTGTAGATGCGCACGTGGCCGCCCTCGACCTCGTGGTACTCGTCGGACAGCGCCCAGCAGACCCGTTCCGGCCCGTAGCGCGGCACCGTCACCACCACCCGGCCGCCGGGGCGCACCACGCGGACCAGCTCGTCCATCGCCGCGGTGTCGTCCGGGATGTGCTCCATGATCTCGGAGGCGATCGCGCAGTCGAAGTGCCCGTCCGGGAACGGCAGCGCCAGCGCGTCACCGACGACCGCCTGCGCCTGCGCCCCGTCCGGGACGTGGCCCTCGGCCTTCATCGCCGCGAACATCTCGTCGACCTGCTCCAGCTCGGCGGCGTCCTGGTCGTAGGCCACCACGTCGGCCCCGCGCCGGTACAGCTCGAAGGAGTGCCGCCCGGCACCCGCGCCCAGGTCCAGCACCCGCTGTCCGGGGCGCACCCCCAGCTTGTCGAAATCCACCGTCAGCAACGCGTCAGTCCTCCTCGGGTTCTCGAAATGCGGCGCTCACCGGCGCGCGCGGGCGTACGAGGTCCGCTCGACGGCCTCGGCGTAGCAGTCGACCGTGGCCGCGGCCACCGACTTCCAGCTGTACTTCTCCAGCACCCGCTGCCGGCCGGCCTCGCCGAGCTGCCGCCTGCGCCGCGGGGACTCCAGCAGGCCGGCCAGGCCCGCCGCGAGGGCCTCGGGATCGCCGGGGGTGACCAGGTCGGCGCACAAGCCGTCGGGTCCGGCGACCTCCGGGATCGCCCCGGCCCTGCTGGCCACCAGCGGGGTCGCGCAGGACATGGCCTCCACGGTGGGTAACGAGAAGCCCTCGTACAGCGAGGGAACACAAGCGACCTCGGCCGAACCGAAAAGGTCGGCGAGCTCGGCGTCACCGATCCCGCTGACGGTGCGCACCACATCGCCTATGGCCAGTTCGTCGATGAGCTGCTCGGTGGGTCCGCCGGGAATGGGTTTGGCGACCAGCACCAGCTCCACCGCGCGCTCGGTGCGCAGCTTGGCCACGGCTTCCAACAGCGGCCCGATCCCCTTCATCGGGGTGTCCGCGCTGGCCATGGCCACGATTCGGCCCGGGACGCGGGGTTGTTGCGGCGGGCGGAAGACGTCGGCGTCCACACCGAGCGGGACGACCTGCAGCTGGTCACGGGCGACGGCGAAGTCACGGCTGATGTCGCCGGCCGAGGATTCGGACACGGTCAGCAGCTGCGGGATCCGCCGCGCCACCCTGGCCTGCATCTTCACGAACCCGTACCAGCGCCGCAGGCCGATGCGCCGCCATCCCCGCGCGTTGGCCAGGTCCACCCGGCGGTCGTGGCTGATCGGGTGGTGCACGGTGGCCACCAGCGGCATCCCGGAGCGCTGCACCGACAGCAGGCCGTAACCGAGGCACTGGTTGTCGTGCACCACGTCGAACTCGTGCGCGCGAGCGCGCAGCAGCCGCGCGGCGCGCAGGCTGAACGTGAGCGGCTCGGGGAAGCCCGCGCTCCACATCCCGCCGACTTCCAGCAGGTCGATCCCGTCGCGGATCTCCCGCGGGCGCGGGGTGCGGAACGGGTTGGGCTCCGCGTAGAGGTCCAGGCTCGGCACCGGCGTCAGCGCCACACCAGCGTCGAGCTGGGGGTACGGCTGCCCGGAAAGCACCTCGACGTGGTGGCCGAGCTCGGCGAGGCCGCGGCTGAGGTGGCGGACGTACACGCCCTGGCCGCCGGAGTGCGGCTTACTGCGGTACGACAGCAGCGCGATTCGCACGATTCACCTCACACCGCTTCGAGTCGACCGGCTCGGTAGACTGGAACATGTTTCGATCGGACCACGTCGATCACCTTAACCCGTCGGGGTGGTCGACCGAGGTACCGAGTGGCGACGAACACGGAGCACGACCGATTACTGAGGGGACCGACTCGGATGGAAGGCACCTCGCGCAGCGTCCTGCAGGCTCTCCACGACGACGAGGCCGGTTCCACGGCCCAGAACGAACGCCGCAAGCGGATCATCGACGCAACGATCGCCCTGGCGGGCAAGGGCGGCTACGACGCCGTGCAGATGCGGACCGTCGCCGAGAAGGCGGACGTCGCGCTCGGCACCCTGTACCGCTACTTCCCGTCCAAGATCCACCTGCTGGTCACCGGACTGGCCCGGGAGTTCGAGCGCGCGCAGAACAAGCTCGACCGCACGCGCATCCCGGGTGAGAACTCGTACGAGCGCGTCATGTACGTGCTCGGGCGCACCACGCGCGCGCTGCAGCGCAACCCGCAGCTGACCGAGGCGATGACCCGCGCGTTCATGTTCGCGGACACGTCCGCGGCCAACGAAGTGGACACGGTGGCGGCCCTGGTCGAGCGGCTGTTCACCAAGGCCATGGCCGAGGAGGATCCCACCGAGGAGGAGAAGGCCATCGCCCGCGTCATCGGCGACGTGTGGCTGTCCAACCTGGTCGCGTGGGTGACCCGGCGATCCTCGGCCTCCGATGTGTCCAACCGGCTGGAACTGACCGTGCGGCTGCTGCTGGGCTCCGGCCGTTCCGACGGCTGAGCCCGCCCGGGCAGCCGGGGCCGATCAGGTCGCGGGCCGGTACCGCTCGGGCCGGCCCGCGCCCTCGCTCCGCAGCACCCCCCGCCGCACCAGCACTTCCAGGTGCGCTTCGGTCTCGCCGACCGCCAGCACCTGGTTGACCAGGTCGAGGTCCAGCAGGGCGCGCTCGCGCCGGGTCCAGCCCAGCCGCAGCGCGGCCTCGTAGGCCGTGGACGCACCGTCCCGCACCACCTGGGCGGTGCTGTCCAGCCGCGCCTCGTGGTGGTCCAGCAACTGCGCGACCCGCTCGTGCACGCTGCCGGTAGGCGGTCCGTGCGCGGGCAGCAGCCGCGCGTCCGGTCGTGCGGCCAGCAGCTGCAGCGAGTCCAAGAACTCGGCCAGCGGTGCCGCCGACCGCGCCACCTCCGCCCCGATGGACGGCGTGATGTGCGGCAGCACGTGGTCACCGGAGAAGAGCAATCCGGCCTGCTCGTCGGCGAACACCACGTGCCCGCGGGTGTGCCCCGGCGTCGGCACGACGCACAGCGTCCGCGACTCCAGCTCGATGCGCGCGTCCGGCGCCAGCCACTCGTCCGGCTCGGCCAGGTACCGGTCCCGCTCCGGATTGCGCTCGCCGAAGGACTCCGCGAGCTGGCCGAGCAGATCGCGGGCGCCCCAGCGCAACAGCCGGTCCGGCTGGTCGGAGTGGTCACCGTCCAGTGCCTTGCGCATCGAGGGCAGTTCCCCGGCCCCCAACGAGATCGGGGTGCCGAACTCCGCGCGCAGCTGCACGGCCTGCGAGTAGTGGTCCCGGTGCGCGTGCGTGATGAGGAACCGGCGAATCCGGTCGAGCCCGGATCCCAGCTGCGCCAGCGCGGATTCCAGGCGCTCCCGGGCACTGTCCAGCGCCCAGCCGGAGTCGATGAGCACGATCCCGTCCCCGTCGCGCAGCGCGTAGACGTTGACCGCGCGCAGCCCGTCGCCGGGCATGGGCAGCGGGATCCGGTGCACGCCGTCGGCGACCTCGAACACCCCTGCCTCGGTCCACGCGTGCCGATCCGGTGCGCTGGTCATGCGATCCTCCGGTTCCCTGTGCGCTTCGGGCCAGGCGATTGTAGATCGTGCGAACCGGCACGCGCGGACGTTCCGGCGGGTAACGGGCGGCGAATCAGGCGCCGTAGACCGGTTCCGGCTCCGGCGCTTCGGCCAGCAGCTCGCGCACCACGGTCCCGATCTCCGCCGCGGCGTGCCGGCGGTCGGCCTCGCGCGCCGGTCCGTGCCGCCACCCGGTCTCCACCGCGATCCGCCCGCCGGCGACCTCGAACACGCGTCCGGTCACCCCGGTGGACTGCTCGCTGACCAGCCAGGCCACCAGCGGGGAGACGTTCTCCGGTGCCATGGCGTCGAATCCGCCGTCACCGGGTTCGGCCATCATCCCGGCGAAGACGTCCTCGGTCATCCGGGTGCGCGCTGACGGAGCGATCGCGTTCACCGCGATCCCGTAGCGGGCCAGCTCCGCGGCGGCGTTGACGGTCAGCGCGGCGATGCCCGCCTTGGCGGCCGCGTAGTTGGTCTGCCCGATGCTGCCCAACAATCCGGCACCCGAGGTCGTGTTGACCACGCGGGCCGCCACCTGCTCACCGGCCTTCGCGCGGTCCCGCCAGTGCTCGGCGGCGTGCCGCAGCACCGCGGCGTGCCCCTTGAGGTGCACGCGCAGCACGTCGTCCCACTCCTGCTCGGAGAGGTTGACGAACATCCGGTCGCGCACCACGCCCGCGTTGTTCACCACCGCGTCGAGCCTGCCGAACCGCTGCACGGCGAACTGCACCAGTTCCCGCGCCTGCTGCCAGTCGCCGACGTCGGCACCGTGCACCGCGGCGCTGCCGCCGAGCTCCTCGATGCGCTCGGCGACCTCCTTCGCGGGCCGGTCGTCACCGCCGGACCCGCTCAGCTCCACCCCGACGTCGTTGACCACGACGGCGGCTCCCTGCTCGGCGAGCTCCAGGGCGTGCGCCCGGCCCAGCCCGCGCGCGGCTCCGGTCACCACGACCACCCGGTCGGCGCAGATCATCGGTCCTCCCGTCCACGTGGGCCCGCCGGTTCCGGAATGAACCGGCGATTTCTCGTGCTGGATCGCACTGCCCGGTGTTGCTACCGTAACCGGGAAACCAAACAAGTGCTAGGTTCGGTAGGTGACATGGGCACGCAGGTCGAACGCCTCGAATCCGGAATCGCGGTGCTCACCGTCGACCATCCGCCGGTGAACGCGCTGCCCGCCAATGGCTGGCAGGAGCTCGCCACCGCGGTGGGCGACGCTGGCGCCGACCCCACCACGCGGGCCGTCGTGCTGCGCGCGGAGGGACGCGGGTTCAACGCGGGTGTGGACATCAAGGAACTGGCCGCCGACCCGGGGCACACCAAGCTCGTCGAGGTCAACCACGGCTGCTACGCGGCCTTCCGGGCCGTCTACGAGTGCCCGGTCCCGGTGATCACCGCGGTGCAGGGCTTCTGCCTGGGCGGCGGCATCGGACTGGCCGGCAACTCCGACGTGCTGATCGCCAGCGAGGACGCCGAGTTCGGCCTGCCCGAGGTCGACCGCGGAGCGCTGGGCGCGGCGACGCACCTGGCCCGACTCGTCCCGCAGCACCTGATGCGCACCCTGTTCTTCACCGGGCGCACCGTCAGCGCGCACCAGCTGGAGCACTTCGGGTCGGTCTGGCGGGTCGTGCCCGCCGACCAGCTGCGCGCCACCGCGGTGGAGCTGGCCGGCGAGATCGCGGCCAAGGACCCGGTGGTGATCCGCCGGGCCAAGGAAGCGCTCAACGGCATCGATCCGGTCGACGTCCACCGCAGCTACCGCTTCGAGCAGGGCTTCACCTTCGAGCTCAACCTCTCCGGCGTCGCCGACCGCGCCCGCGCGGAGTTCGTGGACGGCTCCGGGCGCGCCTGAGACTTTCCCGCAGAGAGGAATTCCCGTGCAAGACAAGCTGATGAGCGCCGACCAGGTGGTCGGCGGGCTGTCGGACGGCATGACGCTGGCCATCGGCGGCTGGGGATCGCGCCGCAAACCGATGGCGCTGGTGCGGGCGATCCTGCGCTCGGACCTGCGCGATCTGACCGTCATCTCCTACGGCGGACCGGACGTGGGTCTGCTGTGCGCGGCGGGCAAGGTCCGCGAGGTCGTGTTCGGTTTCGTCTCGCTGGATTCGATCGCGCTGGACCCGCACTTCCGCGCCGCGCGGCAGGCGGGAACGGTGCAGGTGGCCGAGTACGACGAGGGAATGGTGCTGGCCGGCCTGCGCGCCGCGGCCGCACGGCTGCCGTTCCTGCCCACCCGGGCGGGGCTCGGTTCGGACGTGCCCGCGCTCAACCCCGAGCTGCGCACGGTCACCTCGCCGTACTCCGACGGCGAGGAGCTGATCGCCATGCCGGCGCTGAAACCCGATGTCGCGCTGGTGCACCTCAACCGGGCCGACCGGTCGGGCAACGCGCAGTACCTCGGCCCCGACCCGTACTTCGACGACGTGATGTGCGCCGCGGCCGAGCGCAGCTACATCAGCTGCGAGCAGGTCGTGGACACCGACGAGCTGCTGCGCACGGGGCCGCTGCAATCGCTGCTGATCGACCGGATGTACGCCGACGGCGTCGTGCACGCACCCAACGGGGCCCACTTCACCAGCTGCGTTCCCGACTACGACCGCGACGAGCGGTTCCAGAGCCACTACGCGGCCAGCGCCGCCGACGGAGCCTGGGAGGAATTCCGGAACCGCTTCCTGTCCGGGGACGAGGACGCTTACCAGGCCGCGGTCGCGGCCTTCCAGGAGAACCAGGAGGTCCCGGCATGAGCACCGCTGCTACTCGCGCCGAGGTGTGCGCGGTCGCGTGCGCGGACAGCTTCAGCGACGCCGGACGGGCGCTGGCCTCGCCGTTCGGGGCGATCCCGTCCCTGGGCGCACGGTTGGCCCGCTCGACGAGCGCACCGGAACTGCTGCTCACCGACGGAGAAGCCGCGCTGATTGCCGAAACCCCGGCGCTGGGCGAGGAATCCACCGCCGAGGTGGAGGGCTGGATGCCCTACCGCAAGGTGCTGGACACGCTCGCGGGCGGCCGCCGCCGGGTGATGATGGGCGCGAGCCAGATCGACCGGTACGGCAACCAGAACATCTCGCGCATCGGCGGGTGGGACCGGCCGAAGGCCCAGCTCGTCGGGGTCCGCGGCGCACCGGGCAACTCGGTCAACCACACCACGAACTACTGGGTGGCCAAGCACAGCACCCGCGTGTTCGTCGAGTCGGTCGACCTGGTCGCCGGGATCGGGCACGACCGCGCCGCCGACTGCGGTGCGCCGTTCCACGACGTCCGCGTGGTGGTCACCGATCTCGCGGTTCTCGACTTCACCGGCCCCGGCGCGAGCATGCGGCTGCGCTCGGTGCATCCCGGGGTCAGCACCGAGCAAGTCGTCGAGCGCACCGGCTTCGACCTGGCCACCGATGCGGTCACCGAGACCCGGCTGCCCACCGAGCGGGAGCTGGAGCTGATCCGGAAGCTGGACCCGCAGGAACTGCGTCACGAGGAGGTGCCGGCGTGACCGCGGACGACCCGCTGCACACCCGGCTGTGCGCACTGACCGGCATCCGCTACCCGGTGGTGCAGACCGGGATGGGCTGGGTCGCCGGGCCCAGCCTGGTCTCGGCCACCTCGCAGGCCGGGGGTCTGGGCATTCTGGCCTCGGCGACGATGACCGTGCCGCAGCTGCGCGAGGCGATCGCCGAGGTCCAGCAGCGCACGGACAAGCCGTTCGGCGTGAACCTGCGCGCGGACGCCGCCGATGCCGAGGAGCGCGTCGACCTGCTCATCCAGGAGGGCGTGGCCGTCGCCTCCTTCGCGCTGGCCCCACAGCGCGCGCTCATCGACAAGCTCAAGGACGCGGGCGTGGTGGTGATCCCGTCGGTGGGCGCGCGCAGGCACGCGGAGAAGGTCGCCGAGTGGGGCGCCGACGCGGTGCTCGTGCAGGGCGGCGAAGGCGGCGGGCACACCGGTTCGGTGGCCACCACGCTGCTGCTGCCGCAGGTGGTCGACGCGGTGGACATCCCGGTGATCGCCGCGGGCGGGTTCTTCGACGGCCGCGGACTGGCGGCCGCGCTGTGCTACGGCGCAAGCGGGGTCGCCATGGGCACGCGGTTCCTGCTCACCGCGGAGAGCCGGGTGCCCGACGAGGTCAAGCGCCGCTACCTCGCCGCGAGCGCCGCGGACACCCTGGTCACGTCCGAAGTGGACGGTCTACCGCACCGGATGTTGCGCACCGGCCTCACCGACCGGGTGCAGGGGCGCTCGGCGCTGCGGCGACTGCCGGACGCGCTGCGCCAAGCCCGCGCGTTCAAGTCGATGACGTCGATGACCTGGCGGCAGCTGCTCGCCGACGGCAAGGCGATGCGCAAGGCGCAGGGCCTGCCGTGGAGCACGGTGCTGCTGGCGGCCAACACGCCGATGCTGATCAAGCGCGCCCTGGTCGACGGCGACCCCGAATCCGGGGTGCTGCCCGCCGGCCAAGTGGTGGGCATGGTGGACGAACTGCCCACCTGCGCCGAGCTCATCGGCGAGGTGGCCGCCGAGGCCGAACGGGTGCTGACCGGGCTCACTCCGGCTGGACGATCCCTTCGCACAGGATCCTGATGTATTGCTCGGCGATCGTCTCCGCGGCCAGCTTCCCCTTCGGGTTGTACCAGTGCACGCTCGTCCAGACCATGTCCCGGATGAACCGGTAGGTGAGCTTGACGTCGAGGTCGGCGCGGAACACGCCTTCGCGCTGACCGTCCTGCAGCACCCGGGTCCAGGTGCGCTCGAACTCGTTGGCCGCCTTGCGCAGGTAGCCGAACCGCTCGTACTGGGCCAGGTACTTCGACTCGTTCTGGAAGATGGCGATGGCCGCGTGGTTGTCCTGCAGCGCGCGGAAGGATTGCCGGACCAGCTCGGCGAGGGCGGTGCGCGGATCGGTGGCCTCGCGCAGCACCTGCTGGTAGGCGCGGCGCTGCGGCTCCAGGAAGCCGCGCAGGATCTCATCGGCCATCGACTCCTTGGAGTCGAAGTGGTGGTAGAGGCTGCCGGACAGGATGCCGGCCTCGTCGGCGATCTCGCGCACCGTGGTGGCCAGGAAGCCGCGCGTGGCGAAGAGTTCCGCCGCGATCGCCAGAAGTTCCGCCCGACGCTGCGAACCGCCGGATTCCCGAGTCCCGCCACCACGGGCGGACAAGCGCTTGGTAGTCACCACATGGTCCATTCTCCCAGAGGGGCACGATTCAGGCCTGGCGGGCCCGCACAGCGGGGAACCGCTTGTTCCGAGCGGCGGCGGCCGCTTCCACCCCACCGATCAACCCGCACCGCCGGGGGTTCTCAGCGGCCGCCTCGGCAGGACGGCCCCGGCGCCGCGCATGGCTGGCTCGGAGGACCGGGGCGGCGTGGAAAGGCTCTCCCACCGGCACCGCCCAGCGGGCCTGTTGCACACGGTCGTCACGGATGCTGACTGCTGGCCGAGAGCACCTCGCCGGTGAGGTAGGAGGAGTAATCGCTGGCCAGGAAGACCATCACGTTGGCCACCTCCCACGGCTCGGCGGAGCGGCCGAACGCCTCCCGCGACTCCAGTTCGGCCAGCATGTCGTCGTCGGTCACCTTCGCCAGGTTCGGATGCATCACCAGGCTCGGTGCCACGGCGTTGATCCGGACGCCGAACTCGGCCGCGTCCATCGCCGCGCACCGGGTCAGCGCCATCACTCCGGCCTTGGCCGCCGCGTAGTGCGCCTGCCCGGCCTGCGCGCGCCAACCGACCACCGAGGCGTTGTTCACCACCGCTCCCCCACCGCCCTGCTCCCGGAACCGGCGCACCGCGGCCCGGGTGCAGCGGAACGCCCCGTTGAGCGTGACGTCCAGCACACGACCCCATTCCTCGTCGGTCATGTCCACGATGGAGGCGGTGCCGCCGAGGCCGGCGTTGTTCACGAACACGTCGATCCCGCCGAACTCGGCCGCCGCGGTGTCCAGCAGGGCATGCACCTGCTCCTCGTCGGTGACATCGCAGCGCACCGCGGCCACCTCGGCTCCCGGCAGCGCCGCCAGCTCGGCGCGGGTGGCTTCCAGCCTGCGCTCGTGGTGGTCGCTGATGAGCACGCGGGCGCCCTCGTCGAGCATCCGGCGCGCGGCCGCGGAGCCGATCCCGCTGCCTGCCGCCGCGGTGATCACCGCGGTCTTGCCCCGCAGCAGGCCGCTGGCGGGCGGTGGTTGGGGTGCGGCGGTCATGCGCTCCTCCAGGTGGTGCGGTGCGGGAATCCTCCGTGGCCCGGATCAATTCCCCTTGGGCAAGCCGAGGATCCGCTCGGCGACGATGTTGCGCTGGATCTCGTCCGAGCCCCCGTAGATGGTGTCGGCGCGGGTGAACAGGAACAGGCGCTGCCAGGTGTCCAGGTCGTACGGCGCGCCTCGGGCGGTGAGCCCGTCGGCGCCGGCGACGTCCAGAGCCAGTTCACCCAGGCCGCGGTGGAACGACGACCACACCAGTTTCACCACCGAGGACTGCGGGCCGGCCGGGGTGTCGCCGCACAGCATGCGCAGCACCGTGCAGCGCAGCGCCTCCAGGCCGATGTGCGCGCGGTCGATCCGGTCGCGCAGCACCGGATCCTGCGCGGCGCCGTTGGACTCGGCGAGCTCGGTGATGGCGGCCAGCTCGCGGCGGAACACCACCTGCTGGTCGACGGTGCCGATGCCGCGCTCGAAACCGAGCGTGCCCATCGCCACCCGCCAGCCCTGCCCGGGTTCGCCGACGACGTTGTCCGCGGCGGTGGTGGCGCCGTCGAAGAAGACCTCGTTGAACTCCGAGGTCCCGGTCAGCTGGACGATCGGGCGCACCTGCACGCCGGGTTGGTCCATCGGGATCAGCAGATAGGACAGGCCCGCGTGCCTGCTGCTCCCCGGTTCGGTGCGCACCACGGCGAAGCACCAGTCGGCGTGCTGGGCCAGCGAGGTCCACACCTTCTGCCCATGCACCACCCAGCGGTCCCCGTCCAGCTCGGCCGCCGTGGACACCGCGGCCAGGTCGGATCCGGCGCCCGGTTCCGAATAGCCCTGGCACCACAGGTCGCGCACCCCGGCGATTCCGGGCAGGAAGCGGGCGCGCTGCTGCTCGGTGCCGAACGCGATCAACGTGGGCCCCAGCAGCTCCTCGCCGATGTGCCCCACCCGCACCGGGGCGTTGGCCCGCGCGTACTCCTCGTGGAAGATGATCTGCTGCTCAGTCGTGGCCTCCCGGCCACCGTACTCGCGCGGCCAGCTCAGGCAGGTCCAGCCGTGCTCGGCCAGCAACCGGTCCCAAGCCAACCGCAGCTCGAAGTCCTCGTGCTCGCGACCGGGCCCGCCGATACCGCCCGCTGCCGCGAATTCGCCGGTCAAGTGGTCGTCGAGCCATTGACGTACCTCGGATCGGAACGCGGAATCGGCCGCGCTGTCGGTGAGGTCCACATCGCCTCCCGGAGTTCTCCCGAGCCGGGACTCTACCAAGCATTTGCTTGTTCAGCTAACCTCGGGCCCGGATCGGCGAACAGCGCGCAACGCGCCAGCCGCAACCGCACATCCGACCGAGGAGCGCGCAGATGGCCGCAGACGAGCCCGTCCACTACGAACGCCGCGACCAGGTGGCGGTCGTGACCCTCAACCGCCCCGAGTACCGCAACGCGCAGAACTCGGCGATGACCTACGCCCTCGACGACGCGTTCTACCGCGCCGCCGACGACGACGAGGTGAAGGTCGTCGTGCTGCGGGCCGCGGGCGACCACTTCTCCGCGGGCCACGACATCGGCTCGCCCGGCCGGGACGCGGACGTCAGCTTCGAGCGGCGAGCGGGCCTGTGGTGGGACCACACCCGACACACCGGCGGGCAGTCCCGGTTCGCCCGCGAGCAGGAGGTCTACCTCGGCATGTGCCGCCGGTGGCGGGAGATGCCCAAACCCGCGATCGCCTCGGTGCACGGCGCGTGCGTGGCCGGCGGGCTCATGCTCGCCTGGATCTGCGACCTCATCGTCGCCAGCGACGACGCGTTCTTCGCCGACCCGGTGGTGCGCATGGGCATCCCCGGCGTCGAGTACTTCGCGCACCCCTGGGTGATGGGCCCGCGCGCGGCCAAGGAGTTCCTGTTCACCGGCGACCGGATGACCGCGCAACGCGCGCACGAGCTGGGCATGGTCAACCGGGTCGTGCCCCGCGACGAGCTCGACGCCACCACCGGTGAGCTCGCCGACCGCATCGCCACCATGCCCGGGTTCGGCCTGTCGCTGACCAAGCAGGCGGTCAACCAGGCCGAGGACCAGATGGGCATGCGCGCGGGTATGGACTCGGTGTTCGGCCTGCACCACTTCGCGCACGCGCACAACGCCGAAGTCGGCCAGGACTCGCTGAGCGGGATGAACGCGCGGTCGATGAAGAAATCCTCCGAGGGGTGAGCGGCGTGGATCTAGCACTGTCCGATGCGGACATCGCATTCCGCGATCACGTCCGGGAATGGCTGCGCACCAACGTCCCCGCGGAGCCGCTCGCATCGCTGGAGACGGCCGAAGGGTTCGAGCAGCACCGCGCGTGGGAGCAGCGGCTGCACGCGGCCGGGCTCTCCGCGGTGTCCTGGCCCCGCGAGTACGGCGGCGCCGAAGCCACCCTGCTGCAGTGGGTGCTGTTCGAAGAGGAGTACTACGCGGCCGGGGCGCCGGGCCGGGTGAGCCAGAACGGGCTCTTCCTGCTCGCGCCCACCCTGCTACAGAACGGGACCGACGAGCAGCGCGCACGGATCCTGCCGGAAATCGCCGCGGGAACCGAGATCTGGGCGCAAGCCTGGTCCGAACCGGGTGCCGGGAGCGATCTGGCCGGGCTGCGCAGCAGCGCCCGCCGCACCGACGGCGGCTGGCTGCTGTCCGGGCTCAAGACGTGGAGCTCGCGCGCGGCGTTCGCCGACCGCGCCTTCGGCCTGTTCCGCACCGATCCCGAGCAGCAGCGGCACCGCGGGCTGAGCTACTTCATGTTCCCGCTGGACGCACCCGGTGTCACGGTGCGCCCCATCCAACGCCTGGACGGGAAACCCGCCTTCGCCGAGCTGGCCCTGGACGAGGTGTTCGTCCCGGACGCCGACGTGATCGGCACACCCGGCGACGGCTGGCGCATCGCGATGAGCACCGCCAGCAACGAACGCGGGCTCACCCTGCGCAGTCCGGGCCGGTTCCTGGCCACCGCGCGGGACCTGCTGCGCGAACCCGGGGCGCTGGACGACACGCCCACCGGCGAACGGGTGGTCGACGCGTGGATCGACGCGCAGGCGTACCGACTGGCCACCTTCGAGACCGTCACCAAGATCGCCGAGGGCGGCCAGGTCGGCGCCGAGGCCAGCCTGAACAAGCTGTTCTGGTCCGAACTGGACCTCGAACTGCACGAACTCGGCCTGCGGTTGCAGGGACCGCTGGCCGAACTCACCGGGCCGGACGCGCCCGCCGCAGGGCGCTGGCAGGACGGACACCTGTTCGCGCTGGCCGGACCGATCTACGCGGGCACCAACGAGGTGCAGCGCAACGTCGCGGCCGAACGGCTGCTAGGACTTCCCAAGGGGGCGCGGTGAAGTTCACCCCGGACACCGAGCAGCAGGACATGACCGGTGCCCTGCACGACCTGCTGACCAAGGCAGGGCCGGCCGACGTGACCACCGACTGGGCGCACGGCGACGGCGAGCGCTGGCGCGAGCTGTGGCGCGAGCTCGCCGCGATGGGCGTCAGCGGCCTGCTGGTCGCCGAGTCGGACGGCGGTCTGGGCCTGGGACCGGTGGAACTCGCGGCCTGCCTGGAGCAGTTCGGCCGGGCCGGAACCCCCGGTCCGCTGGTCGAATCGCTGGCCTTCGCCCCGGCGCTGCTCCAGCCGGCCGACTCCGCGCTGCCGTCGGATCTGGCGGCCGGTGTCGCCGTGGCCAGCGCGGCGGTGCACGAGCACGTACCGCTGGCCCTGGACGCCGACCGCAGCGATGTGGTCCTCGTCTGCGACGAGCAGGTCCGGGCGGTCACCCCGCACGAGCCGGTGCGATACCAGGCCGCCGACCCGGCGCGCAGGCTGTTCCGGGTCGACGCCGGGCAGGCGCCGGTGGTGCAGCAGCACGACTTCGCCCGGGCCTTCGACCTCGGCGTGCTCGGCTGCGCCGCGTACCTGCTCGGACTCGGCACGCGCTGCCTGGAGCTGGCCACCGAGCACGTCCGGCAGCGCGAGCAGTTCGGCAAACCGGTGGGCGAGTTCCAAGCCGTCAAGCACCAGCTCGCCGACGTGCTGCTGGGCCTGCAGCATGCCCGCCCGGTGGTGCGCGGCGCCGCGCTGCGGCCCGGTGCGCTCGACGTGTCGGCCGCCAAGATCGTCGCCGGGGAAGCCGCGCACCGGGCGGCGCGCACCGCGCTGCAACTGCACGGCGCGATCGGCTACACCTCCGAGCACGAGCTGCACCTGTGGCTGCTCCGGACCGAAGCGCTGCGCAGGTCCTGGGGCACACCGGACTGGCACCGGAGGCGGGTGGCCCGCGAACTCACCGACAACCCGGACGCCAACATCGGTGCGGCGTGACCGCTTGTGCAGGGCTCGCTTTCGAGCGGCGGCAGCCGCTTCCGCCGCACCGATCAACCGGCACCGCCGCGGGTCCGCGGACGCCGCCTCGGGAGGACAGCCCCAGCGCGACGTATCGACCGGGGCTCGGCGGACCGAGGCGGCGTGAAGGGACTCCGCTAGCCGCACCGCCCCGCACGCCTTGTGCAACAGTGTCCGAGGGGAACCATGGATTTCACCTTTACTGATGAGCAGCGCCAGTTGCAGGAGATCGCGGGCAAGTTGGCTGCGCGCAGCGGGCATCCGCGAGTGCTGCCGCCCGAGGACACCTCGTCCGCGTTCGACGAGCAGACCTGGCAGCTGCTGTCCGAGCAGCTGGGCGCGCCGTCGCTGGCGGTACCCGAGCGGTTCGACGGGGCCGGCTACGGGTTGCTGGAGTCGATGATCGTGCTGGAGGCGCTGGGCGCGCAGCTCGTGCCCGGCCCATTCCTGGGCAGCCCGATCCTCACCGCGCAGGCCGTGCTCGCCACCGGTGATGAGCAGGCCGGCCAGCGGTTGCTGCCCGGCATCGCCTCCGGCGAGCGGATCGCGGCACTGGCCTGGTCCGAACCCGGGAACGACTGGCCGGAGGGCGGTTTCGACTGCACCGCCACCGAGCGGGACGGCGAATGGTCGCTGACCGGGCACAAGGTGCACGTGCTCGACGCGGCCCGCGCGGACGTGCTGCTGGTCGCGGCCGAAGCCGCCGGAACCGGCCCCGCGCTGTTCGAACTCACCGCACCGGCGCGGACCACCGCCTCGGTGCCGATGGACCGCACCCGCGAACTCGGCGAAGTCCGGCTGGACGCCGCCCCCGCGCGGCTGCTCGGCTCCGCCGGCTGCGGCGCCGCGGTGCTCCGGCGCTGCCGAGCCGTGGCCGCCGCGGCCGTGGCCACCGAGCAGATCGGTGCGGCGCGGCGCTGGCTGCCGGAGATCGTCGCCTACACCAAGACCCGCGAGCAGTTCGGCCGCCCGATCGGCTCGTTCCAGGCGCTCAAGCACCGGCTGGCCGACTGCCACGTGGCCACCGAGGCCGCGTACTCGCTGTGCTGGGCGGCGAACTGGGCGGTGTCCACCGGCGACGAGCAGGCCGAGCAGCTGGCTTCGATGGCCAAATCCGCCTGCTGCGAAGCCTATTCCGCGGTGGCCGCCGAAGGGGTGCAGATGCACGGCGGTCTCGGGATCACCTGGGAGCACGAGGCGCACCTGCACCTCAAGCGGGCGCACTCCGGGCAGCAGCTGTTCGGCACGCCCCGACGGCACCGCGAGCTGCTGCACCGGGGCTGAGCGGTGCGCTCGGGCTCGGCAACGGTGTGCTCGGGACCGCACCGCACCGACCGTCCCCGCATCATCGCAGCGCAGCACGGTCTTCACCCGGGGATTCCCAGCTCGTGCACACACGACGCCCCGCTCGTTCCCAGGCCGCACCCGTAGGTTTCCTCCAGACGTTCACCAGGAGGAAAGGGGGCGGCCACGTTCCCGGCACGGCGGTCGCGCACGGCGCGCGACGAGACGACGAGCACGAGCACCCCGGACGGTGTGCGCGAGCACGGGAGCCGGTTGCGCGCGCCGAGCGCACTGCACGCGTTCAACCGCTATGAGTTGAAGTACCTGGTCCCGACCTCCCGGGTCGACGAGGTGCGCGCCGAACTCGCGGCGCGGATGACGACCGATCACAACGCGGGGTCGACCGGATACGGCGTGTGGAGCCTGTACTACGACACCCGGCGGCTGCGCTTCTACTACGAGAAGATCGAAGGGCTGAAGTTCCGCCGGAAGCTGCGGATCCGCCGCTACGGCGAACTCGGCGACTCCCCGGACGAGGCGCCGGTCTCGGTGGAGATCAAGCAGCGCGTGAACCGGGTGACCCAGAAGCGCCGGGTCCTGCTGCCGTACCACCTGGCGCGCGACCTCTGCGACCGCCGCGTCCGCGTCGAGCACCCGGGCGCCGAGCAGTCCTTCGTGGACGAGGTCCTCGACCTGATCACCCGCCTGGACCTGCGCCCGATCGCGATGACCGGGTACCGCAGGGAACCCTACGTGGGCACCGGCGCGGATCTGGGACTGCGCGTGACCCTGGACCACCGGGTGCGCGGCCGGGACCGCGACTTCGACCTGCGCTCGGAGTCGGAGAGCCGCTACATCATCAACCCGGCCTACGCCGTGCTGGAGGTCAAGGCCAATGAGCGCGCCCCGTACTGGGTGACCGACATGGCCGCGCGGCACCGGCTGCAGATCCAGCGGATCTCCAAGTACTGCCAGAGCGTGGAAGCGCACGGCTTGGCGCCGCGCTCGGTGTTCCACCTACCCGAAGCGGACCCGGTCGGCGACGCCGGCTGACGCCCCGCTCCCCCGATCAGCGAAAGTGCTCGGTCTTCTCCCATGAACCTCGATTTCGGATTCACCGACCTGTCCGGGACCTTCAGCGTGCTGGACGTGGTCCTGGCCCTGACCCTGGCGTTCGCCTGCAGCCTCACCGTCGCCTGGACCTACCGGGCCAGCCACCGCAACATCTCCTACAGCCAGAGCTACGTGCACACGCTGATCATCCTGGGCATGCTCATCGCGTTGATCATGCTCGTGGTGGGCTCGAACATCGCCCGCGCGTTCGCGCTCGTCGGCGCGCTGTCCGTGGTGCGCTTCCGCAACGCCATCAAGGAAACCCGCGATGTGGGCTTCATCTTCCTGGTCATGGCCCTGGGCATGGCCTGCGGCACGCGGTTCTACACGCTGGCGGCCATCGCCACGCTGGTGATCTGCGCGGTCATCCTGCTCATGCACCGGTTCAACTGGTTCGCGCTGAACGTGCAGCGCCAGGTGGTGAAGGTGCAGGTGCCCGCGGACGGCGACGACTACACCGGGATGATCGACGACGTGCTCATCCGGTGCACCGACGAGTACGAGCTGATCAGCACCGAGACCGTGCGCGGCGGCTCGCTGCTGGAAATGGCCTACACGGCCCGGATGAAGAAGGGCGTCGCGCCCTCCGCCCTGGTCGAGCAGCTGCGCGGGATCAACGCCGGGCAGAAGGCCACCGTGCTGACCGGCTACGACCAGACGGACATGTGACGTGGCATTCCCGCACGGTGAACCGGATGCCGCCCCGCGGCGCAGGACCCGGCTCAAGCACCGCATCCCGGTCCGGTTGCGCCATTACTGGAAGACCCCCGCGGTCGTGTGCGCGGGACTGGTCGTGCTGCTGCTGGTGTTCGGCCAGGCCCGGGTGCGGCCGTACTTCGACGCGGAACCGGTGCCGCCGGCGACCGTCACCGAGAACATCGCCGGAGCCGGCGACCGGTTCGACGGCGGGCAGCACGACATCCGGGTGGACTTCGACCGGGCCGAATACGCCGACATGATGCGCACTTTCCGCGAGGAGGGCGAGAAGGACTTCATCCGCGCGGACATCACCATCGACGGGACGAGCGTGCCGGACGTGGGACTGCGGCTGAAGGGGAACTCGACGCTGTCCAGCCTGCGCGGGGACGAGCAGGGCAGCGGTCCCGGCGGCGGTGGTGGTCCGGGAGGCGGCGGTTCGGGCGGAGGCGGCGGTCCAGGCATGGTGCAGCTGTCCGAGGCCGAGCCGGAGAAGCTGCCGTGGCTGATCAGCTTCGAGGAGTTCTCCGCCGGGCGCGCCTACCAGGGGCACAGCGAGATCGCCCTGCGCCCGGCGGCCGGCGGGTCGGACACCGCGCTCAACGAGGCCCTGGCGCTGGAGATGACGGCCGCGGCGGGCCAGACCACGCAGGACCACGGACTCACCTCGTTCGGCGTCAACGGCGGGACGGCCGTGCCGCGGATGGTGCTGGACGCGCCGGACGCGGCCTGGGCGGAGCAGCGCGGCGGCGGAGTGCTGTACAAGGCCAGGGCGAACGGCTCGCTGGACTACCTCGGGGATGACCCCACGGACTACGAGGAGGCGTTCGAGCAGCTCAACGGCGAGGGGACCTACGACCTGCAGCCGGTGATGAACCTGCTGCGCTTCATCGCGGAGTCCGACGACGCGGAGTTCGCCGCCGAACTCGACGAGCACGTGGACGTGCAGTCCTTCGCCCGCTACCTCGCGCTGCAGAACCTGATGTCCAACGGCGACGCCATGGACGGCCCCGGCAACAACTACTACCTGTGGTACGACACCGGGCAGGAGCGGTTCACGGTGCTGTCCTGGGACCTGAACCTGTCCTTCGGCGCGATGGAGGACATGCTGCCTTCCGGCCGCATGCCCGACGGACCACCTCCCGGCGGCGGCCCGCCGGACGGTCCGCCCGGTGGGGGCGACGACCGCGGCGGCGGTCCCGGCGGCATGCGTGGCAGCGGAGCGCTGAAGGACCGCTTCCTGGCCGACGACGACTTCCGGGCGCTCTACGAGCAGGCCTACGCGGACCTGCACCGCGATCTGGTGGCCGACGGAACCGCGGCCGAGCTGGTGAACGAGGTGCAGGCCGACGCGCAGCGAGCCGGGGACGGCACCGCAGTCGACGAAGGCGCCCAGCTGCACCAGGAAGTGGCGTCGATCAGCGAGCGGCCCGAGGAGGATTCCGGCTTCCCCGGGCGGTAGCCGGTGCGGGCGGTCGCCGCGCGGCCGCCCGCACCCGACCGCGGGTCAGCGCAACTGGATCGTGGCGGTGGCCGCGGCGAGCACGTCAGCCTCGCCGACCGAAGCGGTCAGCTGCACGCCGACCTGCCGCTTCTCCAGCTTGTCCTGCACGGTTCCGGCGACCTGCACCAGCACTCCGGTGTCGTCGTCCGGCACCACAACCGGTTTCGCGAACCGCACCCCGTACTCCACGACCGCCCCCGGGTCGCCGGCCCAATCGGTGAGCAGCCGCCCGGCCTCGGCCATGGTGAGCATCCCGTGCGCGATCACGTCCGGCAGCCCGGCCTGCTTGGCCAGCCGCTCGTTCCAGTGGATCACGTTGAAGTCACCGGACGCCCCGCAGTACTTCACCAGAGTCAGCCGCTGCAGCGGATATTCGTGCGAGCCGATCGAATCGCCGACTTCCACCGCGTCGTAGTCCACTTCGGACGCCACCGCGCTCACTCCTCAGCATTCCCGGCCGCGGTCCCCCGCGACACGATCACGTTCACCGCGGTGCACACCAGATCGCCGCCACCGTCGCGCAATTCGGTCTCCATCCGAACCAGCTCGTTGCGGCCCGCGTCCCGGATCTCCGCGATGCGGCCCCGCGCGGTGAGCACATCCCCGGCGCGGATCGGCCTGCGGTGGTGGAAGCGCTGCTCGCCGTGCACCACCATCCGGAAATCCAACCCGAAATCCGGTTCGGCGATCGGATTGGCACCCGACGTGGCCTGCGTGGCCACGATCGCGAACGTCGGCGGCGCGACCACATCGGAATGGCCGAGATCGCGGGCCGCATCCGGACTCCGGTAAGCGGGGTTCGGATCGCCGAGGGCGTCGGCGAACTCCCGGATCTTGCTCCGGGTGACCTCGTAGGGTTCGGGCGCGTCGAACGTGCGTCCGACATAAGCGCGGTTGACGGGCATGGGGCTCCTCTCCGGATCAGCTGAGGCGTTCGAGGATCGTCACGTTGGCGGTGCCGCCGCCTTCGCACATCGTCTGCAGCCCGTACCTGCCTCCGGTGCGCTCCAGCTCGCCCAGCATCGAGGTCATCAGCTTCGCCCCGGTGGCACCCAGCGGGTGGCCGAGCGCGATCGCGCCGCCGTTCGGATTGACCCGCGCCGGATCGATGTCGATCTCGCGCGACCAGGCCAGCACGACGCTGGCGAACGCCTCGTTGATCTCCACCACGTCGATGTCGCCTTCGGTGAGCCCGGCGCGGTCCAGCGCGTACCGGGTCGCCGCGATCGGGGCGGAGAGCATGAAGACCGGGTCATCGCCGCGCACCGAGATGTGCTGCACGCGGGCCCGCGGGCGCAAGCCCCAGCGGTCCACCGCCTGCTGCGAGGCCACCAGCAGCGCCGCGGATCCGTCCGAGATCTGGCTGGCCAGCCCGGCGGTGATCCGGCCGTCCGGCTGCAGCGGCTGCAGACCCGCCAACTTCTCCTTGCCGGTGTCCCGGCGCGGCCCCTCATCGTGCGAAACCCCGCCCAGCGGGGCGCATTCCGCGTCGAACCGACCCTCGTCGATCGCGCGCACCGCCCGGGCGTGGCTGGTCAGCGCGAAATCCTCCATCTCATCGCGGCTGATCCCCCACTTCTCCGCGATGAGCTCGGCGCCGCGGAACTGGGTGACCTCCTGGTCCCCGTAGCGCTGCTGCCAGCCCTGCGAACCGGACCCCGGCCCGTAGGCCACCGGGAACCCGAGCTGCTCGGACCCCAGCAGGGCACTGCCGATCGGGATCGCGCTCATGTTCTGCACCCCGCCGGCCACCACGAGGTCGGAAGTACCCGACAGCACGGCCTGCGCGGCGAAATGCACCGCCTGCTGCGACGAACCGCACTGCCGATCGACGGTCACCCCCGGAACGTGCTCGGGATAACCGGCGGCCAACCACGCGGTGCGCCCGATGTTGCCCGCCTGCCCGCCGACCGTGTCGACGCAGCCCCACACCACGTCGTCCACGTCCTGCGGGTCGATCCCGGTCCGCTCGACGAGCGCGCGCAGCACGTGGGCGGACAGGTCCGCGGGATGCCGGTCGCTGAGCCCCCCGCCGCGCTTGCCCACCGGAGTTCGTACCGCATCGACGATATATGCCTCGGCCATGCCCGACCCTTCCACCCGGGAACCGCCGCGCGAATGCGGCGCAGTCGGCGGCGGAGTCTAGGTGCGCCGAGCTCGGGTGCGGGCGGGCGCGTCCCGGTGAGCGGACGCGGTCAGCCGGAGCGGCCGGCCAGCCGCGCGTCCGTGCGTTCGGCGAACTCGTCCAGCCCGTCCAGCAGTGCCGAGTACTCGACCCCCTCGGCGTGCCCGAGCTGCAACCAGTGCCGCAGCATCGCCACCTGGTGGCGTACCCGGGAGACCTCGTCGGCGTCGGAGAACTCCAGGGCGTCGACCTCCAGGCGCACCGAGCGGGCGGTCTCCAGCGCGGTGAGCACCGGTAGCAGTGATGCGGCCCCGGCCGGGGCGCTCACGCGATCCTCGATCATGACGGGCCTCCTCCTGCTCTCGCCTGCGGTGCCGGTCCAGCATGCTCCGGCACCGGGTGAGCGCACCCGGGTCTTTGGTCCCGGATTCCGGTCACCGGGCCGGCTCGACCACCGGCTCCGGCTCACCGCAGGCCAGCGCCAAGAGCTGCTCCCGGCTGCCGTGGTCGGCCGGGACCTCGCGCAGCACGTGCAGCACGTCGGCGGCCACGCCGGCACCGCGGCGCTGTTCCTGCAGCACCTCCCGGATGCGCTCCAGGGCCAGCTCGGCCAGCTCGCGGTCCCGGCTGTCGCACGCGCGGACGAACGCGGTCACCGCACCGGCCGGATCATCGGCGGCGCGGCGCAACCCGCCGAGGCCCAGCTGCGCGCGCACCCCCACGTCCGGATCGTCGCCGAGCCGTTCGTACTGCGCGCGAGCACCCGCCGGATCGTCGAGCTCCACCAGGGCGTGCCCGAGTTCCAGCCCGGCCGCGGCCGAGGTACCGACCACGTCGAGCCGGTCGGCCCGGGCGAACCAGTCCGCGGCGGCCCGCGGGTCCCGCTGCGCGCTCGCGCACCGACCGAGCACGAGCATGCCCTGGGCCGCGGTCTCCGGATCCCGGGAATCGGCCGCGCGGTGCAGCAGCGGGCGGGCGGCGGGCCCGGTCTCGCCGAGCATGAGCAGCTGGCAGCGCACCAGGGTGCCGAACTCCTCGGCCGAGCCCGCGGCGGTTTCCGCGGCCGCCCAGGCTTCGTCGGCGGCGTCGGGGGCACCGCGCAGCGCGTGCAGGCTCCCGCGCAGCACCGCGGTCTCCGCCAGCCGCCCGTCCGGAACCCGGCGGCAGACCGCGTCGGCACCGTCCGCATCACCGAAGCGCAGCAGCAGCGCACCCAGCCGCACCGCGGCGCGGTCGGCGGTCTCGCCCGCCGCGGTGGACATGGCTTGCCGCAGCCAGACGAGGGCGATCGCGTGCTGCCCGTCGCGCACCGCCTGCTCGGCGAGGTCGATCCGCGCCTGCGCGGCGCTGCGCGCGGGACCGGCCTCGGCGACCACCCGCAGCAGCGCTGTCCGCGCACCGCCGGTCGCCTCCGCGGACAGCTCCGCGGCGATCTCGGCGCACCGGTGCTGGTCCGCCGGGTCCGCCCCGCGCAGCAGTCCGGAAGCGCAGGCGGGATCGGTGCGCACCGCGCACCAGAACTGCGCCACCAGGTCGGATTCCCAGTGCTCGGCCAGCAAGGCGCGTGCTCCGGCGCTGTCGCCGTCGGCCAGCAACCGTTCGGCGCGCTGCTGCGGATCGGCCGGCGCGAGGCGTTCGGACGCGGAAGCGGTCACCTCGGGGTCGCCGCAATCCAGCGCCCGCCGATACGCCTCCCGCGCGCCGGCCTCGTCACCGCTGCCGGCGAGCAGATCACCGAGGTCCTGCGCGGCGTGCGCCCGAGCACTGGGCACCTCGGAGGCCATCGCCCGCTCGAACGCGGCGCGCGCCTCGGCGATCCGCCCGCTGCCACCCAGCAGGATGCCGATGTTGCCCGCCGCGTAGGCGGCTTCGGCCGGCGAACCGACGGCTTCGGCGCGTTCGAAGGCGGCCACCGCCGCGGACACGTCACCCCGCTGCTCCAGCAGCGCGCCGAGCCGGTGCGCGGCGCCGCCCGCGTTGTCGCTGCGCCCCTCGGCGACCTCGGCCAGCAGCGCCTCGGCGCGTTCCGGTTCGCCGTCGTCGGCCAGCACCTCGGCCAGGCTGCACCGGGCCACCGCGGCCTCCTCCGGATCGGCGCCCTCCGCGGCGCGCTCCCAGGCCGCGGCCGCGCCCGCGTGGTCACCACTGTCCCGGTGCAGGACGCCGAGCAGCAGCCAGCCGTGCTGGGTGGTGCTCGGATGCCCGGACTCGATCACCAGGCGCAGCACGTCACCGGCCTGCTCGATCCGCCGGTGGTGCTCGAAACCGTGCGCCAGGGCCAGGCACAACCTGCTGGCGGTGCGGTGCTGCGGGCCGCCGCGCAGCGCGTCGAAGGCCTCCTCGGCGGGCTCCTCGCGCAGCGCGTGCGCGGCGAACGCGGCCACCCCACCGAGGTCGCCGCCCCGCTCGCGGAGCCGGTCGAACCGGTCGAGCGCCTCGTCGAGCGCCCCGCTCTCGGCGAGCAGTTCGGCGAGCAGGTGCGCCGACCAGGACGCCAGCTGCGGGTGTTGCGACTCGGCGGTGCTGCGGTAGAGCTCCAGCAGGTCGGCGCGTTCGTCCCGGTCGCGGTGCAGCGTGGCCAGCCGGTCGAAGACCGCTTCCTGCACCGCGGGCAACCCGCTGGCGTGCGCGGCGCGCAGCTGCTCGACCGCCCCCGCGGCGTCGCCCGTGCCGCGCAGCGCCTCGCCGAGGTGGGCGTGCAGCCACGGCAGCAGCTCGGGCGGGCCGGTGCGCACCGCGCGGTGCAGCAGCTCGACCGCGTCCTGGTGCGCGAGCCCGGGAGCCAGCAGCAGCGCGGCCCGGGCCCGGACCAGCGGGTGCTCGCCGTCGGCCAGTTCGCGGGGCGGCTCGTCGGCACCATCCCGCTCGGCGCGCAGCAGCAGGCTCAACTCGTCCTCGTGCTCATCGGCGGGGGTGCCGCCCGCCTCCTCCGGGAGCAGCATCCGCAGCCGGGCATCGGGTTCGTCCAGCAGCGCCAACCGCAGCGCGGCCTGCTGCGCGGCCGGGTCGAGCGCCGTGTCCCGGATGTGCGCCAGCTCCGCGCGGGCAGCCGCCTCGTCCCCGGTCAACGCGTCCAGTACCGCCAGCACGAGCGCGGCCGCACCCGGCTCGTCCTCCTGCTCGGCCAGCGCGGCCCAGTGGGCGCGCGGCGCCTCCGGACCGGGTTCGGCCGCCGCGTCCCCGTCCGGGGCCGGTCGGGCGTCGGGATCGTCGTCGGGGTCCCCGGTTTCCTCCACGGGGTCCGAGTCGTCCACCGCCGGAACTTCCCGGTGTGCCGGGGTTTCCGGAGCGGGCGGCGGCGAAGCTGCCTCGACGGGCTCCGCACCCGGACCGCCGGCGGGGTCCTGCACGGTGTCCAGCGCCACCGCCGCCTGGTGGGCCAGCGCGGCGTCGCGGGCCTCGCTGGCGTGCTGGAAGGCTTCCACGGCACCGGCGGAGTCACCGAGTTCGAACAGCAGCGAGCCCAACCGGTAGGCGGCCGCATCGGACTCGGTTCCGGAGGTGGAGCGGACCAGGTCGCGCAGCGCCGCGGCCGCGGCGTGCGGATCACCGGTCTGCCGGTGCAGGTCGGCCAGGGATTCCAACGCGCGGGCGGCGAACAGCGGGTGCCGGGTGGCCGCCACGCGTTCCAGCGTGCGTTGCGCTTCGGCGGTGTTGCCGAGCCTGCGCTGCTGACCGGCCATCCGGTGCAGCGCGTCCAGGCGGACGTCCGGGCGCGGGTCCTGCGCGGCCCGCCGGAGTTCCCGCTCCGCGGCGGCGTGCTCGCCCGCGTCGGCCAGCGCCGAGGCGAGCAGCACCTGCCCGTGCGCGAGGTGCTCGGGGTGGCGGTGCCCGATGATCCGCTCGGCCAGCGGGCGCAGCGCACCGAGATCGGCGGGGTGCAGCGCGGCCAGTTCCGCAGCGGCCAGCGAGGCGTATTCCGCGTCGCCGCCGTCCAGCAACTCGCCGAGCAGCGGTTCTGCCCGGGACCGCTCGTCGCCGTCGAGCAACCGCCGAGCCCGCGCGTAGATGCCGGGCGCGACGTCTTCGGCCGGATCGGGTTCGGGCAGCTGCAGACCGGACACGACGCCGACCGCGGCCGGTTCGCCGCTGGCCGCGGCCAGTTCGCGCGCCTGCCGAGCCCCGCGGGTGTCCCCGCGGACGTGCAACACCTGGGCGAGCAGGGCCTGCGCCTTGGCCGCGGCGGCGGGATCCGGCCCCCTGCTGGCATGGCGCAGCACGACCTGGGCGTTCTCCAGGTCGTCCCGGTCGAACAGCAGCGGCCCCAGCGCCAGCGCCGCGTGCTGGGCGTGCTCGGCCACACCGGACTCCAGGCACCGCTGGTGCAGCTCCAGCGCCCCGTCCGGATCGCCCTGCTCATCGCGCAGGGCGCCCAGCAGCCGTGCCGCGTGCGCGGATCCGGCGGCGTCGGCGCCCTCCAGCACGGCGCGCAGCTCCGCTTCGGCGGCGGCGTGCTCGCCGTCACCGTGCAGGTCGCGTGCGCGGTCGATGCGCTGTTCCCACTGCCCCAATGCGTCGCCTCCGGTCGGATGATCAGCGGACGCGGCGAGGATAGCGGGCGCGGCGGCGGCTTCCCGCCGACGGCGCTCTTGGGCACCCGCGGGCCGGCCGGCGCTGTCCGGGACGGCCCGCGAACACGACGACGGCCCGCCCGCGGGAAGCGGACGGGCCGTCGGTAGCTGCGGTTCGTGCGAACCGGTCAGGAGGCGAGCTGGCGGAGCCGCTCGATCCCTTCGTCGTAGATGTTCAGGTCGGTGTCGCCCTCGATACCGGCGACCGAGCCGCTCTCGCTGTACTGCCAGAAGTCCCAGTCGTTGAAGCCGTTGGGAATCTGCGGCTCATCGACGCCGTAGGAGGCCAGCCACAGGCTGTGGTCACCGTAGGAGTCGGTGGAGCCCATGCACTGCTGCCAGAACGACGGGTTCGCGTAGATGATCGGCTCGTGGCCGGTGCGGTCCTTGACCGTCGCGCTGAACTCGTCGGTCCAGGCGTGCATCTCGTCGACGGACTTGTTGTAGCAACCGCCGCTGTTCGGGTCGACCTCCAGGTCGAGCACCGGCGGCAGCGTCTTGCCGTCGTTCTGGTACTGGGCGACGTCCAGGAAGCGGTTCGCCTGCTCCGCGGCGCCCGAGTCGTCCGGGCGGGCGAAGTGGTAGGCGCCCGTGATCAGACCGGCGTCCTTGGCGCCGTGGTACTGCTCGTCGTACATGGGGTTGCTGAAGCTGGTGCCGTCCGAGGCCAGGACGAAGCTGAACTCCTTGCCGTCGGCCTTGACCTGCTTCCAGTCGATGTCGCCGTTGTGGTTGGACACGTCGATGCCCTCCACCGGCGGCCCGAGCGGTGCGGGCGGTTCGGGGGCGCCACCACGGTTCGGCGCGTTCGGGTCGGGGCTGGCCATCGGCGTGTTCCCGCCCTGGCCGGGCACGGCGGCCTGCACCGGGGAGGCCTGGGCCGTTTCGTCGCCCTGACCCTGCTGGCCGCTGACGCCGCCGATGATGAGACCGACGACACCCACGGCCGCGACCGCGGCGCCCAGCTGCATCGAACGCAGCCGCTTCGATCCGCTGCGGCCCTCGCCGTCCTCGGCGGACAGCTTCTGCCGCGCCTCGGCCAGCCGCGGGGCCAGCTTCTCCTGGAGGCTCCGGAACGCGGAGGACTCCTGGATCGTGCGGATCAGCGGAGCCAGCCACTGCCGAATGCGCTCGAACAGCGGGGCGAGCCAGGCGCCGACGCGGTTGCCGGTCGGTCGAACTCGGTCCACCGCCGAACGCAGGGTGTGGTCGGTCCGCATCGCGGCGGAACGCAGCCCGCGGTCATCGGTCTCCTCGGGGGTGGAGACGTGATCGTTGGTTTCGGGGGTTCCTGGTTGGTCGGGGGATTCGGGTTTCACGAGCCCCACACTCCGGCACGGAGCGTGTACGTGCATCGCGGTTATTACCTACGCGGATACCTAGATTGACCCCTTCGAAGCACGCAGCCTTGCCGAATAAGCACGGAACGTAATGAAACTGCGGTCTGAGGCAGGTGGCAGCGGAGTCTATCCGCCTTGCCCGGAGGATCCGAAACCAGGCCGGTCCGCAACCGCGCGGACGAAGCAGCGCTCCCGGTGCACCGCACCAGCGGCCCCGTCCGGCACAGCCGACCCGGCCCGGCCCCGGTCCACCCGGGGCGAAGCGGGAGCGCCCGACGCGGGCCCGCACCCGGTCCGGGTCGGCGACCGAACCCGCTGTACCCGATCGGCAACGCTGTGCGCTGCACCGACACGCCGGGGTATGCGCCGGTCCGGGCCCGCGGCGGCGTCGGGCAGAATGCTCGACCGGATCTGGCGAAGATCGCAGAAAAGGCGGAGCAGCAACGTGACGACATCTGTGCACCACAAGATCGCCGAGGAACTCGGTGTGCGCGAGCGGCAGGTGGGGTCCGCCGTCGAGCTGCTCGACGGCGGGGCGACCGTGCCGTTCATCGCCCGCTACCGCAAGGAAGCCACCGACGGGCTCGACGACAGCCAGCTGCGCCACCTGGAGGAGCGGCTGCGCTACCTGCGCGAGCTCGAAGAGCGCCGCGCCACGGTGCTGGAGTCGATCCGTTCGCAGGGCAAGCTCGACGACGAGCTCGAAGCGCGGATCAACGCCGCCGACTCCAAGGCGCGCCTGGAAGACATCTACCTGCCCTACAAGCCCAAGCGCCGCACCAAGGCGCAGATCGCCATCGAGGCGGGGCTGGAACCGCTGGCCGAGCTGCTGCTGTCCGCACCGGACAACGATCCGGAGACCAGCGCCGCCGAGTACGTCGACGCCGAGGCCGGAGTGGCCGACACCACGGCCGCGCTCGAAGGCGCCCGCTCGATCCTGGTGGAGCGCTTCTCCGAGGACGCGGACCTGATCGGCGAGCTGCGCGAGCGGATGTGGGCGCGCGGGCGGATGGTTTCCCGCGTGCGCGAGGGCAAGCAGGAGCAGGGCGCGAAGTTCGCCGACTACTTCGAGTTCTCCGAGCCGTTCACCGCCCTGCCCTCGCACCGGGTCCTGGCGCTGCTGCGCGGGGAGAACGAAGAAGTCCTCGAACTGGCGCTGGAGCCCGACGACGGCACCCCGCAGGACGAGCCCACCGACTACGAGCGGCGGATCGCGCAGCAGTTCGGGATCACCGACGGCGGTCGTCCGGCCGATGCGTGGCTCAACGCCGCGGTGCGCTGGGCCTGGCGCACCAGGGTGCTGACCCGGCTGGCCGTCGACCTGCGGTTGCGGCTGCGCCAACACGCCGAGGACGAGGCGGTGCGGGTCTTCGCCGCCAACCTGCGCGACCTGCTGCTGGCCGCACCGGCGGGCACCCGCCCGACCATGGGCCTGGACCCGGGCTACCGCACCGGGGTGAAGGTCGCGGTGGTCGACGCCACCGGCAAGCTGGTGGCCACCGAGACCATCTACCCGCACCAACCGCAGCGGCGCTGGGACCAGGCGGTGGACGTGCTGGCCAAGCTGGCCGCCGAGCACGCAGTGGACCTGGTGGCGATCGGCAACGGCACCGCCTCGCGGGAGACGGACAAGCTCGCCGGCGAGCTCATCGGCAAGCACCCCGAGCTCGGGCTGACCAAGATGTCGGTGTCCGAAGCGGGCGCCTCGGTGTACTCGGCCTCGCCGTACGCCTCCCGCGAGCTGCCGGACCTGGACGTATCGCTGCGCGGCGCGGTGTCCATCGCCCGCCGCCTGCAGGACCCGCTGGCCGAACTGGTCAAGATCGACCCGAAGTCCATCGGCGTGGGCCAGTACCAGCACGACGTCTCGGAGAGCAAGCTCTCGCACTCGCTGGACGCGGTGGTCGAGGACTGCGTCAACGCGGTCGGCGTGGACGTCAACACCGCGTCGGTCCCGCTGCTGACCCGGGTTTCCGGCGTCACGGCGGGGCTGGCCGACAACATCGTCGCGCACCGCGACGCCAACGGTCCGTTCCGCGAGCGCTCGGCACTCAAGGACGTCGCGCGGTTGGGCCCGAAGTCCTTCGAGCAGTGCGCGGGTTTCCTACGCATCCCGGACGGCGACGACCCGCTGGACTCCTCGGCGGTGCACCCGGAGGCGTATCCGGTCGTGCACCGGATCCTGGAGACCACCGGCAGCGAGATCGGCACGTTGATCGGCAACAGCGGGGTCCTGGGCGGTGTGCGCGCACAGGACTTCGTCGACGACCGGTTCGGGCTGCCCACCATCTCCGACATCCTGTCCGAATTGGACAAACCGGGGCGCGACCCCCGGCCGGAGTTCCGGACCGCGGAGTTCGCCGAGGGCGTGGAGAAGCTGGCCGACCTCACCCCCGGGATGCAGTTGGAGGGCGTGGTCACCAACGTCGCCGCGTTCGGCGCCTTCGTCGACGTGGGCGTGCACCAGGACGGCCTGGTGCACGTCTCGGCGATGTCCAAGAACTTCGTGAACGATCCGCACGACGTGGTCAAGTCCGGCGACATCGTGCGCGTCAAGGTGCTGGACGTGGACGTAGACCGCAAGCGCATCTCGCTGACGCTGCGCCTGGACGACGAGGCGGCCGGCGGGAAATCGAACCGCACGGCCGGTTCCGGCGCCGAGCGCGACGGCGGCGGGAAGTCCCGCGGGCGCAACGACCGCGGCGGCAAGGGCAGCAAGGGCGGCAACGGCGGTCAGGGCGGCTCCGGACGCAACGGGGGCGGCAAGCAGAACCGCGGCGGACAGCGCAAGCAGGAACCGCAGGGCGCCCTGGCCGACGCGCTGCGCCGCGCCGGGTTCGACAACAACTGACCGGCGGCGGGACGGGGACACCGCAGCCCTCGTCCCGCCGGCCGCGGCCGCTCACGCCCTCGTGCGTCGGCGGGGCAGGTGCGCAGCCCATCGCGGGCGAGCGCACCGCGCCGGATCCGGCCCGGACGCTGGCCGCCCCTCATTCGTACATCGCGATGAAACGGCCGATCACGCCGCCTTCACGGAGCTTGTCGATCGCGCCCGGGATGTCGGCGTGGGTGATGCGGTTCATCGGCGGGTTGAGCTTGCCCGTCCGCATGAGCTCGTAGATGCCGGCCAAGTCCTCCTTGGTGCCCGACTTCGAACCCCTGATGCTGAGCTGGTTGATGATGATCGGGTAGGTGCTGATGGTCGCTTCCAGACGCCCCATCCCGACCTGGACCAGAGTGCCGAACTCGGCCAACGTTTCGATCGCCGCCGACGTCGTGGTGCCGAAACCCGCGTAGTCGACGATCAGGTCCAGCTCCTTGTCCTGGAACGCGTCGATCGAGTCGGCGACACCGGCCAGGCCGATCTCGTCGGCCAGCTCCCGCGTGTCCGGATTGATCTCAGCCCCGTAGACCTCGGATCCGATCAGCGCAGCGCAGCGCGCGCCGATGTAGCCCAACCCGCCGAGGCCGATGACGCCGACCTTCATGCCCTCCTTCGCGCCGCCGACCACCATGATCGCGTGGTAGGCGGTCAACCCGGCGTCGGTCGCCATCGCACCGAGGTCGAAGGGAACTTCGTCGGGCAAGGGGACGAGGTTGGCGTCGGTCGCGCGGAGCTTGGGCGCGAACCCGCCGTCCCACTTGCCGTAGCCGAGCGCGCTCCCGTCGGGCGTCAGCGGAGCGAGACCGACGCGGTCGCCGACCTTCCAGTGCCCCATGCCCTCACCGACCTCGCTGATCACACCGGCGGACTCGTGGCCCATGGTGCGGGGAAGGCCCTGCTGGAACAGCGACATCCAGCCCGGGTCGTCGAGCGTCGTGACGTCCGAGTGGCACACACCCGACGCCTTGACGTCGACGACGACCTCCCCGGGACCGGCGTGCGGCTCCTCGACCTCGTTGTACTGCAGCGGGTTGCCGGTACCCATGAACTGCCAAGCCTTCATGCCTGACCCCCTCGTCGCCCCGAACTGCCGGGCCCAGTCTCCCCCGACATCGCCGGCCACGCCGCTCGCTGCGCTCGGCTCCCCGATCACCGGCGGGGGTGGTCATGCCGCTCATCGGCGCGGCCGGCCGCTCACCCGCCGAGGGGAGTCGCCCGGAAGGTGCCGACCGCCGCGGTCAACGAGGCCGTCCAGTCGTCGAGGATGCGTCGGCCGGCCGCGGCCGTGGCGCGCGTGGGATCGCCGAGGACGCCGTTGCTGCTGACCGCGCGGACACCGTGGTTGCGCAGCGGCTCGATGAGGTCGGGAAGCGGTGCCGTGGCACCGGTTTCCGCCCGCTCCGGGCTCACCTGGTCAGGATGCAGGTGCAGCATCACGGACGTCTCGGTGTGCCCGGCGTGGCTATCGTCGGCGGGGCCGGTCGGGGACCAGACGAGAAGAGGTCGCCCTTCGGAACGCAGCCGTTGCTCGGCGCGGTGCAGGGGTGCGCGGTTTCCGCCGTGCGCGTTGACCAGGACCGCTGCTGCGACGTCGTCGAGGGAGCGCACCAGTTCCACGACCAGGAGCTCCACCGCCTCCTGCCCGATGGAGACGGTGCCGGGAAAGCCGGCGTGCTCCCCACTGGACCCGTAGGGCACGGCGGGGGCGACAAGGACATCGGCGACCGCTGCGGCCAACCGGTGGCACAGCGCGGTGGCGATGGCGGTGTCGGTGCCCAGGGGCAGGTGCGGGCCGTGCTGTTCGGTGGCCCCGAGCGGTACGGCCAGCACCGGTGCCCGCCGCGCGAGCTCCGGCGAGGTCAGCGCACCGAGGGACCGGGTCAGCACAGCCCACCTCCGGTGAACTCCGGGCGCAGCGGCGCGGCGGTGCGCTCGCGGGCGCACCCGGCCCAGACCCCGGCGCCGTAGGCCAGGTCGTCGAGCACGCGCAGCACGAGCCACCGGTGGCCCCTTCCGGCTGCCTCGACGAGGCAGGGCAGCAGCGCGGCGAGGACCACCCGGCGAGCGCGCCGGCTGACCGCAGCGGCCGCGAGGGCGAGCGGCCACCAGGCCCGGCGGGTGGCTTCCGCGAGGAGCCGCCCGGCACCCGCGTGCCCGAGTCCGGCCAGGCGCAGCGATCCGGCGACCGGGAGGCCCCGCCCGCGGAGGTTGCGCGCCAGCATCGCCGCGGACACGGCGGCCACGGCCAGGGCGGACCGGTGCCGACCGGCGGCGAGCAGTGCCCAGGCGGCGGCGCTGTGGGGGGACATCTTCGCGGGGCTGAGCAAGCCGGGATGCCGGGTGGACAGCGGTGCCGCGGAGGTGCCGTAGTCGAAGCGTTGCCGCAGCCAGGAGCGCAGGGTCGGGCGCGGTTGGTGCCACACGACCGAGTTCGGGGCATATCGGACGGTGTGCCCGGCCTCGATGCATCGCCAGACGAGGTCGACGTCCTCGCCGAACCGCAGCCGCTGGTCAAAACCCCCGACCTCGCGCAACGCGGTGCGGCGGACCACCAGCGCAGCGCTGGGCACGTAGCTGACCCGGCTCATCGGGCGCACGATCGCGGGGCACGGACCGAGGTCCAGGCTGGACCGTTCCGCCTCGTAGCGCGCCACGGCGGTGTCGGCGGGAACGCTGCGAACCCGGGGCGCCACGGCGGCGACGGTCGGGTCCGCGAACTGCGGCAGCACCTCCTGCAGCCAGCCCGGTTCGGGCGTCACGTCCGCATCCAGGAAGGCCACCAGGTCGGTGCTCGCGCGCTGCCAACCCGCGTCCCGGGCAGCAGCCGGGCCGGCCGGTCGTTCGTGGCGCAGCACCGCCCGCCGCACCGGCACGTCGGAGCCGTCGTCGACGACGATCCGCTCGGTGAGCTCGCCGGTGGCGGCCAGCAGCCGCGCGAGGCCGGTCGCGTTGTTCCTGACCGGTGTCACCAGCGTGACGTCCGCCGGCCCGAACACCCCCGCGGGCGGCTCCGGATGGACCAGCCCGGCGGTGAGTAGCTGCCGGGCCAGGCCCTGCCGCGACCCACCGGTACCGACCGGCTCGCCGCGGATCCAGCGGTCCAGCAGGTGCGCGCCGCCCGTCTTGAGGCGGAGCAGCCGCAGCGGCGACCCGCCCAGCAGCACCCGGCCGCCCGCCGTCCGGCGCACCGAGCCGTCCAGGACCAGACGGGTCCCTCCCGGGAACGCAGCGGCAGCGGACCGGGGCGCGCCGCGGGTGCTCATGCGGTGAATCCCCCGTCGGCGTGCACGACGGTGCCCGTGATGGCCGACGCTTCCGGGGAGCACAGGAAGCACACGGTCGCCGCGACCTCCTCGGGTTCCAGCAGCCGTTCGGCGACCTGGTGGCCGGCGAACTCCTCGACGTCGGGCAGGTCGTAGACGTCGGCGGTGGCCGAGAGCATGTCCGTGCGCGTCGAGCCCGGTGACACCGCGGTGGCGCACACGCCGCTCCCCCGCAGGTCCACCGCCAGCCCGCGGACCAGACCGACCACGGCGTGCTTGGCCGCCGAGTAGGAGGCCAGCCGCCACAGGCCACGATGCGCCGCTGCCGAGGCCAGTGCCACGAACCGGCCCGCTCGCGGCTCCGGTCGCCGCAGCAACGCGGGGACCGCGGCGCGGGCCAGGTTCGCCACCCCGTCCACGCCGACGCCGAACAGCGCATCCCACTCGGTTTCAGGCGCTTCCCACAACGGTCTCCCGCCGGCCATGACCCCGGCCGCCCCCACGGCGGCGTCCAGCCCACCGAAGCGTTCCTCGGCCAGTGCCACGGCCGCGCGGAGCGCCTCGCGGTCTTGCACGTCTGCGACGACCTCGGTCACCGCACCGGGGTGTTCGGCGGCGAGCTCGGTCAGCTGGCGCTTCGTCGCCAGCGGGTAGTCGACCCGCGGATCGTCGGCGCACCGGTCGAGCGCGACCACGTGCCAGCCGGACCGGACCAGCTGCCGCACCACCGCTGCCCCGATCCCGCGGGCCGCTCCGGTCACCAGGGCTACTCTCGCCCCGCTCACGCGCGGATCCCCCGAATCGCGGGACACCGATCCGCTCATTCGGCCGCACCCGCGGTGCCGCCGCCGAGCGCGCGCTCGAAACCGGGCGGGACGAGCACATCCGAGCGGTCGAGTTCGTGGACCGAGGACTTGCCCAGGCCCAACACGGCGGAATCGACGCCGCCGCGCAGGATGTCGAGCACGTTCTCCACCCCGGCCTGCCCGTTGGCGGCCAGCCCCCACAGGTAGGCCCGTCCGATCATCACCGCCTTCGCGCCCAGCGCGAGGGCCTTGACCACGTCGCTGCCCCGCCGGACACCACCGTCGAGCAGCACCTCGACCTGGTGGCCGACCGCTTCGGCGATGCCCGGCAGCACCCGGATGCTGGCCGGCGTGCCGTCGAGGTTGTTGCCGCCGTGGTTGGACACCGAGATCGCCGAAACCCCCGCGTCCACCGCCCGCTTGGCGTCGTCCAGGCGGCAGATGCCCTTGAGCATGAACGGCCCGTCCCACTGCTCGCGCATCCAGGCGATGTCATCCCAGCTCGGCGGCGGGGTCTGCATCCATTGCCCGTACGCGCCGAAGAAGGTCGGTGCCTGCTCGCCTCGTCCGCCCACGTTGGGCACCGTCAGGTCCGGGATCCGCCGCTGCCGGAGGAAGGGCGCCAGCCACCGCGGGTGCCGCAGCGCCTGCGGCGCGTAGCTGAGCATGGTGGACAGGTTCATGCGTTCCGGGATGGCCGGGCTGCCCCAGTCCCTGCCGTGCGAGAACGACCAGTCCGTGGTCGCGATCAACCCGACCGCACCCGCGTCCTTCGCCCGCTGCATCCGCCGCAGGATCTCGTCGCGGGAACCGACCCAATACGTCTGGAAGAACGTCTGCGGATTCGCGGCGACCACGTCCTCGACCGGCTTGGAGGCGAACCCGCTGAGCCCCATCGCCGTGCCGCGGTTGGCCGCGGCCCTGGCCACGGCTACTTCCCCGTCCGGGTGGACGGCCTGCACCCCGGTCGGCGAGATCACCACCGGGAACGAGATGGGTTGGTCCAGAACCGTCGTGGCCAGCTCCCGCTTGGCCGACAACCCGGCCACGTGCGGGGCGAAACCCAACTCGCCGAAGGCCGCCTGGTTGTCCGCCAGCGTCGTGCCGCTCTCCGAACCGGCGATCAGCGCACCGTACACCGAGTACGGCAACTGTTTGCGCGCGCGCCGCTGCGCCTCGACCACGGTCTCGAACCAGCCACCGCCCATGGGACGACCTCCCCTTCCTGCCAACATGCCTGCCGTGCGCGGAACCTCGCGATCACGTCATCCCGGCCAGCGGACTCTCGTCGCAGGCGCGGTCCGGACGGCGCATCGACGGCAAGCCCAGCAGGACCCGCTGCTGGCCGTCCGCGCTCGGCCGCGAGTGGTCCCGGGCCGCGCGCGGGACGCCGTGCCGGTCGACATCGGCGAGAGCGGCTTGCCCGTGCCCCTTCACGCACTCCGGGTCCGGACCGTCCAGGGGCAAACCGGTGAAGAACTTCGCCGCCATGCATCCGCCTTGGCACGCGTCGTAGGCCGAGCACGACACGCACGCGCCCCCGGTCTGCGGCTGCCGCAGCTCGGCGAACAGCTCCGAATCCCGCCACACCGCGCCGAAACCGGCCTCGCGGACGTTGCCGGCGAAGAATTCGTCGTGGATGGCGAACGGGCAGGCGTAGACATCGCCGACCGGGTCGATCAAGCACACCACCCGACCAGCCCCGCACAGGTTCAACCCCGGGAGCTGCTCGGACCCCAATGCGTTGAGGTGGAAGAACGAGTCCCCGGTCAGCACGTTCTCACCGTTGTCGAGCAGCCAGCGGTAGATCTGGTACTGCTGCTCCGCGCGCGGGTGCAGCTCATCCCACACGTCGGCCCCGCGGCCGGACGGGCGCAGCCGGGTGATCCGCAGCTGCGCGTCGAAGCTGTCCGCGATGGCCTGGAAATCATCCAGCTGATCCACGTTCTGGCTGGTCATCACCACCGAGATCTTGAAGCCGCGCATACCCGCAGCAGCCAGGTTGCGCATCGCGGTCATCGCCGTGTCGTAAGATCCCGGACCGCGCACCGCATCGTTGACCTCGGCCGTGGCCCCGTCCAACGAGATCTGCACGTCCACGTAGTCGGTCGCCGCCAACCAGCGGGCCCGCTCCGGTGTGATCCGGAAACCGTTGGTGGAGAACTTGATCCCCACCTGGTGGTTCACCGCGTAGTCGACCAGATCCCAGAAGTCGTCGCGCACGGTCGGTTCTCCTCCGCCGATGTTGACGTAGAAGACCTGCATCCGCTGCAACTCGTCGATGACCGCCTTGATCTCGTCCGTGCTCAACTCGTCCGGATCCCGCCGGCCCGACGAGGACAGGCAGTGCGCGCACGACAGGTTGCACGCGTAGGTCCACTCCCACGTCAGGCAGATCGGGGATTCCAGGCCGTACTTGAACTGCTCCACCAGCGGGAGCGGTCCCGCGGTCTCCGGTGCGGCATCGGCCGTCACCGCGGGCGCGGTGCTTTCGCCAGGGCTCGTCATAGGAAAGCCTTTCGACGGACGTCGTGGTGCGCGGTCACACGGGGACGATCATGTCCGTGCGGGCCAGCGAGGCGAGCGCCCGCAGGTAGCCGTCCCTCTCCCGCTCGGGGACCTCGCCCGCCTCGACGGCCGCGCGGGCGGACCCGTGATCGGCCAAGCTCCGCACGACCGCCACCAGCCGAGGCGTCTTGAGGAAGGACAGCTTGCGCGTGCCGAAGTGGTAGGCCAGCGCCCCGAAGCTCTCCGGGCGCAACGACACCTGCGGATTCAACCGATAGGCGCCGTCCGGATCGAATTCCCTCTCGCAGCCCGTGATCATCGCCTCTTCCCGCAAAATCGATGCTGCCGTCGGCAGTCAGCTGAAGGTGATCACACCGCGGATGTTCTTGCCGTCCTCCAGGTCCTGATAGCCCTGGTTGACCTCCTCGAGGCGGTACCGGGTGGTGATCAGCTCGTCGAGCTTGAGCTGACCGGCGTCGTAGAGGCGCAGCAGCTTGACGATGTCGTACTGCGGGTTCGCCGAGCCGAACAGCGTGCCCTTGATCGTCTTGCCGAACAGGGTCAGTTCGGCACCGGACACCTGCACGGTCAGCTTCTCCGGGTTTGCCAGCCCCGTCACGACCACGGTCCCGCCCTTGCCGGTCATCGACAGCGCGCTCGACACGACGGCCTCGTCGACGACACCGACCAGGATCAACGCGCTGTCCGCGCCCTGCCCCCAGGTCAGCTCGTTGACCTTCTCCCGCGCCTGGTCGACGTCGGAGAACGCGTGGGTCGCACCGAACTTCACGGCTGTGGACCGCTTGAACTCGACCGGGTCGACGACCACGACGTGCTTGGCGCCCGCGTGCAGGGCACCTTGCACCGCGTTGATCCCGAGACCGCCCGCACCGAAGATGACCACGGTGTCCCCGGCCCGGACATCACCCGCGTACACCGAAGTTCCCCACCCCGACGGCACACCGCATCCCACGAGTACCGCCGTCTCCAGCGGCAGCCAGTCGTCGACCTTGACCACCGAGTGCTGCGAGATGGTCGCGTACTCGGAGAACGTGCCCAACATGCACATTCCGCCGTAATCGACACCGCTGCGGTGGAACCGGAACGACCCGTCGGGCAGGCTGCCGTCCAGGATGGTGGCCCCCATGTCGCAGAGGCTCTGCCGCCCGGTCGAGCAATACCGGCACGTGCCGCAGTTCGGGATGAAGCTGCACACCACGTGGTCGCCGGGACGCACCTTGGTGACGCCCGGTCCGACTTCCTCGATCACACCGGCGCCCTCGTGGCCACCCACGATCGGGAACCTCGGGGACAAGTCCCCGCTGGTGAGGTGCAGATCCGAATGGCACAGCCCCGCAGCGACGTAGCGGATGAGCACCTCGCCCTCCCGGGGGCCGTCGAGATCCAGCTCCACGATCTCGAACGGTTCGCGCGCACCGGCGAGCACAGCTGCTTTGGTCTTCATGAGATCCCTCGTTCCTCCGCTCAAGCGGCTCAGTAAACGCCGCACATTCCGTCGATCGAGACTTCCTCGACGAGCAGGTCCTCTTCGATCTCGTCCGGTGCCGGTGCTGCGTCGCCTTGCACGGGTTCGCTCATGAGATGCTCAACTCCTCCGCATCGCGGGGCGTGACGGCGACCACAACGCTAATGACATCCCGTGCCAAAATGGAAGACGGTATGGCGAGATCATCTTCCGGCCACACGTCCGGAGCAACGAGCGGCCGCGGTCGCCGCCCGACGACGAGCCGGCACGAGCTCGAAGAGGCGGCTTTCGCACTCTTCGAGCAGAACGGATTCGAAGCCACCACCGTCGAGGCGATCGCACGCGCCGCCGGAGCCGGGCGGCGGACGTTCTTTCGTTACTTCGACTCCAAGAACGACGTGGTGTGGGGCAACTTCACCGAGCAACTCGCGCTCATGCGGGCGCAGTTCCGCGCCTGCCCGCGCGATCGACCGCTGATGGAATCGCTGCGCGCGGTCATCGTCGAGTTCAACAGGATCGACCCCGCCGAGGCGCCGCGACACCGGCGCCGCCTGGAGCTGATCCTGCAGGTTCCGGCGCTGCAGGCGCACTCGACGTTGCGCTACGCCGAGTGGCGCAGCGTCGTCGCCGAATTCGTCGCGCACCGCCTGCGCGTCGCGCCCACCGCGTTGGTCCCGCAATCGCTGTCCTACGCCTGCCTCGGCGCAGCGCTGGCCGCCTACGAGCAATGGCTCCAGAACCCGGACGTCGAACTCTGCGACGCCATCGACACCACCATGCGGCTGCTCGCCACCGGGTTCGCCCTCGAATAGGCCGGCGCCCGATTCTCCCTCGTTCGCAACTGGCCGATCCCGCGGCGACACCGTAACCCGGTGGCCGACCGGGGGAGAGCACCCCGCGGCACCCGGCGGGAGGGCTGTCGGCCAGTGCCGCGCCGACGTCCGGTTCGCTTCCGCCTGCGTCCGGGTCAGGAGCCTGAGGTCCCGGCCGCGCGCCGGTCGCGGGTGAACCGGTTCGCCGGGCGGCTCAAGCCGTAGTGCTCGCGCAGCGTCAGCCCGCTGTAGGACTCGCGGAACAGCCCGCGCTCGCGCAGCAGCGGGACGACGTGGTCCACGAAGGACTCCAGACCTTCCGGAAGGACCGCGGGCATCACATTGAACCCGTCGGCCGCACCGCTGGTGAACCAGTGCTGCAGCGTCTCGGCGATCTGCTCCGGCGTTCCGGCGATGGTGCGGTGCCCGCGGCCGCCGCTGAGCCGGTGGATGATCTGCCGCACCGTGAGGTTGTCCCGCCGGGCCATGTCCACGATGAGCGTGTAGCGGCTCTTGGCGGTCTCGATGCCGTCCTCACCGGGCAGGTCCTTCGGCAGCGGGCGGTCCAGATCGCTGTCGGTGAGCAGCACGCCGAGCGTGTCCGACAACCGCTGCAGCGCGTAGCCGTGCACCACGTGCTCGGCCAGCTCCACCTCGCGGCGCGCCGCTTCCTGCTCGGTATCGCCGATGACCGGCACGATCCCCGGCAGGATCTTGATCGTCTCCGGATCCCGCCCCAGCCGCAGCGCGCGGTCCTTGAGATCGGCGTAGAACGCCTTGCCCTCGTCCAGCGTCTGCTGCGCGGTGAACACCGCCTCGGCGTGCGCGGCCGCGAGGTTCTTGCCGTCCTCCGAGGACCCGGCCTGCACCAGCAGCGGATGCCCCTGGGGCGGGCGGGTGACGTTTAGCGGACCGCGCACGGCGAAATGCTCCCCGCGGTGGTCGATCTCGTGCACCCGATCGGTGTCGGCCCACGCACCGGACTTCTCGCCGAGCTCGGCGCTGTCCTCCCAACTGTCCCAAAGCCGCTGCGAGACCTCGACGAACTCCTCGGCGCGCCGGTATCTCTCGCTGTGCGAGGGGAGTTCGTCGTAACCGAAATTGTGCGCCGCCTCGGCGGTGGCGTTGGTGACGATGTTCCACCCCGCGCGGCCGCCGCTGATGTGGTCCAGCGAGGCGAACCGGCGCGCCAGGTTGTACGGCTCGTTGTAGCTGGTGGACGCGGTGGCGACCAGGCCGATCCGCTCGGTGGCCACCGCCAGGGCAGCCAGCACCACGGTCGGCTCCAGCTGCGTCGCCGGCCGCTGCCCGACGTCCGTGCGCAGCGCGGGGCTGTCGGCCAGGAACACCGAATCGAACGTGCCGCGCTCGGCGATGCGCGCGAGCTCGATGTAGTGCCGGATGTCCTCGTTGGCCGCGGGGTCGGACTGCGGGAGCCGCCAGGCCGCCTCGTGGTGGCCGACGTTCATCAGGAAAGCGTTGAGGTGCATGGTCCGTTCGGTCATCGGGCTCGGCCTCCTGGCTCGGCGGTGAGTTCCGTTCGTCGGGTGGTGGTGTGGGTGGGGCCGGCCGCGCCCGGGTCGCGCGCGGCGGTGCTCTCCATGGGCACGGGTTCGTCCGGCGCACCGAGTTCCGCATCGACGCCCGGTGCGGCCAGCAGTTCCGTCCGGTGCTCCCGGGCGTCCGCCCGCCGGATCCGCCGGTCGGTGCCGATGCCCCCGTCGTCGAGCACGACTAGCCGGTCGGCCGGCGCGATCGCCTCGTCCACGTCGATGAGCGCCTCGCCGATGCGGCTCAGCCCGGCCGGCAGTGCCAACGGCACACCGGCCGGCACGCCGACCACGAGGGCGGCCCCGGCCCGACGAGACGTGCAGGTGGGATTGCAGGCTGTCGGGCGAGCAGTTCGCCCGCGGTGGTCGCGATCAGAACGGGCAGCGCGACCGATCGCGCGATTCGGTGACGTTGCGTTTCCCGGCACATCCGCGAATGCGCCGGATGTCGTCCGACACGGTGGCGGGGCATGAGCTACCTGCATTTTCTGCGCAGCGCGAATCAATCCGGATCCGCGCGGCGCGGGTTCGGTGATCCGGAAGGGAGTGGGATTCGGCGATCAGGTCGGCTCGGCGAGAAAGGCGAGCGCGTCAGCTCAGCGACACGAGCAACACGTGACGCGCATCAGATCGAGAGCGCGCCTTTCGGCGAACGTGTTGATGGAGATCACGGCGCGAGACTAGCGGACCACCCTTCGGAGCAACGGGGTTCCCAAACACTGGGAAAGCGTCCACAGTGGCCGGATGCTCGGCTCAGGAAGGGTCGCGCCCCGCGTCCCGGTCGAACAGGTCGACGATGCGGTCGCCGAGCAGCTGCGGGATCACCCGGTCGGCAGAGCGGGCCGCGGCGGCGTTCAGCGCCGACGTGACCAGCGGCCGCAGCCGCTGCGCGACGTCCGCGTCCCGGTCGAGATCGTCGGCGGTGCCGAGCACGTGCTCGCGCACCACCCGCACCAGCAGCCCGGCCACGTGGTCGATGTCGCCCTGCAGCTGACCGGCCAGCTCCAGCACCTCGCCCAGCGGCACACCCAGCCGCACGAGCTCGGCACCCGCGGTGAGCAGCTGCGGACTGGGCACCAGGAAATCCGCGCCGTGCCGCTCCAACAGGCCCAGCTCGGCGGCACGGTCGACGTTGGAGCCGGTGAACTGCCCACCGAAGGCCGCGTGCAGCTCGTCAGCGGCCAGGACCCGCGGCGCTTCCTGCGCCCAGGACCGGCCGACCACCTGTTCCAGCCCGAGCAGATCACCCAGCCCCCGCCCGGCCTGCCACGCGTCGAGCATCTCCTTGATCTGCGCGAACGCGTACCCGCGTTCGAGCATGTTGCGGATCAGCCGCAGCCGCACGAGGTGGGCGTCGGAGTACAGCGCGGTGCGCCCCGACCGCCGCGGTGCCGGGAGCAGCTCGCGGTCCTGGTAGACGCGCACGTTGCGTGCCGTCGTCCCCGCCGCGCGGGCGAGTTCGTCGATCCGGTACTCGGCCACCCCGCGCAGTCTAGTGATCGCGGTCCCCTCCGTACCGACCTCGGCAACCGGACGCCGTCGGACGCCTGTTCGCCTCCGCGAGCGCGCGGGCATCGGCGGCGCGCCGCACCGCTGTGCGGGTCCGGCCCCGGGGACGCTGTGATGACGCGGAAGGTCGCATTTGCACGGTTCTTTCGCGCCCAGCGCCGACCGTCTCACCGTCCTGCCCAGGCGAAAACGTGACCAGGCCGGGTGATTGCGCGAAATCGGCCGGTACGCGTACGAGCGAAATCGCGCGCGAGCTACGGTATTCCTCGATCTCACCCGTCTGGACGCCGCCGCGCGCAGTCGGGGAGTACAACCCGTGACGCAGCCGACAGCGGCCCGGATATCAGCCGATTGGGGCGTTTACACTGATCAACGAGCCTGCAACGCCGCAGCAAATGGACAAAACGCCCTGGTATCGTGAGCGTGTGCCCGAGAAGACCACCACTCCTACGCAGACCAAATCGGGCAAATCGAAGCGCAAGATCAGTTGGGACGTGGTCCGCGCCGGATGCGTCATTCTGGTGATGATCTATCACTCGACGTTCCTGAGCGTGTTCCTGCACCCCGAGCTGGCCGAGCGCTCGATCCGGTTCCCGTTCCAGGTCGGCGCGAGCATGCTGCTGGTCATCTCCGCCTACTTCGCCTGCGTCACGATCGGCCGCGGCGGCTTGCTGCGCTACTGGTGGGGGCGGATGGCACGCCTGTTCCCGCCGTTCGTCGGCGCCGTCCTGCTGATCTTCGGCATCATGCACCTGGCCGCGATCGAAGGCTGGTTCCTGCCGACGTGGCAGGATCTGCTCGCCAACGTGGCCATGCTGTGGAACTGGAAGCCGGACGAGTTCTTCTTCATCGACGGCTCGCACTGGACGGTCCCGCTGCAGCTGATGGGCTTCACCGCGGCCGCACTGCTGTTCAAGTCCAAACTCGGGCACGGGACGGCGATCCGCGTCGTGCTGTGGGTGGCCGTGATCGTACCGATCCTGCAGTGGCCGATCCGGGTCGGCGGCGCCCCCGAGGCGTACCGGATGATCGTCGACGGCATCGGCGCGCACCGCTGGCACCTGTTCGTCGTGGGCGTGGCGATCTGGATGTGGTCCACCCGGCGCATCGGCTGGGCGCACTTCGCCGCCCTGCTCGCCACCTGCATGCTCGGGCAGAGCCTGCACAACTACGAGGAGACGCCGGAGGGCCTGGTCGCTGACTGGGGCTCCACCGTCGGCGTGTGCATCGGGATGCTCGTGGTCGCCGCCACCGCCTACGGGCCCGACTGGAACCGGGTGATCCCGGACGCCGTCGGGCGCTGGGTGACCTGGTTCGCCGGCATCTCCTACGGCGTGTTCCTCGTGCACCAGACGATCGGCTACATCGTGTCCCGCACGCTGCAGGACATCGGCGCCGGACCGTTCTTGCAGGTCATGGCCATGCTGACCACGGGTGTCCTGCTCGGCTGGGCGCTGACCCGCCTCGTGGAGCGCCCGACGCACACGTTCCTGATGAACGGCTACGACCGGTTGGCCGCCCGCCGCGCGGCCGGTGCGCAGCAGACCTGACCGGCGTCGGGCCGGGCAGGAGGACGGCCTCCCCCCGGCCCGACGAATCCGCCTCGCGCGCAACGTCCCCGCGCAGCGACCGCCGACCGCGCACCCCGGGCGCCACTCGTCGCACTCCGGTGCGAGCGCGGCATGCCGGGTGACGGGAACCCGCCCCGCCACCCGATCCGCTCAGCGCGTCCCGGCCGCCGCGTCGGTCCCGGCGACCTCGGCCTCCTCGGCGGGGAGGTCCTCGGGCTGCTCCGGCTCGGGCCGCGGTTCCTCGTCGCGCTGCCGCGGCACCGCGACGTCCTCGTCCCGCCCCCGCGGAACCGCACCGCCGCGCACGGTTTCGGACACGTAGGCGTCCGAATCCTCGGTCGGCACGGCCTGTTCGGTGGCGGACAGGAACGGTTCAGCAGCACCCAGGATGCGGTGCGCGGTGCGCACCTGGTCCGCGACCTCCCGGCGCATCGCCGACATCGTCTCCGCGTACTCATCGGCCCTGCGGATGCGGCGCTCGGCCTCGGATGTCGCCTCCCGCACCCGGCGCTGCGCTTCGGCGCGGCTGGTCTGCTCGCGCTCGGCCTGGATGCGGGCGGCCTCCTCGCGGCGGGCGGCCATGGAGACCTCGAAGTCGTGCTCGACCTGCGTGCGGCGCTCCTCGGCCTCGGTGTCCAGCCTGCGGCGGGACTGCTCGGCCTCGGCGGACATCTGCTGGATGTCCTCGCGGGTGCGTGCGATCATGTCGTTGCGCTGCTGCTCGGACTGCCTGCGCCACTCGTCGGCCTCGGAGACCAACCGCTCGTAGCGCTCGCGCAGCTCGGCGGCTGCCTGCTCGGACCGGGCCCACTCGTGCTCGGCGGCCGACTTCGCCGCAGCCCGCACCTCCTCGGCCTCGTCCTTGGCCAGCCGGACCATCCGGCGCATGCGGTCGGACAACCCGGTCTCGTCCAGCGGCATCGCGGCCTGGGCGTCGAGCTGCTGCTGCAGCGACTCGACCTCGGCGCGCGCCTGTTCGAGCTGCGAGGTCAGGTCCTGGACCTGGCTCAACGTCGAGTCCCGATCCTCGGTGAGCATCTGGATCTCGGCTTCGGTCTGCTGGATGTAGAACTTCACCTGCGAACGCCGGAATCCGTACCAGACGGTGTCGAAATCCGACTTGAGCGGCACGAGTTCGCGCTCGCGGTCCTCGTTGTGCCCCACGGTCTCACCCCACTCGGTTGATCATCATGTGCTGGGAGCGAGCCGCGCCCCGACGCGGCAAGTCCGTTGTACCCCGGAAAATCGACCGGCGATGTGCTCCAGAGGGCTGACGAGCCACCCGGCATGTCGCGGACGCACGGCGCAACGGATCGCTGCACGCATTCTCCACCGCAGCGCGGTGCAGATCAACTCACCGGATTCGGTGCAATGCAACGGACATCGGATGTTGACCATCCGGACACCCGAGCGGGAGCGCGCGAATCAGCCGTTTTCGGCGGGATCCAGCACCTTCCGGAATATCATTTCGATTTCGTCTCGGCTGGGCGCGGATTCGCGGACGATGCCCTGCAGCAGCAACCCGCAGAACACCGCGGACAGCACGCGCCCGGTCTCCGGCCCGGTGTGCTGGGCGAACAACTGGGCCAGCGCCGCGTCCCACTCCTGGCTCACGTGGCACAGGGCGGGGCGGTGCAGCGCGGCGATGTAGAGCTGGTGCTCGACCTCGGTGCGCGTGCGCTCCGGCCCCAGGTAGTGCAGCACCAGCTCGGTGAACTCGGCCGCGAGGTCGATGTCGGTGCGCCCGGCCAGCTTCGCCTCCCAGGCGCGCAACTGGGCCACGTCGTCGTCGGACGCCTGCTTGAGCGCGGAGGCGAGCAGGTCGTCGAGCGTGGCGAAGTAGTAGGTCGTCGACCCGAGCGGAACACCCGCCGCAGCCGCCACGGCACGGTGCGTGAGCTTCTCGACGCCGCGCTCGGCGACCACGGTTATCGCTGCGCGGGCGATGCGCTCGCGGCGGTCCGGATCCTTGCGCCGGCCCCCCGCGGCGGCGGGCGACTGCTCCGTGGTGGACGACATCTGCGCTCGACGTTCCTCCCGTGTGCATCGGCACACCGTGGTTCGGATACCTGCTCGACGCGCTACACCTTGCCATGCGCCCCGCGGCCGGCGATGCGGCCCACCTCACGGGGTTCACGTTTACGCAGCTCAAAGCGCGTTTCACCGACCGGGATCGGACCGATCCGCCGCAGATGATGTACATCTGTACAGGATCGGTGTTAGGGTCTTCGCCGGATGTGGGCCAGAATGGTTCCGCGAAGTGCCGGAAAATCGAATGCCGCACTCGCACGCGCAACGCGGGGACGAATGGATCCGGGCGACGGATTTCACCCCGCGCGGGTGCTGCGCAAAGTGCGGCACCGCAGATTCCGGCGCTCCCCGGAACCGCACCGGCGCATTCCGCCGGAAAGGCGCGAATCGCGGCCCGGAGCGCGCGGAAGAATCACGCGCGGAACAACGCAGACGACGCAACGGGGAAAACGATCAATGCCGCAAGCTGAGAGCGGATCGGCCGTGCCGAATTCCGCAGCGACGCTGTTCATCGACGGCGCATGGGTGCCCGCCACCGCGGGCGGGACCCGGGACATCACCTCCCCCGCCGACGGCTCGCCGGTGGCCACCGTCGCCGAGGCCACCTCCGACGACACCGAGCACGCCATCGCCGCCGCCCGGCGGGCCTTTGACGAGGGAAGTTGGGCGAACACCTCGGCCTGGGAGCGCGGTGACCTGCTGCTGCGGGTCAGCGACATCCTCGTCCGCGACCGCGAGGAGTTCGCCCGCGCCGAGTCGCTGGACACCGGCAAGCGCCTGGTGGAGAGCGGCTACGACATGGACGACATCGCCGGGTGCTTCCGCTACTTCGGCAAGCTCGCCGGCACCGACGCCGGGAAGCTCGTCGACACCGGCTCCCCGGACGCCATCAGCCGCGTGCAGTACGAACCGGTCGGCGTGTGCGGCATGATCACGCCGTGGAACTTCCCGCTGCTGCAGGTGGCCTGGAAGGTCGCCCCGGCGATCGCCGCCGGTGACACCTTCGTCCTCAAGCCCAGCGAACTCACCCCGAGCACCGCGATCCTGCTGATGCGGGCGCTGGCCGAAGCGGGCCTGCCCGCCGGGGTGGGCAACCTGGTGCTGGGCACCGGCGCCGAGGTCGGCTCGGTGCTGGCCGAGCACCCGGACATCGACCTCGTCTCGTTCACCGGCGGCCTGCACACCGGGCGCACGATCTCCGCGGCAGCGGCGCCGACCGTCAAGAAGGTCGCCCTGGAACTCGGCGGCAAGAACCCGAACATCGTGTTCGCCGACGCCGACTTCGAGACCGCCGTCGACTACGCGCTCACCGCCGTCTTCCTGCACTCCGGCCAGGTCTGCTCGGCGGGCGCGCGGCTGATCGTGCAGGACGAGATCCACGACGCGCTGGTCGACGAGATCGTGCGCCGTGCCGAAACCATCCGCCTCGGCGGTCCTTTCGACGAGGATGCCGAGACCGGACCGCTCATCTCGGACGGACACCTGCGCAAGGTCACCGACTACGTCGAGCGCTCGGTGGCCGAAGGCGCCGTGCTGCGCACCGGTGGCCGCCGGCCGGACGGCGAGCGCTACGCCCGCGGGCACTTCTTCCTGCCGACCGTGCTGGACGAGGTGCAGCGCGGATCGTTCGCGGTCACCGAGGAGTCGTTCGGCCCGGTGCTGACCGTCGAGCGGTTCACCGACGAGGACGACGCGGTGCGCATCGCCAACGACACGCACTACGGCCTCGCCGGCGGCGTGTTCACCGGCGACCCCGCCAAGGCGCAGCGGGTCGCCAACCGGATGCGGCACGGCACGATCTGGATCAACGACTTCCACCCCTACCTGCCGCAGGCGGAATGGGGCGGATTCAAGCAGTCCGGCATCGGGCGCGAGCTCGGCCGGGCGGGGCTCGGCGAATACCAGGAGCCCAAGCACGTCTACCAGAACCTGCGACCCGGTCCGCAGCACTGGTTCTCCGGACGGTGATGCGCACGCGGCCCGGACCGAGCGCCGGTTCCCGGGCCGCGCCGCGCTGAACGGAACCGGGTGCGCGGCGGGCTGCGGACACCGTGGTGTCCGCGCCACCGGGCGGCCGCCCGCGCCGCGCACCCGGCCAGGAGCAGAACGGAGGTCGACGAGCACAACAGCCACGAACCCGGGCAACGGCGCGCCGGAAGCGCTGCCGGATCCGGAGTTTCGCAGGCCGCGCCCGGAACGGCCGGGCGCGCAGCACGCCGAAACCGAGGAGTGCGCACCCGCCGGGAGATCACGCGGCGGGCCCCTCGGGAAAGGAGTTCACGGGCATGAGCATGCCCAATCAGGACACCGGGCTCACCGAGTTCGGTTACCAGAACAAGCTGAAACGGACCCTCGGAGGTTTCCACACCTTCGCCGCGGGCATCAGCTACATCTCGGTGCTCACCGGCACTTTCCAACTGTCCTACTTCGGGCTCTCGCTCGGCGGACCCGCCTACTGGTGGTCCTGGCCGCTCGTGTTCCTCGGGCAGTTGCTCGTGGCGTTGAGTTTCGCCGAGCTCGCATCGCGCTACCCCATCGCCGGCTCCGTCTACAACTGGGCCAAGAAGCTCGGCGGCAAGCACGTCGGCTGGCTGGCCGGGTGGATGATGCTGGTCGCTTCGATCGTCTCGATCGCGGCCACCGCGTTGGCCTACCAGAACACGCTCCCGCAGATCTGGGCCGGATTCCAGATCGTCGGCGACGGCTCCTCCACCACCGACCAATCGGTCAACGGGATCCTGCTGGCGCTGGTGCTGATCCTGTTCACCACGCTGGTCAACGCCTTCGGCGTGAAGCTGATGGCCCGCATCAACAGCGCCGGGGTCCTCCTGGAGCTGGTCGCCGCGGTGCTGCTGATCATCGCGCTGCTGTTCGTGGTGCAGAACCCGCCGACCGTGGTGCTCGAAACCTCGGGGACCGAAGCCAACTACGGCGGCAGCTACCTCGGCGCGTTCCTCGTCGCGGGTATCGCCTCGTCGTACGTGATGTACGGGTTCGACACCGCCGCCTCGCTGGGCGAGGAGTCCATCAACCCGCACCGCAACGCCCCGAAGGCGATCCTGCGCGCGCTGATCGCCTCGGCCGTGCTCGGCGGGCTGATCATCCTGCTGGCCCTGATGGCCATCCGGGACCTCGACGACCCGCGCCTGGGCGAGGCCGGCCTGCAGTTCGTGCTCGGTGAAGCACTCGGCCCGGTCGTGGGCAGGCTGTTCCTGGTCGCCATCTTCATCGCGATCACCGTGTGCGTGCTGGCCGTGCACACCGCGGCGATCCGGATCGCGTTCGCGATGGCCCGGGACAACGCGCTGCCCGGCGGCTCCAAGCTCGCCAAGGTGAGCCCGCGGTTCCAGACCCCGGTCGTGCCCGCGATCGTCATCGGCGTGCTGGCCGTCGCGCTGCTGCTGGTCAACGTCGGCCAGCCGCAGATCTTCACCACCGTGACCAGCCTGGCGATCATCCTCATCTACATCTCCTACCTACTGGTGACGATCCCGATGCTGGTCGCGCGACTGCGCGGCAAGTGGTCCTCGGCCAAGCAGCCCGGCCGGTTCAGCCTCGGCAAGTTCGGTCTGCCGGTGAACATCCTGGCCGTGGCATGGGGGTTGATGATGACCATCAACCTCGCCTGGCCGCGGCGCGAGGTCTACAACGCCGAGCCGCCCTACCACTGGTACCTGCAGTACAGCTCGCTGCTGTTCGTCGGGATCGCCGCGCTGGGCGGTTTCGCGTACTACTGGTTCGTGCTGCGCCACCGGGTCGGGGTGCTGGCCGACCACGCGGCGAAACCTTCCGCGGACGAGTCCGAACAGGACGAATCCGCAACGACCGTCTCCTGAGCTGAACGGAGTTTCGATCCATGTCTGATCAGTTCGACTACGTCGTGGTCGGCGGTGGCAGCGCAGGTGCCGCGGTGGCGGCCCGGCTCTCCGAGAATCCGGACACCACGGTCTGCCTGCTCGAAGCAGGTCCGTCCGATGTGGACGACAACAACATCCTGCAGCTCAACAGGTGGATGGAGCTGCTGGAGTCCGGCTACGACTGGGACTACCAGATCGAGCCGCAGGACAGCGGGAACTCGTTCATGCGCCACGCGCGCGCCAAAGTGCTGGGCGGGTGCTCCTCGCACAACTCGTGCATCGCGTTCTGGGCGCCGGCCGAGGACTTGGACGAGTGGGAGGCGCTGGGCGCCACCGGCTGGGGTTCGAAGGACGTCTTCCCGCTGTACCAGCGGCTGGAGACCAACGACGGGCCCGGTGAGCACCACGGGCGTAGCGGCCCGGTGACCATCCGCAGCGTCCCGCCGGCGGATCCGTCCGGTGCGGCCCTGCTGCAGGCCTGCGAGCAGGCCGGCATCCCCACCACCGAGTTCAACTCGGGCACGACGGTCACGCACGGCGCGAACTGGTTCCAGATCAACGCCCGCGAGGACGGCATCCGCTCCTCGTCCTCGGTGTCCTACCTGCACCCGATCATGGACCGCCCGAACCTGGAGATCCGCACGCACGCGTGGGCCAAGAAGGTCGAGTTCGACGGCACGCAGGCCACCGGTGTGCAGTACCTGTCCGCCGACCAGATCCACACCCGCACGGTGCGCGCCCGGCGCGAGGTGGTGCTGTCGACGGGTGCCATCGACACGCCGAAACTGCTGATGCTGTCCGGGATCGGCCCGGCCGAGCACCTGCGGGAGACCGGGGTCGAGGTGCTGGTGGACTCGCCGGGCGTCGGGTCGAACCTGCAGGACCACCCGGAAGGCGTCATCAGCTGGGACGCCAAGCAGCCGATGGTCACCGATTCCACCCAGTGGTGGGAGATCGGCGTGTTCACCACCACGCAGCCCGGACTGGACCGGCCGGACCTGATGTTCCACTACGGTTCGGTGCCGTTCGACATGCACACGGTGCGGCAGGGCTACCCGACCTCGGAGAACAGCTTCTGCCTGACCCCGAACGTCACCCGCGCGCGCTCCACCGGCACGGTCCGGCTGCGCAGCAGGGACTTCCGGGACAAGCCGAAGGTCGACCCGCGGTACTTCACCCAGGAGCACGACGTCCGGGTGATGACCGAGGGCATCAAGCTGGCGCGTGAGATCGTGTCCCAGCCCGCGATGTCCGAGTGGGCCGGCGCCGAGCTGTTCCCCGGCCCGGACGTGCGCACCGACGACGAGATCGCCGACTACATCAAGCGCACGCACAACACCGTCTACCATCCGGCGGCCTCGGTGCCGATGGGCGCCGCCGAGGACGCGAGCAAGCCGCTGGACGCGCGACTGCGGGTCAAGGGCGTGCAGGGGCTGCGGGTGGCCGACGGTTCGGCGATGCCGTTCCTGGTCGCGGTGAACCCGAACATCACCACGATGGCCATCGGCGAGAAGTGCTCCGACATGCTCAAGGAGGACAACCGCTGATCCCGGCGCCCGGTTCGGCCGCCTCCCTCGAACGCGAGGTACCGCACCCCGCGAACGGCGGCTGACCCCGGCACCGACCACGAGCCCCTCCGGACCCCCGTCCCGGAGGGGCTCGTCGCGTTCCGGGACGCGTGGCGATGATTGTGGTTCCTGGAAGCGAAAGAACGGATTTCAAAACTGATTTCACTCCGCCATGCTGCACGACGAGATCGGCCGGCGCACCGGACGACGAGCTCGCCGCGGTGCCGATCGAGAAGACGCGCGGCCGGCTCGTGCTCAAAGCGGACGAAACGATGTAGTCGTTCACCCGGGCTCGGCCCGCGGGTGCGGCGCCGTCACGTCGCTTCGAGGACGAGGAACAGGAAGCAGGGCTTGGTCGCGAGGTCGTGGAAACCGTCCGGGAACAGGTCCCGGGCGGCCGGATCGGGTTGCGGCTCGCTGAGGGCGGACAGGTGGAAGCCGGCGGTGGTGCAGGCGTCGATCATCGCCTGCAACGACCGGCGCCAGAACCTCATCGGAACGGACTTCCCGTCGATCGTCCACTCGACCGTATAGCTGCTGGTCGCGAAGTAGTCCGGCCGCGGCTCCTGGATCGTGTAGGCCACGACTGGGTGGTCCACCGACGCGATCAGTCGGCCGCCGGACCGGAGCACTCGCCGCACTTCGGCCAGTACCGACCCCCAGTCTTCCAGGTAGTGCAGCACGAGCGAGGCGACCACGTCGTCGAATGCACCGGCGGTAAACGGAAGGCGGTCGGTCAGGTCGACCACGTGCAGGGGCACGTCCTCGCTCAGCCGCTGCCTGGCCAGCGCCAGCATCCCGGTGCTGGCATCGATGCCGGTGACGACCGCACCGCGGTCGTGCAACGCCGCGGACAGGGTTCCTGCGCCGCACCCGGCGTCCAGGATCCGACGGCCCGCCACGTCTCCGGCGAGGGCCAGCATCGCGGGACGCTCGTAGTGCGCGTTGACGAGGTTGCTCTCGTTCGCCGCCGAGTACGCCTCGGCGAAGCTGTCGTAGTCGTTCACCCGGGCTCGGCCCGCGGGTGCGGCGAGGCCTTCGGCGTTCTCGGTATCGCGTTCCATCGGCGCAGCGTAGTGGCCACGTCGTTCACCGGGCGCCGGAAACTCAGCTGTCGAGGCGGGTTCCGCCGCGCGATGCCTGGTAGAGGTCGCGCAGCAGGGCGACTTCGCCACCGTGGTGGAACAGCTCGCGGTTGAGGTGCAGCACCAGCGCGAGGTAGCTGCGATCCGCGAACGGCCCTTCGGCCGGGCCCACCGGCTGCTGCCAGCCGTCCTCGTCGAGCTCGCCGATCCAGTCCCGCCACCGCGCGTGCTCGGTGTCCAGCCGCTGCAGCGCCTCGGACGCACCACCCGGGTAGTCGTGCCCGTCGATGCGGAACCCGGAGTCGGCGAGGTGCCGATCGGCGCGCATCCCGAAGATGTGGCAGGCGATGTGCGCCAACCGCCAGCCCAGCGTGGTGAACGGCGGCGGGACCGGTTCCGGGAACGTGAAGTCCATCGACCACCCGTCCGATTCGCGGCGGATGTTCCAGCACTGCGGGACCGGTTCCCAGAAGTACTCCTCGTCGGTGATCCCCTCCAGGCGCGGGCGCCACGAGCGCCAGTAGAAGTCGAGCTGGTCGAGCGCTTCCTCACGAGCCGCCATGGCAGGAACGGTACGACGCCGCACCGACGTCGTCGCGGCGCAAGCCGGACACCAGGCACTAGACTACATACCGTCTAGTCGGTACGGTCTCTGCACATGGGCACGAGCAGCGCGGCAGCAGGCACCGTTCAAGCCGTCGTGTTCGACTACGGCGGCGTGCTCACCAACTCCGGCGGCTCCGCCATCCGCGCCTGGACGGCCCGCGAGCGCATCGACCCGGACACCTTCTCCGCGGCGCTGAAGGAGTGGCTCTCCCGGGACGCCCCCGCGGGCACCCCCGTGCACCGGCTGGAAACCGGCGAGCTCAGCGCCGAGGAGTTCAACCGGCTGCTCGCCGACCGGCTGCGCACCGTCGACGGCCAGCCGGTGGCGCCCGACGGACTCATCCAGCGGATGTTCGCCGAGATGCGCCTGGAACCTGCCATGCTCGACCTCGTGCGGCGGATCCGGGACAGCGGGGTGCGCACCGCGATGCTGTCGAACAGCTGGGGCAACGCCTACCCGTGGGACGAGCTGTCCGGGCTGTTCGAGTTCGCGGTCGTCTCCGCCGAGCTCGGCCTGCGCAAACCGGACGAACGCATCTACCGGCACACCCTCGACCGCCTCGGCCTGGCCGCCCCCGACGTCGTGCTCGTCGACGACGGCGCGCCGAACACCGAAGCCGCGCAGCGGCTCGGGCTGCGGACGGTGCTGCACACCGATCCGGCCGACACCCGCGACCAGCTCGGCGACCTGCTCGCCGCACCGCACGACAAGGAGCCGCAATGAACGACCAGCCCCCGTCCGGCGACCTGCCCGGGCTGGACCTCGACCGGCTGCGCGGTCACCTGGACCGCGAACTGCCCGAGCCCACCCGGGGGCCGCTGCGCGGCGAGCTGATCCAGGGCGGCAGGTCCAACCTGACCTACTCGGTCACCGACGGCACCTCCGCGTGGGTCGTGCGCCGCCCGCCGCTGGGCCACGTGCTGGCCACCGCGCACGACATGGGCCGCGAGCACCGCGTCATGTCCGCCTTGGCCGACACCGCGGTCCCGGTGCCGCGCACCTTCCTGCTGTGCCAGGACGAGGAGGCCATCGGCGCGCCGTTCTACGTCATGGACCGGGTGCCCGGGACCGTGTTCCGCAGCCCGGAGCAGACCGAGCGGCTCACCGCGGCGCAGCGCGCGGACCTGTCCTGGCAGCTGATCGACGTGCTGGCCGACCTGCACACCATCGACCCGGAATCGGTGGGACTGGCGGACTTCGGCAAACCGGACGGCTTCCTGCAGCGCCAGGTGCGCCGGTGGAGCAAGCAGCTGGCCGCTTCACTCAGCCGCGACGTCGCCGGCATCGACGAACTCGCCGAGCAGCTCGACACCCGCATCCCGCACAGCACGGCCTCCGGCATCGTGCACGGCGACTACCGCCTGGACAACGTGCTGGTCGGCGACGACCTGCGCATCAACGCCGTGCTGGACTGGGAGATGGCCACGCTCGGCGATCCGCTCACCGATCTCGGGCTGCTCACCGTGTACTGGGAAGGCTTCAGCGGCATCGAGCAGAACCCCGTCGCCAAGGGAATCGGCCCCGAGTACGGCTTCCCGGCGGCCCGCGAGCTGCTGCAGCGCTACGCCGAGCGCAGCGGTACCGACCTGTCCGCGATGGGCTGGTACACCGCGTTCGGGTTCTTCAAGATCGCCGTGATCCTGGAAGGCATCCACTACCGGTACCTGCACGGCCAGACCGTCGGCGAGGGCTTCGAGCACGTGGGCGCCCTGGTCGAACCGCTGGTCGCGCAGGGGCTGGCCACGCTCAAGGAGGCATAGATGGACTTCGCCCACGACGAGACCACCGAGCGGCTGAGCCGCGAACTCACCGCGTTCCTCGACGAGCACGTCTACCCCGCCGAGCCGCAGTTCGTGGAGTGGCTGGCCAACCGCGAGGACGAGTGGGCCGAGCCGCCGATGCTGCCCGCGCTCAAGGCCGAGGCGCGCAAGCGCGGGCTGTGGAACCTGTTCCTGCCCACCGCCGACGGCGCCGGCTTGACGAACCTGCAGTACGCACCGCTGGCCGAGCTGATGGGCCGCGCGGGACGACTCGCCTCCGAGTCCACGAACTGCTCGGCACCGGACACCGGCAACATGGAGGTCCTGTCGCTGTTCGGTTCGGACGCCCAGCGCGCCGAGTGGCTCAAACCGCTGCTGGACGGCGAGATCCGCTCCGCGTTCTGCATGACCGAACCCGATGTCGCTTCCTCGGACGCGACCAACATCGGCACCCGGATCACCCGCGACGGCGACCACTACGTCATCAACGGCCGCAAGTGGTTCTCCTCCGGCGCGATGAGCCCGCGCTGCAAGATCCTCATCGTGATGGGCAAGACGGACCCGGACGCCGAGCGGCACCGCCAGCAGAGCCAGGTCCTCGTCCCGCGGGACACCCCCGGGGTGCAGATCAAGCGCAGCATGAACGTGTTCGGCTACACCGACGGCGACCACGGCGGGCACGCGGAGGTCGTGTTCGACGACGTGCGGGTGCCCGCGGACAACGTCATCGCCGGTGAGGGCGAGGGATTCGCCATCGCGCAGGCGCGGCTGGGCCCGGGCCGCATCCACCACTGCATGCGAGCGATCGGCATGGCCGAGCGAGCACTGGAACTCATGTGCCGCCGCGCCAACGACCGGGTCGCCTTCGGCAAACCGCTGGCCGAGCAGGGCGTGGTGCAGAACTGGATCGCCCAGTCCCGGGTCAAGATCGAGCAGGCCCGGCTGCTGGTGCTCAAGACGGCCTGGCTGATGGACACGGTCGGCAACCGTGGGGCGCACACCGAGATCCAGGCGATCAAGGTGGGCGTGCCGGAGATGGTCACCTGGGTGATCGACCGGGCGATCCAGGCGCACGGCGGCGCCGGGGTCAGCCAGGACACGCCGTTGGCGAACCTGTACGCGCACGCCCGCACGCTGCATATCGTCGACGGGCCGGACGAGGTGCACCTGCGGTCACTGGCCCGCCGCGAGCTCAAGAAGCACCGCTGAACCGCGGGCCCGGCCCGCACCCGAGGAATCCGAACACGAGACAAGGAGCCCCCTATGCCCGATAGCGTCGCGATCGTCACCGGTGCCGCTCGCGGGATCGGCGCCGCCACCGCCCGCCGCCTGGCCGCCGACGGCCACGCGGTCGCCGTCATCGACCTGGACGAGAAGTCCTGCGCGGACACGGTTTCGGCCATCGAATCCGCCGGTGGCAAGGCGCTGGCCATCGGCGCGGACGTCAGCGATCCCGACCAGGTCCAGTCCGCTGTGGACCGGGTATCCGCCGAGCTGGGCGCCCCGCTGGTGCTGGTGAACAACGCGGGAGTCCTGCGGGACAACATGCTGTTCAAGATGAGCGAGGACGACTGGGACACGGTCATGAACGTGCACCTGCGCGGCGCGTTCCTGATGAGCCGCGCGGTGCAGAAGCACATGGTCGAGGCCAAGTTCGGCCGCATCGTGAACCTGTCCAGCACCTCGGCGCTGGGCAACCGCGGGCAGGCCAACTACTCCACCGCCAAGGCCGGGCTGCAGGGCCTGACCAAGACGCTGTCCATCGAGCTGGGCAAGTACGGGGTGACCGCGAACGCGATCGCGCCCGGGTTCATCGCCACGGACATGACCAAGGCCACCGCCGAGCGGGTCGGCGTGTCGTTCGAGGAGTTCAGTAAGGCCGCGGTCGGCAGCATCCCGGTGGCGCGAGCGGGCGAGCCGGACGACATCGCCAACACCGTCTCGTTCTTCGTCGACGAGCGCTCCAGCTTCGTGTCCGGCCAGGTCATCTACGTCGCGGGCGGGCCGAAGGTATGAGCACCGGCGATGACGGGGAACTGCGCAGCCGGGTGCGGCAGTTCCTCGCCGAGCATCCCCCGGAACGCACCGAGCGGTTGGAGTTCCTGCGCGCGCGCTTCGACGCGGGCCTGGCCTGGGTGCACTTCCCCGCCGGGCTCGGCGGTCTGGACCTGCCGCGCGAGCAGCAGCAGGTGGTCGAGGAGGAGTTCGCGGCGGCGGACGCGCCGGACAACAACCCGCGGCTGAACACGATCGGGCTGGGCATGGCGGCGCCGACGATCCTCGGGTTCGGCGACGACGAGCAGCGCCGGCGCTTCCTGCGTCCACTGTGGACGGGCGAGGAGATCTGGTGCCAGCTGTTCAGCGAACCCGGCGCCGGCTCGGACCTGGCCGCGCTGTCCACCCGCGCGGTGCGCGACGGCGACGAGTGGGTGCTGGACGGGCAGAAGGTGTGGACCTCGCTGGCGCACCGCGCCTCGTGGGCGATCCTGGTCGCCCGCTCCGACCCGGAGCAGCCCAAGCACAAGGGGCTGACCTACTTCATCTGCGACATGACCGCGCCCGGCGTGGACGTGCGGCCGCTGCGCCAGATCACCGGTGAGGCCGAGTTCAACGAGGTCTTCCTGAACGAGGTGCGGATCCCGGACAGCCGGCGCCTCGGCGAGGTCGGCCAGGGCTGGCAGGTCGCCATGGGCACGCTGATGAACGAGCGGGTGGCCATCGGCGGCAGCAACACCGAACGCGAAGGCGGGATGATCGGCCCGGTCGCCGACACCTGGCGCACCGAGCCGCAGCTGCGCACCCCCGCGGCGCACGACAGGCTGCTGCAGCTGTGGGTCGACGCCGAAGCGACCCGGCTGACCGGCGATCGGCTGCGCCAACAGCTGGCCGCGGGCACGCCCGGCCCCGAGGGGTCGGCCGTCAAGCTCTCCTTCGCCCGGCTCAACCAGGAGATCTCCGGATTCGAACTGGAACTGCTCGGCGAGCAGGGCCTGTCCTACGACGACTGGACGTTCCGGCGGCCCGAGCACACCGACTTCACCGCCCGCGACGCCGGATACCGCTTCCTGCGCGCCAAGGGCAACTCGATCGAAGGCGGCACCTCGGAGATCCTGCGCAACGTGATCGCCGAGCGGGTGCTGGGCCTGCCGCAGGAACAGCGCACCGACAAGCAGGCACCGTGGAAGGAGTTGCCGCGATGAGTTCCGCGGATCTGCTCTACAGCGAGGTCGAGGAGGACCTGCGCACCAACGTGCGCAGGCTGCTGCGCGACCGGTGCGACTGGACCGACGTCCTCGCCCGGTGCGAGAGCGACCAGCCCTACGACCTGGACCTGTGGCGGACGCTGGCCGACGAGCTGGGCCTGGCCGCGCTGCTGGTGCCCGAGGAACTGGGCGGCGCCGACGCCGGCGCCCGGGAGCTCGCCGTGGTGGCCGAGGAGCTCGGCCGCAGCGTCGCCCCGGTCCCGTTCCTGGGCAACGTGCTCACCACCGCGGCGCTGGTGGGCTGCGACGCCTCGGCACGCATCCGGGAGATCCTGCCCCAGTTGGCCGACGGTTCGCAGCTGGGCACCGTGGCCACCGGGCTGGCGACACCACCGCACGCACCGTTCCCGGAGTCGGTCAAGGCGGCGGGCAACGAGCTCACCGGCAGCGCATCGGCCGTGGTGGACCTGGACGTGGCCGACTACGTGCTCGTCCCGGCGCGGGACGCGGACGGTCCGGCGCTGTACCTGGTGGACACCTCGGTCGCCGGGGTGACCCGCGAGCCCGCCACCCCGCTGGACCTCACCCGGCGCTTCGGCACCCTGCTGCTGGACGGTGCGGTCGGCGAGCGGGTCGCGGGCGGCACGGGTGCGGCGCAGGTGCTGCGGCACGCGGTGACCACGGCAGCGGGCGTGCTCGCCGCCGAGCAGGTCGGGCTGGCGCAGCACTGCCTGGACACCACGGTCGAGTACGCCAAGGAGCGCACGCAGTTCGGCCGCGCGATCGGCTCCTTCCAGGCCGTCAAGCACCGGTTGGCCGACCTGTGGACGGGGGTGAGCACCGCGCGGGCGGCCGCGCGCAGCGCCGCCGACCAGCTCGCCGGCGGCGCCGCGGAGGCGGAACTGGCCACCGCGATCGCCCAGGCGTACTGCTCGGACCTGGTAGTGCTGGCCGCCGAGGAGCACCTGCAACTGCACGGCGGCATCGGCATGACCTGGGAGCACCCGGCGCACCTGTACCTGGGCCGCGCCAAGAGTTCCCAGCTGTCGTTCGGTTCCGCGGGACAGCACCGGCAGCGCATCGGCGAGCTCGTCGGCCTGCCGCCGGCGTGACCGGCACATCATCTGGAGCAGAGGAGGATCGCGTGCGTGTTTTCCGCAGCGCCGAGGAGATCGTCGCCGCCAAGGGCGAGGAACTGGGCACCAGCGAGTGGCTGGAGATCACCCAGCAGCGGGTGAACGAGTTCGCCGACGCCACGTCGGACCACCAGTGGATCCACGTGGACATCGAACGCGCGAAGCAGGGCCCGTTCGGCGGTCCGGTGGCGCACGGCTACCTGACGCTGAGCCTGCTGCCCAAGCTCAACGCCGAGACCTACAAGCTCGAAGGCGTGAAGATGGGCATCAACTACGGGCTGAACAAGGTGCGCTTCCCCAGCCCGGTGCTGGTCGGTTCGCGGGTGCGGGCGGTGACCCGGCTCGACGACGTCACCGACGTGAAGGAAGGCATCCAGCTGACCATCACCGCCACGATCGAGATCGAGGGCTCGGACAAGCCGGCGTGCGTGGCCGAGAGCCTGTCCCGCGTGGTGTTCTGAGGAATCCGGCCGAAACGGGCCCGCGCTCTCCCCGGGAGGGCGCGGGCCCGTTGCCGTGCGCGGCTCAGCGGTCCAGGTGGATGCCCATCCCGGGCCCGAGCGGCAGGTCGGCGAAGAAGAACACCGTCAGGATCAGCGCCCACAGCACCCAGAACGGCACGACGAACGGCACCATCCGGGCCACGAGCGTGCCCATCCCGGCGCCGGGTTCGTAGCGGCGCAGGTAGCCCAGGATGATGATCATGTACGGGTTCAGCGGCGTCATCACCTGGGTCGCCGAATCGCCGACGCGGAACGCCGCCTGCGCGAAACCCGGTTCGAAGCCGAGCACGAGGAACATCGGCACGAACACCGAGGCCATCAGGGTCCACAGGCTGGACCCGGAGATGATGAACAGGTTCAGCACCGAGGCCAGCACCATGAACCCGAGGAACGCCGGGTACCCGTCCAGGCCGAGGGCGGTGAGCAGGTCGGCACCGGAAACCGCCAGCCACGCACCCAGATTCGTCCAGGTGAACAGGCCGATGAACTGCCCGAGCATGAACGCGAGCACGATGAACCCGGCGAGGTCGCGCAGCGCGGCGCCCATCAGCTTGGGCACGTCCGCGGCGCGGGACACGCTGCCGGTGCTGGCGCCGTAGGCGATGGCCGGAATGACGAAGCCGAGGAAGATGAGCGTGGTCACCGAGTCCAGCAGCGGCGATTCCGGCAGGAAACCGCCCGCGTCGTTGGCCAGCGGCGATCCCGGGGACAACACCAGGACGAGCACGGCCGCCAGTGCGGCCAGGAACGCCAGACCGGCCCATGCGAGCCCGCGCTTCTCCAGCGGCTCCAGCTGCGGGTTCATCGCGAACGCCGCCCGCTCGCCGGATTCCGCGTCGGCCTGCTCGGTGCGCGAGATGCCGCTGCGGTTCATCCGCGGTTCGACGATCTTGTCGATGAGGAAGCCGACCAGCAGGGCCAGCAGCACCGAGGACACGAGGTTGAAGTAGTAGTTCGACACCGGGGTCACCGGCGTGCCCGCGTCGGGCAGGGTGGCCGCGATCGAGTTGCTGACACCGGAGAACAACGCGTCCAGGCTGGTGACCACCGGAGCCGTCGAGTACCCGGCGCCGGCCGCGGCGAACCCGCCGAGCAGCCCCGCCACCGGATGACGTCCGGCCGCCTTGAACACCATCGCCGCCAGTGGCGGGATGATGATCATCGCCGAATCGGCCATCACGCTGGAGCTGACGCCGACGAAACCCACCGCGTAGGGCAGCACCCAGCGGGGCGCGCCGCCGAAGGCGTAGCGGATCATCGCGGTCAGCAGTCCGGCCTGTTCGGCCAGTCCGACCGCCAGCATGATGGTGACCACCGTTTCCAGCGGCGGGAAACCGATGAAATTGGCGGGCATCTCGGTGAACAAGAACTCCAGGCCCGCCGCGGTGAACGCGCCACGGATCGGAGTCACCCCGTCGTCACCGGGGATGTGCACGACGACGCCGAACGCGGCGACCACCGTGGACACCACCGCGACGACTGCGAAAAGCAGGGCGAACAGGACGAACGGCTCAGGAAGCTTGTTGCCGATGCGTTCGACCAGGTTCAGCACCCGGTCCAGCCGGGTGGTCCGGACCGTTCCGGTGTGGCTTGCCATGCGGGCTCCCGAGTGGATCGCTCACGAAAATGCAAGCAGCAGCGAACCTTTTCCGCTGCCTCCGGCGCAACCCCCGGGAGAACAATGATCACAACCCGAAACGGCGCGGAAATCCGCGGGCCGCCACCGGGAACCGGTCGTCCGCAGCGGAATTCGGGCGGTCAGCGACGCAGCGAGGCCAGCAGCAGATCGGCGAACTGCTCGCCGACCTGCTCACCGCTGAGCTCACCGTCCTTGCGGAACCAGGTGCCCAAGTGGTGCACCGCGCCGAAGAAGAAGTCCACGACGAGATCGGCGGACCGGTCGGCGCGGAACACCCCGTCGCGCTGGCCTTCCTCGATCAGCTCGCGCACCCGCTCGTGATAGCGACGCCGCTCCGCGCGCACCTCGGCCTGCTTGTCCGGGTGCAGCAGGTGCATGGAACGGAAGAAGATGACGGTGTCGTCCAGGTTGGCCGCCGTCGTGGCCACCACGTCGACCGCGACCGAGCGCAACCGCTCCTGGACCGGCGCCCGGCTGTCCGCGGCACTCTCCATCCGCGCCGTCTGCTCCCGCAGCAACCGCGCGTACACCTCGTAGAGCAAGTCGTCCTTGGAGCCGAAGTAGTGGTACATGGCCCCTTTGGTGACGCCGGCCGCGTCCACGATCTGCTGCACCGAGGTCATCTCGAAGCCCTGCTCGGCGAACAGCCTGGTGGCCATCGCCAGCAACCGCTGCGGTACGGGCTCGGCCGGTGCCGAGTCCTCCCGCGCATCCCCGCGGTCGTTGGCCGCCCGCGCCATGTGCACCTCCCCTGTACGGTCCCCACGCAGAGTATCGGCCGACCGGTTCGGCGCAGCGCGGGCGTCCGGCCCGCGAGTCCTACCGGGACGCTCAGCCGCCGATCTTGCGCTGCAGCTTGCGCATCCCGCCCTGCCAGCGCCCGGGATCGGTAGCGCGCAACGCGTAGTAGTCGCCCACCTCCGGATGCGGCAGGACGAGGAACCGCCCACTGTCCAGCGACTCGGCCACGAGGTCGGCGACCTGGGCCGGCTCCAGCGCCCCGGCGTCGAGCAGCGTCTCCCCCGCCGATCCGCTGCTGCCGAGCATGTCGGTGCGCACGCCCTGCGGGCACAGCGCCTGCACGGTCACACCCCGGTCGGCGTAGGTGACGGCCAGCCATTCGGCGAAGCCCAGCGCCGCGTGCTTGCTCACCGAGTAGGGCGCCGAGCCGAGCATGGTCAGCAGGCCGGCGGCCGACACGGTGGCCAGGAAGTGGCCGCTACCGCGTTCCAGCCAGTGCGGCAGCACCGCGCGGGCGGCCCGCACGTGCGCCATCACGTTGATCTCCCAGGACTTCGCCCACGCCAGCTCGTCGGCTTCCGGCCCACCGCCTTCGGCGATCCCGGCGTTGGCGCAGAAGAGGTCGATGCGCCCGTGCTCGTCCAGGGCGGCCCGCACCAGTCGTGCCGCGCCCTCTTCTCCGGCGACGTCGCCGACGACGGCCATGCCACCGGTCTCCGCGGCGACCCGGCGCAGGGCGTGCTCGTCGACGTCGGCGAGCACCAGGTGCGCACCCAGTTCGGAGAACTTCCTGCTCATCGCGGCACCGATGCCGTTGGCGGCACCGGTGACGACGACGACCTCACCCCGCGGCCGCATGCCTCACACCCCTCCGGTCAGCGTCACGCCGCCGTCGAGCACGAGGATCTGCCCGGTGATCCAGGAAGCTTCCTCGGACAGCAGGAACGCCGCAGCACCGCTGATGTCACCGGGAACACCGAGCCGCTTGAGCGGGTACTGGGCGGCGACCTCGTCCTCGCGGTCCTCGTACAGCGCGCTGGCGAACTGGGTCTTGACCACGGCCGGTGCGATGCCGTTGATCCGCACGTCCGGCCCCAGCTCCACGGCCAGTTCCTGGGTCATGTGCTTGAGCATCGCCTTCGTGGCGCCGTAGTAGCCGATCCCCGGTGCGGGTTTCAGCCCGGCCACCGAAGAGACGTTGAGCACCGAACCGCCGTGCTCGGCCATCCACGCCTTGTGCACCTGCTGGGTCCAGGACAGCGCAGCCAGCACGTTGACCTCGAAGGTCTTGCGGGCGATGCCGTGGTCCAGCTCGATGAGCGGACCGTAGGCGGGGTTGATGCCGGTGTTGTTGACCAACATGTCCACCCGGCCGAAGGTGTCCAGCACCTGCTGGATCGCATCGGCCTGGTGCTGCTCGTCGTCGGCCTTGCCCGCCACCCCGATGGCGTTGGCCGAGCCGCCGAGCACGTCCACGGCCTCGGCCAGTGGTTCCGGCTTGCGGGCGGTCAGGCACACCTTGGCGCCCTCGGCGACGAGCTGTTCGGCGATGCCGAGCCCGATACCCCGGCTGGCTCCGGTCACGATCGCGACCCGGCCGTCAAAACGCTTGCTCATCGGCTTCCTTCCTCGTGTTGGGGTGCGGCTGCCGCGGGATCAGGCCGATATCCGCGGAGCTCGCGCCGCAGGATCTTGCCCGTCGCGGTCTTGGGCAGCTCGCCGAGCACCTCGACGGTGCGCGGGTACTTGTAGGCGGCCATCCGCTGCTTGCAGAAGTCGACGAACTCCTCCGGCTCGGCGCTGTGCTCGCCGCGCAGGCTCACGTACGCCTTGACGGTCTCGCCGCGGTACTGGTCGGGCACGCCGACGACCGCGACCTCGCGCACGGCCGGATGCGTGTAGAGCACGTCCTCGACCTCGCGCGGCCAGACCTTGAACCCGGAGGCGTTGATCATGTCCTTCTTGCGGTCGACGACGTAGAACCAGCCCTGCGCGTCCATGAACCCGACGTCGCCGGTGTGCAACCGCCCGTCCCGGATGCCCGCGGCGGTCTCCTCCGGCTTGTTCCAATAGGCCGGCACCACCGGGGGTCCTTCGATGACGATCTCGCCGACCTCGCCCTGCGGCAGGTCCTCACCGACGTCGTCGACGATGCGCACCACGGTGTTGAAGGTGGGGATCCCGACGCTGAGCGTCCCGGAGTCCTCGTCGACCGGGGCTTCCAGGTGGGCGGGCACGGAGGTGGCGGTCGCGCTGGTCTCGGTGAGCCCGTACCCGTTGTGCACGTAGTGGCCGAACCGCTCGCGGAAGCTCTCCACCACCGCCGACGGCAGCGGCGCCCCGCCGGAGTAGACGAGGTCCAGCGAGGCGAAGTGCTCCCGGTCGGCCTTCGGGTGGTTCATCAGCGCCATGTAGGCGGTCGCCGGGCCGATCATGTAAGCCGGGCGGTGCTCGGCGAGCGCGTCCAGCACGACGCCCGGTTCGAACCGGTGCACCAGGTCGAGCCGTCCGCCCAGCGCCAGTGCGGCGCCGAACTGGCAGACCATCCCGGTGATGTGGAACAGCGGCGCCAGCGCGAACACGCCCGACCCGTCCTGCTCCCCCCGGGTCCGCGCGCGGAAGCCCTCGGAGTTGAACACCAGGTTGCCGTGCGTGTTCGTGGCGCCCTTGGGCACCCCGCTGGTGCCGGAGGTGTAGACGAGCAGCGCGATGTCGTCGGCGTCCGGATCGGCGCGCGGCACGGGAGAACCGGCCCCGGCGCGGGCGACGTCGAGCAGATCGGCGCACTCCGGCGCGGGCCTGCGCGACGATGATCCCAGCACCCGCTCGTCATCGCGGGTCTGCAGGTCGAGTTCGCTGGTGGTCAGCACGGTGCTGATCCCGGCGGGGCCGGCGAGCTCGGCCAGCACGTCGTGCCAGCCCTGCTCGGAGGAGACCGCGGCCACGGGCTGCGCGTCGCCGAGGATGCGGGTCAGCTCGTGGCTGCGGTACATCGGGTTGAGCGGCACGACGATGGCTCCGCACTTCCACCCCGCCAGCAGGGCGATCACGAACTGCGGGATGTTCTGCAGGTACACCGCGAGCCGGTCGCCGCCGGCCAGTCCGCGCTCGGCGAGGTGCGCGGCGACGCCGTCGCTGAGCTCGTCGAGCTCGCGGTAGGTCAGCTGCGCATCGAAGTAGGTCACCGCGACCCGGTCCGGGTGCTGCCCGCACGTGTCGGCGAACAGTTGCAGCATGTTGCCGAACCGCGGTTCGAGCCACGTCGGGATCTGCTCCTCGTACAGCGCGAGCCACGGTCGCTCGTCATACACGCTGCCCAACACGCCACCTCCCATCAAGACCGACCAGTCGGTACGCCCAGTCAACGGCGCGTCCCCGGCCCACGTCAACCCTCCGCCCGAACGACAGCGCGCAGGCAGCGAACACCCGCCCAGGGGCTTGCGCTTCGCGGGCGTGCGGGGCACTGAACCGATCATTGATTACGGTGCGCTTTTCACGTACTGCAAACAGTGATAATCTGCGCCAAGCGCACGCTGGCGCACACTTCGCGGCCGGAACGCGCTACGCTGGGCCCATGTCAGCTGCGCTGGAGACCGTGCTGGCCCGCGCCGGATTAAAGGTCACCGCCACCGAGTTCCTGTCGCTGGTCGAGGACGCCGCACGACGGCTCACCTCGCCGCAGGTCGACCCGGCGGCCCACTTCACCGAGCGCGAGCGCCTGGCCCTGGCCGACAGCGGCCTCGATCTCGCCCCCCTGGAAACAGCGGAAGCCGACCCGCGGGCGCGTGCCGTCGCCGAACAGGCCGTGCTGCGGGACACGGCGCTGACGGTGGGCCAAGCCGCCGCCCGCATCGGGGTGGACGCGAGCCGGATCCGGCACCGCATCGGCGAGCGAAGACTGCTCGGCTGGAAGGATCGCGGCGGCTGGCGACTGGCGGCCTGGCAGTTCACCGAGGACGGCGTGCTGCCCGGTCTGGACGTGGTGCTGGCGGCGATGCCCGCGGACCAGCCCGCGCTGGTGCTGGCGAACTTCATGACCACCGCCCAAGCCGACCTGGAGATGGGCGACCGGCCCGCCACCCCGCGCGAATGGCTGCTCTCCGGCGGCGATCCGCACCCGGTGGCCGAGCTCGCCTCGACCCTCGGCACCCCGGCCTGACCAGGGGCGAGCCCGGACCGCACCGCGCACCGCGACCGCCCGCCCGGCGGTCCGCGGCGCGCCGGTCCCCGCCCGGCGAATCGGAGACCCAGGACCACCATGGCCCGGCTACCCCAGCCACCCGCGCCCGCGGTGCTGCAGGCGATGCTGCGCCGCACCGAAGACGTGATCGCGGTGCCGTGCGGCACGCGGCTGGCGCGGGTGTTCACCTCCGGCGGCAACCACCCGCAGGACTGGAACACCTTCCGCTACGCCGGGCCGCTGCCGCACGCCCGGTTCGACCCGCACCTGCCGGACAGCCAGGGCGGGCCGACCGTGACCCGCGAGCACGGGGTGCTCTACTTCTCGCTGTCGGTGCGCACCTGCGTGGCCGAGGTGTTCCAGGCGACGTCCACAGTGGACCGACGGACGCGCAGTCCGCAGCTGGTCGTGTTCCGCCCGCGCCGCACGCTGCGGTTGCTGGACCTCAGCGGGCTGTGGCCCACCCGCGTCGGGGCCTCGCAGGCGATCAGCAACGGAGCCAAGGAACGCACCCGGGCCTGGTCGCGCGCGATCCGCGCGGCCTACCCGGAACTGGACGGGCTCTGGTACCGATCGTCGATGGACGCCGGCAAACCCTCGCTGTGCCTGTGGGATCCGCCCGCAGCCACCGCGCTGCCCGACTCCCCGGACGTCCTGCTCCCCCTGAGCCACCCGGGCCTGGACGTGCCGCTGGGCCGAGTGTGCACCGACCTCAGCTACACCCTGCTGGACTGAGCCGAGCGTTGGAGCAGGACTTGCGGGGCGGTTCCGCTACCGGCACCGCCCCGCGAGCCCTTGTACGACCGGGTCAGGCCTGTTCGGCGGCGTCTCGTTTGGACTTGGCCAGGCTGGCCCAGGTGGTCACCGCCAGGACCACGACGATGACGCCCAGCGAGAGCCAGTTGGAGATCTCCAGCCACTCGGGCACCAGGTGGTACTCGTGCAGCGCGTGCAGCACCAGCTTGACGCCGATGAAACCGAGGATGACCGCCAGGCCCACCGACAGGTAGACGAGCTTGTCGACCAGCCCGCCGAGCAAGAAGTAGAGCTGGCGCAGCCCCATCAGCGCGAAGGCGTTGGCGGCGAACACCAGGAACGGTTCCTGGGTGATGCCGAAGATGGCCGGGATCGAGTCCACCGCGAACAGCAGGTCGGCGCTGCCGATGGCCACGATCACCACGAACATCGGGGTGAGGAAGCGCTTGCCGTCGATGCGCACGGTGGACTTGGCGCCGTGGTAGTCGTCGGTGACCGGGAACGCCTTGCGCACCCAGCGCACGACGGCGTTCTCCTTGTACTCCTCGTCCTCGTCCTTCTTGCGGACCATGCTCACGGCCGTGTACAGCAGGATCCCGCCGAAGATGAAGAAGATCCAGACGAACCGCTCGATGAGCGCGGCCCCGGCGAAAATGAACACTCCTCGCATGAGCAGCGCGAGAACGATACCGATCAGCAGCACGCGGTGCTGGTGGATCGACGGCACCGCGAAACTGGACATGATCACCATGAAGATGAACAAGTTGTCCACGCTCAGCGAGTACTCGGTGATGTAACCGGTGAAGTACTCGACCGCGAAATGCGCATCACCGAAAAACCAGACACCGAGCCCGAACAGGATCGCGCACACCACGTAGAACACGACCCAGCGAGCGGCTTCACCGGTGGTGACCTCGTGCGGTTTGCGATCGACGATCACCAGGTCCAGCAGCAGCAGCACGACGAGACCGCCCAGCGTGGCGAGCCAGACCCACCACGGCACATCGAGCCGGTCGGGTCTTGCGGCCTGTGCGAGCAGCAGCACATCGGCGCTCAATGTCACAACCTCCGGTTTCCGGGCGTGCGCCAACCACCGGAGGTCTCTCCCACCGGCGCATCAGCCGGCCGACGGTACCGGGAAAACGTGCGGACGCACTGCGTCCCGCAAACAATTCCGTGATGACGACACCGCCGCGAAGGAATACTCCCCTCCACGATTTCGACACGGATTCTTGCGCATCCCGCACGCAGCGCACCAGGCGGGGCGCCCCGGGAGAGGCGGAGACCACCGCCGCACCGGCCGGAACCGGGCCGACTCGGCGAAACCGGGATGGTTGCCGCGCGGCGTGTTGTGGGTATGATCACGCGGTCCGGCGATGACCGGACCCGCACGCGGGGATGCGGCTGCACCGGAGAACCGGACACATCGGGTGCCGAGTTTCTGTTTGGTCTCCGGTCGGTAGCGTCTTGCCTTCGCTCGCGTCTGGAAGAAACCGGTGCCCTCGTCGTCCCCTAATGTCGGAGGAGTGTCCACCTCCCCGCGCCGCCGCACCGGCCTCGCCCTGGTCGTCCTGCTGTGCGTCGCCGCCATCGCGCTCGCCGCGACGGCCTGGCCCGGCGACGACGAGCCGCACGCCGCCCCTGCCCCACCCCGGGAGGCCATGCTCGACGTGCTGGACGGGCCGGACGGGTCCGAGCGGGTGCAGATCGACGTCACGCTGCACGCCCCGGCCGAAACGCCGGCTCCCGCGGTGCTGCTCGCGCACGGGTTCGGCGGGGACAAGCACGACGTGGCCGAGCAGGCCCGCTCCCTGGTGGCCCGCGGTTTCACCGTGCTCACCTACTCCGCGCGCGGGTTCGGCGACAGCACCGGGCGCATCGCGCTGAACTCCCCCGAGTACGAGGTCGCCGACGCCCGTCAGCTGCTGGACTGGATGGCCCGCCAGCCCGAGGTGCTGCGCGATGCCGACGGCGACCCGCGGGTCGGCGTCACCGGCGACTCCTACGGGGGCGCGCTGAGCCTGCTGCTGGCCGGTAGCGACCCGCGGGTGGACGCCATCGCGCCCGTGATGACCTACAACGACCTGAACCGGGCGCTGCTGCCCAACGCCGCCCAGCCGGACACCGCCGAGCCCGGCGTGTTCAAGCAGGCGTGGGCGGGCCTGCTGTTCGCCGCGGGCAACCACTCGCGCCCGTCCGTACCGCCGAACGCCACCGAGCGCACCGCTGCCGACGCCGGTCCGACGACTCCGCCACCGCAGAGCTGCGGCAACTTCACCTCCCGGGTCTGCCGGGCCTATGCCGAGCTCGCCCGCACCGGTCGGGCCGGGCCGGACACGCAACGCCTGCTGCACGACATCTCCCCGAAGCGGGTCACCGGCGACATCGACGCCCCGACCCTGCTCGTGCAGGGCCAGCGGGACACGCTGTTCGGGCTCGACCAGGCCGATGCCAACGCGCGGCAGATCACCGCGGCCGGCGGACTGGTCAAGACCATCTGGTGGAACGGCGGGCACGACGGGGATCCGCCGGACGCCGAGCTGCGCGGGAAGATCGCCGACTTCCTGGCGTTCCACCTGGACGCGGGCCCGGTTCCGGACCCGGGCACCGGGTTCGAGTACACCGTGGCCGGGCAGGCGCACCGCGACGACGACGCGCCCGCGCGCCAGGTCGCCGTCCCCACCTACCCCGGCCTGCACGGCACGACGGCCGAACCGCAGCGCTTCCCGCTGCTGGGTCCACCGACCCGCGTGATCAACCCGCCCGGCGGTGTTCCGGCCGCCACCAGCTCGCTGCCGGGTGTGCAGCGGGACGGCCGCGGTACCGAGGACACCGCCACCGACCTACCCGGCCAGGTCGCCTCGTTCGCCACCGCCCCGCTGGACGAGCAGGTCGTGGTCGCCGGCACACCGCGGACCCGCATCTCGGTGGCGGCGGTGCCCGGGCAGCCCGCCTCCCGCGACGCGGTGCTGTTCGCCAAGCTCTACGACGTGTCCCCGGAAGGGCAGCGCACGCTGCTCGGCGATGCGGTGGCTCCGCTGCGCGTCCCCGACCTCCCGCCGGACGGCACCCCGGTGCAGACCGATGTGCTGCTGCCGGGCGTGGTGCACCCGGTCGAGGCAGGCCACCGGATCGAGCTGGCGGTCAGCAGCACCGACCAGGCGCACGCGCTGCCGGAAGAGCCCGCGGTGCACCGGATCGGCGCGGCACCGGGCGCGGCACTGACCGTCCCGTCGGTGCCGGGTTCGGGCAGCGGGGCGGTGCTGCCGGTGGTCGCGCTGGCGGGACTGGCCGGGATCGGCGGCTTCTGGCTGCTGGTGTGGTTGTGCTCGCTGGTCGCGCGCCGGGCGCGCGGGCGCGCCGATCCGGAGCTGGAGGAGGTCCCGCTCGACGTGACCGGACTCGGCACGAGCCCGGGTCGCGGGACCGCCGCCGTACAGGACCTCTCGCTGCGGGTGGAGCGCGGTCAGGTGGTCGGTCTGCTCGGTCCCAACGGCGCGGGCAAGACGACGGCGCTGCGCATGGTGCTCGGGTTGGTCCGACCCAAAACCGGTCGCATCCGGGTGTTCGGCCACCGGGTCCGGCCCGGCGCGCCGGTGCTGTCCCGGGTGGGTTCGCTGGTGGAGGGACCCGGATTCCTGCCGCACCTGTCCGGAGTGGACAACCTCCGCCAGCACTGGGCGGTGACCGGCCGCCCGCCCGCGCAAGCCGGGCTGGACGAGGTGCTGCGCATCGCCGGGCTGGACGAGGAAGCCGGCCGCAAGGTGCGCACCTACAGCCGGGGCATGCAGCAGCGGCTGGTGCTGGCACAGGCCATGCTGGGACTGCCCGATCTGCTCGTCCTGGACGAACCGGCCAACGGGCTGGACCCGCCGCAACTGCACCGGATGCGCGAGATCCTGCACCGCTACGCCGAATCCGGCCGCGCCGTGCTCGTGTCCAGTCACCTGCTGTCCGAAGTGGAGCAGACCTGCACGCACGCGGTGGTGCTGCACCGCGGGCGCGCGGCCGCCTCCGGCACGGTCGCCGAGCTGGTCTCCGCCGAAGGCGCGGTGTCCTTCCAGGTCGACGAGGCGCAGCTGGCTGTCGAATCGCTGCGCAGCCTGGAAGGCGTCGGCGACGTGCGGGCCGAAGCCGGCCGGGTGCACGCCGACCTGGGCAGGCACCCGGTTCCGGTCGCGGTGAACACGCTGGTCGAAGCCGGGATCGCCGTGCACCGGGTCGAACCGCGTCGGCGGCTGGAGGACGCGTTCCTGCAACTGGTCGGGGAGGATCAGGCGTGACCGAGGACACCCCCGCCGAACAGGCCGGGAGCGACGAGCGGGCCCTGGCGCGCAGGGCGGGGAACCTGCGCGTCCAGCGGGACGGCAGCGTCGAGGGCTACCGGATCGGGCGGACGCTGCGGCTGCGGGTGGAGCTGGCCCGCCAGCTGCGCCGGCGTCGCACCCGGCTGATCCTGGGTGCGCTGGCGGTCCTGCCGCTGCTGTTGCTGCTGGCCTTCGAGGTCGGCGACGACGGTTCCGGCGGCAGCACGGCGGATGCGGCGACATCGAGCGGACTGGGCTTCACCGCGTTCGTGCTGACGGCCTCCACCGGTTTCCTGCTCGTGGTGGCGGTGGCGCTGCTGTTCGGCGACGCGGTCTCGTCCGAAGCCTCCTGGGGATCGTTGCGCTACCTGCTGGCCGCACCCGTACCGCGGCTGCGCCTGCTGCGGCAGAAGGCCGCCGTGGCGGCGCTGCTGGGGCTGCTCGGCATGGGGCTGCTCATGTCGGTGGCGCTGGGCGCCGGGCTGTTCTGGTACGGCACGGGTGACCTGCTCACCGGCACCGGCGAGACGGTCGACTTCGTGGCCGGGCTGATCCGGGTGGCGCTGGCCTGCGGCTACGTGGCCGTGCAGCTGAGCTGGGTGGCCGGTCTGGCGCTACTGCTGTCGGTGAGCACCGATGCGCCGTTGGGCGCGGTCGGCGGGACGGTGGCGGTGTCGATCGTGTCGCAGATCCTGGACCAGATCGAGGTGCTCGGACAGCTGCGCGGTTACCTGCCGACGCACTTCTCCCGCGCCTACGCGGATCTGCTCAACCCGGACATCGACTGGACGGACATGACGCGTGGTGCGTTCAGCGCACTGGCCTACGCGACGGCGTTCACGGTGCTGGCCGGCTTGCGGTTCCACCGCAAGGACATCACCAGCTGAGCGCTGCCCCGCAGGGCCCGCGGCACGTGCCACCGCGGGCCCCGGGACCGGCCCCGAGAGCAGGGGTCGATACCCCGGGGCCGGCGCCCACCCGCCGCAGTTGCGGGTACCGCCGATCTTGCCCGTTGCCGCGCCCGCACAACACCCACCGCGCACCGCTCGCCCCGTCCCGGCGCGGCCTCCGGGCGGCTGACCGGCCACGTCCCGCTGCCCGTCCCGGCGCGTCTTTCAAATGGCGGAAAAATCAGCGGAACCGGACTCCGGTGGCGGTCGGACCAGGCGCACCGGACCGGCAGCGGTCCGCTCTCCGTCCACGGTGGACGGCGATGTGCTCACCGTCCTCCTCCGGGCAATCCGCGGTGCGGAGAACGATCGTGGCCGACGATGACGACCGCGTCCTCATCGCCGGCGCGCGGTCTCGGCCCCTGCACGCGCATCGACGCTGGGCTCGCCGTAGTCGCGACCGCCTCCCGTCGTAGGACCGACTTCCCTGCGACGCGATCGTCAACTGCGGCGAAACACCGCCCGCACATGAGTGCGTGCCCGCCGCCAGGGCCCGGTGACATCGACCGGATTGCCTTCCCTGCTCCGCGCCCGCGCATACCCCGCACCACCCACGATCAGCACGGTGGCCAGCGCGCCGGCTCCGATGGCCCGGACAAGGGGCGGCCACAGCGGGATGCTCACGAAGAAGAGGGAGAAGCAGTAGAGCAATCGCGTCGACCAGTCCCACCGCTGCGAATGCGGTGCCTCCGCCCACGCCTGGCGGATCGGGCGGTGATCCGGCTGCTTGGACCACACCACCACGGTCGCCACCGCAATGGCCACCAGGGCTCCACCCAGGACGGCCACCGTGGTGATCGCCACCGTTCGATCATCTTCCACCCGTACACCCCCCGGACGGACGGTGGAGCCGCGGCGGGCTCGTCCCGGTCAGCTCCGTGCTCATCCGCGCCACAGTGCGTCCCGCCGTACTCGACGGCAAACGAGCCACCCACCCCGGGTGCGCAACACCACGCCTGGCAGCACACGCGGTGCTGGGTCCGGCCGCCGCGGTGATGGCCCCGAGGCGCGCCGACCCTCAAGCAGCGCGGTGGGATGACGCAGCACGTGGTCCCGACGCGTCGCGGGCGCAGCCTCGCATCGCACGGCGCGGGTCAGACCCCGCGGTCTTCGACGCGATCTTCACCGGCGCACCACACCTAGCGCAACGCGGGCGCGAGCCAGCGTTGCAGGTAGGCACGCAGCTCGGCACCCGACCGGGGCGGCTCACCGGGATCCAGGACCAGCGACTGCAGCGTGCGCAGCAGGTGCTCCACCAGTTCGCGCTGCCTGCCTTCGTCCCAACCCAGCGCTTCCCAATCGATGCCGAACCCGGCGATCAGGTTCCGGCCGATGTCGATCGAGGAGGTCGCGGTCAGGTTGGCGACGGTGCCACTCATCCGACCGGGGGCGAGCAGGCGGTTCAACGCCGGGTTGTCGCGGAGGTTCTCGAAGACGTAGGCGACGACCTCGACCGCCGCGTCCCCGGCATCCCCGTCGGTCGCGGCGAGGTGTGCCCGGACGTGCTCGACCAGGTCTCCCGCGAGCTCGGCGACGGCCTGGGTCGCGGCGGCGTTGAGCAGGTCCTCGGTCGCCGGGAAGTAGCGGTACACCGTTTGCCGGGTCACCCCGAGCCGCTCGGCGATCTCGGCGGTGCTGGTGGTGCCGAACTCGGCCAGCCGCTGCCGGGTCGCGTCCAGGATCCGCGCGCGGGCTTCGGTGGCGTCCACCGGCGGACTACCGGCCCATCCATGCGCTCGCATGACGTCAGCATGGCATTCCATACACTTTCCGTCTTGTGTATGGTCAGGCTATGGCTAGCTCGCTGCCCTCCGGCTTCGACTTCACCGACCCCGACCTCAACCTCGCGGGGATACCCCACGAGCAGTTCGCCGCCCTGCGCCGCAGCGCCCCGGTCCACTGGGTCGAGCAGGAACCCTCGGCATGCGCCGGCATGTCCGAGGAGTCCGGCACCGGCTACTGGGCCGTGACCAAGCACGCCGACATCCTGGCCGTCTCCAAGAACAGCGCCGTGTTCAGCAACCGGGCGAACGCGGCGATCATCCGCAACCCGGAGACCTCCACCCGGGAATCCATCGAGATGACCAAGGTGGTGATCATCAACCAAGATCCCCCTGCGCACACCCAGCTGCGCAAGATCATCAGCCGCGGCTTCACCCCTCGCGTCCTCAAGACTCTGGAGGGTGCGCTGCGGGAGCGCGCCCGCCGGATCGTCGGCGAAGCCGTCGAGAACGGCGAGGGCAACTTCGTCGACCAGATCGCCGCGCAATTACCGCTCGAAGTGATCGGCGACATGCTCGGCGTCCCGGCCGAGGATCGGCGGAAGATCTTCGACTGGACCAACCAGATGACCGGATCCGAGGACCCCGACCTGGCGCGCGCGGACAACGACGCCGAAGCAGCCGCGACCGAAGTGCTCACCTACTCGATGGGCCTGGCCGCGGACCGGCGCGAAAACCCGCGCGACGACATCGTCACCAAGCTCGTCAACGCCGACGTCGACGGGCGAGGCCTCACCGACGACGAGTTCGGCTTCTTCGTCATCGCCCTGGCCGTAGCCGGCAACGAGACCACCCGCAACGCCACCGCCCACGGCATGAACGCCTTCTTCGACAACCCCGAGCAGTGGGAACTGTGGAAGAGCGAGCGGCCGACCACCATGATGGACGAGGTCACCCGCTGGGCGACCCCGGTCATCTCCTTCCAGCGCACCGCGCTCGACGACATCGAGCTCAACGGCAGCATGATCGAGAAGGGCCAGCGGGTCGGCCTGTTCTACGCCAGCGCCAACCACGACGAGGAGGTCTTCACCGATCCGTTCACGTTCGACATCACCCGCGACCCGAACCCGCACCTCGCCTTCGGCGGGCAGGGAGTGCACTACTGCATCGGCGCCAACCTGGCCCGGATGGAGATCCGCCAGATCTTCGACGCCGTCGCCGACATGGCCCCGGGGGTTCGCCGTGCCGGCGAAGCCAAGCGGCTCCGCTCCGGGTGGCTGAACGGGATCAAGGAACTTCCCGTCCGCTACGGATGAATCTCCGCGCTGCCGTCGCCGGAAGCGCCCGGCGTACCAGGCGAACCCGAGCACCGCCCGTCCGGCGACGGCCGCGGCGCGGAGAGGACCGGAGCCGACGTGGATGGGGTCCGATGTGGACTCGCGCCGAAAACGCGTTGCACCTTCCGCCCGCCCTCCCCGAGGATGGCCGCGAAGGGGAGGTACGCATGTCACTCACGGCCGAGCAGGTCGAGCAGTTCGTCACCGACGGCTTCGTCAAGATCGAGCGGGCGTTCCCCACCGAGGCCGGACGGCGCTGCACCGACGAGCTGTGGGCGGCGACCGGGTGCGCGCGGGACGATCCCTCGACCTGGACCGAGCCCGTCGTGCGGCTGGGCGGGTTCGCGACTCCCCCGTTCCAGGAAGCCGCCACGACCACAACGCTGCACGAGGCGTTCGACCAGCTCGTCGGCACGGGACGGTGGGTGCCCCGCGACGGCCTGGGCACGTTCCCCGTCCGCTTTCCCAGCACCGCGGAACCCGGCGACGACGGATGGCACGTCGAGGCGAGCTTCGCGGGCCCGCAGGGGGAGGGCAGGCTCAACCTCCGCTCCCGCGAACGCGCCCTGCTCATGCTGTTCCTGTTCTCCGACATCGGCCCGGACGACGCCCCGACGCGGATCCGGGTCGGCTCGCATCTGGACGTGCCCCCGCTCCTGGAACCCGGCGGGGACGAGGGCCGCGAGTGGCTGCCGCTGTGCCAGGAGGCCGACGCGGCTTCCGAGCACCGCCCGGTCACGTCGGCCACCGGCACCCTCGGCGACGTCTACTTGTGCCACCCGTTCCTGGTGCACGCCGCGCAGCCGCACCGCGGGCGCGAGCCCCGCTTCCTGGCGCAACCGCCGCTGCACCAGGAAGGGCTGCTCGATCTGCGGGCCGAGCAGCCGACCCCGGTGGCCCGAGCCGTGCTCGACGGTCTCCGGCAGTAGCCTCCGTGCTCTCACTCGCGCGGATCCTGCGCCGGCGCGAGCACCAGAACGCCCGCAGCGGCACCGATTCGCCGCGAAGGCCACCGGGAGACCAGGGTCCCGGTGATCCCTACTCGATACCGGCTGCGTCCATGCCGCGGAGTTCCTTCTTCAGGTCCTGGATCTCGTCGCGCAGCCGGGCCGCGAGCTCGAACTGCAGCTCGCGGGCCGCGTTGACCATCTGGTCGTTGAGCTGCTGCACCAGATCGGCCAGCTCGGCGCGCGGCATCGACTTGATGTCCCGGTCCTCCAGCACACCCGCGCTGGCCACGCCCTCCCCGGTCGGCTTCTTGCCGCGGGAGGTGTTGCGGCCCGAACCGCCGACCTCCACCGACTCCTCGGTGTCCTCGGACTCGGTGTAGACCCGGTCGAGGATGTCGGCGATCTCCTTGCGCAGCGGCTGCGGATCGATGCCGCGTTCCTCGTTGTAGGCGATCTGCTTGGCACGCCGGCGGTTCGTCTCGTCGATCGCATGCTGCATCGAGTCGGTGACCGTGTCCGCGTACATGTGCACCTGGCCGGAGACGTTGCGCGCCGCGCGGCCGATCGTCTGCACGAGGCTGGTCCCGGAACGCAGGAACCCCTCCTTGTCGGCGTCCAGGATGGACACCAGCGATACCTCCGGCAGGTCCAGCCCCTCGCGCAGCAGGTTGATGCCGATCAGCACGTCGTAATCGCCGAGCCGCAGCTGTCGCAGCAGTTCCACCCGGCGCAGGGTGTCCACTTCGGAATGCAGGTACCGCACCCGGATGCCGAGTTCGAGCAGGTAGTCGGTGAGGTCCTCGGCCATCTTCTTGGTCAGCGTGGTGACCAACACCCGCTCGTCGCGGTCGGCCCGCGTGCGCACCTCGTGCACCAGGTCGTCGATCTGGCCCTCGGTGGGCTTGACCACCACCTCCGGGTCGACCAGACCGGTCGGCCGGATCACCTGCTCCACGAACTCGCCGCCGGCCCGACCCATCTCGTACGGGCCGGGCGTAGCGGACAGGTACACGGCCTGACCGATCCGGTCGCTGAACTCCTCCCAGGTCAGCGGGCGGTTGTCCAGGGCGCTCGGCAGCCGGAAACCGTGCTCGACCAGGGTGCGCTTGCGCGAGGCGTCGCCTTCGAACATGCCGCCGATCTGCGGAACGGTCACGTGCGACTCATCGATGATGAGCAGGAAGTCGTCCGGGAAGTAGTCCAGCAGCGTCGCCGGGGCCGATCCCGGGGCGCGCTGGTCGATGTGCCGCGAGTAGTTCTCGATGCCCGAGGTGAACCCGACCTGGCGCATCATCTCCACGTCGTACTGGGTGCGCATGCGCAGCCGCTGCGCCTCCAGCAGCTTGTTCTGCTGCTCCAGGTGTTCCAGCTGCTCGCCGAGCTCCGCCTCGATATCGGCGATGGCCTTTTCCATGCGCTCCGGACCGGCCACGTAGTGCGTGGCGGGGAAGATCCGCAACGACTCCACTTCGCGGACGATCTCCCCGGTCAGCGGGTGCAGGTAGTACAACCGGTCGATCTCGTCGCCGAAGAACTCGGCGCGCACCGCCAGCTCCTCGTAGGCGGGGATGATCTCCACGGTGTCGCCGCGCACCCGGAACGTCCCGCGGGCGAAGGAGATGTCGTTGCGGGTGTACTGCACGTCGACCAGCGCGCGCAGGAACACGTCGCGATCGATCTCGCCGCCGACCGCCAGCTCGATGGAGCGGTCCAGGTACGACTGCGGCGTACCCAGACCGTAGATGCAGGACACCGAGGACACGACCACGCAGTCCCGCCGGCTGAGCAGGTTCGACGTGGCCGAGTGGCGCAGCCGCTCCACGTCCTCGTTGATCGAGGAGTCCTTCTCGATGTAGGTATCGGTCTGCGGGACGTAGGCCTCGGGCTGGTAGTAGTCGTAGTAGCTGACGAAGTACTCGACCGCGTTGTTCGGGAAGAACCCGCGCAGCTCGTTGGCCATCTGCGCGGCCAGCGTCTTGTTCGGCTCCAGCACGAGCGTCGGCCGCTGCACCCGCTCCACCAGCCAGGCCGTGGTGGCCGACTTGCCGGTACCGGTGGCCCCGAGCAGCACCACGTTCGTCTCGCCGCGGTTGATGCGCCCTTCCAGATCCTCGATGGCCTGGGGCTGGTCACCGGCGGGCTGGTAGTCGCTGACCACCTCGAACCGGCCCGCCGAGCGCGGGATGTCACCGACCGGCCGGAACTCGGAGTGGGCCAGCACACCCGCCGGGGTCCCGTGCTCGTCGGGCTCGTACTCAGTCGCGAATGCCACGACACCAGCCTACGAGCAACCGCCGACATCGTGCTCCCGGCGCCGGATGTCCCCGGACGAGGGAATATCGACTAGCCCGTACGGGGTGCTCGCGCGGCGACCCAGTCGCACAATGGAGGTCTCACCCCGCGCTGGAGGTGGTAGCCATGTCAACGAGGACTCCGATCGCCGGGCACCCCGACCTCACCGAAATCCGCCAGCGCTACGAAGCGGCAGCGGAGACGCCGACCGCGCAGGTAGCAGTGGGGATGACGATGCTGGCCGGGTTGTTCGTGGCCTTGTCGCCGTGGATCACCGGATTCAGCGCCGCGACCCCGTCGTTGGCGTTGAACAACCTGGTCATCGGCTTGGCCGCGGCGGTACTCGCGTTGTCCTTCGCGGCCGCGTACCAGCACACGCACGGCATCGCCTGGACGTGCCCGGTGCTGGGAGCCTGGACCGTGGTGTCCGTGTTCGTGATGAGCGGAACCGCCCTCACGGCCACCACCGTGCTGAGCAATGTCATCGGCGGAGCAGTCCTGGTCCTGGCCGGAGCAGGCCTGATGGGCTCGGCCATGACATCGCGCAGCCGCAACACCTGATCCCGACGAGAACGGAGGTGAGCGACGCCAGTGCTGACTAGATCGCGGGCGCGGCGCTCCTCCGGGAACGCTGCGCCCGCTCTTTAATGGGGCACCGCTCTTTAACGGGGCACCGCTCCGCATGGGCGGACCGCTCATCGACCACCGTCCACCGCAGGACTCGGGCGCGCGCCCCACGGATCCCGTCGGCGCCGCTAGAGTGCGGATGTGACCTCCCAGCACGAGATCGCGCGGCGGATGGGCCTTCCGGTGCACCCGCCGAAGGTGGAAGTGTTCGACCTGCGCGCCGGGACCAACACCGACCCCAAGGGCCATGAACGCACCGTGGACGAGTTCCGGCTGACGTCGGCCGGTTTGTACGTGGCGCGCGAGGTGGTCGACCACCACCGGTTCGCTGCGCTGGAAACCTGGCTGCTGCCCGCGGTCGGCCTGCGCCTCACGCGCTGGCGGCTGCACCCGGGCCTGCGACCCAACCAGGACGAATACCTCGATGTGGCCGATATCGAGCAGGACGGCGATGTCTGGCGCACTCGGGACCTGTACTTGGACATCGAACTGCACCGCGGGCGTGCGGCGGAGTTGGTGGACGTCGACGAGTACACCGCGGCGGTGGCGGCCGGGCTGCTGGACGGACCGGCCGCGCAGCGGGCGCTGCGCACCGCACACGTCGCCGCCGACGGCTTGGCGCGCAACGGTTATGACTCCGCGGCATGGCTGCGGGAGCACGGCATCGAGGTGTCGTGGCGCGACCAACCGACCGAGCATCGTCTGCCGGAGCAGCGGAACCCACCGCCATCCCGGTGATGTCGGCGGCGGCTGCCGGATCGATACCGGGAGTGGCCGGAAAAGTTACCGGGAAATCCCGCCGTGGTGATCACATCGCCTCCGCTGGCGACTACTGTCTGAAGCTGTGATTGCTGCCACGTCAACTCGATCGATCGAAATCGTCGACATCATCGGTTCGCAGTGCAGGCAGCCCTCCGGTGCCGTATCGCGCCTGGACCTGTGCCGGGTGCAGAGCTGGGGCCTGGCGATGGAACGCCCGTCCCCCGAGGCGCCGGAGCAGGAAACCGAGGTCATCTGGCTGCTGCCGGACCTCGGACTGCGCCTGCTGCGCCACCGACCCCGGCGCAGGCATTCCCGGCCGGGGCCCACCGTGTTCACCGCCGCGCGCATCGAATCCGACGCCCATTCGTGGACGGCCACGGATCTGCTGCTGGGCCTGGAGATCGGTGACGACGGCCCGGCGCGCATCGCCCGCGCCGAGCAGTTCGCCGCCGCCGTGGAGTCCGGGGCGCTGCTGCAGCGCGAGGCGGACTTCGCGCTGCAGACGATCCACCGCACGCTCGGCGAGATCACCGCGCACCGCGACGTCCGGCAATGGCTCGCGCACCGCGGGATCTTCGACCCCTGGTGACGCGCCCGCGGCTCAACGGTCCGGACCGCGCAGGTGCGCCCGCTCGCCGTCCTGGTCGAAGATCGTGAGCACCTCGGCGGCCGCGGTGCCGTCGGCGGCCAGGACGTGCGGGGTCATGGTGGAGAACTCGGCCGCCTCGCCCGGGTGCACCAGCACGGTCCGCTCCCCCAGCTGCAGCCGTACCGTCCCGGACAGCACGGTGAACCACTCGCGCCCCGGGTGCACCCGCGCCTGATCAGGCCCCGGCGCCGCGCCCGGCTCGATGCGCATCTTGGCCACGGTCACCCCGTGCAAGGAGCGCTCGCGGGACAGCAGCCACGTGGTCACGCCCGGCCGGTGCTCGGGCTCGGGCCGGATCACCACGTCGTCGTCCTCGGTGGGCTCGACGAGCTGGTCGAGCGCAGTGCCCAGCGCACGGCCGATCCGCACGAGCTGGTCGAGCGCGATCCGGCGCCGCCCCGTCTCGATGCGGCTGAGCGTCGAGGGGCTGAGGTGGCAGCGGGCGGCCAGCGCGTCCAGCGACCACCCGCGAGCCAAGCGCAGGCCGCGGATGCGCCGGCCGATCACGTCATCATGCGCGGATTCTTGCGTCATCGGCAAGACAGTATGCCCGATGCGCAGAGCCTGCGTAGCGTGGAGGCAGGACACGACGAGCCCGCTTTCCGGAGGGATACCCGCATGACGAACCCGATCACCTGCGACGTCGCCGTGGTCGGCGGTGGTGCGGCCGGACTGGCCGCCGCGGTCACCCTGGGCCGCTCGCTGCGTTCCGTCGTGGTCGTCGACTCCGGCGAGCCGCGCAACGCCCCCGCCGCCGGTGTGCACAACCTGCTGGCCCGGGAGGGCATCGCACCGCAGGACCTGCTCACCGCGGGTCGTCGCGAAGCCGAGCAGGTCGGCGCCGAGCTCCGCCGCGATCGCGCGGTGGCCGCACGACGCGCCGGCGATCGCATCGAGGTGGACCTGGCGGGCGGCGGCACCCTGCTCGCCCGCCGGCTGCTGCTGGCCACCGGGCTGGCCGACGAGCTGCCGGACATCCCCGGTGTGCGCGAGCACTGGGGATCCGATGTGCTGCACTGCCCCTACTGCCACGGCTGGGAAGTGCGCGGCCGGCGCATCGGGGTGCTGGGCACCGGCCCGATGAGCGCGCACCAGGCGCTGCTGTTCCGGCAGCTCAGCGAACACGTGGTGCTCTTCGCGCACCGGATGCCCGATCCCGGCGAGGAGGTGCGCGAGCAGCTCGACGCGCTGGACGTGCCGATCATCGACGGCACCGTCCGGCGACTGCGCGCGGCGGACGGCGCGCTGCGCGCGGTCGTGCTCGACGAGCAGGAGGTCGCGGTGGACGCGGTCGCGGTCGCGCCGCGGTTCGTCGGCCGCACCGACCTGTACGAGCAGCTCGGCGGGAGCCGGGTGGAGCACCCCACCGGGGAGTTCGTCGAAACCGGTGCCCTGGGGCGCACCGAGATCGCCGGTGTGTCGGTCGCGGGCAACGCCGCGGACCTGTCCGCGATGGTCGGTGCTGCGGCCGCGTCCGGGAATACCGCCGCCGCGGGGATCAACGCCGATCTCGTCGCCGAGGACGCTCGCGCCGCAGTGCACGCGAGGCGCAACCGCTGACGACCACGTTCGGCGGGGACGTGCGGGAAGTGGCCACCGAAGCGGCTACCGCCACCGCAGCGCGCACGCCTACGGCTGGAAGTTCGTCTCGGCGGCCCAGCGCTCGGCCGCGGGCACGGCCTCGGCGAACCACGGTTCCTTGGCCGCCGCGTAGTCCTCGACGTCGGTGTGTTGCTCGGCCACGTCCTGCTTGAGCTGGGCGTACTGCGCGCGGGCCGCCTCGTCGGCGCGCAACCAGGCGGGGAACAGCAGCGCGATCCGCTGCGCGGCGGTGCCTTGCACCCGCACGTGCAGGTTGGCCGGCCGTCCGGGGTCGGCGGACTGGTGCAGCCGCTTGATCCACTCGGCCGCGTCCGGCGCGGAGCCGTGCGGGGTGTCGCTGCGCGCAGCCGCGTACTCCGGGAAACCCGCCGCCGCCAGCGCCGGACCGAGATCGTCGGCATCGGCGATGGAGCGGACGGTCAGCTGCAGGTCGATGACGTCCTTGGCCGGGAGTCCGGGCACCGCGGTGGATCCGATGTGGTCGACGCGCACCGCCGCGGCCCCCGCCGCACGTTCGACCCGGCCGATGAGCCGGCGCGCCTGGGCGGGCCAGTCCGGATCGGACGGCACGATCCGCGGTCGCGCCGACCGGGCGCGGCGGCCGAGCCGGAGGTTCTCCTCGAACGGCACCAGCCGCTCGTGCCAGAGCTCGTCGACGGTGGCGCGCACCTCCTCGACGGACCCGGAGTTGTCGATCCACACGTCGGCGGCCTCGCGTCGCTGCTCGGGCGTGGCCTGAGCCCGGATGCGCGCCCGGGCGTCGGATTCGGTGAGCCCGCGTTCGATCAGCCGCTGCACGCGCAGCTCCTCGGGGGCGTCGACGATGACGACCAGGTCGTAGTCGGCGCCGTACCCGGCTTCCACGAGCAGCGGGATGTCGTGCACCACGACCGCGTCGCCGGGCGCGTCGGCCATCCGCTGCTCGGTGAGCTCCCGGATCCGCGGGTGGGTGATCGCGTTGAGGTCGGCGCGTGCCTGCTCATCGCCGAACACGAGCTCGGCGAGCGCAGCGCGGTCCAGCGCGCCGCCGTCCAGGATCCGCTCGCCGAACCGATCGACGAGCTCGGCGAGGCCGGACGTGCCCGGCTCGACGATCTCGCGCGCCAACCTGTCCGCGTCCACCAGGACCGCTCCGCCGGCGACGAGCCGTTCGGCGACCGTCGACTTGCCGGAGCCGATTCCTCCGCTGAGTCCCACCCGCAACACGACGAACATCCTGCCACCCGGCACCCGCGCCCCGAAACGGCCCGGGAGCGGCATCCGGGTGCACACGCACGACGGCCCCGCACCACGATCGGTGCGGGGGCCGTCGACAGGGTCAGCCCTGCGGGGTCACGCCCCGCCGGAGAGCTTCTCCCGCAGCGCGGCCAGCTGCGCGTCGCTGGCCAGCGAGCCGGAGTCCTCCTCCTCGCTGCCACTGCTGCTGCTGCTCGACGAGCCCGACGAGTAGTTCCCGCCGCCGGTCTCCTGCTCCTCGGAGCTGGTGGAGGCGGTGGATCCGCCTCCGGTGGCGGCCTGAGCAGCGGCCTCCGCGTCGGCCTGGCGGGCCTTGGCGATCTGGGCCATGTGCTTCTCGTAGCGGGTGTGGGCCTCGGAGTACTGCCGCTCCCACTCCTCGCGCTGGGTCTCGTAGCCTTCCTGCCACTCCGCGGTCTCCGGGTCGAAGCCCTCGGGGTAGATGTAGTTGCCCTCGTTGTCGTACTCGGCCGCCATGCCGTACTGGGTCGGGTCGAACTCGGACTCCGGCGTGAAGCCCTCGTTGGCCTGCTTCAGCGACAGCGAGATGCGGCGGCGCTCCAGGTCGATGTCGATGACCTTGATCATGACCTCGTCGCCGACCTGCACGACCTGCTCCGGGATCTCCACGTGGCGCTCGGCCAGCTCGGAGATGTGCACCAGGCCCTCGATGCCCTCGTCGACGCGGACGAACGCACCGAACGGAACCAGCTTGGTGACCTTGCCCGGCACGATCTGGCCGATCGCGTGGGTGCGGGCGAACTGACGCCACGGGTCTTCCTGGGTGGCCTTCAGCGACAGCGAGACGCGCTCGCGGTCCATGTCCACGTCGAGCACCTCGACGGTGACTTCCTGGCCGACCTCGACGACCTCGCTCGGGTGGTCGATGTGCTTCCAGGACAGCTCCGAGACGTGCACCAGACCGTCGACTCCACCGAGGTCCACGAACGCACCGAAGTTGACGATGGAGGACACGACGCCCTTGCGGACCTGGCCCTTCTGCAGCTGGTTGAGGAACTCGCTGCGGACCTCGGACTGGGTCTGCTCCAGCCAGGCGCGGCGGGACAGGACCACGTTGTTGCGGTTCTTGTCCAGCTCGATGATCTTGGCTTCGAGCTCGCGCCCGACGTAGGGCTGCAGGTCGCGGACCCGCCGCATCTCGACGAGCGAGGCGGGCAGGAAGCCGCGCAGGCCGATGTCGAGGATGAGACCGCCCTTGACGACCTCGATGACGGTGCCGCGGACCGGCTCGTCCTTCTCCTTGAGGTCCTCGATGGTGCCCCAGGCGCGCTCGTACTGGGCGCGCTTCTTGGACAGGATCAGGCGGCCTTCCTTGTCCTCCTTCTGGAGAACGAGGGCCTCGACGAAGTCGCCGACCTCGACGACCTCGGCCGGGTCGACGTCGTGCTTGATCGACAGCTCGCGGGACGGGATGACGCCCTCGGTCTTGTAGCCGATGTCAAGCAGCACCTCGTCGCGATCGACCTTGACGATGGTGCCCTCAACGATGTCCCCATCGTTGAAGTACTTGATGGTCTGGTCGACGGCGGCGAGGAAGTCCTCCTCCGTCCCGACGTCGTTCACTGCGACCTGCGGCTTGGTGGCGGCTGCAGTCGGGACGGTGGTGGTGTCGGTGGACATCAGGTGGGTTGCTCCGGTACGGATAGTTTGGTCGCTGGATGTGCATTGTCGCGCCCCGGGCATCCGCACTTTCCACCGGCCCGCGGCCGGCTCGGCGGAGATTCCCCTGTCCGATGCGGAGCCGGTCCGGAAGACCCGGACGACCTTCTCGCGGAGATCCGTTCCGAGGTTTCCCCAGGGCGGATGCGCGGACGACGAAAGACCCACGGCGCGGCCGGTATAGTACGCGCTTTCTCGATCGCCGGGCAAACCCGGGTCCCCGCCGGACCCGGACCCGCTCCGGACCGCGACGATGCTGCACGTTCCAGTGTTACCCACCATCCGCGGAGGAAACCCCTTGACCGCCTCCGGCGACGACGCCCGACCCGGATCCGGGTCCGAGGCCCTCGGCCCCGGCCGCGTGACCAAGCGCACGGCGGGCGCCGCCGAATCCCGCTCGGCGAGCAGGCTCTGGTGGGACGCCGACGCCGACGACTACCAGGCCGAGCACGGCGGGTTCCTCGGGCTCGACGAGTTCGTGTGGTGCCCGGAAGGCCTGCACGAGCGCGACGCCCGGCTGCTCGGCGACGTGCGGGGCGCGCGGGTGCTGGAGGTGGGCTGCGGTGCGGCCGCCTGCTCGCGCTGGCTGGCCGACCAGGGCGCGCACCCGGTGGCCCTGGACATCTCCGCCGGGATGCTGCGGCACGCCGCGGACGGGGCGCGGCGCAGCGGGACGCCGGTGCCGCTGGTGCAGGCCAGCGCCGACTGCCTGCCGTTCGCCGCCGACTCCTTCGACCTGGCGTGCTCGGCCTTCGGCGGGATCCCGTTCGTGGCCGATGCCGGTGCGGCGCTGCGCGAGACCGCCCGGGTGCTGCGTCCGGGCGGGCGCTGGGTGTTCGCGGTGACGCACCCGATGCGCTGGATCTTCCCGGACGATCCCGGACCTGCCGGGCTCACCGCGACGCAGTCCTACTTCGACCGCACGCCCTACGTGGAGACCGACGGGACCGGCCGGGCCACCTACGTCGAGCACCACCGCACGCTGGGCGACTTCGTGCGGCAGATCGACGCGGCGGGCATGCGCCTGGTCGATCTGATCGAGCCGGAGTGGCCGCCGGGGCACACCCAGGTGTGGGGCCAGTGGAGCCCGCTGCGCGGGCGGCTGTTCCCCGGCACGGCGATCTTCGTCTGCACGCTGCCGGAGGGGTGAGGCGGCGCGAGCGCACCGGGAGGCGATGGTGACCACCGCGCAGGACCTGCTCGCCGCGCAGAGCGCGCGGCTGGCGGCACTGGATCCCGAGCTGCCGCCCGAGTTCCCGCTGCCCACCGGGGAACCGCTGATGGCCCGGCTGGACACCGGTGAGCCGGTGGCCGGGCTCGTGCTGTGCTCGGACAACCCGCCGGGTTCGGTGCGGCGGTTGTGGCAGGCCGCCACCGCGGTGGAGCTGTTCCCGCTGGTGGGCGAGCAACCGCGGCGCGGCATGGACGCGGTGCTGGCGGCGTGCCGGCAATGGATCAGCGCCCGCGGCATCCCGGAGGCGGATTCCTCCTGCGCGGTCGTGTGGCCCAGCCGGGACGTGCAGGCCACCCGGGCGCTGCTGGAGCACGGTTTCGTCCCGCTGTCCTGCCTGGCGGTGCGCGCGCCCAGCCCACCCGAAGATACGGAACTGTCTGGTACCGTAAACGTGCGTCGCGCCGGACCGGCCGACGTGGACGCCGTCGTCGACCTCGGCCTCGTCGAGCTCGACTACGCCGCCCTCGTCGGCGGATCGACGAACCGACCCGACGCTGCCCGGCTCAAACGGGCCGCCGCGACCGTGCGCCTGCACGCCGGCGACCCCGTCTGGCTGGCGGAGCGGGGCGGCGAGGCGATCGGGGTCGCCGAATGCGGCTGGGTGGACGGCCCGCTGTCCACCGGCGGCAACCGGCTGCGCCCCGGCACGTGGGGGTACGTCAACTGCGTGTCGGTGCGCGAGAACGCCCGCGGGGCCGGGGTGGGGCAACGGCTGATGGCCGAGGCGCACGCGGAGTTCGCGCGCGCCGGGGTCACCGGCTGCTTCCTGTACTACAACCCGCCCAACCCGCTGTCCTCCGTGTTCTGGCCCCGGCAGGGATACCGTCCACTGTGGACCACATGGGAGGTGCGCCCGGCCACGGCGCTGCGCTGACCCCGGCCGGCCCCGCACCCGCAGGGCCAGAGCAGAGGAGTCGGCGTGCACATCGTCGCTTCGAACGTCGCCGTCACCAGGGCCGCCGGCCGCATGCTCGCCCCCACCTCGCTGGAGGTGCGCAGCGGCGAACTCCTGGTGGTGGCCGGAGATCCGCACGACGGGCACACCGCGCTGGCCCTCGTGCTGTCCGGACGGATGCGACCCGGCGAAGGCACCGTCCACCTCGACGACGACCGGTCCCCCGCGGCGCTGCGCCGCGCGGTGTCCGTCGTCGACGCCCCCGGGGTCACCGAACCCGACGGCGCCGTACCGCTGCACGACGTCATCGCCGAAGGACTCAGCCTGGCCGGCCGCCGATCCGGACGCCGATCCGTGCGGACCTGGCTGCACGAGCGGGGAATCGCCGACCGGGCCAAAGACCGCTTCGAGCACCTGCCGCACCCCGAACGCACCCGGGTGCTCGTGGACCTCGCGCGCCTGCCCCGCACCACCGGCGCGCTCGTGCTGGACAGCCCCGACCGGCACGGCACCGACCCCACCGCCTGGCACCCCGCCGCGGCCGAACAGGCCCAGCGCGGACTGGCCGTCATCGTGCTGTGCGCCCCGCACTCCGCCGAGCGGCTGGACATCCCCGTCGCGCGCATCGGCGCCGACAACATCCCGCGATCCACACCGGATTCCCCGGAAGGTGCTGCATGACCAGCTTCCGATTAGCCGCCACCGAACTGCGCAGGCTCACCTCGGGCAAGCTGCCCAAACTGGCGCTGCTGGCGATCACCCTCGTGCCGCTGCTCTACGGCGCGCTCTACATCTACGCCAACTGGGACCCCTACGAACGGCTGGACGCCGTGCCCGCCGCGGTCGTCGTCGACGACACCGGAGCCCCGCGCGACGACGGCAGCAGGCTGCAGGCCGGCGCCGACGTCGAGCAGGAACTCGTCGACTCCGGCAGCTTCGACTGGAACCGCACCGACGAGCAGCAGGCGCGGCAGGGCGTGGCCTCCGGCGAATACAACTTCGCCCTCGTGGTACCGGAGGACTTCTCCGCAGCGCTGCTCTCCCCCGGCGAGTTCGACCCGCGGCAAGCTCAGCTGCAGCTGATCACCAACGACGCCAACAACTACCTGACCGGCACCATCGCCGACCAGGTCGCCGCCGAAGTCCGCGACGGCGTGGCCGCGAACTCCGGCAGCGAAGCCGCAGGCGAATTCCTGCTCGGCTTCAGCACCGTGCACGACAAGACCGTCGAAGCCGCCCGCGGCGCAGGCGAACTCGCCGACGGGGCCGGGCAGCTCGACGACGGCATCGGCCAGGCCCGCGACGGCACCGAACAGCTCTCCGCCGGTTCGCACGAACTGCTCGACGGCCAGCACCGGCTCGCCGACGGCGCGTCCCAGCTCGCCGACGGCACCGGCGAACTCACCGGCGGCGCCGACCAGCTGCACGGCGGACTCCGGCAACTGCAGGACTCCACGGCGCAACTGCCCGAGCAGACCGAGCAACTCGCCGACGGCGCCGAACAGGTCGCCGCGGGCAACGAGGAACTCGCCACCCGCGCGGAAAACCTCGGCGGCGTCTCGCAGGACATCGCCGACAACCTGGACAGCACCAAGCAGGACATCATCGGCCAGCTGCGCGCCGCCGGCACCGACGAGGAAACCGTGCAGCGCATCGCGAACGGTCTCGACGAGCTCAACTCGCCGCTCACCGACGCCAACGACACGGTCCAGGGCCAAGTGGGCCAGCTGCGCACCCTCGCCGACGGCGCGCAGCAGGTCGCCGACGGCAACCGCACGCTCGCCGACGCCACCCCGGCCATGACCACCGCCATCGGTCGGCTCACCGACGGCGCAGGCGCGCTGTCCGGGGGTGCGCAGCAGCTCGACGACGGGGCGCAGCAGCTGCGGTCCGGCACCGGCGAAGCCGTCGACGGGACCCAGCAGCTCACCGACGGCGCCGACGAACTGGCCGGCGGGACGCGCCAACTCGCCGACGGATCCGGGCAGCTCGCCGACGGCTCGACCACGCTGGCAACCGAGCTCGGCGACGGTGCCGGCGACATCCCCAACCCCGACGAGCAGACCCGGGAGGCGACCGCCGAAGCCATCGGCGATCCGGTCGCCGTGGACACCCAAGCCCAGGTCGAGGCCGACTCGTACGGCGCGGGACTCGCCCCGTTCTTCATGGGGCTGGCGCTGTGGATTGGCGGATTCGTGCTGTTCCTGCTGATGCGCCCGCTGTCCACCCGCGCGTTGGCCGCCGGCGTGGCGCCGTGGCGGGTCGCGCTGGGCGGCTGGCTGCCCGCCGCGGTCGTGGGGCTCGCGCAGGCGGTGCTGCTGCACCTCGTCGTCGCCTACGGCATCGGCCTGAACCCCGCGCACCCGTGGGGCACGCTCGGATTCTTGGCGCTGACCTCGTTCGCGTTCACGGCCGTGGTGCACGCGCTCAACGCGGCGTTCGGCCCGCGCGGCAAGTTCATCGCGCTGATCGTGCTGGTGCTGCAGCTGGTCACCGCCGGCGGAACGTTCCCGTGGCAGACGATCCCCGAGCCGCTGCATCCCCTGCACCAGGTGCTGCCGCTGACCTACGTGGTCGACGGATTGCGCTACCTGCTCTACGGCGGCGTGGACTCCAGCGCGCTGACCAGCGCTATCGCCGTACTGCTGTGCTACCTGGCCGCAGGGTTGCTGCTGAGCACCGTCGCGGCCTGGCGCCAGCGGGTGTGGACCCCGGGCAAGCTCAAGCCCGAGCTGTCGCTGTAGGCGGCGCCGGGTGCGGACCGCACCGCACCCGGCCCGCGCGCCCCGCCGGGCCAGATCCGTCCCGGCGGGGCCGCACCTGCGTCAGTCCGCGGGCGCGGGCTCCTGCTCGGGCTCGTCGTAGCGGCCGATCTCGATCAGGTTGCCGTCCGGATCCCGCACGTACAGCGAGGTGATCGGGCCCTCGGCCCCGGTCCTGCTGACCGGGCCCTCCTCGATCCGCACATCGCTGGCGCGCAGGTGCTCCTGCACCTCGCTGATCGGATTGGGCGTGATGAAGCACAGGTTCGCCGAACCGGGCACCGGATGCGTCGCGGTGGGCTCCACGAGTTCGCTGGCCGCGTGCAGCTTGATGGTCTGCGCACCGAAGCTCACCGCCCGCCGGTCCCCGGGGAAGGACACCTGCGACATACCGAGGACGTTCTCGTAGAAATCCGCTGCCCGATCGACATCGGCGACTGTGAGCACCAAGTGGTCCACCCTGTCGATGTTGATCATGCTCCTCCTCCGCGGCCGGTAGCGCGTACGGCAGGTTATCCGCACCGGGCCGCGGTCCGGTCGGTGGGCCCGCCGACGTACGGCACCATCCAAACCGGCCACCCGCAGCACCGGCGGCGAACGCACACATCGTGACCGAGCCGAAACACTCCGCCACACCGGTGAAACGTCCCGCCCCGGACCGGCCTCAGTGCGCGGCCGCGTCCCAGGACCGGCCGAAGCCGACCGACACCTCCAGCGGAACGTCCAATTCGTACGCCGACGCCATCTGCGCGCGCACCAGTTCCTCCACCGCGTCCCGCTCGCCGTCGGCGACCTCGACGATCAACTCGTCGTGCACCTGCAGCAGCATCCGCGACCGCAACCCGCTGGAGGCCAGCGCCCGGTGCACGCCCAGCATCGCCACCTTGATGATGTCGGCCGCGCTGCCCTGGATCGGCGCGTTGAGCGCCATCCGCTCGGCCATCTCCCGGCGCTGCCGGTTGTCGCTGGCCAGGTCCGGCAGGTAGCGCCGCCGCCCCAGGATCGTCGAGGTGTAGCCGTCCTTGCGCGCCCGGTCGACGATCTCGCGCAGGTAGTCGCGCACCCCGCCGAACCGGGAGAAATACGCGTCCATCTGCTCCTTGGCCTCCTCGGCCGAGATCCGCAGCTGCTGCGCCAGCCCGTAGGCCGACAGCCCGTAGGCCAGCCCGTAGGACATCGCCTTGACCCGGCGGCGCAGCTCCGGATCCACCTCGTCCAGCGGCACCGAGAACGCCCGCGAAGCGACGTAGTTGTGCAAGTCCTCACCTGTGCGGAACGCCTCGATGAGACCCTCGTCGCCGGAGAGGTGCGCCATGATCCGCATCTCGATCTGGCTGTAGTCGGCCGTCATCAGCTCCGAATAGCCGTCGCCCACGACGAACACCTCGCGGATCCGACGCCCCTCGTCGGTGCGGATCGGGATGTTCTGCAGGTTCGGCTCCGTCGAGGACAACCGACCGGTGGCCGCGATCGTCTGGTTGAACGTGGTGCGGATCCGGCCGTCGTCCGAAATGGACTTCTCCAGTCCCTCCACAGTGGTCTTCAATCGCGTCGCGTCCCGGTGCTCCAGCACGTGCTGCAGGAACGGGTGCTCGGTCTTCTCCCACAGCGTCTGCAGCGCCTCGGCATCGGTGGTGTAGCCGGTCTTGGTGCGCTTGGTCTTCGGCATGCCCAGCTCCTCGAACAGCACCGCCTGCAGCTGCTTGGGCGAACCGAGGTTGATCTCCTTGTCGATGACCGCGTGCGCGGCGCGCTCGGCGTCCACGACCCGCTCACCGAAGCGTTTGCGCAGGTCGGCCAGCTGCTCGGCGTCGACAGCGATCCCCGCCGACTCCAGCTCGGCCAGCACCAGCAGCAGCGGCAGCTCCAGCTCGGTGAGCAGCGACCGGCTGTCGATCCCATCCAACTCGGCGTCCAACGCATCGGCCAGCTCGGCCACCGCGCGCGCCCGCACCAGCTCAGTGGCCGCCGCCTTCTCCCGCGCCTGCGACTCGTCCTCCAGCAGCGACAGCTGGCCGTCGCCGGCGTCGTCCTCGGCGCGCAGCTCCCGCTGCAGGTAGCGCACCACCAGGTCGGGCAGGTCGAACGAACGCTGCCCCGGCCGCACCAAGTACGCGGCCAGCGCGGTGTCGCTCGTCAGCCCGGCCAGCACCCACCCCCTCCCGCGCACCGCGTGCAACGGGCCCTTCACGTCGTGCGCGGCCTTGGGCCGCTGCGGATCGGCCAGCCACTCGGCCAGCGCCTGCTCGTCATCGGCGGCCAGCTCGGCGGTCTCCAGGTACAGGCCCGCGCCCTCCGCGGTCGCCAGCGCCAGCGCCTGCAGATCACCGCTGCCCCGAGCCCACTGCCCGGTGAACGCCATGCCCAACCGCCGGCCGCCGGACGCGTGCTGCGCCAGCCAGGCGCGCAACCCGCCCGGTTCGAGCACGCCGCCGGAGATGTCGAAACCCTCGTCGACCTCCGGTTCCGCGGTACCCAACGTGCTGAACAACCGATCGCGCAGCACCCGGAACTCCAACTCGTCGAACACCCGGTGCACCGCATCGCGGTCCCAGGAACCGACTTCGAGCTGATCCGGCTCGGTCTCCAGCGGAACGTCGCGCACCAGCTCGGTGAGCTGCCGGTTCAGCAGCACCGAGGACAGGTGCTCGCGCAGGTTGTCTCCCGCCTTGCCCTTCACCTCGTCCACCCGGTCCACCAGCTCGGCCAGCGAACCGAACTGCTGGATCCACTTGGTGACCGTCTTCTCGCCCACCCCGGGGATCTTGGGCAAGTTGTCCGACGGGTCACCGCGCAGCGCGGCGAAATCCGGGTACTGCTCCGGGCCGAGGCCGTACTTGTCCTCCACCGCCTGCGGGGTGAACCTGGTGAGCTCGGACACCCCCTTCGTCGGATACAGCACGGTGACCGCGTCGGTGACCAGCTGCAGCGCATCCCGGTCGCCGGTGCAGATCGAGACCCGGTACCCCTCACCGGTGGCCGAGGTGGTCAGCGTCGCGATGATGTCGTCGGCCTCGTAGTTGTCCTTGCTCAGCACCGGGATGTTCAACGCGGCCAGCACCTCCTGGATGAGGCTGACCTGGCCGCGGAACTCGTCCGGAGTGCTGCCGCGATTGGCCTTGTAGTCGCTGAACGCCTCGCTGCGGAACGTCTTGCGCGAGACGTCGAACGCCACCGCCAGATGCGTGGGCTGCTCGTCGCGGAGCAGGTTGATCAGCATCGAGATGAAGCCGTAGACCGCGTTGGTGTGTTGCCCGGTGCCGGTCTGGAAGTTCTCCTTCGGCAGGGCGTAAAACGCGCGATAGGCCATCGAGTGGCCGTCGATCAACAGCAGGCGTCGGTCCGCGGAATCCATCACGGCGGCGAGTCTAGGCTGCGGGGCGGACAGAGCGTGACCGGAGGCGAAGGAGACCGAGCAGGTGGCTACCACAACCGGCGACGAGACCGTGCCCAGCGAGGACGAGCAGACCAACCCGGTGCTGCGCGCTGCCGGGGAGCAGCTCGCCGACCGGATGGGCATCGAGATCACCGAATGGGACCCCGATCGTGTGGTCGGCACGATGCCCGTGGCCGGCAACCGCCAGCCCTACGGGCTGCTGCACGGCGGCGCGAACGCGGTGCTGGCCGAGACCGTCGGCTCGGTGGCCGCCGCGCTGCACGCGGGCGACGGGCGGGTCGCGGTGGGCGTGGACCTGTCCTGCACGCACCACCGGGCGGCGACCTCGGGCTCGGTGACCGGTGTCGCGGTCCCGCTGCACCGCGGGCGGCGGACCGCCACCTACGACATCACCATCACCGACGAGCACGGCGAGCGGACCTGCTCGGCGCGGCTGTCCTGCGCCCTGCGCGACCAGCCGCCGGCGAGCTGACGGCGGGCGCGGCCCGTGCTCAGGACAGGTTGTCCAGCACGGCCTGCGCGACGGCCTTCATGGTCGTGCGCCGGTCCATCGCGGTGCGCTGCAACCAGCGGAACGACTCCGGCTCGGAGAGGTTGTGGTTGTTCATCAGCAGGCCCTTGGCCCGCTCGATGGTCTTGCGCGCTTCCAGCCGCTCGTTCAGGTCGGCGACCTCGGCCTCCAGCGCCTGCACCTCGGTGAACCGGGACACCGCCAGCTCGATCGCCGGCACCAGGTCGCGCTTGGCGAACGGCTTGACCAGGTAGGCCATCGCCCCGGCGTCCCGGGCCCGCTCGACGAGGTCGCGCTGGCTGAACGCGGTGAGGATGACGACCGGCGCGATCCGCTCACCGGCGATGTTCGAGGCGGCCTCGATACCGTCCATCTTCGGCATCTTGACGTCCAGGATCACCAGGTCCGGGCGCAGCTCGTCGGCCAATCGGACGGCTTCCTGCCCGTCACCGACCTCCCCAACGACCTCGTAGCCCTCCTCGCGGAGCATCTCCACCAGGTCGAGCCTGATCAACGCCTCGTCCTCGGCCACGAGTACGCGCCGTTCGACGGGCTTGGGCTCCTGCGGGTCCTCGGCAGCCGGCGTGGTCACCGGATCCTCCTGGGAACTATCGGGTCCGCCGATGCGGTGTTGCACCGGAAAGTGCAGCTTACCGGTCACACCAGCCACCCGAGACGCACTCCGGACGTGACCATGACGACACCCACAGCACACCCGCCGCGGCGGGCCCGCGCGCACCGGGTGATCACGGATCCAGTATGCTCACCGCCGCCAGCCCCCGTAGCCCAACCGGCAGAGGCAGCGGACTCAAAATCCGTCCAGTGTGCGTTCGAATCGCACCGGGGGCACCCTCTTCGACCAGGTCAGCGCGACCGCTCACCAGGTGTTTCGCGTGAACGGCCGCGCCGGACCGGTCCGCGGTTGTTCCCGATTCCTACGAATGACTACGGCTGTCTACGTACGATGCGCGTACGAGATCCGACCTAACCTTCATGGCCTGCCTTGAGTGCTTCCTCGATTCGTCGGCGTGCGCTGTCCTCCTGACCGGCGAGCACCTTGGCGTAGACCTGGTGCAGCACCGCGACCGAGTGCCCTGCCCACTCGGCCACCTGGGTGGAGGGCACCCCGCTACCGAGCCAGGTCGACACGCACGCGTGCCGCAGGTCGTAGGGCCGCCGAGCCAACGGCGAGGCGTACTCGTCAGCCGTGAACACCGCGTACCGGGCCCGGTCCCACACCCGCGCCACCGTCGACTCAGCCACGTCCCCGCCCATCAGGCTGCGAAACAACCGCCCATCCCCGGCAGCCCCGAACCGGGACAGGTGGTCGTGCAGCAACTCGGTCAGCTCCGGCGGGCACGGCACCGGCCGTACCTCTCCCCTCCCCCGCTGCTTGAGATGACGACGATCACGGCGCTGACCGGAGTCCGTCCACGCCGCCCCGGCAACCGGAGCCGTCTCGGACACCAGCAACTCACCCCAGCCCCGCTCGGGCAGGTTCAGGTCCTGCTTGCGCAGCATCGCCGCCTCTTCCGGCCGCAGCGCGGAGTAGTACATGACCCCGAAGAACGCCACCAGCCCCGGACCGGCGGAACGCCGCGGCTGGCCCTCCACCCACTGCTGACCGACGGCCCGCAGGAGCCGCCGCGCCTGGTTCGGGTTGACCGCCACCCGCTTGTCGATCCCCTTGGCCTCTCTTGGCGGCGTCCACCTGATGCGCGGCAGCACGTTGCTCTCCAGCTCGCCGAGCTCGACTGCGTACTCCAGCGCGTTGTGCAGCACCGCGCGTTTTCGGGTGAACGTTTTCGCTCCCGCAGGTGCGCCGTCCATCCGAGAAGCGAGCTGCTCCAGCACCTGCCGCATGAGCCCCGGCTCGGCGAGCCGAGAGACCGGCACCGTGTTGGATTCCAGCCACCGCAGCGCCCGCACGATCTCAGGCGGCTTGTCCTCCTGACGCTGCTTGGTGTTGAACAACCAGCGGGTCAGCGCCCGACGCAGCACCTTCCCGTCCGGCTTACCGCGCTCGGTCGCCAGCAACTCGGGTGTGACCGTGGCCAGGGTGTCGGCAATCCCCGCGCGTGACTTCGCCGCCGCCCGTGGCCATTTGAGATCGACGTAGCGCTGCGAAAACTCGAACCAGGTCAGCTGGTTGATCGCTCGGCGAGCCGCGGACACCGGCAGGCCCGGCGGGGCGATATAGAACGCCTCACCCCGCCGGGCTGCGGAAACCAAGTCCGCCCGGAAGCTTTCGGCGAGGGCCCTTGTCTTGAAGGTGCGGTAATGCGACCGATCACCGACCCTCCAGCGGACCGGGTAGCTGGTGACCCCTCCCTGCGCGTTCTTCCGCGGCTTGCTCGTCCAGATCCGGACCTCGTAACTGGTTTCGGTCATGCTGCGTCGGCCTCCAGGGTGTCGAGCCAGTTTTCGAAGTCGGTGCGCTTGATGCGCAGCGAACCGTTCGGCAGCCGGACCGCTTTCGGCGCGCGACCCTTGGCTCGCCAGTCGTCGAACGTCGAGCGGGAGATCACCATCTCGGCGCAGAACTCGGTAACGGTCATCCAGGTGCCGCTGCGTCGTGTCGCCATGCGTTCCTCCTGGTCAGGCATGTGTCTCCCCCGGTGAGTGAGGGCGACAGGGGCCGTACGCAGAATCCGCAGAATCCGCAGAATTCAGCGTGCGGCGGTATTTGCGCTGGTCAAAGCGTCACAGCGTGATCATGGTGGGCGTACGCAGAATGTACGCAGAATGTCGGCAAAAATCTGTGCAGGTCAGCGGGCTGCGGCCGTGCCGAGGGGCGTCCAGGCGAGCGCGCCGGGCAATTCTGCGTACATTCTGCGTACGTTGTGCGTACGTCCCGGACGGCGTTGTGACCTGCGGTGATGGGATTGTGCGGATTCTGCGGATTCTGCGGACGCCGGTCATGCCCGGTCCTGGGGTGCGCGGTAGCAGGGGTGGGGCCAGTACGTCGCGCTGGGCTTGCGGCCGGGCCCGCTGCGGGCGGGTGGGTCGACCCGGATGAGGTGCCCACGGTCTTCGAGGACCGACAGGGCCGGATCGATCGCGGCGGCGGTGCCGAAGCGGCGGCGGTGGGCGTTGAGGACGTCGCGGCGGGTGAAACAGGTGGGCCGGGTGCGTTCGATCCAGTCGAGGAGCGTGCGGGCGTCGTCGAGGGTGGCATCGGTGCCCATGTGGTCGTAGGTGGCCAGGGCGTGGGCGAGGAAGTACTCCCCGATCCGTCGGGCGGCGGCGAAGGTCTCGCCGGTGATGGCGTGTTCGGCGGCATGGTCGAGGTGCTGGGCGGTGTGCAGGTTCGCGGCGATGCGGGCGGTGGCGCCGGGGTACTTCCCGGCCCAGTCGGTCATGTGCCCGTAGGCCGCGCCGGGCCGCAGGTGCGGCTCGATGTCGGCTTGCAGCGCATGCATCGCGTCGTTGGCCTCGGTGGTGAAGGTCAGCGCGGCGGGCTTGGACAGCCCCGCGTAGTGGTGCACGAGGGTGCGCATCCGGGTGTCGTAGTCGGTGGCGGTCTCGGGTGGGATCGGGTCGGCGTGGGTGTTGCGGAACCCGAGCGTGGAGGTGGGCAGGGCGTACAGGAATCGGCCCAACAGCCCCTTGTCCCGGGCGTCGGTGATGGCGGCGAGGTTTTTCAGCACGACCGGCTGCACCACCAGTCCCAGCGTGAGGTGAGCGGCGTCGACGCGGAGTTCCTCGCGGCCTTGCCGCTCGCTGTCCAGGGGTTCACCGGCGTGTCCGGACAGGAACACGTCGTAGTTCGGAACACCCGAGTAGCGTCCGGCGATGATGGACACGATGCCGCCTTCCGGGGCGAGCACCGCCAGCCTGCCGCCCTGCTCGATGAGTCGGGCCGTGGCCTTCTCCGGGGTGATGTTGTTGACGACCAGCTTGGGTTTCGCGGGCACCTCGGCGCGTTGCGCGCGCAGCGCGGCTTCGGTGGCGTCGTCGACCGAGCTCGGGTCATCGGTCGTGGCCTTCTCCTCCGCTTCCCGGGCCTCGCGTTCGGCGATGCGCTTGGCGAGTTGTGCGGCTTCGATCTTCGGCTCGGCGGCCTCGGTCAGGGCCTTCTCGACGGCCAGGACTGGGGAGGTCATGACGCGGAAGACCTCGGACTTGCGGGTTCCGGGCGGGAGTGCGGCGATGACGAACAGGTTCGTGGGCTCGGTGTAGCCGGGCCGGATCTGTACCGAGGTGCGCCCGCTGATCGCGGTCGACGTGGCCGCCAGGGCGACGCATCCGGCCAGGTCGGCCGGGGTTTGGGTCGCCTCGGCGACGGCATCGACCATCTCGCCCAGCCATGTCGGCAGCGCGTCGGTCGGGAAGGTGGGCAGGCCGCGGACGCTGTCCAGCGGGATCGGCTCGTCGTCCCAGCGGGGTGCGCCCGGTGAGCCGGTGGTGGCGGTGTCGGGGACGGCGTGCAGGTGCGTGGTCACGGAATCCTCCTTTCCACGGGTGGTGGGGGCTGAATGGCTCGGCGTTCGTGACGTCGTGGATGTCATGCCGCCTGCGTGCCGCAGACGCTGCGCGGGCGGTGGGTGGCGGTGCGGAAGCCGGAGTTGATCGTGGCGTCGATCTGGTGGGGCGACCACGGTTCGTTCGGTCGGGTCAGGGGGAGCCGGGATACGGCGCGGTGCAGTGCGGTTCGGACGGTGGCGTCGTCGACTGCTCCGCCTGCCACGAACCGCCCCAGGGCCAGGGCTGCTTCGTACAGCGTGTGGTTCTGCCGCCCTGAGGGCGCCGCGGCGACGCGGTCGACCTCGGCTGCGAGTGCGGCGGCCACGTAGCTATCCGGGTGCACAGCGGCGATTTCACGTGGCCCTGAGTTGGCCACAGGCGGCTTGGGAGCCAGTGCCTGGGCCAACCACCCGGGCAGATCGGCCGGTGGTGTGTCGTCGATGAGTTCGTAACCGCCTTCCGGCAGGACCGATCCCGCAGCGACGACGTAGCCACCGACTCCCCGGGTATCGATCAGGGGCCCGAGCTGCCCGGAGGTGTTGCGCAGCGCCCCGGAGTTGCGGAAGTAGTAGTGCGTCCCTCCGGACGGGGTGGCCACGGTGTAGGTGGCCGGCAGCGGAGCCGCGGCCCGGCGGGCGAGAGCGGCTAGGGCGTGTCTCCTATACTTGTAGTTCGGCGATGACGGCGGCGACGATTGTTCTGCCTTGTAGGAGATGGCAGGCTCAAGCAAGTGGCCCACCCCAACGAGTCAAGGAGGACGATGACTGAGATCGTGTGGATCGGCTTGGATGAGCCCTCGCGCGAGTCGTGCCGGATCGAGAGCGGACCAGAAGGCGTGGCCGTCAACAGCGAGATCGAAGGCGCTGCTGGCGCTTGCTCGTACACGTTGAGAACTACGGAGGCCTGGGAGTTCACTGATCTCGTGGTTCGCGTGGGTGGACGCGAATTAAGGCTCCGCTTCACTGATCAGGGGTGGGAGGTTGACGGGGAATCACGCCCTGACCTCAATGCGGCGCGAGAGGTCGACATCTCTGTTTCCCCGCTGAGCAACACGTTGCCGATCCGACGACTCGGCCTTGCTGTTGGGGAGAGCGCTGATATCACCACTGCCTACATCCGGGTCCCGCAACTCGATGTCACGACTGACCCGCAGCGCTACACCCGCACCGGCGAGAACGAGTACCTCTACGAGTCCCGTGACTCCGATTTTCGCCGGTCAATCACGGTAGACGAGAGTGGTCTGGTGATCGAGTATCCCGGGTTATTCACCCGAGGAGATGATTAAGCCGTGTCGTCTATTTCCGGAGCCAGGTGATGACCGCGCCGAGCACAGCGGTGGCTCTGTAGGTGATAGCCAGTTTGTCGTAGCGGGTCGCGATCCCTCGCCATTGTTTGGCCAGACCGAAGGTGCGTTCCACAACGTTGCGGCCTCTGTAGGCCTGGGCATCGAAGGCTGGAGGCCGGCCACCGCGGGTGCCCTTGTGCTTGCGGGAGGCCTGTTCGTTGGACTTCTGCGGGATCACCGTTTTGATCCCACGAGAAGCCAACAGGCTACGGATGACCCCATTGGAGTAGGCCTTATCAGCGATCACCACATCCGGTCTTGTCCGAGGTCTTCCCGGGCCGATGCGCGGCACCCGGATCTCATCGATGACCTCAACCAGCACCGCCCCGTCGTTTCGCTGCCCACCGGTGAGCACCACCGCCAAAGGCATACCGTTGCCATCGACAGCTGCGTGCAGCTTCGAGGAGAGCCCGCCCCGGGAACGGCCCATCGCGTGACCTTCAGGCTCTTCAAGCCACCCGGTGCCGGGATTCTTGTGATTCGACCCAGCCCCCTGTGGGCTGATCAGGACGAGTGGTGTTGGACCCATGCTGATGGGCGCGGGTAATCGTGGAATCCACCGAGACCTGCCAGTCGATTTCTTCAGCAGCATCGGCCTCAGCCAAGATCTGGGCCAGGACCCTGTCCCAGGTGCCATCGGCAGCGTAGCGGCGGTGGCGCTTCCACACTGTCTGCCACGGGCCAAACGCCTCCCGAGGCAGATCCCGCCACGGGATCCCTGTCCTGGAGCGGTAGATGATGCCCTCAACGATCCTGCGGTTGTCTCTGAACGGGTGTCCCTTGCGGCCAGCATTCGATGGCAGCAACGGCGCAATCTGTGCCCACTGCTCATCGGTAAGGCACCGGAACCGAGAAGAGGAAGAAATGCTCATTCCTCCACCGTCTCGACAAAAACCCTTCACATATAGGAGACACGCCCTAGCACCTCGGTGCCGGTGCGGATGCCGAGAGTGGCCCAGCGGTCGGGCATGCGGTGCTCGTGGCCGGGCTGGTCGCAGTCCACCACCAGCAGTCCGGACGGGCCGGTGGCGATCGCGATGTTGTACCCCCCGCTGCTCCAACAGGTGCGGACCCGCGTGAGGTGGGTGGTGGCGCGCTGTTCCCATCCCTGGTGCTCGTCGGCGCAGATCCCCGTTCCGGGGCAGGTGCGGTGTCCGTGCAGGGCAGGGGTTTTCGTGCCGGGCCGCAGGGGGAAGACGTGCCAGCCGAGGTCGGCCAGGCACAGGGCCCAGTCGCGGGTCTGCGCGGTGGCACTGGTCGTGGTCATGCTGCCTCCCGTGGAAGGTCACGACGCCGGGCGACGGGTGCGGCGGTGGGCAGGGTGGTGACGGGGCGGGCGTTCTTGTCGCCGTACATCTGCTCGTCGGCGCGGGCGAGCAGGCTCGACGGGGTGGCGCCACGGGCAGGAGCGGCCGTGCCACCGAGCGAGACCGTCACCGCCAGCGGGAGGCCGTGGATCCGGTGGGTGGCGGCCAGCTGCGTGCGTAGCTCGCTGGCCCGTTGTTCGACCTCGGCCGGGCCGCGGACGGAGGTGAGCAGCACGGCGAATTCGTCGCCGTGCAGCCGGATCGGGATCTCTTCGTGGCGGCACTCGCTGGCCAGAACGGCGGCGATGCTGGTCAGGACGGCGTCGCCGGTGCGGTGCCCGTGGGTGTCGTTGATGAGCTTGAACCGGTCGACGTCGGCGAGCAGCAGGCCCACCTGCCGGGCCGGGCCGGGGCGGCGCTGGGCGCGGTGGAGGGCGCGGTACAGGGCGGTGCGGTTGGGCAGGCCGGTCAGCGGGTCGGTGTGTAGGCGGCGGTGCAGGTGGTGGGCGTAGAGGGTCGCGGCGGCGGTGCCGCAGCTGGTGACCGCTAGGGCGATGTCTGCGAACATGCTGGATACCTCCGTGCAGGGGGTGGGCGGCCCCGGCGAGGGTGAGAGCTGGCCGGGGCCGCACCGCGGCCGTGGCGTCGGGTCAGAACGGGCAGACCGGGGTGAACACGGCGATGCAGGTGGGGCACAGCCAGTGCTGGGCACTGAGGCGGCGCCACC
>NZ_JADEYC010000022.1 GCF_015209505.1 Saccharopolyspora montiporae
AACGGGCAGACCGGGGTGAACACGGCGATGCAGGTGGGGCACAGCCAGTGCTGGGCACTGAGGCGGCGCCACCCCTCACCGCGGGCGATGTCGGCGGCGTCGCCGCGGTGGGGCAGCCATTCGTCCTCGGTGAGCTCGGCCCGGCAGTCGGGCGCGGCGCAGCGCAGCTGCCACCACACGAGGTCACTGCGGCCGACGACGACGCTGGTTGCAGCGGTGTCGAGCGCGAAATCAGCCGCCGTACCGAACGTGGGGAACAGCTCGGTGTCGTTGGCGTCGGGGCCGCCGACCCAGTAGGGCGGCGTGGCCTCGCACCAACTACGCGCCAGCCGGACGGGCCGGTTTTCGCTGACCGCATGCTGGATCCGGGTGCGCACACGTTGGAGTGCGCCGCGCACCACGGGGTTGTGGGTAGCGAGAGCGTCGGCGGGCTGCGTCCAGTCGATGCCGAGTTCACCTAGCAGCGCGGCAAGTTCGCGAGCGTGACCGAGCCCGGCCGGGCCGACGTGCAGCGGCGGGTATCCGGATTCGTGGTGTAGCACGGTCCAGTTTCCGGTGAACCGCCACGCCGCGGCGTGGCCGCGGCGCATGCTCGGAGCCACGAACAGGCCGGGGGTGCGGGTTTTTTCGGCGGGCGTGGGTACCGGGATCGCGGGGTTACCGCGGCCGTTACGCAGGTACCGCACAACCGAGAATGGCGTGGTCTGCGCAGCGTCGGTGGCGTCGAGAACAGCCATGACGTGTCCCTTCTGGGGGTGGGATTGCCTGGGGCGACTGCTGAGTCGGTGGCGAGGAGCCAGCGCGCTGTCGGCGAACATGCTGGGTACTCCGTGCAGGGGGTGGGGCGGCCCCGGCGGGGTGAGAGCTGGCCGGGGCCGCACCGCGGCCGTGGCGTCGGGTCAGGCCAGGTGCCAGTTGCGGAGCTTGTCGGTGTGCACGGTCTGGCTGTAGGCGAGGGCGGTGATGTCCAGGCGCGCCCTGGCTGACTTCAGGTTGCGCAGGGTCGTGTGCGTGGACTCGTGCGCAGCGGTGAGGCGTTCCTGCGTGGCGCGCTGGTAGCGGCTGCTCGCGGCGTCGTGGGTGAGTCGGTGGTCCAGGTCCAGCAAGAGGACGGCGGTGGTGTCGAGGAGGCTGGAGAGCCGGTTGAGAGACCCCGGTATCTCGCCGTAGGTCAGGCTGGGGTGCCGGGCGGCGGCCCGGGCACATGCCAGGGTGTCGACCGCGTCGTCGATGCTGTCGTAGAGACGCATGCGGATCCCTCCGTGGTGGGCTTTCGGGCTCAGGCGGTTGTGTTGCCGAGGTGGCCGTGCCGGGCCAGGCGCAGGGCCAGGCGCTCGACGCGGCGCCACCGGCGGGTCAGCAGAGCGCGGGCGCGCACACGGGCGGCGGGTTCGGTCAGGGCGTCGCGGTGGCCGCGCCGGAGTGTCCGGAAGAGCCGGAGGTCATCGCAGCAGCCGGGTCGGGCCGCCGACAGGGCGCCGCTGCGGTCCCGGAAGCCGAGGAACTGGAAGCCGTGGTTTTCGGTCAGCCAGTGGGCCTCTGCTTCGTGCCCGGCCACCGCGGTGATGAGCGCGCCGTTGAGCTCGTCGCCCTCGGGGTCGTCGCTGTGCTCGATGAGGGCGTAGCCGGTGACGCGGTCTCCCCCTTCGCGCCACAGCCGCATCTCGCGGACGGGGAATCCTGCGGCGAGGGCCGCGATAGCGTGCCCGGCCTCGTGGGCGGCGGCGGGCATCATCAGCTCGGGGTCGTCGATGCCGTCGAAGCGAGGATCGGCGTAGGCGGGTGCGGTCTGCATGCTGTACTCCTCCCGTTGACTACTCTTCGTGTTCGTATGGGGGCGTGCGGGGCCGTGGTTCTGACGTCACTCAAGATCAACTAGGGGTGTTTCGCGCGCGCACGCGCGCGCTCGCGCGTTGAGCGGGAGTGCGGGCGCGCCTGACGTCTAACGTCAGACGCCCGCCCGCCTGTCACGCTGCGTGTTGCGCACCGGCGTCCGTGCCCGTGGCGCGGGGGCGGTAGAGGGCCGCGCGGCCGTCCGTACCGACGCGCTGCAGAAGGGTGCCGTCGAGCTTGGCCAGCTCGCCGGAGATCCACGAGCGGCCGCGGCCGTAGGTCTCCTCCGGGTCGGGGAAGTCCTTCACGCTGATCTCGGTACGCCCCTCGGTGGCCAGCTGCGTGATCCGCTCACGCAGCATCGCCACGGCCTCCTCGCGGGGCGGGCGCCCGCCGGGGAAGTCCAGTGCTGGGACCTGTTCGGGCACGGGCTGGTCGTCGTCGACGTCGGTGTCGACGTCCTCGTCGTCGGGCAGCGGGACCAGGTCGTCGTCGAAGTCGGCGGCCTCGTCCGGGTCGATGTCGTCGAGGGATTCGAAGTCCTCGGTCGGCTCGATCCCCTCGTTTCCGGCGACCATCGTGGGGTTGTCGGTGGCCGGAGCGGTCAGGTCCAGGTAGCGCGCGTCGATGGGGTGCATCGCCGGGCGGATGTCGGCGCATTCGTCGACGGCGGCACGTAGCTGGGCATCGGAATGCAGGTGCGTGCGGGCCGGGGTGGTGTAGCGCTCCTCGCTGATGCCCGGGCCTTCCACGTAGTGGCAGCCGGGTCGGCGGTTCTTCCACCGGTCCGGGCGCGCCCCGGATTCGATGGTGTCCTCGGAGAGGACGAACGCGGCGTCGTCGAGGTCGGCGACGCCGAAGCACCACGTGCCGCCGAGCTGGGAGCGCACATCGGTGGGCATGTTGCGAAAGCTGGGCTTTTGCAGGGAGAACACCAGGCTCATCCCGGCCGAGCGGGCTTCCTGGGCCAGCCGGGTCATGGTCTTGGCGTCGCTGAGCACGCGCGGAGCCTCCTCGATCCAGATCACGAGGTAGGGCAGCCCGTGCTCGCTGTATGCCTCAGGGACCCACTGGTCGTAGCCCCACTCCCCGAGCTGCGAGGCGCGTTCGGTGATCAGCTGGGGCAGGCGCTTGACCGCTTTCTTGCACTGCTTGTCCCCGGTGATGACCGTGTACGGGGTGTCGCCGAGGAACCCGACCGACTGCTCCCCCTTGGACGGGTCCATGAGCACCAGCCCCACGTCCCGGCGGGTCAGGATCTCGGTCCAGCTCTCCTTGGCGCCGTGGGTCTTTCCGGAGCCGTTCATGCCGATCACGGCGTAATGGGTAGCGTTGCGCCCGGTGTCCTTGTCGCCGGGCAGGTAGATCTGCACGGGCTCGGTGTCCTCGTAGACCCCGACCACCAGCGGGTCGGTAATCGACCCGCCCGGGGCCGACGGTCCTGGCCACGCGGTGGGGTGCTTGAGCACGTCCTGCGGCACGATCGTCATCGTGGCCTGCGAGGAGTTGTCCGGGTCCTCGTTGACCCGCACCGCGCCCTTACCGAGCCCGAGCCACCCGGCGATGCGCCCGCTGGCCTTCTGCACGTCACTGACCTCCATCTGCCCCGGGGGCAGCTGTAGCTGGCTGGTGACTCGGTTCGGCTCCACCTGGCTGCCGGTCTGCTTGACCCCGGCGAGCTGGACCTGCTCGAACAGCCCTTCACCGGGCTCGCCATCGCCGCCGCGCCGCAGCGCCTTGTAGATCGACCAGGACACCGCCACCCCGGCCCCGCCGAGCGCCCACAGCTCCAGCAGCGGCGTCTCGGTGGGACCGGCGATGGTGCCGGTGGTCATCCACGCCGCGGTGATCCCGCTGGTGGCGGTGGCGAACTTGCGGGTCATCGCGGCCCGAGCGCGGGCGCACTGCCACGTCACCGCCGTGAGCCCCACCCCCAGCAGCGACATCCCGGCCGAGGCCCACGGTGCGACGCCGGGGTCGGTGGCCAGCCACTCGTGCAGACCCCAGGTCACCGGCCACACCGCGGCGTATCCGGCCCACTCCGGGGCGTACGGGGCCAGCCGCGAGGCCCAGTGCTTGTCCGGGGTGTAGTACCCGAACCCCTGCCCGGGACCGGCGACCGATAGGTGGTCACCGCGTTGGGTGTTCTTGCCAGCCATTGCGCTCCTCTCCCTTCTCGGTGGCCTCTCGGTCGCCGATCCGTCTCATGTGCTCACTCGTCGAACTCGAACTTCTTGCGGGAGTTCTTCTTTCGGGACTCGGTCACCTCGGGCGAGTAGTGCTTGAGGAAGGCCATGTAGGTGCCCACCGCCGACTTCGAGGCCACCTCGACCGCTGAGGCCGCGTGCTTGAGCTGGCGCGAGACGAGCTTGGCGCGCAGCCGCGAGTCCATCCCGCCGGCCTTGGGGTCGGCAGAGCGCACGTACTTCAGGGCGATCTCCAGCTCCTCGGCCGAGACGTGCAGCTCGTGGTACAGCGGGTGGAACAGCTTGCGGGCGTTCTCGCAGTACTTGCGGATGGCCGAGGAGGACACAAAGTCCGGCTCGCCGAGCATTTCGTTGCTCATGAGGACGTCCTTTCGATGCGAGGTCAGGCCGCGATCGGCTCGTCGGCGGCGGTCATGCGGGCACGGGCGGCGTTCAGGGCGTCGCGGGCGGTCCCGTAGCGCACCCCGAGCCGCTGGCGTGCGTCCCGGTAGGCCAGGCCGCGCTTCCCGCCGGTCTCGGCGAGGCGTTGGCGTTCGAGGCGCTCGGCCTGGTCGATCAGCTCTTCCGGGAGCTGCCCGGAAGCGGTCTTTTCGGCGCGTTCGGGCAGTTCCGGAAGCGTTGCGGGGTCGGCAGGGGTCTCGTTCGTCGGGGCGGGGGCGGGCACCTCCTCGCGGTCGGGGTGTGCAGGGATGGAATCGGGATCGGCGGTGTCGTCGACCACGTCCCGGTCCGGGTCTCCGGCCGCCGGGCTCAGCTCCTGGGCAGGCGGCTCGGAGACGGCGGTGCATGGGGAGTCGGTAACGGTCTCGGCAGCACCGTCGGGGGTGGCCTGGTGTGCTTCCCGGCGCTCGGCGATCACGAGCACCATCAGGTGCGACAGCAGCCCGGCCAGCACGACCGGTCCGGCACCGACGGCGACCGCGACCGGGTCCGGCAGCAGCCGGGTTTGCAGGGCGTGCCAGGTGTTGAGCCCGAGCGCAGTACCCCCGGCCAGCAGCAGAACCAGCCACGCCCAGAACCGCACCGCGCGTCTGCCGGTCGTGGTGACCTCGTTGAGCGCCAACAGCGTGGCCAGGTCCGTGGTCAGCGCGAACACCACGGCCAAGGTCTGGCCCAGCAGCGGGCGCACGGTCCCGACCTGCCCGGCGAACGAGAGGCTCAGCGCCCCGGTCATCACCAGGAACAAGCCGGTCTTGCGGATCACCGGGAACTCCCGTGCTTGGTGCGCACGTTCACGGTGCCGCGGCCCAGCGAACGCAGCTCACCGCCGATCTGCACCAGCCACAACCGGACCATGACCGCCGCCCACACCACGCAGACGGCGAACGCAGCCCACGACCAGTCCAACCCGAGCAGCGCTAGCCCCGCAGCGGCCACGCCGAACAGCACCGGCAGGATCAGCAGCTTGATCAGCCGCCACACCGCACGGAACGGCAGCAGCACTACATCAACGGCTTGGGCCATCCTGCTCACCTCCCCGAGCAGCGTTGGCGCGGGCGGCCCACGCTGAGGCCCACGCCTCGATCTCGACCGCGTCGGCCTCCCACGAGATCCCCGGGTCGTCCTGGAAGAGGTGCGCTATGCGCGCGGCGGCCGCCATGCCCGGCACCACCAACGGCAAGAGCTGCCTGCGCTGGGTGTGCAGGACCTGCCAGCGATCCATCCGGAACGTGACCGACCGCGCCTGCTCGTCGACCACCCGAAGCGGCGTGATGGCCACCGGCCCGCTCACGAACTGCACCGGCAGCGGCATCCCGAACGAGTCCTCCCCCAACGAGCACCTGATGCTCAGCTGCTCGTAGCCACCGGGGAACTGCCGGAGGTTCGTCATCTCGACGTGGGCACTCATGCGGCCGCACCACCCTCGATCACGCGGAACGGGCGCAACGGAAGAACCTGCGCGGCACGCGAACCCGCCCGAGCGGTATGCGCGGCGGTGCGGGCCTTCTGCAGCCGGACCAGGACGTCACGCTCGGCCGCGCGGGCCTTGTCCAGGCGCTGCATCGCGAGCTCGTCGGTGACCCCGGCGTCCTCGGCCTCCAACACGGCCGTCTCGGCTGCCAAGACGGCCTCGGCCGCCTCGATCGCCGCCGGGTGGGAAAACAGGTCCTCAACGGCGACGTCCTCCAGGACGAGGGAGTCCGCCGGGTCCTCGCCGGGCCCGGTCGGGTCGTAGTCGCGGACCGCCTGCCTGATCCGGAGCGCGAAGTACTCCGGGTCGATCGTGTGCAAGAACCTTGCTGGTTCGGGCTGTTCGGCCCAGGTCAAGCCAGTGTCGATCACTGCTCTCTCCTTCGCTCTCGTAAGTCGCTGACGTCTGGTGGCGTTGATAGTGAACCCAAAACAGACCTGATGTCAACCCCGAAGCAACCCGGAAATAAAACATCGACCTTTGTGTTGAGTTTGGCTACACTCCTGAAACAGGCCCGGTGTCAAGTGAGGTGCGTATGGATCAAGACCTGGACTGGCGCACTGTCGGCAGGACCGTCACGGCGCGCATGAAGGAACTCGGCCTGCGGCAGCGCGACGTTGCTGACAAGGCCGACGTCGGTTTGTCGACCGTCCAAGAACTCGCCAACGGCAAGGTGCGGGAGCGCAACCCGAAGACGCTCATGGCGATCTCGAACGCACTCGAATGGCCGTCGGGCAAGATCGCGGCGATCGCGCGAGGCAAGCCTGGCGAGGTGGAGTCGACGCTCGAAGAGCGGGTGGCCGCTCTCGAAACCGAGCTTGCTGAAGTCGTGCGACGACTGGACCGGCGCTGATCTGCTCTGCTGCACGTAAGCCAAGGTATGCGCAGGCCAGAGCACTTTGGACCGACTGCGAGTACGGGTCCGAGAGGGGGTGAAGGTGGTGCGGGAACGGAACGGGGACTCAGGACTTACTGCCAGTGAATCGCCGGTGTCCGGCAGGGTTGCGGGGGCTGTCCTGGCGGCTGTTCGGGGACACGTTGGATTGACTCAGCAGGGCTTATCCGAAGTGATGCAGGTGTCGCTGGCGACCGTTCAAGGTTGGGAATCTGGTCGCCGCCCGCTGGTCAACCTGCCGATGGCGCGTTTTGGGAAGCTCAAGCGGGTGCTTCAGCTCGCGACGGTGTCCCCGGGGCACCTGACGGTGCTCTCCGAAGCCATGCAGGCGGACGAGATCCTTTCCGAGGTCGGAACCACAGACCCCGCTGCTCACCCCCTTGCGCTCGTGGTGCCTAACCGTTTGCTGACGGAGCTGCTGGCTTGGCCGATGACGGGCACCCCGCCACGCCAGCTCGCCGACACGAAGGCGCGGCTCGATGTCGCCAAAGGCGAGCGCGATGAGCTCGCGTCCGTCCTACGGACGGTTGCGGACCGAGCTGACCGAGGTGTCCGGGGGCGCCATGCTTCGCCGACAGGCGCAGTACCTCGTTGCAGAGCACGTGAAGTCGGTGGACTGGGTCGCGCAGATGCGGGCCGCCGACGTGCGAGCTTCCAGCGATCTCCGCGAGTGGTCACCGGAGTGGGCAGTCACGAGATCTCGCGCGATCAGCGCCGCCGCAGCCGGTGACCTCGACCCGCTCTCACGGTTCATCCAGCATGGACTCGGGACGGAAACTGCGGTGAAGGCGAACCTGGCGTACTGGGCCTACTGGGTTGGCGAGATCCCTGAGCAGTGGACCAGCGACGCCGAGATGCTGACAGATGGTCAGCCCTGGTCAGGTGAACTGCTGCTCAACTCCCTGCTGGGCGGTTTGGAGAACGCGCCTTACCGGGATCTCTGCGCCCACGCACTAAACGCGCTGATCCCGTACCGCCGGGGTCTGGATCGCCCGGACCTCCGGAAGCGGGTACTCGATGTGATCGACCGGGTGACGGATACCCATGAGTTTGCCCGTGATTCCCTACGCAAGCTTGATCAGCTCTCTTACGCCCTGAGGAGCAGCCATGTCTGATCAGCGATTCGCTGAGATCATCGCGTTCGCCCACGAGTCCGGACACCTCAAGCACACGCGCCGGACCGGCTGGCTCCTCGGCGGTGTCCGCGACGGTGAGAGCGTGGCCGAGCACTCTTACCGCGTGGCGGTACTCGCGTACATCATCGCCGCCTGTGAGGGAGCGAACCCAGAGCGGGCCGCTACCCTAGGGATCTTCCACGACGTGCCCGAAACCCGGATCGGCGACGTTCCCAGTGTCGGTAAGAAGTACATCACCACGGCCAGCCCGCACGACATCATCGCGGACCAGACAGCCGGACTCCCCCCTGAACTGCGAGATCGCATCGTGGGCGCCGTCGACGAGCACGAGTCCGCGAAGACCGCAAGTGCGACGCCAGAGTCCGAGTGCAGTCGCGACGCCGACAAGCTCGAATGCCTGCTCCAAGCTCGGGAATACCAGTGCGAGGGCTATACCCAGCTCGACGAGTGGGTCCGCTCCAGCGCCGAAGCCGTCACCACCGCGACGGGAAGGACGCTCGCTGCAGCGGCGCTGGAGGTATCGCCAGGAGAGTGGTGGGGCTCGTTCGCCCGCGCGGTTGGCCGCTAGCTCGGTTGGCGGCTTTGGCTGGTGACGACGCGCCGCTGCTCTACGCGGGGCACCCTCCGCGATGATCGTGCGGACTCTCGTGCACCCTCGCGGTGGTAAGGCTGGGTGCAGTCGCGATGGTAGGGGTTCGCGAGGCTGGTCCATGGCTACTGAAACGAGCCTCGGCGAGGACTCTAGGCCGGCCCGTCGGTGGCCGGTACGTCCACTGGACGTACAGAGAAACCTCTCACGATTCGTTTACGCAGACCAGGCGCGGTATCTCGTGTCCGCTCAAAATCCGTCCAGTGTGCGTTCGAATCGCACCGGGGGCACCCTCTTCGACCAGGTCAGCGCGGCCGAAGATCCAGATCATGGTTTGGCCTGCTGGGTGCGGCCTTGGGCGCGAGAACACCCAAGGTCGGTATCACTGCGTGATCACAGCACCGTGGACATGGCCGGATCGAGGAGCGAGCGACGGGCTTCCGCGTGGTCGTGTACGCGGGCGTCGACCCGGTGACCGGCAAGCGGGTCTACCTCCGCGGGACGATCAAGGGCACGAGGCTGCTCGCAAGCGCGCCGAGAAGGCTCTGACGAAGCTGCTCAACCAGCACAACGAGCAGCATTCGGCGCCTTCGACGGTCGCTCTCTCCTACGCGCTGGATGAGTGGCTGCGCACGAGCGAGCTCGAAGAGAGCACGCGCCACAACTACGAGGGCTACATCAGGCGCCCGGTCCGGCCCACCCTTGGGGAAACCGCGGTCAACAGGCTCAGCGCGCGACACGCTGGAGAGCTTCTACAGCGAACTCCCCCACTCCCGTCGAGGCTGCCCGGCTCTCGGAGACGGCGTTCGAGATGGACGAGGACTGGGGAACGCTGGTCTGGCTCGCCACGCGATCGCCATTAGCGGATCGCGTAGCTTATTTCTCCGGGAAGGCAGCTAAAATCGCCAAACGAGCCAGCTGGAGAAAAACTCTCCAATTTCAGAGATGAGCGGTACCTGCACACCGTAATTGTATCCCAACATCACCGATATTAATGCAAAAAATAAGCGTAGGTAGCGAAACTTGCGCTCATACAATCCGCCCGCCGACCAGTAGTAAGCACTTGCAAACACGACCAGCAGAAGAATCGTACTAACTCCGAGTCGAAGCCAAAGGAAAAATGACATCTCCGTCATAGCTAGCAGGATGGAGTACGCGGCGGCTACAATGAAGAGAGCAACAAATACCGCCGTCAATGCATACGGCGGTATGGAATATTCGAACGTATCGTCGTCGGCTTCGTAGTAGTTTACGCCGCCGTGGACATCGCGAGCCTGAACAATGTTTTCAGCCTCGCCATAGAATTCATTGTAAATGAAACTATCGTCATCTTCATGATTACTTGAATCACGCATTTTTTCCCTCGGTCGCGTCCCTGTCCAGGATCATTATGCCGGTCGTAAGGCGACGCATGGGCAAGCTCTATTGGATCTGACGAAAACCTCGTGAGGATCACCGGATCGGCCTAGCGAAATGCAACAAGCCGCTACGGGCCGTCATGACGAATGCACCTGGTCGGGATCCGTATCCTGCCGTAGTGGCTGATGAGCGCGGAGCATGGCGGGTGCATGGGGAGAGGACGATCTACGACAACCGGTACGTCCGGCTGGGGCTGGTGGACGTCGAGCCGCCGGATGGGCGGCGGTTCGAGCACCACGTGGTGCATCTGGACCGGGTCGCGGTGGCGCTGATCGTCAACGAGCGGGACGAGGTGCTGATGCTGTGGCGGTACCGGTTCGCTACCGACGAGTGGGGCTACGAGCTACTGGGCGGGCTCGTGGAGGGGGACGAGGCGTCTACAGCGACGGCGTTGCGCGAGGCCAGCGAGGAAAGCGGTTGGGAACCCGTCGGGGACGCTGAGCACCTGGTGAGCTTCGAGCCGATCCCGGGCATGGTCACCTCGCGGTTCGACGTCTTCCTGTGGCGCGGGGCGAAGCACGTCGGTGATCCGACCGATGAGGAGGAAGCCGGGACGGTCGAGTGGGTTCCACTGGAGCGGGTCGTTGAACTCACCCGCGAGCGGAAGCTGCTCGGGTCGGGGACGCTGGTCGCGCTGCTTTACTACCTGGCCTCACGAGGATCCGGGAAGGATCAAACCGCTGAGTCGTCGTAGCTGCCGGTCAGACTTGATCTGCGAGGCGAGACGCTTCGCCTGGCGGGAGTGTTCAGAGCTGATCGGCTTCATCGAACGCGCCAGGGCGTCGTCCCGTTGTCCCACCGCGGATAGCCCTTCGCCGTGCGCGGCGGCCAACCACGCTCGCAACAACGACGGCGCGGCATCTCCGGCCAGTTCACGAGTTGCGGCAAGCTGGTCGGCCGCGGCCTCGGTCTCACCGATTTCGATGCGCACGAACGCTTGCTCAGCGGTGACATGCGCGAGCAGTGGCGCCGACAGCGCCTCTCGTGCGGCGGTTTTCGCTCGCTCGTAGTCCTCCCACGCCTGCCCGTGCGCGCTCCGGTCGAGCGCTTCCCACCCGACAACGTGGACGCTTCGGTGAGCACGCCCTCTCCCAGCGGGTGAGGAGCGAGGAGGGGCACGATGCGCGGCCGACACAAACGACAGAAATGACAGACGTCGACTGTGGCCATGTTTTCGCTGGTCACCCGGCCAACACCGGAGGCAGGATCGCTCGGACAGTAATCGACGGAAAATCTGACGGAAATCGTTCCGGCTGCTCGGGCGCCTGCAGCGGATCGGCGATGGATCAGCGCGACTGCTCGGTTTCCGCGCTGCGGGGGAACGTGGCGTGGACGCGGTAGCCGCCGTCGTCGGTGGGGCCGCTGGTCACGTGTCCGCCTGCGAGGGCGACGCGTTCGCGCATCCCGACGAGACCGAAGCCCGATCTCGGGAGTTCGGCGTTGTTCTCGCGCGGTGCGGGGTCGTTCGTCACGGTGACCCCGACGTCCTCGCGGTGCTCGGCGACGTGGACGCGCACGGCCGCGTTCGGCGCGTGCTTGGCGGCGTTGGTGAGCCCTTCCTGCACCACGCGGTAGGCGGCCCGTCCCGCGGAATCCGGCAGGGCGGGCATCGGATCCGGCGCGCTGAGGCGGATGTTCGCGCCCGCTCGCACCGCATCGTCGACGAGGTCGGTGATTCCGGCCAGGGCGGGCGCCGTCGTGGACTCGGGATCGGTGTCCTCGTCGCGCAGCACGCGCAGCATGTCGCGCAGTTCCTGCATCGCCGTGCTGCTGGTCGCGCGGATGGTCTCGGCGAGTTCACCGCTGGCCTCGTCGGGCGCGTTCACCGCCAGCGCGCCGGCGTGCAGCGACACGATGCCCACCCGGTGCGCCACGACGTCGTGCATCTCGCGGGCGATCCTGCGTCGTTCGGTGACCACCGCGCGTTCGGCGAGCAGCTCCCGCTCGCGTTCGATCTGGTCGGCGCGGGCCCGGTAGTCGGCCAGCGCGCTGCGCCGTTGCCGCGCCCACAGGCCGAACAGCACCGGCAGCGCCGCGCGTGACGCGGTCGTCGTCAACAGGGCGAGGGTGTGGTCCCAGGTGAACTCGCCGAGCACCGTCTGCTGCACCAGCAGGGAAAGCAGGTTCACCGCGCCCGCCGCCCACGTCGGCCACCGCGCTCCGCACCGGCTGGCCACCGTGTACAGCGCGATCTCCGCGACACCGACCACCGGATCGCCGAACAGCCCCACGACCGCGGCGACCAGCGCGACGGCGAACGGGAAGCGCCTGCGCACCGCGAGCGCGCCGAAGCCCACCAGCAACGCCGCCACCGCCGGCGGCGAATCGTCCCCGAGGCGCCCGCCGTGCGAGTAGAGGTGCGCGGCGACGGGGATGGCGGCTACCGCGAGGTCGAACACCAACGACCGAACCCGGCCGCCCCACCACGTCAGAGGTCCGGGATGCGCTTCTGCCGACACGCGGTGCACCGTACGAGGAGCGGGTTCGCGCTCGCCCCGCGGGGCTCGGTCGGCGGGCTCACGTCCCGTGCTCGTACTCATAGCGGGAGGACCGCCCGCACGCGGTACCCGCCGCTGCCGGTGGGGCCGGTCTCCAGCGCACCACCGACGAACGCGGCGCGTTCCCGCATCCCGAGCAGCCCGTATCCGGAACCCGTTGCGGCTGCGCCGGATTCGGTTCCGCGATCGTTGTCGACGGTCAGCACGAGCTGCTCGTCGGCCACCTCGACGTCCACCCGGACGGGAGCTCCGGCGGCGTGCTTGGCCGCGTTCGTCAACGCTTCCTGCACCACCCGGTAGGCGGCGCGACCGACAGCGGGCGACGTCTCGGGCGGCACATCCGGCATCCGCAGGCTGACCTCGGTACCGGCGTCGGCGGTTTCCCGGACCAGCGATGCGACACCGCCCACCGACGGCCCGCTCCGGGCGCCCGCACCACCGTCGTCCTCGTCGTTGCCGGTATCGCGCAGCACCTGGAGCATTTCGCGCAGCTCGGTGAGAGCTTTGGCGCTGTTCTGCCGGATGATCTCGGCTGTTTCGGCGGTGCGCTCGTCGGGTGCCCGCACGGAGAGCGCACCCGCCTGCAGCGTCATCACGCTCGCGCGGTGCGCCACCACGTCGTGCATCTCGCGGGCGATCCGGCGACGTTCCTCGGTCACCGCGCGTTCCGCCAGCAGCGCCTGCTCCCGCTCGGCCCGGTCGATCCGTTCCCGGGTCGCGGTCAGGCTGGCGGCTCGCTGGTGCAGCCACAGGCCGAGCATGAGCGGAACGCTGTAGAGGGCGGCCTTCACGGCCACGCCCAGCAGCACCGGGAAACCGAACCAGACCTCCTGCACCACGATTTCCGCGACCACCAGGCACACGACCGTGAGGCCGCCCGCGCACCACAGCACGAGCCCGGGGCCGCGGCGGCGCGCCAGCGTGTACAGCGCCACCAACGCGGGCAGCGGTGACGCGGTCACCAGCAGCGCCGCGAGCCCCGCGACGATCGCCACTTCCGGGAACCGCCTGCGCAGCAGCAATCCGGCGGTGGCCCCGATGGTCGCCCAGATCATCAGCGGCGTCACCGGGGTGCCGTTGGTCACCGGTCCTGTGCTCAACAGCAGCGCGATCACGAGGTCGAACAGCAACGACCGGACCTTGCCGTCCCACCAGGACAGCCATTGCCGACGATCACCGAGCGCGCGCACCCGGCCGACTCTAGTCCGCACCCGGGTCGATCCCGCCGGCGCCGCCTCCTCCGCCAGCCGCTGTCGACGCCGGTCGCGTCGGATATCGATCACGTCACGACTCGGGCAAACTAGTTGCGTGACACAACTATTTTCGCCCTAGGCTGCGCCCCGTACGCACGGAGTCGAGAAAGGTGGATCGCGTGGCGGAGAACGAGCAGTGGGACATCGTGTCCGGAGTGGGCGTGACCGCCCTCGGAGTCGCCGGTGCCCGGGCCGGGGAGAACCGCCGTCCGGACCGGATCGCGCACGACCCCTACGCCGAGGCCCTCGTCACGGCGGCGAACTCCGGCCTTCCGCTGCTCGGCGACGAGGCCGTCGACGCGATCGGCAGCTTCTGGCACAGCGCGGTCAGCTACATGGGCGTGCGCACGCGGTTCTTCGACGACTTCTTCGAACGAGCCGCCGCGGACGGGATCCGGCAAGCCGTCATCCTGGCCTCCGGACTCGACACCCGCGCCTTCCGGCTGAGCTGGCCGGACGGCTCCCGCGTGTTCGAGATCGACCAGCCGCTGATCTTGAACTTCAAGGACCGCACGCTGCAGGACATCGGCGCCACCCCCACCAGCGAGCACCACCCGATCCCGATCGACCTGCGCGAGGACTGGGCCACCGCGCTGACCGAAGGCGGGTTCGACGCGACGCTGCCGACCGCGTGGCTCGCCGAAGGACTGCTGCTCTACCTGCCCGCCGACGCCGAACACACACTGCTGCGCACCGCCCACGAGTTCTCCGCACCGGGGAGCCGGATCGCGATCGAGAACTACTCCGGCCCGAAACCCTCCATCACCAGCAGCTCGCCCATGCAGGAGGTCGCCGACAGCTGGGGCATCGACGTCGACGAGCTGTTCAGCGGCGAAACCCGGCCGGAGGCCGGCGCGACCCTGACCGCGCTGGGCTGGGAACTGCAGCGGGTGCCGGCACCCGAACTGGCGCGCAGGTTCGGCCGGGACGTCGAGGAGTACTTCGCCACGCTCGACGGAACCCGCACGGAATTCCTCACCGCCGCGCTCCCCGGCTGACCGCGAAGGCCGTCCGCGGGCGGAACGCGACGGGCCCGGGGTCCGGCTGGCGAACCCCGGGCCCGGTCGGTGCGCGTCACCGGATGCTGAGGTCGACCTCGAAGTCGTCACCGCTCTCGAAGTAGTTCGAGTCGTCCTGCGACGGGGAGTAGGTGTCCACGATCATCTTGTTCGCGTCGATGTCGAACTGCAGCATCCGCATGTAGCCGAGGCCGCCTTCGTCGGCGCTCTGGTAGTCGGCGAGGATCTCGGTGACCTGGCGGCCGCCGCCGAGGTCCTTCACGTTGTGCGCCACACCGTGGTAGTGGCCGCCGAGCACCGCCTTGACGTTGTTGTGCGGCTGGACGATCCGCTCGAAGATCTCCTCGCCCTGCTCGCCGTAGGAGCCGTCGGTGTTCAGGTAGGCGTGCACGCTGACGATCGCCGGGGTGTCCGGGTGCTCGGCGAGCACCTGCTCGGCCCAGGCGAAGTCGTCCTCGTTCATGTTCCAGGTCAGGTTCAGCATGAGGACCTGCTTGCCGCCGACGTCGACGAGGTCGTAGCTCTGCCGGTTGTCCTCGTGCGATCCGCCACGGGTGGCCTGGTCGGCGAACCGGTCGTCACCGAAGTAGTCGTGGTAGAGACCGGTGGCGCCGCGGTCGTGGTTGCCCTCGACCACGCCGTACGGCTGGCCGGCGTCGTCGAGCTTCTGCATCGCGGCGTCGGCGTTCTTCCACTGCTTCTCGATGGGGGCCTTGTCGACGATGTCGCCGGTGTGCGTCGTGTAGGAGATCTTGCGCTGCTCGGCGTTGTCGGCGATCCACTGGGTCTGCGCGTCGAAGTGCTCGGGGTGGCTCTCCGAGTAGTACTGCGTGTCGGGCAGCCAGGCGATCGCGCCGTCGTAGGTGCTCGGGTCGGGCAGCTCGTCGGCCTTGGGGGCAGCCAGCGCACTCGGGGCGGCCAGGCAGGTGACGGCGGTCAGCGTCGTCGCGGCCGCGACGAACGGGAAGCGGGTGTGAACCTTCACGGCGACTCCTCGGCATGCTTGTCGGACGGCAGCATCGTCACCCGACCGAGTGCATCGGGCCGGAAGTGAAATCGTCGTGATGGTGAACTCGTCCTGAACGCCCCGTCCGGGCGCGCGGCGCCTGTCGTGCGACGCTGTGCCCAGTACCGAGCCGAGGAGCTGGACGTTGATGAACGAGCACGGCGGTCTGCCGGCCAAAGACCGCCCGGGCCGCTCCGCCTGGCTCGGGCCGGCGAGTCTGGCGTTGGGGATGCTCTCCTGGGCACTGCCCGGCGGAGGTGCCGCGCTGGCCGCCGCGGCACTGGTGTGCGGGGTCGTTTCGATGCGCACCCGGGGCGCCTACCGGATCGACGGGACGGCCGTCGCCGGTTCCGGGGTCGCGGTCGGCCAGCTGGTGATGTCGCTGCTCGTGGTGGGTGCGACGCAGGAGCGGTGAACCGCGCACCGGTAGCGTCGCGGACATGCGGACACCTCCGGACGATCTGCCGACCCGAGCCGTGCCGGACGGGCTGCGCACTTTCGGCATCGAACCCGCGGAGTGGGACTACCTGCCGGTCGGGTTCGGTGATCACCACTGGTCGGTGCGCGATGCGGGCGGTGGCGGGTGGTTCGCCTCGGTCGCCGATCTGCAGCACAAGCCGCACTGCGGCGCGGATCCGCGCAGCGCGCTGGCCGGGTTGCGCGCAGCGATGGACACGGCGCGGGAGGTGCGCGATGCGGGCGCCGATTTCGTGGTCGCCCCGGTCCGCACGCAGCGGGGCGCGACGGCGGTTCCGCTCGGCGAGCGCTATGCGCTGAGCGTTTTCCCCGATGTGCCGGGTGAAACGGGCGAGTTCGGCGAGCGGCTCACCGACGAGGACTTGCAGCGGGTGCTGAAGCTGCTCGCGCGCCTGCACACCGCGGCACCGCCGGACTCCGCACCGCTGTCCGCGCTGGAGCCCGATGGGCTGGACCGGTTGACGGCCGTGCTGCGCGAGATCGGCGAACCCTGGCAGGGCGGATCGTATTCGGACGCCGCGCAGCAGCTCGTCGCCGAGCACGCGGCGGCGGTGGGCGCGGCGGTGCGCGAGTTGCGCAGCCGGGCCCGGGAGCTGCGGTCTGGCCGCCCGGCCGCGGTGGTCACGCACGGAGAACCGCACCGCGGCAACCTGATCCGCACCGCCGCCGGGTTCGTGCTGGTCGACTGGGACACGGTGGCGCTGGCACCGCCGGAGCGCGACCTGGCGGTGGTCGGTGGCGATCCCGAGGTGTTCGGGACCTATGCGGCGACCACCGGGCACACCCCGGATCCCGGGGCGATCGCGCTGTACCGGCTGCGGTGGAGCCTCACCGACGTGGTCGAGTTCGTCGACCTGTTCCGCGCGCCGCACGCCGCGACCGAGGACACGGCCGCGGCGCTGGACGGGTTGCGCAGCACCTTGCTGGACCTGGCCTGACCGGTGTCACCGTGCCGCGGCGAGTTCCGCGGCGTGCACGGCGGGCAGTCCGTTGCTGGCGGCGAACTCCAGCAGCTCCTCGTCGTCGGCCATGTGCACCGGGTCGAGCGGGCTGACCAGCGGCGCGTACACGCCGGCCAGGGGTTCTCCGGCGACCTCGGGCAGCGCCAACGCGGCTTCGGCCAGGCTCGGTGCGCCGAAGGCGGGGAGGTCGCCGACCGCGACGGGGACGAGGTGGCCGGGGCGGGTGAAGTCGCCGGGCACGGCGGCCGGGGAGGCCAGCCCCCGCGCGGCCAGCGCCCGGTCCGCGGCCGAGATCCCGGTGGAGATGCCGCCGTCGGCGTCCACGCTCACGCACCACACCGGTCCGGGGTTCGGTTCGCTGCGCGGGGCCATGGGCGGGAGTTCGAGCTGGTCGCAGCGCTGGGCGGGCAGCGCCACGCAGACCAGGCCCGAGCTGTACCGGATGGCGTGCGCCATCCAGGCGGTGCTCACCCGGGCCGCGGACAGCACGATGCCGCCGTCGCCGGTCCCGCACCCGTGCACGACGACCGGGCGTCCGGTGGCGAATTCCAGTGCTGCCAACCGGATCCGGCGCGGATTCGGCTCCAGCGTGGTCACCGCTACCTGCTGCTGCATCATCGCTGCACCTCTCGCGCTCCGCGACCGACCCCCGGGCATCCAGGTGAAAATCGGTTCGCTGCCATTGATTTCGTGATCGCCCACTGCGCGGGCCTTGTAGCTGACCGGGTTGTGCACGGCCAGGGTGTGCGCGTTGCGCCAGTGCCCGTCCAGCGCCCGGTCGGCACCGGCGACCGATGCGCCGCCGACGTCGAACAGCCGGTTCACGGCCCTGCGTGACGTCGGCACGCAGCAGGAGTCGGGCGATCCACCGGTTCTCGTCGAGCGGTCCGCTGCGGCGGCGGGATCGGCGGCGCACGTCAGATCTGCCCGGTGCGCGGCGGGTGCTCGCCGGTGAGCGCGTAGCGGCCGATGTGCTGGATCTTCCAGCGCACCGGGTCGTGCAGGGTGTGCGTGCGGGCATTGCGCCAGTGCCGGTGCAGGTTGGCGGTATCCAGCGCCGAGCGCGTGCCGGAGACCTCGAACAGCGCGCTGCCCAGCTCGACGGCGGCCCCGTCGGCGGCGGCTTTGGCGGTGGCCACGGAAATCGAGGCGGCCGCGGCGGATGCGTCGTCGAGGTCCTGGCGCGCTCGGTCGATGGCGGCGCCGGCCTCGGCCAGCAGCGCTTCGGCCGCGCGGACCCGGACGGTGAGCTCGCCGAAGCGTTGGATGGTCAGCGGGTCCTGGTCGGCGCGCTCGACGCCCGCCTCCCCCCACGGGCGGGACGTGTTGCGCACGAACTCGGCCGCTTCCTCCAGCGCGCCGCGGGCGATGCCGGTGTCGATGGCGGCGTGCACGGCTTGGGCGAGCGCACCGTGCAGCTGCGGGCGGTCGAACGTGAGGTGGTGGGCGACGATGTGCTCGGCCGGCACGGGGACGCCGTCCAGCCGCACGGTGCCGCTGGCGGTGGTGCGCTGGCCCATGCCGCCCCAGTCGTCGACCACGGTCAGGCCCGGTGCGTCGTGCGGGACGTAGGCCACCCGCAACCGGTCCTGCGGATCCTTGGCCAGCACCGGGATCCAGTCGGCCAGCAGCGCTCCGGTGGAATACCCCTTGGTGCCGTCGAGCCGGTAGCCCACGCCGTCCGGGATCAGCCGGGTGCGGATGTCCTGCACGGTGGGGCTGCCGGTTTCGGACTGCGCGTTGCCGAACCGCTTGCCCGCGAGGACCTCGGCGAAGAAGTACCGCTGCTGCTCGGCGGTTCCGTTCTCGCGCAGCACGTTGATGTAGGCGATGTGGCTCTGCGGGATCTGCGCGATGTTCGGGTCCGCGGTGGCCAGCAGCCGGAACACCTCGACGAGCGTGCCGGTGGACAGCTCGGCGCCGCCGTGCTCGCGCGGCACCGTGCCGGCCAACAGCCCGGATCGGGACAGCGCGTCGAGCTCGGCGCGCGGGAGGCGTCGGTGCGTGTCGCGGTCGGCGGCGTCGGCGGCGAACCGGCGGGCGAATTCGGCGGCGAGTTCCCGCGCGTGGGCGTCGTCGCGCACCCGGTCGGCCCGGACCTGCGGGGATGCGGTCATGGTCGTGGTCCTCCGCTCACGTGTACCAGGTGGGTTGCGGCAGTTCGCCGACCAGCGCGTACCGGCCGACTTCGGCGCGCTTGTAGGGCACCGGGTCGTGCAGGGTGTGCGTGCGCAGGTTGCGCCAGTAGAGGTCCAGGCCCACCTCGTTGGCGGTGGCGCGGGCGCCGGTCACTTCGAAGATGCGGTTGGCGATCTCCAGGCCGGTGTCGGCGATGCGCTGCTTGGCGGCGGCGATGCGCACCGCGACCTCGCCGCGCTGCTGCTCGGTGACCGATTCCCGTTCGGTGTGCAGGATCTCGGACAGTTCGGCACCGGCGCGGTCGATGAGCGCCTCGGCGGCCCACAGCTTGGCCTGCAGATCGCCGTAGGTGTCCAGCACGTGGAATTCCTCGGTGGCCGTGTCCTTGTTGTCCCCGCCGTAGGGCCAGGGCCGGGTGCGCCGGGTGGTGTAGGAGACGCCGGCCTGCAGGGCCCCGTGTGCGATGCCGAGGTAGAAGTTGGCGAAGACCAGCTGGATGGTCGGCACGTTGAGCGTGTTGTAGACCAGCGGCCGGAAGACTTTGTCCACGTAGCCGGCCGCGCCCGACCACGGCACCCGGACGTCGCGGATCTCGACGCTGCCGGATTCGGTCAGCCGCTGGCCCAGGTTGTCCCAGTCGTCGCCGAACACGATGCCGTCCTGCGCGGATTCGACGATGGCGAACACGTGCTGGTCCGTGCCTCGAAGCACGCCTTCCAGCACGGTCAGGTCGGAGACCTTGCTGCCGGTGGAGAACGACTTCGTGCCGTTGAACGCGATCTCGTCGCCCTCATCGGTGATCACCAGGTCGCCGTCCCGCGGGTTGACGGCACCGCCGAAGAACAGGTTCCCGGCGGTGTAGAGCTCTTCGACGGCGGCGATCTGCTCCGGCGTGCCGACGAGCCGCACCGCCCACGCCCACAGGTAGTGGTAACCGAGCAGCTGGCCGAGGGACCCGTCACCGGCCGCCACCTCGCGCGTCACGCGGTAGGCGGTCTCCCAGGACTGGCCGCCTCCCCCGTGCTCACGCGGGCCGAGCAGCGTCCCGAGCCCGGAATCCTTGAGCAGCTGCACCTCGCGGTGCGGGGTCGCTCCGAGGCGGTCGCGTTCGACGGCGTCGGCGGCCAGTACCTCGGCGACTTCGCGGGCGCGGTGCACCCACTGCTGCGCGGTGTCCGGGCGATCGGTCCAGTCGCGCTCGATTGCTGTGCTCATCTGCGCGTTCTCCTCTGCGTTCGTGCTCTCAGCGGGCGTTGCCGACGCCGATCGGGTCACCGGTGGCGTCGAGTTCGGCTTCCAGTTCGCGCACGATGGGCAGGACTTCGCGGCCGAACTGCTCGACGTCGTCTTGGAAGTGCAGGAATCCGAGCAGCAGCAGGTTCGCGCCGCGCTTCTTGTACTCGATGGCCCGGCGGGCGATCTGCTCGGGTGTTCCGATGAGCCGGGTCTTGAACCCGTCGTTGTACTGCACCAAGTCGGCGAAATCGGAGTCCGCCCACATGCCCTTGCCGTCCTTCGTGGACTGTCCGGCCTGGCGGACCTGCTCGCGGAATCCTTGCACCGCCTGCACGTCCGCCTTGTCCACGATCTCGCGCAGCACCTCGCGGGCCTGCTGCTCGGTGTCCCGGGCGATGAGGAACCCGTTGAGCGCGAAGCCGACGGTCCGGCCGTGCGCGCGGGCCACGGCGTTGACGTCGGCGACCTGCTCGGTGAATCCGTCGAAGTCCTTGCCGTTGCTGAAGTACCAGTCCGAGACGCGCCCGGCCTGGGCGCGGGCGGCGCTGGAATTGCCGCCCTGGAAGATCTCCGGATGCGGGCGGCCGGGGACCGGGTGCGGGCCGGGACGCAGGCTGAACTCGTGGATCCGGTAGAAGTCCCCGGCGAACTCGAAGGCTTCCTCGGTCCACAACCCGCGCAGCACGCGGATGAACTCCTCGGTGCGTCGGTAGCGCTCGTCGTGTTCGAGCCAGGGTTCGCCGAGCCCGGTGAACTCGTCCTTGAACCAGCCGCTGACGATGTTCACCGCGAATCGGCCCTGGGACAGGATGTCGGCGGTGTTGCCGAACTTGGCCAGGATTCCCGGATGCCACAACCCGGGATGCGCGGCGACGATTAGCTTGAGCCGTTCGGTGGCCAGCAGCAGGGCGAGGCTGAACGCGGCCGGGTCGTGCTGCTGGGCGGCGCCGTAGCTGGAGGCGTAGCGCACCTGGCTCAGCGCGTAGTCGAAGCCGTTGCGTTCGGCCAGCTGGGCCAGCGTCGTGTTGTATTCGAAGCTGAAGTCGGTGCGCTGCTCGATGGTGCTGGTCACCAGGCCACCGTTGACGTTGGGCACCCAGTAGGCGAACTTCAGCGGCTCCGCGGGTGTGCTCATCACTCACTCCGATTGACGACTAAGTCGATCCGAATGGTATAGATTCCCGGCGCGTTCGGTCACCCACCTCCCAGGGAGCAGGAAATCCCAGATCACCGGGGGTGCGACCGCCCGCGGGACTCAGCCGTGCAGCACGGTCAACCACCCGGCCAGCGCTAGCAGCGTCACCAGCAGCACGGGCAGCGTCAGCACCACACCGGTGCGGAAGTAGCGGCCCCAGCCGATGTGCAGGCCGCGCTGGGCCAGCACGTGCAACCACAGCAGGGTGGCCAGGCTGCCGATCGGCGTGATCTTCGGACCGAGGTCGGAGCCGATCACGTTGGCGTAGACCATCGCCTCGTGCACCGCCCCGCCCGCCCCGGTACCGGCGATGGCCAACGCGACCACGAGCACCGTCGGTAGGTTGTTCATCACCGAGGCCAGCACCGCGACCACCAGCCCGGTGCCCAGCGCCGCCGCGAGCACGCCGTGCCCGGCGACACCGCCGAGCAGCGCGCCGAGGTGCTCGGTGAGCCCCTGGTTGCGCAACCCGTAGACGACCACGTACATCCCGATGCTGAACAGCACGATCTGCCACGGCGCCTCGCGCACCACCCGGCGCACATCGATCGCCACGTGCTCCCGCTCCGGCGCCCCGCCCGCGGCGACCGGAACCCGCGCCGGCGCACCGGCCGCCACCGCGAGCAGCACCACCGCCCCCGCACCGGCCACGACCGACAGCGGGACGCCGAGCGGATCCGCGGCGAAATACCCGACGAGCAGCGCGGCCAGCACGACCCAACCCACCCGGAACGTGGTCCGGTCGCGCACCGCCGAACCCGGTTCCGGCAGACCGCTCGGGTCGTAGCGGGCCGGGATGTCGCGGTGAAAGTAGCCGAACAGCACCCCCAGGCTGGCCAACACGGACACCGCGCTCACCGGCACCATCACCAGCGCGTAGCGGGTGAAACCGATGCCGAAAAAGTCGGCGGAGACGATATTGACGAGGTTGGACACCAGCAGCGGCAGGCTTCCGGTGTCCGCGATGAACCCGGTGGCCAGCACGAACCCGAGCGCGGCCCGCTGCGGGAAGCGCAGCGCCACCAGCATTTGCAGCACGATCGGCGTGAGGATCAGCGCGGCGCCGTCGTTGGCGAACACCGCGGAGATCACCGCGCCGAGCAGGATCACCAGCGCGAACAGTGCCCGGCCGCTCCCCCGGCCCAACCGCGCGACGTGCAGCGCGGCCCACTCGAACATGCCGCACGCGTCCAGCAGCAACGAGATCAGCACGATGGCGACGAAGGCCAGCGTGGCGTTCCACACCAGCGACACGACCTCGGGCACATCACCGGGCCGCACCACCCCGGTCAGCAACGCGACACCCGCGCCGGCCAGCGCGCTCCACCCGATGCCGAGCCCGCGCGGCCGGACGATCACCAGCGCCAAGGTGCCCAGGAAGATCAGGATCGCCAGCGCGGTCACCGGTGCCCGCCTCCCCGGCAGCACCGCACCGCGCGCACCCCGAGCTGCACTCCCCCACTCACCCGAAGCACGCTAGGTCCCGCCGGTCACGAAGCCGCGCCCGGGTGCGCGGGCCGGAGGTCCCCTCGGCAGCGGTGGGGTCGCCGTAGGCGTAGGTGTAGGGGTTGAGTTCTTGG
>NZ_JADEYC010000023.1 GCF_015209505.1 Saccharopolyspora montiporae
GCCGCCCGGTGCAGCTCCGCCCGGGCCGCCGCCGCATCGGCCGATGCCGCCGCAACCGCCGCACGGTCCCGGTGGCCAGCCGCCCGGCCCGCCACCGGGCGCGGGTGTTCCACCTGCGGGCCAGCAGCCACCCGGCGCTGGGCAGCCGATGCCGCCCGGCCCGCCTGCGGAACCGCCGCGCCAGCCCCCGACCCGCATCCAGGCCGCCCTGGACCCGGCGGACGTCGAGCCCGATCCGCGCCGGGACCCGGATCCGTACGACGAGTGGGATCGCCCGCCGCCCGAGGACGACCGGCCTCCGCGGGACACCTACCGCGAGCCGGTCCGCGAGCGTCCCCGCGAGCGCCGGGATCCGGACTGGGACCTGGACCGCAGCCCGAGCTGGGGCGATGAGGACCGCGGCCGGCGCAGGGAACCGCGGCGCGGGTTCAGCGAACGCTTCCGCGGCCCGAGCGCGGACAGCATCGGCCGGACCGTGCAGATCGGCACCGCGCTGATCTCGCTGATGTTCGTGCTGCACGTCGTCTTCGTGGTCAGCGGTGCCAACCAGGACAACGGCTTCGTCTCCTTCGCGTACTCGGTGGCGAAGTTCTTCGTGTTCGGGCTCGGGGACGTGTTCACCCCCGGGGACGCGACGATCGGTGTGGTGCTCAACTACGGGCTCGCCGCGCTCATCTACCTGTTCGGCGGACGGATCGTGGCGCGGGCGCTGACCCGCTGACGCATCCCTGCGCGGGGTCGCTGCGGCCGATCCCGCGCACGGATGCGCACGCCGGACGGGCGGGGGTGCTCGTCCGGTCGGGGCTGGGTAATGGCACCCTGGTGAGGGCCGGTCGGGGCCGGTGCGTTCCCGGCGCGGCCGGTGCAGGTGCGCCCGCGGGGCGGCCCGGTACGTGACCGGGCGATGACCAGGAGATGCTGCGTGGCTGATTTTTTCGGATTCATCCTCTATCCGGTGTCGGCGATCCTGTGGTTCTGGCACAAGGTCTTCGGCTTCGTGCTCGGGCCGGACAACGGCTTCGCCTGGGCGCTGTCCGTGTTCTTCCTGGTCTTCACGCTGCGCGTGGTGCTGCTCAAGCCGGCGATCAGCCAGATCCGCTCGGCGCGCAAGATGCAGAAGTTCGCCCCGCAGATCCAGAAGCTGCGCGAGAAGTACAAGGGCGATCGCCAGCGCCAGGCGCAGGAGATGCAGAAGCTGCAGTCCGAGCACGGGGTCAGCCCGCTCGGCGGCTGCCTGCCCGCGCTGCTGCAGATCCCGGTCTTCCTGAGCCTGTTCCACGTGCTGCGCAGCTTCCAGCCGGGTGCGCAGCAGAACTACGTGTTCGACGCCGAAGGCGTGCGGTCGTTCGTCGACGCGAGCATCTTCGGCGCGAAGCTGTCGAACTGGATCACGCAGCCTGCCGAGGATCTCGCGGCGTTCGGCACCGACCGCACGTCGATGATCATCGTCGGCGTGCCGCTGATGATCATCGCGTCGGTGGCGACCTACTACACGATGCGCATGTCGATGCGCAAGCAGACCGATGCGGCGATGGCCAACCCGCAGTCCGCGATGATGGCCAAGTTCATGATGTACGTCGCCCCGATCGGCGCGCTGGTCTCCGGCTGGGTGCTGCCGATCGCGGTGCTGCTCTACTGGCTGGCCAACAACGTCTGGACCCTCGGCCAGCAGCACCTGCTGACCAAGAAGATCGACCGCGAGCAGGAGCGCGAGCGGGAGCGGGAGATCGAGGCGAAGAAGGCGGTCCCGCGGCCCAAGCCCGGGCAGAAGCCCAAGCAGGGCAGGACCGACGACGCTGAGCAGGCCGCGGAGGACGAGGGCGTCGAGGGCGCCGAGACCGCGGCGGCCGGATCCAAGCCCCAGCCCGGGGCCAAGCCGAGCAACGGGCAGCGGCCCGGTGGCGGGAAGCCGGGCGGCAAGAAGAACCAGCAGAAGAACCGCCCGGGCAAGCAGGCGGCTTCGGCGAAGAAGAGCAAGAAGCGACGATAGGCAGACCCGCCGGCGTGCACGGCCCCTTCCGCGCGTTCGGGAGGGGCCGTGATGTGTGTCGCAGGGGTTCCGGCTCACGCCCCGGGCCGGCCGGCGCGGGGCCGAGGCGTCGCCGCCGGTCGCGAGGCGGGAACCCCACCCGGCGGCGCGACCGGGATTCCGCTCGGGCGGGTGTGCTGGGCCTGCCGGGCGAAGAACGGTAAAGTCGGCGTTTACCGAGCGGGAACCGATCGCTGCGCTCGATCGTTGGCACCCGTGACGGCGCAGACACGCCCAGGAGGATGAGTTGCGCACTTCGAGCAACCCCGCGTTCCGTAACCTGCCGAGCGGCGGCGGTTACGCGAACTTCGATTACGGCCGCGGGGGCGCCCCGGCCGGCCAGGCGCAGACCGCGCCGCCGCAGACCAGTCGTCCGATGACCATCGACGACGTGGTGACCAAGACCGCGATCACCCTCGGGCTCGCGGTGCTGACCGGGACGGCGACCTTCGTCGTCGGTGGGCCGCTCATCAGCCTCGCGCTGCCCGCAGCGCTGATCGGGTTCGTGATCTCGCTGGTCATCATCTTCAAGAAGAAGGTGAGCCCGGGCCTGGTCATCGCCTACTCCCTCGTGGAGGGTGTGTTCCTCGGCGGGATCAGCTACCTGTTCGGCCAGCTGTCCGGGCTCGGTACCGGGGTGATCATGCAGGCCGTCGCGGGCACCGTGGGCGTGTTCGCGGCCATGCTGGTCGTGTACAAGACCGGTGCGATCCGCGTCACGCCGAAGCTGACCAAGTGGATCATCGGCGCGGTGGCCGGTGTCGCGGTGCTGATGCTGGTCAACCTGCTCGCCAGCTTCTTCATGGAGGGCGGACTCGGCCTGCGCCAGGCCGGACCGCTCGGCATCGCGTTCAGCCTGCTGTGCATCGGTATCGCCGCGTTCAGCTTCCTGCTGGACTTCGACGCCGCGGACAAGGCGATCAAGGGCGGCGCGGATGCCAAGCTGTCCTGGTACATCGCCTTCGGGCTGATGACCACGCTGGTGTGGCTCTACATCGAGTTCCTGCGCCTGTTCAGCATGTTGAACCAGGATTGACGCGCGCCGCAGCGCGCAGCTGAAGCGGGGCGGGAACGGATCGATCCGTTCCCGCCCCGTTCTTGTCGACTACCGGGTCAGCTGAGCCGTTCGAGCACCATGGCCATGCCCTGGCCGCCGCCGACGCACATGGTCTCCAGGCCGAACTGCTTGTCGTGCCACTGCAGCGAGTTGATCAGCGTTGTGGAGATCCGGGCACCGGTCATGCCGAACGGGTGGCCCACCGCGATCGCGCCGCCGTTGACGTTGAGCTTCTCCAGCGGGATGCCCAGGTCCTGGTAGGACGGGATGACCTGCGCGGCGAACGCCTCGTTGATCTCCACGAGGTCGACGTCGCCGATGCCCATGCCCGCGCGGCCCAGCGCCTGCTTGGACGCCTCGACCGGGCCGAGCCCCATGATCTCCGGGGACAGCCCGGACACACCGGTGGACACGATCCGGGCCAGCGGGGTCAGCCCGAGCTGCTTCGCCTTGGTGTCGCTCATGATGACCAGTGCGGCCGCACCGTCGTTGAGCGGGCAGCAGTTCGCCGCGGTGACCCGCCCGTCCGGGCGGAATACCGGCTTGAGCCCGGACACGCCCTCCTTGGTCACCCCGGCGCGCGGGCCGTCGTCGGTGTTGACGACCTGGCCGGACGGAGTCGTGACCGGGGTGATCTCCCGCTCCCAGAAGCCGTTGGCGATGGACTTCTCGGCGAGGTTCTGCGAGCGGACACCGAACTCGTCCATCTCGTCGCGGCCGATCCCCTTGAGCAGCGCTAGGTTCTCCGCGGTCTGGCCCATCGGGATGTAGACGTCGGGCAGCGCGTCGAACTCGCGCGGGTCGGTCCAGGAGTCGGCGCCCTGTTCGCCGGTGCGCTGGGTGCGGTCGCGGGCCTCGTCGAACAGCGGGTTGCGCGTGTCGTCCAGGCTGTCCGAGTTGCCCTTGGCGTAGCTGGACACCATCTCGACGCCGGCGCTGATGAACACGTCGCCTTCGCCGGCCTTGATGGCGTGCAGGGCCATCCGGCTGGTCTGCAGGCTCGACGAGCAGTACCGGGTGACGGTGGTGCCGGGCAGGTGGTCGTGGCCCATCAGCACGGAGACCGCGCGGGCCATGTTGAAGCCCTGCTCGCCGCCGGGCAGTCCGCAGCCCAGCATCAGGTCGTCGATCTCGGCGGGGTCGAGCTCGGGCACCTTGGCCAGCGCGGCCTGCACGATCTGCGCGGTGAGGTCGTCCGGCCGCAGGCCGACCAGCGACCCCTTGCCGGCGCGGCCGATGGGCGAACGCGCGGTGGCGACAATGACAGCTTCGGGCATCGGGAACTCCTTCGTTCGCTCCGGTCGCGGACCCGGGGCGGCGCGCACCGGACGGCATCGCCTGTTCACCGGTCACTCTAGGGCTGCCCGGGCAATCTTGGCCGTGATCGCGGTCACCGGGCGGCGCCGCCAACCGACCATTCAGTATCACACGTTCCCACCTGGGGAAATGCGTTGTCCCACTGAGTCGGTTCAGTCCCCGCCGCGATGCAGGGTCCGGTTGATCCGCGACACGATCCGGCTGGTCGGCCGCCGCGCCTCCGCCGCGGAGGACCTGGTCGGCGCAGCGGGCAGCGGACCGCCGCGCCACTGGCCCAGCGCCGTGCACATCACCGGGAGCAGCAGGGTTGCCGCGGCCTCGTAGCCCGCCGCCGAGGGGTGGAACCGGTCGGTGCTGAAGAACTCCGCGGGGCGGGTCAGGAACTCGGGGGACAGCAGGTCGGCCAGCGGTACCGCGTACCCGCCCGCGGCCTCCACCGCGGTGCGCTGCGCCCGGCCCAGCGCCAGGCTCCACCTGCTGGCGATCGAACGCAGCGGTTGCGGGATCGGCCGGATCGCGCCCAGGTCGGGGCAGGTGCCCACCACCACGGCCACCCCCTGCGCGGTGAGCCTGCGCACGGCATCGCCGAGCAGCGCGGCGCTGGACGCGACGCCGAGCTTGGAGGTCACGTCGTTGGCCCCGACGATGATCAGCACCAGCTGTGGCGGGTGGGCCGAGACGGCGTCGACCTGCTCGGCCAGCCCCTGCGAGGTCGTGCCGACGATCGCCCGGGTGGTCAGCGCCACCGGCACCTCGATCTCGGCGGCCAGGCCCCGCGCCAGCCGGACCCCGGGCAGCTCGTCCGGGAAATCCACCCCCAGCCCGGCGGCCGAGGAATCGCCGAGCACCGCCAGTTCCAGCGGCTCGGCGCCGGTGGTCAGGTCCTGCCGGGGCACCGGTCCGAGGCCGGTGGGCAAGTGCACCCCGTCGGCGCACAGCGGTTCGCGAGCCGGCGGTCCGATGATCCGCCGGGCATGCCGGGACTGGCCGTTGAGCAGGCCGTAGGCGGCGCCGGACAGGCCACCGGCGGTTCCGGCCGCCAGGATCGCCAGCCGGAGGGCCCTCGCCCCGATCATGCGCCACTCCTGTTCTGCCGGGCACCGGCGGTCGCCAGATGGTCCCGCAGCGCCCTCGGCGCCGCGATCGGCCTTCCCGCCGGTGTGTCGTGCGCGCGACCGCGTGGGTCGGCGGCTGATCAGCAGTTTAGGCTCGGCGGGACACACGCCGACTACAGGATCGGGGGCAGGACGTGGACTACGCCGAGCATGTGGTCGATCTGGTGGGCGATACCCCGCTGGTGCGGCTGGGCACGATCGCCGTGAGCGGTGTTCCGGTGCTGGCCAAGGTCGAGTACTTGAACCCGGGCGGCAGCGTCAAGGACCGCATCGCGCTGCGCATGGTCGAGGCGGCCGAGGAGTCCGGGGAGCTGCGCCCGGGCGGCACGATCGTCGAGCCGACCTCCGGCAACACCGGTGTCGGACTGGCCATGGTCGCCCAGCGCAAGGGCTACCGCTGCGTGTTCGTCTGCCCGGACAAGGTCAGCGAGGACAAGCGCAACGTGCTCGTCGCCTACGGTGCCGAGGTCGTGGTGTGCCCCACCGCGGTACCACCGGGGCACCCGGAGTCCTACTACAGCGTCTCCGACCGGCTCGTCGAGGAGATCGACGGCGCCTGGAAACCCGACCAGTACTCCAACCCGGCCAACCCGGAATCGCACTACCGCTCCACCGGTCCCGAGATCTGGGAGCGGACCGGCGGGCGGGTGACGCACTTCGTGGCCGGGATCGGCACCGGCGGCACGATCTCCGGCACCGGCCGCTACCTCAAGGAGATCTCGGACGGCCGGGTGCGCATCGTGGGCGCCGATCCGGAGGGCTCGGTGTACTCCGGCGGCAGCGGCCGCCCCTACCTGGTGGAAGGCGTCGGCGAGGACTTCTGGCCGACCACGTACGACCGCGAGGTCTGCGATGAGATCGTGCCGGTGTCCGACGCCGACTCGTTCCAGATGACCCGCCGACTGGCCAGGGAGGAAGCCCTGCTCGTCGGCGGCTCGTGCGGGATGGCGGTGGCGGCCGCGGTGCAGGTCGCCGAGCGCGCCGAGCCGGACGACGTGGTCGTGGTGCTGCTGCCCGACGGCGGGCGGGGCTACCTCACCAAGGTCTTCAACGACTCCTGGATGGCCTCCTACGGCTTCCTGTCCCCGGACCACACCGGCCGTTCGGTCGGGGACGTGCTGCGCCGCAAGGACGGCACGCTGCCCGAGCTCGTGCACGTGCACCCGAACGAAACGGTGGCCGAGGCGGTCGCGATCCTGCGCGAGTTCGGCATCTCGCAGATGCCGGTGGTCAGCGCGGAACCGCCGATCATGGCCGCCGAGGTGGTCGGGGCGGTACACGAGCACGAGCTGCTGGACGGGCTGTTCGGCGGTTCGGTCAACCTGGCCGACCGGGTGGAGGACCACATGTCGCGGTCGCTGCCGACGATCGGGGCGGGTGAGGAGATCAGCGTCGCGCTGCGCTCGCTGGCCCACGCCGACGGCGCGATGGTGCTGGTCGGCGGCAAGCCCGCCGGTGTGGTGACCCGGCAGGACGTGCTCGGTTTCATCGCCGGCCGCTGAAAGCGGTGGATTCGGGTGGATCGCAACTGAGTGCCGAAACGATCAGCTAGCGTGGGCACCGGCGCCACGCCAGCCCACGCACGAAGACAGCGCGCCCGGCGCAGGACGCGGTCCGCGCGGGACGTCACGACCCACGCCAGGGAGTAGGACAAACCGATGAGCTCTCCGCAGCCGCCCGATGGTGGGCAGCAGGATCAGCAGCCGCAGGGAGCCGGTGACCAGCCGAGCCCCGGCCAGGGCGCCGAGGGCGGTGACGCGACCCAGGTCGTTCGACCGGCTCAGCCCCCGAACCAGCAGCCCGCCGGCGGCGACTCCACGCAGGTGGTGCCGCCTGCCGGGCAGGGTGGGCAGCCCATGTACCAGCAGCCCGGCCAGGGCGGCCCGGGCGGCGGTGACGCGACCTCGGTCGTGCCGCCGTCCATGCAGCCGGCGCAGCCGATGTACCAGCAGCCGGGGACGCAGAGCCAGCCCGGTGGCTTCCCGGCTCAGCCCCCGCAGCAGCAGCCCGGTCAGCCGGGAGGTTTCCAGCAGCCCGGTACGCCGGGCGGTGGGTTCCAGCAGCCGGGCACTCCGGGTGGCGGCTTCCCACCGCCGCAGGCGCAGGGCGGCTTCGGCGCCCCCGCACCCGGCGGCGCCTTCGGCCAGCCCGGTCAGGGTGATGTGGGCACGCTGCCCGCGGCCCAGTGGGTGACGTTCATCCTCGCCGGGCTCGCGCTGCTCGGGGGAGTCGTCGGCGGCATCTCGATGATGTCGCTCCTCCCGGGTGCCGGGATCATGACGCTGCTGTTCTCGCTGATCGGGGCCGGCCTGTGGTTCACCGGCGCCTGGTTCGGCGGCCAGGGCAAGCAGTGGGCCCGGATCATGCTGACCGTGATGTCCGGCATCAGCGTTCTCGGCGGGCTCATCAACCTCATCATGGGGATGGCCGCCGGCATCATCACGCTGCTGATCGGTGCTGCGATCATCACGCTGTGGTGGCTGCCGTCCACCACGCGCGGGATGCAGACCAAGGCCGGTGCGCCCGCGCCCGGTGGTTTCGGCGGCCCGGGCCAGGGCGGCTTCGGCCAGCCGCAGCAGCCGTTCGGCCAGCAGCCCCCGCAGTTCGGCCAGCAGCCGCAGCAGGGCTTCGGCGGGCAGCAGCCCCCGCAGCAGTTCGGTGGCCAGCCGCAGCAGGGGTTCGGCCAGCAGCCCCCGCAGCAGGGCGGATTCCCGCCTCCGGGGCAGCAGCAGCCGCCGCAGTGGTGACCGCCGCAGGTTCCACCGGTGCGGCCTGCAACGCAGCGCAGTGACCTCAGCGCCCCGTCCGCCATCCGCGGGCGGGGCGCTGCTGTGTTCGGGCGCGGCCCGAATCTGCGACCGCGCCCCGAGCCCGTACGCTGCTGCACATGAGTGACGGATTCGCCACCCGCGCCATCCACGCGGGCCAGGAGGCAGACCCGGCCACCGGGTCGGTGATCGTGCCGATCCACGCCACCTCGACCTACGCCCAGGACGGCGTCGGCGGGCAGCGGGCCGGTTTCGAGTACTCGCGCACCGGCAATCCCACCCGGTCCGCGCTGGAGGAGTGCCTGGCCTCGCTGGAGGGCGCGCGGTTCGGTCGGGCGTTCGGTTCGGGCATGGCCGCCACCGACGCGGTCCTGCGGGCCTCGCTGCGCCCCGGCGACCACATGGTGATCCCGGACGACGCCTACGGCGGGACGTTCCGGCTGGTGGACAAGGTGTTCACCGAGTGGGGCGTGGACCACACGCCCGCGCAGCTGTCCGATGTGGACTCCGTTCGCGCCGCGCTGCGGCCGAACACCAAGCTGATCTGGGTCGAGACACCGACCAACCCGCTGCTCAACATCGCCGACATCGCCGCGCTCGCCCAGCTCGCCGGGGAATCCGGGGCGCGGCTCGTCGTGGACAACACGTTCGCCTCGCCGTACCTGCAGCAGCCGATGGAGCTCGGCGCGAACGCGGTTGTGCACTCCACGACGAAGTACCTCGGCGGCCACTCCGACGTGGTCGGCGGTGCGGTGGTCACCTCGGACGAGGAGCTCGCCGGGCAGATCGCCTTCCTGCAGAACAGCGCCGGTGCGGTTCCCGGACCGTTCGACGCCTGGCTGACCCTGCGCGGGGCGAAGACGCTGGCGGTGCGCATGGATCGGCACAGCAGCAACGCCGAGCGGATCGTGGCCGCGCTGGAGGGTCATCCCAAGGTGTCCCGCGTCTTCTACCCGGGCCTGCCCGCGCACCCGCGTCACGAGGTCGCGGCCAAGCAGATGTCCCGGTTCGGCGGGATGGTTTCGTTCACGCACGCCGATGGCGAGCAGGCGGCGCTGGAGGTCTGCGCGCGTACCCGGCTGTTCACGCTGGCGGAGTCGCTGGGCGGCGTCGAATCGCTCATCGAGCACCCGGGGCAGATGACGCACGCCAGCACCGCCGGATCGATGCTGCAGGTGCCCGCGGACCTGGTCCGCCTGTCGGTGGGCATCGAGGAACCGGGCGACCTGGTCGACGACCTGCTCGACGCGCTCGGCTGAGCGCGGCTCAGCGCTGCACGGCCGGGTCGGAGCCGTCCGGGAGTTCGGCGGGGCCGGACTCACCGGGCACCACCGGCAGGTCGTCGCTGCGCAGGCAGCCGCCGACCAGCTCCACCGCCCCGTCCCGCGGGAGGAAGGCGCCGGGGTCGTCGCACCCGGCGTGCAGCACCGCGAGCACCGCTGTGCCGGTCAGCAGCACGGCACCGGCGAAACCGGTCGCGAGGGCGCTGCTGGTGGAGGTGCGCGCGGGCATGCTTCCTCCCCGGTGTCGGCGGGACAGCCCTGCGTCGGGCGCCCGGTCGGCGGGAAACCCCGGGTCCGGTCGGGAGAATCCGGGAATCCCGGTGCGCTGAGACTACCGCCAACCGGCCCGGCACACCGTCTTCCGGTTCCGCGCCCCGGGCGCACCGATGCCGCGTCACCCGATCGGCGGCAGGCGTCCTGCGCTGCGTTCGGGTCTCATCCGGGGGTACGCGGTGGCACGATTGCGCCATGCGGCTGATCGGCCTGGAACACATCCGCGCCGCCGGGGAGCAGTTGCTCGGTGTGGCGCGGCGGACTCCGCTGGAGCACACGCGGGTGCTGGCCGAGCAGTTCGGCGCACCTGTTCACCTCAAGTGCGAGAACCTGCAGCGCACCGGATCGTTCAAGCTGCGCGGCGCGTACGTGCGGCTGTGCGGGCTCGATCCGGCGCAGCGCGCGGCCGGCGTCGTGGCCGCGAGCGCGGGCAACCACGCGCAAGGCGTGGCGCTGGCGGCGCAGCTGCTGGGCATCCGGGCCACCGTGTTCATGCCGGAGCGGGTTCCGCTGCCCAAGCTCGCCGCGACCCGCGCCTATGGCGCCGAGGTCCGGCTGTGCGGCGGACCGCTGGAGGAGACGCTGACCGCGGCCGAGGCCTACGCCTCCGAGACCGGGGCCGAGTTCATCCACCCCTTCGACCACCCGGACGTCATCGCGGGCCAGGGGACGGTGGGTGCGGAGATCCTGGACCAGCTGCCCGGGGTGCGCACGATCCTGGTGCCGACCGGCGGCGGAGGTCTGGTGGCCGGGGTCGCCGCCGCGGTGCGGGCACGCGCGCCGCACGTCCGCGTCGTCGGCGTGCAGGCCGCGCAGGCGGCCGCCTGGCCCCCGTCGCTGGCGGCGGGGGAGCCGGTGCGGCTGCAGTCGGCGACCACGATGGCCGACGGGATCGCGGTGGGCGCACCCGGGCCGGTCACCTTCGCGCACGTGTCCGAGCTGGTCGACGATGTGCTGGCCGTGCGCGAGGAATCGCTGTCCCAGGCGCTGCTGCTGTGCTTGGAGCGGGCGAAGTTGGTCGTCGAGCCCGCCGGGGTGGCTGCGGTCGCGGCGCTGCTGGAGCACTCGGAACGGCTGGCCGGGCCCGCGGTCGCAGTGCTGTCCGGCGGCAACATCGATCCGCTCCTGTTGCTGCAGCTGGTCCAGCACGGGATGACCGCGGCCGGGCGCTATCTCTCGCTGCAGGTGCGGCTACCGGACCGACCCGGCGCGTTGGCGGGCCTGCTGGGCCGGCTGCAGGAGGGCAACGCGAACGTGCTCGATATCGCGCATTCCCGGATCTCCGGGGCGTTGGAGTTGGGCGAGGTGGACGTGCAGGTGTCGTTGGAAACGCGCGGACCGCAACACCGGGAATCGGTGGTCGAACAACTGGAATCCGCCGGCTTCACAATTGTCGCCGCGCGCTGAACCGCGCATTTCCTCGGATATCCGAATGCGGATGTCCTCCGGCGCAGAATGGTTCCGGGAAGGACTTCTTCCGCCGCTGGCCGCCCGGCCGGTGGCGGATGTGCGGGCGCGGCACGGGACCGTGGCCGCGCCCGCAGGCGCTCACAGGTTGCCGCGCAGCTCCTGCTCGCGCTCGATCGCCTCGAAAAGCGCCTTGAAGTTGCCCTTCCCGAAGCCCAGCGAACCGTGCCGCTCGATCAGTTCGAAGAAGACGGTCGGTCGATCGCCCACCGGTTTGGTGAAGATCTGCAGCAAGTAGCCGTCCTCGTCGCGGTCCACGAGCACGCCGTGCTGCTTGAGGGTCTCGATCGGCACCCGGACCTCGCCGATGCGTTCGCGCAGCTGAGGATCGTCGTAATAGGTGTCCGGCGCGGCGAGGAACTCCAGTCCGGCCCGGCGCATCGCGGTCACCGCGCCGATGATGTCCCCGGTGGCCAGTGCGATGTGCTGGCAGCCCGGACCGCGGTAGTACTGCAGGAATTCGTCGATCTGCGAGGTGCGCTCGCCCGCGGCGGGTTCGTTGAGCGGGAACTTGACCCGGTGGTTGCCGTTGGAGACGACCTTGCTCATCAGCGCCGAGTACTCGGTGGCGATGTCGTCGCCGACGAACTCGGCCATGTTCGCGAAACCCAGCACGCGGTTGTAGAACGCCACCCAGTGGTCCATGCCGCCGAGTTCGACGTTGCCCACGCAGTGGTCCACCGCCTGGAACAGGCGCTTCGGCGCGTCGGCCGGCTTGCGGAAGCCGGATGCGGCGGCGGTGTACCCGGGCAGGTACGGCCCCTGGTAGCCGGTGCGGTCCAGCAGCGTGTGCCGGGTGTCGCCGTAGGTGGCGATCGCCGCGATGCGCACCGTGCCGTGCTCGTCGGTGATGTCGTGCGGCTCGTCGAGCACCTGCGCGCCGTTCGCCCGGGCGTGCTCGACGCAGCGGTCCACGTCGGCCACCTGCAGGGCCAAGTCGGTCACCCCGTCGCCGTGCCTGCGGTGGTGGTCGGCCAGCGGGCTGTCCGGATCGACGGCCCCGCGCAGCACGAACCGCGCCGATCCGGAGCGCAGCACGAAGCCCTTGTGGTCGCGGTTGCCCTGCTCGGGGCCGGTGGTGGCGACGAGTTCCATGCCGAACGCGGCCTGGTAGAACAGCGCGGCCTGGGTGGCGTTGCCGACGGTGAACACCACGGCGTCCAAGGCCCGGACCGGGAACGGATCGCGCGTGTCGTCGTGCTCGACGAGCCCGACCAGCGCGCGCAGCTGGTCGTAGGTGACGTCGTCGAGCCTGCGGGCCCGATCCTCGGGTCCTGTTTGGTCGACGGGTCCTGTTTGGTCGACGGGCCTGGTCACGAGTCCTCCCCGTTGGTCGCGATGGTGGCGACAGCGTGCGCGGGCGGTGCGCGACGGGCAACCGGGGTTGAATCGGCTGTGCAGGTTGTCCAGCATGGGCCGGACGGGCCGAGCGGTGGCCGGGCAGCCTGCCCAGCGCCGGGGTCGCGCTGCGCCGGCCGGGTGAGCGGGGTGGTCATGTACGGGCGAACCGAGGACGGACCCGGCCTCGACGCACTGGACGCGCGGTTGTTGCTGCTGCTGTCCGACGAGCCGCGGCTGGGCGTGCTGGAGTGCTCGCGGCGCCTGGGCGTTGCCCGCGGGACCGTGCAGGCGCGGCTGGATCGGATGATCCGGCGCGGTGCGCTGGCCGGATTCCCGCCCGAACTGGACCTGGCCGCGCTGGGCTACGGGCTGACCGCGTTCGCGGTGCTGGAGATCGCCCAGGGCAGGCGGGGGTCGGTGGCGGACCGGCTGGCCGCCGTGGGCGAGGTGTGCGAGGTGCACGCCACGACGGGGCAGGGCGATCTGTTCGTGCGCGTGGTCGCGCGGTCCAACGACGACCTGCAGCGGGTGATCGACGAGATCGTCGGCATCTCCGGTGTGCTGCGCACGTCGACCTCGATCGCGCTGTCCACCCCGGTGCGCCCGCGGGTGCGGCCGCTGCTGGAACGACTCGCCGATACGGACTGACCTGCGCAGAAAGGCGGCGCGGGCACCCCACCGGGTACCCGCGCCGCCGACGTCGGTGTGCGCCCGGCGCGCGCCGGGCCAGCGGTGCGTCAGCCGGTGAAGGGCTCCGCCTTGACCAGGGTCACCTTCATCGTGCCGCCGTTGGGCAGCTCGTACTCGCGGGTCTCGCCCTCCTTGGCGTCGAGCAGGGCCTGGCCCAGCGGGGAGCTCGGCGAGTACACCTCGATGTCGCCGTGCGCGCCTTCTTCGCGGGTGGCCAGCAGGAACTGCTCGGTCTCGTCCTCGCCGTCGAAGCGCACGGTCAGCACCGAGCCCGGCTTGGCGACCCCGGATTCGGTCGGGATGTCGCCCACCTTGGCGGTGCGCAGCAGTTCCTGGAGCTGGCGGATGCGGGACTCCATCTGGCCCTGCTCTTCCCGGGCGGCGTGGTAACCGCCGTTCTCCCGCAGGTCGCCTTCCTCCCGGGCCTCGTTGATCTTCGAGGCGATCACCGGGCGGTTGGCGACGAGCTCGTCCAGCTCACCCTTGAGCCGGTCGTAAGCATCCTGGGTCAGCCAGGTCACCTGGGTCTCGCTCACGGTCACCACTCCTCGTCGACTGCGGCTCCGCCCTCTCGCGGGCCAACTTCGTCCCGCCCCGGTGTGCAGGTTGCGGCCAGGAACGGAAAAACACGGCCCGCGCGGGGCCGTGCTGTTATTCGACAATAGCACGAATTGTCACGCCGGGACCGGGGAATTTTCCGGCGTCCGGCGTGCAGGGACAGTCTTCACCCGGTTGGCCGTAGGTGGGTGGACAAATATTCCGGGACGTTGTAAGTGCAGCCGTAAACCTCGCCGGACTTGCCCTCGTAGGTCGTGCGCAATTCCGTTTCCAGGCGGAAGGTTCCGTCGGTCGGCGGGACCAGGACCTCCTTGCGGCCGACTTCCTCGCCCGCCCCGCCGCGGGCGCGCACCACGCAGGCGGCCGGGCGCTGCGGGTCGTCCCGCTGGACCTCGATCGCCAGGCGCAGCGTGTGCTCGTCGACGGCGTCGTAGGTGATCCGGTCGCCCTCGATCGGCTGGGTGCCGAGGTTGTTGTAGGCGACGAGCGTCCCGCCGACCAGGGCCACCAGGACCGCGGTGAACAGCGCCCAGCGCAGCGCCGGGTGGCGGCGCCGGGTGCGCCCGCGCGACCCGTACCGGTCGCCGAGGGGCTGCTGCTGGGTCACCGCGTTCCTCCGTGGGAGTCGTGCGGGTGTAGGCCGGGTCACTCCACCGCACCGCACCCGGGGCCGTTGCCGTCGGTGTCGAGCCCACCGGGAACAATGGGGGCCGACGTCCACGTTGAGTATCCCCGGGATGTCCTGCGGCCGTGCAGCGGGGCCGGGGTGTCGTGTAGTGCTGTTGCGAGTGGGAGGACGACCGGGCGATGGCTGATGGGCTGCGGCTGATGACCGTGCACGCGCATCCGGACGACGAGGCCAGCAAGGGTGCGGCGACGACCGCGCGCTACGTGGCCGAGGGGCACGACGTGATGGTCGTCACCTGCACCGGAGGTGAGGCCGGCAGCATCCTGAACCCGGCCATGGATCGTCCGGACGTGGTGGCGAACCTGCCGGAGGTCCGGCGCAAGGAGATGGCCGAGGCGGCCGCGATCCTGGGCGTGCAGCACCGCTGGCTCGGTTTCGTGGACTCCGGGCTGCCGGAAGGGGATCCGCTCCCGCCGCTGCCGGAGGGCTGCTTCGCCACCGTCGATCCGCAGGAGTCCACCCGTGAACTGGTCCAGGTGGTGCGCGAGTTCCGCCCGCACGTGCTGATCACCTACGACGAGAACGGCGGCTACCCGCACCCGGACCACGTGCGCTGCCACGAGGTTTCGATCGCCGCCTTCGACGCGGCCGGCGACCCGGAGCTGTTCCAGGACGTCGGCGAGCCCTGGCAGCCGCTGAAGCTCTACTACTCGCACGGCTTCTCCCGGAAGCGCATGGAGCTGTTCCACGAGGGGCTGCTCGCGGAGGGGATGGACTCGCCGTACGGCGAGTGGCTGGCCAAGTGGGACGGTTCCCGCCCCGACCCGAACGCGCGGGTGACTACCCGGGTCGAGTGCGGTGACTACTTCGAGGTGCGCGACGACGCGTTGCGCGCCCACGCGACCCAGATCGACCCGAACAGCCGCTGGTTCGCGGTTCCGGCCGACATGCAGCGCAGGCTGTGGCCGACGGAGGACTACGAGCTGGTCCGTTCGCTGGTCGACACCACGTTGCCGGAGGAGGACCTGTTCTCCGGCGTGCAGGAGAAGGTGTGCGCATGAGTGTCCAGGAGACCGTCGGCCTCGTGCTGGCGCAGGGCTTCGGCCCGTCCGACGACCCGGGCGGGCAGGGCGAGGACTTCGGCAAGTCCTCGCCGGTGGGGCTGCTGCTGCTGGTGGTGTTCGCGATCTCGATCGTCCTGCTGGTGCGGTCGATGACCAAGCACCTCAAGCGGCTCCCGGTGAACTTCGACCAGGGCAAGGCCGACGCCGCGGCCCCGGCGCGCGCCACGGCGGACGCCGACCCGGACGGCCAGGACGCCGACCCGGTCGGCGGGGGAGCGGGCACCGAGCCCGGGAGCACCGAATCCCCGGGCCGGGACAAGAGTTCCGGCGACACCTAGGCGGCGGCTGATCCCCCGGGTGGGTGCGCCTGCCGCGGGGCGGTGGGACGCTGGGTGCATGGCGAACCGGCTCGTGGACGCGACCAGTCCGTACCTGCTGCAGCACGCCGACAACCCGGTCGACTGGTGGCCGTGGTCGTCCGAAGCGTTCGAGCAGGCGCGGCAGCGGGACGTGCCGGTGCTGCTGTCCGTGGGCTACGCGGCCTGCCACTGGTGCCACGTGATGGCGCACGAGTCGTTCGAGGACGCCGAGACCGCGCGGCTGATGAACGAGAACTTCATCAACATCAAGGTGGACCGCGAGGAGCGCCCGGACGTCGACGCCGTGTACCTGGAGGCGACGCAGGCGATGACCGGTCAGGGCGGCTGGCCGATGACCTGCTTCCTCACCCCGGACGGCGAGCCGTTCCATTGCGGCACCTACTACCCGGCGCAGCCGATGCCCGGGATGCCGACGTTCCGCCAGGTGCTGCAGGCTGTCGCCGAGGCGTGGACCGGGCGCGGCTCCGAGGTGCGCGGTGCGGCGGCCCGCATCGTCGAGCAGCTGTCCGCGCAGCGCACCGCGCTACCTGAGTCCACATTGGACGACGAGGTGATCGCCGGGGCCGTTTCCCGGCTGCAGGCCGAATTCGACGAGGACAACGCGGGTTTCGGGGACGCGCCCAAGTTCCCGCCCTCGATGGTGCTGGAATTCCTGCTGCGCCACCGGGAGCGCATCGGGGACACCGGGAGCGGGCGCACCGCGCTGGAGCTGGCGCAGGCGACCTGCGCGGCGATGGCCCGCGGCGGGATCTACGACCAGCTCGCGGGCGGGTTCGCGCGCTACTCGGTGGATGCCTCCTGGATCGTGCCGCACTTCGAGAAGATGCTCTACGACAACGCGCAGCTGCTGCGCGCCTACGCGCACCTGGCCCGCAGCACCGGTGACGCCCTCGCCGAGCGCATCGCCCGGGAGACCGCCGGATTCCTGCTGCGCGACATGCGCACCCCGGAAGGCGGGTTCGCGGCCTCGCTCGACGCGGACACCGAGGGCGTCGAAGGGCTCACCTACGTCTGGACGCCGCAGCAGCTGACCGAGGTGCTGGGCGAGCAGGACGGCGAGTGGGCCGCTGAGCTGTTCGGGGTCACCGCCAGCGGGACGTTCGAGCACGGTGCCTCGACGCTCCAGCTCCGGCAGGATCCGCGGGACGCGGCCCGCTGGCAGCGCGTCCGGGAGACCCTGCTGCAGGCCCGGGACCGCCGGCCGCAGCCGGATGTGGACGACAAGGTCGTGACCGCGTGGAACGGGCTGACGATCACCGCGCTGGTGGAGGCCGCGCAGGCGCTGGACGAACCGGCCTGGCTGGACGCCGCGGTGCGCACCGGGGAGCTGCTGGTGCAGGTGCACCTCGTCGAGGGCAGGCTGCGCCGCACGTCGCGCAACGGTGCGGTCGGCGATGCCGCCGGGGTGCTGGACGACTACGGCTGCCTGGCCGAGGGGCTGCTCGCGCTGCACCAGGCGACCGGGCAGCACCGCTGGCTGCGCCACGCCTGCGACCTGCTGGGGACCGCGCTGGCGGAGTTCACCGATCCGGACAACGCCGGTGCCTTCTTCGACACGGCGGCGGATGCGGAAGCCCTGGTGCGCCGACCGTCCGACCCGACGGACAACGTCACGCCGGCCGGGGCGTCCGCAGTGGCCTCCGCGCTGCTCACCGCATCGGCGCTGGCCGGTCCGGAGGTGTCCGGCAGCTACCGCACCGCCGCTGAACAGGCGCTGTCCCGGGCCGGGCTGCTCGTGCAGCGGGCGAGCCGGTTCGCCGGGCACTGGCTCAGCGCCGCCGAGGCCCGCGCGCACGGACCGCTGCAGGTGGCCGTCGCCGGATCCGCGGAGGACCGGCAGGAGCTGATCGGCACCGCGCGCCGCCGGGCACCGGGTGGCGCCGTGGTCGTGGCCGGAGAACCGGAGGCGCCGGACCTGCCGCTGCTCGAAGGGCGCGGACTGGTGGGCGGTTCGGCCGCGGCCTACGTCTGCCGCGGGTACGTCTGCGACCGCCCGGTCACCTCGCCCGCTGAGCTGGACGAACTGCTGGCGATGTGATCTGCGTCCTGCCGCCCGATTCCGGGCGGCGCGCGCGGCCCGTTCTCTGCTGGACTGGCCGGATGCACATCCGCGCCGCGCGTGCCGAGGAGTTGCCGCGCCTGCAGGAGATCGAGGTCTCCGCGGGCGCGGTCTTTCGGGACATCGGGATGCCGGAGATCGCCGACGATCCGCCGCTGAGCCTCGATCTGCTCGCTGCGTACCAGCGCAGCGGGCGCGCATGGGTCGCCGTGGGCGCGGACGACGTGCCGGCGGGCTATGCGGTGCTCGACGTGGTGGACGATCGCATCCACGTGGCGCAGCTGAGCGTGCACGCCGATCACGCGCGCCGGGGTGTGGGCAGCATGCTCCTCGACCGGCTCGGCGAACTCGCCCTGGCCGCGGGGCTTCCCGCGCTGAGCCTGATCACCTTCCGGCAGGTGCCGTGGAACGCGCCGTACTACCAGCGGCTGGGGTTCCGCGAGCTGAGCACCGAGGAGCTCGGCCCGGGACTCGCGTACCTGCTGGCCACCGAGGCCGAGCACGGCTTCGACCTGGAGCAGCGCGTGTGCATGCTGCGTCCCGCGTCCTGAACCCCGCGCCGGTTCCTCACGCGTACAGCGCCAGCCAGATCGCCACGTGGTGGCAGAGGGCTGCTGCGGACACCGCCGAGTGGAAGAACTCGTGGTAACCGAACGTCGCGGGCCACGGGTCGGGTTTGCGAGTCGCGTAGCTGACCGCGCCGAGGGTGTACAGCGCGCCGCCCACCAGCAGCAGGACCAGTGCGGCGACCCCCGCGTTCTCCAGCAGGTCGGGCAGCACGAACACCGCGACCCAGCCGAGCGCGACGTACACCGGCACCCCGACCCAGCGCGGCGCGTTCGGCCAGGCGAGCTTGAGCGCCACTCCGCCGAGCGCTCCGCCCCAGACCACGGACAGCACCACGATCCCGGTGGTCGGTTGCATGGCCATGATCGCGAACGGCGTGTAGGTACCCGCGATGAACAGGAAGATCATCGAGTGGTCCAGCCGCCGCATCCAGGTGCGCGCGTCCACGGTCTTCCAGGTCTTGCGGTGGTACAGCGCGCTGACGCCGAACAGTCCGAGGACCGTGATCACGTAGACGGAGGTGCCGACGGCGGCGCGAGCGGACACGGTCGCTGCGGCCAGGGTGATCAGCGTCGCCCCCGCGGCGACGGAGACCAGCAGGGACCAGAAGTGGATCCAGCCGCGCATCCTCGGTTTGACGATCGCGTGCGCGTGGCGATGTGAGAGGGCGCTAGTCACGGCGCCGAGGTTACGGGACCGTAGGTTGTGCGTTCACCCGCAGCACCCGGGTGGCGGAGTGGCGCACGACACTCCGGGGGTGTGCCGCCGTCCGCGGCGGAAGGTTCGTCCGGAACGTCCGGTGCGCGGTCGCCGGGGATCTCCTGCCTGGTCAGCTCCGCTGCGCGCCCGCGCGGGCCCGTCCGCTGGGCAGACACCTCCCGGCGCCGAGTCCGGTGCGGACGTGGTGATCGTCACTCGGGCCCGCCGAGGCGGGCACCGGGCTGCGGCGTGTTCCGCGTACTCTCGTCCGGCGTGGCGCTCAAGGTTCGGCTGAAGGAACTCATCTACAACGTCTACGAGCGGCGGCTGCGCCGCAAGCTCGACGGCTTGCAGCAGCCCCGGCACGTGGGCGTGATCCTGGACGGCAACCGCCGGTGGGCCAAGGAAGCCGGGCTGGACGCGGCCTTCGGACACCGCGCGGGCGCGCGCAAGATCGCCGAGCTGCTCAACTGGTGCGCGGAGTCCGATGTCGAGGTCGTGACCCTGTGGCTGCTGTCCACGGACAACCTCAACCGCACCAGCGAGGAGCTGGACGCGCTGCTGGAGATCATCACCGGTGTCGTCGACGAGCTCACCGAGCCCGGCAAGCCGTGGCGGGTGCGCATCGTCGGTGCCCTTGACCTGTTGCCCGCCGAGACCGCCACCCAGCTCTCCACCGCGGCGGTGCGCACCGAGGGTCGGCCGGGGATGCAGGTCAACGTGGCGGTCGGCTACGGCGGCCGGCAGGAGATCACCGACGCCGTGCGCAAGTTGCTGCAGCAGCAGGCCGAGTCCGGCGCCGGTATCGAGGAGCTCGCCGAGCAGCTCACTGTCGACCACATCAGCGAGCACCTCTACACCTCGGGGCAGCCCGATCCGGATCTGGTGATTCGCACGTCCGGTGAGCAGCGGCTGTCCGGGTTCATGCTCTGGCAGTCGGCGCACTCGGAGTACTGGTTCTGCGAGGCGTACTGGCCCGCGTTCCGGCGCATCGACTTCCTGCGCGCGATGCGCGACTACGCCATCCGGCACCGGCGGATCGGCCGCTGACCGGATGCGCGCGCGAAGAGGGGCCAGACCCTGCGGATCTGGCCCCTGGGTGGAACGCGTCGCGGGACCGCCCGGCCCCGCGCGGATCTACCCCGCGCTTCAGCTCTCCGAGCTGGGGTGGTCCACGACCGGCGCGTTGGTGCACTCGGCCTCGCTGGGCGACAGCACCGGCACGACGGCGCCGAGCACCGCGATGTCGTTGTTGCACGCCTGGACCGGCAGCACGCTCAGGTTGTTGTCGTTGAGCACGTTCACGCCGTCGTTGTCCGCGCTGTCAGCGTTCGCAACGGGGGCGAGGGCCATCAGACCGGCGGCGGCACCGACGAGAACGGCGGTCTTCTTCAGCACTTGCTTCACTCTCCTTTGATTACCGCGGTATTCGCCAGCAGCACCTCGCGCTCCGGTCGACCGGACGAGGTGGTGATCACTCCGGCGAGTTCCGGCTGGAAACTACCCGGGTCGACTTGTTGTTCCCAAATCGTGTACCACCATCGTGTGATCGGGAATTTTGTGCTCGTCGATGACCCGGGGAAATCGTTCCGGAATTGCACGCGAAGAAAGGAGCGCCGGGTCTTCCCGGCGCTCCTTTCGGCTCCGATTCCCGGCCGGTGCGGCCGGTCGCGCATCAGCTCTGCGAGCTGGGGTGGTCGACGAGCGGCGCGTTGACGCACTCGGCCTGGCTCGGCGACAGCACCGGGACGACGGCACCGACCGCGGCGATGTCGTTGTTGCACAACTGCACCGGCACCGCGCTGATGTTGTCGTCGTTGAGCAGGTTGACGCCCTCGTTGCCCGCGCTGTCGGCGTTGGCGATCGGGGCCAGGGCCATCAGGCCCGCGGAGGCGCCGACGACGATCGCTGCTTTCTTCAGCACTTGATTGCTCCTTGTTGGATGGGACAGAGCGAGCACTCGACATTCCCGGCTGCGCACCCCAGAGGTCCGGGCGAGCACTCGCGGGAAACCTAGCGGTCGATCGACGCGGAACGACAGTTTCCTACCACCATTGTGTGATCAACCGGCACGTCGTCCGGAAAGAATGTTGCGACGGCAATTGAACCGGTGGGTACCGGAATTGCTCGGTCGTTTTCCCGGTTCCCCTTCCGGGACGTTCCGCCCGGGGGCATTTCACCCGGGTAGCGCAGCGGGATGATCACCGGGCGTGCCCGCGCCGGCGGGTGCGCGGACCCGGGACCGGTGCCGATGCGGGCGCGTCCGGTGCGGCACCGGGGAGCAGGGCGCTGATCAGCACGGACGCGGCCGGGCTGGGAACACCGGACGAACACCCGTTGAATCACCTGTCCGGCTGCCTGCCGCGACCCGATCATGGCCGGTAGCGTTCGCGGTGACGGGCCGTCGCAGCAAGTCCGTATCTGGCCCGTCCGGGAGGCCCTGGTCGTGGCTGTTGGCTGGAGCGGGCGGAACACCGCCCACCTGAGTCGCGGGGGCCGGTGCCCGGCCCTGCGCGGCCGCGGCGGACCAGCTGGTCCGGCCCTCGGCTCGGCAGGGGCAGGCCCGGCCCGCCGACGAGCGGGTGTGCGCGCCACGCCCGCGAGGGAGTAGCCGTGACCACACGACGTTCCCAGCATCCAGCGGAGGCCCCGGACACCGGTGCCGACTCCGCGCCCACCGACGGAATCGGGGTCCGCACCTACGTGCTGGACACCTCGGTGCTGCTGTCCGACCCGTGGGCGATGTCCCGATTCGCCGAGCACAACGTGGTGCTGCCGGTGGTGGTGATCAGCGAGTTGGAAGGCAAGCGCCACCACGCCGAGCTCGGGTGGTTCGCCCGGGAAGCACTTCGCGTGCTCGACGACCTGCGCATCCGCAACGGACGCCTGGATGCTCCGGTGTCGATCGGCGAGGCCGGCGGCACCCTGCACGTCGAGCTGAACCACTCCGACCCGCAGGTGCTGCCGCCCGGCTTCCGCACCGAGTCCAACGACTCCCGCATCCTGGCCTGTGCGCTCAACCTCGCCGCGGAGGGCAGTGCGGTCACCCTGGTCACCAAGGACATGCCGCTGCGGGTCAAGGCCGCCGCGGTGGCCTTGGAGGCCGAGGAGTACCGCGCGCAGGACGTGATCTCCTCCGGCTGGTCCGGGATGGCCGATGTGGACGTGGCACCGGAGGAGGTCGACGCGCTGTTCAAGACCGGTGCGGCCGATCTGGAGCAGGCGCGCGAGCTGCCCGCCAACACGGGTCTGCGGCTGCTGGCTGGTTCGCAGAGCGCGCTGGGCAGGGTGGACGCGGACAAGCAGGTGCGCCTGGTGCGCGGCGATCGCGACGTGTTCGGGCTGCACGGGCGCTCGGCCGAGCAGCGCATCGCGCTGGACATGCTGCTGGACCCGGAGATCGGGATCCTCTCCATGGGCGGCCGCGCCGGCACCGGCAAGTCGGCGCTGGCGCTGTGCGCGGGGCTGGAGGCGGTGCTGGAGCGCCGCCAGCACCGCAAGATCGTCGTGTTCCGCCCGGTCTACGCGGTCGGCGGGCAGGAGATCGGTTACCTGCCCGGCTCGGAGAACGACAAGATGCAGCCCTGGGCGCAGGCGGTGTTCGACACGCTGGGGGCCCTGGTCAGCGAGAACGTCCTGGACGAGGTCATGGAGCGCGGGATGCTCGAAGTCCTGCCGCTGACGCACATCCGCGGGCGCTCGCTGCACGACTCGTTCGTCATCGTCGACGAGGCGCAGTCGCTGGAGCGCAACGTGCTGCTGACCGTGCTGTCCCGGCTGGGCGCGAACTCGCGGGTGGTGCTCACGCACGACGTGGCGCAGCGGGACAACCTGCGGGTCGGCAGGCACGACGGGGTGGCCGCGGTCATCGAGAAGCTCAAGGGGCATCCGCTGTTCGCGCACATCACGCTGTCCCGGTCGGAGCGCTCCCCGGTCGCGGCGCTGGTCACCGAGATGCTGGAAGGTGAGTTCGGCTGACGTCGGCACCCGCCCCGTCCTCGTCCGGGACGGGGCGGGCCCGCCTCACCAGCCGGTCGGCAGCGGACGCCCCTCGGCGAACCCGGCCGCGGACTGGATACCGACCACCGCGCGCTCGTGGAACTCGGCGAGCGTGCGCGCGCCCGCGTAGGTGCACGAGGAACGCAGGCCGGAGCTGATCTCGTCCAGCAGGTCCTCGACCCCAGGGCGTTGCGGGTCCAGCCGCATCCGCGAGCTGGAGATGCCCTCCTCGAACAGCGCCTTGCGCGCCCGGTCGAACGAGCCGTCGGTGCGCGTGCGGGCCGAGACCGCCCGCTTGGAAGCCATCCCGAAGGACTCCTTGTAGAAGTCGCCGTGTTCGTCGCGCTGCAGGTCACCGGGGGATTCGTAGGTGCCGGCGAACCAGGAGCCGACCATCACCGACGCCGCACCGGCCGCCAGCGCCAACGCGACGTCGCGCGGGTGGCGGACCCCGCCGTCCGCCCAAACCTGCTTGCCCAGCTCGCGGGCCTGCTCGGCGCACTCGGCGACGGCGGAGAACTGCGGCCTGCCCACCCCGGTCATCATCCGGGTCGTGCACATCGCGCCCGGACCGACGCCGACCTTGACGATGTCCGCCCCGGCTTCCACCAGATCGCGGACCCCGGTCGCGGTCACCACGTTGCCGGCCACCACCGGGACCCGCGGCTCGGCCGAGCGCACGGCGCGCAGCGCGGCCAGCATCTTGTCCTGGTGCCCGTGCGCGGTGTCCACGATCAGTGCGTCCACCCCGGCCTCGCGCAGCGCTGCCGCCTTGGCCGCCACATCCCCGTTGACCCCGGTGGCCGCGGCGATGCGCAGCCGCCCGGTCGAATCCAGCGCCGGGGTGTAGATCTCGGCGCGCAGCGCGGCGCGGGCGGTCATGATCCCGGCCAGCTCACCGGCGTCGTCGACGGCCAGCGCGACGCGCCGCCCCTGCTTGTCCAGCTGCTCGAACACTTCCCGCGGTTGGGTCAGCAGCGGCAGCACCACCGGCTGCCGGTCGGCCACCTCGCCGACGCGGGTGAACCGGTCCACCCCGGTGCAGGCGGCCTCGTCGACGACGCCGATCGGGCGCTGGTGGCCGTCCACGACCACCACCGCGTCGTGCGCCCGCTTCGGCAGCAGGTTCAGCGCGTCGGCCACCGCGTCATCGGTGTGCACCACCAGCGGGGTGTCCCACACCGGGTGCCGCGCCTTGACCCAGGCCACGATCTCGGCGACCGCGGTCGGGTCGACGTCCTGCGGTAGGACCACCATCCCGCCGCGCCGCGCCACGGTCTCGGCCATCCGCCGACCGGCCACGGCCGTCATGTTGGCCACGACCAGCGGCAGCGTCGTGCCCGCGCCGTCGTCGGTGGACAGGTCCACGTCGAACCGCGACTCCACGTCGGAACGCGCGGGAGCGAGGAAGACGTCGTCGTAGGTCAGGTCTGTGGTGGGCTGCTGCCCGTTCAAGAACCGCACGTGGCACCACGATACGGATCCGGCAAGCCCTCGGCCCGCAGTCGGGACCGTGCCCTCACTCGTCCTCGGTGATCGGGTCCATGCCCCGGTACGCCTCGTAGTTGCGGAAGAAGCGGCTGTAGAGCTCGCTGCCGTCGTCGAAGGTGTCGTCCTCCAGCGGCTTGACCTCGACGACCTGCTTGAGCTTCCAGGTGACCGGCCGGTGCTGCTCGTCGTCGAAGCTGGCCTCCTGCTGCTTGCCGAACGAGGTGGCCTTCTCCGCGGCCTCCTGCTGGGACTCGGCCTTGATCAGCACGAACGACTCCTCGTAGAACGGCACGTGCCCGGGATCCTCCGATGTGGATTCGTGCACCAGCACCGCGAGGTAGTGCTCGGCCCGGGCCGAGACCTGTTGCGCTTGGAAGTCGCGCGGGTCGATGCTGCCGGAGCCGATGTTGATCGAACCGGCCCCGTCGAGGTCGTCGCTGCTCATGGCCCCAGGATCGCATCACCCCCGAAGCATCGCGCGAACCGCCTCGATGCTGTCCGCCTGCGCGGCGTCCTTGTCCGGCCGGTAGCGCAGCACGCGGGCGAACCGCAGCGCCACGCCGCCGGGATAGCGGGTGCTGACCTGCACGCCGTCCAGCTCGATCTCCACGACCAGGTCCGGCACCAGGTGCACCGTCCAATCGTCCTCCCGCGCGCTCCGGCGGCGGAACTCCGCGGTCTGCCACGCCAGCAGCTCGTCGGTGAGCCCCTTGAACGTCTTGCCGACCATCAGCGGCGGTCCGCCATCCGGATCCCGCGCGCCCAGGTGCAGGTTGGACAGGTACCCGGTGCGCCGCCCGTGGCCCCACTCGGCGGCCAGCACCACCAGGTCCAGCGTGTGCTCGGGCTTGACCTTGCGCCAGGCGCGGCCGCGGCGGCCGGCCGCGTAGCCGGAGTCCAGGTCCTTGACCACCACGCCCTCGTGCCCGGCGGCCAGCGCCTCGTCGAACACCTCGGCCGCGCGCTCCGGACCGGGGTTGAGTTCACCGGGTATGCGCTGCTCGGGCGCGAGCCGGGACAGCGCGGCCAGCCGGTCGCGCAGCGGGCGGTCCAGCAGGTCGGTGCCGTCCAGGTGCAGGCAGTCGAAGAAGTACGGGTGCAGCAGCAGGTCCCGCGGCTGCTGGGCGCCGAACCGGCCCATCGTGTCCTGGAACCGCCGCGGGCGGCCGGAATCGTCCAGCGCGAGCGTCTCCCCGTCGAGCACCGCGGTCTCGCAGTCCAAACCGCGCACCAGGTCCACGAGTTCACCGACGTTGCTCGTGATGTCGCGCAGCGTGCGGGTGAAAACCCTGACATGCTCGCCGTTCCGGTGCACCTGGATCCGCGCGCCGTCCAATTTGTACTCCACCGACGACGCGGCCGACTCGTCGAGCGCGGTGTCCAGGTCCGCGGCGGGGGAGGCGAGCATCGGCCGCACCGGCCGCCCCACCTGCAGGTGGAATCCGTCCAGCGCCGCGCGGCCGCCGGCCAGCGCGGCCTCGGCGGTCACCGGCAGTTGCCCGCTGAGCATGAACGCCCGCCGGACGGGTTCCGCGGGCAGACCGGCGGCGGAGGCGACGGACTCGATCATCACCCCCTCCAGCGCGCCCTGGCGCAGTTCACCGCCCAGCAGCCGCAGCAGGAACTCCTGCTCGTCGGCGGTGGCCTCGGCCAGCAGTGCGGTGAGCGCCTCGGTGCGCCTGCGGTTCGATCCGCTCCCGCTGATCCCGCGCAGCTCGTCCACCGCGCGCTGCACGGCGCCGACGGTGAGCCGGGGCCCGTCCGCGGGCGGGACGTCCAGCGCGGCGAGGGTGGCCCAGCCGACCCCGGCGCGCCCGCCCGGCAGTTCACCGGCCAGCAGCGCGGTGGCGGTGCGGACCTCCGTGCGGTCCAGGCGGGCCAGCAGGCCGGCGATCGCGGTCGTCTTGGCCGCGCGCGAGCGGGTCGCGGCGACCTCGCCGGAGGTGCGCACCACGTCGATGAGCAGGACCACCCGCTCATGGTGCGGGTGCGCGGCGGTTCCCGCGACGGCCGGAACGCGGGGCCCGGGCGACCCGGACCCCGCGGCGGATCAGCGGCCGTGCGCCATCCGCAGCACGTCCAGCGCCTCGTCCAGCTGCTCGGTGGTGAGCTTGCCGGACTCGACGTGCCCGCGCTCCAGCACGACCTCGCGGATGGTCTTGCGCTCCTTGAGCGCCTGCTTGGCCACCGCAGCGGCTTCCTCGTAGCCGATGTAGCGGTTCAGCGGGGTCACGATGGACGGCGAGCCCTCGGCGTACTCCCGGGCGCGGTCGGTGTTCACCTCGACGTCGGCGAAGACCTTGTCCGCCAGCAGGTGGGACACGTTGGCCAGCAGCCGCGCGGACTCCAGCGCGTTGCGCGCGATCACCGGCAGCATCACGTTGAGCTGGAAGTTGCCCTGCGAACCGGCGAACGAGATGGCCGCGTCGTTGCCGATCACCTGCGCGACCACCTGCAGGGTGGCTTCCGGGATGACCGGGTTGACCTTGCCCGGCATGATCGACGAGCCCGGCTGCAAGTCCGGCAGCGCCAGCTCGGCCAGCCCGGTGCGCGGGCCCGAGCCCAGCCAGCGCAGGTCGTTGGCGATCTTGGTGAGGCTCACGGCCACGGTGCGCAGGTCGCCGGAGGTCTCCACCACCGAGTCCTGCGCGGCCTGGGCCTCGAAGTGGTCGCGCGCCTCGGTGAGCGGAAGTCCGGTGGCGGAGGCGAGTTCGGCGGCCACGGCCGCACCGAAGCCTTCCGGGGCGTTGAGCCCGGAACCGACCGCGGTGCCGCCGATGGGCAGCTCGCCCAGCCGGCCCACGCCGCCCTGCAGCCGCTCGACGCCATACCGGACCTGCGCGGCCCACGCGCCCGCTTCCTGCGCCAGCGTCACCGGGACCGCGTCCATCAGGTGCGTGCGACCGGACTTGACCACCTCGGTCCACTCGGCGGCGCGCTGCTCGATGGTGCCCGCCAGGTGCTCCAGCGCCGGGATGACCTCGGTGACCACGGCTTCGGTCGCGGCCACGTGGATGGTCGTGGGGAACGTGTCGTTGGACGACTGCGAGGCGTTCACATCGTCGTTGGGGTGCACGTCGCGCCCGAGCTTGCGCGAGGCCAGCGTGGCGATGACCTCGTTGGAGTTCATGTTCGACGACGTCCCGGACCCGGTCTGGAACACGTCGATCGGGAAGTGCTCGTCGTGCCGGCCCTCGGCGACCTCGTCCGCGGCGGCCGCGATCGCCTCGGCGAGGTCGGATTCCAGCACGCCCAGCCGCGCGTTGACCCGGGCGGTCGCCGCCTTCAGCAGGCCGAGCGCGCGGATCTGGGCGCGCTCCAGGCCCCTGCCGGAGATGGGGAAGTTCTCCACGGCCCGCTGGGTCTGCGCGCGGTAGAGCGCCTCCGCGGGCACCCGCACTTCGCCCATCGTGTCGTGTTCGATCCGGTATTCCTGTTCAGCCATGCGGGCAGTGTCCCGCCTCCGGTCGACACCGGTCAGCATGGGGAAGGCCACTCCGGGGTTGCGCGCGGTGCGGATCAGTGCCCTGGAACGGTCAAGGTGCCGCATCTCGCACGCCTCCGCCACTGCGGCGGGCGTCCGCTCGGCCGACGACAGCGCGCCGCGGCGGGGCTAGCCTGGACGGCGTCCCCGCTGTCGACGGCGAGGTGGTGGGCATGGCGGTGTCGCGAGACGTCGATCTGCTGATCGTGGGTGCGGGTCCGACCGGGCTGTTCGCGGCGTACTACGCGGGATTCCGCGGCATGTCCGCGGCCGTGGTGGACGCGCTGCCCGAGCCCGGCGGTCAGGTCACGGCCATGTACCCGGAGAAGATGATCTACGACGTGGCCGGGTTCCCCGAGGTGCGCGGACGCGACCTGATCGACGCGCTGGTGCGCCAGGCCGCGCAGTACGAACCCGCCTACCTGCTCGGCCGTGCAGCCCTCGAACTGTCCGAAGTGGACGGCGGGCTGCTCGTCGGTCTGGGCGAGCAGGAGCGCGTGCGCGCCCGCGCCGTGCTGATCACCGCCGGGCTCGGCGAGTTCACCCCGCGACCGCTGCCCGCGGGCGAGGACTGGGCGGGCAGCGGCGTCGTGCACTTCATCCCGGAACTCGGGCTGCACACCGGGCAGGACGTCGTGGTCGTCGGAGGCGGGGATTCCGCCTTCGACTGGACCCTGGCGCTGCACCCGATCGCGGGCAGCGTGACGCTGGTGCACCGCCGGTCCCGGTTCCGCGCGCACGAGGGCCTGGTGCAGCGGGTGCGCGAACTGGACGTGGAGCTGATCGCCCCGGCCGAGATCGCCGAGATCCGCGGCGACGACAGCGGGATCCGCGAAGTGGAGCTGCTCGTCGACCAGGACCGGCGGGTGCTGCCCGCGCAGACCGTGGTCGCCGCGCTCGGGTTCACCGCCGACCTCGGCCCGATCCAGCACTGGGGCCTGGACCTGGACAAGCGCACCATCCGGGTGGATTCGACGATGCGCACCAACCGGGACCGGATCTACGCCGCGGGCGATGTCACCGCGTACCCGGGCAAGGTCAAGCTCATCGCCACCGGGTTCGGCGAGGCGGCCACCGCGGTCAACAACATCGCGGTGGAACTGGACCCGGCCGCGCACCTGTTCCCCGGGCACTCCTCGAACCTGGGCTGACGCCCCAGCACCGCGCGGCACCGGGGCGCCGCCGGATCAGGGCAGCAGGCCGTGCCGCGGGGTGTCCGTGCCGAGGTCCACATTGGAGTACTCGCGCAGCTTGGACAGCTTGTGCAGGCCCTCGATGGTCCGCACCGTGCCCGACTTCGATCGCATCACCAGCGACTGGGTGGAAGCCCGGTTCGCCCGGAAGTGCACGCCCTTGAGCAGGCCGCCGTCGGTGATCCCGGTGGCGCAGAAGAACACGTTGTCCCCGCCCACCAGGTCCTCGGTGGACAGCACCCGGTCCACGTCGTGCCCGGCGGCGCGCACCTGCTCCCGTTCGGCGTCGTCCTTCGGCGCCAGCCGCGCCTGGATCTGCCCGCCGAGGCACTTCAGCGCGCACGCCGCGATGATGCCTTCCGGCGTGCCACCGGTGCCCAGCAGCATGTCCACCCCGCTGTCCGGGCGGGAGGCCACGATCGCTCCGGCCACATCGCCGTCCGAGATGAACTGGATGCGCGCCCCGGCCTCGCGCACCTCGTGCACCACCTGCTCGTGCCGCGGGCGGTCCAGGATGCACACCGTGACGTCCGAGATGTCGATGGCCTTGGCCTTGGCCACCCGGCGGATGTTCTCCGCGATCGGCGCGTCCAGGTCGACCGAATCGGCCGCCTCCGGACCCACCGCCATCTTGTCCATGTAGAACACGGCCGAGGGGTCGAACATCGACCCGCGCTCGGCGACCGCCAGCACCGCCAGGGCGTTGGGCATCCCCTTGCTCAACAGGGTCGTCCCGTCGATCGGGTCCACCGCCACATCGCATTCCGGGCCGGTCCCGTCGCCCACCTGCTCGCCGTTGTAGAGCATCGGGGCTTCGTCCTTCTCGCCCTCGCCGATGACGACGGTGCCCCGCATGGACACCGAGCCGATGAGTTTGCGCATCGCGTCGACGGCGGCGCCGTCCCCGGATTTCTTGTCGCCGCGGCCGACCCAGCGGCCCGCGGCCAGCGCCGCGGACTCGGTGACCCGGACCAGCTCCATCGCGAGGTTGCGGTCCGGCGCCTCGCCGCGGTGATCAGTGCTGGACGTGCTCATCCCGCCTCCCGGTGGGCAGTGATTCGACAGGGGTGCCTGCTGCCCGAACGCGGAGAGAGCACCGCTGCTCAGGCTCGATGGACCGATCTTCGCAGATGTGCGCGTTGTTCGAGGTCCCACGTGGGGCACCCCACTCCGCCGCGGGCGGGCGCCGGAGCGGACCCCGCCGAGTGGGAGCATGGCGCCGTGGCCGAACCACCCAACCAGACCGAGGCACCTCAGCGCCGCCGCACGCCCTCGGCGATGGTCTTCGCGATCCTGCCGATGGTGCTGATCGCGTTCGGTGCCGCGGGCCTGTTGGGGATGTGCTCGTTCAACCCGGGCGGTCCCGCCACGGAGGACGCGCAGGTGCCCACCGTGGACCCCGCCGCCGAGCTGCAGCGCGCGTCCGGGCAGGTCGACTTCCCGGTGCTGCACCCGCAACCGCCCGCCGACTGGCGCGCCAACTCGGCCAACGTTGCCGGCGCGGATCCGGAGCGGATCGTGCGGGTCGGCTGGCTGACCCCGGACGGCGACTACCTGCGGCTGGCGCAGTCCGCCGCGGCGGAGCAGGACCTGGTGTCCGCCGAGACCCGGCGACCGCCCCAGGCGCAGGGCACCGTCCGGGCCGCGGACCGGGACTGGGTCGTCTACGACAGCGTGCGCTCCGAGCAGGCGTGGGTCACCGAGCGGGACGGCGTGCGGCTGCTGATCACCGGGAGCGGGGACGAGGCCGAGTTCCGCGCGTTGGCCGAAGCGGCCGCGCAGGCCGAACCGGTGCGCTGAGGCACGTCACTCCTCGTCGGCGGGCTCCTGCACCGAGGCCAGCGCTCGTTCGACGCGTTCCCGCGCGCCGGCCAGGTGCCGCTCGCAGACCGTGGCCAGCGCCTCGCCGCGCTCCCAGAGCGCCAGCGAGTCCTCCAGGGACAGCCCGCCGGCCTCCAGCTGCTTGACCACCTCGGCCAGCTGGTCGCGCGCCTGCTCGTAGCCCAGTTCGGCGACGTCCGGATGGTCGGCGACCGGGTCGAAGTGCTCGGATTCGGAATCGCTGGCGGTCACGGCCTCGGACTCTCCACGTTGCTGTGCACGGACACGACCGCAGTGGCGATGGCCTGGTCGTAGCCGACGAACGCCTCGGCGAACTCGGCACCGTCGCCGTCGCGCACCGCGTCGTCGATGCGCAGCTGGGCCTCGGCGACCCTACGCCGGTGCGCCGACAACGCCCACGCCCCGGGCCCGACGTACCCGGAGGTCGCCGTCGACAGCGCGTGCAGCGTGCCGGGCAGCGCGCGGCGCTCGACCGAATCGCAGCCGCCGAGCAGCGCGGCCCAGCACCCGGCCGCGGCGCTGTTCGCCGCGTCCGCACATCTGCCGATCTCGCCGCTGTCCCGCCGCGCGGCGCCGGTCGCGGTCTGCGCCGCGCCGACGGTCAACGGGAGGAACACGGGTTCCTGCTGGGGGTGCACTGCCTGCTTCCTGTCCGGCTCCGCCGATCCGGTGCGGAGCGCCTGCTCAGCCCTGCTCGTCCGGGACGATCGCGTGCACCGCGCCATCCGTGACGCGGACCCGCAGGCGCGTGCCGGACGGGGCGTCGTCGACCGAGCGAAGGACGCCGTCCGCGCCGTCCTCGATGCGCTGCACGATCGCGTACCCGCGAGCCAGCGTGGCCGCCGGACCGAGGGTCGTCAAGCGAGATCGGGTCGCTGCCAGCTCCCGCTGTTGCCCGTCCAGCACCGCGGTCACCGCCCGGCGGGAGCGCTCGCGCAGCTGCTCGACCTGTTCCTCGCGCTGCTGCAGCGGGCCCAGCGGGTCGGCCAGCGAGGGTCGGGTGCGCAGCGCGTCCAGCAGCCGCCGCTCCCGGTCCACCCAACCGTGCAGCGCGCGCCGGGCCCGTTCGCGCAGCTGCCCGATCCGCTGCCCCTCCTCGGCCACGTCCGGCACCACCCGCTTGCCTGCCCCCGTCGGGGTGGAGCAGCGCACGTCGGCGACGTGGTCGACCAGCGGGGAGTCCGGTTCGTGCCCGATGGCGCTGACCACCGGCGTGCGGGCCGTGGACACCGCGCGGCACAGCGCCTCGTCGGAGAACGGCAGCAGGTCCTCCACGCTGCCGCCACCGCGGGCGAGCACGATGACGTCCACCTCCGGCGCGCGGTCCAGCTCCTGCAGGGCCTCCAGGATCTGCGGTACCGCCGACGAGCCCTGCACCGCCACGTTGCGCACCTCGAACCGCACCGCGGGCCAGCGCAGCCGGGCGTTGCTGAGCACGTCGTGCTCGGCGGCGGAGGCGCGGCCGGTGATCAGCCCGACCCGGGCGGGCAGGAACGGCGGTTCGCGTTTGCGGGCGGCGTCGAACAGCCCCTCGGCCTTGAGCAGCTGGCGCAGCCGCTCGATACGGGCGAGAAGTTCACCGACCCCGACGGCGCGGATGTCGTCCACCCGCAGGCTCAGCGTCCCGCGGCCCACGTAGAAGGTCGGCTTGCCGTGTACGACCACCCGGCTGCCCTCGGTCAGCGGCGGGTCCATCCCGCGCAGCAGGGACGCCGCGCAGGTCAGGGTCAGCGAGACGTCCGCCGACGGGTCGCGCAGCGTCAGGAAGGCGGTGCTGGCGCCCTTGCGCATCGAGATCTGCGTGATCTGGCCTTCGACCCAGATCGAACCCAGCCGGTGGATCCATTCGGCGATCTTGCGCGAAACGGTGCGCACCGGCCACGGTTCTTCGGCGCTGGTCGGGGAGTTCACAGGTGGTGGTCCTGCTCTTCGTCTCGTCGGGTCGGGGATCAGCTGTCGCGCAGCCGAGTCAGCCGGTTCTGCAGCATCCGCAGGTACTCGGGGCGGTTGCGGGTGGCGCGCTCGTGGTCGATCAGCTCGGTGAGCTCGGCGGCCGACAGCGAGCGCAGCCTGCCGCGCAGCTGCGGCAGGGTGAGCGCGTCGTAGGCGTCCAGGTCCGCGGTCCGCTCGCCCCGGCCAGCGGGTGCGTCCCCGGTGCTCGGCGCGGGCTGGTCCTCGTCGAACGTCGCCCACGCGGGATGCTCCTCCGGCTGGTGCAGCCCGGCGAGCGCCTCATCGCCCTTGATCGCCAGCTCGGTGATCTGCTGCTGGACGCGCATGGATGCCTGCAACGCCTGGCTGGCCACGGTGACCGGCAGGCCCAGCAGGGTCGCCGGCAGTTGGCGGGCCTGTTCGACGGCGGTGGCGGTGACGCCGGCGGCGACCCGCACCGGCAGAGGCAGCGACGACATGCGCCCCAGCCTGCCCCAATCGCGGCGCTGAGGCCATTGTCGCTGCTCAGCGCGCTGTGGTCGGTGGTGGTGCTGTGCAGCACCGCACCGGTGTGGGCCGCCGCGCAGATCCGTACCCTTGGCGGTATGACGACCTCGTCCCAGACCACCGAAGCAGCCGAGGACACCGGCCCGGCCAAGCGCGTCCTGCTGGCCAAACCGCGCGGGTACTGCGCCGGTGTCGACCGAGCCGTGATCTCCGTCGAGAAGGCTCTGGAGACGTACGGGCCGCCGATCTACGTGCGCAAGGAGATCGTGCACAACCGGCACGTGGTGGACACGCTGCGCGAGCGCGGCGTGATCTTCGTGGAGGACACCGACGAGGTGCCCGAGGGCTCCCGGCTCGTGTTCTCCGCGCACGGTGTCTCGCCGGCCGTGCGCCAGGCGGCCGCCGACCGCAACCTGCAGACCATCGACGCGACCTGCCCGCTGGTCACCAAGGTGCACAAGGAGGTCAACCGGTTCGCCCGGGACGACTACGACATCCTGCTCATCGGCCACGACGGACACGAAGAGGTCGAGGGCACCGCGGGCGAGGCCCCGGAACGGGTGCAGCTCGTCGACAAGCCGGAGGACGTCGACCAGGTCGAGATCCGCGATCCGTCGAAGGTCGTGTGGCTGTCGCAGACCACGCTGAGCGTCGACGAGACCATGGAGCGGGTCGACCAGCTGCAGGGCCGGTTCCCGGATCTGCAGGCGCCGCCGAGCGATGACATCTGCTACGCCACGTCCAACCGGCAGTACGCGGTCAAGGCGATGGCCGCCGAGTGCGATCTGGTGATCGTGGTGGGTTCGACGAACTCGTCCAACTCGGTGCGGCTGGTCGAGGTCGCGCTGCACGCGGGCGCTTCGGACGCGCACCTGGTCGACTTCGCCAGCCAGGTGGATCTGGCCTGGCTGGAAGGGGTCGGCACCGTCGGGGTCACCAGCGGGGCGTCCGTACCGGACGCGCTCGTGTTCCAGGTGCTCGACCTGCTCGCCGAGCACGGTTGGGACCAGGTGGACGAGGTCACGACCGCCAACGAGAAGGTCACCTTCGCGCTGCCCCGCGAGCTGCGCAAGGACCTGGACGAGAACCCGGACAAGCCCTCCAGCGTGCGCTGAGGCCACACTCCGGACCCGGGAAGCCGGGCACTGCCTGCCGCGGGGTCAGCTGTAGCGCTCGTCCGGGTACGGAGGACGCGGGCGCCGCCTGCCGGGATCGGCGGGCGGTTCCGGCGGCCGGGGCCGCCCCGGCGCTTGCGGTCGCGGCGGACCTCCGCGGCGCGGCGGTTCCGGACGTCCTCCCTCGCCGCCGCGGCCGTCCGCGGGCCGGGGTCGAGCCGGTGGTTCCGGACGCCCCCTGCCCGGCGCGCCCGCCGCACCCGGTCGCGGCCGGTCGCCGCCGGAACCCCGCTCGGGAGCCTGCGGCCGACCCCCGCCGGACGCCGGGCGGCCACCGCGCTCGGGTTGCTTGCCACCGCGCTCGGGCTGCTTGCCGCCGCGTCGCGGGTTCGCTTCTTCGGCGCCGGCGGCCGCTGCGCGCCGGTCCCGCGCGCCTGCTTCCGGCGGACGCTTGCGCCGCTGCTCACCAGGCCTGCGCCGCTTCTTCGTCGCCGCGTCGTTCGGGGCCGGTTCGCCCTCGGTCGGCGCGCGCTGGGTAACGAACATCCGCACCAGACCGATGACCACGGTGGCGGCCGTCGCGGCGGCCATGATCGGGAAGCTCCCGATCAGCGGCGGGACGATCGCCAGCGCGGACCGGGTCAGGCCACCGCCGCCCGGGCCGGATCCGGAGCCGGTGGCCACCACCAGCAGCGGCAGCACGACGATGAGCACGAGAGGGGGCTGCACCATCGGCCCGAAGACGCTGCCGCGCCGCACCAGGGCGACCGCGAGCAGGCTCCCGACGAAGAACAGTGCCTTGAACAGGTAGCCGGGAGACGACCAGATCAGGATGTCGAGCACGGTGCCGAGCGCGGTACTACCGGCCGACAGCAACATCCCGGCCCACAGCGGCAGGCCCTTGCTGCCGAATGCGGTGAGGTCGGACCAGGCTGGTGCGCCGTCGCCGGTTCGTCGGGCGCTCTGGCTCTCGCGAGTCGCGGTCACGAACTCAACGGTAACGGTCCAGCGGGCGGACCGAAGACTCGTCTCCGCGAGTCGCGCCGGCTGAGCCGGCGCGTGTCGTGGCGGTTCGTGTCCTGCTGACCGCTATGCGTCGTTCTTGCGCGCGGTGATCAAGAGGTTCGCGCACTGGGCCGTGTGAGTGTTGACACAAGCGTTGCGACGGTGCCGGTTTCGGCAAACGATTTCCCGCGGATCGTGCGGAACGGCCGCATCGGGCGTTCCGGCGCTCCTGGGCAGCAAGGCCCCTCGGTGGCGGTCAAGATCAATCCACAGTGGATTCGAATCCAGCGTTCGGCCCGGTTCCGGCGGCGGGAACGCGGTCCGCGGTGCGCAGCGATAACACCTGTATGGAGGTTGTCGCCGGGTGAGCAGCAGGTAACCATCGTGTTGAGTGATTTTCCGTCATGATTCCGCCGGTGTCGCCCGCGTTGTCGATCGAAATCCCGCGCTGATCCCTAGGGTGCTCGTGATGTACGAGTGATCTTCGCCGCGGTGCGCCGGGAAAAAGCTCGAAACCCGGAATGTGCTGTTGAATCGGGGCGGGTGCATCACCTTCCACAGCGGACAGTGGTGTATGGGGAGGGCGAGCGATGAACGAAAGCTCCGCTGCGCAGCGCATGAGCTGGTCGACCCGGAAGGCGAGGCGGTTCGGTGCCTGCCTCGGTGTCGCGTCGTTGGCGGTCGCGGGACTGGTGGGTGATCCGGGCGCGGGCAACCGGGCGCAGGCGCAACCCGAGCAGCCTGCCGAGAACAAGGGGCCGATCGGCTGGGACGCGTACCGCCAGGTGAACGCGCTGGCCGAGATCCCGGGACCGGAGCAGTCCCGGCAGTTCTCCAGCTTCGACCGGGCGGGCGGCAACGACGACGGTTTCCACGGGACCTACTCCTGCCTGGACCAGAGCGACCGCGGGTGCGTCATCGCCGAGCACGCCGGGGCGGGCGAGATCTCGGACATGTGGTTCACCCGCGAACCCCTGGGCGACCTCACCGAGACCGGCAACATCGTGGTCGAGCTGGACGGCCGGGTGGTGCTGGACGCCCCGCTGGCCGATGTGGTCAACGGCCGGGCGGGCGCGCCGTTCGAATGGCCGCTGGTCGGCAACGACCGGGACACCGCAGGTGCCGGGGTCATCAAGGTGCCGATGCCGTACCGCGAGCACATGCGGGTCACGGTGCAGAACAATCCGGACTTCTACCGCGTCGGGTACCGCGCGTTCCCGGATGCCGAGGGCGTGCAGACCTTCGACCCGGGCGACCCCGCCACCGACGTGCTGGACCGGGTGCGCCGCTTCGGCGTGGCCGACCCCAAGGGGCAGGCGCAGCGCACCGAGCGGCAGGACGACTCCGACGTCGTGGTGCCCCCGGGCGCCAGCAGGACGCTGGCCGAGCTCGACGGTCCCGCATCCATCGACGAGCTGCGCATGCAGCTGCCGCAGCTGGTGGGCAGCCCGCAGGTCACCGACGACGGCCGCGCCTACGGCGAGGGCGGCGGGTCCGACTTCACCATGCGGGTGGATCCGAACAACGACGGCGTGCGGCTGATCCGGCGGGTGGATCCGCAGGTGGCCGACCAGGTGGCCGACGTGTTCGTCGACGGGCAGCCCGTCGGCCGGTGGAACTCCGGCCCGGAGCGGCCCGGCGAGTGGGGCGTGGAGATCATCGAGGTCCCACCGGAGCTCACCGCGGGCAAGTCGCAGCTGGAGATCGGCAACCGGTTCGTCTCGTCCTCCGTGGACGTCAACGAGTTCCGCTACGACGTGCACAGCAACGTGGGCGGCGACTGGACCCGCACCGACGTGCTCGACATCGGACCGGGCCACCCCGGTGAAGAGGCCGCGCACGGCTACCGCATCGACAACCAGGTCTTCGAGCGGGACAAGTGGGTCGCCCGCTACCCGGTGCCGGAGGAGGAGGTGGCCGCCTCCGAGCAGATCATGGAGAACACGCGGCTGCGGATCACCTTCGACGGGCAGACGACGGTGGACAGCCCGATCGGCGAGTTCTTCGGCTCCGGACTGGGCACCCACGACGTGCGCACCATGATGAACTCGGTGGATCCCGGGCTGGACGGCTGGCTGACCTCCTGGTGGCCGATGCCGTTCGGGCAGAACGCGCGGGTGGAGCTGGTCAACACCGGAACCGTCCCGATCACCGGCGGCAAGGCGCAGGTCAGCAGCGGTCCGGCCGAAGTGGGCGAGAACACCGGCTACTTCCACGCCACCCACCACCGCGGGCAGACCACGCCGGGCGAGGACTGGACCTTCCTGGAGGCCGAGGGTTCCGGGGTGTTCCGCGGTGTCTCGCACTCGATGCGCGGTCAGACCCCGCCGGACGCGCCGCTTCCGCAGGTGATCGAGCCGAGCTCGGGGAACAACAACCGCGCGGAGGATCGGGAGCGCAACTACCTGGAAGGTGACGAGCGCTTCTACGTGGACGGGTCGGCCAGCCCCGCCTGGCACGGCACCGGCACCGAGGACCTCTACGAGGCGGGCTGGTACTTCCGGTTCGGCATGCAGCCCGCGATGCCGCTGGCCGGAAGCCCGGCGCACAAGATCGCCGCGGACGGCTGCGAGTTCGACTGCACCGGCGCCTACCGGTTGCTGCTCAACGACGCGGTCCCGTTCTCGGACGGCATTCATGCCGGCGTGGAGCACGGGCGGGTCAACGACGAGCCGGGCGACTACGGATCCACGGCCTACTGGTACGGCGGGAAGCCCGCTCAGCTGCGGGTCACCGACGAGGTCGATGTCGGCGACGAAGCCAGCCGGGACGACCACGGCTACCGGGCCGAGGGGGAGAGCAGCGCGCCGCTGGAGTCGACGTTCGAGGGCGACCGCAGGCCGCCCGAGCAGCGGGAGAGCACCACGGCCACCGGTCCGGTCACGTTCCGCGCGGCTGTCGACGCGGACAACGACGGGATGCGGGTGCGGCGGCTCGGTGACCAGGAGCAGGCCTACCAGGCCGTCGACGTGCGCATCGACGGCCAGCCGGCGGGCCGCTGGTCGCAACCGCTGGGCAACCCGTTCCACCGCTGGCTCGAAGACGACTTCGACGTGCCGGCCGAGCTGACCCGCGGCAAGTCCGAGGTCCAGGTCGAGCTGGTGCCGGTGGCGGACGCCCCACCGTGGGCGGCGGCGCACTACCGCGTCTTCTCGCACTGACCCGTTGCCCGTGGAACCGCCCGTCGGAGCTTCCGGCGGGCGGTTTCGCGCGTCAGGCGTGCGGATCGCTGCTGGCGCGCGGGATGAGGTGCGCGGACAGCGTGACGGTGCGCGCCGCGGTCGAGGCGCCGCCGATGCGCTCCAGCAGCAGTTGCGCGGCCGCGGTGCCCATGTCGTAGGCGGGTTGGCTGACCACGCTCAGCGGCGGATCCAGCAGCGCGGCCCACGGCGCGTCGTCGAAGGCGATCAGCCCGATCTCGCGTCCGGGTCGGATGCCCAGCTCCGCCAGGGCTTCCAGCACTCCGATGGCCATGGCGTTGTTGCCGATGAGCAGGGCGTCCGGCGGATCGTCGCGGTTCACGAGGTCCAGTGCGGCCCGGTACGCGCCCTGCGCGCGGAACTCGCAGCGCCGCACCAGGTCCGCGGCGGCCGGTAACCGGGCGGCCCGCAGTCCGGCCCGGTATCCGGCGAGGCGCTCGTCGGCGGTCGGTACCCCGCTGGGCCCGGTGATGCAGCCGATCCGCGAATACCCCTGCTGCACCAGGTGTTCCGCGGCCTGCCGGGCGGCCAGCGCTCCGTCGACGAGCACGGTGTCGCCCGGTGTCCCCGGCAGCGGCCGGTCGACCGCGACCACCGGGGCGCCCTGCGCGGCGAGCACGCCGGCGCTGTCCCCGCGGCCGGTCGGCGACACCAGGATCCCGGCCATCCGCTCCTGCACCGCGATGTCGACGTAGGCGCGCTCCTTGGCCGGGTCGTCGTCGGAGTTGCACAGCACCACGGAATAACCCGCCGCGTGCGCGACGTCCTCGACGCCGCGCGCCATCGCGGTGAAGAACGGGTTGGCCACATCGGAGATGATCAGGGTCAGCACCACGGTCTCTTGCCTGCGCAGGTTGCGCGCCGGCCCGTTCGGCCGGTAGCCGAGCTCCGCCGCGGCGGCGCGGACCCGGGCCGCCAACTGGGGATCGACCGTGGATTTGCCGTTCAGCGCCCGGGAAACGGTCGCGGTGGACACCCCGGCGCGGGCCGCCACATCGCTGATCGTCGACACGTTTCCTCCCCGAGTGGTCTTCTCGCGTGAACGGCGGTGGGTCGGCTTGACACCCCTGTGCGGCAAGAATAGCGTCCCGGAAAACGATTGCTGTTCGCGTCGGGCATCGGAGCCTGCCCGAGTCCTCCGGGTGGAACGCGGAGTGCGGGCGGCAGACCTCCACGCCGCCGGTCCGCCCGGGCAGCCACAACGCCGTGCACGCGCCGAACTTGGAGGAATCGTGGCCCGAATCGGTCTGATCAGCATCTCCGACGGCCGGGAACACGTGCACCGGCGCAACGCCGAGTTCATCCAGTCCAAACAGGACGCATTGGTGCGCGCCCTGCGCGCGGCCGGGCACGAGGTGGTGGTCGGTGACGACCTCGTCGCGGACAACGTGCTGGCCACCTCGGTGGCCCGCGGGGTCGCGGCGGCGGACGTGGACGTGACCGTGCTCTACTACGCCGTCTGGTCGTTCCCGCACTTCACCATGCTGGCCGCCGACGCCACGCGCAGTCCGCTCGTCCTGGTGGCCAGCACCGATCCCACCGAACCGGGCCTGGTCGGCATGCTGGCCGCCGGCGGGGCGCTGGACCAGATCGGCCGCACGCACGCCCGCGCTTGGGGTGCACCGGACGACGCGGCGCTGGTGGAGCGGATCGGTGTGCAGGCGACCGCCTCCGCCGCCGTGCGCGGGTTGCGCGGCGCCACGTTCGGCAGGTTCGGCGGCCGGCCGATGGGCATGAACACCGCGGTGGCCAACACCGACCAGTGGCAGCGCGAATTCGGCATCGACGTGGAGGAGATCGACCAGTACGAGCTGGTGCTGCGCGCCGAGCGGGCCGACCCGGGCGAGGCGAAGAAGGCGCGGGAGTGGATCGAGCGGCACGCCGCCGGGGTGCACTACGACGGCGCCAAGCTCACCCCCGAACTGCTGGAGCGCCAACTGCGCTCCTACCTGGCCATCCGGGACATCATCGCCGAGCGCAACATCGATTTCTCCGGGATCAAGGGCCAGCCGGAGCTGACCGAGAACTTCGCGACGATGGACGTCACCGAGGCGTTCCTCAACGACCCCTACGACTGGAACGGGCCGAAGGAACCGCACATCTGCGCCACCGAGGCGGACATGGACGGCGCGCTGACCATGCGGCTGCTCAACGCGGTGGCCGACACCCCGGTGCTGTTCGCCGACGTGCGGCACTACCACGCCGACCGCGACATCTGGGACCTGTGCAACTCCGGCCAGCACGCCACCTGGTTCGCCGCCCGCAGCGCGGACCCGGCGGAGAACCTCGCGCAGGTCAACTTCTACCCGGAGGTGTTCTTCTTCCCCGCGGGCGGAGCGTCGGTGCAGCACATCGCGGCGCCGGGGCAGATGACGCTGGGCAGGCTCACCCGCGAGGCCGGCGAGTACCGGCTGCAGCTGATGCTCGGCGAGTTCGAGAACTACGACGCCGCCACCAACAAGGAGCTCGTCGACCAGTCCACGCCGGAGTGGCCGCATGCCTTCGCCCGGCTCGACGCCCCCGGCGAGGTGTTCCTGTCCCGGTTCGGCGCCAACCACATCCACGCGGTGCCCGGCGATCACCGGCCCGCCATGCGCGTCGTGGCCGAGCAGCTCGGTATCCGGCTCGACGAGTGGACCAGGCAGTAACCGCAGCGGGAGAGCAGGCCACCAGGGAGGACCGCGCGATGGCGGGGACAGTGCTGCTCGGAGTGGACATCGGGACGTCGAGCTCGAAGGGCGTGCTGGTCACCGCGGACGGGCGGGTGATCGCGCGCGCCAGCAGGCCGCACGAGACGTCCTACCCGCACCCGGGTTGGGTCGAGCACGACGCGGAAGGCGTGTGGTGGGCGGATTTCACCGCCATCGTGCGCGAACTGCTGCCCGAGGTCGGCGACGCCACGTTGGGCGGGCTCGGGGTCAGCGGGATCGGACCGGTGCTGCTGCCCGCCGACGGCGGCGGGAACCCGCTGCGCCCGGCGATCCTGTACGGCGTCGACACCCGCGCCACGCAGCAGATCGCCGAGCTCACCGAGGAATTCGGCGCCGAGGAGATCCTGGCGCGCGGCGGGTCGTCGCTGAGCAGCCAGGCGGTCGGACCGAAGCTGCGCTGGCTGGCCGAGCAGGAACCGCAGAACTTCTACCGCACCGAGATGCTGCTGATGTGCAGCTCCTACCTGGTGCACCGGCTCACCGGCGAGTACGTGCTCGACCAGCACTCGGCCAGCCAGTGCGATCCGCTCTACGACCTGCATGCGCGGTCCTGGGCGATGGACTGGGCGCAGCGGATCGCGCCCGGACTGCCGCTGCCCGAGCTGAGCTGGCCCAACGAGGTGGTGGGGCGGGTCGGACGCGCGGCCGCGGCCGAAACGGGGCTGCCGGAAGGCCTGCCGGTCACCGCGGGCACCGTGGACGCGTGGGCCGAGGCCACCAGCGCGGGTGTGCGGGAACCGGGCGATGTGATGCTCATGTACGGCACCACGATGTTCTTCATCCAGGTGCTCACCGAGCTGAGTCCGCATCCGGTGCTGTGGGGCACGTCCGGCGCGTTCCCCGGCACTTACACGCTCGCCGCCGGGATGGCGACCTCCGGCGCGGTGACCGAATGGCTGCGCGACCTGGTCGACGGCGACTTCGCCGAGCTCGTGCGGGCGGCGGCGCAGGTCCCGGCGGGCAGCAGGGGATTGCTGCTGCTGCCGTACTTCGCCGGGGAGCGCACCCCGATCTCCGACCCGGACGCGCGCGGGGTGCTGGCCGGGCTGACCACCGGGCACCGCAGCCCGGAGATCTACCGTGCGGCGCTGGAGGGCATCGGCTACGGGGTGCGGCACAACCTGGAGGCGATGCGGTCGGCGGGCGGTGCGGCCGAACGCGTGGTGGCCGTCGGCGGTGGGACGCAGGGCGGGCTGTGGACGCAGATCGTGTCCGACATCACGGGATTGGAGCAGCAGGTCCCCGGGGAGACCGTCGGCGCCGCGTACGGCGATGCGCTGCTGGCCGGTATCGCCACCGGCACCGCGGTCGACCCGGAGCGGTGGAACCCGGTCACCAGCACCGTGCAGCCGCGCCCGGAGGTGTTCGAGCGCTACGCCGAGTACTTCCGCAACTACCGTGACCTCTACGAATCCACCCGCGGGATCGCGCATTTCCTGGCCGCCGAGCAGCGCGCGGCCGACGAGCGCGGCTGACGGGTCAGTTCTCCGGCAGCGCGACGCCCTCTTCGTCGCGGCGCACCGTGGGCAGTGAGCCGTCCCCGGCCTTCTCGGCCAGCGGTTGCACCGCGCCGCGGAACGCTTCCAGCGCGTCGAGCTCGCGGCGCCGGGCGGACAGGAACCGCTGCAGGTGCGTGCTGGACAGGTTCACCGCCTCCACCGCGTTCGAGGCCGAGCGCTGCGCCCGCACGGCCTGCGCGCGCACCTGCTCCACGTCCTCGGCGATGGCGCGTTCGGTGCTGGTGAACAGCGCGGCCGCGGCCAGCACCGCGAACCCGGTCGGCCCGCACAGGAACACCCGCTTGCCCAGCAGCCAGGACAGCAGCTGCGGATCGGTGTCCAGCGCGGCGATCACCGCCGCGTCCGAGGGCACGAACATGATCGTGCCGTAGATCGCGTCCGCCCACCTCTGGTAGCCCTTGCTGGCGAGCTCGGTGGCGCGCGAGCGGATGTTGCGCACGTGCACCCGCAGCGCATCGGCCCGCTCCTGCGGATCGTCGGTCTCCACCGCCTCGGCCCACACCGCCAGGCTCGCCTTGGCGTCCACCGGGACCTGCCGGCCCTCGCCCACGGTCAGCACCATGTCCGGCCGGGCCGCGCCGCCGCCGGCCAGATCGGTCTGCAGGGTGAAGTGCACCCCTTCGCGCAGGCCCAGCGTGCGGGCGGTTTCCACGAGCACCTGCTCGCCGAGCTCGCCGCGCCCGGTGATCGAGGAGAACGCCACCTCGTAGCGGCGCAGCGCGGATTCCTGCGCCGCGCTGCGTGCCCGTTCGGCTTCGACCATGCGCAGCGCTTCGGCCGCGCGTTGCGAGCTGTCCGCGTACAGCCGCCAGACGAGCACCAGCGCTGCGGCCAGCAGCAGGGTCAGCACGACGACGATGGTGGTCAGGACTCCGGTGTTCACGAGTGCTCCGTCCTCGTTCGCGGGCTGGTGCGTCCCGATCATCACAGCACCGGTCGCGGCGGGCGGCGTGCCCGTGCCCCGCGGGTCGTGGGTGGACGACACACCGAAGCGCCCTGGGGGGTTCGAGCGGACTGGCGGACGGCGCCGATAGCTTGGCGGTCATGCGCGTGCTGCACACTTCCGACTGGCACGTCGGCCGCACCTTCCACGGCCGCGACCTGCTCGCGGACCAGGAGACCGCGCTCGGCGGGCTGGCCGACGTGGTCGCCGAGGAGCGGGTCGACGTGGTGGCCGTCGCCGGGGACCTCTACGACCGCGCGGTCCCGTCCGGCGAGGCGGTGCAGACCTGCGTGCGCGTGCTGAACCGGATCCGGGAGGCCGGGGCGCAGATCGTGCTGACCTCGGGCAACCACGATTCCGCGGCACGGGTGGGCGCGTTCGCCGAGTTCGCCGCCGCGGGCGGCCTGCACCTGCGCACCCGGATCTCCCGGCTGCAGGAGCCGGTGCTGCTCGACGACGAGCACGGGCCGGTCGCCTGCTACGGCATCCCGTACCTGGAGCCGGATCCGGCGCGGCAGGTGCTGCGCGAGCACACCGACGTCCCGGGCGCGGGCGAGGTCGCCGAGCGCGGGCACACCGCGGTGCTAACCGAGGCGATGAACCGGGTGCGCGCGGATCTGGCCCGGCGTCCGGCGGAGACGCGGTCCGTGGTGCTGGCGCACGCGTTCGTCACCGGCGGCGAGGTGGGCGAGTCCGAGCGCACCATCGCGGTCGGCGGGGTGGAGCAGGTCCCGGGATCGGTGTTCTCCGGTGTCGACTACGCCGCGCTCGGCCACCTGCACGGCCCGCAGCGGCTGGCCGAGCACCTGCGCTACGCGGGTTCTCCGCTGGCGTACTCGTTCGCCGAGGCGGCGCAGCGCAAATCTGTCTGGCTGGTCGACCTGGACGCGTCCGGGCTGGCCGAGGTCCGGCGCCGCGAACTGCCCGTCCCGCGTCGGCTGGCCGCGGTGCGCGGCACGTTGCAGGAGCTGCTCACCGCGCCGGAGCACGCGGCGGTGCAGGACTGCTACCTGTCGGTGGTGCTCACCGACGAGGTCCGGCCGCTGGAGCCGATGCGCCGGCTGCAGGAGCGGTTCCCGCACGCGGTGCACCTGGAATGGCAACCGGCCAGCGGCCGGGACGGTGTCGCGCTGCACTACGCCGATGCGGTCCGCGGGCGGGACGACCGGACCGTGGCGGCGGGATTCGTCGCCGACTGCCGGGGTTCGCAACCGAGTGAGACCGAGCAGCGGCTGCTGGACGAGGCGCTGCACGAGGTCGCGGAGGTGACCGGATGAGGCTGCACCGCCTGGAGGTCACCGCGTTCGGTCCGTACCGCGATCGGCAGGTCGTGGACTTCGACGCGCTGGGCGCGGACGGGCTTTTCCTGCTGCACGGCGACACCGGTGCGGGCAAGACGACGCTGCTGGACGCGGTGGCCTTCGCCCTGTACGGCCGCGTGCCCGGGGCGCGCAACGATGCCAAGCGGCTGCGCTGCGACACGGCGGCCGACGAGGTGCCGACGCGCGTGGTGCTCGAACTGACCGTGCAGGGCCAACGCCTCCGGGTGGACCGCAGCCCGGAGTACGACCGGCCGAAGAAGCGCGGCGGCGGTTACACGACGCAGCAGGCGAAGGCCGCGCTGACCTGGATCGGAGCCGCTCCGAGCGGGCATGCGCCGGATGGGCTGACCCGCATCGACGAGGTCGGCGGCACGGTGCAGCGCCTGCTGGGCATGACCGCCGAGCAGTTCTTCCAGGTGGTGCTGCTGCCGCAGGGCGAGTTCGCGAAGTTCCTGCGCGCGGACACCGCCGAACGGGAGAAGCTGCTGGAGAAGCTGTTCGGCACCGAGCGCTTCGCGCAGGTCGAGGAGTGGTTCCGCGAGCGCAGGCAGCTCAGCGGCCGGCGGTTGCAGGAGGGTGAGCAGCAGGTGCGCGAACTGCTGGCCCGGGTCAGCGAAGTCGTGGGCAGCGACCGCGGCGATGACCTCGACGAGCAGGACTGGCTGGCCGAGGTGGACAAGAACGCGCTGCGCGAGCTGGAATCGGCCCAGGCCGAGCGGGCGCGGCTGGTGCGCGAGCGGGAGACGGCTGATACCGCGCTGACCCGCAGCCGGGAGTTGGCCGAGAAGGTGCGCCGGGTCCAGCAGGCCGAGGCGACGCTGGCCGAACTCGCCGAGCAGCAGGAGCAGCACGAGGCGTGGCGGTCCGAAGTCGCGGCCGCGCGGCGAGCGGTTCCGGTGGGGACCGCGCGTGAGGCGCTGCTGCGCGCCGAGCGGGAACGGGACTCCGCGCAACGGGAGCGGGACGCGGCGGCCGCGGACTGCCCGGCCCCGCACGACGGGGAGACCTCGCTGCGGGACCTGGCCGGCCAGGACCGGGAAGCCGCAGGTGCACTGGGTGGCCTGCTTCCCGAAGCGCGGCAGCAGGACGAGGATCGCGCACGTCTGTCCGAACTGGACGGTCAGATCGCCGCGGCCGAGCAGCGGGAGTCGGCGCTGCAGGAGCAGCAGCAGGCGCTGCCCGAGCAGATCGAGCACGCGCGGCAGCGGTCCGAACAAGCGCGGACGGCCCAGGTGCGGTTGGAGAGCGCGGAGGCCGCGCTCGCCGAGCTGGCCGAGCTCGACCGGGTCGCGGGGCAGTTCCCGGCCGCGGAGCAGGAGCGCGCGATCGCGGACGTGGCGGTCCGCGAGGCCGTGGACGCCCATCAGCGGGCGCGGGACGTGACGCAGCGCCTGCGCGGGCAGCGCCTCGCCGGGATGGCCGCCGAACTGGCCGACCGGCTGGTCGCGGACGAACCCTGCCCGGTGTGCGGATCACCGGAACACCCCGATCCCGCGCAGCAAGGCGCGGATCCGGTGTCCGATGTGGACGAACAGGCTGCCGCGGACGCCGAGCAGGAAGCCCAGCGCGCGCGGGAAACCGCCGAGGAACGGCTCGCCGATGCCCGCGTGGCACGGGACGGACTGTTGGAGCGGCTCGGCGGGCGCAGCGCCGAGCAGGTCTCCGCGGAACTGGCCGAGCGCCGCACCGAACGCGATGCGTTGCGCGAGACCGCCGACCAGGCCGCGCAGCGCGCGGAGCAGCTGGCCGAGCTGGAAGCCACGACCGAGCGGGTGCGCACCGAACTGGCCCAGCTGCGCACCGAACAGGCCGGGCGGACCAGCGAACGCGCCTCGCTGGCCACCGCGGTGCACGAGCGCGCACAGCGGCTGCAGCAGGCCCGCGGCGACTTCGACGGCATCGCCGAACACCGCGAGCACCTGCTTGCCCGCGCCGCCGCCCGGGAACGGCTGGACACCGCGCGCACCGCGGCCACCGACGCCGAACAGCGGGTCGCCCAGCAGCGCACCGCGGTCGCCGACACCGCCGCCACCGCGGGCTTCGCCGACCGGGACGAGGCACTGGCCGCGCAACGCGATCCGGAGCGGATCGCCGAGCTCGACAGCGCGCTCGACCAGGTGCAGCAGCGCGCGGCCGGGGCGCGGGAAGCCCTGGCGGACCCGGCGCTGGCCGGGGTCGCGGCGGACGCGGACCCGGGCGTGGCCGAGGCAACCGAGATCGCGACCGCGGCTCGGGAACGGGCCGAGCAGGCGGTGGCGGTGGAGCACCGGGCCGGGCAGCGGCACCGCGACGTGCAGCGGCTCGCCGGGCAGCTGCGCGCCGAGTGGCAGCGGCTCGGGCCGGTGCGCGCCGAGCACGAGGAGCTGGCCGCGCTGTCCGATGTGGTCAACGGGCGCGGCCAGAACAGCAAGAAGATGTCGTTGCGCTCCTACGTGCTGGCCGCCCGCCTGGAAGAGGTCGCGGTCGCGGCCACCCGCCGGCTGCAGCGGATGAGCCAGGGTCGCTATTCGTTCGTGCACTCTGACGCCGCGGGCGCGCGCGGCACCCGCGGCGGGCTCGGGCTCGACGTGCTGGACGACTACTCCGGCAAGGTCCGCCCCGCCAAGACCCTCTCCGGCGGCGAGTCGTTCCTGGCCTCGCTGTCCCTGGCGCTCGGGCTGGCCGACGTGGTGGCGGCGGAGTCCGGTGGCGTGCTGCTGGACACGCTGTTCATCGACGAGGGGTTCGGCACGCTGGACGCGGACACGCTCGACCTGGTCATGGACACGCTGGACGAGCTGCGAGCCGGCGGCCGGGTCGTGGGGCTGGTCTCGCACGTGGAGGAGATGCGCCAGCGCATCTCGGTGCGGCTGCGGGTCCGCAAGTCGCGCGAAGGCTCCACGCTGGAGCTGCAGGCATGAGCCGGCCGTCAGCGGTTCTCGTGGTCGAGCAGTTGCTGCTTGATCTGGGTGCCGTAGCGGAAACCGCCCAGCGATCCGTCGCTGCGCAGCACTCGGTGGCACGGTACGAACAACGCGGCGGCGTTGCGCGCGCACGCACCGGCCGCGGCCCGCACCGCTTTCGGCTGTCCGGCCAGCGCGGCGAGTTCCGCGTAGCTGACCGGCTGTCCGGCCGGGACCTTGCGCAGTGCCTGCCACGCGGCCTCCAGGAACTCCCCGGAGCTCTGCCGCACCGGTACCGCGTCCACGGCCTGCAGATCGCCCTCGTGGTAGGCGCGGACCGCCCGGCTGACCGGGCCGAGGTCGGCGACCTCCCGTGGCTGCCCGGTCAGCAGCCGGCGACCGATCAGCGCGGTCAGTTCGTCGAGGCGCGCGGTCCAGCCCGAAGCCAGCACCGCACCGTCGTCGTCGACCACGGCGCTGAACGGGCCGACCGGGGTCCGCGTGGTGGACCAATTGATCATGATGACTCCGTTTCGAGGTGGGCCCGGCCGGTTGCCGCGGCCCACAGGTGCATTCCGGCGTACGAGCGCCACGGGCTGAGCCGCCGGGCACGTTCGTCGAGTTCCGCGGGTGCGCTCGGCAGTCCCAGCGCTGCCGCACCGCGGCGCAACGCGAGATCCCCGCTGAGCAGCACGTCCGGTGCGCCCAGCACCCGCATGGTCACGCAATCCGCCGTCCAGGGGCCGATCCCGCGCACGGCCAGCAGTTCGGCGCGCAGCTCCTGCCGATCCCGGCCCGGGTGCAGCCGCAGCGCACCGCCGGCGACCGCGGCTGCCGCCTCCGCCACGGTGTCCGCGCGGCTCCGCGGTCCGGGCACGGCTGCGGTGGCGTGCTCGGCGAGCGCCTCGGCGGTGGGGAACAACCGGTGCACCCCGGCCCCGGCCGGATCGTCGATTTCCGCGCCGAGCCGCTGCACCAGCACGCCCAGGCCGCGGCGCGCCACCGCCACCGACACCTGCTGTCCCAGCACCGTCCGCACCAGGGTTTCCAGCCCGTCGACGCTACCCGGCACCCGGATCCCCGGTCGGACTGCGACCGCGTGCCCGAACGCGGGGTCGGCGGCGAGGGCGGTATCGACTGCCACCGGATCGGCGTCCAGGTCGAACAGCCTGCGCAGCCGGGCCACTGCGGCGCCGAGATCGCGCAGATCGGCCAGGTGCAGCGTGCAGCCCAAGTGCTCCGCTTTCGGGCGCAGCACCGCGGTTCCGGTGCCGTGCGGCAGGCGCAGCGACCGCGCGTAGCGCAGGTCCGTCACCGACTCCAGTCCGGTCACCGCCCGGTCGCGCAGGAACCCGAACACCCCCGCCGCGTCGAACGGCGGGCGGAACGCCAGCCGCAGGTGCACCGCCCCGGGATCAGCGGGGCCCGCGCCGCGCCGGGACCGCAGCTGCCCGGGTGTGCTGGCGAACACCTCGCGGATCGTGTCGTTGAACTGCCGGAGGCTGCTGAACCCGGCGGCGAAGGCGATGTCCGAGAACGCCATCCCGGTCCCCTCGATGAGGATCCGCGCGTGGTGCGCCCGGTTGGCCCGGGCCAGACCGAGCGGGCCCGCACCGAGCTCCCCGGTCAGCACCCGGTTCAGCTGCCGGGCGGAGTAACCGAGTTCGGCGGCCAGCCCGCCGACGCCAGAGCGGTCCACGAGCCCGTCGGTGATCAACCGCATCGCCCGGCCGGCGAGATCGGCGCGCAGATCCCATTCCGGCGAGCCGGGGACCGCATCCGGCAGGCAGCGCAGGCAGGCCCGGTATCCGGCCGCCTGGGCAGCGGCGGCGGTCGGGAAGAACGTGCTGTTGCCGGGGTTGGGGGTGCGCGCGGGGCAGGAGGGGCGGCAGTAGATCCGGGTGCTGCGCACGGCGTGCACGAAGCACCCGTCGAAGCGGGCGTCGCGCGATGCGACCGCCCTGCGCGCTTGTTCGGCACCCACCAACATGCACTCGATGCTGCCAGCGGCACCGGCCCGGCCACTAGCGGGAATCGGACGTGGTTGCGCGGGGTGGGCGAACCGCCCGCGGACGCCTACCGTCGTGCCATGGCTCATTCGACGATCAAGCGGCGCGGGATCCGGGCGGCCGCGGTGGCGGTGGCGGCAGCGGGTGCGCTGGCGGTGGGCGCCGGCTGCGACGAGGCATCGATCCCGGAACCCGGCCAGCAGCAGGAGCAGCAGGACGGGGACCAGCAGCAGGACGGCGACCAGCAAGACGACCAACAGGACGGGAACCAGCAGGACGGCGACGACCAGCACGACGAGCACGGCGGCGACGGCGAGGACGGCGACGACTGAGGTCCGCGCGCGGGGCGGCGGTGTGCGGTGCGCCGCCCCGCCCGCGCCCGGGCGGGCTGCGCGGTCGGCCTTGCCCCTAGACTTCGGGGTGTGAGTCTGACCCTCGGTATCGTCGGCCTGCCCAACGTGGGCAAGTCCACGCTGTTCAACGCCCTGACCAGCAACGAAGCTCTGGCTGCGAACTACCCGTTCGCCACCATCGAGCCGAACGTCGGCGTGGTGCCGCTGCCGGATCCGCGGCTGGACGAGCTGGCCGGGATGTTCGACTCCGCGAAGACCATTCCGGCCACGGTGTCGTTCGTGGACATCGCCGGCCTGGTCAAGGGAGCGTCCGAGGGGCAGGGCCTGGGCAACAAGTTCCTGGCCAACATCCGCGAGGCCGATGCGATCTGCCAGGTCATCCGGGCGTTCGACGATCCGGACGTGGTGCACGTCGGCGGTGACGTGAACCCGACCAGCGATATCGACACGATCAACACCGAGCTGATCATCGCCGACATGCAGACGCTGGAGAAGGCGCTGCCGCGGATGGAGAAGGAAGCCCGCACGCACAAGGACAAGCGGCCGGCGCTGGAGGCCGCGCAGCAGGCCAAGGAGGTCCTCGACTCCGGGCGGACCCTGTTCTCCGCGGGGCTCGGCACCGAGTCGGAGGAACTGCGCGAGCTGAACCTGCTCACCACCAAGCCGTTCCTGTACGTGTTCAACGCGGACGAGGGCGTGCTGTCCGACGAGTCAAAGCGCGACGAGCTCCGCCAACTGGTCGCCCCGGCGGACGCGGTGTTCCTGGACGCGAAGGTGGAGGCCGAGCTGCAGGAGCTGGATGCGGATTCGGCGGCCGAGCTGCTGGAGTCGATCGGGCAGACCGAGCCGGGCCTGAACGCGCTCGCGCACGCCGGGTTCCACACCCTCGGGCTGCAGACCTACCTGACGGCCGGGCCGAAGGAGTCGCGCGCCTGGACGATCCGCCAGGGCTGGACCGCCCCGCAGGCGGCGGGCGTCATCCACACCGACTTCGAGCGCGGGTTCATCAAGGCCGAGATCGTCTCCTACGGCGACCTCGTCGAAGCCGGATCCATGTCCGCGGCCAAGTCGGCGGGCAAGGTCCGCATGGAAGGCAAGGACTACGTCATGCAGGACGGCGACGTGGTCGACTTCCGCTTCAACGTCTAGCTCGTTGCCCCATCGCGTTGCGTGCTGAGGGGTCTCCTGGGGGCTCCCTCGAAGGTTTCGGCAGCACGCAGAACAAGCTCGCCGTATCGATCGGTGTTCCGCCGTGTCGGATCACCGGGACCGTGCACGGCAAGCGCGCGATCACGGCCGTCGAACGCTGCGCTGGTCCGCCCAGGGCAGCAGGCGCCCGACAGCTCGTCGGTTCGGGTCGTCGGTATGGCGGATCTGCGGGAGCGGCCGCGCTCCAGGGCTTCGGCATCGAAATCCCCTGCCAGCGCGTGGGATTCGGCGAGCCAGGACAGTGAACCGAGCTCGACCGGGCAACGACCCGCCATGATGTCGATTTCGGCTCTGTTGAGCCAATACAGCCACTCCGGCTCGTCCGTGCCGCGGGGTCAGTCTTCGCGCTGCTTGCGGGAGTGGGCCCGCAGTTGCTCCTTGGAATCCGCGAGGTCGAAGCGGCCCTGGCCGCCAGGCGTGTACAGCTCCGGCACCAGGATTCCGGCCTGAACGTAGCGCGCCACGGAACGGCGCGAGATCCCCAGCTCGTCCGCGAGTTGGCTCGATGTGAGCAGCTTCGGCCTGGCCACGGTCCGAACGTGGCACGAATGGCGTGCGTTGGCTCATTTCCTGACCCAGTTGCGCTAATATGGCTCGGATGGCTCAGTTGGCGCAGGTCGTGCTCGACGGTCGGGAGTGGTGGACGTGCCCGGTCGGCGGTGCGGAGTGCGGACGAGTCCTCGTCGATGCCGGGGCGTGGGGAATGGATGTCCTCGAACTCCACGTGCAGCACGACCACCGCGAATGGTGGCGGGCGCAGATTTCGGCCCGAGCGCGGACGTATGCATCGCGCGCCGCAGCGCGGGGTTCGCCGCACCGACCTCCGGAGGAAATCGCGGGATAGCGCCGGGATTCGTCTGAATCAGGACACGGTCGGGTGAGCTGGTTGCTACCGTCGCGGCGATCATGACCGCCGAGTTCGTCAGGAGTTCTGCCGTGGGGTTGCTCGATTTCGTCCGGGGTATCAAGAGGCCGGACAGCAATGCTGCCGTCCTGCCCGCGGAGCAGGTTCGCGCGGCGATCCTCGCCATCAACCGCCCGACGGCGCCGTTCATCATCCGGGAGGGCGGCGAAGGCGACGAGGGAGACCTGGTCGCCGAGTGGCGCGTCGCCGACATGCAATGGCACAACGTCTTCAATCAAGCCAGGTTGAAGAAGCAGTTCACCGTGAGCATGCGGTTCGACGTGGAGAACGTCGAAGTGCGGAGCGTGGACGAGCAGCGTTCGCTGAGCTGGAAGCTCGGCGTGACCGGGGCGTCCTACCAGTCGAGCAAGGCGCGCGGCCGGATGTACCAGAACTCCTACACCCTCACGGCGACGCCCTTCTACGAACACGGGGAGACCGGTCAGGTCTACGCATACCGGTTCCACACCAGTGAGCTGAAAAAGCCGCTGCAACAGGCAGTCCTGAGCGCCGGCTGGACGTGGCGCAGTATTGCGGGCGGAAAGCTCTGAGTCCGGGCCGTGCTGGTCCGGCATGGACCGTCGGCGTGTTCCGGGGCATCAAGAGAGGCACGGCAGCGTCGTCGCGGTGTTGACGACAGGTTTACGCGTGATTTTCCCGTGAACCGACCAGGTCGTGGACGTCCCAGTGGGCTCCGGCCGGAGGCGGGGAGTGCCAGCTCAGCCGGGCTCCGCCGTGATCAGGACACGGTCGGGTGAGCTGGTTGCTACCGTCGTGGCGATCATGACCGCCGAGTTCGTCAGGAGTTCTGCCGTGGGGTTGCTCGATGTGTTTCGCGGTATCAAGAGGCCGGACAGCGACGCTCCCGTCCTGCCCGCGGACCAGGTTCGTGCGGCGATCCTCGCCATCAACCGCCCGACGGCGCCGTTCATCATCCGGGAGGGCGGCGATGACGAACCGGACCTGATCGCCGAGTGGCGTGTCGTCGATGCCGAGTGGCGCCAGGTCTTCGCAAAAGCGGGGTTGACCAAGGCGTTCCGCGTGAAGATGCGGCTCGATCCGGACAACGCCGAAGTGCGGGCGGTGGACGAGGAGTGGGCAGTGAAGTGGGCGCAAGGCATTCCCAAGTTTTCGGCGGCGGCATTCCGAGGGCGGAAAGTCGAACACCAGTGGAGCAGCCAGGCCGCGTTCACCGAACGCGGGGAGCTCGGCGTGGTGTACAAGTACCGATTCAACCCCGGCGAGATGAAAAAACCGATCAAGAAGGCGGTCACCGGTTCCGGTTGGATGTGGCGCGGCGTCGCGTTCGCGAAGCTGTGAAGTGCCCAGGGACGGTCTTTCGCGAGTAGTTGGGGGCTCGGTTTGAGCGGGTTCGAAGTAAGTCCGGAAGATTTGCGGAATTCATCGAAAAAGGTCGATGAATCGGTTTCGGATCTTCCGCGCGACATCTTGCGCGGTCTGGATCGAGGTGTCGACTACGGCAGCGATGACGTGGCGAAGGCCGTGGACGACTTCAACGCAGGGATCGAGGCCGCGGTGAAGGTTTTGCGCGGTACCGCCGGCCAGGCCGTCATGGCGTTGCGCGGGATCGCTGATGAGTATGAAGGCCATGACACGAACCACAGCAAGGACTTGGCCACGACAAGCGGCATGATCGGCAAAGGAAACCTGGAATAGTGCGCCTCGGTGAGACGTCCGATCCCAAGTCTCTCATCCCCGGCGACCCGGACGCCGTCGACCACAACGCCGATGCGCTGCAGAACGTCGCTCGCAAAATGGAAGGCGTGGGCGACGAGCTCAAGGATGTGGATTTCGGCGAGTGGTCCGGTGCTGCGAGTGATTCATTTCAGCAGAGCTTTTCGAAGGAGCCCGTGAAGTGGATCAAGTGCGCTGACGGTGCGGAGAAGGCTGGCAAGGCGCTCGCTGACTATTCGAGCGTGCTCCGGTGGGCCCAGGAGCAGGCGGCGGAAGCGATAGATACCTGGGAACAGGGCACCCAGGCCGGCGAGGCCGGAGGCGCTCCGTCCGCCGCGGAGCCGCTGCACACCGAGGCGCAGGCGATCCTGAAACGTGCCAAGGATCAACTGGAGCTGGAAGGCGGACGTGTCGCGAAGCTGATCGGCGGACAAGACGGGGACGCTGCGCTGGCTCTGGTACTCGACGCCGTCGAAGGTGTGAGCACGGGCGGTTCGGCTGAGACCAGCGGGCCTGCAGCCACGGCGTCGGCATCGGCCGACAGCAGTGGCGGGGTCAGCAAAGCCGAAGCCCAGGCCAGGGCCCAGTGGGTCGGTGCGCAAGCCGAGGGCAGCGTCAACTCGCAGTGGGGGAGCGCGCGGGGAGGGGCGCAAGCCAGCGTTGACGCTGCTGCCACGGCCTCTGCTTCGGCGAGCAGGAGTTCCGTTCAGGGCGCGGTCGAGGCGTCAGCCGGTGCGCGCGCATCGGCAGAGGGACGTGCGAGTTCGGGGCCTGCGGAAGCACAGGGCAAGGTCGAGGGACTCGCCGGTGCGACCGCTGGAGCCAACGGCAAGTTCGGGCTTTCGGGTGTCGAAGGCAACGCGGAGGCGTACGCAGGTGCGAAGGCCAGCGCTGAAGGAAGTGCGGACGTCGGTGGTATCGGTGTGACCGGGTCGGCCGAAGGGTGGGCCGGTGCAGGCGCCAAGGCCGGCGTCGAGCTCGGTACGGACGAGGAAGGAAACTTCAAGGTGGAGACCAGTCTGGGCGCCGCAGTGGGCCTGGGTGGAAGCGCCAGCGTGGGCATTGAGGTCGATCCGGACAAGGTCATGGACACCGCCGGTGACGCGGCTTCGGCGGTCGGGGACGCCTGGAACGGTGCCGGGGATTCCGTGCAGCAGATGATGTCGGGGCAGCTGTAAGTGCTCGGCGCGATGAGGGAGCATTCGTAGCATGGCAGGGGAAACGCAGCTGTCGCTGGAGTTCGGCGTGCCGTCGGGGTGGAATCCTGCTCGTCCGGAGGCGGTCGGTGCGACCGGCGCCGCGTTCGTGGCGCTGCACGCGGCGTCCGAGGGGCCCGGGTTCACCACGAACATCACGATGGACGAGCTGCAGCGCGCGGAGTCGACGCTCGCCGAGGTCGCGGACGAGTCGCTGGACAACCTGCATCGGGCCAGCCGCCAGGTCTCGCTGTCGAACAGGTCGGAGTTCGGCGCCGACGAAGCGCCGGGGCTGACGCAGATCATCCGGGTGACCGCGGAGGTCGACGGCGAGGACCTCGATCTCGTGCAGTGCCAGGTGTACCTGCAGCTGCAGGACGCCCGCGATCCGCGTCAGCGGGCGATCGTGCGGGTCGTGCTGACCGCGCGCGAGGAGGATTTTGACGCCGTGCTCCCGGATTTCCAGGAGTTCGTCGGCACGGTCCGGGTGAAGGAAGCCTCGGCGGGCTGAACCGGCGCACCACTGTGGACGGTGCGCCTCCGGGTGTGCGCCAGCGCACCGTGTGGCCAGGGGCACGGCCGTGCTCGTTGCCGACGCGTCCCGACCCGCTTAAGCTACCAGTCGGTAACTTATGTGAATCGAGGTCGCAGGATGAACATGTACCTCCGGCTGCTGATCGTCGCCTTCCGCGCGTGGCGGCGAGGACGCACGTCGGCGCTCGGACCCGGCCGGATCCCGTTCCGGGTGCGGCCGACCGACCTCGACCCGCTGGGGCACGTGAACAACGGGGTCTACTTCACGCTCTTCGACCTCGGCCGCATCGATCTCATGCTGCGCTCCGGCTTGTACCGGCGGTTCAACCAGGCCGGCTGGTTCGCCGTGGTCAGCGCGGAGACCGGCACGTTCCGCAAGGAGCTCAAGCCGTTCCGCCGCTTCGAGCTGGAAACCCGCGTGCTCGGCTGGGACGAGCGGCACCTGTACTACGAACATCGCGTGCTCAGCGGCGGGCGTCTCGCGACCAGCGCCGTCATCCAGATCCGCTTCCTGTCCCGCAGCGGGGAACGCATCGAACCGCAGCGGGTCATCGATCTGCTCGACGAGACCGCCGAGCGCCCGGAGCTGCCGTCCTGGGTCGCGGACTGGGGCAAAGCCTCCTTCGAGCACGCGAAGGCCGCCGAGCAGGCCGTCCGGGACCACGTGGGGTAACCGCTGCTCGTCCCCACCGCGCGCCGAGCGCCGCCGGCACCGGCGGGTGGGCGGCCCGGCGGTCGTGGGCAGGTCCGTCCACCGGGCCGGGTGCCGGCGGTTATGCCGAAGCGAACCCGCTGGTCAGCGGATGGCCGCCCGACGCACTGCGATCGCTGGCTGCAAATACCGAGTGCGAGCACCGGGTGCTCGAACGGGGTGCCGAGCCGGCCGCCCGGGTGCGCGCGGCGGTCCTCGGCGAAGCCAGCGCGGCGGCTCCACCGGGCGCAGCCCACCCGGACGACCCGCACGTCAACCGGCGTACTGCTCGACCGCGTTGTCGATCTCCTGGGCCATCGAGGTGTCGTTGGCCGTGATGCCGCCCTTCCAGTGCGTGCTGAGGTGGAAGGTCACCTTGTTGAACCGGATGTCGATGTCCGGGTGGTGGTCCTCGCTCTCGGCGATCTCCGCGATGCGGTTCACGGCCTGGATGGCCTGCGAGAAGCCCGCGAACTCGACCGTGCGATGCAATTCTGCGCCGTCGCGCTGCCAGGCGGGGAGGTGCTGCAGCGCCTCGGACACCTGGTCATCGGAGAGTAGTTCGGTCATCGCCCCATGGTGACCGCTCCCCGCCCGGATCGCGAAACCTCCCCCCGCACGGTCAGGCGAGCTGGAAGTTCGGCGCGTCGTCCAGCAGCGAGCGGGTGTAGTCGTGCTGCGGGTCCGCGAACAGCTGCTCGGACGCGGCGTTCTCCACGATCCGCCCGTTCTGCAGGATCGCCACCTGCTGCGCGATGTTGCGCACCAGCGCGATGTTGTGCGTGACGAACACCAGGGCCAGGCCCATCCGCTCGCGCAGGTCCTGCAGCAGATCCACGATCGCCGACTGCACCGAGACGTCCAGCGCCGAGGTGATCTCGTCGCAGATGAGCACCTTCGGGCCGGTCACCAGGGCCCGCGCGATGGCCACCCGCTGGCGTTCCCCGCCGGAGAGCTGGTCCGGATAGCGCTCGGCGATGTCCGGGCGCAGCGCCGCGAGCTGCAGCGCCTCGATCACCCGGTCCGCGGTGTCCGCCGGTGCGCCGCCCTCCAGGACCTTGATCGGCTGGGCGATCAGATCGCGCACCCGCCGCCGCGGGTTCAGCGATTCGTACGGGTTCTGGAAGACGTACTGCACCTGCCTGCGCTGCTCCCGGTTGCGCTGCGCGCTGCTGCGCGGCAGGGCGTGCCCGTGCAGCAGCACCGATCCCTCGTGCTGCGGGTGCAGGCCGGCCAGGCAACGGGACAGCGTCGTCTTGCCGCTGCCGGACTCGCCGAGCAGCGCCAAGCAGGACCCCGGTTGCACGTCCAGCGAAACATCCTCCAGCACCGGGGTTTTCGTGTACCAGGCGCGGATGCCGCGAACCTGCAGCACCGGGCTGGCGTCCGGGAGCTCGGCCTCGGCGCGCTTGGCGGGAGCCCGCAGCGCACCCTCCCGCGGGTGCAGGCAGCGGATCTCGTGCTCGGGGCCGACCTCGCTCGGTGCGGGCGGCGCGATCCGGCAGTCGTCGGTGGCGGCGGGGCAGCGCGGGGCGAACGCGCAGCCGTCCGGCCGGTTCAGCGGGGACGGCGCCTGGCCCTCGATGGCCTGCATGGCCCGGTCCCCGGCCAGGTCCGGCACGGCCAGCACGAGACCGGCGGTGTAGTGGTGCCGCGGCTCGGTGAGCACCGCCTCGGTCGGCCCGGTCTCCACGATGCGCCCCGAGTACATGACCGCGATCCGGTCGGCGAGCTCGGCGACCACGGCCATGTCGTGCGAGATGTAGACGCCGGCCGTGCCGTGCCGGGCGCACATCTCGCGGATCGTGGCCAGCACCCGCTTCTGCGTGGTCACGTCCAGCCCGGTGGTGGGCTCGTCCAGCACCACCACCTCGGGCCTGCCGACGAAGGCCATCGCGATGGCGATCCGCTGCTGCTGCCCGCCGGAGAGCTGGTGCGGGTAGCGGCGCAGGAAATCGTCGTCGCTGGGCAGGGCCACCTCGTCCAGCACCTGCTTGATCCGGTCGGTGGCCCGGGTGCCGGACACGTCGTGCACGCATTCGGCCAGCTGCCGGTGCAGCCGCAGCGCCGGGTTCAGTGCCGACCCGGGCGACTGCGGGATGTAGGCGACCCGGCGGCCGCGCATCGCCGCGGCCTGCTTCTCGCCCAGGTCCAGCAGGTCGGTCCCGCCGACCCGGATGCGGCCGTCGGCGATCCGCGTCCCGCGCTTGCAGTAGCGCAGCATCGCCAGGCCGAGAGTCGTTTTGCCGGAACCGGATTCGCCGATCAGGCCGAGGATCTCGCCGGGCGAGAGCGTGAACGACACATCGGCGACGATCGCGGCTTCCGCGGGCACGCCGCGGATTTCCAGATCGGTGGTTTCCAGGGCGGTGGTGGTCATCTCAATCCCCGTGGGCTCGGTGGGCGGTCGGTTCGGGAAGGTTCTCGGGCGTCAAGCCCCCTTTTCCAGCCCGCGGTCCACCCCGGCGACCGAGCGGGACAGCCCGTCGGCGATGAGGTTCACCCCGATGGTCAGCACCGCGATGGCCAGCACCGGCAGCGCGACGGCCCACGGCTGCACGGTCAGCGCGATCCGGTTCTCGTTGATCATCAGCCCCCAGTCCGCGGTCGGCGGCTGCAGGCCCAGGCCGAGGAAGCTCAGCCCGGCCACCAGGCCGATCGAGTAGTTCAGCCGCAGCCCGAACTCGACCAGCACGGTGCCGGTGACGCCGGGCAGGATCTCGCCGAGCAGGATCCGGGTGCGGCTCACGCCCATGGCCTCGGCGGACTTGACGAAATCGCGTTCGGCGACGCTGAGCGTGGAGGCGCGCACCACGCGCATCACGCGCGGCAGGTGGCTGCCGCCGACGACCAGCACCAGCAGCCACAGCTCCGGTCCGACCACGCTGACGAACAGCAGGGCCAGCACGACCTGCGGGAACGCCAGCGCGACATCGCCGAACCGCATCAGCAGCTCGTCCAGCCAGCCGCGGCGGTACCCGGCGTACATGCCGGCCAACGCGCCCAGCCCGACACCGAGCACGGTGGACAGCAGCGCGAGCAGCAGCAGCGTCTGCCCGCCGTTGAGGAACCGGCTCAGCACGTCGCGCCCGAGGTTGTCGGTGCCGAACCACTGCTGGCCGGTCGGATCGGAGAACGGCGTGTGCACGAACTCGGTCGCGCCGAACGGGGACAGCAGCGGGCCGAGGATCGCCAGCAGCACCACGAGCCCGGCCATGACCAGGCCGATGCGGGTGCGCGGCAGGCGCAGCGCGGACCGGAAGACGCCCGGCGCGCGTGGGACTCGGGCGGATTCCGCCTGTTGCTCGTCGGTCTCGGTGGTGTGCACGGTGGTGCTCATCGCGCTGCGGACCTCACCTTCGGGTTGGTGGCCAGACTGACGATGTCGGCCAGCAGGTTCACGACGATGTAGACGGCGGCGATGGCCAGGGTCAGCGTCTGCACGACCGGCAGGTCGCGGTTGTTGACCGCATCGACCAGCGCGAAGCCGATTCCCGGGAACCGGAACAGGAATTCGACCAGCACCACGCCGCCGGCCAGCCACGCCAGCTGCAGCGCGATCACCTGCGCGACGGGTCCGATCGCGTTGGGCAGGGCGTGCCGGGCGATCACGGTGCGCTCGGGCAGGCCCTTGAGCCGCGCCTGCTGCACGTACTCGCTCTCCAGCACCTCGATCATCGTGGCGCGCATGATGCGCACGATGTACGGCGAGACGGCGAGCACCATCGTTGCGGTGGGCAGGATCAGCTGCACCGGATCGCTCCACGCGGAGTCGGATCCGGTCATCACGAACACCGCGGGCAGCAGGTTGAGCATGCCGGTGGAGAAGATCAGCACCAGCACGATGCCGACCACGAACTCCGGAAGCGAGGCCAGCACCAGGCTCAGCACCGAGGTGGTGTGGTCGAACGCGGTGTCCCGGCGCAGCGCCGAGTAGGTGCCGACGATGATGGACAGCGGCACGCTGATCGCGGTGGCGCACAGCATCAGCGCCACCGAGTTGTTCAGCCGCGAGCCGAGCAGTTCGGTCACCGGCATGCCGCTGGCGTAGGACTCGCCGAGGTCGAGCTGGAACATGTTGCCCAGCCAGGAGAAGTACTGCACCCAGATCGGATCGTCCAGGTGCAGCTGATCGCGCAGCGCGGCGAGTCGTTCCGGGGTGGCCTCCTTGCCGAGGATGGCGCGGGCCGCGTCCCCGGGCAGCGCCTGCGTGGCCAGGAAGACCACGACGGATACGGCCCAGAGGATCACCAGGCCGAGCAGGATTCGCTTGACCAGCAATCGAGTCATCGGTGCACCGTCCTCACTGCGCCAGCCAGGCGTGTCGGAATCCGTAGGAGTTCAGCGGAATGCCGCTGCGATCCGGTTCGAGCCCGACCAGCCGCACGCTGTGCGCGTCCAGCTGGTTCGGGAAACCCCAGATGATGTGTCCGCCGCTCTCCCACTCGATCCGCTGGGCGCGACCGATCAGCTCGCGCCGCTCGTCCTCGTCGGTGGTGGCAGTGGCCCGGTGCACCAGGTCGGTGAATTCCGGGTGTTCCCAGTGGGTTTCGTTGTAGGCGGACTCCGGGAGACTGCCTTGGGCCGCTTGGGCGAGGAAGTTGCGGCTGAACCAGTAGTCCTGGGCGAAATCCCAGGACAGGTACATGTCGCCGAAGAACTCGCCGGTGTCCACCCGGCGGATCTGCACGGTGATCCCGGCGTCGGCGGCCTGCTGGGCGAAGACCTGGGCGGCCTCGACCACCCCCGCGGCCACCGGTGAGGTCACGAGTTCCACGGTGAGGTTCTGCTTGCCCGCTTCGCGCAGCAGCTGCCGCGCCTTGCGCACATCGCGCTCGCGCTGCGGGATGTCCTGGGCGTAGAGCGGGTCGGTGGGCGAGTACAGGTCGTTGCCGACGCGTCCGTGCCCGCCGAGCACCTGCTGGATCATCTGCTGGCGGTCGACGACGAGCCGGAACGCCTGGCGCACCCGGACGTCGTCGAACGGCGGCCGGTCCACCCGCATGGTGAACGGGATCCAGGAACCGGTCTCCGACTCCAGCAGCCGCAGGTTCGGGTCGGCCTCCAGCACGCGCAGCAGCCCGAGCGGGACCTGGTCGATGGCGTCGACCTGCCCGCCCAGCAGCGCGTTGATCCGCGCCGTGTCGTCCGGGAAGTCGACGATGACCAGCTCGTCGGCGTAGGGCAGCCCGTCCTCCCAGTAGCCGGGGTGGCGCACGAACACGCTCTGCTGACCGGGTTCGAAGCTGTCCAGCTTGAACGGGCCGGTACCGATCGGCCGGTCCGGGTCGTAGTCGGTGGGCACGATGCCGTTGGCGTATTCGGCGAGCTGCTCGGGCAGTGTGACGTCCGGTTCGGTCAGCGTCAGCCGGATCGTGCGCGGATCCAGCACCCGCATGCCGTCCCGGTCCAGCGCACCCAGGCCCTCGGCGCCGTTCTTCGGATCGGCCGGGTCGGTGATGCGCCGCAGCGAGTGCAGCACGTCCTCGGCGGTGAGCGGGCGCCCGTCGTGGAACTCGACGCCCTCGCGCAACCGGATCGTCCAGGTGCGCGCGCTGCCGTCGGACTCCGCGGACTCGGCCAGCGCGGGCTGCAGGCGGTACTCCTGGTCGTAGCGCAGCAGGGTGTCGTAGAGCTGGAAGATGCGGGCCTGGTCCGGATGCGTCACGGGTGCGTGCGCGTCCAGGGTGTCCTTGCTGGAACCTCCGACGACCCCGGCCCGCAGCCGCCCCCCGTACTGCGGGGGACCGGACGGCACCGGTGCTTTCTGGACCGCGCCACCGGCGCATCCGGTGAGCGCAGTGCCCGCTCCGACCACGCCGGCGCCTGCCGCGGCGTACCGGAGGAAATCGCGACGACTCGGGCCTGAGTTCGCCTGCCCTGAGCTCGGCATCTGCGCGGAAACCTCCCGTGTTGTGCGGGGCGTACCGCGTCCGGCCGGTTCGCAGCAGCGCCTCCGGCTGCTGAACTGCGCGCCACAGCACGCGCGGCGAACGCCCCGCTCGCATTGCGTCTTCGCTGCGATTGATTGATGAGTCAATCGAGTGCGTTGACTCTTACCGAAGGCTTTGGGCCTGTCAACCCGCCATATGCAGGCTCGATATGTCAAATGGTGTTGAGCTCGCCACGAGATCCGGGGCTGGGATCTTGCTACTTTCGCAACGATGGATCGCACGTCGCAGCGGTGCTGGCCTGAGTGTTCGCCGCTGCGCGCGGGGGTGCGCAGGCCGGTGCGCGCTGGGTGAAAATGTGATGCGCCTCACCGTCGTGTTGGTGCGGTGGCGAACGAGGTCACATTGCGCGTGGGTGACCGGGTGGTCGCCCGGCGCACTCGCCGAACCGCGTGCCGGGCCCGGGCGCCGGCTGCGGCAGGATGGTCCGCCGTGTCGGTGCTGCGGAACACGGGTCTGGTGCACGCCCCGCCGGAGGTGGTGGCGGCCGCGCTGCGGCACACCGCGACGGCCGAGACCGCCCTGGCGGCGGCCGGGGTGCGCGCCCGCGCCGCGGCCGGAACCGGGGAGCTGCTGGTGCCCGGCGACGAGCTGTCCTGGCGCGCCCGCATCGCCGGACTGCCCGTGCCGCTGACCACCCGGGTGCTGCGCGCCGACACCACCGGCCTGTCCTCCGTCCTGGTGCGCGGCCCGCTGCCCGAGCTGGCGCACGACGGCCACCTCGTTGCGGCCGGTCCGCACACGCGGTTGACCGACGCGGTGTCCTGGCGCGCCCCGTTCGGCGGTCTCGGCAGGCTGGCCGACGCGGCCGTGGTGCGGCGGTTCGTGCTGCGGCTGCTGCGGTCCCGGGTTGCGGTGGTGCGCGAGCTGGCCGAGTCGTGGGCGCGGCGGCGGATCGTCGTCGGCGCCGCGATCGTGCGCGACGGGCGGCTGCTGGTGCAGCAGCGCGCGCGGCCCGCCGAGCTCGCCGGGCGCTGGGAGCTGCCCGGAGGCCGGGTCGAGGACGGCGAGGACGAGCAGGACGCGGTGGTGCGCGAATGCGTCGAGGAGCTGGGGATCGGCGTGCGCCCGCGCGGGCGGATCGGTACCGATGTCCCGCTCGGCGACCACCTGCTGCTGCGCGTGCACCTCGCGCGGCCCGCCGACGGGGCCACCGCGGCGGCCCTGGAGCACCGCCAGGTCCGCTGGGTGGGCGCCGCCGAGCTCGGCGAGCTCGACTGGCTGGACGCCGACCGGGTGCTGGTGCACTCGTTGCGCCCGCTGCTGCGGTGAAATCCGCGCGTTCGGGACAATTCCGCGCCGCATTCCGAACAATTGGGCGAACGTCGCTGGGTGCGGCGGTCATTTCCTGATCCGATCGGGCGTGATGATCGGCAGCCGCCGGGATGCGGAGTTACCGTGAAGGAATGTATGTGGTCTTGCTGCAGTACACGGCTCCGGAAACCGAGATCGACACGCGTCTCGTGGATCACTACGAATGGGTCACCCGGCATTACGACGCGGGTGACTTCATCGCCGCCGGGCACCGGCACCCGCGCAGCGGCGGGGTGATCATCGCCCGCGCGATGTCCCGCGGCAGGTTGGACGCCATCCTGGCCACCGACCCGTTCGCCCTGCACAAACTGGCCCGCTACGAGGTCGTCGAGTTCGAGGCGCTGCGCACCGTCCCCGAGCTCGCCAAGTACGCGGACCGGCTGGAACCCGCGGCCTCCGAGTAGCGGGCAGCCGCCCGCGGAAGGGAAACCCCGGCGAACGCGCCCGCGGACGGCAATTCGTCGCCCGGAACCGCGTGCGGTGATTGTTTTGCCCTTTCTTTGAACTCCCTTGGTGATTTCTCCGCGCGGCTTCGGATTCCTTCGCACGATCGGGCAGTCGGGAGTTTTCGATCGCGCGGGCGGTGCTGTTCCGTGCTCGCCGAATTCGATCGCGAGCAACCGCGTCCGGGTGGGTGACCGGGCCGTCGCGCCTCGATGCGAGGCGCGGCTGCCCGGTGGCCGTCCCGGCCCGGGAACGCGAGCCCCGCACGCTTCCGCCGCGCCGCGTGTGCGGTGTCTCACCGGCCCGCCGCGGTGTTCGCGCGCACGCGCCGGACACCTGCTGCGGGCGTTGCCCTATCCTGGACGAGGCCGCGCGTCGACCTGAGCGGCCCCGCTGCCGCGGGGCGCCGCCTGTGTGAGCTCCGCAGTCGCGGTGCCGCGGAGCCCCGGCCGAACCGTCGACGAACCCGCCGCGCCACGTTCCTCGTCGATCCAGGAGTATTCGCGTGTCCGCCACCCCAAATCGCAGTGACCTGCGCAACGTCGCGATCGTCGCGCACGTCGACCACGGCAAGACCACCTTGGTCGACGCGATGCTGCGGCAGTCCGGCGCCTTCGGCGAGCGGGCCGACCCGGTCGACCGCGTGATGGACTCCAATGACCTGGAGCGCGAGAAGGGCATCACGATCCTCGCCAAGAACACCGCCATCCGCCGCGAGACCGAAGGCGGGCCGGTGACCATCAACGTGGTCGACACCCCCGGCCACGCCGACTTCGGCGGCGAGGTGGAGCGCGCGCTGTCCATGGTGGACGGTGTCGTGCTGCTGGTCGACGCCAGCGAGGGTCCGCTGCCGCAGACCCGGTTCGTGCTGCGCAAGACGCTGGCCGCCGGGCTTCCGGTGATCCTCGTGGTGAACAAGGTCGACCGCCCGGACGCTCGCTGCGCCGAGGTGGTGGACGAGACGCACGACCTGCTGCTCGAACTCGCCTCCGAGCTCGACGACGGGGAGACCCAGCTGGACATGGAGGCCGTGCTCGACCTGCCCGTCATCTACGCCTCCGCGCGCGCGGGCCGTGCCGGGCTGGCCCGGCCGGTCGACGGCGAGCCCCCGGAGGACGGCAACCTGGACGCCCTGTTCGAGGTGCTGCTCAAGCACGTCCCCGCCCCGCGGGTCGACCTGGACTCCCCGCTGCAGGCGCTGGTCACCAACCTGGACGCGTCCTCGTTCCTCGGCCGTATCGCGCTGTGCCGGATCCAATCCGGCACGCTGCGCAAGGGGCAGACCGTCGGCTGGTGCCGCGAGGACGGCAGCGTGCAGAAGGTCCGGCTCACCGAGCTGCTCATCACCGAGAACCTCGACCGCGTCCCGTGCGCGGAAGCCTCGGCCGGTGACCTGGTGGCCATCGCGGGCATCCCGGACATCACCATCGGCGACACGCTCGCCGACCCGGACGACCCGCGGCCGATGGAGCGCATCACGGTCGACGACCCGGCGATCTCGCTGACCATCGGTGCGAACAACTCCCCGCTGACCGGGCGCAACGGCGGCACCAAGGTCACCGCGCGCCAGGTCAAGGCCCGGCTGGACGCCGAGCTCATCGGCAACGTGAGCATGAAGGTCGTGCCGACCGAGCAGCCCGACGCCTGGGAGGTCCAGGGCCGCGGCGAGCTCGCACTGGCGGTGCTGGTGGAGACCATGCGCCGGGAGGGCTTCGAACTCACCGTCGGCAAGCCGCAGGTCGTCACCAAGACCATCGACGGCAAGCTGTGCGAGCCCTTCGAGCGGCTGAGCATCGACTCCCCGGAGGAGCACCTCGGCGCGATCACCCAGTTGCTGGCCGGGCGCAAGGGCAAGATGGAGACGATGGACGGGCACGGCACCGGCCGGATCAAGCTCGTGTACGTGGTGCCCGCCCGCGGACTGATCGGTTTCCGCACCGACTTCCTCACCGAGACCCGCGGCACCGGCATCTCGAACCACGTCTTCGAGGGCTACTTCCCGTGGGTCGGTGAACTGCGCACCCGGCACACCGGTTCGCTGGTGGCCGACCGGGCGGGCGCGGCGACCAGCTACGCGCTGATGCAGTTGTCCGACCGCGGCACGTTCTTCGTCGAGCCGGGCAACGAGGTCTACGAGGGCATGGTCGTGGGCGAGAACCCGCGCGCCGAGGACCTCGACGTGAACATCTCCAAGGAGAAGAAGCTCACCAACATGCGTTCGGCCGGGTCGGAGGAGCTGGAGCGCTTGGCCCGTCCGCACGCCCTCGGGCTGGAGGAAGCGCTGGAGTTCTGCTCCGCCGACGAGTGCGTCGAGGTGGGGCCGAACGTGATCCGCGTGCGCAAGACCACGCTGGACGGCACCACCCGGTCCCGCGAGCGTTCCCGCGCCAAGGCCCGCGACAACGGCTGAGGCTCGTGCACCACCGGCGCGCCCGGTCCGGTCGCTGCGGCACCGGGCCGGGCGCGTTCGTGTCGTCCCGCAGCAGGTGCCCTCGCCACCTGCGAGAATGCCCGCCATCGGGGCCCCGGTGTCGGTCCCGGCCGCGGGGGCCGCAACCATGGGACGACCGGCGCCGTCCGCGCCGGAGCCCGGTCGTGGCGGCGGCCCGGGCGCGCTGACGAGGGGAGGACCGGCGTGTTCCAGGGACGGCGTCGGCCGTGGGCAGCGGTCTCCCTGTTCGCGACCGCGACCTGCCTCCTGGCCGCCTGCAGCAACGCCCCGCCACCGCCGGTGGTCTCCGAACCACCACCGGACGCACCGTCCACCACCACCAGCGCGCCGCCCGAGCAGCCGATGCCGGTCGAGGTCGTGGTCGGTGTGGACGAGCTGGAAGGCGGGTTCAACCCGCACGCGCTCGCCGACATGTCGCCGACCAGTTCCGCGCTGGCCGATCTGATGCTGCCGTCGGTGTTCCGGCCCGCCGAGGACGGCAGCCTGCAGCTGGACACGACGCTCATGGAGTCGGCCGAGGTCGTGCCCGGCACCGACGACTTCACCGTCCGCTACGACATCCAGCGCCAGGCCAGCTGGTCGGACGGCGCGCCGATCGCCGCCGAGGACTTCGTCTACCTGTGGGAGCAGTTGCGCTCGCAGCCCGGCGTCGCCGAGCCCGCCGGTTACCGGTTGATCGAGGACGTCGCCTCGCGGCGCGGTGGCAAGACCGTCGAGGTGACCTTCGAGCGCCCGTATCCGGGCTGGCGGACGCTGTTCGACAACCTGCTGCCCGCGCACCTACTGCGGGACGCACCGCGTGGCTGGTCGACCGTGCTCGACGACGGCTACCCGGCGTCCGGCGGGCCGTTCGCCATCCGCCAGGTCGACCTCGACCGCGGTGAGATCGTGCTGGAGCGCAACGACCGCTTCTGGGGCGAACCCGCGCGCTCGGACCGGCTCGTGCTGCGCGCGGTGGACAACGCGCGCCAGGTCGAGGCGTTGCGCAGCGGGGACAGCCACATGGCGCTGTTCGGCGCGGACGCCGCCACCATGCGTTCGCTGGAGGAGCTCGGCGACACCGTCGACCTCATCAACATGCCGCGCCCCGTGACGATGGAGCTGCTGCTGCGCCCGGACAGCCGCGGCATGTCCGATCCCGGCGTGCGCGGCGCGGTCACCGCCGCGCTGGACCGCAACCGGCTCGTGGAGGCCGGCACCGGTGGTCGGCCCGCGGGCCAGCTGCCCGCGCACGCCCAGGTGCTCTCGCCGTCCGAGGAGGCCTACCGGCCGACCGAGCCGCCGGGCGCGATCCCGCCGGCGCCCGATCCGCAGCGCGTCGAACGGCTGCTGACCGAGGCGGGCTACGAGCGCAGCGCGGGAGCGTGGCTGCGGGACGGCCGCCCGCTCAACCTGGTCATCGCGGCCCCGTTCGAGCACGAGTCCTACATCGCCATCGCCGAGACGGCGGCCGAGCAGCTGCGCGCGCAGGGCATCCAGGCCACCGTGGTCACGCCGACCGGGGACCAGCTCTTCGGCGACATGCTGGCCGCCGACCCGCGCTCGACCGGTACCGGCGGTGCCGGGTCCGTGGACATGGCCGTCGCCCCGCGCCCGGCGGGTGGGGATCCGGCGTCGATGCTCGCCTCGGCCTACGGCTGCCCGGGCGTGTCCCCGGGTGGGGAGACGCCGTTCCCGTACAACGCCGCGGGCTTCTGCGACCGGCTGCTGCAGCCCACCATCGAGGCCGGCCTCAGCGGTGAGGTGCCGTTCGACAAGGTCTCCGACGAGGTCGAATCGGTGCTGTGGCGCGACGCCGTTGCGGTACCGCTGTACCAGCAGGCCCAGGTGCTGGCCGTGCGCAAGGAGGTCGAGGGGGTGCGGCCCGGCAACGGGTTCGCCGGACCGTTCTCCACCGCGGCGCAGTGGTTGGGCACGCACGCCGACGACGACGGCTACTGAGCGGGCCGCGCCCCGCGCATCGGCGCCCGGCCGGGCGGTGCATAGGCTGGGGACGTGACGCTGACGGCTCCTCCTCGGTTGTTGCTGGTGCACGCGCATCCGGACGACGAAACGCTGTGGACCGGCGGCACGATCGCCCGCTACGCCGCGCGCGGTGTGCAGGTGATCGTGGTGACCTGCACGCTCGGCGAAGAGGGTGAGGTCATCCCGGAGAGCCTGCGCGGTCTGGCCGCCGATCGGGCCGACCAGCTCGGCGGCTACCGGGTCGGCGAACTGCGCTCGGCCTGCGCCGCGCTGCACGTGACCGACCACCGGTTCCTCGGCGGGATCGGGTGCTGGCGCGATTCCGGGATGCTGTGGGCCGAGCCGGGCCGGGCCACCGCGCTGCCGGACGCGCACCCGCGGGCGTTCGCGGTCGGTGACCGCGCTGCGCAGACCGCGGCCCTGACCGACGTCCTGCGCGAGTTCAGACCGCAGGTCGTGGTCAGCTACGCGGCCGACGGCGGCTACGGGCACCCGGACCACGTGCGCGCGCACGAGGTGACGGTGGCCGCGGCCGCGGACGTCCCCGATGTGCAGCGGGTCTTCTACTCGGTGCCCTCGCGCGGGGCGATCACCGCCGGGCTGGGCGCGCTGCGGGGCGCGCCGGACCTGCCGTTCCACCTGCCCGAACCGCACGAGCTGGCCGGGGTGGACGACGCGTCGGTGGACGCGGTGCTGGACGTGACCGAGCACCTGCCCGCCAAGATGAGCGCGCTGCGGGCGCACGGCACCCAGGTGCAGGTGTGGGCGGACCGCTGGGACGGCGGTGCCGGGGTGGCCGCGTACGCGCTGTCCAACGGCATCGCGCACCCGGTCGTGCGCACCGAGCACTTCGTGCTGGGCGCCGGTGATCCGCAGGGGTGCGGCAGCGACCTGTTCGGCGGGCTGGGCGTGCTCGGGACGGAGCCGCGATGACCGCGCGCGATCGCGTCCTGCTGGGCGTCCTGGTGCTCGACGCCGTGCTGCTGGCGGTGCTGGAACTGCTGTTCCTGCCGTTGTGGCTGGGTACCGTGCAGTTCCCGATCACGGCCGCGGTCGCGGCGGTGACCACGCCGCTGCTGGTGGCCGAGGCCGCCCGGTTGTCCCGGAGCAGGTTGGTGGCCGCCGCGCCGCTGCTGGCGTGGCTGGTGGCGATGTTCGTGTTCGGTGTGCTCGGCCCCGGTGGGGACATCGTGCTCATCGGCGACTGGCGCGCCCTGCTGCTGATCGGTGGCGGAGCGCTGCCGGGGGCCATGATGCTCGGCATCCAGCTGGGCAAGCGCGGGATCTGACGCCTGCGGCGCGGGATTGCGACGCATGGGTGTGGTGAACGGCACCCGCTCCGCGGGCCGGTGCGCCTCCCGCCGCCGGGTGGCGGTGCGCCGAGCCCGCTGCCACCGTCGATGCAGTGGGGTTACCCGAGGGTACGGGCGCGCTGCCATGGCGCGCCGGTGCGTGATCGGCTGAGCGGCCGCCGTTCTGGTTTACGCCGTTAACCGCCGAGCACTAGAGTGCTGCGGGCTCCCGCGCTGTGGACCAGTTACGTGCGTGCGGGGCAGGAGAGATACTGTCAGTTGTCGCGTCAGGAGATTCCTGCGCGGTGACAACGCTTCGAGCAGGAGATCAACCGTGACCTACGTGATCGCCGAGCCCTGCGTCGACGTGCTCGACAAGGCATGCATCGAGGAGTGCCCTGTCGACTGCATCTACGAGGGCGGGCGGATGCTCTACATTCACCCGGACGAGTGCGTCGACTGCGGTGCCTGCGAGCCGGTGTGCCCGGTGGAGGCCATCTACTACGAAGACGACGTACCGGACGAGTGGGCCGCGTACACCAAGGCGAACGTCGACTTCTTCGACGACCTCGGTTCGCCGGGCGGCGCCGCCAAGGTCGGCAAGGTCGAGAAGGACGTGGAGCCCGTCACCAGCCTGCCTCCGCAGGCGGAATGAGCTCCGCGACCAGCCCGGGCGCTTCGGCGTCCGGGCGCCGCGGTCCGCAGCTGCCGGAGTTCCCCTGGGACACGCTGGCCGAGGTGAAGGCCACGGCCGCCGCCCACCCGGACGGGATCGTCGACCTGTCCGTGGGAACCCCGGTGGATCCGGTCCCGGACGTCCTGCAGCGGGCGCTGACCTCGGTGGCCGACGTCCCGGGATACCCGGCCACGCACGGCACTCCGGAACTGCGCGCGGCCGCCGCCGGTGCGCTGCAGCGGCGGTTCGGGGTGGCCGATGTCCCCACGGACGCCGTGCTGCCCACCATCGGTTCCAAGGAGCTCGTCGCGTGGCTGCCCACGCTGCTCGGCGTGCGCCCCGGGGACGTCGTCGCGGTGCCCGAGCTCGCCTACCCGACCTACGAGGCGGGTGCGACGCTGGCGGGTGCCGAGGTCGTCCGGCTGGCCCCCGGTGAGGCGCCGCCTGCCGGAACCGTGTTGACCTGGTTGAACTCCCCGTCGAACCCCACCGGCCAGGTGCTCGACGCCGCGCAGCTGCGCGAATCGGTCAGCGCGGCGCGCGCGGCCGGATCGATCATCGCCTCGGACGAGTGCTACCTCTCGTTGGGCTGGGACGCTGAGCCGGTCTCCGTGCTGCACCCCGCCGTCTGCGCCGACCGCACCGGGGTACTCGCGGTGCACTCGCTGTCCAAGTCCGCCAACCTCGCCGGATACCGCGCCGGGTTCGTCACCGGGGACCCGGTGCTGGTGAGCAGGCTGCTGGAACTGCGCAAGCACGCGGGCATGATCGTGCCTCGCCCGGTGCAGGAGGCGATCACCGCCGCGCTCGACGACGACGACCACGTCGCCGCCCAGCGCGAGCTCTACGCCAACCGGCGGGCGCAGCTGCGTCCCGCGCTGGAAGCCGCCGGATTCATCATCGAGCACTCCGCCGCCGGGCTGTACTTGTGGGCCACCCGCGGCGAGGACGCCTGGCGCACGGTGGACCTGCTCGCCCAGCGCGGCATCCTGGCCGCCCCGGGGACCTTCTACGGACCCGCGGGCGAGCAGCACGTGCGCATCGCGCTCACCGCCTCGGACGAGCGGGTCGCCGCCGCCGCGCAGCGCCTCGCGGGCTGATCGCTACAGCTTCCGACCGGCGTTGCGGAGTTCCCGCCAACTGCGCTGCCAGCGGGCTCGTTGCTCCGCGCGGCGGGCGGACTCGCGTTCCACCAGGCGGCCGGCCGCGAAGGCCGCCGCGGTGTCCCCGCCCGCGGTGGCCAGCTGCTCGCGCACCCGGTGCGCGGTCACGCAAGCGTCCTGGTGCGCGCCGAGCACGTCCTGGAAGCGTTCGGCCTTCTTGAGCAAGCGCCGCACCGGTTTTCCGGAGATCGGCCGGGCGAGTTCGGCCGTGTAGCGGATCCGCTTGCCGCGGATCCGCAGCGCGTGCAACTGCTCGTCCGCCGGATCTGTGGGCAGCCGGGCGACCTGCTCCTCCACTTTGCGCAGCTGCGCGCGCATGGCCCGGCGCAGTTCCCGCGCTCCGTCCGCAGTGGAGTCCGGTGCGGCGATCCCGGCACGCACCGCATCCGCCGCGTCCTGCAGCAGGCGCAGGTACCGCTCGCCGTCCAGCGCGGCCACCAGATCCGCGCGCGCCCGCTCGCGTTCCGCGCGCAACCCACCCAGCAGGTCCTGCGCGGCGGCGCGCTCCGCGGCGGGCAGCAGCTCGGCCTGCTCGTCCAGCCGAGCCAGCAGCACGTCCAGATCGCGCACCGGACCGAGTGCCCGGCCGAGCCAGCCCAATTCGGCGCGCAGCGGTTCGGAGCGGGCGGTGTCCAGGAACGGCCGCCCGGACTTGAGCATCGCGCGCATCCGGCGCACGGACACCCGCATCTGGTGCAGCTGCTCGGGATCCGAATCGCGGCGAGTGCCCGGGTCGTGCGCCAGGACCGCGCGCAGCCGGGTGTGCAGCCCGGTGCGCACCAGTTCGGCCACCGGCGCCGCGCGGCCCGGGTCGGGCGGCGCTTCGGGCAGCCGCACCGCCGCGGCGACGTCCCGGATGTCCTGCTCGGCGCCCATGCGCCGATGGTAGGGCCGGTGGGCGGCGCCCCGCCCCCGGCCACCCGGGCGTCAGTCGTTGGCGTGCAGGGCGGCGTTGAGCTCGACCTTGCCGCCGGAGCGGGTGGTGACCTCGACGGTCCCGCTGGTGGAGTTCCGGCGGAACAGCAGTCCGTTCGAGCCGGACAACTCGCGGGCGCGGGTGATCGTGCCGTCGGGCAGGGTCACCTTGGTGCCCGCGGTCACGTACAGGCCGGCCTCGACCACGCAGTCGTCGCCGAGCGAGATCCCCGAGCCGCCGTTGGCACCGATCAGGCAGCGCTCGCCGACCGAGATGACCTCCTTGCCGCCGCCGGACAGCGTGCCCATGATCGACGCGCCACCGCCCACGTCCGAACCGTCGCCGACCACGACGCCGGCCGAGATGCGGCCCTCGACCATCGAGGCGCCGAGCGTTCCCGCGTTGAAGTTGACGAAGCCCTCGTGCATCACGGTCGTGCCGCTGGCCAGGTGCGCGCCCAGCCGGACGCGGTCGGCATCGCCGACGCGCACGCCGGACGGGATGACGTAGTCGACCATGCGCGGGAACTTGTCCACGCTGTAGACGGTCACCGCGCCGCGGGAGCGCAGCCGCAGCCGGGTCGCCTCGAAGCCCTCCACCGGGCACGGGCCGTGGTTGGTCCACACCACGTTGGCCAGCAGTCCGAACATGCCGTCCAGGTTCTGCCCGTGCGGGCGCACCAGCCGGTGGGACAGCAGGTGCAGCCGCAGGTACAGGTCGTGCGTGTCCGCCGGTTCGTCGGCCAGGCTGCCGATCACCGAGCGGACCGCGACCACCTCCACGCCGCGGGCATCGTCCCGCCCGACCAGCGCGGCTCCGGCCGCACCCAGGTGCTCGGCGGCCTCCTCGGCGGACAGCCGGGTGCTGCCGGACTCGCCCGGCTCGTCCAGCTTCACCGTGGGATACCAGGTGTCCAGCACGGTGCCGTCGTCGGTCACGGTCGCCAGGCCCACGCCGTGGGCACCCGTCGTCTGCGGGTCGGGGGTCTGCGCACTGCTCATACCGGAAACGGTAGTCGCAGCGGGCGCGCGCGGCCCCACAGGGGCCCGACCGCGGAAACGCCGGGTGAGCCGCTGCGGAACCGGGCGGCGGTGGACCTGCGCCGGCGGTTAGCCTGCCGAGCGTGACCGCTGCACTGGACCTCACCGCGGACCCCGTCGACCTCACCGCAGCGTTGGTGGACATCCCCAGCGTCTCCGGCTCCGAACGACCCCTCGCCGATGCCGTGCAGCAGGCGCTGGTCACCGCGGCCCCGCACCTGCGGGTGGTGCGCAGCGGGGACGCGGTGCTGGCCCGCACCGAGCTGGGCCGGGACTCGCGGGTCGTGCTGGCCGGGCACCTGGACACGGTCCCGATCAACGACAACCTGCCGTCGCACCGCACCGGCAGCGGCGCCGACGAGCTGCTGCACGGGTGCGGCTCGGTGGACATGAAGGGCGGGGACGCGGTCCTGCTGCACCTGGCGGCCGCGCTCACCGAACCGCGCCACGACCTGACCTTCGTGTTCTACGACTGCGAGGAAGTCGAGGCCGAGCGCAACGGCCTGAACCGGATCGAGCGGGAGCTGCCGGAGTGGCTGGACGGCGATCTGGCGATCGTGGGCGAGCCCTCCGACGCGGGGATCCAGGCCGGCTGCCAGGGCACGATGCGCGTCGAGGTGCGCACCAACGGGACCCGGGCGCACACCGCGCGGGCGTGGATGGGGTCCAACGCCGTGCACGCCGCCGAGCCGGTCCTGCGCGCGCTGGCCGAGTACGTGCCGCGGAACCCGGTGATCGACGGGCTGCAGTTCCGCGAGGGTCTGCAGGCGGTGCGCATCGAGGGCGGTGTGGCCGGCAACGTGGTCCCGGACAGCTGTGTGGTGACCGTGAACCACCGGTTCGCCCCGGACACGTCGGTCGCCGAGGCCGAGGCACACCTGCGGGAGCTGTTCGCCGGCTACGACGTCGAGGTGGTGGACCGGTCCGGAGGTGCGCTGCCCGGGCTGTCCGCGGGCCCGGCGGCCGAGCTGGTGCGCGCCTCGGGGGCCGAGCCGGTCGCCAAGCTGGGCTGGACCGATGTGGCGAGGTTCGCAGCCCGCGGCCTGCCGGCGGTGAACTTCGGCCCTGGCTCGCCGACCCTGGCGCACACCAGGCAGGAGAACGTGCCGACGGCGCAGATCCGGCACTGCGCCGAGGTGCTGAGGCGATTCCTCGGCGCGTCGTGATGCTGCGCCCGTACGCCCGGGTGAATCCCTTGTGAACAGGCGATTCTCACATCAGCGCGCGGTCGGGGCGTGTTCTGCCCCGCGCGCGGGCTGCGTACTCTCGACAGCATGACGATCGAACGCCCGAACGGTGCCGAGCGCCCGCAGGAGAAGCAGCGCGGACCCGTGGTGCTGCGCCGATCCCGGTTGAGCGAAGCGAGCACGACCGACCAGCGGCTGCTGGACTCCCGCGGTCCGACGGACTGGGTGCACACCGATCCGTGGCGGGTGCTGCGCATCCAGTCGGAGTTCGTCGAGGGCTTCGGTGCGCTGGCCGAGGTGCCGCGCGCCGTGACGGTGTTCGGCTCCGCCCGGACGCCGCGCGAGGACCCGGAGTACCAGCGGGGCGTGGAGATCGGCGCGGCGCTGGCCGGGATCGGCTGCGGCGCGATCACCGGCGGCGGGCCGGGGACCATGGAGGCGGTCAACCGCGGTGCGTCCGAGGCCGGTGGGTTGTCCATCGGGCTCGGCATCGAGCTGCCCTTCGAGCAAGGGCTGAACCCGTGGGTGGACCTGGGCGTCAACTTCCGCTACTTCTTCGTGCGCAAGACCATGTTCGTCAAGTACGCGCAGGCGTTCATCTGCCTGCCGGGCGGTTTCGGCACGCTGGACGAGCTGTTCGAGTCGCTGACCCTGGTGCAGACGAAGAAGGTCACCAAGTTCCCGATCGTGCTGTTCGGCAAGTCCTACTGGCAGGGGCTGTACGACTGGGTGCGGGACAGCATGCACGCCTCCGGCAAGATCGATGCCAAGGATCTGGCGCTGCTGCACCTGACCGATGACGTGGACGACGCGATGAGCGTGGTGCACGAGGCCTACGAAGCGTGGGAGGCGGCGCATTGAGCGGCATCGAGTCCGATGTGGACGTTTCGGTCTGCGTGTACTGCGCCTCGGGCCCGGTTCCGCAGCACTACCTCGACCTGGCCGCCGAGGTGGGCACCTCGATCGCCAAGCGCGGGTGGGACCTGGTTTCCGGGGGCGGCCGGGTCTCGATGATGGGCGAGGTCGCCCGGGCCGCCCGCTCCGGCGGTGCGCGCACCATCGGCGTCATCCCGCGGGCGCTGGTGGACAAGGAGGTCGCCGACGACGACGCGGACGAGCTGCTGGTCGTGGAGACGATGCGCGAGCGCAAGGGGCTGATGGACGCGCACGCCAGCGCGTTCCTCACCTTGCCCGGCGGTATCGGGACCTGCGAGGAGCTGTTCGAGATCTGGACGGCGCGCTACATCGGGATGCACGAGAAACCGGTGGTGCTGCTGGATCCGGACGGCCACTTCCGCGGGCTGCTCGATTGGCTGCAGCAGCTGGTGGACAGCGGTTTCGCTTCGCAGCGCTCGTTGGACGCGCTGACCGTGGTCGCCGACGTGGAATCCGCCCTCGACGCGTGCGCGGCATGACCGGCGGCACCGGCCCGGAGCGGGACGTGCCGCCGCTGCGCTTCCGGGACAAGCAGATGCCCGGCGACCGACCGCTGGTGATGGCGATCGTCAACCGCACCCGGGACTCCTTCTTCGACCGCGGGCGCACGTTCGCCACCGGTGCGGCCGCCGAGGCCGTCGACCGCGCGGTCGACGAGGGCGCCGACATCGTGGACATCGGCGGGGTGCGCGCGGGCGCGCAAGGCGAGGTCGTGGACGCCGCCGAGGAGAGCAGGCGCGTCGTCCCGTTCGTCGCCGCGATGCGCGAGCGGCACCCCGGGCTCGTGCTCAGCGTGGACACCTGGCGCCGCGAGGTCGCCCGGCAGGTGTGCGCGGCGGGCGCGGACCTCATCAACGACACCTGGGCGGGCGCCGATCCGCGATTGCCGGAGGTCGCCGCGGAATTCGGCGTCGGCATGGTCTGCTCGCACACCGGCGGGTTGGCGCCGCGCACCGATCCGTTCCGGGTGCGCTACACCGACGTGGTCGCGCAGGTCGCCGAGGAACTGGCCGAACGGGCGCGCGATGTCGTGCAGCGGGGGGTGCCGGCCGCGGGCGTGCTCATCGATCCCACGCACGACTTCGGCAAGAACACCTGGCACGGGCTGGAACTGCTGCGCCGACTCGGCGAACTGGTGGGCACCGGCTGGCCGGTGCTGATGGCTCTGTCCAACAAGGACTTCATCGGTGAGACGCTGGGCGCGGGCGTGGACGAGCGGCTGGAAGGCACGCTCGCCGCGACCGCGGTGGCCGCGTTCGGCGGTGCCCGCGTGTTCCGCGCGCATCACGTGGGCGAGACCCGGCGCGCTCTGGACATGGTGGCGAGCATCGCCGGGACCCGCCCACCGGACCAGGTGCTGCGGGCGTTGGCCTGAGTCGTCGGCTCAGCGCTGCGGCAGGGCCGCGTCCAGGAGCTTCGACGACCGGGCCACCGGTACGTCCGGCCGCACCGCGGTCAGCGGCGGGACCAGGCGCAACCAGCGCGCTCTGACCCGGCGGGTGCTGGGACCGTCGCGGTCGAGTTCCTCGACGAGCTCCTGCAGGCGCCACTGCGCCTCATCGCGCTCGACGCCGGGTTCCGGATGGCTCTCGATCACGCCCACCGCAGCTGTTCGAGCGGGGTCTTCGGGGGTTCGGTCTGCTGGGCTTCGGCGTGCAGGGCTTCCGTCTGCTGGGTTCCGGTGTGCTGGTGCACCGAGTGCAACTCCCGTCACTCGTGCGATCCGACTCCTCGTCCGCGGGGTCTGCGCACCGGAGCGCTCCGGGGGCGCCGCTTCCTGCGCTTTCCACCCGAACGGCGCAGAACGGGCCGGTGTGTCCCGGATCATGACTGGTCAGGATCGCGAAAGGACCTAGGTCCTGTTGTCGTCAGCCGGTGACAGTGCTCGGAAATGACCGTAGAGTGGCTACCCGTGAAGGCTGATGCGCTACGCGGTCACCTGGACGCCCTGCTGCTGGCGACGCTGGACGGCCGGGCGCTGCACGGCTACGCGATCATCGAAGCGCTCCAGGAGCGCAGTGGGGGAGCACTCGATCTCCCCACCGGGACGGTATACCCGGCCCTGCGTCGCCTGGAGCGGGCGGGATACGTGCGGAGTTCGTGGAGCACCGTGGGCGGGCGGCAACGCCGCACCTACCAGCTGACCAGCGCCGGTGCGCAAGAACTCGCCGCCGAACGCCGCGCCTGGCGCGAGTTCACCAGCGCCATCGAAGGCGTCCTGCAAACCCCGGTCCGCACCTGACCTCGTCGGCCGGACCGCGGTGAACGGGCTCGCGGGCCGGTAGCGGAACCTCTCCACGCCGCCCTCCGGAACGTCCGACCGATGGCGTCGGGCGTGGTGGTTCGATCTGTGCACGATGCGTGCCACGATGGGTGACCGTGGCTAGTGCGCTCGTGTACGTCTTCGTGGTCCTGGCCGTCGCGGCGGTCGTCTACCTGCTCGCCTCGCTCGTCTTCGGGCGCGGGGAACAGCTCGCCCCGCTGCCGCCCGGTGCGACGCCGACCCGGCTGCCCGCGCGCGGCATCGAGGGCGACGACGTGCGCGACCTGCGGTTCCAGCAGGTCGTGCGCGGGTACAAGGCCGCCGAGGTCGACTGGACGCTGGACCGGCTCGCCGGTGAGCTCGACGAGCTGCGCGGCCAGGTGGCCGTGCTGGAACGCCAGCTGGACGCCGCGGGCGAGGAACTGCACCGCTCGCGCTCCGCGGCCGAGCCGGACCCCGAGTCGGGCACGCCCGAGGACGGCGAGCGCGGACAGGACGACCCGGCATGAGCGCGCGCACCGCCGAGGTCCGGGTGGCCGTCCCGGTGCAGGCACCCCCGGAAGCGGTCTGGTCGTTGGCCACCGATTGGGCGCGTCAGCGGGAGTGGATGCTGGGCACCGAGGTGCACCTGGTCGCCGGGGACGGCGGTGCGGGCAGCAGGCTGATGGCGGTGACCGGGTTGCGCGGCGCGGGGGTCGTCGACCACATGACGGTGGTGGAGTGGCAGCCGCCGCGCAGCTGCCGGGTCCGGCACGACGGTGAGCTGGTCCGCGGCGACGGGGGTTTCGACGTGATCCGCTGCGGCAACGGCGCGGCGACGTTCGTGTGGTGGGAACGGCTGGTCCTGCCCGTGGGCGGCGGGCTGCTGTGGCCTGCGGTGCGCCCCGCGTTCACCTGGGGTCTGCGTCGCTCGCTGACCGGGTTCGCCGAGTTGTGCGCTGCGGAGCGGGACGGGAGTGCAGGTGCCTGACCAGCAGGTCCTGCCCGGTGCGGACGGTCTGCGGCGTTGCCCGTGGGGTGCGCGACCCGCCGACTACGCCGAGTACCACGACCGGGAATGGGGACGGCCGCTGCACGGCGAGTCGGCGCTGTTCGAGCGGATCACGCTGGAGGCGTTCCAGTCCGGGCTGTCCTGGCTGACGATCCTGCGCAAGCGGCCCGCGTTCCGCGACGCGTTCGCCGGTTTCGATCCGGTGCGGGTGGCCGCGTTCGGCGAGCCGGAGCGGGCGGAGCTGCTCGCCGACGCGCGCATCGTGCGCAACCGGGCCAAGATCGACGCGGCGATCGGCAACGCCCGCGCGGTGCTGGAGCTGGCCGGCGGACTGGACGAGCTGCTCTGGTCGTTCGCCCCGGACGCTCCGCGCGCCCGCCCGCGGAGCGCGGACGAGGTGCCCGCCACGACCCCGGAGTCCACGGCGATGGCCCGCGAGCTCAAGCGCCGCGGGTTCGCCTTCGTGGGGCCGACCACCTGCTACGCCCTGATGCAGGCGGTCGGCATGGTCGACGATCACCTGCGCGGCTGCTGGCTGGCTCCCGAGGGCCGCGGCGCGCCCCGCGGGTGATCCCGCGGGGCGGGCGGGCTCAGTGGCCGGTGAACTGCGGGGTGCGCTTGGCGACGAAGGCGGCCGTGGCCTCGCGGTGGTCGTGGGTCTGCGCCGCTTCGCCCTGCGCGCCGGCCTCGACTTCGAGCGCCTCGGTGAGCCCTTCGGACGCCGCGGCCAGCATGGTCTCCTTGATCCGCGCGTAGGCGCTGGTCGGGCCCGCGGCCATCCGGGTGGCGATCTCGGTGGCGGCCTCCACCGCGGACCCCTCCGGCACCACGCGGTTGACCATGCCGATGCGCAGCGCTTCCTCGGCCGCGACCGGTTCGGCCAGCAGCAGCATCTCCATGGCCCGGCCGTAGCCGATCAGCCGCGGGAGCGTCCAGGAGGCCCCGGTGTCGCTGGACAAGCCGACGTTGGCGAACGCCATCAGGAACTTGGCGTTGTCCGCGGCCACGCGCAGATCGCTGGCGTAGGCCAGTGAGGCGCCGGCGCCGGCGGCCATCCCGTTGACCGCGGCGATGACCGGTTTGGGCATCGCGGTGATGGCCCGGATCAGCGGGTTGTAGTGATCCTCGACCGTCTTCATCGGGGCCGGGTCGCCGGAATCCAGCAGGTCGGTGTGCTCCTTGAGGTCCTGGCCCGCGCAGAACGCCTTGCCCGCGCCGGTGATCACCAGGGAGCGGATCGCGTCGTCGGCGGCGGCTTCGCGCAGCGCCGCGATCAGGTCCTCCTTGAGCTCGACGCTGAGCGAGTTGAATGCCTCCGGCCGGTTCAGCGTGAGTAGGCGCACACCGTCTGAGTCCTGGGTCAACAGTACGTCGGTCACTTCTCGCTCCTCGCGTTTCGATCTGATCCGGTGCCGCGACCCGGTTCGGCATGTCATCCACTGTGGACTTCGCGAGCGGGCTCGCGAATCCCGGGTGGACAGTGTTCCTCCTGGTTGTCGGGCACCTCGGCGATCACCGCCGCGGTCCGGTCGGCCACCCCGGGTGGCCCGCCGGAACGGGTCTCGCCCGGGGATCGCGGTGATCGTGAGTCCACCGTAAGGGCTTCGGCGTGCGCTGAGTCTGCCAGCCCGCGGCGGCATTCGACCAGCGCACGGGCGACACAGTTGATCGGTTCGGTTTCGTCCCCGGCTCGGGATGGGGGACAATGGACCGGGGCCCTGCCTGGTCGCCGCGACCAGCGGGCAAGAGTTCACGGAGGGAGCACGCTATGGCGGCCATGAAGCCCAGGACCGGAGACGGTCCCCTCGAAGTGACGAAGGAGGGACGCGGCATCGTGATGCGCGTCCCACTCGAGGGCGGTGGGCGGCTCGTCGTCGAGATGACGCTCGACGAGGCCAAGAACCTGGGCGATGCGCTGGAGTCGGCCACCGGCTGAGGCCGCCGCGCGGTGCGGGGTGCCGGTCCGGGCGCGATTCCGTGGACTGCACCCCGCCGCGGTCCGGGTGCCCGGATGGACCCGGTTCCGGGACCACGGGCGGGTGCCCGAGAATCGATCAGGTGAGCACTGCGGCACGTGCGCCGCGTTCGCCGGGTGCGCACCCAGCGGACCGCCGCGAAGCGGTTCGAGGTCCGAGGTTTCGAGCGCGCGCGGGCCGGTCCCGCGCAGGAGGGTCATCGCGTGTCCGCTTCCGGAGTGTTCCGTTCGTCCCAGTCCTCCCGCACATCGCAGACCCAGCGCTCCACCCGGCGCACTGAGCCGGAACTGCCGGTGATTCCGACCGATCTGGTCGAAGTGGACGTCGTGGCCTCCTGGCGGGACGGTCTGCCCGGCGCGATCCCGGTGTTGGAGGGCGCGGACGGTCCGGACCTGACCGAGGCCGCCGAGGCGTTCGGCCTGGACGCGGACGTGTTGCGCGCGGTGGGCGCCTCGTCCGCGGCGGGAGCGGTCCAGCCGTTCGCGCCGGCCGGTGGGGCCGTCGGGTGGTCGGTCGGCGCCGGAGCCGGTTCCGGGGCCGACTGGCGCGGCGCCGGTGCCGGACTCGCCCGCGCGGTGCGCGACCGGCTCGTCGAGGGCGGTGACCCCGGCTCCGAGCTCGGCGATCTGGGCGATGCGCCGGAGATCGACTACCTGCAGGTCCGGTTGCCCGCGGGCGTGTTGCCCGAATCCGTGGACGCGCTGGTGCTGGGGCTGTCGCTGGGCGCCTACCGGTTCCGGGTCACCGCCGAGCCGTCCCCGGCCCGGCTGCGCAAGGTGCTGCTGGTCGCGCCGGAGGGTGCCGACCAGGCGGCGCTGCGCGAGCGGGCGGGACGGGCGCGCGTGCTGGCCTCGGCCACCTCGCTGGCGCGCGACCTGGCCAACGCGCCGTCGAACGTGAAGGATCCCGACTGGCTGACCTCCCGCGCCGCCGAGCTCGCCGAGCGGACCCCCGGGCTCGACGCCGTCGTCCGGGACGAGAAATGGCTCACCGAGCACGGTTTCGGCGGTGTGCTCGCCGTCGGCGGCGGGTCCGCGCGGCCCCCGCGGCTGCTGGAGCTGTCCTACGGTCCGGCCGACGCGCGCGGCGGGCACCTGGTGCTGGTGGGCAAGGGGATCACCTTCGACACCGGCGGTATCTCGCTGAAACCGGCCGACGGCATGCACCTGATGCGCACCGACATGGCGGGCGGTGCCGCGGTCATCGGCGCCCTGCTGGCGATCGCGCACCTCCAGCTGCCGGTCCGGGTGACCGGTCTGGTGCCCGCTGCCGAGAACCACGTCTCCGGCAGCGCCTACCGGCCCGGAGACGTGGTGCGCCACCGCGGCGGCACGACCACCGAGGTGGCCAACACCGACGCCGAGGGGCGGATGGTGCTGGCCGATGCGCTCGCCTACGCGGCCGAGACGCTCGATCCCGAGCTGGTCGTGGATGTGGCCACGTTGACCGGGGCGATGAAGGTCGCGCTGGGCCTGCGCACCGGGGGCGTGTTCGCCAGCGAACCGGAACTGGCCGAGCGGATCCGCACCGCGGGGGCGAGCACCGGGGAACGGTGGTGGGAGATGCCACTGCTGGCCGACCACGAACCCGACGTGCGCGGCGAGCAGGCCGATCTCAAGCAGGCCCCGTCCGGTCCCGGCGCGGTCGGTGCCGCCCTGTTCCTGCGCGAGTTCACCGCCGGGCTGCCGTGGGCGCACCTGGACATCGCGGGACCGGCTCGCGCCGAGCAGGACTACGCCGAGGTGGTGTCCGGGGCGACCGGGTTCGCCGCGCGCACCCTCGTCGAGCTGGCCGCGGACCTCGCCCGGGCGGAGTGATCGCCGTCGCTGCGGCACGGACCCGTCGCATCCGGATTTCGCTGGTCGTCGGCGCGCTGGCGCTGTTCGCGCTGCTCTACGCGCCCCAGCCGGTGCTGCCGCAGATCGCGGAGTCGTTCGCGCTGAGCCCGGGCACCGCCGCGCTGCTGGTGTCCGCGGCGACGCTGGGCCTGGCCGTCGCGGCGGTCCCGCTGGGCACGCTGTCCGAAGCGCTCGGCAGGCGCCGCACGATGATCGCCTCGCTGGTCAGCGCCGAGCTGCTCGGCCTGGTGCTGCCCTGGGTGCGGGCGTTCTGGCTGCTGGTGGGGCTGCGGCTGGTGCAGGGCGTGCTGATCGCCGGCCTGGCGGCGGTGGCGGTGGCCTACCTGGTCGCCGAGACCGGGGCGGCCGCGATGGGCACGACCATGGGCCTGTACGTCGCGGGCACGACCCTGGGCGGGATGACCGGCAGGCTGCTCGGCGGTATCGCCGGGGACGTGCTGGGTTGGCACGGCGGTCTGCTGGCGGTGGCGCTGCTCGGTGCGGTGTGCACGGTGCTGTTCGTGCTGCTGCTACCGGCCGAGCGCGGCCACCGGCGCCAGCAGCTGCGCTGGCGGCCGTTGCTGCGCGGTCTCGCCGCGGCGCTGCGCGACCCGGTGCTCTACGCGCCATTCCTGGTGGCGGCACTGGGCATGGGGGCGTTCGTCGCGGTGTACAACGTGCTGGTGTTCCGGCTGACCGGACCGCCGTTGCTGGTGCCGCCGGCGCTGGCAGCGCTCGCCTTCTTGGCCTACGCGGCCGGCACGGTCACCGCCCCGCTGGCCGGTCGGCTCGCCGACGCCCGCGGCCGGGTGCCGGTGCTGCTCGCCGCACTGGGGGTGGCGCTGCTGGGACTGGCGCTGATGTTGGCCGCGCAGTTCGCGCTGATCGTGCTGGGCCTGGTGGTGTTCACCGGCGGGTTCTTCGGCGCGCACTCGGTGGCCAGCGGCTGGGTCGGCGTCCGGGCGTCCCCGGACGCTCGCGGGCAGGCGTCGGCCGTCTACCAGTTCGCCTACTACGGCGGCAGCAGCGTGGGCGGCGTGCTCGGCGGACTCGCCTACGGGGCCTGGGGCTGGACCGGGATGACCGCCGTGCTGACCTGCTGGTTCGTCATCGCCGGGATCGGTGTGCTGCTCGCCCGCGGCGGATCCGGTCAGGTGGTGTCCGGGTCGTAGGGCGGGCGCTCGCCGGGCTCCAGCGGGCGGAGCGGCGGAGCGCCGGTCGCGGGGTTGCTGCCCTTCTTCGCGTGGCCGTTGCCGATGGGCGGTTCGTCGAGCGGGTTCTGCCCGTCGAACAGGTGGTTCTTGACCGCGGTGCGCGGGTTGAAGTTGCGCATGCCGCGCAGCTCTTCGAGTGGTTTGCGCAGCTCATCGAACTCGGGGCCGATCTCGGAGCGGATCTGCTGCTGGGCACCGGTCACGTAGTCCTTGACCTGGCGGATCGTGCGCCCCAGCCACGCAGCGCTCTCCGGTAGCCGCTCCGGCCCCAGCAGGAACAGCCCGGCCAGGGCGAGGATGAACAGCTCCGGCCAGCCGATGCTATCGAACATCCGCGACTACCTCCGGTCCTCACCGTCCCCGGGCCGGTGCCGCTACCGGCACCGCCGACACGCCGTCAGGGTACCGATCCGCTCCGCGCAGTGGGGCAGCAACCTCGTTCTTCCCCGAGCGCGTGCGCGGGGTCACCGCAGGGTGGCGTCCAGCACCAGTTCGCGGCCCTGGCGGACCACGGTGATCGGCACCTGCTCGCCGATCCGGTGCCGGTCCACGGCGACGATCAGCTCGTCGGCGCTGTGCACGTCCCGGTCGCCGACCTTGATGACCACATCGCCCTCGGCGATGCCCGCACCGGCGGCCGCGCTGCCGTCCCGCACGTTCTGCACCTGGGCACCGTCGGCGAGCCCGTCACTGACCGATTTCGCGTTGACCCCGAGGTCGGCGTGCTGCGCCTGGCCCGTGCGGATCAGCTCCTCGGCGATGCGCCGCGCGTCGTCGATCGGGATGGCGAACCCGAGGCCGATCGACCCGCCCTCGCCCTCCTCGCCGGAACCGAGCGTGCGGATCGCGCTGTTGATGCCGACGACCGCGCCGTTGCCGTCCACCAGCGCGCCGCCCGAGTTGCCGGGGTTGATCGCCGCGTCGGTCTGGATGGCATCGATGACCGCGTTCGTGTCGGTGCCCTCCCCGGCCAGCCGCAGCGGCCGGTTGACCGAGCTGATGATCCCGGTCGTGACCGTGCCCTGCAGGCCCAGCGGAGACCCGACCGCGACCACCTGATCGCCCACCGAGAGGTCGTCCGAGCCGCCCAGCTGGGCCACGGTGGGGTTGGCGATGTCCACCTTGATCACCGCCAGGTCGGTCTTCACATCGCGTCCCACCACGCGGGCCGGAGCCCGGGTGCCGTCGTGGAACACCGCGGAGACCTGGGCGTCCGGGGTGTCGGCCGCCATGGACACCACGTGGTTGTTGGTGATCACGTAGCCGTCGCCGTCGACGACCACACCGGAACCGGTGCCGCCCTGCCCGCCGATGCGGACCTCGACGGAGACCACGGCGGGCACGATCTGCTGGGCGACCGAGGCGGCGGTGCCCTGCGGCCGGTCGCCGCCCGGCTGCACCTCGGACAGCGTCACGTCCGGGTTGACCAGCGGGTTCCCCTCCTCGGCGGTGACCCGCCCGATGAACCCGCCGCCGAGCCCGACCAGCACCGCGACCGCACCGAGCGCGGCCAGCGCGCGGGGCTGGACCCGCTTGCCGAACAGCACTTCCCGCGCGCTGAGCAGCCGCCCGCGCGGCCGGTCATCGGGATCGGCGTCCGGTGCCTCGGACAGCGCGGGCGGTCCGATGACCGCGCCCGCTGCCGGATCGCGCCACCCGCTGCGCCCCTCCGCCGACCAGAAGACCTGGTCCGCGCCGGACTGCGGGCCATCGGGTGCGTCGCCGGGGGCGCGCTGCAGCGGTTCCCGGTCCTCGGGTGAGCGGCTGAACGCTTGGGCGAGTGATTCCGGCGGAGGCGGCTGCTGCTGCAGGCGGTCCTTCCGCTGCGCCGCGCCGCCCTGGTCGCGCGCGGGGTCGAAGCTGCCGGTCACGTCGTCCGGTCGACCGAACACGGCGTGCTGCGCGGGGTCGACGTCCGGGCGCTCCAGCGGGCGGGGTTGCAGCCGGCCCGGCTCCTGCTCCGCCTCGCCGCGCCAGTCCTGCCCGGCGGCCCGCTCTCGCCCAGAATCCGGCTCGTGCCCAGAATCCGGCTCGTGCCCAGGATCCCGGTCGTGCCCAGGATCCCCGGGCTGCTGGCCGTCGTGCGGCCGTCGGCCGGGGTCGCCACCCCGTTCCGGCGTTCCTGGCTGCTCGTTCATCGCTCCCCGGGCACGTGGTCGCCGACTCGTCCATCCGAGTGGATCACATGGACGCCGGGTGCGCGGTACCGGCACCGGACGTCACCACCGATCGGGGCCCATCCTGCCGGACGGGGGGTGAAGTCCGCGTTGGCCGACGCGAGACGTGGGGGAGAGGTCGACGCGCGGGGGGGTCAGCGCTGCGGCTGGAGGCCGGCGATGCCCGGGAGCGAGGGACTCGTGCCGGGCAGCAGCGCGGCGACGCGGGGGTCGTGCGGGACGGAGATCTCGTCGTCGGCCGCGGAGTCCGGGGAGGCGCTGCTCGTCGCATCGTCGGCGCCCGTGGTGTTCGGCGCGGGGTTGCGCTCCGCGGAGGCGGGCAGCACGGTGCTGTCCGAGAACTCGCCGGGGTAATCGGTGCTGGTGGGCTGGACCGACTGGTCGGTGGGCAGGTTGATGAAGGCGAGCGCGCCGAGGACCAGGCTGGAGAAGACCACGCCCGCGCCTTGCCGGGTGCGGCGGCTGAGCCCGTGCGGTCGCTGGTCTGCCGCACTGGGCCGGTCTGCCGCACTGGGTCGGTCCGCTGCGTCGGGTCGGTCCGCGGTGGTCGGTGGGGCCGTACCTGCGGGGTCGCCGAATGGGGCGACGCTGCCCAGCGGCTGGCGACCGCCGCCGAGCGGGGTGCTCGATCCCAGGACGGGACCGGAGCCGAAGCGCTGCGCACCGCTGCCCGGTGTCGCGGTGACCAGGCGGCCGTCCTCGGTGAGCGCGAGCTCCTCGGGCTGGCCGGGCAGCTCCGCGCTGGACGGGATGGATTGCAGGGCTTGCAGCAGGGTGGGGGAGATCGACGGTGCCTGCGCCTCCTGCACCGCGGCACGGGCCTGCCGCTGGGCGGTGGCATCCGCGGCGCACGCGGGGCAACGGGCGAGATGAGCCGCTGCGCGGTCATGGGCGTGCGCGCCGAGTTCTCCGTCGACGAACGCCACGATCGCGTCCAGCGCGAGGTGCTGCTCCGGCAGACCCCACCCGCGCAAAACCGTCATTTCGCCCGAACCTCCTGGGTGTCGGCTCGTCTTGCCTCCAGTTCGGCCTTCAGCATCTGCCTGCCGCGGTGGATCCTGCTGCGCACGGTACCCAGTTTCACGCCGAGCGTCGCTCCGATCTCCTCGTAGGAGAGCCCTTCGACGTCGCAGAGCACCACGGTGGCGCGGAATTCCGGCGGGAGCTGGTCCAGTGCGGCCTGCAGGTCCGGGTCCAGGTGGGTGTCCTGGAAGACCTGCTCCGGGCTGGGGCCGCTGCTGGGCAGCCGGTCCGTGTCGTCCGGCAGTCCCTCCATCCGCAGGCGGGTGCGGCGGCGCGCCATGTCCAGGAACAGGTTGGTGGTGATCCGGTGCAGCCACCCCTCGAACGTCCCCGGCTTGTACGTGGCGAGGTTGCGGAACACCCGGATGAACGTCTCCTGGGTGAGGTCCTCGGCGTCGTGCTTGTTCCCCGCCAGCCGGTAGGCCAATCGGTAGATGCGGTCCGCGTGCTGGCGCACGACCTCGTCCCAGGACGGAGGAGTCCAGTTGCTCTGCTCCTCGGCGGGGGAGATGTCGCGCACCGCTTCGTGTCCGGTACCACCGGTTGCGGTGCTGCGGGTCACACTCATCGGCTGTGTTGCCATCGGGCGAAAAGCCACCTCCTGCGGGTCGCACCATTCAGAACGTCCGAGTGGGCGCAGTTGTTCCCGGCCGCCGCCTCCCGGAAACGGGAGACGGATCCCTTCATGACGTCCCTACTCTCGTCCATGCTGGTGAGGTGGCCATAAATACCGGCTGAGAACACGCTGAGAGCTTGTCCGGCGGGTTCGGCGAGGCTCCGGAACCCGCGCTGTGCGCAGGCATGGTGACGCGGTGTCGCCAGAGCCCCGGTCCATACCTCCGTGCAGGGGATGTCATCGCCCGTTCGCGTAATGATCGGAAACGGGGGCCTAACGATGTTGGCGTATGGCATCCCCGGCGAGTCGGGCACCGCTAGCCTTGCTCGCCGTGATACCCGAGACGCCGGTGGGAGCCGGGCCTGCGGGCCGCGATACGGAGCGGCATCGCTCGCCCGCCCAGGACCAGGGGCGAGCCCCGTTCGCCGTCTCGGTTCCGCACGTCCTGCGGTTCCTCGCGGCCGCGCTGCGCGCCCGGGCTGCCGTGGAGGTCGGGGCGGGCGCTCCGGACAGCGTGCTCTGGCTGCTGCGCGGGATGGCCGACGACGGGGTGCTGACCTCGATCGACGTGGACGCCACCCGGCAGCGCGCGGTGCGGGCCGCGCTGCGCGAAGAGGGCGTCGGCTCCGGGCGCACCCGGTTGATCGCCGGGGTGGCCACCGAGGTCCTGCCCCGGCTGACCGAAGGCGGTTACGACCTGGTCTCGGTGGCCACGCCCGCCGGTGACCACGTGCGCTACCTCGAACTCGGGTTGCGGCTGCTGCGGCCCGGCGGGGTGATCGTGTTCAGCGGGCTGCAGCTCACCGCCCAGCACGGGACCGCGGCGGCGCTGGCGGTGCGGGAGCTGCGCCACGTCGTCGAGGAGGACACCTCGCTGGTGCCGGTGGCGCTACCGGTCGGCCGCGGCCTGCTCGCCGTCACCAAGCAGACCTAGAGCCGGTCTTACCGAAGGCGGCTCGCCGCCGCTCGGGAAAAGGACTTCAGGGCCCGTTCCGGGCGGGCCCGCCGACGTGCCGCGCGCCCCGGACCCGGTGGTTCGGGTCCGGGGGCGGACGTCATGCCGGGGAGACCGACAGCAGCTTGCCGGACAGGCCGCGGGCGCGGTTGGACAGGCGGTCGGCGACACCGGTGAGCACCTCGGCCGCCGGGGAGGTCGGGTCCTCCAGGACCAGCGGGGTTCCGCCGTCGCCGGTCTCGCGCAGCCGCGGGTCCAGCGGGACCTGGCCCAGCAGCGGGACCTCGGAACCGACCGTGCGGCTCAGCGATTCGGACACGATCTGCCCGCCGCCGCTGCCGAACACGTCCATCCGCTGCCCGTCCGGCAGCTCCATCCAGGACATGTTCTCCACGACCCCGGCCAGCCGCTGGCGCGTCTGCATCGCGATCGCCCCGGCCCGCTCGGCGACCTCGGCGGCCGCCTGCTGCGGGGTGGTCACCACCAGGATCTCCGCGTTGGGCATCAACTGGGCGGTGGACAGCGCGACGTCGCCGGTGCCCGGGGGCAGGTCCAGCAGCAACACGTCCAGGTCGCCCCAGAACACGTCGGAGAGGAACTGCTGCAGCGCGCGGTGCAGCATCGGCCCGCGCCACACCACGGGGGTGTTGCCCGGGGTGAACATCCCGATGGAGATGAGCTTCACGCCGTGCGCCTGCGGCGGCATGATCATCTTCTCCACCTGGGTGGGCTTGCTGTCCGCGCCGAGCATCCGCGGCACGGAGTGGCCGTAGATGTCCGCGTCGACGACGCCGACCGACACGCCCTGCTTGGCCATCGCGGCGGCCAGGTTGACGGTGACGCTGGACTTGCCGACACCGCCCTTGCCGGACGCCACGCAGTAGACGCGGGTCAGCGAGCCGGGTTCGGCGAACGGGATGCGCGGTTCCTCGGCCGAGCCGCGCAGCTGCTTGCGCAGCTCGGTGCGCTGCTCGTCGCTCATCACGTCCAGTTCGACCTCGACGGACGCGACGCCGGGCACCTCGGACACCGCGGAACTCACCCGCTGGGTGATCGTCTCGCGCATCGGGCAGCCCTGGACGGTGAGGTAGACCCCGACGGTCACCTCACCGCCGGAACCGATGGTCACGTCCTTGACCATGCCGAGATCGGTGATCGGCTTGTGGATCTCCGGGTCCTCGACCTTGGTGAGGGCCTGCCGGACGGCCTCTTCTGCGGGCGTGGACTGCGTACTGGTCACGGTTAGCTGACACCGACCTTTCTGCGCATGCGCTCCCGGCACCCATGCTACGGCTCGGTAGCCGGTGTTGAGCAGGGCCTGTGCACGATACGCGCCGATCGTCGGACCCGTGCGCGGCCGCAGCCCAGAGCACAGCGCGGGGGCGCTGCGCGGTCGGCTGAACGCAGTCCGTAACATTCCCGTCCGTGACCGAGACGGGTGTGGAGCGATTACCCACTCGCGCCGAGCTGCTGGCCTACCGCAGCTTCCTTCGCGCGCACGCGCGCGTCACGCGCTGCCTGGAGAGCGATCTGATCGCCGAGCAGCGGCTGACGCTGGCCGCGTTCGACGTGCTGGAAGCGCTGGCCGAGGCGCCGGAAGGCCGGCTGCGGATGACGGAACTGGCCGATGCCGTGCTGCTGTCCCGCTCGGGCGTGACCCGGCTGGTCGACCGGCTGCAGCGGATCGGACTGGTGAACCGGGTGCGCGCCGATTCGGACGGCCGGGGTGTGCAGGCGGTGATCACCGAGCGCGGCAGGCAGCGGTTGCACCGGGCGGCGCTGACCCACCGCAGCGGGGTGGCGCAGTACTTCGTGGCCGTCGCGGCCGAGGAGCTGGACGGGATGGTGCGCACCTGCGAGCGCCTCGCGGACGGGGGTGTCCCGTCACCGCCCGGTCAGCGTGCGCAAGCATGACCGGGTGAGTTCAACGACGGCGCCGATCCCGGTGGTCGGCCTGGTGCACGTCGCGGCGGGGAAGCTGCTGCTGGTGCGCGCGGTTCGGCAGCAGGCCTTCTACCTGCCCGGTGGCAAGATCGACCCGGGCGAGACCGAGCTGCAGGCCCTGCACCGCGAGGTGCGCGAGGAGCTCGGCACCGGGGTGGCCGGTCCGGCCTTCTACGGGCGCTACACCACCGACGCGGTCGGCCAGGGATCGGGCGTGCGCGTCGCGCTGGCCTGCTACCGCGGCGCGCCGGACGCCGAACCCCGCGCCGCGGCCGAGATCGCCGAGCTGGCCTGGATGGACCGGGCGGAGTACCTGGCGCAACCGGTGACCGCCCCGGCGATCGTCGACCTGCTGGCCGACCTGGACCCGTGACCGGAGCTCAGCCGTCGGTGCGCTCGCGGAGCTCGGCCAGGTCCGCGCGCAGCCGATCCAGTTCGCCGCGCAGGTAGTCGCGGGTGGTGACCTCGCCGATCGCCAGGCGCAGGGCGGCCAGCTCGCGGGCCAGGTAGTCGGTGTCGGCCTTGGTCTGCGCCGCGCGCGCCCGATCCTCGTCCAGCGAGACCCGGTCCCGGTCGTCCTGCCGGTTCTGCGCGAGCAGGATCAGCGGTGCCGCGTAGGACGCCTGGGTGGAGAACGCCAGGTTGAGCAGGATGAACGGGTAGGGGTCCCAGCTCAGGCCCGCCGCGAGTAGGTTGATCGAGATCCAGCCGACCACGAACACGGTCATCCAGAACAGGAACGTGCCGGTGCCCAGGAACCGGGCGACGCGTTCGGAGAGCCGGCCGAAGACCTCGGCGTCCACCCGCACCGGGACCCGGCGGGCGGCGCGGGGCTGGTCGAGCCTGCGGTCGGACAGCAGTTCAGGCATGGTCTCGGCTCCCGTCACGCCTCGTCGGCATCGCGCCGTTCCTGGTCGGGCAGTCCGCTCTCCCGCCAGTCCGCGGGCAGCAGGTGGTCGAGCAGGTCGTCCACGGTGATCGCGCCGAGCAGGTGCTCCTGGTCGTCGAGCACCGGCCCGCACACCAGGTTGTAGGCGGCGAAGTAGCGGCTCACCGCGGCCAGCGAGGCGTCCGGCGGCAGGCTGGCCAGATCGGTGTCCAGCGCGCCGGAGACCAGGGTGGACGGTGGTTCGCGGAGCAGCCGCTGCAGGTGCGCGCATCCCAGGTAGCGCCCGGTGGGCGTCGCGGTGGGCGGCCGGCAGACGAACACCAGGCTGGCCAGGGCGATCGGCACGTCGCGGTCGCGGGCCAGCGCGAGCGCCTCGGCGATGGTGGTGTCCGGGGTGACCACCACCGGTGCCGGGGTCATGAGCCCGCCCGCGGTGTCGGCGGAGTACTCCAGCAGCCTGCGCACCGGTGCGGACTCCTCCGGCGCCATCAGGCCGAGCAGCCGCTCCTTGTCGCCCTCGGGCATCTCGGCGAGCAGGTCCGCCGCGTCGTCCGGGTCCATCGACTCCAGCACGCGGGCGGCCCGGTCGTCGGCCAGGTGCGCGAGCAGGTCCGTGCGGTCGTCGACGGGCAGTTCGGCGACCACCTCGGCGAGCCGGTCGTGCCCGAGGCCTTCGGCCACCTCCCTGCGCCGCTTGACCGGGAGCTCGTGCAGCGCACTGGCCACGTCGACCGCGCGCATGGTGTCGAAGACGGCGAGCAGCCTGCGCACGCCCTGCGGCCGCGACTCCAGTTCGGCGATCGCCGGGGCGGCCACCCGGTCCCAGTCCAGCACCTGGGTGCGGCCCTTGCGGCCGAGCCTGCCGGTGCGCTCGCGCACCGCGACCTTGTGCAGCTGCCAGTCGCGGGAGCGGGTCTGCTCCAGCGCGATGTCCACCAGCACCGCCCGCGTACCGGTGTCCAGCACCGAGACCTCCGCGTCCAGCAGCTGGCCGAGCACCAGCAGCTCGTTCGGGCGCTGATGGAACCGGCGCAGGTTCACCGTGCCGGTCGCCAGGGTCACCGCGGTCGGATCGATGCGGGTCACCCGCAGCATCGGCACGAAGATCCGCCGTCGGGGCGCGACCTCCAGCACCAGCCCGAGCACCCGCGGTGCCCGGCCGCGCGGGCTCAGCGCCGCCAGCACGTCGCGGACGCGGCCGATCGGCTCGCCGTCCGGCCCGAACACGGGCAGACCGGCCATCCGGGCCGCGAAGACCCTGGTCGTGGCAGCCACGGTGATCAGGTTAGAGGGCTGCGGCCTGCTCCGCCGCGCGCTGCGCCGATGTGCGCCGCAGCACCGAACCGATCTCGGCGGGGCAGCGGCGTGGTAAACACGCGGCACATCATCGCTCGTCGAGGAGGAGATCGTGGACGGTCAGCGTTCCCGCCGTAGTTGCCTGGCGGTGCCCGGTTCCAGCGAGAAGATGATCGACAAGGCCCGCGGGCTCGACGTCGACCAGTTCTTCCTCGACCTGGAGGACGCGGTGGCGCCGCTGGCCAAGGACGAGGCGCGCGACCGGGTCGTGGCCGCGCTCAACGACGGCGGCTGGGACGGCAAGGTGCGCTCGGTGCGGGTCAACGCGATGGACACCGAGTGGACCTACCGCGATGTGGTGCAGGTCGTGGAGGGCGCCGGGGCCAACCTGGACTCGATCATCCTGCCCAAGGTCAGCACTCCCGAGCACGTGCGCTGGCTGGATCTGACGCTGACCCAGATCGAGCGGGCCACCGGCCTGCCGCAGGGCGGGATCGGGATCGAGCCGCAGATCGAGGATGCCGCGGGCCTGGTGCAGGTGGACGCGATCGCGGCCGCGCCCCGGGTGCGAGCGCTCATCTACGGCCCGGCCGACTTCATGGCCTCGATCAACATGCGCTCGCTGGTCGTCGGGCACCAGCCGCCCGGCTACGACGTCGGCGATGCCTACCACTACACGCTGATGCGCATCCTCACCGCGGCACGGGCCGCCGGGGTGCAGGCCATCGACGGGCCGTACCTGCAGATCAAGGACGCCGACGGCCTGCGCTCGGTCGGCGGGCGCTCGGCCGCGCTGGGCTTCGACGGCAAGTGGGTGCTGCACCCGGCCCAGGTCGAGGTGGTCAACGAGCTGTTCTCCCCGCGCCAGGAGGACTACGACCACGCGGAGAACATCCTCGACGCCTACGACTGGCACACCTCGGCGGCCGGTGGCGCCCGGGGTGCGGCGATGCTCGGCGACGAGATGATCGACGAGGCGTCGCGCAAGATGGCGCTGGTCATCGCGGGCAAGGGGCGCGCGGCGGGGATGAGCCGCTCGGACCGCTGGACCCCGCCGCAGGGCTGATCGGGCGGAATCCGGCTCGTTCCCCGGAAACCGGCACCGGCCGCCGCGCCGCGCGGTACCGTCCCCGACGAAGATCACCCGTTCGGGGAAGGTGGGCGCGAGGTGGGCGCGGTAGGTCCCAGCGACCGGGAGGACGCCGGTGGCCCCGGCGACCGGGGCGCGGATCCGGGCGGTGGGCGCGAACCCGGCACCGAGCAGGAGCTGCGCCTGGCCCTGGCGATGCGCGGCGGCGCCAGCATGGCGGTGTGGATCGGCGGCGCGGTGTCCGAAGTGGACCGGCTGCGCTCCGCCCTCCGCGCACCGGAGCCGTCCGCGGAGCAACCCGCCGCGGCCGTGCCCGCGGGCAAGTCCGGGGATCGCCCGGACCGGCACCCGTGGGCCGAACTCGCCCGGCTCGCCGGATACGACTCGGTGGCGCTGGACGTGCTGGCCGGCGCCTCGGCCGGCGGGCTCAACGCGACGCTGCTGTCCGCGTCGATGGTCTACGGCTTCGACTTCGCGCAGATGCGCGAGCTGTGGATCCGGTTGGCGGACGTGGAAGCGATGTCCCGGCCGATACCCCGGTTCTGGCAGCCCGCCCCGCCGTCGCTGTTCGAGGGCGACGACTACTTCCGGCGCGAGCTCGTCGAGCTGCTCACCTCCAGCGGCGCGGGCAACACCGAGCAGCCGGACCGGCGCATCGAGCTGCTGCTGACCGCGACCCTGCTGGATCCGCTGTTGGAGCAGCGGTTCGACGCCCGCGCGGGGCGCATGGTGCAGCAGCGGCGCAAGGCCCTGTTCCGGTTCCGGCACCGCGGTCGCGCCGGGCACGTGCTGTCCGACTTCGGCGACGGGGAGCGGTTCGCGGAATCCGTGCTGCGCCTCGCGCACGCGGCGCGCAGCACCTCCTCCTACCCGTTCGCGTTCGAACCCGCGCGGGTGCACTCCGCGCACCGGGCGGTGCGGGCGGGCGAACCGGACATGACCGGGATCTTCTCCGAGACCGCCCCCGAGGGGAAGCCGCCGGACTTCCGGGTGATCGACGGCGGCGTGCTGGACAACATCCCCGTCGAGGCCGCGGTCCGCGCGATCGGCGGGGCACCCGCCGACCGGCCCACCCGGCGGTGGCTGCTGTACCTGAACCCGGATCCGGCGGTCTCCCGCGACCAGCGCAAGCCCGGACGGGCCCTACCGGTGACCGGCACCGCGGTGCAGGCCCGGATGTCGCAGGAATCGCTGCTCGACGACATCGACGCCCTCGTCGAGCACAACCGGGTCGTGGAGCGCAGCGGTCTGCGCCGCCGCTCGCTGTTCGCCCCGCTGCACGCGGCCGCCGAGGCCGACCGGGAGAACCTGCTGGGTCGCCAGGCCGCCGCCTCGGAGCAGGACAACGCGGTGGTGCGCGCCGAACTCGACGCCCAGGCGGTGCACCGGCTGCTGACCGAACCCGCGGCCAACGGGGACGGGCAGCTGCTCGGCCCGGTGGAGGGCGATCCGCTGGCGGGGTGGTCGCCGCGGGCCCGGACGCTGCTGGAGCAGCGGCTGTCCGAGGAGTTCGCGCGCAGCGCGGGCCCGCACGTCTTCGACGACGTGCGCGGATTCCTCTCCGCGGTGCAGGAATGCCTGTGGTGGGCTTGGGACGTCGAGGGCAGCGCCGATCGCGGCGAGCTCGGCGCTTGCAAGGCTGCGCTGTACCGGCTGCGCACCTTGGGCGAGGTGATCGAGGGCTGTGCGGACGCCTACTGGACCGGCGGAGCGCGGCTGGAACCGATCGTCGAGCCGGCCGAACTGGGCGCCTGGGTGCAGCGGGTGCTGCTGCGCCGCGACCGGCTGCAGCACGCTCTGCCGAGCCCGATCGGCCCGCTGCTGGGCGAGGTGCTGGCCGCGGTCGACGACGAGCACCGGTTCCAGGAGGCGCTGGGCGGATTCACCGCCGAGCTGTCCTCGATGGTGGAATCCTCCGGCGCCGATGCCGTTCCGCACGCGGACGGGGTGGACGCGATCGCGCTGGCCCGCACCGAGCTGCACCGGGTCGCGGACCGGCTGGCGCGGGCAGCCCCGCATCGCGCGGACATCGCGCAGCCGGAGCAGGTCGGTTTCTGGCTGCTGGAGCGGACCGGGCGGCGCGGCGAGGTGCTGCGCAGGCTCGTGGTGCTGACCGCGCCGCTGGACGTGGGACGTGCGCCGGGTTCCCGGATCGACCTGTTGCGGGTGGTCAGCGATGAGCAGAGCCCGCTGCCGTTCACCGCGCTGCGCGGCGCCGACGACCGGCTGCGCATCGAGGACAAGGTGCGCGGCAGCGATCTGGGCAACTTCGGGGCGTTCCTGTCCGCGAAGTGGCGTGCCAACGACTGGATGTGGGGGCGGCTGGACGCGGCCGCCGGGCTGGTGGAGCTGTTGGCCGACGGGCAGCGGTGGGTGCAGCGGCACGCCGGTGCCGATGAGCTCGGCGACGAGCTGCAGGCGGTGGTGTGCCGGCCGAGCACCGCGGAGCTGGGCGGACTCGACGAGCAGCGGCTCCGGCAGTGGCGCACCTTCCTGGCCGAGCTGTGGTCGCGATACGCGGGTGAGGTGCGCGCCGAGCTGGACGGGCTGTTCGCCGCACCGGAGGACGAGCACCCGCTGACCGCCACGCGCCGGATGCTCACCGAGCGTCTGCAGTGGACGATCGCGGCCGCCGAGATCCCGTACGTGGCGCAGGTGTCGCCGGGCGCCGATCCGCAGGCCGGGGACGCGGCCGCCGCGGAGGCACCGGCCCCGGAGCAGGTCGCCGAGCAGGTGCGCGCCTACGACGTGGGTGCGCAGCGGTTCGGCGATCTCGGGGAGCGGCGGGCGCTCGGACTGGCCACCCGGCTCGGGCTGGTCGGCTACCGCGCCGCCCGTCCCACCGGCCGCGGACTGCTCCCGCTGCTCGGCCGCGCGGCGCTGGTGGTGGCGAAGCCGCTGGCGCTGCTGCTGGCGTTCGCCGTCGCGGCCCCGACGCGGGCCGCGGTGCTGGGACTCGCGGCAGCCGGGACGGCCGCGTTCGCCGGGGCCGGGAAGCTGGGCCTGCACACGATGTTCTTCGCTCCCGGAGCCGCTGCCGAGGCCTGGGCCTCGATGCCGCCCGCGCAGCCCGACGGGGTGCAGGCCCGGGTGCTGTTCGACTTCTCCGGCTGGCCGGGCGGTCTCGGCGGCGCGCTGGCGGCGGTCCTCGCCGTGTGCTGCGCGGTGTGGCTGGGCGCGCGGCTGGCTCGCGGCGCCGGCAGCGGGCTGCGCCGGTGGATCCCGGCGCTGGCCGTCGCGCTGGTGCTGCTCTCGGCGGGATATGCCCTGGCCCTGACCGGATGGCGGCTCGGTCCGCCGCTGGTGGTCGGGATCGCCGTGCTGCTGACCTGGTCGGCGGCGACGGCCTGGCGCACGGGCACCCGCCTGGCGGCGAGCGCGCTGACCGGGGTGGTCTTCGCAGCGGTGCTGGGGGCTGCCGACGCGGGACTGCTGTCCTGGCCGGCCGAGGTGCTCGGCGCGGCCACCGGCTGGATCGGGGTCGCCGCGCTGCTCACCGCCTGCCTGCAGACCGCCCTGCTGACCGCGGTCGACGTGCTGCCGCCCCGGCCGCGCGGACGACGCGGCTGAGCGGTCACTTCCGGCGCAGCGGCTGGCGCGCGTCGTGCTTGCCGCGGCGCTGCCGGGGCACGCCGACCGGTTCCCAGCCGCGCCGCCTGCGCTGCTGCGCCGGCTTGCTGCGGTAGACGATGTAGGGCCGGAACAGGTAGCGCACGGTGGCGAATCCGCTCAGCGCGTGCACCAGCCTGGTGAACGGCACCAGCGCGAACAGCAGCAGCCCCACGACGATGTGCACCTTGAACACCACCGGCACGTCCACCATCAGGTCCACCCGCGGCTGCAGGACGAACAGGCTGCGGAACCACGGCGAGATCGTCTGCCGGTAGTTGTAGGTGTCCCCGATGCCGTTTGCCAGCACGGTGGCCAACAGGCCGAGCAGCAGCGCGCCCACCAGCACCAGGTACATGACCTTGTCGTTGACGGTGGTGGCCGAGAAGACCGGGCCGCTGGTGCGCCGCCGGTAGATCAGCAACGCGGCCCCGGTCAGCGTGCAGATGCCGGCCACGGCGCCCATCCCGACCGCCGCGACGTGGTACATCGACTCGGTGACGCCGAGCGCGGCCGTCCACGATTCCGGGATCACCAGTCCCGCGCCGTGTCCGATGATCACCACCAGCAGTCCGAAGTGGAACAGCGGGCTGGCGACGCGCAGCATGCGGGATTCGTAGAGCTCGGAGGAGCGCGTCGTCCAACCGAACCGGTCGTAGCGGAACCGCCAGGCGGAGCCGACCACGAGCGCGGCCACCGCGACGTAGGGCAGCGCTCCCCACAGCAGGACGTCCCAGGTGCTCATCGGCGTGCTCCCACCTCGTCCGAGGCCGCACCGCCGTACGGAGGTGCGCCGTCCAGTCCGACGGATTCCTGCGCCGGTCCCGCGGCGGCGATGCTGCGGGCGCGGCGCAGGGTTTCGGCCGTCGGCGCGGGCAGCGTGGCCAGCACGGCCTCCACGATCCGCGCGTAGTCCGTGCCCTGGTCGCGCAGCGCGGACGCCAGCAGTTCCAGCGCCGCGTGGTGGTTGATCAGCAGCGCCGTGCCGCGGCGCTGGTCGGCGGTGGCCGCGAACTCCAGCACCACCGCGAGGTGGTCCGGCAGCTCCGACTCCGGCGGCTCGATCCCGGCCTCCCGGTAGACATGCTGGAACTCCAGCAGCGCCCGCCCGCGGTTGCGGGTGTCGCCGGCGGTCCAGTAGCTCAGGTACGGGCAGCAGCGCCGCCGCAGGTCGAAGGTCGCCACGTAGTGCTGCTGCGCGACCAGCGGGTCGGTCGCGGCCAGCCGCTCGGCCACCGCGCGCGGCCCGGCGCCCAGCCGGTCCGGCAGTTCGGCGGCGGCCGCGGACAGCTGCGGGAGCCGCTCGCGCAGCGCCGCGTCCGGGTAGTCCAGCAGCAGGGCCGCGATGCGGTGGGTCAGCGCGATGTCCCGGTCGGTGCTCACTCGGTGCCTCCGTGCCGTTCCGGGAACAGCCCTTCCGGCGTGCCGCGGCCGTCCCAGTTGAGCAGGTTGACCCGCTCGGTGCCGTCCGCCGCGGTGAACGTGGACGAGTTCTGCCGCTGCTTGAGCAGGTGGAAGTTCTCCACCGACACCGGGACCTGCTCGCCGGACGCCTCGCCGAGCGGCCCGGAGGCGTACATGCCCGGCCCGCCCTCGTAGTCCAGCGAGCAGCGCGGTTCGTCGAGCTGCTCGGCGAGTTCGGCGTGCGCCTGCGGGATGACGTAGCGCTCCTCGTACTTGGCCAGCGCCAGCAGCCGGTACATGCGCTGCATCTGGTCGGCATCCATGCCCACCGAGGCCGGGATGGCCGGGTCCGGAGGGCGGTCCAGGTTGATGTCGCGCATGTAGGAGCGCATCGCGGCGAGCTTGCGCAGCGACCGCTGCACCGGCTCGACATCGCCCGCGGTGAACAGCTCGGCGAGGTATTCCACCGGGATGCGCAGCGAGTCGATGGCGCCGAACAGGTTGTCCGCGTCCTCGCCGTCGTGCCCGGTCTCGGCGAGCTTGTCCACCACCGGGGACAGCGGCGGGATGTACCAGACCATCGGCATGGTGCGGTATTCCGGATGCAGCGGCAGAGCCACCCGGTGCTCCTTGATCAGCGCGTGGATCGGCGAGCGCTGCGCGGCCTCGATCCAGTCTCGCGGGATGTCGGCGCGCTGCGCGGCGTCGACGACCTCCGGGTCGTTCGGGTCCAGCAGCACTTCCAGCTGGGCCGGGTAGAGCTCGTGCTCGTCGGCGACCGAGGCGGCTTCCAGCACCCGGTCGGCGTCGTAGAGTACCACGCCGAGGTAGCGCAGCCTGCCCACGCAGGTCTCCGAACACACCGTCGGCAGCCCGGCCTCCATCCGCGGGTAGCACAGGGTGCACTTCTCGGCCTTGCCCGTGCGGTGGTTGAAGTAGACCTTCTTGTACGGGCAGCCGGTCACGCACATCCGCCAGCCGCGGCACTGGTCCTGGTCGACGAGCACGATGCCGTCCTCGGACCGCTTGTACATCGCGCCGGAAGGGCAGGACGCCACGCACGAGGGGTTCAGGCAGTGCTCGCAGATCCGCGGCAGGAAGAACATGAACGTCTCCTCGAAGGACTGCTTCACGTCCGCCGAGATCTGCTGCAGCATCGGGTCCTGCTTCGTGAGTTCCGGCGCACCGGCCAGCGCGTCGTCCCAGTTCGCGCTCCAGGTGATCTTGGTGGGTTCCCCGGAGATCAGCGAGCGCGGCTGCGCCACCGGCGGATCGTCGCCGAGCGGCGCGGAGATGAGGTTGTCGTAGTCGTAGGTCCAGGGCTCGTAGTAGTCGTCGATGCCGGGCAGCTTCGGGTTGGCGAACAGCGACAGCAGTCGCTTGAACCGGCCGCCGCTGCGCAGCTTGAGCCGTCCGCGGCGGGTGCGCCTCCAGCCGCCGCGCCAGGTGTCCTGGTCCTCGTAGGTGCGCGGATACCCTTGTCCGGGACGGGTTTCCACGTTGTTGAACCAGACGTACTCCACACCGGCCCGGTTGGTCCACGCCTGCTTGCAGGTGACCGAGCAGGTGTGGCACCCGATGCACTTGTCCAGGTTCATCACCATGGCGAGCTGGGCCATCACGCGCATCAGTACTGCACCTCCTGGCTGCGGCGGCGGATGACGGTGACTTCGTCGCGCTGGTTGCCCGTCGGGCCGAGGTAGTTGAACGCGAAGGACAACTGGCCGTAGCCGCCGACGAGATGGGTGGGCTTGAGCAGCAGCCGGGTCAGCGAGTTGTGCATTCCCCCGCGTTTGCCCGAGGTTTCGGCGATCGGCACGTCCACCACCCGGTCCTTGGCGTGGTAGACGTAGACCGTGCCGTCCGGCATCTTGCTGGACACCACGGCGCGCGCCACGAGCACGCCGTTGCGGTTGACCGCTTCCATCCAGTCGTTGTCGGCCACGCCGATCCGCTCCGCGTCGCCGGGACTGAGCCACAGCGTCGGGCCGCCGCGGGACAGCGCGAGCATGAGCAGGTTGTCCTGGTACTCGGAGTGGATGGACCACTTCGAGTGCGGGGTCAGGTAGCGCACCGAGATCTCCGCGCCCGCCGGGTCGTCCGGTTCGCCGAACAGGTGGTGGATGTTCAGCGGAGGCCGGTACACGGCCAATCCCTCGCCGAGCTCCTGCATCCAGTCGTGGTCCAGGTAGAAGTGCTGTCTGCCGGTGAGCGTGTGCCACGGCTTGAGCCGCTCCACGTTGACCACGAACGCCGTGTACCGCCGGCCGCCGTGCTCGCTGCCGCTCCACTCCGGGGAGGTCAGCACCGGCACCGGGCGCGCCTGGGTGTCGGCGAAGGTGATCCGGGTGCCCTCGTTGTCGGCGGCCAGATCGGCGAGCTGCACCCCGGTGCGCTTCTCCAGGTCGCGGAAACCGGCGACCGCGATGCGCCCGTTGGTGGTGCCGGACAGCGCCAGCACCGCCTCGCAGGCGTGCACGTCGCGCGCGAGCGAGGGCCTGCCGTCGGCGACGCCGCCGCGGACCGTGCCGTTGCTGCGCGCCAGCAGCTGCACCTCCTGGTCGGGCACCGCCGACCAGCCCTTGTTCGCGACGCCGAGCCGTTCCACCAGCGGACCGAGCGCGGCCATCTTGTCGGCCACCGCCGCGTAGTCGCGCTCCACCACCTGCAATTTCGGCATCGTCTGCCCGGGGATCGGCTCCACCTCGGCGCGGGCCCAGTCCAGCACCGCCCCGCCCGGGGTCGCGAGCTCGTCCGGGGTGTCGTGCGTGAGCGGGGCGGCGACCAGGTCCTCCCGGGTGCCCAGGTGCTGCGCGGCCAGGTCGCTGAACCGGCGGGCGATGGTGTGGAACGCGTCGAAATCGCTGCGCGTCTCCCACGGCGGGGCGATCGCCGGGGTGAAGGCGTGCACGAACGGGTGCATGTCGGTGGAGGACAGGTCGTGCTTCTCGTACCAGGTCGCCGCGGGAAGCACGACATCGCTGAACAGGCCGGTGCTGGTCATCCGGAAGTCCAGCGACAGCAGCAGGTCGAGCTTGCCCTCCGGTGCCTGCGGGTGCCAGCGCACGTCGTGCGGCCGCTGGTCCGGCGCTGCCTCGGACGCGCGCAGCGAGGCATCGGTGCCCAGCAGGTGCTTGAGGAAGTACTCGTTGCCCTTGGCCGAGGAACCCAGCAGGTTCGCCCGCCACACGGTCACGACCCGCGGCCAGTTCTGCGGATCGTCCGGATCGGTGCACGCGAACCGCATCCGCCCGGAGCGCAGCTCGTCCACCGCGTGCTCGGCAGGGTCGGCGCCCGCCGCGCGGGCCTCGTCGACCAGGTCCAGCGGGTTGCGGTCGAACGTCGGGTAGGACGGCATCCAGCCCAGCCGCGCCGACTGCGCCACGCAGTCGGCCATCGCCCGCCCGCGCAGCGCCCCCGGGCCGAGCGGGTGCACCAGCGCGTCGGTGCCGACCGCGTCGTAGCGCCACTGGTCGGTGGCCAGGTACCAGAACGCGGTGCCGATCATCTGCCGCGGCGGGCGCGACCAGTCCAGCGCCCCGGCCAGCTGCGCCCACCCGGTGACCGGGCGGCACTTCTCCTGCCCGACGTAGTGCGCCCACCCGCCGCCGTTGACGCCCTGGCAGCCGGTCAGCGTCACCAGCGCCAGGAACGCGCGGTAGATCGTGTCCGAGTGGAACCAGTGGTTGGTGCCCGCGCCCATCAGGATCATCGACCGGCCGCCGGATTCCTCCGCGTTGCGGGCGAATTCGCGGGCGACGGCGGCGACGCGATCCGCGGGGACCCCGGTGATCGGCTCCTGCCAGGCCGGCGTGTGCGGCTCCGGGTCGTCCGGGCCGGCGGGCCACTGCCCGGGCAGGCCGGGCCGGGCCACCCCGTAGTTGGCCAGCACCAGGTCGTAGACCGTGGTGACCAGCTGCTCGCCGACGCGCACCGCGGGCACGCCCCGGTCCAGCGCCGCGGCCGGGTCGGCCGGATCGTCGAAGCGCGGCAGCCGCACCGGCACGGCCTGCGCATCGGGGTGGTCGAGCAGGCCCAGCTGCGGGCGCACGTCCCCGAGATCGAGGTTCCAGTTCCCGGCGCTGCGCTCGTCGAACCGGAAACCGAGGCTGCCGCCCGGCACGTGCGGCTTCCCGGTGCGCTCGTCCAGCAGCACCGGCTTGAACCGGTCGTGCTGCCCGGTGCCCTGCTCGCCGAGGTCGGCGGCGGTGAGGAACTTGTCCGCCACCATGCCCTGCCCGCGGTCGCGCAGCGTCACCAGGAACGGCAGATCGGTGTAGCGGCGCACGTAGTCGGCGAAGGCCGGCGCCTGGCGCTGCACGAAGAAGTCGCGCAGCACGACGTGGCCCATCGCCATCGCCATCGCCCCGTCGGTCCCCGGGTTCGGCGCCAGCCAGGTGTCCGCGAACTTGACGTTGTCCGCGTAGTCCGGTGCCACCACGACGACCTTCTGCCCGCGGTAGCGCGCCTCGGTCATGAAGTGCGCGTCCGGCGTGCGGGTGACCGGAACGTTGGAGCCCCACATCATCAGGTAGGACGCGTTCCACCAGTCCGCGGATTCCGGGACGTCGGTCTGGTCGCCGAACACCTGCGGCGAGGCCACCGGCAGATCGGCGTACCAGTCGTAGAAGGACAGCATCGTGCCGCCCAGCAGGGACAGGAACCGCGATCCGGCCGCGTGCGAGACCATGGACATGGCCGGGATCGGCGAGAACCCCGCGATCCGGTCCGGGCCCCAGCGCTGGATGGTGTGCACGTGCGCGGCGGCCACCAGCTCCACCGCCTCGTCCCAGGACGCGCGCACCAGACCGCCCATGCCGCGCGCCCGCTGGTAGCGCCGCCGCCGCTCCGGGTCGTCCACGATGGACCGCCACGCCGCGACCGGGTCCCCGGTGGCCAGCCGCGCTTCGCGGTACATCTGCAGCAGCTCGCCGCGCACGTACGGGTAGCGCAACCGGGTGGGTGAGTAGGTGTACCAGGAGAACGCCGCCCCGCGGGGGCAGCCGCGCGGTTCGTACTCCGGCGAGTCCGGACCCACCGACGGGTAGTCCGTCTGCTGCGCCTCCCAGGTGATGATCCCGTCTTTGACGTAGACCTTCCACGAGCACGAGCCGGTGCAGTTGACCCCGTGCGTGGACCGGACCACCTTGTCGTGGCTCCACCGGTCCCGGTAGAAGACGTCGCCCTCGCGCCCGCCGACGCGGGTGATGGTCCGCAGGTCGGGCGAAACCCCGTCCGGTGCCAGCAGCTTGCGGGTACGCAGCAGCAGGTCCGCCACGGGTCCGTCGATCCCCGCGTCCGATCGGTCGGCCATCGCCGGGCTCCTCAGTGCTCTCGCGGGTCGGACCCGCTCCCGGTGGTGCGCGCGGAGTCGGGCGTGCTCGGCGGATTTCGGCGACTCGGGTGAGGTTGCGCTTCCGAGTCGCACCCCCGGTTCGCCGCACCCACACTCGACGATTGGGCCGCACGGCCCGGTACGCAACTCGGCAACCGCCGCCGACGGCGGCACGAGCCCGCATCCGGTGGCGGCGCGAGGACTGAGGTGGTCGCGGTGGCGCAGAGCACGGCTCCCGAGCGGACCGCATCGCACGTCCCGCCCCAGGCGTGGACCGTGCTGGCGGTGTCGATGACCGGCTTCCTGGTCAACTTCTGGGCGTGGAACCTGCTCGCCCCACTCGCCCCGGGCATCGGCCAGCGGCTCGGGCTGGCGCCGTTCACCCAGGCCCTGCTGGTGGCGCTGCCGGTGATCATCGGCTCGCTCGGCCGCATCCCGGCGGGCTCGCTGACCGACCGCTACGGCGCGCGCACCATGTTCACCGCGCTGAGCGTGCTCACGATCGTGCCGGTGCTGCTGGTCGGGTTGTTCCCGAACTCGCTGGCGGTGCTCATGATCGGCGGCGTGCTGCTCGGGCTGGGCGGCACGACCTTCGCGGTCGGCGTGCCCGCGGTGAACGCCTGGTTCCCGCCCGATCGGCGGGGTACCGCGCTCGGGCTGTTCGGCGTGGGCACCGTCGGCACCGCGGTGGCCACCTTCACCACGCTGCCGCTGATCAACGGGCTCGGCGGGATGGCGCCGTTCCTGCTCGTCTCGCTGGCGCTGCTGGTCGTGGCCGGGCTGTCCTGGACGCTGCTGCGCGAACCGCCGGACAAGACCCCGCCCGGGGCCGGGGCGTTCGCCCGCACCGTCGAGACGCTGCGCCTGGCGGCCACCTGGCAGCTGTCCGTGCTCTACGCACTGATGTTCGGCGGGTTCGTGGCGTTCAGCGTGTACCTGCCGACCTACCTCAAGACCGCCTACGAGCTCGCCGCCGGGGACGCCGCCGCGCGCACCGCCGGGTTCGTGGTCGTCGCGGTGATCGCCCGGCCGGTCGGCGGCTGGCTCTGCGACAGGATCCATCCCGCCGACGTGCTGGGCGTGCTGTGCGGGCTGGCCTTCCTGTTCGCCGGGCTGGCCGCGTTCCAGTTCCCGCTGATGCCGATGGGCACGATCGCGTTCCTGGGGCTGGGCATCGTGCTCGGCGCGGGCTCCGGCGCGGTGTTCGCCCTGGTGGCCCGGCTCGCCCCGGCCGAGGAGGTGGGGGCGGTGACCGGGTTGGTGGGTGCGGCCGGTGGTCTCGGCGGGTTCTTCCCGCCGCTGGTGATGGGGGCGATCTACGGCATGCAGCACGACTACGGCTGGGGGTTCGTCCTGCTGGCCGCCGCGGCGCTGGGCTGCGCGGTCCTCACGTTCACCGCCGTGCGCCGGGAGGCGGCGGGCTGACCGACCGACGTGATCTCGGCGCGCTGCGGGCGCGGTAACCTGGACTTGGCAAGAGACATCGGGCATGAATCGGTCCGGGGCGATCCCGGCACCGCGTCCGCAGCGATCAACGGAGGTGTCGACGGTGTCCAATCCGTTCACCGGCTCCGGCCGGCAGACGCCGGGTACACCCAACCTGCCCACGCCGCCGACGGGATGGCCGATCGGGTCCTACAGCACCTACGAGGAAGCCCAGCGCGCGGTGGACCACCTCGCGGACAACGACTTCCCGGTGCAGGAAGTGACCATCGTGGGCGTGGACCTGATGCTCGTCGAGCGGGTGACCGGCCGGCTGACCTGGGCCCGCGTGCTCGGCGGCGGGGCCGCGTCCGGGGCGTGGTTCGGCGTGTTCGTGGGGCTGATCCTCGGCGTGTTCGGCGAGCAGGAAAACCTGCTCGGCCCGCTGCTGGTCGGCCTGATCACCGGTGTCTTCTTCGGTCTCGTCTTCGCCGGGATGGCCTACTACTTCACCCGCGGGCGCCGGGACTTCTCCTCGGCCAGCCAGCTGGTCGCCGGTCGCTACGACGTGCTGTCCCAACCGCGCAACGCCGAGCAGGGCCGGGACATGCTGGCCAAGCTCGCCATGCGCCCGCCGAACGCGGGCTGACCCCCGCGGCGGCTCACGGCTCGGCAACGACGGCGCCCCAACCCCTTGCCCGGGGTACACCGCTCCGCCTAGCTTCGTGCACCACCGGCGCGCAGCCGCCGGGTGCGCCGGAGCACAGGAGGGCGGAGCATGGCAGCTCGCCGGACCCGCCGCGCGGCGATCGCGGGTGCGTTCCTGCTGGCCGTCACGGCCGTGGTCGGCTGCGCTCCTGCGGAGGACCCGCGCGCGGTGCACCTCTACTACGCGCCGGAGGAGAACCTGCAGTCGGTGGTGGACCGCTGCAATGCGGAATCCGGCGGCCGCTACGAGATCGTCTACCACAAGTTGCCGCGCGAGGCCGACGGCCAGCGCGAGCAGATGGCTCGGCGGCTGGCCGCCGGGGACTCCGGGATGGACATCCTCGGGCTGGACGTCACCTGGACCAGCGAGTTCGCCGAGGCGGACTGGATCCGGCCGTGGCGCGGTGCGGACCGGGCGTCCGCCGAGCGCGGCACGCTGCCGGGTCCGCTGGAGACGGCTCAGGTGGACGGCGAGCTCTACGCCGCGCCGAAGAACACCAACGTCCAGCTGCTCTGGTACCGCACGGACCTCGTCGACCACCCGCCGCGCACCTGGGCGGAGATGATCGGGACCGCGCAGCGGTTGCGCGATGCCGGGCGGCCGCACCGGATCGCGTTCAGCGGGGCCCAGTTCGAGGGGCTGTTCGTGCACTTCAACACCCTGGTCGATTCCGCGGGCGGGAACCTGGTCTCCGCGGACGGCGAGCGGGCCGTGCTGGACGAGGGCGCGGTGCGGGCGCTGCGCGTGCTGCGCGACTTCGGCAACGCCGGCGTGACCGGCCCCGCGATGAACAACGCGCAGCAGGACGAAGCGCGCATGGAGTTCGAGCGCGGCGAGTCGGCGTTCCAGCTCAACTGGCCGTTCGTGTACCCCTCGCTGCAGGAGGACCGGCCCGAGCTGGCCGGGCGGGTCGGTTGGGCCCGGCTGCCCTCGGTGCAGCCGGGAGTGCCCAGCAAGTCCACCATCGGCGGCTACAACCTCGCGGTGAGCAGCTTCTCCGCGAAACCGGACCGGGCGTTCGCGGCGGCCCGTTGCTTGCGCTCCCCGGAGAACCAGAAGTTCTCCGCGATCCGTGACGGTGTTCCGCCGGTGGCCGAGTCGGTCTACGACGACCCGGCGCTGGCCGCCGAATACCCGATGAAGGACACGATCCTCGCCGCGTTGAAGGATCCCGGGGTGCGCCCGGTGACGCCCGCGGCGCAGAACGTGTCCACGGTGCTGGCCAACCTGCTGTCCCCGGTGGCTGACATCGACCCCGAGCGCACCGCCGAGCGGATGCGCACCGAGGTGCAGAACGCGCTGGACTCGCGCGGGGTGATCCCCTGATGGCCGGTTCCGCCGCGCGCGCCGAGCGCAGGCTCGGCTGGCTGCTGTGCGCGCCCGCCGCGCTGGTGATGCTGGCGGTGACCGGGTGGCCGGTGCTGTACGCGTTCTGGCTGTCCCTGCAACGCTACGACCTGAAGTACCCGGACGAGCGGGAGTTCGTCGGGCTGGCCAATTACGCCACGGTGCTCGGCAACGAGTACTGGTGGACCGCGTTCGGGGTCACGGCGCTGATCACCGTCGTGTCGGTGCTGATCGAGGCGGTGCTGGGCATGGGCCTGGCGCTGATCATGCACCGGGCGCTGGTGGGCCGCGGCCTGGTGCGCACGGTCAGCCTCATCCCGTACGGCATCGTCACCGTGGTGGCCGCGTTCAGCTGGCGCTACGCGTGGACGCCGGAGACCGGCTACCTGGCGGATCTGCTGGCCGCGGGCGGGGCTCCGCTCACCGAGCAGGCGAGCGCGCTGGCGATCGTGATCGGGGCCGAGGTGTGGAAGACGACCCCGTTCATGGCGCTGCTGCTGCTGGCCGGGCTGGCGCTGGTGCCGGAGGACCTGCTGCGCGCGGCCGCGGTGGACGGCGCGGGCCCGTGGCAGCGGTTCACCAGGGTGATGCTGCCGGTGATGAAGCCCGCGATCCTGGTCGCCCTGCTGTTCCGCACGCTGGACGCGTTCCGGGTCTTCGACAACATCGTCGTGCTCACCTCGGGCGCGCAGGACACCTCCTCGGTCTCGGTGCTGGCCTACAACAACCTGATCCGCGGGCTCAACCTCGGCATCGGCTCCACGATGTCGGTGCTGATCTTCCTGGCCGTGGCGCTGATCGCCTGGGTGTTCATCCGGTTCTTCGGCGCGGCGGCGCCCGGCGCGGACGGCGGGAGGCGCTGATGGCGGCCGGTTCGATGCGGACGCGGGTGCTGGGCTGGTCGGTGCTGGACGCGATCGTCGTGGTCTACGCGCTCGTCCCGGTGCTGTGGATCGCCTCACTGTCGCTGAAAACCCCTGCCACGATCGGCGACGGCCACTTCATCCCGCGCGAGTGGACGCTGCAGAACTACGCGACGATCTTCCGCACCGGGGAGTTCACCCGCGCGCTGGTCAACTCGGTGGGCATCGCACTGATCGCCACGGTGCTGTCCGTGCTGCTGGCGACGGCGGCCGCCTACGCGATCGCCCGGCTGGAGTTCCCGGGCAAGCGCGCGCTGATCGGTGCCTCGCTGCTGGTCGCGATGTTCCCGCAGGTCTCGCTGGTGTCCCCGCTGTTCGAGATCGAGCGGGCGCTGGGGCTGTTCGACACCTGGGCCGGGCTGGTGCTGCCGTACGTGGCGTTCTCGCTGCCGCTGGCGATCTACACGCTGTCCGCGTTCTTCCGCGAGATCCCGTGGGAGCTGGAGAAGGCGGCGCTGACCGACGGCGCGACCCCGGCGCAGGCGTTCCGGAAGGTGATCGCCCCGCTGGCGGCGCCGGGCGTGTTCACCACCGCCATCCTGGTGTTCGTCTTCTGCTGGAACGACTTCCTGTTCGCGGTCTCGCTGACCTCGACCGAGGCATCCCGGACCGTCCCGGTGGCGCTGCAGCTGTTCACCGGCGACTCGCAGTTCGAGGATCCGACCGGGTCGATCTCGGCGGCGGCCGTGGTGATCACGGTGCCCGTGGTGCTGGTCGTGCTGCTGTTCCAGCGGCGCATCGTCACCGGGCTGACTTCGGGAGCGGTGAAGGGGTAGCCGGTGGCCGACATCGTGCTGGAGAACGTGACCAAGCGGTACCCGGACGGCTCGGCGGCCGTCGACGGGATGGATCTGCACATCGCCGACGGCGAGTTCGTGATCCTGGTCGGCCCGTCCGGCTGCGGGAAGTCGACCACGCTGAACATGATCGCCGGGCTGGAGGACATCACCGCGGGCGAGTTGCGCATCGGCGGGACGCGGGTCAACGAGCGCGCGCCGAAGGACCGGGACATCGCGATGGTTTTCCAGTCCTACGCCCTGTACCCGCACCTGACGGTCTTCGAGAACATGGCCTTCCCGCTGCGGCTGGCCAACCGGGGCTCGGCCGAGGTGCGCGCGCGGGTGCACGAGACCGCCGAACTGCTCGGACTGGCCGACCTGCTGCGCCGCAGGCCCGGCAACCTCTCCGGCGGGCAGCGGCAGCGGGTGGCGATGGGCCGCGCGATCGTGCGCGAGCCGCGCGCGTTCCTCATGGACGAACCGCTGTCCAATTTGGACGCGAAACTGCGGGTGCAGATGCGCGGGTCGGTGTCCCGGCTGCAGAAGCGGCTCGGCACCACCACCGCCTACGTCACGCACGACCAGACCGAGGCGATGACGCTCGGCGACCGGGTCGTGGTCATGCGCGACGGTCTCGTCCAGCAGGTCGGGCGCCCGCAGGACCTCTACGAGCATCCGGCGAACCTGTTCGTGGCCGGGTTCATCGGTTCGCCGCCGATGAACCTGCTGCCCGCCGCGGTCGAGGACGGCGAGCTGCGTTGCGCCCTCGGCCGGATGCCGCTCACCGATGCGTTGCGTCGCCGGATCGAGAACGCGGGCGGCGCACGGGAACTGGTGCTGGGCGTGCGGCCGGAGCATCTCGCGGACGCGGCGCTGCACGGCGGCGCGGAGCAGCCGGAACCCGGGCTGACCGGTGAGGTGGACTTCGTGGAGGAGCTCGGCTCGGACCGGTACGCGCACCTCGCGCTGCCGGAGTTCGCCGCGGGGTCGGCGGTCCCGCACGCGGACCGGCTCGTGGCGCGGTTGCCCGCGGACTCCGCGGCGCGCACCGGTGCACCGCTGGCGCTGCACGTCGATCCGAACCGGCTGCACCTGTTCGACCCGGCCGGCGACCGGCTTCCCGGGTGAGAACCGGCCGCTGCTGCGGCGTCTCGGCGAGCGCCCCCGCGTCCCACCCGTGGCGCTGTGGTGAAGATCGCAACGGCGCCGCCGCAGCGCCCCCACCGGCGAAAAGGCGCGCGGACCGCTCCACCCGAGCAGTCGCCGCGGCGGGGCGTCGCCGCCGGCGGCGATCACCCCGTGTGCGCCGCGCGGGCCGGGAACCGCGGGCACACCGCCGAACGGCGGGCTTCCGCGCGCCTGTGCGCAGCCGCACCGGCGAACCGATCCCGCGCACCCGGCCCGTCCCGCGATCAGTCGGTGATCACCCCGCCCGGCCGTCGGACGCGCGAGTGGTTGGATAGGATGCGTCAGCCACGGAGGGTAGTTGATCCGGTCCGGCCCGGAGGCGACTGACCCAAGCGCGGGATAAAGCTGCCGTAGGGCGGCTGAGTGCGGTACAACGGATCAGCAAGAGCCTGGATGAGCAGAGGCATTTCGGACGGGGTGCGTCGCAGTGAACATGAAGAAGATCGTCACCTGGGTAGTTGTCGCCATCCTGCTGTATTTCCTGTTCACCTCGCCGGCGTCGGCAAGCAACGTCGTGAACGGGATCCTGAACAGCCTGCAGGGTGCGGCCGAGGCCGTGATCACGTTCATGCAGAACCTCTTCCAGTAAGACCGCGGGGAGGCGGGTGTCGTGTTCGCACCGAGGGATCCCGACGAATACCTGCTGGACAACGAGCGCCGGGTCATCCGGCTCCGGCGGCACTGGGCGTGTCTGGTGTGGAACCTCTTCGAGGCGGTGGGCCTGCTCATCGGCTTCATGCTGGTCTCCTTCATGGTCCCGGAAGGTGACAGCGGCATCCTGTTCCACAACCTGCTCTGGTACGTCGGGCTCATCGTGCTGATCCGGTTCGCCTACCAGGTGCTGGATTGGTACGTGGAGCGCATCGTCGTCACCGACAAGCGGTTCCTCATCACCTCCGGCATCTTCACGACCAACGTCGCCATGATGCCGATCACGAAGGTCACCGACCTGACCTTCGCGCGCACCCTGATGGGGCGGGTCCTCGGGTACGGGACGCTGGTCGTCGAGTCGGCCGGGCAGATCCAGGCGCTGAACCGCATCGACTCCGTGCCGAACCCGGACGAGGTGGAGGACGCGATCTCCAGCCTCGTGTTCGGGGACAAGAAGACGTCCCAGGACCGGTTCTCGATGCTCAAGGCGCGGCGCGCAGCAGTGGGCAAGCGCAAGGCCGCCAAGATCTAGGTCTTGTTTCGGGTCGGCTGGCCGGGCTTTCGCCGGTTGGAACCCGATCGCCGCTTGGAACCGACTGCTGTGGGTGGGAGGCGGCGCGTGGGTGTCCGGGATGGGTCACACTGGTTCGGTGCTCATCGATCTGCACACGCATTCCACCGAATCGGATGGAACGGACACTCCGGCCGAACTGGTCGCCGCGGCGGTCGGCGCCGGGTTGGGCGCCATCGCGATCACCGATCACGACACCACGGCGGGCTGGGCCGAAGCGGGTGATGCGGTGCGCCGCTCGTCCGCGCCGCTGCGCCTGGTCCCCGGGGCCGAGCTGTCCTGCGCCTGTCCGGACCAGCACGGCCGGATGATCACCGTGCACCTGCTGGCGTACCTCTTCGATCCGGAATCCCCGGCGCTGGTGCGCGAGCAGTCCCGGCTGCGTGCCGAGCGCCGCGCGCGGTTGCGCGAGATGGCCCGCGGGATGGCCGCGGACGGCTTCCCGGTCGACCCGGACGAGATCATGGGTCTGCTGCCGGAGGATTCGCCGGGCGGTCGCCCGCACCTGGCCCGGGCGCTGGTGCGCGGCGGAACGGTCGGCAGCGTCGACGAAGCCTTCGCCCGGTACCTGGGCAGCGACGGCCGCTACTACCTGCCGCGCACCGACACGCCCGTGCTGCGCGCGATCGAGATGATCGGCGAAGCGGGCGGGGTCACCGTGCTGGCGCATCCGTTCGCGACCGCCCGCGGTCGCACGGTCTCCGCGCGCACGATCGCCGAGCTGGCCGAAGCCGGGCTCGGCGGGGTGGAGGTCGACCATCCGGACCACAACCAGCCCGCTCGGGAGGAACTGCGCGAGCTGGCCGCGAACCTGGACCTGATCCCCACCGGCAGCAGCGACTACCACGGGACGAACAAGACGATCCGGATCGGCCAGGAGACCACCGCGCAACAGTCCCTGGAGCGGCTGATCGACTTGGGCACGGGCAGCAAGGTCATCGGCTGACGAGTCCCCCGGTTCCGCGATCGGGGGCTGGCGAGGCACCCGTGGTCAACTGCGTACCGTGGTGGGTGTGCAGGAGTGGTCCGGTCCGGAGGCGCGCTCGCCGATGCGGCGGTCGGGTCGGTGCGGAGCTGTTCTGCGGTGCGCACGCGGCGGTACTGCTCCCGCCGCGGGTTCCGGGCACACTGCACGGAGGAAAGGCGGGCGGCACCTGCCGCCGCGCCTTGGGCCTCGTTGGGGGATGGAACGGAATGCGACCGATCGGACCGGCTGAGGACGGTGCCATGCCCCCTGCTCTCGGACATCAACGCCGCTTCAGCGGTGAGCTCGACCTCGGCCAGGTGCACCCGGTCCGGCGCGAGGGCGACACGCGCCCCCGGCATGCGGCCGCGCGCCCGCGGTCGGCGAGCTGGGCCGGGGCCGCGCTGCGCGGGCTGAGCGGAACGCTGGCCGCCGGGGCCGTGGTGCTGGCGCTCGGACTGATCGGCTTCCAGATCTGGGGTTCCGGACGCGGCATTCCCGGACCGGGGTTGCCGGACGTGATCGCGCAGTCCGCGGTGGCCGTGCTCGCCGTCGGGCTGCAGCGGTTCGCCGACCGGCACCCGGACCGCAGCGGCGCGCTGGCCGCCACCGGTACCGCGGCCCTGGTGCTGGGCTCGGTCTGGTTCTGGTGGTGGCTCTAGCGGCTGTGCGTTTCCCGGGGTTCACCGGGCGGAGAACGACCTCCCAGCGGCGCCGGTCAGCTGCCGGAGAGGGCCACCAGCTCGTCGCCGCGCTGTTCGAGAAGCACGCCGCCCGCCGAGTCCAGCGAGACGGGGCCGTCGTGGCCCTGCCGATCCACCGGCAGCACCCGCTCGCGCGCCCCGGTGTCCGGATCCAGCACCGCGATCCCGTCCGGTACCGGGACCAGCACCCGGCCGCCGAAGTCCGTGGCCGGGCCCAGCACGTCCGGTGCGCGCCAGGCGGGGGTGAGCGTCACCGGGTCCAGCGCCAGCACGTCCGCGCCGGTGAACCAGTAGTCCAGGCTGCCGCGCTGGACGCGCTCCAGGTCGACGTTGCCCGAATCGTCCGGAGGGCCGGTACGCACCGGGTAACGGTCCTGCACCGCGCCGGACGAGTCGTGGACCAGCACTTCGCCCCGGTCGCGGAAAGCCACGGCGACCCGGTCCTCGGTGACGGACACGACGGTGGCCGGGGCCTCGCCGATGCCGACGCTGAAGACCTCCTCCGGTGATTCCTCGTCCTCGGGTTCGGCCTTGATGGTGGTCAGCCGGAGGCCCTGCTCGCGCGGGCAGTTCTCCACGACGGCGATCTGCTCGTCTCCGCTGCCCAGCGATTCGAACGGGCAGCCGGGGCGGTTCATGTTGTTGTCCGGGTTCTTCGGCGCCGGCGGCAGGCCGTACTGCTGGGTGCGCACCAGGTCGGACCGCCAGGTCTCGAAGGACCGGACGCCGGTGGCCGTCAGCGCGTCGCCGTCGGACAGCAGGCGGGTGCCGGGTTCGGCGTCCGAATTGCGCTGCGGTGCGCGCACTCCGGTGTCGCCGCGCAGCGAGGTGACTTCGCTGCAGTTGCGCGTCTTGCCGTGCACCGCGATCACCCGGTCCCACTGCTCGTCGACCGTGCACAGCGGCAGGTCCCGCGAGTAGTGCCAGGCGGGGCGGCCGGACTCGGCGTCGTGGCCGGTCACGTCACCGCCCGCTCCGGTGACGACCGCGGGACCGGCGACCACCGGGTGCGGGGTCGCCGGACTGGGCTCGCGCCAGACCTCGCGCAGCCGGTCGGGCACCTCGCTCGGGGCGGGGGACTCGGCCAGCGGCTGCTGCGCGGGTGCGGAGTCCGTGGCGCGGGCGTCGCTGCGCCACCACAGCGCGGTGGCGGCCGCCAGGACGGCCAGAACGATCAGCACCGCCACGGTGAGATCGGTTCTCGTGCGCCGTTCCGGCGGGACCACAGTCACTCCTCGATCGCGGCGGCCGTGCCGATCACCGAGCCTACCCGCAGCCCGGGTCCGGCTCGCGGTGGTCGGGCCGCTCGCGGGTCAGCTGCCGGTGCCGCTGACCGTGCCGCCGCCGGTCGACTCGCTGGAGCCGGAACCGCCGCCGCGACGCCTGCGCCGCCTGCGGCGCGGACGCTCGGCAGCACCGGACTCCTGCTCGCCCGCGGACTCCTGGTTCTCCGGTGCGGACTGCCCGCCGCCGCTGACCTCGCTGCCGCCGCGGGTGCGCCTGCGCCTGCGGCGGGTCGGGCGGGTCTCATCCGAGCCGTTCTCCCGGCGCGTCTCCGACTCGGCCGACTCGGCACCACCACCGCTGCGGGTGCGCCGCCGGTTGCGGCGCGGGCGCTTGGCGGACTCGCCCTCGGGCTCGGCGTCCAGGCCGGCCCGGGTCCGCTTGGACAGCGGGAGCCTGCCGGTCGCGTCGGACGGGATGCCCAGGTCGGAGAACAGGTGCGCCGAGGTGGAGTAGGTCTCGACCGGCTGCGGGCGCTCCAGGCCCAGCGCATCGCTGATCAGCTTCCAGCGCGATTCCTCGTCCCAGTCGACGAGGGTGATCGCCACGCCTTCCCGGCCCGCGCGGCCGGTGCGGCCGATCCGGTGCACGTAGGTCTTCTCGTCGTCCGGGCACTGCATGTTGATCACGTGCGTGACGCCGGTCACGTCGATGCCGCGCGCGGCGACGTCGGTGGCCACCAGGGTGTCCACCTTGCCGGAGCGGAAGGCCCGCAGCGCTTGTTCGCGCGCGCCCTGGCCGAGGTCGCCGTGCACCGCGCCCGCGGCGAACCCGCGCTCGGCGAGCTCGTCGGCGAGCTTCTGCGCGGTGCGTTTGGTGCGGCTGAAGATCATGGTCAGCCCGCGGTCCTTGGCCTGCAGGGTGCGGGCGATGAGCTCGGTCTTGTCCATCGCGTGCGCCCGGTAGACGAACTGCTCGGTCCGCTCGTGCACCGCGCCCTCATCGGCCTGCTCGGCCCGGATGTGCGTCGGCTGGGTCATGAACTTGCGGGCCAGGGTCAGGATCGGTCCCGGCATGGTCGCGGAGAACAGCATGGTCTGCCGCTGCTCGGGCACCATGCGCAGGATCCGCTCCACATCGGGCAGGAACCCGAGGTCCAGCATCTCGTCGGCTTCGTCCAGCACCAGACCGCCGACCTTGCCCAGCACGAGGTGCTTCTGCTCGGCGAGGTCCAGCAGGCGGCCGGGGGTGCCGATGACCAGGTCCACACCGGATTTCAGGGCGCTGATCTGCTCCTCGTAGGGGCGTCCGCCGTAGACGGCCACCGTGCGCACGCCGAGGTCGCGGCCGGCTTCGGTGAGGTCGCGGGTGACCTGCAGGCACAGCTCGCGGGTCGGCACCACGACCAGGGCCTGCGGCGTGCCGTCGCCGGGCACCTGCAGCCGCTGCAGCAGCGGGACGCCGAAGCCCAGGGTCTTGCCGGTCCCGGTGCGCGCCTGCCCGATGAGGTCCTCGCCCTGCAGCGCCAGCGGCAGGGTCAGCTCCTGGATCGCGAAGGTGTGCTCGATGCCCCCGGTGCGCAGCGCGGACACGATCTCCGGGCGGACGTCGAGCTCGGCGAAGGTGGGGGATTCGGGGACGACCGCCGCGGCTTCCTGCCCGTCGGCGGGCTCGATCGTCGCCTCTGCGGCGCCGTCGACGGCCCCGCCTCCTTCGTGGTTCTCGTTGCTCGCGGGGTTGTCGGGGTTGGTGAACGTCAGAATGATCGCCTCTTTCGGTACCTGCGCGCACATGTCCCGCTGCGGGCCGATCCGTCGTGACGTTCCCGCGCTGCGGCATGCCGTTCGGCGCCGCTGGCGGTGGTGGTCGACGTGATGATGCGCGCCCTCGTTCGTGCAGCGGCTCGTCCGCTGCTGGTCGGTCGGTCTCGGCGTCTCGTTCGTCCCGAACGCCGGCGGGCCGATTGGCCGCGGCCGCGTTCGTGCCGGTGGGGGAACCGGGTCCCGGTCGTGCTCGCCTGTTCGGCGGGACGGCCGGGCGACGGTCCACCGGGTAGCGGTATGACCACCGGATAACGGTATGACCACCGGGTAGCGGTATGACCGGGAACGCGATCACCGGCCTGAGTGCTGCCGGTGGTCGGACGCCGATGCTCCTCCGCCACTGAGGATACCTGCCTGGCAAGCCCCGCTGCGGTGGGAGCGGGACTCCGGGCGCGGCGGCGGATACCCTCGTGGGCATGAGCGAGGCGGAGCGCGGCGCGGCGGCCACCGGGGAACGTGACGAACGTTACGAAGAGGGAGTCGTCGACCTGCTCGCCGTGCTCGCCTACGGGGAGCTGTCGGCGTTCGACCGGCTCGCCGAGGACGCGCGCACCGCACCGACGCTGACCGGCCGCGCCGCGCTGGCCAGCATGGCCTCCGCCGAGATGGCGCACTACCGGGTGCTCGAAGAGGACCTGGCCTCCCGCGGGGTGGCCGTGGACGAGGTCATGCAACCGTTCGTCGCGCCGTTCGACGGGTTCAACGCCTCGACCGCACCGCACTCGTGGCTGGAGTCGCTGGTCAAGGCGTACGTGGGCGACGGGCTGGCCGCGGACTTCTACCGCGAGGTCGCCGAGTGGCTGGACCCGCGGTCGCGGGAGCTGGTGCTGACCGTGCTCGCCGACACCGGGCACTCGGCTTTCGCCGAGCGGGAGGTGCAGGCCGCCTGCGAGGACGACCGCAAGACGCGGGACAAGCTGACGCTGTGGGGCCGGCGGCTGCTGGGCGAGGCCATCACGCACGCGCAGCGGGTGGTCGCGGAACGCGATGCGCTGGCCGAGCTGATCATCAAGGGTTCCGGCGACCTGACCGGGATCGCGGCGATGTTCCGCCGCCTGCAGAACAACCACACCAAGCGCATGACGCGGCTGGGCCTGGGCTGATCCGCCGGGCCGGTTCGGTTCTGGGATAGCCTGGCGGCCGATCAACCCATCGATTTCGGCAACGGAGGTTCGGCGTGGAGGTCAAGATCGGCGTCGTGGACAGCCCGCGCGAGCTCAACATCGCCAGCGGTCAGTCCCCGGAGCAGGTGGAGTCGCTGGTCGCCGACGCGCTGCAGTCCGGTGACGGCGTGCTCAAGCTCACCGACGACAAGGGACGCCGGTACGTCGTCCCGTCGCCCAAGATCGCCTACGTCGAGATCGGCCCGGCCGAGGCTCCCAAGGTGGGCTTCGGCGTCAGCGGCTGACGGCGCGGCGAACGCGCAGCGGGGCCGTCCTCCGGTGCTGGAGGGCGGCCCCGCTGCACGTTCCGGTCCGGATCAGGGCGCGGCCGCTGCGGGTTCGTCGGTGGCCACCGGGAACGGCGGCCTGCCCACTCCGCTGATCCGGTAGCGCCCCCACGGGTCGGGATCGGACAGCGTGCCCGCCGCTTCACCGTGCGGGGTGCGCAGCACGACGGCGGCCTTGCGGTTGCCCGCGATGGCGTCCACGCCGTCGGCCGCCTGAACCCGGCCGTACCAGTGGAAGCGGCCGTCGATGGGCTGGAAGTGCCCGCGCAGCACCACGTCCGCCTCGACCTCGTGGTCCTGGGTGAACACGGCCGCCGGGCCTCGGTAGTCGTGCTCCTCGTGCTCGGTCATCTCGCGGCCTCCCGTGTCGCTTCGTTGCGCTGCTGGTCGGTCTCGGGTCGCGGGGGAGTCAGCCCGCGTCGGAGCGCTGCGGCCCGTCGGGCTCGTCCGGCACCGCGTACAGCTCGATCTCGCCCGGTAGCGGTTCGTCCGGGTCGAGCACGATGCCGCCGGAGCGCAGCAGGCCGTCGATGGCGAACCAGATGATCTGCGCGAGGTATCCGGTCAGGTCGGCGCGGCTCATGGTCGGCCGGTCCAGCCACCAATCCCCCGCGGCCTGCACCATGCCCACGACGCCGTGGCTCCACGCCTCCACACCGCCGGAGTCCAGGCCGAGCGCGCGGGCGTACTGGCCGAGCAGGCGGGACAGCGAGTTGGCGATCACGGTCTTCTCGGTGGAGACCGGATCGGCCCGGGGAGTCTTGTCCGCGAAGGTGCTCTGCACGACGAACCGGTAGAGGTCGGGCAGCTCTTCGATGGTGGCCAGGTAGGTGTCCACCAGGGAGTGGATCCGCTGGTTCGGGCTGCCGCCGTGGTCGATCAGCGGGCGCAGCCGGTCCATGAGCAGCTGGGTGCCCCATTCGCCGACCGCGACGTACAGATCGCTCTTGTCGCTGAAATGCCGGTACAGCACGGGTTTGCTCACCCCGGCCTCGGCGGCGATGTCGTCCATGCCCACTTCCGGGCCGTGCCGGGCGATGGCGCGGACTGTGGCTTCGACGAACTCCGCGCGGCGTGCTCTGCGGTGCTCGCGCCAGCGTTCGCGCCGGGCATCGCCGGTCCGCTCGTCCTCGGGCACCGCCTTGACAGGCCGCTTGCTGTGGCTCACGCTACCCAAGCTAGCTGTTACCGCAAGTAACACGCAATCCGGCGGGTGAGAGGGTGATCACGGGATGAGGGGCGTCTCGCAGGTCAAGGACCGGGAGAAGACGGCGGATCGGCTGTTGAAGTCCTCGGCGAAGAACAGCTACGACCCCGAGGTCGACATCGACTGGGATGCCCCGCTGGTCGACGGCGCTCCCTACATCCCGCTGCACCGCAGCTCGCTGTACGGCACGCAGCTGTGGGAGCAGCTGGACCACGAGCGGCGCGTCGAGCTGACCAAGCACGAGTTCGCCAGCGTGGCCTCCAACGGCCTGTGGTTCGAGGTCCTGCTGATGCAGATGCTGCTCAAGCAGTTCTACAACTCCGACCCGCGCACCAGCCACGCGCAGTACGCGCTCACCGAGATCGCCGACGAATGCCGGCACTCCACCATGTTCGCCAAGGCCGTGGACCGCGTGGGGGCTCCCGCGTACGGCCCGGTCCCGCTGCTGCACTTCGGCGGCCGGCTGCTGCCCACCGTGCTCAAGGGCCCTTCGGCGTTCGCCTCGATCCTGGTCGCCGAGGAGGTGCTGGACCGCTTCCAGCGTGACCAGATGAACGACGAGACCGTGCAGCCGCTGGTGCGCATGGTCAACCGCATCCACGTGCTGGAGGAGGCCCGGCACGTGACCTACGCGCGCGAGGAGGTGCTGCGGCTGATGTCGAAGTGCAGCCCGGCCGAGCGCGCGTACCACCAGTACTGGACCGCGCTGGTGTCATTCTGCATCTGCTACAGCCTCGTCAACCCGCGGCTGTACGCGGCGGTCGGGCTGTCGCCGAAGCAGACGCACAAGATCGCGTGGAACAACCCGAACTGGCAGAACACGCTCACCTGGGGCGGCGAGAAGATCATGGGCTTCCTCGACGAGGCCGGGCTCATCGGCAAACCGGGCATGTTCTGGTGGAAGAAAGCGTATTTGATCCGATGAGGGGAGCGACCTTGCCGACCGCGGTCGAGGAAGTCTGCACCACGTCCGACGGCGCCCGGCTGCGCGTGCTGGACGAAGGGCCCCGGGATGCCCCGGTGACCGTCGTGTTCACCCACGGCTGGACGTTGTCGCAGCGCAGCTGGGACGGGGTGGTCGACGGACTGCCGGTGGCCGCCGGGACCGAGGTGCGCACGGTGCGCTTCGACTTCCGCGGCCACGGCGACAGCGACCCGGCCGAGGACGGGGTGGCGAGCATCGACCGCTGCGCCGACGACCTCGCCGAGCTGATCGACCAGCGGGTCCCGCACGGGCGGATCGTGCTCGCCGGCCACTCGATGGGCGGGATGACGATCATGGCGCTGGCCGAGCGGCATCCGCACCTGCTGGACCGGGTCGCCGGCGTGGCGTTCGTGGGGACCTCGGCGGGCGATCTCGCCGCACCGGCGCTGGGCCTGCCGGCCGGTCCGGCCGCGCTGGCCAACCGCGGGGAGCGCGCCTTCCGCAAGCGGCTGGCCACCGCCCGGGGCCGCAGGCTGGTCAAGCGTTCCGCGCTGCTGCGCCCGGGCATGCGCTGGCTGCTGTTCGGCCGCCGGCCGCAGTCCGAGCACGTGGCCGCCACCGCGGAGTGGCTGGGTGCGGTGCACCCGGCGAACATGGCCGCCTACCGGGAATCCCTCGCCGTGCACGAACGCGCCGGTGTGCTGGGCAAGTTCGCCGACCTGCCGGTGGTCGTGCTGGCCGGGACGGCCGACCGGCTGACCCCGTTCGCGCACGCGCAGCGCATCTCGGAGCAGCTGCCGGGAGCGCGGCTGCTGGTGTACGCCGGTGCCGGGCACATGCTCCCGCTGGAGCGCTCCGGCGCGGTGACCGACCGCATCGCCGAACTCGTCCGCGGCGCCCGCTGATCCGCGTACGCGCGGCCCGGAGGTGACTCACCTCCGGGCCGCCGTGCGTTCGGGAGGACTCAGGAGGACTGCAGCAGCGGGAAACCCGCAAGGCCCTTCCAGGCCAGCGTGGACATCAGGCCCACCGCTTCGTCGCGCGGGATGGAGTGCTCGGCGTCCAGCCAGTATCGGGCGGTGACCTGGCTGAGCCCGACCAGGCCCACCGCCAGCAGCCGCGCGCGCTCCTGGTCCAGCCCGGCGTCGGCGGTGACCGCGTCGGCGACCGCGTCGATGCAGCCGTCCACCGCGCCTTCCACGGCCTTCTCCACCGCGGGCTCGCCGCGCAGGTCGGACTCGAAAACCAGCCGGTACGCCTGGTCCTTGCCGTCCACGAACGCGTAGAGCGCGCCGACCGCCGCGCGCACCCGCTGCTTGTTGGACGGGGTGGACTCGATGGCGGTGCGGACCCGGTGCACGAGTTCGGTGCCGTGCTTGTCCAGCAGCGCCAGGTACAGGTCCAGTTTGCCCGGGAAGTGCTGGTACAGAACGGGTTTGCTGACCCCGGCCTGCTCGGCGATATCGTCCATCGCCGCCGCGTGGTAGCCGTTGTGCACGAACACCTGCTGGGCCGCTTCCAGCAGCTGTGCGCGGCGCGCATCGCGGGGCAACCGGACGCCCCGGTTCGACTGCGCGGTCTCGGTCATCCTCGCCTCCACCCGGTCCGTCATCGCGCGCCCTCGTCGACGCGCACCCCGGCACGCCGACTCTACTCGCTAGTAGGCGCGGATCACGAGAGCCGGTCGTGGTCCGTCCGGGGGCCGTCGCTGCGGCGGTTGCGCGCCGTGCCGGGCCGTCGGCGCCACGCTGCGTCACCCCGGCGCGCGGAGGCGGGTCCGGCCCGGCCGACCGCGGTGGTGGGCTCCTGCGGGCCCGCGCTCCCGATCACGCGGTGTGGTCGCGCCTGTCCGGCGCGCGGATCGCGCTGTGGCACCCTGAGTGCGTGCCGCCAGCGCCGCGTGATCCCCGTTCCTCCACGTCGCACCGGGCGTCCCGGCGCGTCCGCGAACGGGGCGAGCCGCTGCGGGCGTCCTGGAACCCCACCGAACCCGGCCCGGACGAGGACGCGGAGCGGCGCGGCGGCAGGCACCGGCGGATCTCCCGCTACGGCTGGCGGGTCTACGCGATCCCGCTGCTGGTCGTGGTCACCGCGCTGGCGGTGCTGCAGACGGTCGGGCCGGTCACCGACGGCGAGGAGTCCGGCGAGCAGGCCGCGGCTCCCGCGGACCGACCGGCGCCCGAGCCGAAACGGCCCGTGGTCACCGAAGCGCAGCCCGGCGGGGAGTACGACGAGGACCTGTTCTCCGCGGACCTGCCGCCCGGCGGGCCGATCCCGGAGACCGGCGCGCGCACCTTCGAGGTGCAGCCGGGCAGCACACCGGCGATCGGCTCCGGCGAGCTCTACCGCTACACGGTGGAGACCGAGGTCGGCATGGACCTGCCGGAGGGGCCGGAATCCTTCTCCCGCCTGGTGCAGGACACCCTCTCCGACCCGCGCAGCTGGACCAACCCGGAGGCGGGTGGCATCTCGCTGCAGCGCGTGGACGGCGACGAGCAGCCGGACTTCCGGGTCATCCTGGTCAGCAGGCAGACGGCGCGGGAGGCGTGCGAGTACAGCGACGGGGTGCCGTTCGACAGCTCGTGCCGCAAGGGCGAGATGGTCTACCTCAACGCGGCGCGGTGGGCGCGCGGCGCGGTGGCCTTCGAAGGAGACCTGGGCAACTACCGCCGCTACGCGATCAACCATGAGGTCGGACACGTCTTCGGCAACGGCCACGTGGGTTGCCCGGAGCCCGGGGCGAACGCTCCGGTGATGATGCAGCAGTCGTTCAGCGTGTCCAACAACGAGCTGCACGAGCTGAACCAGGTCGCTGACCAGGGGACTTCCATTCCCGCCGACGGTTTCGAGTGCCGACCCAACGCGTGGCCGCACCCGACCGGCGGGGGCGGGCACTGAACCCGCGGGATGATTCAGCTCACTCCCGGATCCTGGGAGCGACTTGGGGGCGGGAAGTCATCGGGGGATCCTTGCGTTGCAGATCGGTGAGGCCCCGAAACCGGGTGCCCGGCTGGTCCCCCTCCGGATGCTCCAGGCACCGGCGCGGACGTCCGCGGCATCGGGTGGCCGGTACCGACCCATCGAGGAGGAGCTGGGAATGTCCGGCGCAACGACGCTGCCGCCGCTGGTCGAACCCGCGGCTGAGCTGACCAAGGACGAGGTCGCGCGTTACAGCCGCCACCTGATCATCCCGGATGTGGGGATGGACGGGCAGAAGCGGCTGAAGAACGCCAAGGTGCTGGTGATCGGCGCCGGTGGGCTCGGCAGCCCCGCGCTGCTGTACCTGGCCGCCGCCGGGGTGGGCACGCTCGGGATCGTCGAGTTCGACGAGGTCGACGAGTCCAACCTGCACCGCCAGATCATCCACGGGCAGTCCGATCTCGGGCGGTCCAAGGCCGAGTCCGCCCGCGACTCGATCGCCGACGTCAACCCGTTCGTCGAGGTGCACCTGCACCAGACGCACCTGACGTCGGACAACGCCCTGGACATCTTCGCCGACTACGACCTGATCCTGGACGGCACCGACAACTTCGCGACGCGCTATCTGGTCAACGACGCGGCCGTGCTGCTCGGCAAGCCCTACGTCTGGGGCTCGATCTTCCGGTTCGAGGGCCAGGTCAGCGTGTTCTGGGACAAGCACGGTCCGCACTACCGCGACCTGTACCCCGAACCGCCGCCGCCCGGGATGGTGCCGTCCTGCGCCGAGGGCGGGGTGCTCGGCGTGCTGTGCGCCTCGATCGGTTCGATCATGGTCAACGAGGCGATCAAGCTGATCACCGGCATCGGCGAGACGCTGCTCGGCCGGCTGATGATCTACGACGCGCTGGAGATGAACTACCGGACCGTCAAGATCCGCAAGGACCCGAACACCGAGCCGGTCACCGAGCTCATCGACTACGAGGCGTTCTGCGGCGTGGTCTCCGACGACGCGCAGCAGGCCGCCGCGGGCAGCACGATCACGCCGGTCGAGCTCAAGGAGAAGTTCGACCGCGGGGACAAGTTCGAGCTGATCGACGTCCGCGAGCCGCACGAGTACGAGATCGTCAAGATCGACGGCTCCACGCTGATCCCCAAGGACAAGATCCTGTCCGGTGAGGCGCTGGCCGATCTGCCGCAGGACAAGCAGATCGTGCTGCACTGCAAGTCCGGCGGCCGGTCCGCGGAAGCCCTCGCGGCGCTGCACAAGGCCGGTTTCGGCGACGCGGTGCACGTCGGCGGCGGTGTGCTGGGCTGGGCCAACCAGGTCGACGAGAGCCTGCCGACCTACTGAGCCACGACCCGACGGCGGGTGTCGGCACCGAGCGTGCGCGGCGCCCGCCGTCGTCGTGTCGGCTCACGACGTCCCGGAGTGCCTGCTACGCCGCAGACCCCCTGTCGGGGTAGCGTGCGGGCGTGAGTCTTTCGCCGGAGCCGCCACCGCCGCACGTGCGCGCGGCATTCGGTGCGCGCGTCGAGGAACCGGAACTGCTCGAAGGCGGCGTCGCCTGGCGCTGCGGTGACGTGGTGCTGAAACCCGCCGCCAACACGGCCGAAGCGGCATGGGTGGCCCAGGCACTGGACCTGC
>NZ_JADEYC010000024.1 GCF_015209505.1 Saccharopolyspora montiporae
CGGTGACGTGGTGCTGAAACCCGCCGCCAACACGGCCGAAGCGGCATGGGTGGCCCAGGCACTGGACCTGCTGGAGCCGGACGACGTCCGGGTCTCCCGGCCGGTGCGCTCCACCGACGGCCGCTGGGTGGTGTCGGGCTGGTCGGCCAGCCGGGATCTCGCCGGGCGGCCGGAACCGCGGCACGACGACGTGGTCGCGATGTCGCTGCGACTGCACTCGTCCAGCCGCCACTTGGCCCGACCGCGCTTCCTGGAGTCCCGGCAGGACATCTACGCGCTGGCCGACCGGATGGCCTGGGGCGAGGCGGATTACCTGCTGCCGCAGGACAAGGGCGGCCGGCTCTACGACGTGCTGGCGGGTTCGCGGCGCGAGGTGGGGCTGCGTCCGCAGGTGGTGCACGGCGATCTGTTCGGCAACGTGCTGTTCACCGAGGACGCCGCACCGGGCCTGTTGGACTTCAACCCCTTCTACCGGCCCGCGGAGTGGGCCGCGGCCGTGGCCGTCGTGGACGCGCTGGCCTGGGGCGGTGCCGATCCGGCCATCGTGGAGCGCTGGTCGCACCTGTCGGACTGGCCGCAGGCGATGCTGCGCGCCCTGCTGTTCCGGCTCGCCGTGCACGCGCTGCACCCGCGGTCCACCGGGCAGTCGCTGGCCGGGCTGGAGCGGGCCAGCCAGATGGTGCTCGAAGTCCTCTGACCCCGCTGCCCGGTTGCGCTGGGACGGCGCGGGTCGGGGACGATAGCCGGGTGCAGGACGAGGAACAGGACCGGCCGCTGCTCGGCCGCACGGTCGGGATCACCGCCGAACGCAAGGCCGCCGAGATCGGGGCGGCGCTGCCGCGCCGTGGGGCCGAGGTGCGCGACGGCGCCGCGATGCACACGGTTCCCGTCCCGCAGGACGGGGAACTGCGCACCGCCACCGAATCCGTGCTCGCCGCGCCGGTCGACCGGGTCGTGGTCGTCACCGGCGCGGGCTTCCGCGGTTGGCTGGAGGCCGCCGAGCACCACGGGCTCGCGGACCGGCTGGTCGAGCAGCTCACCGGCGCCGAACTGCTCGCGCGCGGGGCCAAGGCGCGCGGCGCGATCCGCGGTGCCGGACTGGTGGAGAGCTGGACCTCGCCCGCCGAGGAATCCGCCGAGGTGCTGGAGCGGCTGCTGGCCGAGGACCTCCGCGGGCAGCGGATCGCGGTGCAGCTGCACGGCGAACCGATGCGCGCCTTCCGCGACGCGCTGGCCGAGGCCGGGGCCGAGGTGCTGCCGGTGCGGGTGTACCGCTGGACCGACCCGGAGGACCTGTCCGCGCTGGACGCGCTCATCGACGAGATCATCGCGGGCCGGATCGACGCGCTGCCGCTGACCAGCGCGCCCGCCGCGGCCAACCTGCTGGGGCGGGCCGAGCGCACCGGCAGGGGCGAGCAGTTGCGCGGCGCGTTGCGCGAGGGCGTGTTCCTGGCCTGCGTCGGACCCGTCACCGCCGCCCCGATCGCCGCGGCGGAACTGCCCTACGCGATGCCGGACCGGGCGCGCACCGGTGCGCTGGTGCGCCTGGTGGCCGACCGGTTCGCGCGGGACTGACCGGGATTCAGCGGGATTCGGGGGCTCGACCGGATTCGGCGCCCCACCGGTAGCGGCGCATGTCCACCCGGTCCCCGCGGGGTGCGACGCCTTCGGCGCGCAGCAGGTCCAGCTGCCTGCGGCGTAGGTGCTCGGCGGTGTTGCCGTCGGCGCGCAGCACCCGGTGCCAGGGCACGTCCGCACCGTCCTCGGCCAGGATCCGGCCCACCAGTCGCGCGGAGCGCAGTCCGGCCAGTTCGGCCACGTCTCCGTAGGACAGCACGCGCCCGGGCGGTATCGAGGCGATCACCGAGCGCACCTGCTCCACCGTCTGCTCGTCCACGCCGCGAAGCTAGCGCACGTCGCGGACGCCACGACGTGCCGGACCACGTGCCCGGGTCGGACGGGGGTGCGTGGTTCCATCTCCCGGTGCCTTCCACGACCGCTCCCGTCCTGGTCCGCCGGACCGATCCTGGCGGTGCGCGCAGGTCCTGGGACGCCGCCGGGCAGCGGGTGCTGGCGCATGAGTCCGGATCGCTGCGCGTGCTCGGCGGACCGGGCACCGGCAAGAGCACCCTGCTGGCCGAAGCCGCCGCCGAGCGCATCGAGCGCAGCGGGGTGTCCCCGGAGAACGTGCTGGTCCTGGTGGCCGGGCGCACCGCGGCCGCGAGCATGCGCGCGGAGATCACCCGGCTGCTGACCGGCGGGTCCGGATCGCTGCGCACCGCCCCGGAACCGCTGGTGCGCACCGTGCACTCGTACGCGTTCGCCGTGCTGCGCCGCCGCGCGGTGCGCGATGAGCTCCCGCAGCCGCAGCTGCGCACCGCGGCCGATCAGGACACGTGGGTGCGCGAGCTGCTGCGGGGCGATGTGGACGACGGCGCGACCGAGTGGCCTGCTGCGTTGCGCCCGGCGCTGACCGTGCCCGGATTCGCCGGTGAGCTGCGTGATCTGCTGGCCCGCGCGATCGAGCGCGGCTGCGATCCGGAGGAGCTGATCGCGCTCGGGCAGCGGTACGACCGCCCGGAGTGGGTCGCGGCGGGCACGTTCGGCATCCAGTACCAGGAGGTGACCCGGCTGCACGGTGCGGTCGGCGCGCACACGCCCGCGCTGGACGCCGCGGAACTGGTGGGTGCCGCGCGCCGGGCGTTCGCCGACGATCCGGACCTCCTGCACGCCGAACAGGACCGGGTCCGCTACCTGCTGGTGGACGACGCCCAGCACCTGGATCCGCAGCAGTACTGGCTGCTGCGCGAGATCGGCGGTGCCGCAGCTGAATTCGTGCTCGCCGGGGATCCGGACCAGGCGGTGTTCTCGTTCCGCGGCGCGGATCCGCGGGTGCTGGCCGACGCGGAGGCCGAGCGCACCGAGGTGCTCACGGTCGACCACCGGATGTGCAAGGAGGTCCGCGAGGCCGTGCAGCGGCTGGCGGCACGCCTGCCGGGGTCCGGGCCGCAGCGCGAGCTGGTGGAGCCCGAGGGCGGCGGCGCCGGTGCGGTGCAGGTCCGGCTGCACGCCACCGAGGCGCAGGAGGCCGCGTGGGTGGCCGACCAGCTGCGCCGCGCGCACCTGGTGGACGGCACGGCCTGGTCGGACATGGCCGTCGTGGTGCGCTCGACCGGGTTGTCGTTGCCGGTGCTGCGCCGCGCGCTGCTGGCCGCCGGGGTGCCGATCGCGCTGCCCGCCGACGATCTGCCGTTGGCCGAACGTCCCGCGGTGCGCCCGTTGTTGACCGTGCTGGAGTGCGCGGCCCGGCCGGAGGCGCTGGATCCGGACACCGCCGATCGGCTGCTGACCTCGGCGCTGGGCGGGGCGGATTCGCTGGCGCTGCGCCGGTTGCGCCGCGGGCTGCGCAGGCTGGAGACCTCGGCGGGCGGCACGCGGTCCAGCGGTGAGCTGCTGGTGGAGGCGCTGCGCGACGACGACCGGCTCGCCGCGCTGGACGAGTCGGCCACCGGACCGCCGAGCAGGGTGGCGAGGCTGCTGCGCATCGCGGCGGATTCGGTGCGCGCCGGGGGCAGCGCCGAGCAGGTGCTGTGGGAGGTGTGGCAGGCCAGCGGGCTGCAGCAGCGCTGGCTGGAGCGCTCCGAACGCGGTGGCACGGCCGGTGCCCAGGCGGATCGGGACCTGGACGCGGTGGTCGCGCTGTTCGACGCCGCCGCGCAGTACGTGGACCGCAACCCGGGTGCCGATGCGGCCGGGTTCGCCGAGCGGTTGATCAAGCAGCAGATCGGCGGGAGCTCGCTGGCCCCGACCGCGCCGCGCGATGAGGCGGTGGCGGTGCTGACCGCGCACCGGGCGGCGGGCCGGGAGTGGGAGCTGGTCGCGGTGCCCGGGGTGCAGGAGGGCGTGTGGCCGGACCTGCGGCTGCGCGGATCCCTGCTCGGCGTGGAGCGGCTCGTCGACGTGCTGTCCGGTGTGGACGGTGACGCGTCGGCGACGGCCCCGCTGCTGGCCGAGGAGCGGCGGCTGCTGCTGGTGGCCGCGTCCCGCGCGCGGCGGTGCCTGCTGGTCAGCGCGGTGCGCGGTGAGGACGAGCAGCCCTCGCGGTTCCTGGACGAGTTGGAGGGCGTGGTCAGCGATCCGGACGTCGCCGAGCGCCCGGTGTCCCGCCCCGAGCGGGGGCTGGCGCTGGCCGATCTGGTCGGCGAGCTGCGCCGGGTGGTCTGCGATGCCGAGGAGCCCGCCGAGCGCCGCGAGCGTGCCGCGCAACAGCTGGCGCGGCTGGCGGAGGCCAAGGTTCCCGGCGCGCACCCGGACACCTGGTACGGGCTCGCCGAAACCTCCAGTGCCGCACCGCTGTTCGCCGAGGGCGAGCCGGTCCGCGTCTCACCGTCCACTGTGGAAGTGCTCGCGAAGTGCCCGCTGCGCTGGATGGTCGAACGTCACGGCGGGCAGGACGAGGCCGAACTCGCCTCGGTGACCGGCACCCTCGTGCACGCGCTGGTGCAGTCGGCCGCCGAGGGCAAGGATGCCGAGCAGCTGCGCCGCGATCTCGACGAGGCGTGGAAGTCGGTGGACGCCGGGGCGCCGTGGTTCTCCCGCCGCGAGCGCGACCGGGTGCAGCAGATGCTGGACGCCTTCCTGGAGTGGATGGTGCAGTCCCGCGACGAACTGACCCAGACCGGGGTGGAGCGGGATCTGGACGTGACCGTGCCCGGCCGGGAAGGCGGCCCGTGGCTGCGGCTGCGCGGCCGGGTGGACCGGTTGGAGGCCGACCAGCAGGGTCGCGCCGTGGTGGTGGACGTGAAGACCGGCAAGGCGCCGGTCAGCAAGGACGACGCGGAACAGCACCCGCAGCTGGCCGTGTACCAGCTCGCGGCAGCGCTCGGCGCGTTCCAGCCCGACGACGAACCGGGCGGTGCCCGCCTGCTGTACGTGGCCAAGGCCGACCGCACCGGCGCGGCCACCGAACGCGCGCAGCGCCCGCTGGACGCCGACCGCGTCGAGGTCTGGCTGGACGTGGTGCACGAGGCCGCCGCCGCGAGCCTCGGCCCGGCCTACCTGGCCACCGAGAACGCCGACTGCCCGCGCTGCCCGGCACGCACCTGCTGCCCGGTGCATCCGGCGGGACGGCAGGTCGTGGAATGACCGAGCTGATCAGCCCCGCCACGATCGCCCGCGCGCTGGGCCTGCACCCGCCGACTCCGGAGCAGGCCGCGGTCGTCGCCGCGCCGCCGGAACCGGCGCTGGTCGTGGCCGGTGCGGGCGCGGGCAAGACCGAGACGATGGCCTCCCGGGTCGTGTGGCTGGTGGCCAACCGGTTCGTCACCCCCGAGCGGGTGCTCGGGCTGACCTTCACCCGCAAGGCCGCGCGCCAGCTGGCCGACCGGGTGCGCGCCCGGCTGCGCAGGCTCGCCGGATCCGGGCTGCTGGACGAGATCGACCCCAGCGGCGGACTGCGCTCGGCGGTGCTGGCCGAGGAGCCGACGGTGCTCACCTACCACGCCTACGCGGGCCGGCTGGTCGGCGAGCACGGGCTGCGCATCCCGGTCGAGCCCGGTGCGCGGCTGCTGTCCGAGACCGCGGCGTGGCAGCTGGCGCACCAGGTGGTCAGCACCTGGACCGAGGACCTGGACACCGACAAGGTGCCCACCACGATCACCGGCCACCTGCTGTCCCTGGCCGGCGAACTGGCCGAGCACCTCGCGCAGCCCGAGCAGTTGTCCCGGCACGCCGAGCGGTTGGCCGCGCTCATCGAGGGCGCGCCGCGGGCCAAGGGCCAGCGCGCGGACCTGCCGCAGGAGCTGGTCAAGGTGATCGGCGCGCAGCGGCTGCGCACCGCGCTGCTGCCGTTGGTGGCGGAATATCAGCAGCGCAAACGGGCTGCGGGCGCGATGGACTTCGCCGACCAGATGTCGCTGGCCGCCGTGCTCGCCGCGCACCACCCGGAGGTCCGGGACGGCGAGCGGTCCCGGTTCGGCGCGGTGCTGCTGGACGAGTACCAGGACACCGGGCACGCGCAGCGGGTGCTGCTGCGCTCGCTGTTCGGCAGCGGTGACCCGCTGCCGGTGACCGCGGTCGGCGATCCGGCCCAGGCGATCTACGGCTGGCGCGGCGCCAGCGCGGCCAACCTGCCCCGGTTCACCACCGACTTCCCCGGCCCGCGCGGTCCGGCCGCCCGGTACGGCCTGCTGACCAGCTTCCGCAATCCGCCCGAGGTGCTGGACCTGGCCAACGCGGTCTCCGCCCCGCTGCGCCGGGCCGGGGTGGACGTGGACGAGCTGCGCGCGGGCCCGGGTGCGGCAGCGGGCGATATCCGGCTCGCGTTGACCGAGGACGTGCGCGCCGAGCGGGACTGGGTCGCCGACCGGGTCGCGGCGCAGTGGCACGCGGTGCTGGACGAGACGGGCGCGCCACCGACGGCGGCCGTGCTGGTGCGCCGGCGCGCGGACATGTCCGATCTGGCCGCCGCGCTGCGCGAACGCGGGCTGCCGGTGGAGATCGTCGGGATCGGCGGGCTGCTCGACGAGGCCGAGGTGCGCGATCTGGTCAGCGCCCTGCGCATGCTGGTGGATCCGCTGGCGGGCACGGCAGCGATGCGGGTGCTGACCGGGTCGCGCTGGCGGCTGGGTGCGGCCGATATCGCCGCGCTGTGGCAGCGGGCCCGCGAGCTGGGTGATCAGCAGTCCGGCGCGCCGGCCGGGGACGCGGGGGTGGAGTCGGCGCTGCCGGGGGAGAGCGCCGAGCAGACCGGTCTGGTGGACGCGCTGGACGATCCGGGCGACGCGCAGCGCTATTCCGCGTCCGGGTACCGGCGGATCCGGCGGCTGGGCCGGGAGCTGGCGAACCTGCGCACCCGGCTGGACCAACCGCTGCCGGAACTGGTCGCCGAGGCCGAGCGCGCGCTGCTGTTGGACATCGAGAGCATGGCCCGGCCCGGCGGTGCGGGCCGCATCCACCTGGACGCGTTCGCCGATGTGGTCACCGAGTTCGCCACGGCCAGTCCCGCGGCCACGCTGTCCGCGCTGCTGGACTACCTGGCCGCGGCCGAACGCGCGGAGGACGGTCTGGAACCGGGCGAGGTGGAGGTCGCCGCGGACCGGGTGCAGGTGCTCACCGCGCACGCGGCGAAGGGCCTGGAGTGGCAGGTGGTGGCGGTGCCGCACCTGGACCGGGACGTGTTCCCCGGCAAGCGCAAGTCTTCTTCGTGGCTGCGGTCGGTGCCGTCGCTGCCCGCCGAGCTGCGCGGGGACGCCCAGGACCTGCCGCGGCTGGACCTCGACCGGCTGGCCGGGTTCGACCGCAAGGAGCTCAAGGCCGAACTGGACCTGCACGACGAGGAGTTCGAGGAGCGCAGGCTCACCGAGGAGCGCCGCCTGCTGTACGTGGCGCTGACCCGCGCCGAGCGGGTGCTGTTGGTGTCCGGGCACTGGTGGGCCGAGACCGGCGACCGGCCGAAGGGCCCGTCGGAGTTCCTGCGTGAACTGGCCGGTGTGCTGCGCGACGCCGATCCGGCCTGCATCGAGCACTGGGCGCCGGAACCCGAGGAGGGCGCGGAGAACCCGCTGGCCGAGTCGGTGCGGTCGGCGCACTGGCCGGTGGATCCGCTGGGCGGTAGGCGGGACGCGGTCGTCGAGGGCGCGCAGCTGGTGCTCGCGGCCGACCCCGCGGAGTCCGAGCCGGCGGACCGCGATCCGGACGGGGATCCGGAGGGCTGGGCCGCGGACGTGGACGTGCTGCTGGCCGAGCGCGCGGCCGCGCGGGAGCGCGAGCAGGTGCGGCTGCCGGAGCACCTCTCGGTGAGCCAGCTGGTCGAGCTGCGCGGCGACACCGGCGAGCTGGCCCGCAAGCTGCGCCGCCCGCTGCCGTTCCCGCCGAACCCGATGGCCCGCCGCGGCACGGCTTTTCACGCCTGGCTGGAGCACCGGTTCGCCTCCACCGCTCTGCTGGAGATCGACGAGCTGCCTGGTGCGGGCGACGACGGGGCCGCGTCCGGTGCGGACCTGGAGTCGCTGCAGCAGGCGTTCCTGGCCGGTTCCTGGGCCGACCGCACGCCGCACCGGGTGGAGGTGCCGTTCGAGATCCAGGTGGAGGGCGTGGTGCTGCGCGGCCGGATGGACGCGGTGTTCGCCGATGCGGACGGCGGCTGGACGGTCGTGGACTGGAAGACCGGTGGCGTGCCGTCGGCCGAGCAGGTGCCCGCGCTGTCCGTGCAGCTGGCCGTCTACCGGCTGGCCTGGGCGGAACTGCGCGGCGTCGAACTGGACCGGGTGCGCGCCGCGTTCCACTACGTGCGGCACGACCGGACGCTGCGCCCGGCGGACCTGCTGGACGCGGACGGTCTGCGCGCGCTGATCACCGCGGTCCCCGCGCAGGGCTGATCCACACCTTCGAGTGGCGAAGCTTGTGGTGCGCCCCGGCGCCCGACGAGCATTCCCCGCGATGAACACCGCGACGAACACCGCTACGGCCCCGCAGTGGAAGCTCGACAGCCCGCCGGATTCCGAAGTCCGGGTGGACCAGGACGTGCTGGCGATGCGCAGTCCGCTGGTGCGGGTGCACCGGGACGAGGCGGGCGGCTGGTCGTTCGACGGTCCCGGGAAGCCGCCGCGCCCGTTCAGCAGGACCCGGCTCAGCGCGGTGGTCGGCGCGTGGCCGCACGTGGCGGCGCTGTCCGATCTGGCCGCCGGGCGATCGGTGATCTGGTCCTGGCGCCAGCACGGCTGGACGAGCGAATTGGTCTGCGAGTGCGGGCAGTGCGAGCAGCCGGAGCCCACCGATGTGGACCGGGCCAGCTGGCCCGCCGAGCTGCAGGCGCACAGCATCGTCAGCGTGGAGCAGTCCGCGCTGTCCGGGCAGGCCCCGCTCAGCGACATCATCCACACGCCGGGCGGGATCGCGCTGCTCGCACCGGGTGATCACCGCCGCACGTCGGAGGTGATGGCGCCGGTGGCGCTGGCCAACGTGGTGCGCCGCTGGCCGCACAGCATGCAGGCGCTGCGCGCGTTGCAGGACGGCCGCGGGATGCGGTGGAACCCGACGGGCCTGAACTGGCACGAGTACGTGCTGGCCTGACGTCGTTCCGGAGCGTCTCCCGCTGTGCCGGGGCGCCGGTCAGGCGTTCTCGGCGGGCCGCGGGTCGTGCTGCTGCTCCAGGAGTTTGGAGTAGAGCACTTCGAGCAGCCAGCGGCTGAACAGCGAGGAGCCGAACTCGGCGGACCGGTCTTCCGGGTGCAGCAGGAGTTCGCCGGGTTCCTCGGCTCCGGCGTTGACCACACCGATCCCGTAGTAGTCGAGTTCCAGCACCGGCCACGGCCGGTACGGGTGGTCGGCGGGCAGCACGACCGCGCAGGGCGCGAGGGTCATCAGCGTGCCGCAGGCCCGCAGCCCGTACCGGGCGCGGGAGACCGGGATCAGCAGTCCTTCGAGCTCGACGGCGGGCACCGGCACGTGGTCGTGCTCACTGGGCTCGGACCAGGATTGGAACCAGGACGGGTTCAGCTCGGGCGCCCAGCCGTGCTCGGTGCGCCACCGGTGGACGTCCGGCCGGATGCGCGTTGCGGCCGCGAACCGGGTACCGAGTACTTCGACGTCGGTCACCAGGTGGCCGTGCCATCCGAGCGCCCGCGCCGCGTGCTGGAGCTGCTGCACGGGTGCATCGTAGTGCGCCGGGCCCCGCGAAGACCACGCCCCGGCCGGACCAAGATCATTTTCCCGGCGGGATCGTGGTACGGATCACTCAACGGCGGGTGGACAGCAGGAGTCCGTAGCAGCCGCCGGAAACCGAGGCCAGCGTCAGCAGGACCCAGTGCGCCCGCGCCGCGGCCTCCTGCTGCTCGGAGACCCCGGCCGCGACGGGTCGGGCGCGTGCGCCGGGCCGGTCCTGCGCGGGCACCAGCACGTCCAGCCGCTGACCCGCGAGGTGCCCGCACCCGTCGTAGCGCGCGCTGCGCACGTCCCCGTCCACGTGCACGTCCAGCAGGTCGCCCGCGGTCCGGGTGCCGCAGGGTGCGGGTTCGACGACCGTCGCCACGGCGGGGCGCAGCCCGGCGGTGTCGTCGCGGGCGTGCACCAGCGGCCACAGCGCGACGGCGGCCACGGTCACCCCGAGGACGACGAGCACGAGCAGGATCGGCGCCACGGCGGCCGAACCTCGTTGGCTACCCACGCCTCCGATATTCCCAGAGGCCGCGCCATCGGCGGCGGCGTGCTCAGCCGACGTCGTCGGGGGCCGCTGCCCAGGTGTTGCACCGGGTGATGTCGTTGTCCAGGAAGCCGCGATCGATCCAGGTCGCGTTGTTGGCGAGGCTGCCGTGGTCCTGCCCGCCGGTGTGCTCGTCGCCGCGGTCCTTGGAGTCGGCGAGCGCGGGGAAGATGTAGTCGTTGCTGAGCCCGCCGTTCTGCAGCGCGGCCAGCGCCATGCCCTCGAAGCAGCTGGCCTGCAGCTCGGAGCGCCGGGTCAGTTCCAGTCCGCGCGGGGTTTCCGGGCCGCCCGCCCGGGCTTGCGCGTCGCCGAACGCGGCGTTGATGCCGACCATGCCTTGCACCGCGTGCCCGAATTCGTGCGCGAACTGGCCGAGGTAGGCGCCGGGTTCGGTGCGCCGCTCGATGTCGGAGTAGTAGCGCGCGGACATGTAGATGGTGTGGTCGCTGCGGCAGTACATGGCGGTCTCGTGCCACTCGCGGGCACCGCAGGGGCTCTGCACGCCTTCGTCGGTGGTGACCACGCGCGGGGTCTGCACCGGCATGTTCGCGTCGTCGAGCATCGGTTCCCACGCGTCCATCAGGCAGGGCAGCGCGGCTTGGTAGAGCGCGTCCTGGCCTGCGGCGTCCGGGGCGAACGGGGGCAGTTGGCAGGAGGTGGCCGGGGCGCCGTTGCCGCTGATGTAGAGCGGGTGATCGGCGAGCGCGGGCACGGCACGCGGTTCGCCGCGCGGTTCGGAGGGATCGCTGGTGTCCGAACTCGGGGCGGTGCTGCTGGTTTCCGCGCTGCTGGGCGGTTGGGTGCTGGTGTTCGGCGGTGGCGGCGGTGCGTGCTGCGGGCGGGAGGTCTCGCTGCCGTCGGAGCTGGCGGTGGTGTCCGTGCCGCCTCCGGCCAGGAACACCCCGACGACGCCGACGACGAACAGGCAGGTCGTGGCCAGCACCAGCGCCACGATCATCCCGGGCCGCGGTCCACCGCCGGGCCGGCGGCCGCCCGGACCGGTGCGCGCGGACCACGGGTCGTGCTGCGCCCACTGCTCGTGCGCGGACCACGGGCCCTGTTGCGACCAGGGGTTGTGCTGCGGTTGCGGGTGTTGTTGCGGCCACTGCCCGTGCGGCGGGGGCACGTCCCAGCCGGGCGGCTGCTGCGGCGGTTGGTCGCCCGGGGGCGGCCAGGGGGGTTGGGACATTCGCGGTACCTCGCCGTGGATTTCGCCGTGCACCGGCAGCCCGGTCGGCTCGCCCACCCGCGGTAGCCGGGGCGTCGGTTCCGTCCGCCGATCATCCGAGCGTAACCGGGGCGGTGGGTCCGGCGTGCCGGGTTCGGCCGAACCGGGCAGCCCGCTGCTGCACCCGCGTCTCGCCGATGCGGAGATATCGGACAGCAGCGCGGTTTTCGCCCCGGTCGCTTCGCCGGCGGGTTCAGTAGTCCCACACGTGCTCGCGAAACCCGCCGCGGGTCACCTCCGCGGTGCACTCGGTGCAGCGCTCGGTGATCGCCGTCGACGCGGGCTCGCGCCCGTAGGGCGTGGCCGTCGGGATCTTCAACCACGTCGCGCACAGCGCGGCCTCCCAATCTCCGGCGCAGATCGCACCCGGCAACGTCGACATCGCGTGCCGGATGCGGAATCCGGCACCCACGATCCAGAAAACGTCCACCCGGTCCCGGTGAAACACATCGAAAACCATGCGATCGGGTCCTTCCCGGTTCAACGGCTACAGCCTTGATGACCGGCGAAGTTAGGGTCGTTTCGCAGTTTCAGCTAGCGGTCCTCCGCTTTCGCTGTTGCGAAACAGCACAGCTTCAACTGAAACGCGAAGAATTGTCAGCGCGAATGTGGGAGGTCAAATGTCCCGGGAATCCAAGCTGTTTCGCGTGAACCTCGCTGAAGAGCTCCGAACGCTGCGAAAGCAGGCCGAGATGTCCACTCGTTCGGTAGCAGCAGAGCTCGGCACGAGTGCCGCGTGGGTAAGCCGCACTGAAACAGGAGCGCGGCAACCGAATCAGGACGAGGTGACCTCGCTGTGTCGGCTGTACGGCGCCACCGATGTTCTGTTGCGGCTGCTTGTCGAGAAGGCGGCGGCGTCCGACGGCGGCGGTATCGAGCTGCCGACGCTGGACACCTACACCGATCAGCTCGCGAACGTCATGCTGCTGGAGAACGAAGCGCACCGGGTGACCGAATACGAACTAGCCCTGGTGCCAGGTCTTTTGCAAACCACGCAGTACGCCAGGCAGATCCTGTCGACGGTCGATCGTGCTCCCGCTGAACTCGAACGACGGCTCTCCACTCGGGTCGGCAGGCAGACGTTGCTGTCCCGGCCGAACGGACCCGAGCTGTGGTTCCTGATCGATGAGTTCGCGCTGCTGCGGCCTATTGGCGGTGACGCCGTGATGCGCGAGCAGCTGCTCAACATCGTGAAGCAGGCCCAGTGCCCGAACGTGCGGGTGCGGATCGTTCCCTCGTTCAGAGGTGCCTACCCGGGTCTGGACGGCCCGTTCGCCGTCTACGAGTTCGCCGCGCTCAACACGTACGTCTACCTGGAGGACAGGAGGGGTGGGACTTTCCTGACCGATTCCCCCGGCGTGCGTCAGTATGTTGCTGTTCGGGACGAGCTTTGGACAGAAGCGCTCGACGAGGAGCAGTCACTGGACCTGCTCCGAGAGGCGGCGGAGAGGCTGAACGATGACGGAACCGGTGTGGCGCAAGAGCAGTCGAAGCGGATCCGCGACCAAGTGCGTCGAGGTGGCGTCCCTGTCTGACGGGGTCGCGGTGCGGGATTCGAAGGATGCGGCCGGTCCGCGGGTGCGGGTGCGGTCCGCTGGGTGGGCGGTGTTCCTGGCAGCGCTGCGGGCGGGCCGCTTCGACCAAGGCTGAATCGGTCGTGGGGTGCGCTGCATCGCCGATGCGCGGTCGTTGTCGCCGGGCAGCGCACCGATCCGCGGCTGCTCTGAACGAGTGAGATCGGGCCCACGTCAGATTTGCCGGAAACCGTTCCGGGCCGGTGCGCGTCGGACTAGAGTGTTCAGCGACTCGTCAGGGGGCGTGGGCACCGGGTTGCGGGGTCCGGCTGGGCAGCGAGGCTCCGCGGGGACAGGCACTGAGGGGAACCGGATGGCGGACGAAGAAGGCGGCGGCTTCGAAGCCGCCAAAGACGGCCTGAAGCAGATCGCGGGCAAGACGAACTGGGTCAACGAGCAGGTCAGCTCCGGCAAGCTCTCCCTCGACCCCCAAGCCGCCGAAGACGCAGCCAAACGGGTCGAAGAGGAGATCGACGAGCTCAGGGATCTCGCGCGTACGGCAGACCAGCTCACCCGTCTCCAAGGCTTGGGCGACTACCCGGACGGTCAACAGCTGACCCAGCGCTTCATCGATAAGGCATCGGCCCCGGATACGGGTGCGATCGATCTGATTCGCTTGTTGCAAGACGAGTTGCAGAAGCAGGCTGATGCCTTCCGGGACGCCGCGAAGGACTATCGTGCTACCGACGAACAGAACGCCGAAGACCTGCAGCGAGGTGCTCAGTGAACCCGTCCGCCCGACCGTTGCTCGTGGGAACCGTTGGCCTTGCAGTCATCGGGCTTGCAGCCTGCTCTCCTATGAGCGGGGACAGTGATACCGAAGGTTCCCAGCCGTCTGAAGCCCAGAGTGCCGGGCTCCAGGACTTCGACGTGTGCAACTTCTTCACACCAGAGGACTTGGCAGCGGTCGGCGTATCGGGTCCAGGTGAGCCGGAAGACACGGTGGATTTCGAGCCGGGCTGCAACTTTCGCGGCGAAGCAATGGACCTGACGCTGTTCAAGGCTCCGGAAGATCCGTTCGACCAGTACATGTCCCAGGGGAACTTCGGTGAAGTCAATCCCTTCGAAGTGAACGGGCGTAAGGCAGCGGTCGGTGTGACAGCCGGCTCTGAAGGGCAGGGCATTTGCTCGACTTTCCTCGACGCTGCGGGTGGCACCGTTATCGTCACGGTCACGGGAGACAGCCGCGATTCCGTCGACGCCTGTGGTGAGGCCAAGAAGGTTGCTGAGCGGATCGAGCCGCGACTGCCGGCGTGACCAGAGGAGGTGTGATGGGGATTCGGAAGTTCGGACACATGAGTAGGTCGGATGCGGTGCAGGAGCGCGCTAGTCGCGGCGAGCAGGATCGCTTCCCCGTATTCGGTCGGAGCTTCCGAACCCTGATCGTCGCGTCCTCAGGGGCTGCACTTCTGGGGGCGTCGGCCTGTGCTGCGGGCGGAGGTGGGCCCGAGGGGGAAACTCCGGACCCGCAGGCTGGTGGAGCTGCTGCCTTGGAGAAGTTCGACCCTTGCACCTTCTTTCAGCCTGACCAGCTGACCTCCTGGGGATACGCTGCAGAAGCACAGGAGGCTGAGGGCGTCAGTTTTGAGCCTGGGTGTGAGTGGGAAGGCGAGAACGCCTGGCTCAGCCTTTTGAAGAATGCTGACGAGACAGTGGACTCTTATGAGACGTCCACCAGCTGGGATAGCTACGAGAAGAAGACGATCGGCGGTCGTCCGGGTGCGGTGGCTCTTGAAGCTGGCACAACCGGTCAAGGTACGTGCACGGTCCTGATCGATGCGGGTGGCGGCGTGGCCGTTTACGGCATTGACGGGAGTACGAGGGACTCGATCGATGACCCGTGCGGTGAGACCGAGAAGATCGCCAACGAAACGGCTGCTGAACTGCCGAAATGATTGAGGGAGCCCGATGCGGTTTCGACAGATGTCGCAGGACCGGTTCGCCGGTCGCTGCGGCGGACGTCGTGCCGCAGCAGGCTCGGAGCACGCTGTGCTCAGTGAACGCGTCTGCGCTATCGCTGCTGGTGGGTATCGGCCTGGCGCCGTTCTGATGGGCGAATGGTCGCGTGACAGATCGAGTCGTGGTTTCCGGAACTGTGCCTGAGGGGGCGTGATGGGACTCAAGGATTGGTACGACGGTGTCGCGGGCAGCGTCGGCCTGGAGACCTTCGCCGAGGAGGAGCGCAAGGAGCAGCAGCAGAAGGCCGAGCAGGCCGCGGCGCAGCAGAAGAGCCAGCTCTCCCAGCAGAACTCGGGGCTCGACGTCGCCCAGTACGACAAGCCCGGCATCAGCGAGTGCGTGAACTGGTCCGGGTTCGGGCACGACGACATCTTCCAGACCAACCAGGACTCCATCGATGCCCGCCGGGTGTCACAGGTCGCTGAAATCTGGCAAGAAGTCGCGACCAAACTCCGCGAGCGCGGGGAAAACTACGCGACCGACATCGGCAAGATCGTCGACGGCGGTTGGCAGGGCGAGGCCGCCGAGAACGCCCGCGAAGTCGGCAAACCCGCGTCCGACTGGATGAAGGCCAGTGCCGACGCCTTCGAGATGACCGGCAACAACCTCAACGGTGCCGGTGAGGCCGCCGGGGAAGCCGCCAAGATGGTGCCGGAGCCCGAGGGGCACAACTGGGGGCACACCGCGGGCTACGCGGCGCTCGGACCCGCTGGACTGCCCGCGGCCGGCCTGGACGGGCTCGGCCAGATGGAGAAGCGGGAACAGCAGGAGAAGGCCGCGCAGGAAACCATGGGCCGGGTGTACAGCCCCGCGTTGACCGAGGTCGACTCGAAGATGCCGCAGTACACCAAGCCTGACGGTTCGACCGCCGAACCGCCGCCCGCCAACCCCGGCGGTGGTCCCGGTGCCGGGGGCGGTGGCGTTCCCGGTGGCGGTGCCGGAGCGGCCGGCGGAGGTGCGGGCGCCGGTGGTGTGCCCGGTGCCGGCAGCATGCCCGGCAGCGGGTCGCTGCCCGGCAGCGGCGACACCGGTCCGCCCGCGTCCACCAGCAGCCAGTCCGCGACACCGCCCGGTGGTCCCGGCGGACCCGGCGGGATGCCGCCCGGGGCCGGTGCGGGCGCCGGCGCTGGCGCCGGAGCCGGCGGTGCGATGGGCGGTATGGCCGGAATGGCCGGCGGTGCCGCCGGAGCGGGCGCCGGTCCCGGAGCGGGCGGACGGGCCGGAGCCGGCGCGGGTGGTGCCGGCGCCGGTGCC
>NZ_JADEYC010000025.1 GCF_015209505.1 Saccharopolyspora montiporae
TGACCGCGTGGAAACCACCAGCAGCCGCCAGGTCTACACCAACCCGTGGATGAGCGTGCGCGAAGACGGAGTGCTGCGCGCCGACGGAACGAGCGGCATCTACGGCGTCGTCGACAAGCCGCGCTACGCCCTGGTCATCCCCCTGGACCGCGGCCACGTCCAGCTCGTCGAGCAGTACCGCTACCCGCTCGGGATGCGCCGCTGGGAATTCCCGCAGGGCACGGCACCCGAGCGCGCCGAAACCGAACCGGCCGAACTCGCCGTGCGCGAACTGCGCGAGGAAACCGGGCTGCGCGCGGCGCGATGGACCGAGCTCGGCACCCTCGACGTGGCGCCCGGCCTGTCCAGCCAGCGCGGCACCGCCTACCTCGCCACCGGCCTCGAACCCGGAACCCCGGAACGCGAACCGGAGGAACAGGACATGCGCACCGCCTGGTTCCCGCGCACCGAACTCGAAACCATGATCCGCAGCGGGCACATCACCGACGCGCAGAGCATCGCCGCCTACGCCCTCCTGCTCCTGCACGAGCCACGCAACGGCGGTTGAAGCATGGGAACTTTCCTGTCACGGATGACAGGAAAGTTCCCATGCTGCAGCCCCCACGCAGCACGCGGTCCGACGGGTCAGTCGCCGACCCGTTCGATCACCGCGCCCAGACCGCGCAGGTTCTCCACGAAACTCGGATACCCGCGATCGATGTGGAAGACGTCCCAGACCTCGGTGACGCCGTCGGCGCACAACCCGACCAGGACCAGCCCGACCCCTGCGCGGATATCGGTCGCCCACACCGGCGCGCTCGACATCCGGTCCTGCCCGCGCACGACCGCATGATGACCGTCGGTACGTGCATCAGCGCCCATGCGCACGAGCTCCTCGATGAACCGGAACCGCGACTCGAACAGGTTCTCGGTGATCATCGAGGTGCCGTCGGCCACGGCTGACAGGGCCAGCGCCATCGGCTGCAGATCGGTCGGGAAGCCCGGGTAGGGCAGCGTCACGTAGTCGACCGCGGTCGGGCGCTGCGGCATCACCACCCGGAACTCCTCCTCGCCGGTGGTGACCTCGGCTCCGGCCATGCGCAGCTTCTCCAGCACCAGGTTCACGTGCTGGGGGTCCACGCCCCGGACCGTGATGTCCCCCCTGGTCGCGGCCGCGGCGAACGCCCACGTGGCACCGACGATGCGGTCACCGATGACGCGGTGCTCCACCGGACTCAGCGACGGCACGCCGTGCACGGTGAGCGTGGAAGTACCCGCGCCCTCGATCTTCGCCCCCATCTGCTGCAGCATCACGCACAGATCGACGATCTCGGGTTCGCGAGCGGCATTGTCGATGACGGTCGTCCCCTCGGCCAGCACCGACGCCATCAGGATGTTCTCGGTCGCCCCGACGCTCGGGAAGTCCAACCAGATCTGCGCCCCGCTGAGGTTCTCGGCCTCGGCGACGACCGCACCATGTTCGATGTGGCTGGTCGCGCCCAGCTGTCGGAGCCCGTTCTGGTGCATGTCCAACGGGCGGGAACCGATGGCGTCTCCGCCCGGTAGCGTCACGACCGCGCGGCGGCAGCGGGCCACCAGCGGCCCCAGCACGCACACCGATGCGCGCAACTTGCTCATCGACACCGACACCGCTTCGTGGCTGATGTCCGCCGGGGTCGTGATGTGCACAGTGCTGCCGTCGATGTCGACCTCGCAGCCCAGGCTGCGCAACACCTCTGCCATCAGCGGGACGTCGAGGATCTCCGGGCAGTTGACGATCGTCGTCGTGCCCTCGGTGAGCAGGGCCGCAGCCATCAGCTTCAAGACGCTGTTCTTGGCGCCGACCACACCGACCTCGCCCACGAGGCGCGCTCCGCCGTGTACCCGGAAGTGCTCACTCACGAGCACCGAGCGTACGGGGCAACCGCCCGGGATGTCGGAGCGGGCCCACCGGCAAACCACCCGAACACACCACGGACAGCCACATCGGACCGGCGGTGTGTGAGCAAGGGAACTTTCCTGTCACCGGTGGCAGAAAAGTTCCCTTGCTCGCACCTCTCTGAGCGCGGAAGCCGGCCCGAATAGGCTGTGCGGCATGGCTGTGCATCTGACGAAGATCTACACACGCGCCGGGGACGCCGGGACCACGCGCCTGTCGGACAACTCCGAGGTCCGCAAGGACGATCCGCGCCTCATCGCCTACGCCGATGTCGACGAAACCAACTCGGTGATCGGTGTGGCACTGGCCACCGCCCAGCTCGACGAAGAGGTCGGCGAAGTGCTGCGAGCAGTGCAGAACGACCTCTTCGACGTCGGGGCCGACCTCGCCACACCGATCGCCGAAAACCCGAAGTACCCGCCGCTGCGCGTCACCCAGACCTACATCGACCGACTCGAAGGCTGGTGCGACGAGTTCAACCAGCGCCTCGGCAAACTCGACTCGTTCATCCTGCCCGGTGGGACACCGGGCGGTGCGCTGCTGCACCAAGCCCGCTGCATCGCCCGGCGCGCCGAACGCGGCTCCTGGACCCTCGTGGACCACGCACCCGAGCACACCTCGGTGCTGCCCGCGAAATACCTGAACCGGCTTTCCGACCTGCTGTTCATCCTGGCCCGGGTCGCCAACCCGGGCGGCGACGTGCTGTGGCGACCCGGCGGCAATGCGTGACGCTCAGATCTCCTTGGCGAAGCAGCGGCTGAGCGGATCGTCGCGGTAAGCACCGAACTTGTCGATCGGCTCGTACCCGCACGAGCGGTACAAGCCGATCGCTTCGGGCTGCTCGGTGCCGGTCTCCAGCACGCACCGCTTGAACCCGGCCAGCGATGCCGACCTCTCCAACTCGCCTAGCAGGAGTCGGGCCAACCCCCGCCCGCGGAACGCGGGCACGACGTACATCCGCTTCAGCTCGGCATCACCGGACCGGAGCAGGTCGTCGGAATGCCCCGCTTTGCGCCAGCTGCCGGAAGCCACGGCATCCCCGTCCCGATAGCCGATGAGGAACAGCCCGTTCGGCGGCTGGAAGTCCTGCACCTGAACGCAGGTGACGTCCTCGGTCCCGTAGCGGGCGACGTATTCCTGCTGGACCTCGCGGATGAGCCGCTGAGCGTCCGGGTGGTCGTAGCCAACGGACTCGATGCGCACGGCACCAGTCTAGGCGACGCCCAGCGCGGTCTTCGCCCGATGCGAGCATGGGAACTTTCCTGTCACCGGTGACAGGAAAGTTCCCATGCTCGCACCCCGACGCTGGGGTGGACACGCATCGAGGGGCGGGGGCCGCTCGGACCCCGCCCCTCGATGCGTGTCCCCCCCTGCGTCGGGGTGCGAGCATGGGAACTTTCCTGTCACCGGTGACAGGAAAGTTCCCATGCTCGCACCCCGACGCAGGGGTGGACACGCATCGAGGGGCGGGGTCCGATCGGACCCCGCCCCTCGATGCGTGTCCACCCCTGCGTCGGGGTGCGAGCATGGGAACTTTCCTGTCACCGGTGACAGGAAAGTTCCCATGCTCGCACCCCGACGCTGGGGTGGACACGCATCGAGGGGCGGGGTCCGATCGGACCCCGCCCCTCGATGCGTGCGATTCAGGACGCCCACGGCACGGAGCGGCCGGGCGGTGATGACTCCAGCCAGGACAGAAAGCCGGTCAGCGCGTCCGCGCCCATGGCCAGCTCGACCGACTGCGCACCGCCGGACAGGTCGAGCACCGTCGCTCCGTGCGGCATCGCATAGCTTTCCGCCAGGGACGGGTCGCGGCGCTGCGCGATTTCCACATCCCGGCGGTCCAGCACGCGGTTCGGCCCGGAACGCAGGCTCAGCACCCGGAACCAGGCGAACTCCTCACCCCGGTACTGGGCCACTCCCAGATGCCACCCGCGCCCGCGCTGATCCTTCGCGGCGCGCAGCGCGACATCGATCCCGCCGGCCCGCAGCTCCCGGAGCCGCCGCCAGGCGAGCAGCCCGACCACCGCGGCGGCCACCACCAGCAGCAGCGCCGCGAGCACCGGGACCAGGAGCAGGGAGCCCATCAGCGGTCCGGATCAGACCGTGTGCCCGGCGGCCCGCAATCGGCTCTGCGCTCGTGCTCGTTCGGTGTCGTCGCCGGCTTCGACGTCCTGGCGCGCCTGGGTCACGTCGATCTCCTCGGCGAGCTCGGCGGACTCGGCCAGGACACTCACGCCGTCGGCAGTGACCGACAGGAAGCCGCCGTGCACCGCTGCGGTCACTGTGTCGTTGTCCGCGGTGGTGATCTTCACGACGCCGCCCTCGACGAGCTGGCCGAGCACCGGTTCGTGGCCCGGCAGCACGCCGAGCACGCCCTCGGTGGTCTGCGCGACGACCGAGGTCGCCTCCCCGGACCACAGGCGGCGCTCCACGGCGACCAGTTGGACGGACATGTTGGCCACGCGCGTCTCCTTTGTCGGGTGTCTACCGGCAGTCTAGCCAACGACTGCCGGTCGGTAGGGGCGGGCCGGTCGGGATGCGCAGCGGGCCGGGGCTGAGCACAACCCCGGCCCGCTGATGGCATCGGCCTCGCTGCGTCAGCTCACTGCTGGGTGAGCTTCTTGTACGCGGCCTCCAGGTCTTCCAGCCCGCCGATGGACAGGAACGCCTGCTCCGGAACGTGGTCGAACTCGCCCTTGCAGAGCTTGTCGAACGCCTCGATCGTCTCCTTCAGCGAGACGAACGAGCCCTCCTGGCCGGTGAACTGCTTGGCCACGTAGAAGTTCTGCGAGAGGTAGCGCTCGATGCGCCGGGCCCGCTGCACCGTCACCTTGTCCTCTTCGGACAGTTCGTCCATACCGAGGATGGCGATGATGTCCTGCAGTTCCTTGTACTTCTGCAGGATCCGCTTGACCTCCTGGGCCACCCGGTAGTGCTCGTCACCGACGATGCCCGGGTCCAGGATGGTCGACGTGGACGCCAGCGGGTCGACCGCCGGGTAGATGCCCTTCTGCGTGATCGCGCGGGACAGCTCCGTGGTCGCGTCCAGGTGGGCGAACGTGGTCGCCGGCGCCGGGTCGGTGTAGTCGTCCGCCGGCACGTAGATGGCCTGCATCGACGTGATCGACCGACCCCGGGTCGAGGTGATCCGCTCCTGCAGCTCACCCATCTCGTCGGCCAGCGTCGGCTGGTACCCCACCGCGGACGGCATCCGACCCAGCAGGGTGGACACCTCCTGCCCGGCCTGGGTGAACCGGAAGATGTTGTCGATGAACAGCAGCACGTCCTGGTTCTGGACGTCGCGGAAGTACTCGGCCATGGTCAGCGCCGACAGCGCCACCCGCATACGGGTGCCCGGCGGCTCATCCATCTGCCCGAACACCAGGGCGGTGTCGGCCAGCACGCCGGACTCGGCCATCTCCACCCAGAGGTCGTTGCCCTCACGGGTCCGCTCGCCGACACCGGCGAACACGGAGGTGCCGCCGAAGTTCTTGGCGACGCGGCGAATCATCTCCTGGATGAGCACCGTCTTGCCCACACCGGCGCCGCCGAACAGGCCGATCTTGCCGCCCTGGACGTACGGGGTGAGCAGGTCGATGACCTTGATGCCGGTCTCCAGCAGCTCGGTCTTGCCTTCGAGCTGGTCGAACGCCGGCGCCTTGCGGTGGATGGTCCAGTGCTCGGCGTCCTCGCCGTAGCCCGGCTCGTCCAGGCAGTGGCCGAGGGCGTTGAACACGTGGCCCTTGACGACGTCACCGACCGGGACCGAGATGGGCGCACCGGAGTCGGCGACGGACACGCCGCGGACGAGCCCCTGCGTGGGCTGCATGGAGATCGTGCGGACCACCGCGTCACCCAGGTGCTGGGCGACTTCGAGGGTCACGGTCTTGGCCATGTCCGAGGTGGTGATGTCCGCCGTGAGGGCGTTGTTCAGGTCCGGGACGTGGTCGCGGGGGAACTCGACGTCCACCACCGGACCGAGCACGCGGACTACGCGGCCGGTGCCCGTGGCAGTGCTAGTGGCAGTAGCGGTCATGTCACTCACTTCCTGCTGACGAGAGCGCCTCGACACCACCGACGATCTCGCTGATTTCCTGGGTGATCTGGGCCTGGCGCGCCTGGTTGGCCTCACGGCTGAGGTTGCGGACCAGCTCGTCGGCGTTGTCGGTGGCCGACTTCATCGCCGTGCGGCGGGCCGCGTGCTCCGAAGCCGCTGCGTCCAGCAGACCGGCGAACAGGCGGGTCTTGATGTACTTGGGCAGCAGCGCCGCGAACAACGTCTCGACGTCCGGCTCGAAGTCGTAGGAGGACTTCAGGCCCGTGTCGGCCGCAGCCGACTCGGTGCCGTCCGAGTACTCGACCTCCAGCGGAGCGATCCGCCGAACGACCGGGTTCTGCGTGAGCATCGAGACGAACTCGGTGTGCACCATGTGCAGTTCGTCCACCCCGAGCATACCGTCCGGGCCACCGTCGTCGAGGTAGTCGTCGGCACCCGCCATGAATGCCTTGACCAGCGTCTCTCCGACATCGGAGGCGTTGGCGTAGTCCGGGGAGTCACTGAATCCGGTCCAGCTGGCCTCGATGGCGCGCTGGCGGAACCGGTAGTACGCGTCGCCCTTGCGGCCGATCACGTACAACACCGGGGTCTTGCCCTGGTCGCGCAGCAGCGTCTGCAGCTCCTCCGCGGCCCGGAGGACGTTCGCGTTGTACCCGCCGCAGAACCCCCGATCGCTGGTCACCACGAGCACTCCCGCGCGCTTCGGATTCGAGCGCTCGGTGAGCAGCGGGTGGTCCAGCGAGCTCTGCTCCGCCAGGGCGGACAGAACCTTGGTGATCTCCTGCGAGTACGGACGCGACGCCTCGACCCTGGCCTGCGCCTTCATGATGCGCGAGGTCGCGATGAGCTCCTGCGCCTTGGTGATCTTGCGGGTCGACTTGATCGACCGGATGCGATCGCGGAGTTCCCGAAGTTGAGCCATGGCTTACCCGGTCACTTCTTCGGCGCGGGCCGGTTGACCTTCACGGTCTCCTGCCCGACCGAGTCCGACTCCATCGCCTCGGACTCGGGCTCGTTCACGATCGACGAACCGTCCGAAGCGGTGAACTGCTTCTTGAACTCCTCGACCGCCGAGACGATGCCGTTCTCCGCATCGGAGGAGAGCTTGCCGGTCTCCACGATGTCGTTGAGCAGCGTCTCGTTGCTGCGGCGCAGGTGGGCGAGGAACTCCTGCTCGAACCGGCGGACGTCCTCGGTCGGCACCGAGTCCACGTGGCCCTTGGTGCCCAGGAACAGCGACACGACCTCCTCGGCCACCGGCAGCGGCTCGCCCTGGTCCTGCTTGAGGATCTCCATCAGGCGGGCACCGCGGTCGAGCTGGGCCTTGGACGCGGCGTCCAGGTCGGAGGCGAACGCGGAGAACGCCTCCAGCTCCCGGTACTGGGCCAGGTCCAGGCGAAGCGAACCGGCAACCGACTTCATCGCCTTGATCTGCGCGGAACCACCGACGCGGGACACCGAGGTACCGACGTCGATGGCCGGGCGCTGACCGGAGTTGAACAGGTCGGACTGCAGGAAGCACTGCCCGTCGGTGATGGAGATGACGTTGGTCGGAATGTAGGCCGACACGTCGTTCGCCTTGGTCTCGATGACCGGCAGCCCGGTCATCGACCCAGCGCCCATCTCGTCGGAGAGCTTCGCGCAGCGCTCCAGCAGGCGGGAGTGCAGGTAGAAGACGTCACCCGGGTAGGCCTCGCGGCCCGGCGGGCGGCGCAGCAGCAGCGAGATCGCCCGGTAGGCCTCGGCCTGCTTGGTGAGGTCGTCGAAGATGATCAGGACGTGCTTGCCCTGGTACATCCAGTGCTGCCCGATGGCCGAACCCGCGTACGGGGCCAGCCACTTCAGACCCGGCGAGTCCGAGGCGGGCGCGGCGACGATGGTCGTGTAGTCCATCGCGCCGGCCTCTTCCAGGGACCGCTTCACGCCGGCGATCGTGGAGCCCTTCTGGCCGATCGCGACGTAGATGCAGCGCACCTGCTTGTCCGGGTCGCCGCTTTCCCAGTTGGCCTTCTGGTTGATGATCGTGTCGACGCCGACCGTGGTCTTGCCGGTCTTGCGGTCGCCGATGATCAGCTGGCGCTGGCCGCGGCCGATCGGGGTCATCGAGTCGATCGCCTTGATGCCGGTCTGCATCGGCTCGCCGACACCCTGCCGCTGGACCACCGTGGCGGCCTGCAGCTCCAGCACCCGCTGCTCCTCGGCGGTGATGTCGCCGAGACCGTCGATGGCCTCACCCAGCGGGTTGACCACGCGGCCGAGGAAGTTGTCACCGACCGGGACCGACATGACCTTGCCGGTCCGCCGGACCTCCTGGCCCTCCTCGATCTTCTCGGAGTCACCCAGGATGACCGCGCCGATCTCCTGCGCTTCCAGGTTCATCGCGACGCCGTAGATGCCGCCCGGGAACTCCAGCAGCTCCTCGGTCATCACCGAAGGCAGGCCCTCGACATGGGCGATGCCGTCACCGGTATCGGTGACGACCCCGACCTCCTCGCGGCTGACCTCCGGGGAGTAGCTGGAGACGTACTTCTCGATCGCACTGCGGATCTCGTCCGACGAGATCGTCAGCTCCGCCATGTCTCGTTCCTGCCCTCGGTTCGTTCTAAGGAAGTTCGTGTCCGACGCCGTCAGTCGGCGAGGTCGCGTCGCAGGGACTGCAAGCGCCCGGCGACGCTGCCGTCGATGACCTCGTCACCGACCCGGATCAGCAGCCCGCCCTGCACCTCGGGGTCGACCTCAAGGTGCAGCGCGATGGGCCGCTGGTAGATCCGTTGCAGGGTTCGCGACAGCCGTTCCTGCTGCTGTTCGCTGAGCGGGAAGGCCGACCGGACGTGCGCCACCGAACGCTCGCGGCGCTTGGCCGACAGCTCGGCCAGCTCCTCCAGGCCCTCGCTGATCCGTTGCCCGCGGGGACGGGCCACCAGCTGCCGCACCAAGCGGAGCGTGACCGGTTCGACCCGATCGTCGATCAGCTGGTCGACGACCGCGTGCTTGCCCGCCACGTCACCGTGCGGATCCGACAGCAGCCGCTCCAGGTCCACCTGGGACCCGATGATACGGCCGAGCCGGAACAGCTCGTCCTCCACCGAATCCAGCCGCCCGGCCCGCTCGGCCTGCACGAGCAGCGCGGTGCGGGCCATCCGCTCGATGCCGTCGACGAGATCGCGCGGACCCGACCAGCGGACCCGGACAGCCTCGGCGACGACTGGCAGCGCCCGATCACCGAGCTTGTCGCCCAGCAGCCCGCGAGCCAGGTCCTGCCTGGACTGCGGGTCGGTGGCCGCGTCGGCCAGCGCCCGCCGCAGCGCGGATTCACTGCCCAGCAGGGCGGCCACGCCGAACAGCTCGTCGGCGAGCGCGGTGATCTCCGCTGCCTGGGCACCATCGGTGGCCTGCAACAACTGCAGCTCGGTGGCCGCCAGTGCGTCGCGGCTGGCGGCGTTCACGAGGGTGCTCAACTCTCAGCGCCTTTCAGTTGGTCAGGCTTTGGCCGAATCCGGGGCCGAAGCGGATTCGAGCTCGTCGAGGAACCGGTCGACCGTGCCGCGGCGCCGGGCCTCGTCCTCCAGGGATTCGCCGACGATGCGCCCGGCCAGGTCCACGGCCTGCCGGCCGAGGTCGGACCGGAGCTCCGCCACGATCTGGGCGCGCTGGGCGTCCAGCTGGGCCTGTCCCTGGTTGACGATGCGCTCCGATTCGGCCTGGGCCTGCGTCCGCATCTCCTCCAGGATCTGCTGACCTTCGGCCCGGGCGTCGTCGCGAATCCTGGCGGCTTCCGAACGTGCCTCGGCCAGCTGCGCCTTGTACTGCTCAAGCGTCCGCTGGGCCTCGGCCTGAGCCGCCTCGGCCTTGGCGATGCCGCCCTCGATGCGGCTGCTGCGCTCGGAGTACACCTTCTCGAAACGAGGGACGGCGTACTTCCAGAGCACGAACAGCAGCAGGGCGAAGGCGACAAAGCCGACGATGACTTCCGACGTCTCGGGGATGATCGGGTTGTGCTCACCCGCCGCCGCCAGAACCTGCGTCTTCACCACAACGTCTCCCTAAGCGTGGGTTCGTCCCTTGTCAGCCCGCGGAGGCGATGAAGTAGACGACCAGGCCGATCAGCGCCAGCACCTCGACCAGCACGAAGGAGATCCAGGCGATGCCCTGCAGCTGGCCCTGGGCCTCCGGCTGGCGGGCGGTGCCGTTGATGACGGCGGCCCAGATCATGCCGACGCCGATGGCGGCACCGATGGCGCCGAGGCCGTAGCCGATCGCGGCCAGACCAGGGTTGATGCTCGCGGTTTCGGCGGCCTGCGCAAGAACGATGTTGCTCACTTTCACTACCTTTCAACTCGGTCCGCACAGCGCGGATCGGAGGTCTTGGTCTTCTCTCAGTGGCCTTCGGCCAACGCCGCACCGATGAAGTTGGCGGTCAGCAGCGCGAAGATGTAGGCCTGCAGCACCTGGATCAACGCTTCGACAAACGTCAAGGCAATGGCGAACGCGAAGGCGACGACGGAGATCGGCTTGAACCCGGCGCTCGCTTCGAGCAGGAGGTACTCGCCGCCCAGGATGAACACGAGCAGCATCAGGTGGCCCGCGAACATCGCCGCGAAAACTCGGACCGCCAGGGCGGCCGGCTGCGCGATGAACTTCTGCAGGAACTCGATGGGGGCCAGGATCACGTAGATCGGCTTGGGGACCCCCGGCGGGAACATGACGTGCTTGAAGTACCCGAAGAGGCCGTGCCGCTTGATGCCCGCACCGTGGAACACGAGGTACACCACGATCAGCAGCGCGATCGGGAACCCGATCCGCGCCATGGTGGGGAACTGCAGGACGGGCACGATGCCGAAGATGTTGTTCACCAGGACGAAGGTGAACAGCGCGAAGATCAGCGGGACGAACGGCTGGAAGTCCTTGGCACCGATCTGCTCGCGGGCGATCTTGTTCCGGCTGAAGTCGTAGACGAACTCGGCCGCGAACTGCGACTTGCCCGGGACCAGCTTGAGGTTGCGCGTCGCCAGCACGAAGTACGCGCCGATCAGCACAGCCGAGATCGCGACCAGCACCATTGGCTTGGTGACTCCGCCTACAATCGGCGGAAGGACAAAACTATCGGCACCCGGCGGTACGAACTGTCCGCCCTCGGCCAGCACCAGCGCGCCCAACTGGGCTCCTTCCGGTTCTCCCGGTCGAGATCACTCCGCCGGGGGAAACGTAACTATTTGCACTTAACGTACCTGATACGTCTTCGGGTACGTGGAGGGGCCTCGTCCCCGGAGAACCCGGCGTCTGCGAAGACGTCGTGCCCGCCATGTGCAGGGAGGCTTCCTCGCGGATCACCGTACCAGCGGGTAATTTCCGGCTTCGCACTATGGTCCGCATGATCGCAGCATGAGCCACTGTCAGCTCAGCTGCCGGGCACGATAGTGGGAATCTTCGTCCGACGGAACGCCACGGCTTGCGCGGTCGCCCACACCAGGACGGTGACCAGGAACGTGAACGCCAACGACTCGCGGTGCACGGCCGGCACCCCGCCGACCGCCGTCATCACCAGGAGTAACGCGAACATCTTGACGAAGTAACCGCCCAACGACGCGCCCATCACGAACATCGGGGCCATACCCGCGGTCAATCGCATCAGCCACAGCGTGAACAAGGCCGCCGCCGAAGAGGCCGCCCCAGCGATGACCGCCCCGAGCAGGCCCGGCACCCCGGCGAACAACGACGCCACGACCGCGGCCAGCACGACCACCAGCGACACCGGGAGCACCGCCGTCCGCAGCATCGCAGCCGCCAGCGTGCGGATGACCGCCGCGTGCGGACCGGGCGCCGCCGCGGCGCCACCCGCCGGATCCCCGGCAGGCCGGGTCGGCGCCGGATCGCTCGCTTCGCTCATCACGTCTCTCGTTCAGCTCGGGCCCGCATCAGCGGAATTACCGAGATGATAGCCGCCACCAGCACACCGAGGCCGAACACCCATGCCACGACCACCGCGTTGAACAGGGTCAACGACACCGCGCCGAACGCGATCACCGCCGCCCACAGATAGATCAGCAGCACCGCGCGGCGCTGCGAATGCCCGATCTCCAGCAACCGGTGGTGCAGGTGCATCTTGTCCGCGTGGAACGGGCTCTTGCCCGCACGGGTGCGCCGCACCACGGCGAGGATCAGGTCCAGCAGCGGCACGAACAGCACGGCCGCCACCACCAGCAGCGGCGACAGCAGCGCGATGGTGTCGGTCAAGTTCAGGCCGCTGTAATCCATCTTGCCCGAGGCCGATGTGCTGGCCGTGGCCAGCATCAACCCGATCAGCATCGATCCCGAGTCACCCATGAAGATCCGCGCGGGCTGGAAGTTGTGCGGCAGGAAGCCCAAGCAGGCCCCGGCGATCGTGGCGGCGATCAGCGCCGGCGGGTAGGCGGTCACATCACCGTCGTGCCGCTCCAACACGCCCAGGCAGAACACGAACGTCGCCCCCGCCGCGATCAGGCCGATCCCGGAAGCCAGACCGTCCAGCCCGTCGACGAAGTTCATCGCGTTGATCATCGCGACCGTCAGCAGCACCGTCAGCAGCTGGCCCTGGTTGCTGCCCAGCGCGAGCAGCTGCCCGACCTCGCCGTCCTCACCGCCCCACGGCACCCAGAAGATGAACCACTGCACACCGAGCAGCACGAGGATCCCTGCAGAGGTGACCTGGCCCGCCAGCTTCGTCAGCGAATCGAGCTCGAACCGATCATCCAGCGCGCCGACCAGCACGATCAACCCGCCGGCCAGCATCACCGCGAGGACGTCGTTCGAATACCCGAAGCCCCGGGACAGCACCGGCAGGTTGTTGGCCAGGAACATCGCGGCCAGCACACCGCCGTACATCGCCACGCCGCCCATCCGCGGGATTGGTGTGACGTGCACATCCCTGCGCCGCGGGTAAGCGACCGCGCCGGAGCGGATGGCGATCAACCGCACCAGACCGGTCAGCAAGAAGGTGACGGCCGCGGCCGTCACCAGAACCAGCAAGTACTCGCGGGCGGGAAGCCCTGCGGGAGCCCAAGCGGGGGTGGTGTCCATGCCGGCGGCTCACCCCCGCGGGACCGGAGCCCGCAGGACGACGGTCGTCAGCCCCCAGAACGGAGTGATCAAGCTCGGCGCTCCTCGTCACTGTCCACGTTGCGCATCCGATCGACAACGCTATCCGGACGGGCGCGGCCCCGATGCACCGGTCCGCACCGGCCGGAGCGGTTCAGCCCGCGCGATCGACCTCGGCACCCGTCACCTCGGCGAGCTCGTCCACACCGATCGCGCCCTCGCGCAGCACCACCGGGCGCTGCCCGGTGAGGTCGACGATCGTGGACGGCACCGGATCGCCCGACGGCCCGCCGTCGAGGTACACCGATACCGCCTCACCCAGCTGATCGCGCGCCTCCTCCGCGCTGGCGGCCGGCGGCAACCCGCTGCGGTTGGCACTGGACACGGCCATCGGGCCGACCTCGCGCAGCAGATCCAGGGCGATCGGGTGCAGCGGCATCCGGAGGTTCACCGTGCCGCGGGTGTTGCCCAGGTCCCAGCTCAGCGACGGGGCCTGCGGCAGCACGATCGACAAGCCGCCCGGCCAGAACGCTTCGATCAGCAGACGCGCCTGCCGCGGCACCGACATGACCAGGCCGTCCACCGTGGACCACGAACCGACCAGCACCGGCACCGGCATGTCCGGCCCGCGCCCTTTCGCCGATAGCAATGCCGCGACCGCGTTCGGATCGAAGGCGTCCGCGCCGATCCCGTACACGGTGTCCGTGGGCAGCACAACCAGCCCACCCGCGCGAACCGCGGTGGCCGCGGCGGCCAATCCCGACTCGCGACCATCCGGACGACTGCAGTCATACACAGTGCTCACGCACCGATCCTGACACGCCCCCGCACACGCCGTTCCAGCGGACCGGCCGAGCTGCCCCGCCACCACCTCCTGGCCGCGTTACCCGCATCACACACCGCCAACGGGACGCGCCCCCGAACATCCCCCGCGGTGCGGGTGCAGCAAGGGAACCTTTGTGTCACGAGTGACAGGAAAGTTCCCATGCTCCAACCCGCACCGGCGGGTGGCGCCGGACCGAGCGAAGCCGGGTTGGCGCCACCCGAGCCCCGAGCACCCGAGCACCCGAGCGAGGAGTCGCACCATGGCCGACCTGCCGCAGGGAGTCGAGAGCGAGCACGTCGAGTTCCCGGCCGGACGAGTCGGCTTCCTGCGGGCCGGCACATCCGGCCCACCGGTGGTCCTGCTGCCGGGCGCCGGGCCGGACAACGCACTGCTGGCTTGGCGGCACGTGCTCCCCGCGCTGGCGGCCGAACACCGCGTGTTCGCCCCCGACCTACCGGGCCAGGGCGGCAGCCTCCCGTGGGCCGGCAGCACCGGCCAACGCACCTTGGAGGAAGCGCTGCGCTGGCTGCTGGAGACGTGGCAGCTGCCGGAGGTGACGCTGGTCGGCTCGTCCACCGGCGGCAGCGTGGCCACCGGGTTCGCGTTGCGCAATCCGAACCGGGTGAACCGGCTGGCGCTGGTGGGCCCCACCGGTCTTCAGCACCGGCTGCGCCACCACGCACTCGTGCACGCGGCCGTGCGTTCCGGCCTGACCGGAAAACCCGCGGCCACAGCACTCCGAGCAGGGAAACCCCTAGTGCGGCTGATGCTGAACCGGCTCGTGTTCACCGGCGGCGGAACCGTCCCGGACTTCGCGGACATCACCGGCGAAGTGGCCGCGGAGATCCGCAACCGGCGGTCGGTGACATCGGGCTGGCACGCGGAAGCGATCGCGGCCCGGCACATGCGCGTCAACCACCTGCCGCTGCTGGGGCGACTGGAGAGTCCGGTGCTGTTCATCCACGGCGAGCAGGACGTGCTGGTCCCGCCCGCCGTCGCCGCCGACGCCGCGACAGCCGCTGCCGGGCAGCTGCGCACGATCCCCGGTGCAGGTCACTGGCCCAGCAGGGAGAAACCGGCCGAGTTGATCACCGCGCTGCAGGAATTCACCAACACCAGCGAGTAGTACTAGCCTGCGGCATCGCGACGGCGGGCGGTGGCGAATCGCGGCCTGCCCGCCAAGTCCTGGTGATCGACCACCTCGGTGAACGACCGGCGCGCGGACAGCAGTGCCGGGACCGAACCGCCGTGCGTGTCGTCGTGCTCGATCGCGAACACACCACCGGGACGCAGCAGCCGTGCCGCGCACGCAACCACGTGCCGCACCACGTCCAGTCCGTCCCGGCCCGCGAACACGGCCCCGTGCGGGTCGTGGTTGCGCACTTCGAGCGGCACCGGCGTGCCCTCCGGCACGTACGGCGGGTTGCACAGCACCAGGTCCACCCGCCCGTCCAGTTCAGCCAGCACACCCGGATCACCGACATCACCCGTGACCAGCCGGACCGGGGCGGCTCCCGCGGCGACCTGCTCGTCGACGTTGCGCCGCGCCCAACCCAACGCACCCGGATCGTTGTCCACGGCATGCACCTGCGCGTCGGGACGAGATGCGGCAACCCCCAGTGCCAGGGCGCCGGAACCGGTGCACAGATCGACGACGCGGGGCGACTCCAGACCGTCCAGCGCCGCCAGCCCCCACTCCAGCAGCAGCTCGGTTTCCGGCCGCGGCACGAACACGCCCGGCCCCACGCTCAGCCGCACCGGACCGAGAGCAGCACTGCCGGTGAGGTGTTGCAGCGGGACCCGTGCCGCCCGCCTGCGCACCAGATCCTGCAACGCTTCTACCACCGGCGGGTCGACCAGCGGCACCATCATCAGCTTGGTCCGCTCCACCCCCAGCAGGTGCGCGGCCAGCAGTTCCGCGTCAGCGCGCGGACTGGCCACCCCCGCCGCGGACAGCACGCGTTCGGCTTCGAGGATCGCCAGGCGCAAGGGCTGTCGCACGCCGCTCAGCTTAGAGCCTTCCTGCGCAGCGGACGGTGCGGCCGGTGCTTGCGCGGGATCCACGAACTCGCTCATCTCCGGATAGAAGGGTCGGTACGCCGTCCCGCGGCGATCGCGGCCGGTCAGGCCGCCAAGCGCTCCTGCCGGTCCGCGGCCAGCAACGCGTCCAGCACGGCATCGAGATCGCCGTCCAAGACCTGGTCGAGGTTGTAGGCCTTGTAGTTGATCCGGTGATCGGAGATCCGGTTCTCCGGGAAGTTGTAGGTCCGGATGCGCTCGGAACGGTCCACAGTGCGCACCTGGGAACGGCGGGTCTCCGCGACCTCGCGCTCGGCTTCCTCTTCGGCCATCGCCTGCAACCTGGCCTGCAGCACCTGGATCGCGCGCTGCTTGTTCTGCAGCTGGGACTTCTCGTTCTGGCAGGACACGACGATACCCGTCGGCTGATGCGTGATACGGACCGCGGAATCGGTCGTGTTCACGCTCTGCCCTCCAGGCCCGGACGAGCGGTACACGTCGATGCGCAGGTCCTTCTCGTCGACCTCGACCTCGACGTCCTCCGGTTCCGGATAGACCAGCACCCCGGCGGCCGACGTGTGCACCCGGCCCTGCGACTCGGTCACCGGGACCCGCTGCACCCGGTGCACGCCCCCTTCGAACTTGAGGTTCGCCCACACCCCGTCCTGCTCAGCGTGCCCGGCTTTGGCTTTGACCGCGACGGTGACTTCCTTCACGCCCCCCAGATCGGATTCCGCCGTGTCCAGCACGTCCACCCGCCATCCGCGACGCTCGGCGAACCGCATGTACATCCGGAGCAGATCGCCGGCGAACAGCGCCGACTCGGCGCCGCCCTCCCCGGACTTGACCTCCAACAGCACGTCGGACGCGTCGTGCGGATCACGCGGCAGCAGCAGTTCGGTCAGCTTCTCTTCGAGCCCCGGTATCTGCGCGGCGAGCGTGTCGGCCTCCTCGGCGAATCCCGCGTCCTCGCTCGCGAACTCCCGCGCAGCGGCCAGGTCCGCCCTGGCGCGGTCGAGTTCCCTGGACGCGCGGACGACCGGGGCGAGCTGGGCATACCTGCGCCCCAGCTTGCGGGCATCAGCCTGATCAGCGTGCACGGCGGGGTCGGCCAGGCGCTGCTCCAGGTCCGCGTACTCCGCGAGCAGCTCATCGAGCTTCGACGTCTCCACCGGCGACCCTCTTCCGCGTAGCTGTGCTGGATGCCGGTCCGACGATCAAGCGGTGGTCGGACGGCCAGGTGCGACAACGGCGCCCGTCCCGGCCAGGACGGGCGCCGTCGGGTCAGCTACTTCTGGGTGTTCTTCGGGCGGCGGCCGTACCGCGCCTCGAAGCGGGCCACGCGGCCGCCGGTGTCCAGGATCTTCTGCTTGCCCGTGTAGAACGGGTGGCAGCTGGAGCAGACCTCGACCGTGATCTGGCCGGTGCCGCGGGTGCTGTAGGTGGTGAACGTGTTACCGCAGCCGCAGTTCACCTGGGTCTGCACGTACTCGGGGTGGATGTCGTTCTTCAACGCCTCGTCCTCTCATTCGGGCCGCCGGGTCCGCACGTCTCGCCGCGCGGTGAACCGGAGCCGTGACCGACCCGTCATTATGCCAGATCCGGCCTGCTGACCTGGAACGCAGGGCCCGCGGAAGGTATTCCGCCGCCGACCGCTCGTCGCAGCACAACCGCCGTCCGGCGCAGTGCAGGCACCGCCCGGCGCTCGCCCCACTCAGGCCGCTGCGCGCGGGCCGGCGGGGGCACATCCTCTCCGACGTGTTGCTGTGCCCGGTGCTCGGCAGGCTCACCGTGTGGACCTGGCTGTGCTTACCGCTCCTCTTCCTCGGCAGCGCCGCAGGTGTGGCGGCGCTGCTGGAGTTGCTGCTGCATCCGATCGGTGATGCGCACCGCGATCTGGCGCTGTCGACCCCGCTGCTGCTCGGATTCTCAGCCGGGCTAGCGCTGCTGAGCTCGGGGCACGTGCGGTGGGCACCGCGCTGGCAGCTGCTCCTCCGCGGCGGCTACCCGATGTTGATGCTCGGGTGTGCGCTGGCGCGCGACCGGATCGAGCTCCCGCTCCCCGCGGCCCTGCTCATCGGCCTGCCCGCAGCGGTCCTGCTCGGCCTTGTGCTCATCCGCTACCGCCCGACCAACGACCGCACCCGCTGTCCGGCCCCCGCCGAGCGGCGCTGACAGCATGGGAACTTTCCTGTCACCGGTGACAGGAAAGTTCCCATGCTGCAGCCTCCACACGACAAGCGGCGGGCCCGCGCCGTTGCCGGTGCGGGCCCGCCGTTGGCCGATCATCGGGCGGGGGTCAGTCTTCGTCCTTGCCCGGTGTGTTCTTGGCCACCTGCATCAGGAACTCGATGTTGGTCCCCGACTTGCGCAGCCGGTCCTGCAGGAGTTCGAGCGCCTGCTGCGCATCCAGCGCAGCCAGCACCCGGCGCAGCTTGTGCGTCACCGCCAGCTCGTCCGGGGACAGCAGCAGCTCGTCCTTGCGGGTGCTGGAGGAGTCCACGTCCACGGCCGGGAACAGCCGCTTGTCGGCGAGCTTGCGGTCGAGCTTGAGCTCGGCGTTACCGGTGCCCTTGAACTCCTCGAAGATGACCGTGTCCATCGTGGAACCGGTCTCCACCAGCGCCGTGGCGAAGATGGTCAGCGAACCGCCGTTCTCGATGTTGCGGGCCGCGCCGAGGAACCGCTTCGGCGGGTACAGCGCAGTTGAGTCCACACCACCGGACAGGATGCGCCCGGACGCCGGTGCCGCGAGGTTGTAGGCGCGGCCGAGCCGGGTGATCGAGTCGAGCAGCACGACCACGTCGTGCCCCATCTCCACCAGCCGCTTGGCCCGTTCGATGGACAGCTCGGCGACCGTGGTGTGGTCCGACGGCGGACGGTCGAAGGTCGAGGCGATGACCTCGCCCTTCACCGAGCGCTGCATGTCGGTGACCTCTTCCGGCCGCTCGTCGGCGAGCACGACCATCAGATGGCACTCGGGGTTGTTCGTGGTGATCGCGTTGGCGATCGCCTGCAGCACCATCGTCTTGCCCGCCTTGGGCGGGGAGACGATCAGCGCGCGCTGCCCCTTGCCGACCGGCATGACCAGGTCGATGATCCGGCCGGTCAGCTGCTGCGGCTCGGATTCCAGGCGCAGCCGTTCGTTGGGGTACAGCGGCGTGAGCTTGTGGAACTCCGAGCGGTTCTTGGCGGCGTCGGCCTCCAGCCCGTTGATGGAGTCGACGCGCACCAGCGGGTTGAACTTCTGCCGCTGCTGCTCGCCTTCCCGCGGCTGGCGAATGACGCCCTTGATGGCGTCCCCGCGACGTAGCCCGTGCTTGCGCACCAGCGACAGCGACACGTAGACGTCGTTTGGGCCGGCGAGGTAACCGGAGGTGCGCACGAAGGCGTAGTTCTCCAGCACGTCGAGGATTCCGGCCACGGGCAGCAGCACGTCGTCCTCGCGGACCTCGGGCTCGTTGCCCTCGCTGCGACCGCGGTTGCGACGCCGGTCGCGGAACCGGCGACCGCGGCGCCTGCCGCCGTCCTCGTCGTCCGCGTCCTGCTGGCGGTTGTCCTGCTGGCGGTTGTCGTCGCGACGGTTGCCGTCTTGGCGGTTGTCGTCACGGCGGTTGCCGCCGTCACGGTTGTCCTGGCGGCCGCCCTGGCGCTCACCGGAGCGCTGCTCGTCACCGCCGGAGTCTGCCTGGTTGCTGCCGCCCCTGCCGGAGGACCGGCGGCGCCGGTTGTTGCTGCCACCGCGCCGGTTGTCGTCCTCCCCGGAGGAGTCGGAGGTCTGCTGGCGGCGGGAGCGCCCGCGGTTGGGGGTGGAGCCGTTGTTCGGCTGGTCCGCGCGGGTGGCGTCGCTCTTCTGCCCGGAGTCGCCGTTCGAGCCGGGCTCGTTGCGCGAACCACCGCCGTCCCGCGAGCCGGTGTCGTCGAGCGCGGGCTGGTGGGCCTTACCGTCAGCGGGCTCGTCACCCGAGTTCTGGCCCTTCTTGCCGGACCCGGACCGCGGAGCGGACTTCCCCGAGGACCCCTGCTGCTCCTTGATGGCCGCGATCAGATCCCCCTTGCGCAGGCCGCTCGTGTCGATCCCCAGTTCCTCCGCGAGTTGGCGCAGCTCAGCCAGAACCATGCCGGAGAGCCCACCGCGTCGCCGCGGAGTGCCGTTGGCCTCGGATTCCTGCTGGCCAGCCGGAGAGGTGCCGTTGGCGGCGTCGCTGCTCAACAGTTCGGTGTTGCTCACGAATGTCCTTCCTGACCGAACCGCGCCTCCTACGCGGCCCAGCGGATTGCCCGCCCGCTCTTCGACTGCGGACGGCCGGTGTGTGCTACCAGCCCTTGTGCCGGTCGGATTTCACACGCGCACGCGGCACGACCGACTTCGGCGATGGCTCGGGGAACCAGCGGCACCGGGCTTCGGGAGGGACCCGGCTCGCGTGGTCCACGTGCGACGCATCCACTCCGTTCCACACTTGCCGATGTACGGCCCTGCTGCCGCTTCACTCCAGAAATCGTCGACTCGTACCGAGCCCGCGGATGACGCCACACCGCTCACCAGCGGTGAAGCGGAATCCGGCCGGGAGCTCCGTGAGTCGGAGTCGTGTCCTGGTCGCTACGGGGACCACTTCGCCAAACAGTAGGACCCCACCTCGACGCCGGCAACGATGAGCACCGCCGATCATCCCGAAGCGAACTCAATTGAGTTGACAACTCCTGCATCGGTCACCGCAGTCGAGGCCCGCTAGTTGATCTTCGCCCTCATCGGGCGGAGCCGGTTCACAGCGGGAGATGCGTGCCGGGAATCGATGTCCCGGACACGGCACCGGCGCCCTGCGCGCGGTGACTGATTGACCTTGAGGGTAGACGCCCTGTGATTCAGGTGCAACAACCCCCCGGGCGCATGCCACACCCCGCCGATCCTGCTCCGAACCGGCCGGGTCCGGAATCGACCGAAGCCGGTTGCCGGAGCGATCGACTGCCGGAACAGTCAACTGCCGGGACACGGCGACTGCCGGAACAGTCGCGGCCAGGGCGAATCGACGGCTGCTCACGACAACCGACGACACTTCCTTTGTACCACTCCTCGGCAGCACCGCGGGTGCGGGTCGCAGCACAGGCCCTGGGCAGGACCTGCCCGCAGCCGCGCTCCCGCTGCGCAGAACCCGTTCAGCCCAGCGGACCCACCCGGACGCCCCCGCCGTCGACCGGCAGCGGTTCCGCCCGGAAATCCCCGAGATCGACCCCGCCCGGCAGCGCACCGGCGGCCGGGAACGCGACGACGGTCGGCCCCGCACCGGATACCGCGGCGGGCACACCGGCCGCGCGCAGCCGGCGCACCAGATCGGTGGTGGCCGGCCAGGCCGGTTCCCGGTGGTCCTGGTGCAACCGGTCGGCGGTGGCAGCCAACAGCAGCGACGGATCCGTGGCCATTGCGTGCACCGCCAGGGCGGCGCGTCCGGCGGCGAACGCGGCGTCGGCGTGCGGAACCTGCTCGGGGAGCAAGCCGCGCGTGGTGTGCGTGGACGATTCCTCTTGCGGCACAAGGGCTACCGGGAACACGTCCGGATGCACCATCGACTGCGCGGCGTGGAAGCGCCCGGCGTCGTTCCACGCGATCACGAGCCCACCGAACAGGCTGGCGGCCGCGTTGTCCGCGTGCCCCTCCCATTCGGAGACCAGCTGCAGCACCAACTCGGCGTTGCTGTCCTCGCGGGGGTCGACACCGACCATGCGCAGCGCGGCGGACGCGCCGGCCACCATCGCCGCCGCCGAGGAGCCCAGACCGCGCGAGTGCGGAATCCGGTTCCAGCACGTCAGCGACAGCGCGGGCGCCGGAATCCCCAGCTCGGCCAGGACTTTGTGGATGACCCGCACCACCAGGTGCCGTTCACCGTCCGGGACGGACCCCGCCCCGGCGCCGGTCACCTCGACGCGGGCCGAACCGGCCGGGCCGTCGACCGGGTGCACCTCGACGGTGTCGTACATCGACAGCGCCAGCCCCAAGGCGTCGAACCCGGATCCGAGGTTGGCCGTGGACGCGGGCACCGTCACCCGGACGGCCGTGTCGGCGGCGGCGTTCACCCGAGCTCCAGCGCGGTGGCCACCGCGCGCGGATCGACCGGCAGCGGCTCCACCTCGATCATCCCGGCCAGCGCGGTATCCGGGTCCTTGAGGCCGTGCCCGGTGACCGTGCACACCACCAGCGATCCCGCGGGAACCTCACCGCTGTCGGCCCGGGCGAGCAGACCGGCCACGCTGGACGCCGAGGCGGGCTCGACGAAAACGCCCTCGCGGGACGACAGCAGCCGGTACGCGGCCAGGATCTCCTCGTCCGTCATCGCCCCGAACAGCCCGTTCGAAGCGTCCTTGGCGGCCACGGCACCCTGCCAGGAGGCGGGGCTGCCGACCCGGATCGCGGTGGCCACGGTGTCCGGCTCGGTGACCGGCTGCCCGTGCACCAGCGGGGCGGCACCGGCCGCCTGGAAGCCGAACATCCGCGGGGTGCCGTCGACGACACCGTCCCGGGCGTACTCGGTGTAGCCCTTCCAGTAGGCGGTGATGTTGCCCGCGTTGCCCACCGGCAGGCAGTGCACATCGGGCGCGCGTCCGAGCACGTCGCACACCTCGAAGGAGGCCGTCTTCTGCCCCTCGATGCGCGCGGCGTTGACCGAGTTGACCAGGGTGACCGGGTGCTCGGCCGAGGTCTTGCGCGCCAGCTCCAGGCAGTCGTCGAAATTGCCCTGCACCTGCAGGATCCGCGCACCGTGCGCCACGGCCTGGGCGAGCTTGCCCATGGCGATCTTGCCCTGCGGCACCAGCACGGCCGAGGTGAGCCCGGCGCGCGTGGCGTAGGCCGAGGCGGACGCGGAGGTGTTGCCGGTGGAGGCGCAGATCACCGCTTTGCTGCCTTCGGCCAGCGCCTGCGTCATCGCCACGGTCATCCCGCGGTCCTTGAACGAACCGGTGGGATTGGCGCCCTCCACCTTGAGGTAGACCGTGCTGCCGGTGCGCTCGGACAAGTGCGGGGCGGGCACCAGCGGAGTGCCGCCCTCCTGCAGGGTCACGGTGCGCGCGCCCTCGGGAACGGCGACCCGGTCCCGGTACGCCTCGATCACACCGGGCCAGCCTGCCTGCGCCGCAGCACCCTGGATGTTCGTCACGACGGTTCACCTTCCACGCGCATCACGCTGACCACGTCGCGCACCACCGGAAGTTGCGCGATCTCGTCCACTGTGGACCTGAGTGCGGCATCACTGGCGGTGTGCGTCACCACCACGAGACTGGCCTCGGCGCCACGTCCCTGCTGCCGCACCACGGAAATGCTCACATCGTGCTCGTTGAAGGTCGCCGCGACCTGCGAGAGCACGCCAGCCTTGTCCGCGACCGAGAGGCTGATGTGGTACCGGGTCGGGGTATTGCCCATCGGCTGCACCGCCAGCTGCGCGTGCGCCGATTCCCGCGGCCCCTTGCCCTGCACGACGAGGTTGCGCGCGACCGCGACCAGGTCGCCGAGTACAGCGCTGGCGGTGGGCGCGCCCCCGGCGCCCTGCCCGTAGAACATCAGCTGCCCGGCCGCCTCGGCCTCCACAAACACCGCGTTGAACGCGTCACCCACGCCGGCCAACGGATGACTGCGCGGGATCATCGCCGGATGCACGCGGGCCGCGACCGACTCGGTGCCGTCCTCGGCGACCACGCGCTCGCAGATCGCCAGCAGCTTGACCGTCCGGTCCAGCGACCGCGCGGCGGCGATGTCCCCCGGGGTGACCGCCGAAATGCCCTCCCGGTGCACATCGGCCACCCCGACTCGGGTGTGGAACGCCAACGACGCCAGGATCGCAGCCTTGGACGCGGCGTCGAACCCGTCCACGTCGGCCGTCGGATCCGCCTCCGCGTAACCGAGCCTGCCAGCCTCGTCGAGCGTCTCGGAATAACCGGCGCCGGTGGAATCCATCGCCGAGAGGATGTAGTTCGTCGTGCCGTTGACAATGCCCATGACCCGGTCGATCCGGTCACCGGCCAACGACTCGCGCAACGGGCGCAGCAGCGGGATGGCCCCGGCCACCGCCGCCTCGAAGTAGATGTCGGCGCCAGCGGCATCCGCCGCCGCGTACAACTCAGCGCCGTGCTCGGCCAGCAGCGCCTTGTTCGCGGTCACCACCGACTTGCCGGACTCCAGCGCGCGCAGCAGCAGCGAGCGGGCGGGCTCGATGCCGCCGATCAGCTCGACGACCACGTCGACGTCGGAATCCACCAGCGCTTGCGCGTCGGTGGTCACCAGGTGCTGCGGCAACCCGTCGTGCTTGTGCGGGCGGCGCACCGCCACCCCGGTCACCAGCATCGGCGCACCTGTTCGCGCCGCGAACTCCTCCGGCTGGTCCTGCAGCAGCCGCAGCACCTCGGTCCCGACGGTGCCGCACCCCAACAGCGCGACCCTGATCGGTTCACGGTCCCGGATCACTCACACCTCCAGCCGGAGCAGGTCGTCCTCGGTCTCCCTGCGCAGCAGCAACCGCGCGCGACCGTCGCGCACCGCCACCACGGGCGGCTTCGGCAGCCGGTTGTAGTTGCTGGCCATCGAATAGCAGTAGGCACCCGTGGCGGCGACCGCCAGCAAGTCTCCCGGAGCAATGTCCTCCGGAAGCCAGCAGTCGCGCACCACGACGTCACCGGATTCACAATGCTTGCCCACGATGCGGGACAACACCCCGGGCGCCTCCGCCGAGCGGGACACCAGCCGGGTGTCGTAGACGGAGTCGTACAGCGCCGTGCGGATGTTGTCGCTCATCCCGCCGTCGACGCTCACGTACCGGCGGCTGGCCCCGCCGTCCAGCACGACGTCCTTGATCGTGCCGACCTCGTAGACGGTGACCATGCACGGGCCGACGATCGCCCGGCCCGGTTCCACCGCCACCGCCGGAGCGCGCAGGCCCGCGTTCGCGCACTCCTTGCCGATGATCTCGTGCAGCCCGGTGGCCAACCGCTCCGCGGGAAGCGGATCGTCATCGGCGGTGTAGGCGATACCCAGACCGCCACCCAAATCCACAGTGGACACACCGGCGAGCGCGTCCGCACCGTGCTCGTCGCGCAGGTCCGCGAGCAGCTGCACCACCCGGTGCGCGGCCAGCTCGAAACCGTCCACGTCGAAGATCTGCGAACCGATGTGGCTGTGCAGCCCCACCAAGGACAGCGCATCCGCCTTGAGCACCCGCCGAGCGGCCTCCGCCGCCTGCCCCGAAGCGAGCGAGAAACCGAACTTCTGGTCCTCGTGCGCCGTGGCGATGAACTCGTGCGTGTGCGCCTCCACACCCACCGTCACCCGCACCAACACCTGCTGGCGCGCCCCGCGCTCCGCGGCGACCCGGTCCAGACGGGCGATCTCGTGGAACGAGTCCAGCACCACCGAACCCACCCCGGCCTCGACCGCAGCGACCAGCTCGTCCATCGACTTGTTGTTGCCGTGGAACGTGATCCGCTCGACCGGGAAACCCGCGCGCAGCGCCACGGCCAGCTCGCCGCCGCTGCACACGTCCAGGCTCAACCCCTCCTCGGCCACCCAGCGGGCGACCTCGGTGCACAGGAACGCCTTGGACGCGTAGTGCACCGCAGCCGGATCGCCGAACGCCGCGGCGTAATCCCGGCAACGGGACCGGAAATCGTCCTCGTCCAACGCGAACAGCGGCGTGCCGAACTCGGCGGCCAGCTCCCGGACATCGACTCCGGCCAGGCTCACCGCACCCGACCGGTCCCGCGCGGTACCGCGCGGCCAGACCTGCGTGTGCAGCTCGTCCAACTCCTGCGCACTGGCCGGACCCGGCCCGGCGGAAGTGCCGGTGGGCACGACGTCCGCGTGCCGCGGACCGGCGGGATGGGCGCGCATCGGCGGCTCCTCCAAGACGGCCCGCCGCGCGCGGTCGGACCGGTTCTGCGATCTGTGCGTTCCACGACCCGAAGCGACCGGCCGGCCCCGGCTCACCGGGACCGACCGGACTGCTCCGGACCTCCTACATCTGCTCCGGGGCGCGCACGCCGAGCAGGCCGAGCCCGTTGACCAGCACCTGGCGCGTCGCCTCGCACAGCTGCAACCGGGCGATGGTCAGCGGGCTCGCCTCGTCGTCGCCGGGCTGCAGCACCCGGCAGGCGTCGAAGAACTTGTGGTAGGCACTGGCCACCTCCTCCAGGTAGCGCGCCACCCGGTGCGGCTCGCGCAGCTGCGCGGCCGAGACCACCACCCTCGGGAACTCGCCGAGCGTGCGGATCAGCTCGCCCTCGCGGTCGTGCGTGAGCAGCGAGAGGTCCGCACCGGCTACCGGCCCGGGCTCGATGCCCAGCGCGGTCGCGTTGCGCTGCAGCGAGCACAGCCGCGCATGCGCGTACTGCACGTAGTAGACCGGGTTCTCGTTGGTGTGCTTGCTGATCAGGTCCAAGTCGATATCGACCGGGGAGTCCACCGACGAGCGGATCAGCGAATAGCGGGCCGCATCCACCCCGACCGCACCGACCAGGTCCTCCATCGTGACGACCGTGCCCGCGCGTTTGCTCATGCGCACCGGTTTTCCGTCCCGCACCAGGTTCACCAGCTGCCCGATCAGCACCTCGACCACATCGGGGTCGTCGCCGAAAGCCGCCGCAGCCGCCTTGAGCCGGGCGATGTAGCCGTGGTGGTCGGCACCGAGCATGTAGATGCACAGCTCGAAGCCGCGATCGCGCTTGTCCCGCAGGTAGGCCACGTCGCCGGCGATATAGGCGGGCGCACCGTCGCTCTTGAGCAGCACGCGGTCCTTGTCGTCACCGTGCTCGGTCGAGCGCAGCCACCAGGCGCCGTCGGCCGCGTAGACCTGCCCCGACTCCTTGAGCTCCTCGACGGCCCGGGTGACCGCACCCGAAGCGTGCAGCGAGTCCTCGTGGAAGAACACGTCGAAATCGGTGCCGAACTCGTGCAGGCTCTGCTTGATCTCGGCGAACATGAGCCCCACGCCCACGCGCCGGAACGCCTCGCGCCGCTCGGCCTCCGGCAGCTCCAGCACACCCGGCTCCGCCTGCACGACGCGGCCCGCGATCTCGGCCACGTAATCGCCGCCGTAGCCGTCCTCCGGAGCCGGCTCGCCCCGGGCGGCCGCGATCAGCGAACTCACGAACCGGTCGATCTGCGCACCTGCGTCGTTGAAGTAGTACTCGCGGGTGACATCGGCGCCCTCGAAGCTCAGCACCCGACCCAGCGCGTCGCCGACCGCGGCCCAGCGGGTCCCGCCCAGGTGGATCGGCCCGGTCGGATTGGCCGAGACGAACTCCAAGTTGACCCGCAGGTCCTGGTAGAGGTCACCGCGGCCGTAGTCCGCGCCGCTGCCGAGCACGTCGCGCACGATCTGGCCCTGCGCATCGGCGGCGAGCCGGAGGTTCAGGAAACCCGGACCGGCCACCTCCGCGGAATCGATCTCGTCCCGAGCGCCGAGCGCCTCGGCCAACCAACCCGCCAGATCGCGCGGGACCACCCCGGCCTTCTTGCCGACCTGCATCGCGAGGTTCGTCGCGTAGTCACCGTGCTCGGGATTGCGCGGGCGCTCGACGGTGACCGCTTCCGGTAGCACAGTGGTGTCCAACCCTCGGGCGGTCAGCACCTCGACGGCGGTGTTCCGGACCAGTTCGGCGAGCGCGGCAGGTGTCACCCTTCGCAGTTTAGGGAAGCGTCGTCGCTGTTCAGCGAACGGGTACGCCGAATGCACCGCGATGTACGCACGAACCGTGTTCACATGCCCCCGTTTCGTGGTCGCCCGACCCCACACGGTCGGGCGAGATCATCGCGCAACCATCTGCGCAGCCCGCCCTGATCCCTAGACTTGCAGGCCGGTGTCCGGCGACGACGGGGGAACGAGGGCTACGCGACCATGTCCGATGAGCACGAAGCGCCCCCGCGGCGCACCCGTCCCTTCCCCTGGGCGACCGTGGCAGGCGTCACCGCCGCGGTGATCGCCGCGGGCAGCTTCTTCGGCTTCGCGCACGCGCACTGGACCACCCATCAGCACCGGCTCAGCGCGCAAGCCAGTGCAACCCCGGGCGGTACCGGGTTCGAGCCGAGCCCGGACAACCCGGACCCGTCCCGGGCGATACCCGGCGTGCGGATCGTCGAGGGACTGGGCGCCTCGCACGTCACCGCGGACGAACGGGTCGCCTACGAGCAGCGCCCGCCGGTGGGCGGGGCGCACGACGAGGTCTGGGCCGATTGCACCGGCGTCGTCTACGACCGGCCCGTCCGCGAGGAGAACCTCGTCCACTCCCTGGAACACGGGGCGGTGTGGATCGCCTACGACCCGGCACGACTGGACCGCGCCGGCATCGACCGGCTGGCCGCTCGCGCGGACAACGCGCCGCACACGGTGATGTCGCCCTACCCCGGGATGGACCACTCGATCTCGCTGCAGTCCTGGGGACACCAGCTCGCCGTCGAAGACCCCGCCGACGAGCGCATCGACCAATTCATCACCGCACTGCGGCTCAACGAGCACGGCGTGTACCCGGAGGTCGGCGCCACCTGCCAGACCACCCCGGACATGTTCGACCCGGCCGCGCCGCCGCCGTTCGACCCGGCTCCACCCGGCCCGGACGCCGTTCCGATGAACCGGGACGACAACGGACCCCGCGACGAGCCGGGCCAGTGATCCCGGAGTGCGCGAGCACTCGTTGGCCGCCCGGATCACCGTCGTCACCGGAGCCGCTCTCGCTCTGCTTCTCGTGGGCGCTGCGGTCGGGCTGTTGATCACGATCCCGCCAGGCGGGCGGGCCGAACCCCGCCCGAGCAGCGTCGACATCGGCTTCGCGCGGGACATGTCGGTGCACCACCAGCAAGCGGTGACCATGGCTACGATCGCGCGCCAGCAGGGTCATTCTGCAGCGGTGCGCCAGCTCGCGTTCGACATCGACACGAACCAGCGCGACCAGATCGGCAGAATGCAGGGCTGGCTGGCGCTCTGGAATGAACCCGTGCAGTCCACCGACGATCCCGGCGAGTGGATGGATGTCCCCGGTGGGCGCAGCCACCACCGGACGGCCGCGGCACCAGCGCGCAGCGGGCAGATGCCCGGGATGGCCGAACGGCAGGAGCTGTCCCAGCTCCGGGCGCTGCGCGGGCCCGAGTTCGACATCTACTTCCTGCAGCTGATGCTGCGCCACCACGTGGGCGGCCTGCCGATGGCCGAACACGCGTCGCTGCACGCGTCTCTTCCCTCGGTGAGCGCACTGGCCGCGAGCATGGTCACCGCCCAATCCAGCGAGAGCGACCTCCTCACCAGCATGCTCGCCGACCACGAAGCCACCCCCCTCCCCCCTTCATGAGGTGGCAGCATGGGAACTTTCCTGTCACCGGTGACAGGAAAGTTCCCATGCTGTCAGGGCCTCACCAAGTCAGAGCTTGGCAGCGGCGGGCGCATTCGTCCGGCTCGACCTGGAGCGTGGCGTGATCGATCCCGTACCGCTCGGCCAGCAGTCGTTGCCCGGCCACCAATACGGACCCGTGGTCGGCGTCACCACGGGTGGTGAGGTGAGCTGATGCCACCTCCATACCGGACGTCAACGTCCAGACGTGCAGATCGTGCACCTCGGTAACGGCAGGTAGCGCAGCCAGTTCGGATCGCAGCTCACCCACGTTGATCTGTTCAGGCGCCTGTTGCACCAGGATGCGCAGAGCCTGGCGAGCGAGCCGGTAGGTCCGGGGCAGCACGAACAGACCGACCGCTACAGCGACGACCGGGTCAACCAGGTACCAGCCGAACACCCAGGTCAGAATCCCCCCGATGAGGACCCCGACGGATCCGATGGTGTCCGCGAGCACCTCCAGGTAGGCGCCCCGAACGTTCAAGCTCTCCTCAGCACCTCGGCGCAACATCGCGAAGACCACGAGGTTGGCCGCCAACCCGGCAGCCGCGGTGAGCATCACCGGCACCCCGGGTACTTGCGGAGGATCCTGAAACCTGCCGATCGCCTCGTAGAGGATGTAGCCAGCGACACCGAACAGCAGTACTGCGTTGGCCAGTGCTGCGAGCACTTCCATCCGGTACAGGCCGAACGTGCGCCTGCCGACCGCCGGGCGGCGCGCGGCGAAGATCGCGGCCAGCGCCATGCCCACGCCGAGGACGTCGGTCAACATGTGCCCCGCATCGGACAGCAGCGCCAACGAGTCCGCGTAGAAACCCACGGCGGCTTCGAGCAGGAAGAACGCGAACAGGATCCCGAAAGCAACAGCTAGTCGCCGTACATACCGCCCGGACGCGTGAGCGGCTTCGGACGCCGACCCGTGCCCATGTCCGTGTCCCATGTGTTTCCTCCGCTGACGACCACGACAGATACATAGTCATATATGCATGAATGCACCGTCAACACCCGCACGCACGTTGATCGCCTACCCCCTCGCACACGCAGCCCGGAGCATGCGCTAGGCTGACAAACGTCCGCAGCGACAAGCCCTCGTAGCTCAGCGGATAGAGCACTGCCCTCCGGAGGCAGGTGTCGCAGGTTCGAGTCCTGCCGAGGGCGCCCAGCTAGACCGCAGAGGTTCTCCCTCTTGGCGACATCATTGTCGGGATGTATCGCCCCATCCTTTTTCATGGCCGCACCGGCGCCTTTAGATCGGGATGCTGGCGGCGAGGGGCGACCAGCTAATCCGCATGCGCGGCGTTCGCCGAGCAAGGTCGGTCGGCAGCCGCCCACCACCACCGCGAGACCGCATCCGCAACGGATTCGACACGAGCACCGGAAAAGCATCCGTCCACAGTGCTCGTACCGGAACGCCGCCGCATGTCGGCGAACCCGAACAGGCGGGCATGCGTGAATGCGAAAAGGACGCCGCACGGCGGGAGTAGCGCGGTGGCACTCGACAACTCGTATGCAACGTGGACTTAAGGCGCTCTTATCCCCTGCCTGATCAAGGCTTACCCCGCACACGGGACTGCATTTGCAGCATCGTGTGCAGGGAAAATACGCTCGCGAGCGGCTATCTTCCCTGATCAGGAAGTGGTGGACCTCGCCGGTGCGCGAACGGCAGTATCCATCCGCCCCGAAACGCTGTCCGGAGCGGACCCCGACCGGCCGGACGCAACCAAGGAGAACGAGTTGAACGTGCGCCGCAACACGGCAGTCGCAGCTACGCTCGCCGGATTACCACTCGCAGGAACCCTGCTACTGCCACAGCTCGCATTCGCACACGGCGACATGCAGGAACCGGCCGGCCGCGCGTACACGTGCTACCTCGAAGGCGCGGAAACCCCGCAGTCCGAAGGTTGTCGAGGCGTGCAGGCCGAAAACGGCCCCGCTCCCGTCTACGACTGGATGAGCAACCGGATCGGCGATGCGGACGGCCGGCACCAGGAATTGATTCCGGACGGCAAGCTGTGCAGCGCGAACAACCCGACATACTCCGGGTTCGACCAGCCCGCCACCGCCTGGCCGACCACCGAGCTCACCCCCGGTGATGTCTCACTCGAATACAAGGCCACGGCCAAGCACGCAGGCTACTTCGACGTGTACATCACCAAGGACGACTGGGACCCGACGCAACCACTCAGCTGGGACAGCCTCGAAGACCAGCCGATCGCGCACGTGGAGAACCCGCCCGATGTGGGCGAAGGTTACCAACTGAACGGCCACATCCCGGAAAGCAAGAACGGGCAACACGTCCTCTACACCGTGTGGCAACGCACGGACAGCCCCGAAGCCTTCTACTCCTGCTCGGACGTGATGTTCGGTTCCGCGGGCACGGCGCAGACGGACACGCTGCGCCTACAGGAAGACCCGAGTGCCACGGACGCGGTGCACGACCACGGCCACGCCCCTGAAAGCCCCTCGACCGAGCCAGGCCTGTGGGATCGGGTCCTGACCCTGTTCAGCTGAGCCACCCGCACCAAGACTCCGGTCGCTCGCCCTCCCGCTCCGAGGACCCCGAGAGCGGGAACCCACCTCCCCGAGCGACCGGTGAAAGCATGGGAACTTTCCTGTCACATGTGGCAGGAAAGTTCCCATGCTCCAACCCCACCCGGCAGAGAGGCCGCGTGGCCATCGTTGCGCAGGCACGCGGTCGCCGGGTGGGGTCAGGTCGATCCGATCCCGGTTAGCGAACGCACTTCCATTTCATCGGAACGTTCTTCGTCCGGCCTGCCGCCGAACAGCGTTCCGACGAAACCGCACAGGAACGACGCCGGGATGGACACAAGCCCCGGGTTGCTCAACGGGAACCACGCGAAGTCCACGCCTGGGAAGACCGAATCCGGCGCGCCCGACACGACCGGTGAGAACAGCACCAGCACCAAGCAGGTCCCCAGCCCGCCATAGATGCCCCAGAGCGTGCCCCGCGTGTTGAACCGGCGCCAGAACAGTGTGTACAGCAACGTCGACAGGTTCGCCGACGCCGCGAAAGCGAAGGCCAGCGCGACGAGGAACGCGACGTTCTGCCCGTTGACGAGGATGCCGCCGAGGATGGACGCGGCGCCCACTCCCACAGCCGTCCACCTGGCTACGCGTACTTCGGCGGCGGGGTCGGTCCGTCCGCGCCGGATGACGTTGGCATAGAAGTCGTGCGCGAACGAGGCGGACGCCGTCAGCGTCAATCCCGCCACGACGGCCAGGATCGTGGCGAACGCGACCGCTGCGACGATGCCGAGCAGGACCGTCCCGCCGATCTGGTACGCGAGCAAAGGCGCGGCTGAGTTCTCCGCGCCGGGTGCGGACAAGATGGTGTCGGTGTCGTTGGCAGCACCGGCGCCATACCCGATCACCAGGGTGCACACGTAGAACACGGACATGGCGCACGTCGCCCAGATCACCGATCTCCGCGCCTGGACCGCGTTCGGCACCGTGTAGAAGCGCATCAGCACATGCGGCAACCCGGCCACGCCCAGCACCAGGGCGAGCGACAACGACACGAAGTCGAGCTTGGTGACCTCGGATTCGCCGTACTCCGCGCCGGGAGCGAGGATGCGCTCGCCCAGTGGGTTGTTCGCGGCAGCGTGCTCCATCAGGGAAGACAGGCTGTAACCGTACTTGCCCAGGAGGAACAGGGTCAGCAGGACGACGCACAGCATCAGCATGGCGGCCTTGATGATCTGCACCCAGGTGGTGCCTTTCATCCCGCCGACGAGCACGTAAACCACCATCACCGCACCGACACCCGCGATGACGAGTGCCTGGCCGGAGCCGCTGTGCACGTCCAGCAGCAGGGCGACGAGTCCGCCGGCTCCCGCCATCTGCGCGATCATGTAGACGAACGAGATCATCAAGGTGGACACCGCTGAGGCGGCGCGGACCGGGCGCTGACGCATCCGGTAACTGAGCACGTCGCCCATCGTGAAGCGTCCTGTGTTACGCAGTAGCTCGGCGATGAGCAGCAGATTCACCAACCATGCCACGAGGAACCCGATCGAGTACAGGAACCCGTCGTACCCGTGGACTGCGATCGCCCCGGCGATCCCGAGGAAGGACGCCGCGGACAGGAAGTCCCCGGAAAGGGCGACACCGTTCTGCGGTCCGCTGAATCGTCCGTCGGCGGCGAAAAAGTCGGCTGCGGTGCCGGTAGCGCCCACCCGGTACACGACGACCAGTGTGATCAACACGAACAGGGCGAAGATCGAGATGTTGAGCATGGGACTGGAAGCCATCACCGGTCTCCCTCCCTGGGCGGATCCGCACGCAGGTCGTCGATCAACGGATCGACGCGGCGCTCCGCGTAACGGCGGTAGCCGAGCGCGATGAGCACAGTGCTGACGAACTGGCCGAGCCCCATGAGGAGTCCGACGTTGATGAGCCCGAGCACCGGTGTGCCCATGAACGCCGGCGCGTAGGCCGCGATGACGACGTAGGTCAGGTACCAGGCCAGGAACAACGCGCTCATCGGGAAAACGAACGCACGGAACCTGGTCCGCAACTGCTGGAACTCGGCGCTGTCGACCACGGCGCGGTAGTCAGGGGGTCCCGCCGCTACCGGAGGGCGCATCGAGCTGCGGCTGATCCCGCCGAACCGGGCAGCGGTCGGATCCTGCGGAGCGGGCTCCCGGGGAGCGGATCGGATTGCGTTGGACATAGTCCTTTCCAGGTCTTTCCGAGGCCGTCGTGCCTGCATCGCGCAGCGACGCGGCGCCGCCGTCCCGGGCTAGCGCGCCCGGTTCGGGGCGTTGCTGCGGTTTTTCGGATTCCTGACACCGGCGGATCCGGCACGACGGACGAGAAGTCGATCCCGACGCGGGAGTTTAGCCGCGGGACCAACCGAAAACGACCATGGAGCGACACAGTACACATTATGATGAATTGATCGATTACGCTGCGCGTTGATCTTGACTTGACCGCACCTCGAAAACGACCACTTCCTGGCCGCCCGAATTGCGGACCAGCCGACCGTTCGAGCTGGTCGAGAAGGCTGCGTTCAACCCCTTGGCTGACGGGGCGAAAACTGCGGCGCATCGGCCACCCGTGGATTCACCGTTCACCTTTCGAGTGACGTATTCCCGAAGGCGGCCGGGAAAGCTCGATACGAGCAGTGTTCACTGATCGACCCCGCCCGCGCCAGCCGCCGTCCGGATGATCTCCCATTTCGGAAAATCAGCAGGTCAGGGCACCTTTTCGTGACCTGTTGGTCTCGTGATCGGCTGCGGTAGGGTTCTGCAACCGACATCGGCACACCGAATCCAGCACGACCGGGAAATCCCACCCGAAACCGATCGGCGAAATCCACGAGGTGCGGAAGACGAGGCCGCGCCCCGCATTCCAACGAGTGCGCACGCGGGCACGCCGTACTGCGGCTGAACCGCTGCGCACCGCCGACGGGCCAGCTCGCCCACCCACACAACGCGCTGTTGCGAGAAGGATTTTCGACCGCGCGGGAAAGGACTGCGTCGTGAGCAGCGGACTGGACCACTCGCCCGCGGACACGACCCGGGCGGCCACGCGGCCGCGCAGCAGGCCGGGATTCATCACTCGATTCAGGCAATGGCAGGACTGGAAGCTGCCGGCGAAGATCACCGCCGTCGTGCTCATCCCGGTGCTGTTCGCGTTGGCACTCGGCGTGCACCAGATCCGGTCCCAGATCGACCGCGCCGCCGAGTTCGGTGAGCTCGATCGGGTCGTCACCGCCGGATCAGCAGTCCGCGCAGCCGTGGGCGAACTCCAGCAGGAGCGCAGCCGCACCGCGGATTTCCTCTCGGCTGAGACCGGAACGCCGGCCGAGATTCAGCGCGACTTCAGCGCGGCCGACACGGCCATCACGAACCTCCAGCACGACCTGCACCGCGTTCCGGACGCGGAAACGCTGCGATTCGCTCACCTGGAGACCGAGGACCGCGTAGCCGGCCTCGGCCCGCTCCGCGACCGGATCCTCGACCGAAGCGTGCACGCCGACGAAGCCGCGAACGGGTACACCGAGATCATCGGTACTCTGCTGAGCCTCGACCGCTCGCTGATCAGCCAGATGTCCGAAGCGCAGGTCGTGGCCGAAGCCACCACCGCGCACGAGCTCGCCCTGATCACCGAAGAAGTCCGGCTGCAGCAGGCGCTAGTGCTCACCGGATTGAGCCACGGCGAATTCACCAGCGACAGCCAGGCGCGGCTGGCGGCCAGCGAGACCCGGCGCAGCGCGGCGGTCAACGACTTCCGCGCCGCCGCCACCCTGCAGCAGCGAGACCGTTACGACCAGCTGTACGCACAACCGCAACTGCCCGAGCGGGAGACCTCGGTCCAGCTGGCGATGAACACCGCGCAGCAACCGCAACCCGCCGTGCAGAACGTTCCGCCGACGGCGTGGCAGGAGCAGTCCGACACGACGGTGCGGTCGTTGGACGCGCTCGGCCGAGATCTGCACGAGCGGTTGGAGAGCACCGCATTCCGCTTGGAGGATCGCGCAGGCAACATCGCCGGCCTGGAATCGGTCGTGCTGTTCACCACCCTGCTGATCGCAGGCATCGTGGCCGCCGTCATCGTGCGTCAGCTCCTGGGCTCGCTGCACACGCTGCGCCGCGGCGCGCTGACCGCGGCCCACGAGCAGCTCCCCCGCGCTGTCGCCGACCTGCGGGCCGGCCACGACGCGAGCACCGGGGTGCAACGCGTTCCGGTGCACACCCGCGATGAAGTCGGTGAACTGGCTCGCGCGTTCGACGAAGTGCACACCCAAGCCATCGGCCTCGCCACCGAGCAGGCTGAACTGCGGCGCAGCTACGGGGATTCGTTCATCAACGTGTCTCGGCGCAGCCAAAGCCTGCTCGAACGCCAACTCCGCCTCTTCGAACAGCTCGAACGGGATGAGGAGGACCCGGACCAGCTAGCCACCCTGTTCCAGCTGGACCACTTGGCGACCCGGATGCGCCGGAACAACGAAAACCTGATGGTGCTGTCCGGCACGGACCCCGCGCGGCGGTTCACCCGCCCCGCCTCGCCTGCCGACCTGGTCCGGGCGGCCGTCTCCGAGATCGAGCACTACCCCCGCGTCATCGTGCAGCCGCTACCGGACAACAGGATCGTCGGCTACGCGGCGAGCGATCTGGTGCGCCTGCTGGCCGAGCTGCTCGACAACGCCGCCAACTTCTCCGCACCGCACACGCAGGTCACGGTCACCGGCCACCTGCGGGGAGACGGGTCGTTGGACATCGACATCACCGACCACGGCATCGGGATGCCGCAGGAAGAACTCGCCAACGCCAACGAGCGGCTGACCGCGGACCGGGAGATCGACCTGTCGACCTCCCGGCGGATGGGTCTGTTCGTCGTCGGCCGTCTCGCTGCGCGACACGATATCCGCGTGACGCTGAGTCCCGGACCGGAAGGCACCGGAGTCCGAGCGACCGTCTGCCTGGCCCGGGAGCTGCTCGTCGACGCGCCCCCCGACGGCGGTGATCCGATGCGGACCAACGGGAATGCGGCCGTACCGACCGACGCGCCCCCCGCAATGCGCGACGATGACACCGTCGTGCAGGAGTTCGATTGGGAAGCCGCCGAGCGGGACGCGTCCAGCCAGCGCCACCTGGTGCGCAACGGTTTCCATCTGCTGCGCCCAGCGCAGAACGAGCCGGAAGATCCGGACGCTCCGGACGACGCGAGGTCCGAGGCCACCGATCTCTTCGGATTCGCCGACAGTGTTGCCTGGGCCGGAACCGCATCCGCGGGCACCGACGACAGTGCTACCGGCGCCGACGACGGGTCGTCCGCTACGAGTGCCGAAGGAGCCGGGCAGAACGGGGTGGTACCGGTGTCCGGGCCATCGTGCTTCGATGCCCCACCGGTCAGCAGCAACACACCGGAGGACGCCGAGACCTCGTTCGACGACCTCGCCTCGGCCTGGTTCCAGGTCTCGGAGTCCACCACCCCGACTCACCCCCACCAACCCGCCTGGCCCACCGCGGAGCCTGATGCGAGCAAGGGAACCTTTCTGTCACCGGTGGAAGAAAGGTTCCCTTCCTCGCAACCTCCCGACAGTCAGATCGACTGGACCTTCGCGAGCGACGACGAGCAGCAGCGGGCCGATGAGATATCGGTAGCTTCCCCTGTTGACTTCACCGACGCCGGCCTGCCGCAGCGCATTCCGCGTGCCCACCTGGTCCAGGGAAGCGCAGTCCCCACAAGCGGCCAGGCGCAGCGGTCGACACGCGATCCGGACACAGCGCGCGGTCGACTCGCTTCCTTCCAAGAGGGCCTGCGCCGCGGCCGCCACCACCATGAAGCTTCCGAGTATTCCGAAACCGCGCAAGGAGATTCGTCGCAAGTGGACTGGGGTTTCGATTCCACTCCGGGAGAACAGCGCCCGGAGGAAGTACTCGACAGCGACCCGGAAGATTACACGACCGCCGGACTGCCGCGTCGAACGCCCAAGGCGCAGCTGGTACCGGGATCCGCAGACGGAGCGGAATCAAAACCGCAGCGCGACGCGGACGAGATGCGGGGACGGCTCACCAGCTTTCAACAGGGGATCCGCGAAGGCAAACACAGCCTCCGCGATGCGACGCCGAGCGCGGACTTTTCCCCGAACGAGTGAGGAGGACGGAACGGAATGAACGCCCAGCAACCACAACCGAACCAATTCGGCTGGCTTGTCACCGATTTCACCGAACGTGTTCCGGGAGTTGCTCATGCGGTGGTGGTTTCCGCTGACGGCTTGCTACTGACGGCCTCAGCTAAGCTGCCCACCGATCGTGCCGACCAGCTCGCAGCGGTGGCGTCGGGTCTGCTCAGCCTCACCCAGGGGGCTGCGCGGTGCTTCGAAGCGGGCGGCGTCACAGAGACCGTGGTCGAGATGGAGCGGGGCTTGATGCTCCAGATGGCCATCAGCGACGGTTCGTGTCTGACCGTACTCGCGGCCCCGAACTGCGACATGGGCTTGATCGCCTATGAAATGGCCCTGCTGGTGGAGCGCGTCGGCCAGATCCTCACACCTCAGCTGCGTTCCCAGCTGCAAGGAACGAGTCGTGCGATGTCCGGACAGTCGGTGTGAGGCGACCATGAGCGCAGGTTCTGGCACACCTGAGCGCCGCGACAATGCGGACCAGGACTCCGCGGCCGGTTCTATGGCCGACGTCTTCAACAGATTCGCGCTCGATCACGCACGTCGGAAGCGGTACCGCACCACGGACCCGAACGGTTCCAGCGTGCCACCACCCGACGACCCAGCCGGGCAAGACCTGTCTTGGCCGATAACCGACCAGAACCGGCCGGCTCCCGAAGTCGCGCCCCAACCGCCGGAAGTGAACGAAGTGGAGTCCACGGCTACCTACATCCGGCCTTACGCATGGACCGGCGGGAGAACACGGTCCAACTACCGACTCGAAGTCGAAACCCTCGTATCCACAAGCGATTCCTGCCATGCCGGACGCCTTCAACGGGTCGAGCACCATTCCATCGCGGGTATCTGCCAACACCCTCGATCGGTCGCTGAAGTCGGCGCAATGCTCGGCGTCCCGCTCGGCGTCGCGAAGGTTCTGCTGGGCGACATGGCCGACCTGGGCCTTGTAACGGTGCACAACACCGTCACTGAAAACGGAAGTACTTCCCACCTGCAGCTGATGGAGAGGGTCCTGAGTGGGCTGCGGCGACTGTGACTCCGACAGCGCGACCCCCTTCACAGGACCGGGGCGAACACGACCACGAGCATTACCGAGATCCGAGGTGATCCGAGAATGACATCGGAAACGCAGACACGCACTCTGCACAACGTCGACGCGCAGACCACGGCAACCTCAGCCAAGATCGTCGTCGCCGGTGGCTTCGGAGTCGGTAAGACCACGTTCGTAGGGTCGGTATCCGAGATCATGCCGTTGACCACGGAAGCCGTGATGACAGAGGCGAGCAAGGACATCGACGACCTGCAGGCCACCCCAGACAAGGGCACGACGACAGTCGCCATGGACTTCGGGCGCTTGTCGCTGGATTCCGACTTGATCCTCTACCTGTTCGGAACGCCCGGGCAACGGCGCTTTTGGTTCATGTGGGATGACCTGGTGCGCGGAGCGATCGGCGCCATCGTGCTGGTAGACACCCGTCGACTCGCAGACTGCTTCTCCGCGATCGACTTCTTTGAAGACCGGAGCCTTCCATACATCGTGGGCGTCAACTGCTTCGACGGGCACCTCCAGCACCGTTTCGAAGACATCCGTGAGGCGATCGCGATTCCGGACGAAACACCCATCATCGCATGCGACGCGCGCAACCGTGAGTCGACCAAGAACACCCTCATCAACCTCGTGAAGTACGCGATGCACTGGTGGATGCAGCGACCGGCGTAGGTGACAGCATGGGAACTTCCCTGTCACGAGCAGGAGAAATGTTCCCATGCTGCACCCCCAATACGCACCGGGTCCGACATGGACGGAGATCGATAGACCAAGAGGGAGTCGTGGACGACACGCGGTCACTGGGGCGGAAATGATCGGCTTGCGCCAGGATGTCTCGGATAGTTCGCCCCATGACCGCTGCCAGCCGCGCTCCCGTGCCGTCGCCCCATCCGGATCGCCGAGTCTTCCGTGTCCGAGAACTGGAGCGATTGGGGGTTTCACAGTCAACGGCATACCGCCGTGCACGCGCCGACGGACCGTGGAGCCGTTTGGCCCCCGGGATCGTGCTAGTAGCACCGGGACCACCCACTACTGAAGACCTCATCGAGGCGGCCCTGCTCCGGGCGGGCCCCGGCGCAGTCCTGACCGGAATGCACGCCGCACGACTGCACGGTCTGCGCTCGCCACCACGTGACGAGCCAATACACGTGTTGATCCCGCATCAGCGCAAGATCCAAAGTCATGCTCACATGCGTTTCGAGCGAACCACACGGCTACCCACGCCGGTGGAGATCGACGGGTTCCCGACAGCCCCGTTATCCCGTGCGACCACCGACGCAGTGCGCACCTGGAAGTCACGAGCGCTCACCGAGGAGCTACTGGTCGAAGCTATCCAACATCGGCGACGCTGCCATCCGCACGATCTCATGTCCGAAATGGAACTGGGCAGCCGCCGGGGTACCGGCCTCCCCCGGGAAATTCTCCGGTCTCTCGCTGTGGACCTGCGTTCCGTCGCCGAACTGGGCGCTTTCAAGTTGCTCCGCACCACGGATCTGCCCGAACCTGCCTGGAATGCGGCGTTGTTCGATGAGAAGGGAAGGTACATCGCGCGGCCTGATGCGTGGTTCGATGATGTCGGGCTCGCGGTTGAGATCGATTCCTTCGACTTTCACTTCTCCCGGTATGATTATGCTGCGACCGCTCGTCGGGACTCGCGGTACGCGATGAACGGCGTCATCGTGCTCCGGCTGCTACCAACCCGAATCCAGGCGAGTCCCGACGAGGTGCGAAGAGAGGTGGAGCGGTCGTACCGAACTGCCGCTGGCCGGCCCCGTCCACAGGTTCATCTCGGTCGGTGAGCTCACTTCCGGCCGACGTGGGGGCTGCCCAGTGGCTGCGAGCATGGACGCTTTCCTGTCATCTTGCCGCAGCACCAGGATCTTTCACCTGGGGTCTGGTGCGCACGCCTCAAAGGGGGCAGCATGCACTCCCGCTGTGATCGTCGCGGGAGGTTCCTGATGAGTGTTGGCATGCGTCCACGCCTGATCAAAGCTGCCCGGGTCGTTACGATGTGTGACGAAGACCCGTACCTGATTGCCGCTGAACCCGCCTTCGTCACGATTGGCGAATGGATCACGGCAGTCGGCGAGTACGACGACTTGCTCGCGCAGCACCCGAACGCCGAACTTGTCGACTTCGGAAACGCCACGATCGTGCCCGGTTTCAACGACGCGCACCAGCATCCGACGATGACCGCCGGAAACATGCGCGGAGTGGACCTCTCGCACGCCACTTCCCATGCGCAGGTCGCTTCGTTGCTCAGCGAGCGTATCTCTTCTTCTGCTACCGGTGAGTGGGTCGTTGGAACCCGCTATGACCACGCGAAGTCCGGGGACATTACCCCGCTTTCCCGGGATGACCTCGACGAACTGACAGGGCAGCATCCCGTTCTCCTGATCAATATCGGAGCGCACTGGGGCGTGGTGAACTCGGCTGGTCTTCACGCTGCGGGCTTGACCGAGGCGTCACAAGACCCGCCCGGAGGCGAACTCGTCCGGGATGCGGATGGTCGGCTGACCGGGATCGTGCACGAACAGGCGCTGTTCGATGTGGCCTACCCAGCGTTGTCTCGTGGGAACCCCGCGATTCCTCCGCAGGATCAGGAAGCGGCCTTGGCGCAGTTGATCGAGACGCTGCGTGCGTTGAACGCGCTGGGCATCACCAGCGTCGGTGATGCGATGGTCGGTCCGGTGGAGCTTGGTCTGCTTCAGGAGGCGCACAGGCGCGGACTGCTCACCGTTCGAGTGAATGCCCTACTCACCTACCCCCATGTCGATGCGTTGCGGAGGACCGGCCTCCGAACAGATTTCGGTGACAGGTGGCTGCGCATCGGCGGGATCAAAGCATTTGCCGACGGTGCGGTTGCAGGTGGAACGTGCCTGGTAGATGAGCCGTTCGAAGGAACTGAGGACCACGGAATCCAGACACTTCCCGTCGAGGAGCTCGACGAGCTGGTGGAGCTGGTGCACCGGTCGGGCAACCGGCTCGCGATCCACGCCAACGGTGATCGGGCTATCCGGATGGTGCTGGACTCGATCGAAAGTGCTCGCCAGAAGCACCCGGATGTGCAGGTGCAGCACCGCATCGAACACTGCACCGTGGTCGACGATGACATCGTTGACCGGCTTCGACGCAGCGGAACGATCGCTGTTCCCTTCGGCAGCTACGTGGACTTCCACGGGGACAAACTGCTCGCCTACTACGGTGCCGACCGACTGGAGCGCATGTTCGCCCATCGGAAACTGCTCGATTCAGGCGTACCGGTCGCAGGGTCAAGTGATTTCCCGTGCGGTCCAGTTGAGCCGTTGCGGGCACTGCGTAGTTGCATCACGCGCCGTTCCGGCTCGGGGAAGTCGGACGGGCAAGTGCTCGGCGGATCCCAGAGGATCACCCCGGTAGAAGCCCTCGCGTTGTACACGACTGGATCTGCGCACGCGTCGGGTGAGGACGACTGCAAGGGACGGATTTGGCCCGGTTTCTTGGCGGACTTCGCGGTACTCAACGGGGATCCGTTGACCGTTGATCCGATCGCGCTTCCGGACCTCGACGTGCGGCAAACGTGGGTGGGCGGAGAGCCCGTATGGCACCTGGGCCAGGAGCGCTAGACGACAACAGGCACCTGGCACCTCGGCGTACCGCTGATCACACGACGCTTCACGCCCGACGGCCAGGTGCCAGCATGGGAACTTTCCTGCCACATGTGGCAGGAAAGTTCCCATGCTGTTGCCGAGACGGCGAGGAGAGGGTGGATGCTGAGGAAGCGCAGGTCATTGTGGTGGCTGGTCGGCCCGGTCGTGCTGTTCGTAGTGGCACTCCCCCTCTACAACCGCATCGAACCGGTCGTTCTCGGCCTGCCGTTCTTCATGTTCTGGATGCTCATGGGAACCCTGCTGACGCCGGTCTGCGTCTGGCTGGCCGCACGAGGCGATCCGGTTTGGCGAGCCGACCACGAGCGTCGCGACGGGAGTGAGAGCCGATGAGTAACGCTGTCGTCTCGGTCGGCATTTTCGGGTTGTTCATGCTGGCCACCGTGCTCCTGGGGCTGTTGTCGCTCCGGGGCCGGGACCGGTCGAACCTGACGGAGTGGTCGGTGGGCGGCCGCAGCCTTGGCGTCGTACTGATCTTCGTGTTGATGGCCGGTGAGACCTACACCAGCTTCAGCTACCTCGGGGCTGCCGGCTGGTCGTACGACTACGGGATGCCGGTCTTCTACTTGCTGGCATACCTCGCGATCGGCTTCGCGGTCGGATATCTGATCGGCCCCGTGCTGTGGCACTACGCGCACCGGAACAGCCTCCACAACATCACCGACATGGCAGCGCACCGGTTCAGCTCCCCGTGGCTCGGCGCCCTGGTAGCCGTCCTGACCACGGTGTTCCTACTGCCCTACATCCAGTTGCAGATCACCGGAATGGGCGTGGTCGTTTCCACGATCAGTTACGGCACGATCAGCCTCGGCGCCGGGTACGTGATCGCGTTCCTCGTCACGGAATCCTTCATCATATTTTCCGGCCTGCGTGGCAGTGCCTGGGTTTCCGTGCTGAAGGACGCCTTGGTCTTCCTCACGCTGCTGATCGTCTTCGTGTACGTGCCGGTGCACTACTTCGGTGGGGTCGGCCCGATGCTGGAGCGCCTGGTGACCGAACGTCCGGAGTGGTTGACACTCCCGGGACAGGGCGACGAATCGCTGGGCATGCTGTGGTTCGCCACCACAGCAGTGCTCAACGGCGTTGTGTACACCATCTTCCCGACAACGGTGGCGGGATACCTCGGAGCGAAGAATCCGAATGTCCTGCGCAGGAATGCCATGATTATGCCCTTCTACCAGGTTCTGCTGTTCGTGCCGATCCTGCTGGGGCTTGCCGCGATCTTCGTGGTCCCGGGCCTCGCCGATTCGAACCTGGCGATGTTCGAGCTCGTGGTGGACTCGATGCCCGCGTGGTTGGTGGGTCTGATCGGCGTCGCCGGCGCACTGTCCTCAATCGTCCCGATGGCAGTGTTCATGCTGGTGATCGGCACGATGTGGGGTCGATCAGTTCTCGGTGTACACCCGCGAACCGCGTCACGGCAGAAGGAGCTGTCGCAGCTCGTCACGTTCGCGGTGGGTTTGCTGGCTCTCGTGCTCACGTTCCTGTCGCCGAGCACGCTGGTGCAATTGTCGGTGTTGTCGTACCAAGGATTGGCGCAGTTGCTGCCGGTGGTGCTGGTGAGCCTGTTCTGGCGGCGGATGTCGGTCGCAGGCGCGGTTTCCGGGCTCTGCGTGGGCGTGGCGGTGGTCGCCGTTCTGGTCGCCACCGGAAACGATCCGTGGCATGGGGTCAATTCGGGCGTCATCGGACTCGTGCTCAACGTGACGGTCAACATTCTCGTGAGCAAAATCCGGCCGGGTTGGGTACCAGGCGAGCGGATGGCAGCCGACGAACTCGCCGAACAGGCCGGAACACGCTAACCGCGATGTTCCTGCGCGGTGGTGCTCACCCCGAAGTGGTTGCCACCGGAAGGATTGCCACCGATATCCACCGGCCCTCGGGGTACTGGACGTGCTTCCGGCAGCCAGCGGGAGGCGATCTCGAAGGATGCGTCCATCAGTTCTCCGACGTGTTCGAACGAGTACGGCGACAAACCCACCACTGATGGCGCGGGCAACACGTACAGGTCGCACCGTGCCGCGTTCAGCTGCAGATCGAGCCGGGCCGCCGAGACCATCGCCGCACCCAGAGCCGCCCCGTTGACCCCGCCGACCGACCGGGGTGGCGACTTCGGCGGTGGCCACGTGGCGATTGCTCCGATACCGCGCGTTTTCCTGCGGTTGACGACGAACGGTTCGGTCCCGCCGCATGGGAGGACGAACACCCGGTCGGCCCCGCGTTCCACAGCGCGGCTGACCGGCATGAACGCGGCGGGCCCGCCATCGACCAGCCAGCGCCCCGCGACCTGCACCGGCGGGAACATGCCCGGTATCGAGCACGAGGCGACCAGAGCGGGCAACGCGGGACCGCGCTCGAAGTACACCGGGTCGCCGTTGTCGACGTCAGTGGCCGTGACGGTCAACGGCACCGCCGCGTGCTCCAACCTGCGGTAGGGCAAGGTCCTGTTCAGCCAGTCAGCCAGCCCGTGACTGGTCATGACGTGGTTCGACAACCCCATCTTGCCCGCGAGGATGCGCAGGGGTTGAATCGGGAAGACATCGGTGCGCCGCAGCCTGGTCCAGAGCTCGCGGAGTCGAGCGGCGCCGGTGGTAGACGGATCACCGGCCAGCCACGCGGCGTTAAGGGACCCTACTGAGGTCCCGACGAGCAGATCCGGCTCGACTCCCCCGTCGATCAACGCTGTGACCAGGCCAGACTGAATCGCTCCGAACGTGGATCCACCCGGAAGCACCCATGCTGTGCGCATCGGCAAGTCCTCTCTGCGGTCCCTCCTCCGGTTCGAGCCTAGCCAGGTCGCGGTGATTCGCCCGTCAGTCCGCGCCGGGGTGTCCGCGACGTCGTCCGCGTTTGATCTCGCCGCGGTGCTTCTTCGCGGCCAACCGCCGTTCGCGTACGGCTCTGCTGCGTTTCGTCGGTTTGCGGGTGGGCGGTGGTGGCTGGACAGCTTCGGCGAGGGCAGAGGCCAGCCGCCGGCGTGCGACCGCGCGGTTTGCGCGTTGCGTGCGGTGCTCGGATGCGCTGAACGGTCAACTTCCCGGCAGAGATTCGGTTCGCGAGCTGCGCGGCGACGCGCGGCCGATAGGTATCGGGGATCGAGGTGGACCCGGCCAGATCGAAGCTGAGTTCGACTCGCGACTCGGTGGTGTTCACGCCTTGACCACCAGGTCCGGAAGATCGGGAAAAGCGCTCGGAGAGTTCTGCCGCCGGAATTGTCCAGCGCCGGGTGACAGGCAGGTCTGCGGACACTTCCCCAGGATCGCGCACAACGGATGCCGACACCGCGAGCAGACCGTGCAGCATGGGAACTTTCCTGTCACATGGGACAGGAAAGTTCCCATGCTGCGGCGCTAGGCGGGGCCGGGGTGCCAGGGGGTTGTTCCGCCGGGGATTGGTGCTTCCGGGTCGTACGGGGTGCGGGTGAAGATGAACGTGTTCAGGTCGAGGTGGCTGGGTTTCCCGTCTGCACCGCGGCCCACCGCGAGGCGCTCACCCCGGTAGTAGCCATCGAGCCCAGTCCACGTGCCGTCACCGTTGTCGCGGAACCGCGACGCTCGGCCCCGGCCCCGCAACGGAGCCAGGTCCAGCATTCCGTCCGGCAGCACGCGGAGCACGAACGGACTCGGCCCCCAGTACCACTGTCCGGTGATCTCCAAGGCCCGTTCGTCGATGTGCTCCGCGGGTCTCCACGTCTCCGGGATGGGCGGCTCGTGCTCGTCGAGCAGGTCCAGCAGGTCGGTGGTGAAGCTACCGGCGACACCGGCCGTCGTGTTCGCCATGAAGATCACCCCGGTCGATTCATCCGGGTCGGCCCACAGCGTGGCCAGGAATCCGGGCATGGATCCGGTGTGCCCAGCGAGCCTGCGGCCCCGGTTGCGGGTGAGTTGCATGCCCAGGCCGTATCCCGCTCGCCATTCGCCACCGTCGTCCACGGCTCCGGGTGCGCGCATCTCTTCGACGGTCGCCGGATGCAGGACGTCGCCGCTGTCGCCAGCTGCGAAGCGCACCCAACGGGCCATGTCGTCGAACGTGGACCAGTACTGACCCGCCGGGGCCATGGCTCTCGCGTCTTCAGCAGGTTCGGCGAGCAGCACGTCGGCCCACGGGTGCACTGCGTAGCCCTGCGCGTGCGGAGCGGCCGGCGCCGTCGTGGTCCGGCCCATCTCCAGTGGATCCAGGATCTCCCGCTGCGCGGCCCGGTGCCAGGGTTCACCACGGATGCGGGAGACGAGTTCGCCCAGCACACCGAATCCGGTGTTGGAGTAATGGAAGACGTGCCGCGGGTTCGGGCGCACTGCGTCGTTGTCGATGGCCGCGAGGAACTCGGGCGCCTCGTGCCCCGGAGTTCGCTCCCACCACGGGCCGGCCGGTTCGGCGCGCAATCCGCTGGAGTGCGCGAGGATTTCGCCGATGGGGCGGTTGCCGATCGCGGTACCGGGCAGGTGGTGGTCCAGCGGATCGGCCAGGTCGAGTCGGTCTTCGTCGCGCAAGCGCATGACCAGGACCGCGACGAACATCTTGGTGATGGATCCGACGCGGTACTGGGTGTCGCTGGTCGGCGGTCGCCCCGCTACTTCGCCACGCCCGTCGAACCAGATCGTCGAACCGTCGCGCACCAGGCCCGCCACGAGCGATGGGATCCGGTTGCGGTTCTGCTCCACGGCAAGGCGGCGCACCAGCGCGCGCTGTGTGGTGGGCAGGAGGGTGCTGTGCATGCGGTGATGCTGTCACCCGATCCGGCCGGAAGCCTGCAACAGGTGGTGCTCGGCCTCGGGGCCGGCACGCACGCGAGGCACGCGCAGCACGAAGACCAGTCCGAGTATCCACAGCGCACCGACGAGCAGCCACTCTTGCGGCCACGCCAACGCTGCGGGCATGCCGGGCAGGCAGAGCACGATCAGCCCGCCGCTGAGCACGACGGCCAGTACTCCGACGGTGCGCGCGGGCCCGACCCGGTACGGACGTTCGAGCTGCGGTTCACGTTTGCGCAGCACCAGGAACGACACGCCCACCAGCAGGTATCCGAGCACGATGTTGGTGGATCCCGCGTTGGACAGCCAGGTCAGCATTTGGTCGCCGAAGAAGGGGGAAATGCAGCTGATACCGCCGATGAACAGGACCGCGTTCCCCGGTGTGCGGTACTTCGGGTGCAGGCGCCCGAACCAGGCGGGCAGCATTCCGGAGGACGCCATCGCGTAGATGAGGCGGCTGGCGCCGATCAGCAGGCCGTTCCAGCTGGTGAGAATTCCTGCGATACCGCCGAGGACGAGTACCTGGCCCATCACGGGCGTGCCCCACAGCGCGGTCATGGCGTCGGCGGTCGCGAGTTCGGCCCCCGCTGATTCGTGGCTGGGCAGCGCAAATCCGACGGTCAGCTGCACAAGTACGTACCACGCGGTGGCCAGCACGACGGAGAACACCAGCACATGCCCGATCCTGCGACGGGAGAACGCGGCTTCTTCCGCCGACTGCGGGATGACGTCGAAACCTAGGAACAGGAACGGAGTCACCACCACCACAGCGAGCACTCCGGGAGTGCCGCCGGTGAACAGGGGTTCGGCGTTGACCGGAGAACCTCCGATGAAGAGGCCGAACAACATCGTTGCTCCTACCGCGAGCAGGAACATCACGCCGATGCTCTGGAACACGCTAGCCGGCCGGATCCCGATGTAGTTCACCAAGGTCATGATCGCTGCGCCCAGCACCCCGATGAGCACCCAGGAGCTGTGCACAGGTGATCCGGCGATGGTCCACAGCGTCGGTCCGGGCATGTCGGGCAGCAGGTAGGCGATCGTTTCTGGCAGGGCGACCGCTTCGAACGCGACGACCGAAACGTAGCCGATCACCACGGCCCACGAGGTGACGAAGGCCGGCCGGGCACCCAGGGCCCGCAGCGCGTAGTTGTGCTCTCCCCCTGCTTTGGGCATGGCGGAGACGAGCTCGGCGTAAGTCAGGCCGACGAGGCAGACGATCGCGCCGCCGATAGCGAACGCCAGCGCCGATCCCGCGGTTCCCGCCTGGGCGATGAACTCCCCGGCGAGGACGACCCACCCGAAGCCGATCATGGAGCCGAATCCCACCGCGAGTACATCCTTGCGCCCGAGGACACGCACGAACGAACCGTTGTCGCTCATTTCCCGCTCCACTACGTAGTCACTCTATCGCGCGATGGCGTCACATCCTGGTGCCGCCGAGCGCGCTTGGCAAGAGCTGCATCGTGCAGTGGAGCGCATCGACGTTTCCTGGAGCGTTGCGAGCATGGGAACTTTCCTGTCACGAGTGACAGGAAAGTTCCCATGCTCGCTTCCGGAATCGGATGCGGGCGACAAAAAGGGTGGTGGGTGCGGGTTGTTCCGCGCCCACCACCCTGGGTGGTCAGGTGATCGAGCCGCGTCGGCGCCTGCCGGTTACGGGTTGCCCGGCAACGGCGCCACCGGCACTCCCTCGTGGATCTTGGTCATGGCCTCGAACCACGTGCGGGCAGGCACCTTGCCGCCGTAGATGTTGCCGCCGTCCGTACCGCACAGGAACGGAGGCGCGTCACCACCGCCATCGCAGATGCCTTCGGGGCGGTTGCCGTCAGCGTAGGTGAGCACCGCGCCGGAGAGCTGCGGAGTAGCGGCGAGGAAGGCCGCCGACTTGTGCTCCTGCGTGGTCCCGGTCTTGCCGATCATCGGGCGATTCCACCCGGACGCCTCGGCGGCAGCGCGCGAGGTCCCTTCGGTGTCGTCCTTGCTCAACCCTTGCGCCAACTCGTTGGCGACCTGCGGTGCGACGGCCTGCTCGCAGCCGGGCTCGTTGAGCGGCACCGGGTTGCCGTGCCGATCGGTGACTTCCTCGATCGGCGTCGGCGGGCAGAACACACCGCCGCTCATGATGGTCGCGCCTACGTTGGACAGCTCCAGGACGCTGGTCGGCGTAAAACCGAGCGTGAACGGGCCGAGATTGTTCTGCTTGATGTAGTCACCCTGCGCCGGCCCGTTGGAACCGTCTTCGTCGAGGGTCTGCCCGCTCGTGTTGACCCCGTTCATTCCGGTACGCAGCCCGAGCCTGGACGCCATGTCGACTGCGTTGTTGAGCCCGACCTTCTCCTGCAGCGCCACGAACGTCGTGTTCGGTGATTTGGCCAGCGCCATCTGCAGCGAAGTGGGTCCGGGATCCACACCTTCGGCGTTGCCGACGGTGTAGGGGTTGGTGCCGTTGCTGTAGACCTGCGATGTGTAGGAGGGCGGAACGTCCACGGTGTCGTCGATGCTCATGCCCTGTTCGATCGCGGCCGCAGCGGTGAAGACCTTGTAGATCGACCCGGCGCCGAACGGCTGGACCCTGCTGACGATGTCGTAGGCGGTCTGCCCCTTGCTCGCATCATTGCCGTAGTCGCGGCTGGCTACCAGGGCGCGCACCTTGTGCTTGTCCGTGCCGGGTTCGACCGCGGACATGGCGTTGGCGATGCCGTCGGTCTGGGTCGGCACGTTGTTGCGCGCTGCTTCCTTGGCCGCATCGGTCGCCGTGCGGTCCATGGTCGTGCGCACGGTATACCCACCGGTCTTGAGCTCGTCGCTGTCGAGGCCGAGCTTGTCCAGGTAGTCGACGACGTAGGTGCAGAAGAACCCGTCGGTCGCGCCGTCGCCCACACCGACGCAGCCGTTCGGCGGCCTGCCCAGCGGGGAGAGCACACCGAGCGGTTCCTGCTTGGCGAGCTCGGCGTCCTCCTCGGTGATACGGAGGTTGTTGCGCGGATCGGCCATCAGGTCGATGACCAGGTTGCGGCGTTCCAGCGCGTCTTCGGGGTTGGTGTTCGGGTTCAGCGACCCCGGCTGGTTGACGATGGCGGCCAGCAGGGCGGACTGGGCGATGGTGAGCTGGTCAGGCGAGGTGCCGAAGTAGGTCTGGGCGGCCGCGCCGACGCCGAACGTCTGGTTGCCGAACGGCACGACGTTGAGGTACCCGGTGAGGATCTCCTCCTTGGTCATGGTGCGTTCGAGCTCCAGGGCGATCTTGGCTTCGCGGAGCTTGCGGGCGACCGTGGTTTCCTTGGCCTGCTCGGCCTCCATCTGGTTGTTGGCCGCCACGTGCACGAGGTAGTTCTTCACGTACTGCTGGGTGATCGTGGAAGCACCTTGCGAGGTTTCCCCGCTGCCGATGTTGGTGGCCAGGGCACGGGCCGTGCCGTGCCAGTCGACACCCTCGTGGTCCCAGAAGCGGCGATCCTCGACCGCGGTGATGGCGGCCTTCATCGTGTCCGGAACCTGCTCGGGCTTGGTCTCGACGCGGTAATCGTCGAAGAGGTACGCAAGCGGCTGCCCGTCCTTGTCCGCGATGGTCGACACCTGCGGCATGTCGCGGCGCGCCAAGGACCCCTGCATCCGCGACATCGCATCGGTCGTCTCGTTGACCATCGCCCCCGCGCCGGTGGCCGCGGGCAGCAGTAAGCCTGCCACCAGCACGCCCGCCAGGACGCACAGCCCGAACATCTTCAGTACGCCGCTGCGCACGCCTGCCCCAATCATCAGCTGTCGATGCGACTCGACCAGCACCCGTCCGCGGTGCTCACCCAGATCCCGCCGACCATCCGCTCCATCGCACCGCGGGCTTCGCGCTCCGCAGCACCGGGCCTTCCGGCGTCTACTTCTGTTTGCCGTCAGTCACTTCGTTAATACCACATCGGGCGATCCTCCCGACGCTGCGCCGATTGGCCGACGTGCGAGCGAACAGGGCTCGGACCGCCGGTTGATCACTACACTTGGCGATCATCAAATCGGCTTGGAGGAAGCATGACAGATCCGTTCCTGGAGTCCGTGGCCACCGCACTGGCCGGCCAAGCCGCCGCCGCACTCGGCTCCGCAGGCAAGCAAGCGCTGTCGAAGATCCGGGATCTGGTGCGCAGCAGGGCGGGGGAAGACCCGGAGACGAGTGCAGCGTTGGCAGCCGCAGAGCGGGAAGATGCGGGGCAGCCGGAGGTGACGGCCCTGGCGGAGCGGTTGGACCGTGCGCGCGGGCAGGACAGCGAGTTCGCTGAGCAGCTGCGCGACGCCGGAGAGATCGTGCACAACCAGATCTCGGCCACCGGCGGCGGTGTCGTCAACCACGTCTCGGGCAATGCCAACAAGGTGATCCAGGCGGACCGCATCGAGGGCGGTATCACCTTCAACTGAGCGGTGACACCCGTGGAGAGCGAACCGGTCAGCTACCGCTCCGGTCCTCGGCGGCGTCGAGGCCGGCGAGGTAGCGGTTGTACGCGGCCAGGTCCGGGTCCTCGTCGGAGTCGACGGGCGGCGCGGGCGGCGGAACGAGCGGACGGTTGACGCGCCGCCCACCGCGGTGATCGGGGGCGGGGTTGTCGGCGTCCTGCGCGGGGGACGGTTCGACGCCCTCGGCGGACGGGGTGTCGGCATGCATGTCCATCCGGATCATCCGGATCCACAGGAAGATGGTGAACGCTCCGAACAGGGGCCACTGCAGCGCGTAGCCGAGGTTCTGGAAACTTCCTCCCGCCTCATGCGCCCGGTCCCACTGCCACACGGTGAAGAACCCCGTGGCGATGGTGGCCACCAGGAACAGCACGTGCAGGAGCAACCAGCGGGTGGTCAACAGCCTGCGATGCACACCGACGATTCTAGGGCAATCCGGTGTCGATCGACGTGCCGGTGACGCGCGGGCGCTGACAGCATGGGAACTTTCCTGTCACAGGTGACAGGAAAGTTCCCATGCTGTCACCTGGAACGGGAGGCGAGGGGGATGCAGAGGAGGATGAGGGTGGCTGCGGCGGCGAAGGCGGTTGGATAGCCGGAGAGTGTGATGAGCATCCCGAATCCGACGGACCCGAGTCCGTTGCCGCCGTCGTAGGCGATGTTCCAGGCGGTACTGGCCGTTCCGGAACTGGTCGTATCGAACATCGCGACGAGGGTGACGTTCTGCATCGCCCCGAACCCGGCGCCGAGCAGAGCCGCACCCGGGACGGCCAGTGCCGACTCATCGCCGGCCCCGACCGCGACGAGCGCCGCGCCTAGCCCCGCGAGGAGCACCGAGGGCACGAGAACCTGGCGGCGCCCGGCCCGGTCACCGATCTGCCCGGCCAGCCACCGACCGAGGAGGGTGGTGGCGCCGAACGCCAGCAGCGCCACCGAGGAGGTTCCGGAACCGACCGCCAGCGGCAGGAACGCGACGAGACCGCCGGCTGCGAGCGCCCCGGCGGTCATCGTGGCCCAGGGCGACAGCAGCGCCCGCGGGAAACGGCCGCTCGCGCGGGGCCCGCGGCTGGTGGTGCGCGCGATGCCGAACGCCATCGCGGCGGTGGCGGCGGGGACGAGTCCGGCGGTCCAGAACAGGGCCTGGAAGCCGATGTGCTGGGCGAGCCATACCCCGGCGGGCAGGAATGCGACGTTGGGCAGCCCGACGGCCAGTCCGTACAGACCGGCGGCCCGTCCGCGGACGGCGGGTGGGACGAGTTCGGCGACCAGCGCACTGCCGGCCACGGTGAGCAGACCGAATCCGATTCCGCGGACCCCGGAGATGGCGAGCAGCCCTGGGAGCTGCGCGGTCGCGGCGTACAGCGGGGCGGGCAGCCCGATCAGCAGCACGCCGAGCCCGAGCGCCGTCCGGTGCTCGATCCGGGCCAGCAACCATGGCATGCCCAACTGGGTCAGCACCGTGACCAGCATGAAGGTTCCGTTGACCGCGCCGGCCGCGAGTTCGCCGGCACCGCCGCGCACCGCCCACATCGCCACGATCGGCAGGAGCAGCACGTAGCCGGTGAATCCGCCGAGGGTGCATACCAGCAGCAGGAGGAACGATCTGCTGCGCAGCGGGGTAGGCGGCGCGACCGGGGCGGGTGGATGCATCAGTTCTTCCTAGGTCCCGGCAACCACCGCTGTCCAGCGCCGGAATAGGACGCGTGCTCCGGGATGTCCACCTCCCGACTGATTGTGCGCTGCTCGCACGTCGGCTTGGCTCTTCGGCACGACGACCCGAGGAGTTGTGCATGCACCGGATGCGAACGCTGGCACTGCTGGCCTGCGCGGCGACCGCTTCTGCGGTGGTTCCCGCGGCGAGCGCGCCCGAAACCCGAGCTGCCCCACCCCCGTGCAGCGAGGAGCCGCGGGAGAACCCGATCTCGGAGTTCACCAGCTACGACGAGCTGCTGGTGGAGCTGGACCGCATCGAGCGGGTCAGCCAGGGGCGGGTTGCGGTGGACGCGGTGGGCGAGTCGAACCGGGGCCGGGACATGGTGTTGGCGCGGGCCGGAGACGGACCGAAGGTGGTGTTCGTCACTGCGGAGATCCACGGCAACGAGAAGACCGGGCCGGACGGGATTCTGGATCTGCTGGACTACGTCGGCACTTCCGGTTCGAGCGAGGCGCAGCGCATCCGCTCCGAGCTGACAATCGTGGCGATGCCGAAGATCAATCCGGACGGTGCGGCACTGGACCGGCGCGGCAACGACATGACCTGGCAGGAGGTGCAGCAGCGGTTCCCGCAGCTGGCGGGTGCGGCCGAGCCGTGGAACTACTACACGGACCAGCGGCAGGGCGATGACTACGCGCACCGGCCGGGTTTCGATGTCAACCGCGATTACCACCCGGATCTGGACTACGAGCCGGATCCGGCCGACTTCCCGGGCGACAGTGCCGCACCGGGATGGTTCCTCAGCCCGGAGACGCGCACGGTGCGCGACGTCTACACCGGGCTGCAGCGCGAGTTCGGCGACGTGGACACCTACATCGATCTGCATCACCAGGGGGCGTGCTACACGGTGGCGGGAACGGACCGGTTGGTGACGATGAGCCTGTCCGGGAAGTTCGTGCAGGATCCGGCTGCGCAGGGATCGGGGTACGCGCGGTTCGCGGACGGGTTCCGGCAGGACTATTCCAAGCAGCTCAATGTCGCCGCCTACGACTCGCTGCAGGAGGCGGCGGGCCGGAATCCCGATTTCGGCAACATCACCCTCTACCCGCAGGACATCGATCTGCCGGGGACCGGGTTGGGCGCGTTCCAGCTCAACGGCAGCGGTGCGGTGCTGTTCGAGGTGCGCGGGCAGACCCAGACGTTGGGCGAGCGGCACCGGGAGATGCTCACCGAATCCGTCTACATCGGATTGAGCGGGATCGTGTCCGCCGTGGCCAGCGGGGAGGTCGAGCAGCTGGACCCGGCCGACTACGACCGGATCCCGCCGACAGATCGCGGCCCGGAGACCGGGTCCAGGGTGGACATCGAGCAATGAGACCGGTCAGCGGGCGAGATCGTCCAACGCCTGTTCGGCGGAGGCGAGTTCGGCCCGCAGTTGTTCGACGCGTGCCCGCTGCTGTTCGCGGGCCGCGTCGATCAGCGGTTCCACCGCGGCGGCGACGTCCTCGTGCAATGCTTTCGCGGCTTCGGCGACCGCGTTCGGCGACACCTGGGTGGGCCGGACGCTCCGCTTCTTGCCGGTGAGCACCTCCACCGTCCACTGGCCCGCCTCGTCCGCGGTGAGCGTGACCGTGGCGCCGGACGGACGCGCAGGCCGCTTGCCCGAGGATGCCTTGCTCGCCGGGGTTTTTCCGGAGTCGCCGCCCGCAGCCGACGTGCCGGAACTCGCGGACGGCGCGGCGCCACCTCGATTGCCGGACGCCTTCGAGACGCCGGATTTTCCGTTGGTGGACGGCGTTTCGGCCGACGTCCGGCCCGCCGGGCAACTCTCGCCCGACCGGGTGGCGGACCCAGTGCGCGCGGTGGTGGTACCGCCGTTCTCGGTCGCCGCGGCGGCGGTGGTGGCGGAGCGCTTGCGCGCGGGCTTGACCTGAGTGACTTCTGCCGCGGAGAAGGACAGCACGTCCTTGGAGCCGGCAGGGCGGACCTGGATGAAGTCCCCCTCGGCAGGTTCACCGAGGGACACCACCTTGCCCGAACGGCCTTCCGACACGCCCACCGCGGAACCGGTGAACCACACGGTGGGCGTGCCGCCGGCTGCGAGCTCGTCGCGGATGCTGCGCAGTTCCGGTGCGGACAGCGAGGACATCGGCACCCCTTGCTCAAGGGTGACCCGTTCTCGAACCGGGGTGCGACTCAGGAGGAATCCGGCGCGCCGGGCGATTCGAACCGGGACGTTCGACAGGGACGGATCGAAGTGTATCGAACGCCCGTGCGAAGGATCAACTGCGGTCGGCCGCGGTGATCTCGTAGTCCTCCGGTGCCGCCTTGCGCGTGCGGTACCAGTACTTGAACGTGAACCCGGGCCACACGGTGCGGTTGACTCCCTGCTCGTCCAGGTACCAGCTCTGGCAACCGCCCGCCGACCACACGGCGCCGGTGAGCTCGGACTGGATCTCGCTGTTGAACTCGTCCTGCACGTCCTGCCGGACGTCGAGGTAGCCGATGTCGCCGCGGCAGATCGGGCGCAGGCAGCTGAGCACGTAGTTGATCTGCGACTCGATCATGAACACGACCGAGTTGTGCCCCAGCCCGGTGTTCGGCCCGAGCAGGAAGAACAGGTTCGGGTAGCCGGACACGGTGATGCCGAGATGGGCTTCCATGCCGTTGCGCCAGGTGTCCTGCAGCTTGCGGCCTTCGCGGCCGCGGATGTCGAGGTGGTCGAAGGCGTCGGTGACGTGGAATCCGGTGCCGAAGATGATCGCGTCCACCTCGTGCTCCCGCCCATCGGCGGTGACCACGGAATTCTCCCGGACTTCGGAGACCCCGTCGGTCTCCAGGTTCACGTTGGAACGGTTCAGCGCCGGGTAGTAGTCACTGGACAGCAGGATGCGCTTGCAGCCGATCGCGTAGTCCGGGGTGACCGCCTCGCGCACCCGCGGGTCCTTGATGGCCTTGCGGATGTAGCGCTTGGACAACCATTCGGCGAGCTTGCCGAGGCGCTGATTGAACACCATGAAGTAGCGCGCTTCGAGGACCCAGTACAGGACGTTGCGCGCGGCGCGCTGGACTCCGGGGACGCGACGGAACCACTTGCGCACCTTCGGCGGGATCGGCCGGTCGGGTTTGGGCTGGATCCACGGGGGTGTGCGCTGGAACAGATGCAACCGCTCGGCCTGCTTGGCCACCTGCGGCACGAACTGGATGGCGCTGGCGCCGGTGCCGATCACGGCCACGCGCTTGCCGGACAGGTCGTAGTCGTGGTTCCAGTCGGCGGAGTGGAACATCTCGCCCTGGAACCGTTCGAGCCCGTCGAGTCGGGGATAGCTCGGGATGTGCAGCGCGCCGACCCCGGAGACGAGGGCGCGGCCGACGTACTCGGTGCCGTCACCGGTGCTGACCCGCCAGGTGCGGTGCTGCTCGTCGAACTCGGCGCCGGTGAATTCGACGCCGTAGTGGATGTGCTCGCGCACGCCGTATTTGTCGGCGCAGTGCTGCAGGTACTCGGAGATCTCCCCCTGCTGGGCGAACATGCGCGACCAGTTGGGGTTCTGCTCGAAGGAGAAGGAGTACATCAGCGAGGGGACATCGCAGGCGCATCCGGGATACGTGTTGTCCCGCCACGTGCCACCGAGATCCTCGGACTTCTCCAGCACGATGAAGTCGTGGATACCCGCCTGCTTGAGCCGGATGGCCATGCCCAGCCCGGAGAACCCGGTTCCCACGATCACCACTGATGTCGTGTAGCTGCGCTGGTCCCGCGACTGCCGTTGCACCATGAGCCCCTCCTCGACCACCGGGCGCGACACTTACCAGCTAGTAGCTTACTACGAGTAGGTTACTTGCGGTAGGGTGTTTTCGTGACTGCACGGCATGCCGACGGCGTCGGCGGAGGACCCGCCAAAACCCACCGGAAGCTCTCCCGGGCACAGCGGGAGCAGCAGATACTCGCCGTCGCCGAGCAAGTCTTCGCCGCCGACGGGTACCAGGCATCGTCGATGGACGAGATCGCCCGGCGCGTGGGCCTGTCCAAACCGATGCTCTACGAATACTTCGGCTCCAAGGAAGGCCTGCTGCTGGCCTGCCTGGAACGCGCCAAGCGCGAACTGCTCGACGCGACCACCGCCGCTGCGGCCGATGCCGCCGGCCCCGAACAACTCGTGCACGACTGCCTGCTCGCGTTCTTCACGTTCGGCGACGAGCACTCGCTGGCGTGGGAACTGCTGCGCAACGAATCCGCACTGCCCGCCGCCTCGGTCAACTCCGGCCTCGAAGCCATCCGCAAGCAGCAGATCCAGTTCACCGCTGACCTGCTCGGAGCCGCACGCCCGGACCTCGGCGCCGATCGACTCGAAGCCTTCGCCGAAGCCATCATCGGCGCGTGCGAACGACTGGCCCTCTGGCGCGAGCAACAGCCGGACATCACCCCGGAGAAGGCCACCGAACACCTCATGGCCCTGATCACGCCAAGCCTCACCCAAGACCTGTGAGCCGGTGCGAGCATGGGAACTTTCCTGTCACGAGTGACAGGAAAGTTCCCATGCTCCAGCTTTGACTCGGGGTTGGGCTCACGCTTTCGGGTTGTTGGGGGTTGTGTGCATCAAGATCGACTCCGCGTGCACCGATAACCCGCGCGTCGGTCGTTCTTGCCCCGCGCCGGGTGAACTCGGTCCCGCAGCTGCGCACAGCCCGTCTGTTCCGGACCGGACGGCCGGACCAACACGCCAGACCCAAGGAGAACTGACTTTGCATCCCTGGACCACGCGCACCGTCAAAGCAGCCGTTGTGGCCGCGGGATTCGCCGCAGTCGGGACCGGGACCGCCGCAGCGGCCGATGAGCCCGAGCTGACCAAGCCGGACCTTTCCTCCGTGCCGGACGAGATCGGGTTCAAGGCTCCGATCAACGCCTGCTCGATGCAGGAGCAGCCCGGATTCGGATCGACGAAGGCTCCCTGCGCGGACGCCGAGCTGTACGCGAAATCCCCGAACCTGGTGAAGAAGGTGGGTACGGACATCACCCGCGCCGGCCACGGCGTCGCCGACGAACTGCGCGCCGAGGGGCCGCTGCTGACGCCGGAGAAGCCGAGCCGGATCACCGGCCACCTGGTCAACGGTGCCGCCGAGATCGAACAGGCCACCAAGGCCCGGCCGACCGTCGGCGGTTCGGCCACCCCGGATCACCTCGGCCTGCTCACCGAGCACACCGAGAACGCCGAACTGCTCGACGCGGAGATCGGGCCGCGGGGACCGCAGCACTCGGGTACCTCCGCGCTGGACACCGCGGTGGAACTGACCGCGGCGCAGGGCTATTCGACTGAGCCGGTTGCCGAGCCGGTCGGTGCGGTGATGCCACTGCTGGAGAACAACCCGCTGCAGACCTCTCGTGAACCGGTCACCGTCGAGCCGCTCGAAGAAACCGTTCCCGCTGCGCAGAACGCACCCGTGGTGTCCGAGTTGGATGACGCGGCGAATTCCCTGGTCGACGGTGCGGGCCGCGAGCTCGGCAACGCGCTGCCGGACCAGCCCGCTCCGCTCGGCTGACCAGCACGACTTCGGCGAGGTGGCCCCGGCTTCGATAGCCGGGGCCACCTCTCTGCGCCGGGACGGCATTGCTGCGCACAGCGTCGCGCACGGAGCGTGCTCTCCGCGGCCCGCTGCGTGATGCTCGATACAGCCCGCTCCCACAGGGCTGTTGCCGGAGTCCCGATGGGTAGCCTGATGTGCATTCGAGCGCATCGAAAACCGAGGTGAGCGAGGCAATCCGTGGAAGCGCCGCAGAACTACGACGCGTTGGTGGGCGTGCTGCACGACCGGTTGAACACGCTGACCCGGTCGCAGCGGTTGCTGGCTGAGCGGATCATGTCCGATCCCGAAGGGGTCGCGTTCATGACGGTCAGCGAGCTCGCCGACGCGGTGGACGTCAATGAATCCACCGTCGTCCGGTTCGCCTCCAGCCTCGGTTTGGACGGCTACCCCGGCCTGACGCGGTTGTGCCGGCAACGCCTGCAGGAGCAAGCCCAACTGCTGCGCCGGCTGTCGAACCTCGAATCGGTGGTGGACCACGACCGCGATCCGCTGGAGCTGGCAACCAGCTACGACCAGGCGAATCTCGCCCGCAGCGCGTCCAGAGTGGACCGGCCGAGCTGGGACGGCGCGGTCCAGGCACTCGGCAATGCCCGCGGTGTACACGTGATGGGACTGCGGAAGTGCTTCGCTCCCGCCTTCCTGCTGGGCTACCTGCTGCGTCTCGTCCGGGACGAGGTGGCGGTGCTGGGGCAGACGCCGGGGATGTTGACCGACGAACTGCGTCGGGTTGCGCCCGGTGACTGCTTCGCGGCCTTGTCGATCCACCGGTACAGCACCGACACGGTGCGCGCGTTCAGTATCGCCAAGCGCCGCGGTGCGACCACCGTCGCACTGACCGACAACCCGGCCTCGCCCCTCGCCGGCGATGCGGACCACGTCTTCTACCTGGACACCACCGGTGTTTCGGTGTTGCGGTCGTTGACCGCGTTCACCTCGGTAGTGCAGGCATTGGCCACGGAGGTCGCCGCCGCGCGAGGGGCTCAGGCACGGTCCGCCTTGCTCGTCGAGGAAGAACTCCTCGACGAGTTCGGCGTCTACACCGGTTCCGACATCAGGCGGCAGTCGCCCTGACGATCCCGGCGTCGGGCTCGCCTTCGTCGAAGCTCTCCCCGGCCTTGGCCCTGCTGACCAGCGAGGCCGGTGGCTCGAACCGTTCGCCGTACCGGGCGGCGAGTTCCTGGGCGCGAGCGACGAAGCCGGCGAGGCCACCCGGGTAGCCGTTCATGTACTGCACCACCCCACCGGTCCAGGGCGGGAAACCGATCCCGAAGATCGAGCCGATGTTGGCGTCCGGAACCGACCGCAGCACCCCTTCGTCCAGGCACTTGACCGTTTCTAGCGCCTCGACGAACAGCATCCGCTCCGTGAGGTCTGCCAACTCGACTTCCGGAGCGGTATCGGCCGCGAAGTGTTCGGACAGGCCCGGCCACAGCCCGACCCGCTTGCCATCCTCGTAGTCGTAGAAGCCGGCACCGCTGGAACGCCCCTTGCGCCCGAACTCGTCGACCATGCGGTCCAGCACGCCTTCGGCAGGGTGCGGAACCCAGGTGCCGCCGGCGTCCTCCACCGCCCGCTTGGTCTCGTCGCGGATCTTGCGCGGCAGCGTGAGTGTGAGCTCGTCGAACAGCTGCAGCACGGGGGCCGGGAAACCGGCCTGCGCGGAAGCCTGCTCGATGGAGGCCGGGGCGATCCCCTCGGCCAACATGGCGACGCCTTCGTTGACGAAGGTACCGATCACCCGGCTGGTGAAGAAGCCCCGACTGTCGTTGACGACGATCGGCGTCTTGTTGATCTGCTGCACCACGTCGAACGCCTTGGCCAGCGCGTTGTCGCTCGTGCGTTCACCACGGATGATCTCGACCAGCGGCATCTTGTCCACCGGTGAGAAGAAGTGCAGCCCGATGAAGTCCTCGGGCCGCTGCACTCCCTCCGCGAGCGTGGTGATGGGCAGCGTGGAGGTGTTGGAGGCGATCAGCACGTCGTCGCCGAGAACCTGCTGCACCTCGGCGTAGACCTGGTGCTTGACCGTCGGGTCCTCGAAAACCGCCTCGATGACCAGGTCGCAACCCGCGAGGTCGGCGGCATCGGCGGTCGGGGTGATGCGGTCGAGCAGTTCGCCGCGCTGCTGCTCGGTGGACCGACCCTTGCTGACGGCCTTGTCCATCAGCTCGACCGAGTACTGCTTGCCCTTGTCCGCCGCGTCCCGGGTGACGTCCTTGATCACGACCTGCATCCCGGCCTTGGCGCAGACGTGCGCGATGCCTGCGCCCATCATGCCGCCGCCCAGGACGGCGACCTTGCCGGCCTTCCACTCGGGTTCGCCGTTCGGACGGCTCCCCCCGGAGTTGATGTGCTGCAGGTCGAAGAAGAACGCCTTGCTCATGTTCTTCGAAGTCTGCCCGCAGACGAGTTCGACGAAGTAGCGCCCCTCGATCGTCAGCGCGGTGTCGAAGTCCACCTGCGCGCCCTCCACTGCGGCGCACATGATGCTGCGCGGCGCCGGCAGCGGAGCTCCCTTGAGCTGCTTGCGGAGGTTCGCCGGGAAGGCGGGCAGGTTCGCCGCGAATTTCGGGCTGGCGGGCGTACCACCGGGGATCTTGTGCCCACCGCGGTCCCACGGCTGCACGGCTTCCGGATTGGCCTTGATCCAGTCCTTGGCGGCGCCGAGCAGCTGTTCTGGGGTGTCGACGAGTTCGTCGACGATCCCGTTCTCCACGGCCTTCTCCGGGCGCAGCCGCTGCCCCTGCAGCAGCAGGTTCAGCAGCGCGTCGGCGATGCCGAGCATCCGGACGCTGCGCACCACGCCACCGCCGCCGGGCAGCAGTCCCAGGGACACCTCGGGAAAGCCGAATCGGGCTCCGGACTTGTTCAGCGCGATCCGGTGGTGGCAGGCCAGTGCGATCTCCAGGCCGCCACCGAGCGCTGCTCCGTTGAGCGCGGCCACGACCGGGACGCCCAGCGTTTCGAGCTTGCGCAGTTGCGCCTTGACCGAGGCGGTCGACGCGGCGACCTGCGCGGCGTCGTCCGGACCTGCCTGCACGAGTTCGCGGAGGTCGCCTCCGGCGAAGAAGGTGTTCTTGGCGGAGGTGAGGACCACGCCGGTGATGGTGTCGCGTTCGGCCTCCAGGCGGGCCAGCGTCTCGTCCATGGAGCGCTGGTAGCGCCCGTTCATGGTGTTGGCCTGCTGTTCGGGATCGTCCAGGGTGAGCACGACGATGCCGTCTGCGTCGGACTCCCAGCGGATGGTGTTCTGCTCGCTCATGTTCGTTGTCCTTCAGCCGATCCGTTCGACGACAGTCGCGATGCCCATGCCACCGCCGATGCACAGGGTGGCGAGTCCGAAGCGCTGGTTGCGGCGGTCCAGCTCGTCGATGAGGGTGCCGAGGATCATCGCCCCGGTGGCGCCGAGCGGGTGCCCCATCGCGATGGCACCGCCGTTGACGTTGACCTTGTCGGCGCTGACGCCGAAGTCCTTCATGAACTTCATCGGGACGGCGGCGAACGCCTCGTTGATCTCGACGAGGTCGATCTCGTCGATGCTCATTCCGGCCTTGTCCAGCACCTTGCGCACGGCGGGGCCGGGACCGTTAAGCATGATCGTGGGGTCAGCTCCGCTGAGCGCGGTGGCCACGACGCGCGCCCTGGGACGCAATCCGGTGCGTTCGCCGAGGCTCTCGCTGCCGATCAGCGCCAGGGCGGCACCGTCCACGACGCCGGACGAGTTGCCCGCGGTGTGCACGTGGTCGATGCCCTCGACCCAGTGGTACTGCTGCAGCGCCACCGCGTCGAAACCGCCCATTTCGCCGATGTCGGCGAAGGACGGCTTGAGCCCGCCGAGGGCGTCGGCGGTGGTACCGGGCCGGATGTGCTCGTCGCGGTCGAGCACGGGCAGGCCGTTGCGGTCGGTGACCGGCACGATCGAGCGCCCGAAGCGCTCATCGGCCCATGCCTTGGCGGCGCGGGTCTGCGATTCGGCGGCGTAGGCATCGACCGCGGCGCGGTCGAAGCCCTCGATGGTGGCGATGAGGTCGGCGCCGATCCCCTGTGGGACGAACGAGGTTTCCAGGTTGGTCTCCGGATCCATCGCCCAGGCTCCGCCATCGCTGGCCATGGCCACGCGGGACATGGATTCGACGCCGCCGGCCAGCACGGCGTCCTCCCACCCGGACCGGACTTTCTGCGCGGCCAGGTTCACGGCTTCCAACCCCGATGCGCAGAAGCGGTTGACCTGCGCTCCGCTGACCGTTTCGGGCAGACCGGCGGCGAGTGCGGCGGTCTTGGCGATATCACCGCCCTGGTCACCGACCGGGGTCACGACACCCAGGACCAGGTCGTCGATCAGCTCGGGGTCCAGGTCGGGGTGCCGGCGCCGCAGCTCCTCGACGAGACCCACGACCAGGCTGATCGGTTTGATCCCGTGCAGCGCCCCGGATTGCTTACCGCGACCGCGGGGAGTGCGGATCGCGTCGTAGACGAACGCCTCGGACATGTTGTGGCGTGCCTCCTCGTTGCGGCAGGTGCTCCACTCAAAGTGTGACACCGGCACTGTCATAGTCAATGCCCACCGCGCCGACCGGACGGGATCGCGTGGACGTGGACGTCAACGACTGCGCGCCCGGCGCGCAACGCGCGGACACACCGAACCGTGCCCCCGGGGCACGCAGTCATGGGGACGCCCGAGCAGACGTTGGCGGAACAACGCAGCCCGCCAACGGCCCCGACATTCATGATCCACGACCGAACAACCGTTCGCATCATTCGATCAGGGAATATTCGCACCGCGCAGGTGTCCGTGCCGCAGCGGATCACGCACGAGGACCGCGCCACGCACCGGGCCGACCCCGCCCGCCGGGGCGGAACACCCGGCACGCGTCAGGAGCCCAGCAGCGACCCCGCCCCCAGCCCGCGGATCGAGGCGTCCAGCACCTGAACGGTATGCGCCATCGCCAGCTGCTCACCGCTGCGCTCGAACGAGGACCGGATCTGCATCGAGCACCCCGGGTTCGCGGTGACCAATAGCTGCGCACCGGTATCGCGCACATTGGCCGCCTTGCGGTCACCGAGTTCGCCCGCCGTCTGCGGGTTGAGCAGGTTGTACACGCCCGCGGAGCCGCAGCACAGCTCCGGCCGGTTGATCTCGCGCAGCTCCAGACCGGGGATGGCGCGCAGCAGTTCGCGCGGCTGGCTGCGGATGCCCTGGCCGTGCGCGAGGTGGCAGGCGTCGTGGTACGCGACGCTGACCGGGATCGGGTGCCGTTCGGCGACGGGCCCCAGCTCGGTGAGCAGTTCGCTGATGTCGCGCACCCGCGAGGCGAAGTGCTCGGCGCGCCGGGCGTATTCGGGGTCGTCGCGCAGCAGGCGGGGGTATTCCTTCAGCGTCGAGCCGCATCCCGCGGAGTTGATGACCACGTAGTCCACCTCGGCCTCGGCGAAGCGGTCCAGCAGTCCGCGAGCGAACCGCTCGGCCTCCTGCTCCCGCCCGGAGTGCTCGCTCAGCGCCCCACAACAGCCCTGGCTGGGCGGGATCACCACGTCGCAGCCCTCCGCGGCGAGGATGCGGGCTGTCGCGGCGTTGACGTCCGGGAAGAAGGCGTCCTGCACGCATCCGGTCACCATGCCCACCACCGCGCGCCTGCGCCCCCGCGCCGGAACCCGGTGGCCGAGCGCAGGCGCACGCCGGACCGGCGGAGCCAGCGATTCCATCATCTGCAGGTGCGCGGGAAGCTTGTTGAGCAGGCCGCTGCGGTGCACCAACCGCTTGAGCCCGGTGCGCTGGTACAGCGCCAGCGGGACGCGGGCGGCGCGCATGCGCCGGGGGTACGGGAACATGGCGAAGATCGCCGCGCGCAGCGCACGGTCCCAGCGACGGCGTTCGTGCCGACGCTCCACCTGCGCACGGGTCTCGGTGATCAGCGTGCCGTACTGCACCCCGGACGGGCAGGCGCTGACGCAGGCCATGCAGCCCAGGCAGGCATCGAAGTGACCGACCATGTTGTCGGTCATCGGCTCGCCTTCCAGCCCCTCCTTCATCAGGTAGATCCGCCCGCGCGGAGAGTCCATCTCCTCACCCCACAACTCGTAGGTGGGGCAGGCGGGCAGGCAGAACCCGCAGTGCACGCAGTCGTCGATGAGGTTGCGTTGCGGCGGGTTGAACGCGTCGAAGGCGCCGAGGGGATCGCTGGTCATCGAGTTCCTCCCACGTGCCGTCCGGGGGCGAGGTTGTGCTGCGGGTCGAATTGGTCCTTCGTGCGGCGCAGCAGAGCACGCAGTCCGGCGGAACCGTCGCCGAACGGGTCCGCGAGCGCGTGCACGGCGGCGGGGGCACGCTCGATCGCGGCGTAGTCGCAGTCCGCGCGCAGCTGGGTCAGCAGCTCGGCCACATGTTCGGCGGGGGCGTCACCGGGCAGGCCCAGATGCAGCACCCCGAGTCCGGCGGCGCCGCGCACCGCTGGAGGCACCGGGCTCTCCTCCGCCAGCCGCAGCAGCCGGTCCACCCGGGCGGGGGCGAAGCCGACGCGGATGCCGATGCCGGTCGCGGGATCGAACGGGTAGGCGGCCCACCAGGGCGGTGCCGCGTCGAGGACCCGGCCGCCGAGGCGGTCGGCGAGGTGCTGCGCGCGGCTTCCGGTGGCGTCGGCCCTGCCCTCCAGCTGGGCGCAGACCTCGGCGGGAGCACCGGGAGCGGGCCGGTCGATCTCCACGGCGGTGGGCATGGCCTGCGACCTGCGCACCGCCTCAGCGGCGGTGGCGGCATCGGCGGGGTCGGGACAGGTGATCGACACCCAGCGGTGCTCTTCGGCCAGCGGGTGCAGCCGGAAGATCGTCTCGGTGATGACGCCGAGCGTCCCCCAGGAACCGGTGTAGAGCTTGCCGAGGTCGTACCCGGCGACGTTCTTGACGACCTTGCCGCCGGAGGTGGCGACGGTCCCGTCGGCCAGGACGGCGGTGATGCCGATGAGCAGGTCGCGCACGCCGCCGAACAGGTGGCGGCAGGGGCCGCCCGCGGCGGTGGCCACGATGCCGCCGAGGGTCGCCCCGGGCAGCGGGTGGTCGATGGCCAACTGCTGCCCCGCGACGCGCGTCGAGGCGTTGACCTCGGACAGCGGCGTGCCCGCGCGGGCGTGCACGACGAGATCGCCGGCGGCGTGCTCGCGCACACCGGTGTTCGCCGAGGTGTCCAGCAGCACGTCGGCGCCGGTGGGACGAGCGCCCCAGTCGAGCTTGCTGCCGGATCCCTTCGGCACGACGGCCAGCCCGTGCTCGCCGCACAGGCGCAGCGCTGTCGAGATCTGCTCGGTGCTGCTGGCGGTGACGATCCATCGCGGGGTCCGGCCCGCGGCGGACGTCCCGGGGTCGGCCGGTCGGACGTGTGCTGTGCCGAGTGCGGAGGTGAGCGCCTCGCCGGCGGCGTCGTGCGTGGTGCTGACCATCAGAACTGATCCGCCAATCCTGCTTCGGTGAGCGGGTGCACGCCGCGGCGGGGCCCGGGGACTTCGCCGCAGAGCCGGGGCGTCGGGAAGACCTTGCCCGGGTTGCACAGGTTCGCCGGGTCGAAAGCACAGCGCACGCGTTGCATCGTGTCGAGGTCGTCGGCGGTGAACATGCGTCCCATGTAGGTGACCTTGTCGGCGCCGACACCGTGTTCGCCGGTGATCGAGCCGCCGCGCTCCACGCACAGGTCGAGGATCGCGCCGGAGACGGCTTCGGCCTGCTCCTCGGCACCGGGAACCGAACCGTCGAACAGCACCAGCGGGTGCAGGTTGCCGTCCCCGGCGTGGAAGACGTTGGCCACGCGCACCCCGGACTCGGCCGACAGCGCGGAGATCCGGCCGAGCACTTCCGGCAGCGCGGTCCGCGGGATCACACCGTCCTGCACGATGTAGTCGGGGCTGATCCGGCCGACCGCGGCGAAGGCGGATTTGCGCCCTTTCCAGATGGTGGCGCGTTCGGCGTCGTCGGCGGCGACGCGGATCTCGAAGGCGCCGTGCTCGTCGCAGTGCCGCTTGACCTGCTCGAAGGTGTGCGCGACCTCCGCCGCGGGCCCGTCGAGCTCGATGACCAGCACCGCACCGGCCCCTGCCGGGTATCCGCACTGCACGGCCTGTTCGGCTGCCTCGATGGACAGCGCGTCCATCATCTCGATGGCGGCAGGCGTGACGCCGTCGGCGATGATCGCCGAGACCGCCGCGCCCGCTTCGTCGGTGGAGGGGAATCCGGCCAGCAAGGTCTGCACCGCTTCGGGGGCGCGCAGCAGCCGGACGGTGATGGCGGTGACCACGCCGAGCGTGCCCTCGCTGCCGATGAACGCGCCGAGCAGGTCGTAGCCGGGGGCTTCGCGGCTGCCGCCGAGTTCGAGCAGTTCGCCGTCCGGGGCCACGACCTCCAGCCCGAGGATGTGGTTGGTGGTGAACCCGTACTTCAGGCAGTGCGCACCGCCGGAGTTCTCGGCGACGTTGCCGCCGACGGAGCAGACCTGCTGGCTGGAGGGGTCCGGGGCGAAGTAGTAGCCGTCGGCGGCCACAGCGCGGGTGACGTCGAGGTTGATGACCCCGGGCTGCACGACGGCGCGTTCGTTGGCCAGATCGATGTGCAGGATCTGCCGCATCCGCGCGGTGACCAGCAGGACGCCTTCGGCGTGCGGGAGCGCTCCGCCGGACAGGCCGGTGCCGGAGCCGCGGGCGACGAACGGGACGCCGTTGTCCGCGCAGGCGCGCACCACGTGCTGCACCTGCTCGGCGGTCTCGGGAAGCACCACGACCGCGGGGATCACGCGGTAGCTGGCCAGCCCGTCGCATTCGTAGGTGCGCAGCTGTTGGGGGTCGGTGATCAGCGAGTCGGGCCGGAGGATCTCGCGGAACCGGTTGATGACGTGATCGAGCGCGCCCGGACGGGATTCGGTCGATTGCATGCTCGGCCCTCCGAGAGCTTCCGCATTACGAAATCGCTATTCCGTACGTAGGAACCCTAGGCTGCCGCGGAGCATGGATACAAGGGGTGGCCAAGATTCGGATCCGGTACGACCACCACCGCCTGCAGCCCCGGCACCACGCGAGCGGCCAAGCCCGTTCCCGCAACGGAACCGCGATCACCGCTCCCCCGCATTGTGCCTCGAATCACATGGCGGCCGCTGACTCCGCAGGCCGGATCAGCCGGAGACGAGCAGGGCCGGCACGTACTGCTCGGCGGCGGTGAGCGAACCGTGCTGACCGAGGAGCTTCGATTCGTTCGGCTCGACCACCGACCGCACCACCCCGCCCTCGCGCAGCACCGCCAGCACGTCGCCCACGCGCGATCGGACCCGGCCGGGGACCACCGGCCCGAACCAGCCGCGCTCGACCGCTTCCACACCGGACAGCACCGCGCCTGCCGAACCGATGCGCTCCCGCCAGCGGTCCAGCACCTCGTCGGCAGCCCCCGGTTCGGCGTAGACGTGCCGGGCGCGGGACTCCCCACCCAGCAACCGGACACCGGACAGCAGCTCGGGCTCGGCGTCGACATCGATCAGCGCCGAGCTCGGCATCGGCACCATCCCGTGGTCGGCCACCACCGCCAACACCGCTGCGCTCGGCAGCCGCTGCGCGATCCCCTCCACCAGGCGGTCGACCTGCGCCAGCTGCAACCGCCACGGCTCCGAGCCGGGACCGTGCACGTGCCCGAGCAGATCCAGGTGACCGTGGTAGCCGTAGCACAGCGCCGGTCGCGCCGTCCGGGTCGCCGACAGCAGTTCGGCGGCCAAGTCGCCCGCAGCCCGCACACCGCGCAACTGGGCCCCGCGCAGCGCCGCCCGGGTCAGCCCGGTACCGCGGAACTCCTCCGGCACCGCGATCCGCGCATCGACCCCGGCCTCGGCAGCGAGCTCGAAAGCCGTGGGCAACGGCTGCGCCCGCTCCGGCGGCCACTCCGCCAGCACGTCGCGCCGCTGCCCGGCGGCATCGCGAGCGCACCAGCTCAACGGGTGCAGCAACTCCCCCGGCAGGCCCGCGAAGGTGTAGCCGACCATGCCGTGCTCGCCGGAAGCGCGCCCCGTGCCCAGCGAGGCGATGCTGGTCGTCGTCGTGGTCGGGAAGCCCGCCGTCAGCGGAGGCGCCGTGGCCAGCGAAGCCAGGAACGGGGCATCGGCGGCGTGGCTGCGCAGCAGGTCCCAGCCCATGCCGTCCACCAGCAGCACCAGCACCGAGCGGCAGCTGCCGAACCCGATCGTGTCGGCGAATCCGCGCACGCCCAGCGCCGCCAGCGCCGACGGCAACACATCGGGCAGTCCGCGTCCCCGCGCATCCGGTGCGACGATCCAGTCCACGTGCCCTGCCTTCCGGCCGGCCCACCTGCAGCACCAGCAACCGCCCCCGCATCATCCGGGCGGCCACGTCCGCATCGTCGCACGGCGGTGACAGCATGGGAACTTTCCTGTCACCGGTGACAGGAAAGTTCCGATGCTGCAATCAGCCTCACAGGCCCATGGAACGTCCGATGATCTCCTTCATGATCTCGGTGGTCCCGCCGTA
>NZ_JADEYC010000026.1 GCF_015209505.1 Saccharopolyspora montiporae
GATGCTGCAATCAGCCTCACAGGCCCATGGAACGTCCGATGATCTCCTTCATGATCTCGGTGGTCCCGCCGTAGATCGTCTGCACTCGGTTGTCCAGGAAGGCCTTCGCCACCGGATACTCGGTCATGTACCCGTAGCCGCCATGCAGCTGCAGGCAGCGGTCGATGACCCGCTTGCTCATCTCGGTGACCCACCACTTGGCCATGGCCGCACCCTCGACATCGAGCTCGCCACGCACGTGCTCCTGCACGCAGCGGTCGACGAACACCCGCCCGATCTGCACCTCGGTAGCCATTTCGGCGAACTCGAACCGGGTGTTCTGGAACTTGCTGATCGGCCGGCCGAAGGCGGTGCGGGAGGTGACGTACTCCTTGGTCGCCTCCAACACCTTCTCCGCCGATGCCTGCGCACCCACCGCGATGGACAACCGCTCCTGAGGCAGGTTCTGCATCAGGTAGACGAAGCCCTGCCCCAGCTCACCGAGCACGTTGCCGGCCGGGACCCGCACGTCGTTGAAGAACAGTTCCGCGGTGTCCTGCGCCTTCTGCCCGATCTTGTCCAGGTTGCGGCCGCGGTCGAAGCCCGGCATGTCGCGCTCGACGACCAGCAGGCTGATTCCTTCGTGCCCGGCGTCCGGATCGGTCCGCGCCACCACGATCACCAGGTCGGCCAGGATGCCGTTGCTAATGAAGGTCTTCTGCCCGTTGAGGATGAACTCGTCGCCGTCGCGCACGGCCGTGGTGCGGATGCCCTGCAGGTCGCTGCCCGCTCCGGGTTCGGTCATGGCAATGGCGCTGATCGTCGTTCCGCTGCAGAACCCCGGGAGCCAGCGCTGCTTCTGCTCCTCGGTAGCGAGCTTCATCAGGTACGGCACCACGATGTCGTTGTGCAGCGGGGAACCGAATCCGGACATGCCCGCTGCGACGAGCTCTTCGTCGAACACGACGTTGAACCGGAAGTCGTCGACCCCGCCCCCGCCGTACTTCTCGTCGACGGCGAAACCGAGCAGCCCGCGTTCCCCGGCAGCCGTCCACGCCTCCCTGCTGACCTGCCCGGCCCGTTCCCACTCCTCGTCGTGCGGGACCAGCTCCTTGTTGACGAACGTCCGCACGGTGTCGCGGAACGCATCGTGCTCGGGTTCGAACAGCTCCCTGCGCATGGTCACGCCTTCCTTCGGTAGTCCGCCCCGCACCGCCTGCAGCCGGGCGGCCGGGTCATGTCCGGATGACGGCGCCGGAGTCGAGCAGCTGCTCCGGCAACTGCCATTCCCGCGCGATCTCCGCGCTGTGCTCACCCGGCGCAGCCACCGCACCGGGGGCGGGACTGGGGGTGCGGCTGAATCGGGGTGCTGCGGCCGGCTGCAGCGCTCCCCCGCGTTCCACGAGAGTTGCGCGCTCGGCCAGATGCGGATGGTGCGCTGCCTCGGCCATGGACAGCACCGGTGCCACGCAGGCATCGGTGGTGGCGAATACCTCGGCCCACTCATCCCGCGTGCGCTGCTTGAAGGTGGTGGCGAAGCGTTCGCGCAGTTCCGGCCAGTTCGCCGCGTCATCGCGGTCGGGAACCTGCCCGGCCAGGCCGAGCCCGTCGAGCAACGCGGCGTAGAACTGCGGCTCCAGGGCGCCGACCGACACGTGGCCGCCGTCCGCGGTTTCGTAGACGTCGTAGTAGGGGGCGCCGGTGTCCAGCAGGTTCGTCCCGCGCTCGGTGCTCCATCCGCCGGAGGCGAAGAAGCTGAACAGCATGGTGCCCAGGTGGGCGGCACCGTCCACGATGGCGGCGTCGACGACCTGCCCGCGCCCGGTGGATTTGGCCTCCAGCACCCCGGCGAGCACCCCCACGGCCAGGTACAGGGCGCCGCCACCGAAGTCGCCGAGCAGGTTCGCGGGTACTTGCGGCGGCCCGCCGCTGCGTCCGATGAGGTGCAACATGCCGGTCAGCGAGATGTAGTCGATGTCGTGCCCGGCCGTGGCGGAGAGCGGTCCGCTCTGCCCCCAGCCGGTCATCCGCCCGTACACGAGCGCCGGGTTGACCTGGTGGCACTGCTCGGGGCCGACGCCGAGACGTTCGGTCACTCCGGGGCGCAGACCTTCGATGAGCACATCGGCCTGCTCGACGAGCCCGAGGACGGCCTCCGCTCCCCGCTCATGCTTGAGGTCCACGGCGATGGAGCGCTTACCGCGGTTGAGCAGGTCATGCTGACCACCGGACGCACCGGGCCGGTCCACCCGCACCACGTCGGCCCCCAGATCGGCCAGCAGCATCCCGCAGAACGGGGCCGGGCCGATCCCGGCCAGCTCCACGACCCGGACACCGGCCAGCGGCCCTTTGCTCTCTGCCACGACGCCTCCACGAGTCTGTGTCACGCAACACAACTACCGCGACGCGATCAGTGTTACACCGTTGGTGTCACAGCGGTCAAGGAGTATCGTTCGCGCATGCTCCGATCCGCGGACGAAGAGCTCACCATCGACGAACTGGCCGCACGGGCCGGCGTGACCGTGCGCACGGTGCGCTTCTACGCATCCCGGGGGCTGCTGCCCCCGCCGCGCCTGCGCGGGCGAACCGGCCTGTACGGCGGGGACCACCTGGCTCGGCTGGACCTCATCAGGGAGCTGCAGGTCCTCGGGTTCACGCTCTCGGCGATCGAGCGGCATCTGGAGCGGATCCCGGACGAGGCGGCTCCGGAGGAATTGGCCCTGCAGCGAGCGCTGATCGCGCCGTGGACCGACGAGCACGCCGAAGACCTGGACCGGCACGAGCTGGACCGCCGCGCGGGCAGACGTCTCGACGACCGGCTGCTGGAGCAGCTGGTCCAGCTCGGAATCCTGCAGCACCTGCCCGATTCGGAGCAGGTCCGGCTGCCGAGTCCGGCGATGCTGGATGTGGGGCTGCGGATCCTGGATCTGGAGCTGCCACCGGAGATGCTGGTGCACGCCAAGGACATCGTCGAGCAGCACACCGCGCAGATCGCCACCGAGCTGCGCGAGCTGTTCGCCGCCAACCTGCTGCGGCCGTACGTGGAGCGCGGCCGTCCGGATGATGAGCGCGAGCGGATGCGCCAGGTCACCGACCAGCTGCGCCCGTTGACGATTCAGGTGCTGGTCAACGGTTTTCAGCACGCGGTGAACAATGTGATCCGCGACCACGTGTGAGCTGCTGCGCCCAACCCGGTGCGGTGCTGGCGTCCCGCCAGCAGGGTGCGGTTTCATTGCCCGGTAGCTGATGTCGGTCACCGTCGGGAGGAGGCCGGATCATGGGCAGGGCGTCCACCGCTCCACCGGATCGGACCTCCGCGGACGACGTCCCCGAGGGGGACGCGACGCTGCCGCGTTTGGTCGCGCGCAATGCCGCCGAGTTCCCCGATTCCCCTGCGCTGACGGCCGGGCCGTCCCGGTGGACGTGGGCGCAGGCCGAGCAGGACGCCCACCGGGTGGCCGCGGGGCTGGCCGAGCTCGGGCTGCGGCGCGGGCAGACGCTGCTGATCATGGCCGGCAGCGGTCCGGAGCACTGGTTGGCCGACGTTGCCGCGACCCACTTGGGAGCCGTTCCGTGCACCGTGTACGCGACGTTGAGCCAGGACCAGGTGGCCCGGATCGCCCGGCACAGCCGCGCGCGGGTGGTGCTGCTCGGCGGCGCCGAGGAACTGCGCACGTGGGCCCAGGCGCTGCGCGCGGTGGACACGATCGACCGGGTGGTGCTGCTGGACGATGATGCCGCGGCGGGCGCGGAGGATCCGCGGGTGCGCTCGTTCGGTGCGGTGCGCGCGACCGGGCGGCGGGTGCTGGACGGCGATCCGGAGGCGGTGGCCCGACGGGCACGGGAGGTCGCCCCGGGGGATCCCGCCGCGATCCTGTACACGTCCGGCGAGCACAAGGGCGTGGTGCTGACGCACCGCAACGTCTGCTTCGCTGCGGCCGCCGTGCACCAGGTCGCCGGGACAGGTGGGCCTGCTCCCCGGCTGAGCTGCCAACCGCTGGCACACATCGCTGAGCGGGTGGTCAGCATCTATTCGGCGGTGCACGATGTCGCACACGTGCACTTCTGCGCCGGTTCGGACGGGGTGGCCACGGGTTTGGCACGTGTGCGCCCGGAGCTGTTCTTCGCTGTACCGCAGGTTTGGGAAGTGCTGACCGGGGCGTTGGGGGCGGATCCGCGTCGTCTCGCCGAACCGGATCGCCGCCGGCTGCGTGAGCGGGCCGGTTTGGATCGCGTGCGCTGGGCGGGCAGCGGTGCCGCCGGTGATGAGTTGCGCAGTTGGTTCTCGGCGCTGGATGTGCAGCTGTTCGAGCTGTGGGGCATGACGGAGACGACGGGGTGCGTGACCAGCAACCGACCGGGTGCGCACCGGCCGGGTACCGCGGGGCCGGTGGTGCCGGGGATGCAGGTGCGCACGGCGGCGGACGGCGAGGTGCTGGTGCGGGGGCCGCTGGTGTGCGCGGGATACCTGCAGCCGGACGGCGCGATCGTGCCCGCGGCCGATGCGGACGGCTGGTTGCGCACCGGCGACATCGGGATGATCGATGCCGATGGCTACCTGACCATCACCGACCGCAAACGGGATCTGATCACGGGTCCGGGCGGAAAGAACATCGCGCCGGGGGCGGTGGAGTCGCTGCTGACCGAGCATCCGCTGGTGGCGGCGGCCGCTGTTTTCGGCGACCGGCGGCCGTACCTGGTGGCGCTGCTGGTGCTGGACGAGCAGCGCACGCGCGACTGGGCGCGGGAGCGCGGTATCGGGTGCGCTGATCTGGCCGGCCTGGCCCGGCATCCCGCGGTCCGGTCCGAAGTGGACCGCGCGGTGCGCAGCGCCAATGCGCATTTGGGCAGGTTCGAGCAGGTGCGGCGGCACCGGCTGCTCGGCGAGCGGTGGAGCGCGGAGACCGGGGAGCTCGCTCCGACCAGCACCCTCCGGCGCGGGATCGTCGCCGAGCGCTACGCGGCCGAGTTGGCGGTGTTGTACGAGGAGCAACCACCGGGCTGATCACATACCGTACTGGCGACCCGTACGGGTGAACCACTTTTCAGTGGATAGAACGAGCATCTGCGGCGAAACGGGCTGCCGCGGCGATAGAGAAGTGAACGCTCTTTCGTCGAATCTGGAGGAATGCCCGAGATGCCCCTGCCCTCGCAGCTGTCCGCCACCGCGCTCGCCGCCGCAGCACTCGTGGGCGGTGCTGCCCTGGCGGGCGGCGCCGCACCCGCCGCGGCCGACCCGGTGCCCGCCAGCACCGTGCAACTCACCATCCAGGGCGAGAACCTGCTGGAAGCGAGCGTGACCACGCTCAACTGCGAACCGTCCGGCGGCACGCACCCCGCGGCCGACACCGCCTGCGACGCGCTGATCACCGCGGACGGCGACTTCGCCGCACTGCCGGTGGAACCGCGGGCCTGCACCCTGCAGTACGACCCGGTCACCGTGCACGCGTCCGGGACCTGGCACGGCGAGCCGATCCACTTCCAGCAGGACTACCCCAACCGTTGCGCCGCGGCGTCCGAATCCGGGGGCGTTTTCGACTTCTGACGGTTCGCACCGGTTCCCGCCGAGGTCGCGAGCGGGAGCCGGTGCGGGGCGGGCTACCGTGGGACCCATGGTGGACGATCCCGGCGAGCAGCGGTGGCCGAAGCGCCTCTACCGCGAGGGGTCGGAACCGGATCCGCGGTTCACGATGGCCAACGAACGCACCTTCCTCGCCTGGATCCGCACCGCGATGGCGCTGATGGCCGGCGGCGTGGGCATCGAAGCGCTCAACGCGGTCGCCGAGCAGCCCAGCGCGCTGCGTACCGCGCTGGCCGCGCTGCTCCTGGTGACCGGGGTGGTGTGCAGCGCGGGTGCGTTCACCCGGTGGGTGGTCACCGAGCGCGCGCTACGCCGCGATACCGCGCTGCCCGCGCCGCGGATGGCGCCGGTGCTCGGCTACGGGCTCGCCGCGCTGGGCATCATCGCCTGCGTCCTGCTGCTGACCACCGGTGTCTGACGACGGGCAGGCCGGCGGGCCGTGGGACCCGGGCCTGCAGAACGAGCGCACCGCACTGGCCTGGTTGCGCACCGGGCTGGCGTTCGCCGTCGGCTCGGTGCTGCTGACCCGGCTGATCGCGCACCAGCACACCGGAGTCGCCATCGTGCACTTCGTGCTGACGCTGCCGCTGGCGCTGGCCGTGGTGTGGCGGTCGTGGCGCCGGTACCTGCGCAGCGACCGCAACCTGCGCAGTCGTTCACCCCTCCCCGGCGGTGCCCTCGTGCTGGCGACGTCGCTGCTCACGGCGATGCTGGGATTCTCGGGCCTCGGGTACGTGGTACTCGCCCACGGCGGGTGACAGGAAAGTTCCCATGCTGTCACTCGTGACAGCAAAGGTCCCTTCCTCGCATCCGCGCCCGGTCGATGACAGGAAAGTTCCCATGCTCCGCCGTGTGACAGGAACGTTCCCTTGCTGTCACACGGCGCAGGCGGCGGCGCGCACGCGGTCCCGCTGGTGCGGGGCCGGCGCGTACCGGGGTGTGCGGGTGGCGAACGGCGGGACGGCGCGCTGGGCTGCGCCGAGGTTCGTTACTGGCCGATGAGCTGCGCGTACTGCTCAGCCGTGAGCACCGGGCCGGTCTCGGTGACGCGCACCTCGATCAGCCAGCCCTTGCCGAACGGCTCGGAGTTGACGATCGCCGGATCGTCGTCGACGTCCTCGTTGACGGCCACGACCTCACCGGTCACCGGCGCGAACAGGTCGCTGACGGATTTGGTGGATTCCAGTTCACCGCAGGTCTTGCCGGATTCGATCTGCTCGCCGACCTCGGGCAGCTGCACGTAGACGATGTCGCCGAGCGATTCGGCGGCGTGCGCGGTGATGCCGATGCGCACCTTCTCACCGAGGTCGTCGATCCACTCGTGCTCTTCGGTGTACTGCAGGTTCGTCGGCAGGGACATCAGGGAGGCTCCATGGCTGTCGAGGGCACCTGTTCGGTACCCGGTTTGCGGGGCCTCCCCCTCTGTTTCGGTACCTGAGAGCTTCGCCGCGACGCGACTTGCACCGTGGGTGGCACGTCGGCGGTGACGTGCGCTTTCCAGAGTTGCCTCGCCCAGACGGTCATGGGGCCTGAGAGTTTCGCGGGGAGTGTTGCTCCTTCGGCGTCCCGTGATTCGCCGGGCGATCACGAGCGCTCTCCCGCCGGGGGTCTGCGGCCGGTATGCGGTTGTCGACGTGCTCAGCAACGATAGACGGACCAGCTGAGGTGTCAATGCCGCCGGACCGGCCTGCGCACCCGCGAACCGTCGCCGGTTCCGGACATGTGCGAACAGGGGGGATGCCCGGTCGCTGCGCCCTTCCGGCTGGTCGCAGGCCCGCTACCGGGCTTTTCGGCAGGCGGTGGCCAACCGCTCGGGCCCCGGGTACCGAGCGGCGCAGCGCGAGACAGCTTTCCGGGACGGATCGCTGATTCACCCGTGCAGCTGCGGCACTCATCACATCCGCAGCCGGGATGCGGCCCGGCCGCGCCGCATCCGACGAGCCGGTTCGGATGCGCTGAGCGAGCGGCCCGCGCACCCGCTCCCGCACTCCGGCCACCCAGACCGCAAGCAAGGGAACTTCCCGGTCACACGGCGAAGCATGGGAACTTTCCTGTCACGAGGGACAGCAAGGGAACTTTCCTGTCACCGACACGGGGGGCTGGGCGCGAGCAAGGGAACTTTCCTGTCGTTGCCGGTGCGTCGTTGGGGCTGCGGGCGCGGGATGGCCAGGACAATCCGGTCATGCGAGCACGATGTGGCCGGAGTCCGGCGCCGGATCGTGGTGGCGATACCGAAGGAGGGAAACCGCCGTGCAGATCGCTGTGCCGCGCGAGATCAAGAACAACGAGTACCGGGTGGCCATCACTCCCGCCGGGGTGCACGAGCTGACGACTCGCGGGCACGCGGTCTACGTGGAGACCGGCGCCGGAGAAGGATCGTCCATTTCGGATGCCGACTTCGCCGCGGCGGGCGCGCAGGTCCTGCCCGATGCGGCGGATGTCTGGGCTGCGGGCGACCTCGTGCTGAAGGTCAAGGAACCGGTCGCAGAGGAGTACCCGCAGCTGCACGCCGACCAGGTGCTGTTCACCTACCTGCACCTGGCGGCCTCGGCGGAGCTCACCGGCGCACTGCTGGAGTGCGGGGTGACCGGGGTCGCCTACGAGACCGTGCAGCTGCCGAACGGGAATCTGCCGCTGCTGGCCCCGATGAGCGAGGTCGCGGGCAGACTGGCTCCGCAGGTGGGCGTGCACTCGCTGCTGCGCCCGAGTGGCGGTCGCGGGGTGCTGCCGGGTGGTGTTCCGGGCGTTCCCCCGGCCCGGGTGGTGGTGATCGGTGGCGGAGTGTCCGGGGTCAACGCCGCGCGGGTCGCTTCCGGCATGGGGGCCGATGTGCAGCTGCTGGACACCAATGTGGACAAGCTCCGCGAGATCGACCGGACTTTCGCGGGACTGATCCGCACGGTGACGTCCAACCAGTACGCGGTGGAGCAGTCGGTGCTGGCGGCCGACCTGGTGATCGGCGCGGTGCTGATCCCGGGAGCCAAGGCCCCGAAACTGGTGTCCAACCGGCTGGTGGCGGAGATGAAACCGGGCAGCGTGCTGGTGGACGTGGCGATCGACCAGGGCGGGTGTTTCGAGGATTCGCATCCGACCACGCACGACAATCCGACCTACCGGGTGCACCGGTCGGTGTTCTACTGCGTGGCGAACATGCCGGGCGCCGTGCCGAATACGTCGACGTACGCGTTGACCAACGTGACCCTGCCGTATGTGCTGCGCATCGCCGACCTCGGCTGGCGGGCCGCGGCGCGGGAGGACGCGGCGCTGGCGGCGGGGGTGAACACGCACGCGGGGCAACTGGTCAACGAGCCGGTGGCGCAGGCCCACGGGCTCACCGGTGCCTCGCTGGCGGGCGTGCTGACCTGAGTTCCACGTCCCGATTTGCGGGGGCGGCCCGCTCGACCGGCCTGGGGGTCACCGGGAGCAGGCCGCCGAGTTCAGTGTAGGTCACCGCAGGTCGTTTGCCGACGGTTCGCGACTGCGTTCCGCACTCGGTCGCACACCGAATCGATAACCACTCGTTCGCGTGACGCTGAGCAGCGACGCTGCAGGTGGGCCGGGCAGATGCCGATGTCACCCGCTGGAGTTGCCACGACAACGACGGCAGCGATGACGACACCTGGGGGACACGTGAGCGGGCCGGAACTGCGCCGAGCGGTGCTGCGACAACTGGACAGGCTGGACAGCGCGACCGCCACCGGCGCCGACGAGGTGCTGCTGCCTGTCGCGCGCGGGGAGCTGGATCGCCTCGTGTCCGGTTGGCTCGACCTGCTCGACCAGCACGCACCGGGCGACGACGGCCGCTGCGCGCACTGCCGGGGGCTGCTGCGCCGCACGTCGTGGCCCTGCGCGGTGTGGCGCGCGGCGCACGCGCAGCTGATCGGCCCGCACCCCGATCCCGGCGCAGCGGCTGCCACCGGATCGCCGGCATCGGACGATTCCGACGACGCGCCCGATCCGTGGATTCCGCCGGAGACCGGTCCGCCTGCCCGGTCCGGTTCCGAACGCGCCCGCGGGGTCGATTGGGCCGCGGTGGCCGCGCGGGTGAGCCGGAAGCGCCGCCGCGGCTGACCTGCACCGCGGCCCAGCGCACCACAGTCACCGCCACCGGATCCCCGGATCCCGACGACCCGGTTCGACATCGTCGGGCAGGATGGCGCCGGGATTGAATGACGGTGACTTGGAGGAGCACGTGCAAGACGGCAGCGGCCGGATCACGGTGCAGGACCTCAGCAAGAACTTCGGGCCGGTGCACGCGGTGCAGAACCTCGGGTTCACGGTGCATCCGGGATCGGTGACGGGCTTCCTCGGGCCGAACGGGGCGGGCAAGACCACCACGCTGCGGATGATCCTCGGGCTGGTGACGCCTTCCTCGGGCACGGCTGCGATCAACGGGGTGCCGTTCGGGCAGCTGCCCAACCCCGCCTCGGTGGTCGGTGCCGTGCTGGAGGCGCAGAGCTTCCATCCCTCGCGCACGGCCCGCAACCACCTGCGCTGCTACGCGACGGCGATGGGCGTGCCCGACGAGCAGGCCGACCGGGTTTTGGACCTCGTCGGCCTGACCAGTGCGGCCGACCGCAAGGCGGGCACCTTCTCGCTGGGCATGCACCAGCGCTTAGCCCTGGCCACCGCGCTGCTGGGTGATCCGCAGGTGCTGGTGCTGGACGAGCCGGCCAACGGCCTCGACCCGGAAGGTATCGCCTGGTTGCGCAACTTCCTGCGCACGTTCGCGGCCAGCGGCCGGACCGTGCTGGTGTCCAGCCACCTGCTGCGCGAGATGGAGCACACGGTCGACCAGGCGGTGATCATCAGCCGCGGGGAGTGCGTGTACAACGGGCACCTCGACGATCTGCGCGCCCAGCAGCGCTCGCGTGTGCTGGTGCAGGCGGCGGATCCGTCCGCGCTGGTGACGAAGCTGCAGGGAGCGGGCCTGCAGGTGGAGCACCTCGCCGACGGCAGGCTCGGTATCACAGGTTCGGACTCGCGCACCGTGGCCGACCTCGCCCTGGAGGCGGGTGTGGCGCTGTACGAGATGCAGGACGAGAAGGTGGATCTGGAGCAGTTGTTCTTCCAGCTCACCAACGGGCAGTACGCGAGCAGGCCGGACGGCGGACCGCAGGAGACCGCGGTGCGCGGCGCCGAGACCGGATCCGGAGGGAATGACTGATGCAGAACCTGGTCAAGGCCGAGTTCCGGAAGATCTTCACGATCAACCTGTGGTGGGCGCTGCTGATCCCGGTGGCCGTGCTGAGCTTCGGCGCGGGGTGGCTGGGCACGGCGGCGGGCAGCGTCGGCAACCTGCAGGACGCGATGACCCAGCCGCTGCCGGTGGCCCTGCTCACGGTGTCCATGTCCACCAACTTCAGCACGATCTTCGCGGCGCTGTTCGGCGCGCTCGCGGTGGCGGGCGAACACCGCAACAAGAGCATCTCCACGACGTATCTCACCGGGAACCCGCGCGGGGCGGTGCTGGCGGCCAAGCTCGTCGCCTACACCGGGATGGGCGTGCTGTACGGGCTGGTGAACGTGATCTGTGCGAGTCTCGGCGGGCTCGTCGGTGCCGGCGTGGACGGGTTCGGCAACCCCGGCGACTGGCTGGCCGTGGGTGGTGCCGGACTCCTCGCGATGGTGCTGTGGACGCTGCTGGGCGTCGGTTTCGGCGCGCTGGTGGCGAATTCGCTGCTGGCGATCATCTCGCTGCTGGCCTACAAGTTCGTGTTCGAGACGATGGTGTCGACACTGCTGGTGGGCTCGGCCAACACGGTGCAACCGTTCCTGCCGGTCGCGGCGGGCAACGGGATCGTCGGCAACGTGGCGGTGCCGGTGTTCATCGAGGCGGTTGCCGGTCCGAGCCAGGTGGCCGCGCCACGCGAGGTGTTCGAGGTGCTGCACCTGTTCTTCGGCGGCAGCTTCGAGCACCCGTGGTGGGCCAGCGTCACGACCTTCATCGGCTACGTGGTCGTGTTCATCCTCGGCGGATGGCTGGTCAGCCGCACCCGCGACGTCACCTGAGCCGGCCGCCGCCGGTGGCGGTCCGGTGGCGATCCGCTGCCGGGGGTGACAGGAAAGTTCCCATGCTGTCACCCCCGGCGCCGGGTGCGGTGGTCCGCGGCCGGGGCTGCGGTGTCGGGTGCTCGGCTTAGTCTGGCGGGGTGAGCGAGTCCAGCACTGCCCGTCCGGAATCCGGCGGCTGGATCCGTCGCCTTCTCGCGGCCTGCCGCCGCCATCCCGCTTCGCTGGCGCTGGCCTTGGGCGCCTCCGGTGCGGCGGTCGGCTTGGAGGCGTTGATCCCGCTGCTGACGAAGCGGGCGGTGGACGACGCGGTGGCGGGCAGCACCGCCGCGCTGTGGTGGGTGGTCCCGGGCCTGCTCGGCCTGGGGGTGTTCCGGTTCGGCGCGGCGTTCGTGCGCCGCTACAGCGCGGGGCGGTTGGCGCTCGACGTGCAGCACGACCTGCGGCGGTCGGTGTTCGCGGCGATGCAGCGGCTGGACGGCGCCAAGCAGGACACCATGCGCACCGGGCAGGTCGTGTCCCGCTCGATCAGCGATCTGCAGCTGATCAACGCCCTGCTGTCCATGATGCCGTTGGCCGCCGGGACCGTGGTGCTGGCGGTGTTCGCGTTCGGGGCGATGCTGTGGTTGTCGCCGCTGTTGACGGTCGTCTCGCTGGTGGTCGTCCCGCTGATCGCGATCGTGTCCGTGCGCAGCAAGAAGCGCTTGTTCCCGGCGACCTGGTCGGCGCAGCAGCGCGCGGCCGACATCGCCGAGCACGTCGAGGAAACGGTCAGCGGCGTCCGGGTCGTCAAGGGTTTCGGGCAGGAAGCCGAGGAGGTCTCGCGGCTGGAGGCCGGGGCGCGCAGGCTGTTCGGCGAACGGCTGCGGTCGGCGCGGCTGACGGCCACGCCGACCGCCAGCCTGGCCGCGCTGCCGTCGGCAGGCCAGGTGGGCGTGCTCGGCCTGGGCGGCTGGATGGCGCTGCAGGGCCAGGTCACGTTGGGCACGTTCGCGGCGTTCGCCGGTTATGTGGCGATGCTGGCCGGGCCGGCGCGGATGCTGTCCAGCGTGCTGATCCAGGCGCAGTTGGCCCGGGCCGGGGTGGAGCGCATCCACGAGCTCATCGATTCGCAACCGGACGTCCGGGAGAAGCCGGACGCGGTCGAGCTGCCGGACGGCCCGCTGCACGTCGATTTCGACCGCGTCGGGTTCGGCTACACGCGCGATCAGCCGGTGCTGCGCGCCGCGTCGCTGCGCATCGACCCCGGGGAAACGGTGGCGGTGGTGGGACCGGCCGGGTCCGGCAAGTCGACGCTGTCCCTGCTGCTGGCGCGCTTCTACGACGTGCACGGCGGCGCGGTGCGCCTCGGACCTCCGGGCGCGGCAGGCTCCGATGTGCGCGATCTCCGATTGTCGTCGCTGCGCAGCGCGGTGGGCGTGGTGTTCGAAGAAGCGTTCCTGTTCTCCGACACGGTGCGCGGCAACATCGCCTTCGGCCGCCCGGACGCATCGGAGGCCGAGGTGGTCGCCGCGGCGCGGGCGGCCGAGGCGCACGCGTTCATCACCGAGTTGTCCGCCGGCTACGACACCCTGGTCGGTGAGCGCGGGCTGACCTTGTCCGGTGGCCAGCGGCAGCGGATCGCCCTGGCCCGCGCGCTGCTGTCCGATCCGCGGGTGCTGGTGCTCGACGACGCCACCTCGGCGGTGGACCCGACGACGGAAGCAGCCATCCACGAGACGTTGGATTCGGTGACGGCCCAGCGCACGACACTGCTGATCGCGCATCGGAGATCGACGCTGGCGCTGGCGGACCGGATCGCGGTGCTCGACGGGGGGCAGGTGGTCGATGTCGGGACCCGGTGCGAGTTGGAGCAGCGGTGTCCGCTGTTCCGCGAACTGCTGGCCGGGCCCGGGGAGACGATCGATCAGCGCTGCCGCGATTCCGCTCCCCCGCCGCGCGCGGACGGGATCACCCCCGAGTTGTGGCCGGAGCCCGATCGGGGCAGGGACGGTTCCGCGGACCAGGCGGGGTCGGGCGGCGACGCCGGGACGGCGGGGGTGGCTGCCGCCCCGCCCACGCCGGAGCTGGCGGCGGGCATCAGCCGACTTCCCGCGGTGCGGGACGTCCCGAATCCGCGCGGCACGGACCCGACCGCGCCCGATCCGGGGTTCCGCCTGCGACGGCTGCTGCGCCCGTTCCGGTGGGGCCTGCTGCTGACGGTGGCCCTGGTGGCCGGGGACGCGCTGACCGCGGTCGCGCTGCCGTCGTTGGTGCGGTTCGGCGTGGACGGCGGGGTCAGCGCGCAGGACGCGTCCGTGCTGTGGACGGCGACCGCAGCAGGCGGGCTGCTGGTGCTGGCGGGGTGGCTGCTGACCAGGCTGCAGACGGTGGTGGCCGCGCGCACCGGGGAGAACCTGCTGTACCTGCTGCGGGTGCGCAGCTTCGCGCACCTGCAGCGGCTCGGGCTGGACTACTACGAACGGGAGCTGGCCGGGCGGATCATGACCCGGATGACCACCGATGTCGACGCGCTGTCGACGTTCCTGCAGACCGGGTTGGCGACGTTCGTGGTCAGCATCCTGACGATCGCGGGGATCGCGGTGGCGCTGCTGGTCACGGACCTGTCGCTGGCTCTGGTGGCGATGGCGGTGCTGCCGGTGCTGGTCGTGGCCACGTTGATCTTCCGCCGGGTGTCCTCGACCGCGTACGCGGAGGCGCGGGAACGGGTCAGCACGGTCAACGCCGATCTGCAGGAGAACGTGGCCGGGATGCGGGTGGCGCAGGTCCACCGCAGGGAGCGGCACGCGGCCAAGGCGTTCGCGCAGCGCAGCGACGCGTATCGCCGCTCGCGGCTGCGAGCTCAGCGCTACATCGCCACCTACTTCCCGTTCGTGGCGCTGCTGTCCGAGATCGCGCAGGCGATCGTGCTGGGTGTGGGGGCCGCGCGGGTGGCCTCCGGCGGGTTGAGCGCGGGGGTGCTGGTGGCGTTCCTGCTGTACCTGGGCCTGTTCTTCTCGCCGGTCCAGCAGCTGTCCGGGGTGTTCGACGCCTACCAACAGGCGCGGGTCGGTTTGCGACGGATCGGTGATCTGCTGCGCACGCCTACGTCGGTGCCTGCGCCGGCCGAGCCGGTCGCGGTGCCGCCGCGGCTGGACGGCCGGGTGGAGCTGGCGGAGGTCGTGTTCGAGTACCCAGGTGGTGGCGCGCGGGCGGTGGACCGGGTGTCGCTGACCGCCCGGCCCGGGGAGACGGTGGCGCTCGTGGGGGCCACCGGGGCGGGAAAGTCGACGCTGATCAAGCTCGTGGCCCGGTTCTACGACGCCACGGACGGCAGGGTCCTGGTCGACGGGGTGGACGTGCGGCGCTACGACCCGGCGGGCTTCCACCGGCGGCTCGCCGTCGTCCCGCAGGAGGGGCACCTGTTCGCCGGTGACGTCGCCGACAACATCGGGTACGGGCGTCCGGGCAGTGAGCCGGTGCAGATCGAGCGGGCTGCGCGTTCGGTGGGTGCGCTGGCCGGGATCGCGGCGCTGCCGGACGGGTTCCGCCAGCAGGTCGGCGAGCGCGGGCAGGGGCTGTCGGCGGGCCAGCGCCAACTCGTCGCGCTGGCCAGGGCCGAGCTGGTGGACCCGGACATCCTGCTGCTGGACGAGGCGACCGCGGCGCTGGATCCGGCGACGGAGGCGCTGGTGGTCGCGGCCAGTGACAGGGTGTCGCAACGCAGGACGACGTTCGTCGTGGCGCACCGGTTGGCGACCGCGGCCCGGGCGGACCGGATCGTGGTGGTCGATGACGGACGGGTGGCCGAGGAGGGCACGCACGAGGACCTGCTGGACCGGGGCGGCGGCTACGCGCAGATGTGGCGGGCGGCCGAAACCCCGACCGGCCTGCACGCCGCCGACCCGTCCCGCCCGGGCTGACCGCTGCGAGCAAGGGAACTTTCCTGTCACCCCGGCGGCGGGTACCCCGCGAGCGGAGTCGGCGGTGGCGGAGCCACCGGGCGTTCCGTGCGGACCCACCGGAGTCCGGAGTCCGGGAGCGGCCGCAGTGCCGCGTGGAATCGCGAGTGGCGGAAGGGAATCGCGGGGCGGTCCGGCCGACGGACGACTTCCCGTCAAACGGGATAATGCGTCCGCGATTCGGAAAGCCGGATGCGGTTCCGAAACGCACCGGCGGTGCTCGCCGACAACGCGGATGGAGAAGGTACCGGCGCGACCCGAGAGGTGAGCGAGAATACAGCTCTGCACTGATCGATGCGTGCGCCGAAAGGGGTGCACAGCCGCTGTACAGCGGTTACCTGATCGATTTTGTGACAGAACTCGTCGGCGGGAGTACCCGCACTGTCTGCCAACCGCCCGAATCGGACCGTTAGCCTGGTACCTGAGTGTGTCTGTAAATCACGAGCATATGGATCGAGGCGAACGCCAGCCGTGTCCAGCAGCCCTGCGTCACAGTTCGGCCCCAACGAGTGGTTGATCGAGGAGATGTACGAGCAGTTCCTCCAAGATCCCGCCTCCGTAGACTCGGCGTGGCACGATTTCTTCGCCGACTACAAGCCGGGCCAGGCAGCCAACGACAACAACGCCGCGGCCGGTTCGGCGGCGGCCACGAGCACGACGGCGACCCGGGCGGCCGCGAACGGCCAGGCACCGTCCACCCCGGCTTCGACGTCCGGCACGTCGGAGGCCGGCACCTCGGCGCCGCAGAAGCCGGCGGCGCCGCAGAAGGCGCCGGCGCCCGCGGGCCAATCGTCCGGGCAGCAGCAGACCGCCAAGCCCTCGCCGCAGCAGGCCGCGAAGGCGGCTCCGGTCCAAGAGGCCAAAAACGGCGAAGAGGTCAAGACGCTGCGCGGTCCGGCCTCGGCGATCGCCAAGAACATGGAGCAGTCGCTGACCGTGCCGACCGCCACGAGCGTGCGTGCGGTGCCGGCGAAGCTGCTGTTCGACAACCGCATCGTCATCAACAACCACCTCAAGCGGAACAAGGGCGGGAAGATCTCCTTCACGCACTTGATCGGCTACGCGATGGTTCGCGCGATGCGCGAGTACCCGAACATGAACCGGCACTACGGCCAGGACGCCAAGGGCAAGCCCGCGGTGGTCACGCCGGAGCACATCAACCTGGGCCTGGCCATCGATATGCCGGGCAAGGACGGTTCGCGCAACCTCGTGGTCGCCTCCATCAAGGGCTGCGAGGAGATGACCTTCCACCAGTTCTGGCAGGCGTACGAGGAGATCATCCGCAAGGCGCGCAACAACGCGCTCACCGCGGACGACTTCGCGGGCACCACCGTGTCGCTGACGAACCCGGGCCCGGCAGGCACCAACCACTCGGTGCCGCGGCTGACCGCCGGGCAGAGCGCGATCATCGGCGTCGGTTCGATGGACTACCCGGCCGAGTTCCAGGGCGCCAGCGAGAAGACGCTGGTCGACATGGGCATCGGCAAGATCGTGACGCTGACGTCGACCTACGACCACCGCGTCATCCAGGGCGCCGAGTCCGGCGACTTCCTGCGCAAGATGCACGAGCTGCTCATCGGTGAGGACGGCTTCTTCGACGACGTCTTCGCCTCGCTGCGCATCCCCTACGAGCCGGTGCGCTGGACGCAGGACATCCCGGAGGGTGCGGTCGACAAGACCGCGCGGGTGCTCGAACTCATCGACGCCTACCGGACCCGCGGCCACCTGATGGCCGACATCGACCCGCTGAACTACCGGCAGCGCAGGCACGAGGACCTCGACGTCCTCTCGCACAGCCTCACGCTGTGGGACCTCGACCGGGAGTTCGCGGTCGGCGGATTCGCCGGCAACGAGCACATGAAGCTGCGGGACGTGCTGGGGGTGCTGCGCGACTCGTACTGCCGCACGATCGGCGTCGAGTACATGCACATCCTCGAACCCGACGAGCGGGAGTGGTTGCAGCAGCGGGTCGAGAAGCCGCACACGGATCCGGACTCGACCGAGCAGAAGTACATCCTGTCCAAGCTCAACGCCGCCGAGGCGTTCGAGACGTTCCTGCAGACCAAGTACGTCGGGCAGAAGCGCTTCTCGCTGGAAGGCGCCGAGACCGTGGTGCCCCTGCTGGACGCGGTGCTGGACACGGCGTCGGCCCAGGAGCTGGACGAGGTCGTCATCGGCATGCCGCACCGCGGCAGGCTCAACGTGCTGGCCAACATCGTCGGCAAGCCGATCTCGCAGATCTTCCGGGAGTTCGAGGGCAACCTCGACCCGGGCCAGGCGCACGGCTCCGGTGACGTGAAGTACCACCTGGGCGCCGAGGGCAAGTACTTCCGGATGTTCGGCGACGGGGAGACGAAGGTCTCGCTGACCTCGAACCCCTCGCACCTGGAAGCGGTCGACCCGGTGCTGGAGGGCATCGTCCGGGCCAAGCAGGACATCCTGGACAAGGGCCAGGAGGGCTTCACCGTCCTGCCGGTGCTGCTGCACGGCGACGCCGCGTTCGCCGGGCAGGGCGTGGTCGCCGAAACGCTGAACCTGTCGCTGCTGCGCGGCTACCGCACGGGCGGCACGGTGCACGTGATCGTCAACAACCAGGTCGGCTACACCACTGCGCCGGAGCACTCCCGCTCCAGCAAGTACTGCACCGATGTGGCGAAGATGATCGGTGCGCCGGTGTTCCACGTCAACGGCGACGACCCCGAAGCGGTGGTGTGGGTCGCCAAGCTGGCGGTGGAGTACCGCAGGACGTTCGGCAAGGACGTCGTGATCGACATGGTGTGCTACCGCCGCCGCGGGCACAACGAGGGCGACGACCCGTCGATGACCCAGCCGAGCATGTACACCGCGATCGACAAGATGCGCAGCGTGCGCAAGGTCTACACCGAGTCGCTGATCGGCCGCGGGGACATCACCGTCGACGAGGCGGAGAAGGCGCTGCAGGACTACGCCGCCCAGCTGGAGCACGTGTTCAACGAGGTGCGCGAGCTGGAGAAGCACCCGCCGGAGCCGAGCCCGTCGGTGGAGGCCGAGCAGCAGGTGCCGACCGGCCTGTCCACGGCGATCAGCCAGCAAGCCCTGGAGCACATCGCTGATTCGCACGTGAACCTGCCGGAGGGCTTCACCCCGCACCCGCGGGTCAAGCCGGTGCTGGAGCGGCGCGCCAAGATGGGCCGCGAGGGCGGTATCGACTGGGCCTTCGCCGAGCTGCTGGCGTTCGGGTCGCTGGTGATGGAGGGCCGTCCGGTGCGGCTGACCGGCCAGGACAGCCGCCGGGGCACGTTCACCCAGCGCCACTCGGTGCTCATCGACCGGAAGAACGACGTCGAGTACACGCCGCTGCAGAACCTGTCCGAGGAGCAGGCGAAGCTGCTGGTGTACGACTCGGCGCTGTCCGAGTTCGCGGCGATGGGCTTCGAGTACGGCTACTCGGTGGCCAACCCGGATGCGCTGGTGCTGTGGGAGGCGCAGTTCGGCGACTTCTTCAACGGCGCGCAGCCCATCATCGACGAGTTCATCTCGTCCGGTGAGGCCAAGTGGGGACAGCGTTCCGATGTGGTGCTGCTGCTGCCGCACGGCCACGAGGGCCAGGGCCCGGACCACTCGTCCGGGCGGATCGAGCGCTGGCTGCAGCTGTGCGCCGAGGGATCGATGACGGTGTCCATGCCGTCCACGCCCGCGAACTACTTCCACCTGCTGCGCAGGCACAATCTCGACGGGATCCACCGCCCGCTGGTGGTGTTCACGCCGAAGTCGATGCTGCGCTCGAAGGTCGCGGTCAGCTCGGTGGAGGACTTCACCGAGGCCAAGTTCGCCTCGGTGATCGACGACCCGAACCAGCCGGACCCGAGCGGGGTGCGCAACGTGGTGCTGTGCAGCGGAAAGCTGTACTGGGAGCTGGCCGCGCACCGCGACAAGCAGGGCATCACCGACACGGCGATCGTGCGGTTGGAGCAGCTGTACCCGCTGCCGCACCGCAAGCTCGGCGCGATCTTCGAGCGTTACTCGAACGCGCAGACGGTCCGCTGGGCGCAGGAAGAACCGGGCAACCAGGGTGCGTGGCCGTTCCTCGGTTTGGCGCTGCCGGAGAGCTTCCCCGAGCTGCAGGGCAAGCTGCAGCGGGTGTCGCGCCGTCCGATGGCCGCACCGGCGACGGGGTTGGCCAAGGTGCACGAGGTCGAGCAGGCCGAGGTCGTGCACAACGCGTTCGCGTGATCAGCACCGCCGCCTGAAGGCGCGCGTTGAGCGGGCCGCCGGTCTGGGGACCGGCGGCCCGTTTCGCGTCCGGCGGGGTTTGCAGCATGGGAACTTTCCGGTCACCGGCGCTACCGGCTTCCCCACGCCCGCGCCCGCGAGGGGTTCCGTACGCTGCTGGTTCGCGAACGAACCGGATCAACCGGGACGACGACAGAGGAGGCAGGGTGTACTTCACCGACCGCGGCATCGAGGAGCTGGAGCAACGTCGCGGCGACGACGAGGTCACGCTGGCGTGGGTGGCGGACCGGATGCGCGCGTTCGTCGATCTCAACCCGGATTTCGAGGATTCCACCGAACGGCTGGCCACCTTCCTGGCCCGCGACGACGCCGACGACGAGTGACGGGACGCCGGTGACAGGAAAGTTCCCTTGCTGTCACCGGCTCAACGCGGTGGCCCGCAGGTGTCGCGTTCCACGAGTTCCACGTCGAAGACGCGCCGCTGCGGGGTGTGCTGTCCGGGGTTCTCGATGTGCGCGAGCAGAGCGTGCACGGCGGTGCGTGCCATGTCGGTGACGGGTTGGCGGATCGTGGTCAGCCGGATCATCGACCAGCCGGACATGGCCAGATCGTCGAATCCGAGCACGGACAGGTCGCCGGGAACGTGCAGGCCGCGGCCGCGCGCGGCGTCGAGCACGCCGTAGGCGGCGGCATCGCTGTGGCACAGCACAGCGGTCGGCGGGTCGGGGCGGTCGAGCAGTGCGGTGGCGCAGCGGTGGCCTTCGGCGTGCGAGAAGCCGGCGGGCAGGACCAGCTCGGGTTCCAGCGGGTGCCCGAGGTCGCGCAGCGCGCGTGCGGAGCAGCTGCGGCGGTCCCGACCGCTGGAGGTGTCCGGATGTCCGGCCAGCAGCGCGATCCGGCGGTGGCCGAGCCCGGTCAGGTAGCGGGCCGCGAGTTCACCCGCTCGGTGCTCGTCGGGCAGGACCCGGTCGATGTCGAGGCCGTCGACGTCCCGGTTGAGCAGCACGACCGGGGTTCCGCTGCGCACCAAGCCCGCGACGGCCGGGGAATCTAGCGTGGCGGCGGCGAACAGGACGCCGTCCACCGCGTTGCCGCGCAGGGTGTCGAGGTCGGGCATGTCGTCGTCGCGTCCGCGGTTGAACAGCATCATCCGGTATCCGGCCGCGCTGAGTTCAGCGTGCGCGACGCTGATCTCCTGCGGGTACAGCGGGTTGGTGATGTCGGCGACGACCATGGCGACGGTGCTGGTCCGGTTGGTGATCAGCGATCGGGCGGCCTCGTTCGGCGAGTACCCGAGGTCGCGCGCAACGGCCAGCACGTGCTCGCGGGTCCCGGGTTTCACCGAGGGATCGCCGCGCAGCGTGCGGGACACGGTGGTCTGGGAGACGCCGGCCGCTCGTGCGACATCCCAGCCGGTGGGCACGGACCGACCACCTCCTGCTCCCCGCGTCGACGGCGGCCAGGGTATCCGCCCGCGGCGGGGACCGGGTGCCGTTCCCGGACGATCGACCGGGCGTGCCGAATCTACGCCCGTACTCGCTGCATCCGGCCCCCGAGGAGGTGACGCAGCGGGCGCGCTGGACCGTTTCCGCGATCAACTCCGTCCGCACTGACCCACAACGGATGGAGGAAGAATGCGCCGCCTGCTCGCCACGACCATGCTGACCGGTCTGGCCGTCGCCGGGGCACCGGCACCGCCGGTGCCGCCGATGACGCCCTGCAGCACCAGGAGCACGTCGTCAACGCGGTCCTGGAACACCTGCACCACCCGGCCGCCGAGCACGAGGAGACCGAAGCGGAGGAGGCAGCACCGGGACAGGAGCAACAGCAGGAGGTCCAGCAGCCGTCGGGTCTGCCGGTCGGGGAGCAGGAAGCGGCCGGGCAGGAAGCTCCCGAGGGCGAGCAAGCCGATGGCGGCATGTCCGGCACGGGTCCGGGCGACCTGGGCACCGGTCTCGGCTGAGGTGGACCGGGTCAGCACGGCGCCCCGCTCTCCGTGCAGGGCGGGGCGCCGTGCTGAGCGCACCGGATTCCGCGCCGCACCGGGTTTTCCGTGCAGGCAGCGACCGCTTTCCCTTCGGGAAGCCTTTCCGCGCGGCTGCTCGGTCAATCCGCGCCGAGCGCGGCGGCGAGCTGGGCGCGCGAGGTGATGTCGAGCTTCGGGAACACCTTGTAGAGGTGGTACCCGACGGTGCGCGGGCTCAGCGACAACCGCTCCCCGATCTGCCGGTTGGTGAGCCCTTCGGCGGCCAGCAGGGCGATCTCGTGTTCCTGCGGGGTGAGCACGGCCCGCGTCGCGGCGTTCCCGGAGCTGCGGGTCTCGCCCGCGGCGCGGAGTTCCGCGTGCGCGCGGCGGGACCAGGCGTGCGCGCCGAGCCGGTCGAAGTGCTCCTCGGCGGCGCGCAGGTGTTCGCGTGCTTGCTGGTCGCGTCTGCGGCGGCGCAGCCAGGCCCCGAAGTGGAACTCGGTGCGCGCGCTGCTGAACAGCCTGCCGGTGGTGTCGCTGAGTTCGAGGGCGCGCCGGTGCCAGTGCTCGGCGTCGTCCCCGTCGAGCAGGGCGCGGCAGCGGGCCAGGTCGAGGTGGGCCCAGTCGGCCGCGCCGGCGTGCACCCACCGCTCGAAGTCGCCGGTGATCCGGACGGCCTGCCGGTGGTCCTGCACCTGCACTGCAGCTTCGACGGCGTCGACCGCCGACATGCGGCGCAGCAGGACGCCGTGCGGGCTGCGGCGATCGCTGCGCGCCCCGCGCAACCGTTCGAGAGCTTCGGCGGGACGCCCGGCCGAGAGCGCGACCAGCCCGCGGATCCACTGCATGAGCACGGGCTGGCTGCCGGATCGTCCGCGGTCGGCGTGCTGCAGTGCGGAATCCAGCAGCTGCCGGGTGTGCGGCTCTTCACCGCGGGCGGCGCGGATCCAGGCCGCGCACAGCAGGAGTTCGGAGTGCAGCGCGTGGTGGCCGAGTTCGCCGGCGAGTCGGCCGCCTTCGGTGGCGCTGGTCAGCGCGTGTTCCCAGTGGCCGAGCGCGGAGCGGGCGTGCGCGAGTTTGAGCAGCAGTACCGCCCGGGTGCTGGGGGCGCCGCGCACGGGGTCGGTGCCCAGCAGCGTGCCGAACAGCTGCGCGTAGCGCTCCTCGTCGCCGAGGAAGGCGGGCAGCAGCGGCGGCGGCCACGCCTTGGGGTGCAGGGCGTCGGAGGGTGCTGCCCACCAGGCCAACGAGCGCAGCGCGTCGCGCTGGGATGCGGGCAGGCCGCTGTCGCCGGTCACCACGCGTTCCAGCGCGGCGACGGTGGTCCGGTAGTCGGGGTCGACAAGGTCGCGCAACCGCGTGACGGTGTCCTGCAGCGCGGCCACAGGTACGTGCCCCCAGCCGGCGGTGGTGGCGGTGACCAGCAGGCGGAGCGCGTGCGCGCTGCTGCCGGGTTCGTGGTCGCCGGTGGTGGGCAGCAGCCACCAGCCGCTGGTCCAGGAGTCCTTGAAGCCGTGGATCACCGCGCGCATGATGACCGCGCTGGCGCGCGCGTCACAGCTGTGCCGCGGTTCGGCGCGGTCGAGGAGGTTCAGCGCGTGCTCGCCGTATCCGGCCAGCCAGGCCAGTTCCGCGGAGATGATCCGGTAGCGCTCGCGGTCGCCGGTGTCGGTGGTGCGCGCGGCGGCGTCGCGGGCGGTTTCGTAGGCGTCCAGCAGCTTACCGCCGCGGGCCAGCGGCACGGTGGCGGCGGCGAGCGCGGCGGCGGTGCCGTCCGGGTCGGTGAGCGCGCCGGCCAGGCATCGGGCGTGTTCGACGGGGTGTTCGGTGGCGGGCATGACCGCGGACAGCGCGGCGCAGATCCGTGCCGTGTCGGCGAGGGTGGCTGTGTGGCGGGCTGCTTCGCGGACCAGCGGCGAGGTCCAGCGCGCGCCGTGCACCACCCCAGCGCGTTCGGCGGAGGCGAGGTCGTCGAGGTCGAGGCCGAGGGCGCGGGCGGCGCGCAGGCAGGTGGTCATCTCCGGTGGGCCGTGCGCGAGCAGCACCAGCCAGTCGCGGGTGCGCGGCGGCAGGTCGCGCAGCGGGTGCGCGAAGCGGTCCCGTCCGCGCCTGCCGAGCCGGATGCGGCGCGGTAGCGGGACGCGTCCGGCCAGCTGGTCCGGGGTGAGGGTCGCGGCGAATTCGGTCAGCGCCAGCGGGTTGGCCGCGCACAGCGTGAGCAGTTCGTCCAGGACGGGTGCGGCGGCGTCGATGCCGGCGCGGCGAGCGGCTGCCGCGTCCATGCCGGGGAGTTCGCGGGTGGGTAGCCGGGCGAGGTCGTCGGGCAGCGGGTGGTCGGTGGCGGTGGTGAGCACGACGCCGATCCGGTGGCCGGCGACGCGGCGGGCGGCGTGCGCTACGGCGCGGGCGGAGACCGGGTCGAGCCAGTGCGCGTCGTCGACGAGCAGCAGCACGGGGGCTGCGCGGCGCAGCCGCTGCCACAGCGGGTCCCCGGTCCGGGGTGGGTTCGGCAGTTGGTCGAGCGCGGCCGACTGCGTGGTGCGTTCGTGCGGGTCGGCGGTGATGCGCAGCGCGGGGATGCCGCTGGAGGCGAGGTGCTGCAGCGCGGTGGTCTTGCCGATGGCGGGGCCGCCGACGAGCACGGTGGCGGCACCGGTGCCGTCGCGGACCGCGTCGACGATCGGCGGGAGCTCGTGCTGGTTGCTGCTCATCTCGACCTCGCAACGGCGATGCTAACGCGACCAGTCATCTGACAGATGCGACGCAGCTCACGTCCCGGGCAGGGTCTGCGGTGTCCGTTCGCAGTCGGCGGACTGCACAGACCCGACGGAGGCAACATGGCCGCTGCAACGCGGTATCTGGTCGCGCCCAGCGAGGACGTGCCGGAGGGAGGCCGCTGCGTCGTGGACGTGGCGGGCCGCACGATCGGTGTTTTCCGGTTCGACGGTCGGTTGGCGGCGTACGAGAACGTGTGCCCGCACCAGGGCGGCCCGGTGTGCCAGGGGAGGCTGGTGTCCCGGGTGACCGAGGTGCTCGATGCGGAAAAGCGCAGCCGCGGCACCGATTTCGACACGTCCGATCCGCACATCGTGTGCCCGTGGCACGGTTTCGAGTTCAGTTTGGGCAGCGGAGCGCACCCGGGCCGGGAGCGGATCCGGTTGCGCGGTTTCCCGGTGGAGGAACGAGGGGGCAACGTCTATGTCACTGCCTGAGCTGTCCCGCGGCCTGGTCGGCGAGATCGACCGGGCGCTGGCCCGCGGCGGGGTGTCCGAGCTGCCCGCTGACGAGCTGCAGCGGCTGGTGGGTGCGGTGGTCCGGCTGTACGCGGCCGCCAACGAGGGCGCCGAGCGGGAGGTCCCGCCGGTGGATGAGCGCGTCGCCACCACCGACGCGGTGGTGCTGGCCAGCGCGCTGCTCAAGGCGCAGGACTTGAACCCGTTCGACCTGGCGCTGTGGTTCTCCCGCGGCCGGGCGGCCGGCTGAGCGGGTTCGGCGAACTCCGCGCGGCCCGGTGCCGCGCGCTGCAGGAAAGGATCGACACCGTGGTTGAATCCGCGACCCGCCGGGAGACGCAGGAGATCACGATCCACACGGATTCCCGGGAAATCCTGGCCAACGCCCGCCGCGACACCGAGCGCTACGGGTTGGACGACTACTTCATCGTGGACGTCGATTCGCACCACGTGGAGCTGGATTCGTGGCCGGAGATCATCGAACGCGTCGAGGACCCGGTGCTGCGCGACAGCGGCAGGCAGATGATGCAGAACTGGCCGAACGCGCACAACGTGGCGCTGAGCAACCATCCGCCGGGGCTGACGATGCAGGACGTCAGTGGCCGGGTGCCGCACCAGGCTTCGCTGGCCGAGCCGGTGGCCGACACCGGGGTGCATCGGGACGTGACCCTGGTGCGCCGGGCGATGGACGCGTTGAGCATCGACGTCCAGGTGGTGTTCCCGCAGCCGATGCTGGAGGTGGGGCTGCACCCGAATCCGGGGGTGGCCACGCAGTTGATGATGGCCTACAACCGGTGGTTCACCGAGACGGTGTTGTCCGGCGAGGGGCGGATCAAGACGATGCTGGGGCTGCCGTTCGAGGATCCGGACGCGTCGCTGCGCACGATCCGCGAGTATGCCGACCACCCGGGGGTGATCGGGTTCCTGGTGACGTCGCAGCGCTCCGCCGGTGTGCACCGCAACGAGTACATGCGGGTGTACGCCGAACTGGAGGAGCGCGGGATGCCGCTCGGTTTCCACGCGGGCCCGAACCAGGCCGATTCGATGACCTCGACGATGAACAAGTTCCTGTCCGCGCACGCGATCTCGTTCGTCACCTGCAACATGACGCATCTGACGAACTGGGTCATCAACGGGATCCCGGAGCGGTTCCCGGGGTTGAAGACGATCTGGATCGAGAGCGGGTTGGCGTGGGTCCCGTTCCTGATGCAGCGGCTGGACCACGAGTACCTGATGCGCCAGTCGGACGCCCCGCTGCTGACGAAGCTGCCCAGCGACTACATGCGCGATATGTACTTCACCTCGCAACCCATCGAGATCACCGACACCGGGCTGTTGGAGGCGACGTTCCGGGCGATGGATGCCGAGCACACGCTGATGTACTCGTCGGACTGGCCGCATTGGGACTTCGATGTGCCGGGGCGGATCATGGGTATCCCGTTCCTGTCCGAGCAGGGCAAGCGCAACGTGCTCGGCGAGACGGCCCGCAAGGTTTTCGGCCTGTGACCGGCTTCGACCTGCGACGGGCGGGGCGGGGTTGGTTTCGTCACTGATCCGGCCGGGTCCGCCGCCCCGGGGGCAGCATGGTGGCAGCGGCAGCGGCCCGAACCGAACGAAAGCGAGGTCCCACGGTGACTCGTGCACGGCAATTGCTCATCGGCGGGCGGGAACGGCCCGCCGCCACCGGCCGGACGACCGAGGACGTCGTGCCGCACACCGGTGACGTGTTCGCGACGGTGGCCGCGGGGACGCCGGACGACGCCACCGCGGCGGTGGATGCGGCCGCGGCCGCGTTCGACGCGTGGTCGCGCACCGGTGTGGTGCAGCGCCGCAAGATCTTCCTGCAGGCCGCCGACCTGCTGGAACAGCGCACCGAAGAAGCGGTGGAGCTGATGGCCGGCGAGGTGGCCGGCACGCGCCCGTGGGCGCTGTTCAACGTGGAACTGGCCGCCAACGTGCTGCGCGAGGCGGCCGCGGTGATCACGTCCCCGCGCGGTGAAGTGCTGTCCAGTTCCGGGGACGGCGAGTGGGGCTTCGCGCTGCGCGAACCTGCCGGGGTGGTGGCTGCGTTCGCGCCGTGGAACGCGCCGCTGATCCTGGGCACGCGGTCGTTCGCAGTGCCGCTGGCGGTGGGCAACACGGTGGTGCTCAAGCCCAGTGAGGACGCTCCGCTGGCGGCGGGGCTGTTCCTGGCCGATGTGCTGCGCGAGGCGGGCCTGCCGGACGGGGTGCTCAACGTGGTCACGAACGCGCGCGAGGACGCGGTGGACGTGGGCGGCGCGCTGATCGCCGATCGGCGGGTGCGGCGGGTGAACTTCACCGGCTCGACCGGTGTCGGCCGGGCCATCGGGGTGGAGGCCGCGCGCAACCTGACGCCTGCGGTGCTGGAGCTGGGCGGCAAGAACTCGATCATCGTGCTGGACGACGCGGACTTGGACTACGCGGTGGACGCGGTGGCGTTCGGCGCGTTCATGAACTCGGGCCAGATCTGCATGTCGGCCGACCGGGTGCTGGTTCCGCGCGAGCTGGAGGCGGAGTTCACCGATCGGTTCGCGAAGAAGGTCTCCGGACTGACCACCGGCGATCCGACGTCGCCGGACACGGTGGTGGGCCCGGTGATCAGCCCCGATGCCGCGCAGCGCATCCACGAGCTGGTGCAGGACGCGGTGTCCCGCGGCGCGCGGGTGCACTGCGGTGGTACCGCGCCGGACGGTGCGCTGTACGCGCCGACGGTGCTGTCCGAGGTCACCGCGGATCAGCGCATCCACAGCGAGGAGATCTTCGGGCCGGTAACGGTGGTGCTGCCCTACGACTCGGTGGACGAGGCGGTCGGCATCGTCAACGACACGCCGTATGGGCTGACCGGCGGGGTGATCACCGAGGACACGGGGCGCGGCTGGGCGATCGCGCAGCAGGTGCGCACCGGGATCTTCCACATCAACGACCAGTCGGTCGGCGACGAGCCGCAGGCCCCGTTCGGCGGGGTGAAGGATTCCGGCTATGGCCGCTTCGGCGGGCAGCAGGGCGTGGAGTCGTTCACCGAGACCCGCTGGGTGACGTTCCGGGAGAAGCAGGCGCAGTACCCGTTCTGACGCCGCGCCGGTCGGCGTGTTCCCGCGGTCAGATCCCGAGTTCGCGGACGTATTCCCGGGCCACGTCGACCGGGTTGGCCTTGTCCTGTTCGAGCCGCTCGTTGAGCCGGGTGAGGTCGGCGGTGTCCAGCGACGCCGACACCCGGTCCAGCACGGCGGTCTGCTGCGGGTCCAGCGCGTCCCGGTGCACGAGCGGCACCACGTTCTGCGCGGGGAACATGTTCTTCGGATCGTCCAGCGGGACCAGCCCGTTGGCGCGGATCTGCGCCGAGGTGCTGAACAGGTTGGCGACCTGGATGTCCCCGCCGGTCAGCGCGTCGACGGTGAGCGTGCCCGCCTCCACGCTGCGGATCTCGGCGAACCGGCAGTCGTAGAGCTCGGCGATGCGTTCCTGCCAGCGCTGCTTCCACTCGGCGGGGGCGCCGAGCACGAATTCCCGGCAGCGCGGCCCCAGGTCCTGCATCGAGCGCACCCCGTCGGCCGCGGTGTCACCGGTGACGGTGAGCACGTCGGTGTCCTCGGCGGGCGCGTGCTGCAGCAGCTGCAGTTCGGGCGGCAGCGCGCGGTCGAGTTCCCGGCGCACCTGCCCGGTTTCGGTGGCTGCGGATTCCGGGTCGAGCTGTTCGAGCAGGTTGCCGGTGTAGTCGGGCATGACGGTAATCTCGCCGTCGCGCACCGCCTGCACGTAGAACTCGCGGGCGCCGATGCGCGGGGTGGTCTCCACCTCGGTTCCGGTGCTGCGCAGGGCTTCGGCGTAGATGTGCATGAGCACTTCGCTCTCGGCGAAGTCGGCCGAGCCGAGCACGATGCCCTGCTGCTGCCGGTTGCCGGCCAGCGGATCGGAGCAGCCGGTCAGCACCAGCGCGGCCGCGGCCGCGCACACCAGGATCCTGCGCATCCTCATCCCCTCCCCGTCCGCGCGGCCCTGCGCAGCCCGCGCGGCAGCAGAACCCGGCTCGCACCGGCCAGCAGCGCGTCCAATAGCACGGCCAGCGCGGCGATGGCGATCGCCGCGGCCGCCATCTGCGCGTAGTCGTTGATCTTGAGCCCGTCCAGCAGGATCCGGCCGAGCCCGCCCAGCCCGACGTAGGCCGCGACCGCGGCGGTGGCCACGACCTGCAGCATCGCGCTGCGCACACCGCCGAGCACCAGCGGCACGGCCAGCGGCACTTCCACCCGCCACAGTCGCTGCCAGGAGGTCATGCCGAGTCCGCGGGCCGCGTCGACGACGTCGGCGGGCGCGTTGCGCACCCCGGCGTAGGCGCCGGACAGCACCGCGGGCACGGCGAGCACGACGAGCCCGGCCAGCGCCGGGCCTTCGCCGATGCCCCAGCCCAGTGCCAGCAGGGTCACCAGCCCGAGGGTGGGCAGGGCGCGCAGCGCGTTGCTCGCGGCCACCACGGCCACCGCGCCGCGGCCGGTGTGCCCGATGCCGATGCCCAGCGGCACGGCGATCAGCGCGGCCAACGCCACGGACACGACGCAGTAGTACAGGTGCCGCCCGGTCTGCGCGGGCACGCCGTCCGAGCCGGTCCAGTGCGCCGGGTCGGTCAGCCACGCGATCAGTTCGCCGAACACGCGCTCACCCCGTTCCGCCGTGCCGGGCCCACGGGGTGCTGATCCGCCACAGCAGCACCAGCAGCAGGTCCACCAGCAGCGCCAGCAGCAGGGTCAGCGCGACGCCGACGAGGATCTGCGCCGGGTAGTCGCGCTGGAACCCGTCGGTGAACAGCCGGCCCAGCCCGCCGACGCCGACCAGCGCACCCACGCTGACCAGGCTGATGTTGCTGACCGAGGCCACCCGCACGCCCGCGGCCAGCACGGGCACCGCCAGCGGCAGCTCCACGGCCAGGAACCGCCTGCCGGGCCGGAATCCCATCGCGGTGGCGGCGGCCACGACGTGCCCGGGGACCGCGTCCAGCGCGTCGCGCACCGGGCGCACCAGCAGCGCGGTCGTGTACAGGGTCAGCGCCACCACCACGTTGATCGGTGACAGCAGCGGCGTCCCCGCGATGCCGGGGATGAGCACGAACAGCGCCAGCGACGGCACGGTGTAGAGCACGCCGGCGGTGCCGAGCAGGAATCCGCGCAGTGGTGCGCGGCGCTGCGCGAGCCTGCCCAGCGGCAGGGCCAGCACCGCCCCGAGCAGCAGCGGCAGCAGGGCCAGAGAGCAGTGCTGCACGAGCTGGCCGAGCACCAGTTCGCGGTTGCTCGGGCTGGCGAAGAATTCCGCGATCCCGGTCACCCGGTGCGCACCCCGCGTTCGCGCTGGATCACGTCGAGGACGTGCTCGGCGGTGACCACGCCCGCGTACCGGCCGGATCCGTCGACGACGACGCCCAGTCCGGACGGTGCCGACAGCGCGGCGTCCAGCGCACCGCGCAGCGGCCGACCCAGTGCATGCAGCGATCCCCCTGCCACAAGGTGGTTCTCGGCGAGCGGTCCGTCCACGTCGGACTGCGGCGGCACCCAGCCGCGCGGGGCGCGGTCGGTGTCGAGCGCGAGCCGCCAACCGCTGCCGGAGACCGGGTCGCCGAGCACGACCGTGTCCACCGACTGCGGGTGCAGCTGTCCGTCCACGAAGGACAGCCGGCGGTATCCGCGGTCCCGGCCGACGAATCCGGTGACGAAGTCGTCGGCGGGCCGGGCCAGCAGCTCGTCCGGGGCCGCGACCTGCGCGAGGTGCCCGCCTTGGCGCAGCACCGCCACCCGGTCGCCGAGCTTGACGGCCTCGTCGATGTCGTGCGTGACGAACAGGACGGTTTTGCCGAGTTCGCCTTGCAGCCGCAGCAGTTCGTCCTGCAGGCCCTGGCGTACCACCGGGTCCACGGCGCTGAACGGTTCGTCCATGAGCAGCACCGGCGGATCCGCGGCCAGCGCGCGGGCCACGCCGACCCGCTGCTGCTGGCCCCCGGACAGCTGCGCCGGGTAGCGGGTGCCGAGTTCGGCGGGCAGTCCGACCAGGTCGAGCAGCTCGACCGCGCGGCGCCGGGCTTCGCGGCGCCCGGTTCCGCCGAGCACGAGCACCGTGCCGACGTTGTCCAGCACATCGCGGTGCGGGAACAGGCCGGCCTGCTGGATGACGTAGCCGATACCGCGGCGCAGCCGCGCGGGGTCGAGCTCACGCACGTCGGTGCCGTCCAGCAGCACCCGTCCGGACGTCGGTTCGACCATCCGGTTGACCATGCGCAGCAGGGTCGTCTTGCCGCACCCGGACGGGCCCACGAGTACCGTGATCGCACCGTCCGGCAGGCTCAATCGCAGGTCGTGCACGGCGACGGTGCTGCCGTACTCCTTGCGCACGTCCTGGAACCCGATCACCGGAGCCCCCTCCGCTGGCCTCGCCGACGCGGACCGCAGCCTAACTCGATCAGCCGAACAACGCGATGCGCCGAGACCGTCGCGTGATCGCCTCCGGTGCGCCCACCGTAGAGTTGCGCAACCGATGAGCACCAGCGCGCAGTCCCCCCAGGAGATCGAGCCGATCGACGCCGTGCAGGCCGTGCTGTCCGAAGCCGGGCTGCACGCCGGGCGGCTGCGGGAGGTGCTGCGGCTGCTGGCGTCCGGCCCGCACCCGCTGCAGGACCTGGTGCGCCGCACCGGCGTTCCCCGACGCACCGTGCAGGACCTACTCGCCGCCTGCGGCGGTGACGTGCGCAGTTCGCCGGACGGCTTCGCGCTGGAACCCGCGGCCGAACCCCGCTACCGGGAACGCTTCGAGCCCGCCGCCGGCACCGGTGCGGACGAGACGCGGGCGCTGGAACTGCTGGGGAGTTTCGTGGCGACCGGCCCGCGGCCGAGCACGGCGCTGGACCACGTGTCGGCGACCCCGGACACCGTGCTGCGGCGGGCGGTGTGGCTGCGCGACACCTTCGACCTGCGCGGCGCACGGGTGCTGTGCCTGGGCGACCACGACCTGACCTCGACGGCGGTGGCGCTGCTGGCGCCGGAGGCCGAGGTGCTCGTGCTGGACCTCGACGAGCGGGTCCTGGCGCACATCGACGCGGTCTCGGCCGAGCACGGGCTGGGCATCGGCACGCTGCACGCGGATCTGCGGTTCGGCATCCCGCCCGAGGTGGACGGGTGGGCGGATCTGGTGTTCACCGACCCGCCGTACACGCCGGAAGGCGCCGGGTTGTTCGCCGCGCGCGGGGCGGGCTGCCTGTCCGGGCCGGGCAGCAGGCTGCTGGTGGCCTACGGATTCAGCCCGCGCACCCCGGCGCTGGGGCAGAAGGTGCAGCAGGAGCTGCTGCGGATGGGGCTGGTGTTCACCGCGATCCTGCCGGACTTCCACAGCTACCTGGGAGCGCAGGCGATCGGCTCGACCAGTGACCTCTACGTGTGCCAGCCAACCGCGCAGACCCGGAAGCTGGCGCTGCGCAGTGCCGCGGGGATCTACACGCACGGCCCGCAGTCGGTGGAGGCCGCCGGCACCGAGGACTCCGCGGATTTCCGGTCCGGTATCGTCGGGCTCGTCGGCGAGCCGGTGGAGCAGTTGCGCGATCCGGGCTGGTCCCGGCCGATCGGGTCGCGACCGGACAGCACCCCGGTGTTCGACCTGCGCGCGGATCCGGGCCCGTGGCTGCTGCGGATGCTGCTGGCGTGCCACTGCCCCCGGGTGGCGTTCGCGGTGGACAACAACCACCCGGACGTCGCCGACGAAGCCGGGCAGCGCGGCCTGTCCGAGCTGGTGGGGCCGAAGTTCGCGCTGCGTTTCCACCGCAGCACCCCGGATTCCCGGCACGCGGTGGTGCTCGCCGAGGAAGTGACCGCGCCGTCGGCGGTACGCGACGTGCTGCAGCGCGCACACGGCAAGCTCGGCAACGTGTGGCGCGAGGCGCTGATCGCGCACACGGCGGAGGGGCTGACCAAGCGCGCCGCCCGCGACCGGGTGCAGCAGGCCGCGCAGCACCCGGCGGACCTGCAGCGGCGGTTGATCGACCTGCCGCGGCACCGGATGCCGGCCGCGCTGCGGTTTCCCTGAGCGCTCCGCGCGACGCGTTCAGTCCGCCGGAACCGGCATCGGCCCGAGCGCCAGCAGCGCGCGGAACTGCTCGGCCGGGACGGCTCCGGAGAACAACCAGCCCTGGTAGGCGTCCACCCCGACCCCGCGCAGCACGTCGAACTGGACCGGGGTTTCCACGCCTTCGGCCACGCAGGACCGGCCCATGGCGTGCGCCATGTCCACGACGGCGCGGGCGACGGCGAAGTCCGAAGCGTCCCCGCCGACACCGGTGACGAACCGGCGGTCGACCTTGATGACCTGCGCGGGCAGCTCCTTGAGTCGCGCCAGCGAGGAGTATCCGGTGCCGAAGTCGTCGACGGCGAACCGCACGCCGCGTTCGACGAGCTCGGCCATCTCCGCTCGGGTGCGCGAGGGCAAGTCGACCAGCGCGGTCTCCACGACTTCGAGGACCACCCGGTCCCAGGCGATCCCGGTTTCGCCGATCAGCGCCGAGACGGTGCTGACGAAGTCGGCGGCGCCTGGGACGAGTCCGGCGAGGTTCACCGCGACGCAGGTGCTCGCCGGCCAGTCGGCGGCCTCGCGCAGCGCGGTGCGCAGCACCCAGCGGTCGAGGTCGCGCAGTAGGTCGCCCTGCTTGGCCACCGGCAGGAACGCGTCCGGCGCGAGCAGACCTCGGTCCGGGTGCGGCCAGCGCACCAGCGCTTCGGCGGTGACGATCCGGCCGTCCCGGTCGAGCACCGGTTGGTAGTGCAGCACGAGCCCGTCGTTGTTGAGCGCTTCGCGCAGCTGGCCTTCCAGGTGCAGCTGGCGGTCGGCCGAGGCCATCAGCGCGGGGCTGGCCAGCGACACCTTCCCGGCACCGCGCTGCTTGGCCTCGAACATGGCGGCGTCGGCGAACCGCAGCAGGTCGTCCCCGCCGCCGCTGGTGGCGGTGGGCATGGCCACGCCGATGGCCGCCGATACCCGGATGAGCTGGCCGTGCACCGGCACGGCGGTGCGCAGCAGCCCGGACACCCGGGTGGCCAACGCGTCGATCCCGCCGACGTCGGCGATGTCGCGGCAGATGACGACGAACTCGTCGCCGGACAACCGGGCGGCCGTGCACCCGGCGGGCAGGCCGCCTTCCAGCCGCCGCGCGAGGGCGACCAGCAGCTCGTCGCCCGCGTCGTGGCCCAGCGAGTCGTTGATGCGCTTGAAGTTGTCGATATCGCAGAACAGCACGGCCACGCTGGCCGCGTCGTCGGCACCGAGCAGCTCGCCGAGCAGGTCCTTGACCGCCGCCCGGTTGGGCAGTCCGGTCAGGTCGTCGTGCGTGGCCTGGTGGCGCAGCGCTTCGGCCGCGCGGCGCCGCTCGGTGATGTCCTGGAACACCACCAGCCAGAACTTGGCCCCGTCGTCCTGCACCGAGGTGGAGGCGTGCAGTTCGCAGTGCACGGGTTCGCCGTCCGAACGCACCAGCACCCGCTGCGGGACGCGGCGGCGGCTGCCCGGCTGTTCGCCGGTGGCGGGCAGGCCGGCCCCGCGTTCGGCGGGGTGGGTGATGTCCTGCGCGGACTTGCCGCGCAGCTGGGCGAGCCGGTAGCCGAGCAGGTCGCACAGCGCGTCGTTGGCGTCGACGAGCTGCTCGTCCTGGTCGAACAGCCCGATCCCCACGGGGGTGATGCTGACCAGGTCGGTGAACCGCTGGCTGGTGCGTTCCATGCGGGTGACCACGGCGCGCTGTTCGGTGACGTCCTGGGCGGTGCCGACCAGCAGGGGCCCGTGCTCGGCGCGTTCGGCGGCGGTGCCGTGCACCCGCAGGATCCGCACCGAGTTGTCTTCCCGGATGTAGCGGTGCTCGATCTCCACGGGTTCGTGCCGCTCGAACAGCGGTCGCCAGGCGCCGCGCACCCGCTGCAGGTCGTCGGGGTGCACGTGCGCGAGGTAGTCGTCGTAGGTGGTGGGCGACGAGCAGGGTTTGCCGATGATCTGGTGCAGCATCTGCGAGAGCCACATCTTCCCGCTGCACTGGTCCAGTTCCCAGGTGCCCAGCCGCGCCACCTGCTGGGCGTCCTGCAGCCTGCGCTGCTCGTCGCGCAGCCGGTTCTCCAGCGCGCGGTGCTCGGTGACGTCCTGGACGGTGCCCTGGATGCGCTCGATCCGCCCGGAGCGGTCGTGCTCGGCCCGCCCGGTGCACAGGTAGACGCGGTCGCCGCCGGAGTTGCGCAGCTCGAACTCCACCGGTGCGGACGTGGTGGCGGTGAGCAGGTCGGCGTAGAAGCGCTCGGCGCGTTCGCGGTCGTCGGGGTGGGTGGAGCCGATCAGCGAGAACACGTCTTCGCTGTCGGCACCCGGCGAGGTGGCGAGGAACTCGCCCAGCACCGGGCTGCGGTAGAACTCCCCGGTGTCCGGGTAGAACATCCAGCTGCCGATCCGGGAGATGCGCTGGGCCTCGATCAGCCTGCGGCGCTCGTCGTCGACGCCGGCACCCGGATCCGGGGCGGCCGCGAGGTCGCGCACGTCGGTGAGCAACGTGATGCGCAGCCGGTCGTCCTCGGACGCGGGCCAGGTGGTGGGCCGCACCGGCAGATCGCCGTCCGGGGCGCGCAGCAGGTACGCGGGACCGGATCGCACGACCAGCTCGCGCAGCCGCCGCCCGGCCAGTTCCTGCGCGTCGGCGACCCCGGCCAGCTGGGCGGCCTGTTCCGTCGCGCGCACGATCAGCCCGTCCTCGGTGCTGAGCAGCGCCGGTGCCGCGGGCAGGGTCACCGGCGCCAGCGGCTCCGCGGCGGCCAGGTCGACGGCACCCGGCTGCCCCGCCCGCTGCTCGCTCCGCTTGGTCAACAGCACCCCTCCCGGGTAGTGCGCGGGTCGCACGGGCGCACCACCCATTCCGCTCAGGTCCAGCGCGTCACGCTCAAGTGACCTGCACCACAGTATCGTCCGTGTGACTTTACCCGGCATTTCGCCGGTCCAGATCGTCGCGGTCCGCAGAGGTGACTGCACTCGGAACCCATCATGACGCGATCTGCGCGATTTCGGGGCGCCGGACGCGCGAGGGCCGGGAGGACCGCAGTCCTCCCGGCCCTCGACGCGGCCTCCGTCAGCCGGTGGCGACCCCGTCCCGCCGGGCGGCGGCGGCGACCGCGGCGGTCACTTCGGGCGCCACCCGCGGATCCAACGGGCTGGGCACGATGTGGTCGGCCGCCAGGTCGTCGGCGGCGACCGCGGCGATCGCCTCGGCCGCGGCGACCTTCATCCCGTCGGTGATCTCGCGGGCTCCCACTTCCAGAGCACCGCGGAAGATGCCCGGGAAGGCCAGCACGTTGTTGATCTGGTTCGGGAAGTCGCTGCGCCCGGTGGCGACCACCGAAGCGTGCCGCCGGGCGACCTCCGGGTGGATCTCCGGGTCGGGGTTGGACAGCGCGAACACGATCGCGCCCTCGGCCATGGTTTCGACCTGCTCCTCGGGCAGTTTGCCCACCGAGACACCGATGGCCACGTCCGCACCGGCCAGCGCGTCGGCCGAACCGCCGGTGAGCCCCGCGGGATTGGTGTACCCCGCGAGCTCGCGCTTGATCGGCGTGAGGTCGTCCCGGCCGGAGTGGATGACGCCCTTGGAGTCCAGCACGACGATGTCGCCGACTCCGGCGGTGTGCAGGATCTCCGCGCACGCGACACCGGCGGCCCCGGCTCCGGAGATCACCACGCGCAGCGTCGACATCTCGCGGCCGACGACCTTGGCGGCGTTGCGCAGCGCGGCGAGCACCACCACGGCGGTGCCGTGCTGGTCGTCGTGCATGACCGGGCAGTCCAGCGCCTCGATCAGCCTGCGCTCAAGCTCGAAGCAGCGCGGCGCGGCGACGTCTTCGAGGTTGACGGCGCCGAACGACGGCCGCAGCCGCACCAGGGTCTCGACGATCTCGTCGACATCGGTCGTGTCCAACACGAGCGGGATCGAGTCGAGCCCGGCGAACGACTTGAACAGCGCCGACTTGCCCTCCATCACGGGCAGCGAGGCGCGCGGCCCGATGTCGCCGAGGCCGAGCACCGCGGTGCCGTCGCTGACCACGGCCACGAGTTTCTGCGTCCAGGTGTAGCGGTCGGCGAGCTGTTGGTCGCTGGCGATGGCGCGGCTGACCTGCGCGACACCGGGCGTGTAGGCGATCGAGAGGTCGCGCGGGGTGTCCAGCGGCGTGGTGAGCTGCACGCCCAGCTTGCCGCCTTCGTGGGCCGCGAAGATCTCTTCGTTGGTCAAATCGGCACCGGCACTTCCAGCGGTGCTGTCGTTAACGGTGGTCACGGCGTCCCTCCTGTAGCCATGCCGCCGACGGGACACGTACCCGACCGGCGCGGGCGGCTGTACCGCCCTGCGGCGGAGACCCTCCGGGCATACCGGAACGGGTCGGCGCCGCTGGTGAGCCGAGTTCCGGCCGCCCTGGTGCGGGCAGCGGCTCGGCGGACGCTGCGGTTCGGACAGTGTGCCAGGCTCCTCGATCACTGTCAGCGACGAGGATCACACTCCACCAGGAGTTTCAACAAATTGTCAAGATCTCGTAGTGGTACGTGCGTACTGTTCGACGCGGCGCAGGTCGCACGGTCGCGACCGCAGCCACACCACGGGACGACCGCGGCCGGGCAGCCGCCCGCGCACCCCATAAGCTCCCCACGTGCAGGTACGCCGACTCGAAATCACCGGGGCCTTCGAATTCACCCCCAGGTCCTTCCCGGACCACCGCGGGCTGTTCGTGGCGCCCTTCCAGGAAGAACCCTTCCGCGAAGCAACCGGGCACGGCCTGCGGGTGGCGCAGACCAACCACAGCGTGTCGGCGCGCAACGTCATCCGCGGCGTGCACTTCGCCGACGTCCCCCCGGGACAGGCCAAGTACGTGTACTGCCCCCGCGGAGCACTGCTGGACATCGTCGTCGACGTGCGCACCGGTTCGCCCACCTTCGGCCGGTGGGAAGCGGTCCGGCTGGACTCGGCCGAGTACCGGTCCCTCTACCTCGCCGAAGGTCTCGGCCACGCGTTCGCCGCGCTCACCGACGACACCGTCATGGCCTACCTGTGCTCCACCGCCTACGACCCGCCCAGCGAGCACGGCATCGACCCGCTGGACCCGAAGCTGGACCTGCCGTGGACCGAGCTGGACGGCGAACCGGTGCTGTCCGACAAGGACCGCACCGCGCCGAGCCTCGAACAGGCCGCCGAGCGCGGCCTCCTGCCCGACTACCAGAACTGCCTGGCCCGCTACGAGCAGCTGCGGACGACCGGCTGAGGCGGCCGAGCTCCCCGCGGCACGTCCGTCTCAGCGCACCCGGCCCGGGCGGGGCCACAGGCGCCAGCGCACCACTCCGAGCACCCGCGCGGGCCCGAGCCGGCGGGAGTCGGTGGACCCCGCGCCGTTGTCCCCCTCCACGTGCCAACCGGCGCCCTCCGGCCGCAACGCGCGTTTGACCGAGAGCTGCCGCGGCCGTTCCGGCCAGCGCACCAGCACCACGTCCCGGGGACGCACCCGCGCGTCGGGGCGCACCAGCACCACGTCCCGGTCGCGCAACGTGGGAACCATCGACTGCCCGCGCACCGCCACGCGTCGCCACGGCAGCCGGCCGAGCGAATTCACATCCACCTCCAGTGGGTCCCAGCGGATCTTCCAGAGTAGGGTCGGCGCTGTCGGAGCACTCATTTCAGGGAGGAAACATGCGGCTGTTGTCGCGAATCCTCAGCCCGCGCCTGGAGGCGACCGCGCACTGCGACCTTCCGTGCGGCGTGTACGACCCCGCTCAGGCGCGGATCGAGGCTGAATCCGTCAAGGCGATTCAGGAGAAGTACCAGAACAACGAGGACCCGGAGTTCCGCACTCGGGCGATCTTGATCGCCGGGGAGCGCTCTGACCTCGTCAAGCACCACCTGTGGGTGCTGTGGACGGACTACTTCAAGCCGCCGCACTTCGAGAAGTACCCGCAGCTGCACGAACTGGTCAACAAGGCCACCAAGGCAGCCGGTGCGACCGGCACGAAGGGCTCGATGGACCCGAAGACGGGCCAGGAGCTGCTGGATTACATCGCCGAGATCGACAAGATCTTCTGGGAGACCAAGAAGGGCTGATCTCGCAGCCGATTCGAAGCGCCGGCCGGTCGAAGCACCGGCCGGCGCTTCGCATGTCGTGCCGGGGATCCGCAGTGGACGGTGCACGAGGGACGCCACCACCCGGTCCGCCGCGGCGAAGGCGGCTAGGCTCGGTGCGTGGTACAGGACGGCGATGCGCACCACGTCTACATCCTCCGGCACGCGACCACCGAGTGGTCCCGGTCCGGCAAGCACACCAGCCGCACCGATCTGCCGCTGACCGCCGAGGGCGAGCTCCGCGCCCGCCAGGCGGGGCAAACGTTGGCGGCGCTGCGCTCACCGGGCCCGGTGCTGGTCCTGGTCAGCCCGCTGCAGCGCGCCCAGCGCACGGCCGAGCTCGCCGGCCTGGCCGACTCGGAGCCCGAACCACTGCTGACCGAATGGGACTACGGCGACTACGAGGGCCTGACCACCGCGGAGATCCGCGAGCAGGTTCCGGGGTGGACGGTGTGGGACGCCGGCTGCCCCGCGGGCGAGACCGTCGAGCAGATCACCGAGCGGACCGACCGGGTGCTCGACCGGGTGCGAACGACGGCCGCGGACGTCGTCCTGGTCGGACACGGTCACTTCAGCCGCGCGCTCATCGCTCGCTGGCTCGACCTACCGGTGCCGGCCGGGGCCCGGTTCGCGCTGGATCCCGGCGCGGTCAGCGTGCTCGGTCGGGAGCGTGCGGTCCCGCAGCTGACCCGGTCGAACATCCCACCCTGGCAGCAAGGCTGAGCTGCTCGGATGATGTGCTCCGCGCGGAGCCGTTCACCCGCCGGTGTCCGGTACCGCGAACCGGAGGTAACCCGTGATCCGCAGAGCGCACCCGGCCGACGTGCCCGCCATGGTCGAGCTGGTGCACGAGCTCGCCGACTACGAGCGGGCCCCGGACGAGTGCGTGCTCACCACCGAGCAGCTGCACACCGCCCTGTTCGGGCAGGCGCCCGCCCTGTTCGGCCACGTCGCCGACTCCGCAGCGGGAGTCGCCGGCCTGGCACTGTGGTTCCGCAACTTCTCCACCTGGGAAGGCGTGCACGGCATCTACCTGGAAGACCTGTACGTGCGCCCGCAGCAGCGCGGTGCCGGCCTGGGCGGAGCGCTACTGCGGGAGCTGGCGCAGGAGTGCGTGCGCCACGGCTATGCCCGGCTGGAGTGGTCGGTGCTGAACTGGAACCGGCCCGCGATCGACTTCTACGAGGCCGCCGGGGCGGTCGCGCTGGACGAGTGGACCGGTTACCGGCTCAGCGGCCCGGCGCTGACCGCGTTCGCCGCCTGAAACCCGGCTCAGCGCTCCGGAAGGTCGGCGTCCGGGGCCGCGATGGCGTGGAAGGACCACTTGCGCCCCTCCCGGTTGAACAGCAGCCACAGCACCAGGACGGCAGGGGCCGCGATCGCCAGGGCGATGGCCGGGGCGCCCGACGGGCCCATCGCGTACCAGGCGGCGCCGAGCAGCAGCAGCTGCAGCAGCAGCGACGGGGTGCGCGCCCAGTGCTTGCCGAAGCACAGACCGAGCCCCGCGGTCAGCACCGCGGCCGAGATCAGGGCGAACCAGCCGGCCTCGCCGTAGACGGAGGTGCGGTCCAGGGTGCCGACCGAACCGAGCTCCGGGGCGGTGCTGCGCACCAGCAAGGCGATCACGAACACGATTCCCGCCAGCGCTTGCAGCGAGGTCAGCAGGCCCGCGAGACGGATCGTGCGCGGGACTTCCGGGATCGACACGTCGGGTTCCACCCTTCCGGGGACAAGCGCCGGTGACTCTGCGTGAACACAATCGATGGTAATACCGCCCGAACGCCGCATGGTCGGCGCACCCGCGGGGGTCCATGATCGTCCCATGGCTGGCACTGCGCTTCCGGGTCTCGGGGTACCCGCGCATCGCGCAGCGCGTCCGGCCGCCCCCGGCGGGCGGTGCCCTGCAGGTGCGTTCCGGGGTTGCGCACCTGGCACCGGCCGGGAACCCGCGGCGCGGGACGCGTCGGCGCACCTGCGGCGGGTGCCCCGACCACGTCCGCACGCCCGCGGCGGACGCGGCCCAGGCCGCAACGCACCCGACCCGGGAGGAGACCACCGGCGGAACTGACCGGACGAGCACCGCCACCGCGCGGGCAGTCCGTTGTCGGGCGGAGTGCACGAGGCACCGTCCGCACGGGCCGACCCGACACCGGACGGATCCGGCCCTGGCCTAGGCTGCGGGTTGTGCGCGCTGTCCTCGTCGTGAACCCGCAGGCGACCGCGACTTCCGCGGCCGGCCGGGACGTGCTGGCCCACGCGCTGGCCAGCGAACTCAAGCTGGACGTGGTGCAGACCGAACATGCCGGCCACGCCAGGGAGACGGCGCGGGCGGCGGCCGCCGAAGGCACCGACCTGGTGATCGCGCACGGCGGCGACGGGACGGTCAACGAAGTGGTCAACGGCCTGCTGTCCGTGACCGGCTGCGGCGACGCCTCGATGCCGGTGCTGGGCGTGGTGCCCGGCGGTTCGGCCAACGTGTTCGCCCGCGCGCTGGGCTTGCCGCGCGACCCGGTCGAGGCCACGCACCGGCTGCTGCGCGCGGTGGAGACCGGCGGCACCCGCTGGGTGGGCCTGGGCAAGGCCGACGAGCGCTGGTTCACGTTCAACGCGGGCGTCGGTTGGGACGCCGACGTGGTCGCCGCCGTCGAGGAGCTGCGCGCCGAGGGCCGCGCAGTGACCCCAGCGCTGTACGCACGCACGGCGCTGGGCTGCTACTTCCGGCTGGCCCGGCGGGAGCCGCGGTTGTCGGTGCAGGTCGGCGACGAGGAACCGGTACCCGACCTGCACACCCTGTTCGTCTCGAACACCGACCCGTGGACCTACCTGGGGTCGCGCCCGGTGCGGATGTCACCGGAAACGGGTTTCGATACCGGCCTGGGAATGCTGGCGCTGCGTAGCATGAACGTTTACGCTGTGCTGCGGCAGGTCGGCGCGATGCTGCACGGTAGAGCGACGCCACAGGGGAAAACCCTGTTCACGCGTGCGGACGTGGGGCATCTCCGCGTAGCCTGTACGGAGCCGTTGCGCCTGCAGGTCGACGGCGACAGCCTGGGTGAGCGTTCCGCGGTGGAGTTCTCCGCCGTGCCGGACGCCCTGCGTGTCGCTGTATAACCTTCTCGTAACGGGTCAGTGTAGTCGCTGCTTCGCGACCCCCGTCGGCGGGTGGCGTCAACACAACAAACCCCTGGTCAAGCCTCGTCGATCTTTCAGGTGAGTTCGCTCACCGCTCTAGATCGATCTCTTGACTTTGCGGCTGTTCGTGAAAGCATTCACAAGCACACGGACTCCGTGAAAGCATTCACAAACCCCGAACGAACGACCACGGCGCGTGTTGGCGCGCCTAGCGAGGAGCAAGGAACGATGGACTGGCGCCACCGTGCGGTATGCCGCGACGAGGACCCGGAACTGTTCTTCCCCGTTGGGAACAGCGGTCCTGCGCTGCTGCAGATCGCCGAGGCGAAAGCCGTTTGCCGCCGCTGCCCGGTCGCCTCGGAGTGCCTGGCCTGGGCATTGGAGAGCGGCCAGGACGCCGGTGTCTGGGGCGGTATGAGCGAGGACGAGCGGCGCGCGCTCAAGCGGCGCAACGCCCGCACCCGGGCGGCCCGCAGCAACGCATGAGGCACGCCCCCCGCTGAAAGCGCACCGGGTCGGCCGGTACCCCACCGGCGACCGACCCGCCGTTTTCGCCCCGGCGGCAGTAACGGCTACCGCACAGCGAAACCCGCAAACCCCGACGAGAACCCAGGCTGATCAGCGTTGATGTCGGCGAATCCGGTGCAACCACCATCCCCGTGGGCGGCCACCGGACACCGACCGGATCGGCCCCGGCACGCCCACCCCGATGTGGCGCGCCACGGATATCGACGCACGCAGCGCAGCCCCGGCAGTACCGGCCCCGCCCTGCTCAGCGCCGGTACTTGAGCGGAACCCGGAGCACAGCTTCGGTTCCGCTCTGCCGGCCGCGGCTGCGCAAGCTCAACGACCCTCGCAGTTCGGATTCGACGAGGGTCCGCACGATCTGCAGGCCGAGGCGTTCGGTGCGCTCCAAGGAAAAACCCTTCGGCAGGCCGCGACCGTCGTCGGAGATGACGACGTCCAGCCAGCGCGCCGAACGCTCCGCCTGCACCACTACCTCACCGCCCTGGCCCTCCTTGAACGCGTGCTCCAACGCGTTCTGCACCAGCTCGGTCAGCACCATGACCAGCGGAGTCGCCAACTCGGCCGAGACCACGCCGAACCGGCCGTCCCGGCGGACCTTCACCCCGGTCTCCGCCGTGGCCACATCGCTCATCATCGGGATCACCCGGTCGACCACGTCGTCCAGGTCCACCCGCTCGTCGACCGACATCGACAACGTCTCGTGCACCAGCGCGATCGAGGTCACTCGGCGCACCGATTCGTTCAGCGCCAGACCGGCCTCGTTGTTCCCGGTCCGCCGGGCCTGGAGCCGCAGCAGCGCCGCGACCGTCTGCAGGTTGTTCTTGACCCGGTGGTGGATCTCCCGGATGGTGGCGTCCTTGGACATCAGCGCGCGATCACGCCGCTTGACCTCGGTGACGTCGCGCACCAGTGCCAGCGCACCAGCCGGTTGACCGCGCGGCTGCAGCGGTAGCGCCCGGAACAGCACCGTCGCGCCCCGGGCCTCGGCCTCGATGCGCATGCTGGGCTGGCCGCCGAGCGCGCCCCGGATCCGCTGGGACACCTCGTCCGCGTCGAACGGGTCGTTGAGCAGCGACCGGGTCAGCGGGGCCAGCTGGGTGCCCACCAGATCCGCGGCATGGCCCATCCGGTGGTAGGCGGACAACGCGTTCGGGCTGGCGAACACGACCGTCCCGGAACTGTCCAACCGGACCAGGCCGTCCCCGACACGCGGGCTGGTGTGCACATCGGCCGCCGGTTCCGCGGTGGGGAACGTGCCGTCGGCGACCATCTGGCACAGGTCCGCCGCACTGCCCAGGTAGGAGATCTCCAGCGGGGAAGGCACCCGCGGCACCGCGAGGTTGGTGTCCCGGCTGAGCACCGCGACCACCTCGTCGCCCAACCGGACCGGGATCGTCTCCCGCCGCACGGGCACGCCCAGGTGCCAGCGCGGGTCCTCCTCGCGGCAGATCCGCAGCTCCAGCGCCGCGCGGCGCAGCTGCGGATGATCTTCCTGGGTGACTTCGCTGCCCACCACGTCCTCCGGGTGCGCGGTGGGCGCGGTCGTGGGCCTGGCCTGGGCCACGCACAGGAACCGGTTCTCCGGGGCCTCCGCCGGTCCGGTCGGCACCCACAGCAGGAAATCCGCGAACGAGAGATCGGACAACAGCTGCCACTCGGCCACCACGAGCTGCAGGTGGTCGGCGGCCGCACCGGACAACCCGGTGTGCTCGGCCAGCAGATCGCTCAACGTGGACAAGGTCCACCTCTCCGGTCGTCACGCCCACCCGCGGGGTGGCCGCGGTCGGGGCTCATTCGACGGTGGCGATCAGGTCGCCTTCCTGGACGACGTCACCGGCTTGGACGCCGACCTGCGCGACCGTGCCGGAGACCTCGCTGAGCACCGGGATCTCCATCTTCATGGATTCCAGCAGCACCAGCGCATCACCGTCGCCCACCCGATCGCCCGCGGTGACCGACACCGACATCACGTTGGCGACCATCTCGGCCCGGATCTCCTCGGCCATGGCACTCCCCTCCTCATCGGGCCCGTCGGCGCGGGCGGCGGGCCCGATGAACAGGAAACCACGAGCGGAACCACCCAACGGCACCAGGTCGCCGACATGGCAGACTGAAGTCCGGAATACCAGCCCGAACGCAGCCGCCACGCGGCGCAGCGGGTCCTGGTCCGCCGCCGATGCCGAGGGAGGCCCCATGGGTAAGCGCGCCCGCAAGAAGAAGGACCGCAAGAAGAACAAGGCCAACCACGGCAAGCGTCCGCTTTCGTGAGCCGCGGTCGAGCCGCTCCGAACACGCGAAAGCCCCGGACTCGGAGTCCGGGGCTTTCGTGCGTTCGCGGCGGGCTCGTCACTCGCTGACGTACTTGGTGCGCACCTCCACCGAAGTGCCCTCCGGCCCGCTCTCCACGGTCACTTCGGCGCGCTGCAGCATGGCGTCCCGGATGGACGCGCGGAGCCGGTCGCGCAGCTCCACCGGGGCGTGCTCCCCGCTGCACTTGCGGTGCAGCAGTGCCTTGATGTGCTCCTCGATGCCGAACTGCTCCAGACAGCTCCCGCACCCGTCGAGGTGTTCCTGCACGAGCGCGCGGCGCTGCTGGTCGCACTCGTTGTCCAGGAACAACCACACCTCGGCGAGCACTTCCTCGCAGGAGGTCCAGTCGTTCTCGCAGCCGCTCATGAGGTGCTCACCTCCCGCTTGTTCTCCCGCAGGAAACCGCGGTCGCGGGCGACGCCGTTGAGCATGTCGCGCAGCTGCCTGCGCCCGCGGTGCAGCCGGGACATCACGGTGCCGATCGGCGTCCCCATGATCTCGGCGATCTCCTTGTAGGCGAAGCCCTCCACGTCGGCCAGGTAGACGACCATCCGGAACTCTTCGGCCAACTGCTGCAGCGCGTTCTTGACGTCGGTGTCCGGCAGCCTGTCCAGCGCCTCCACCTCGGCCGAGCGCAGACCGCCGGAGGTGTGGTTCTCCGCCTGGGCCAGCTGCCAGTCGGCGATCTCGTCGGTGGGCTGCTGCTGCGGCTGCCGCTGGCGCTTGCGGTAGCCGTTGATGTAGGTGTTGGTCAGGATCCGGTAGAGCCACGCCTTGAGGTTCGTGCCCTGCTTGAACGTCTTGAAGGCCGAGTACGCCTTGAGATAGGTCTCCTGGACGAGGTCCTCGGCGTCCTGCGCGTTGCGCGTCATCCGCAGCGCCGCGCCGTACAACTGGTCCAGCAGCGGCATGGCGTCGCGCTCGAAGCGCGCCGCGCGCTGCTCTTCGGTCTCCTCCTCCTGGGGCGGAACCGCTTCGGCCGAGGTGCTGTCGGCCTGCTCGTCGACGGCACCTGACTGGGCAGCAGTCCCGGCCGGCCCGGAGGTGTCCGGCTGCTGTGGGGTGCTTGGCACCGGGCTCCTTTCCCGTCGCCTCGGTGAGGTGACATCGGGCGACGAACCCATGCTGTCCTGCGCATGGTCCGACTCCGAGGGTACCCGCGTCCGTCCGCAGTCACCGGCCGCCGGGCGCGCAGCCGCACCGTGGCGGTCCAGCAGGCATGTGTTCCTCGAATCCGCAGTCACACCGGGAACAACACGATCACCGCACGACGTATTCCAGCCCGCACGCGGCGCGCACGTCGCCCGGGCCGGAGGGGCCGGGAGAGGGCCCGCATGACGCGGACGGGCCGCCCTCCCGCCGGGCCGGTCCGGGGAGGGCGTCCCGGCCCGGTGGGCGCCGCGCGGTACGCGCCGCCCGCCCCGCAGGTGGATCCGCTCACCTGCGACAGGTGGTCATGGCCTGCGCATCCGCCGGGCGGCGGGACCGGGGTCGGTCGCGGCCGGGGTGGACTGCCGGGCGCCGTTCGCACCGGGCGTACGCGGCGCGCAGCCCGTTGCGGGCCCGGTAGGCCAACGCGGACACCCCGGCGGCCGACATGCCGGTGGTCTCGGCCACCGCACCGGTGCTCACACCTTCCACTTCCAGCCACCACAGCACGGCTTGCCACCGCTTGGGCAGCGCCCCGAACGCGTCGCCCACCTCGGCGCGGTCGATGCGCCGCACGACCGGGTCGGTGAACGGCACGACCATGGACGGGTGCGGCACGGCGGTCATGTCCGCCACCAACCGGTAGCGATCCTGCTGTCGGCAGGTGTCGGCGGCCAGGTTGCGCATCGTCGTGTTGAGGTAGGCGCGGAAGTGCAGCACGCGACGCCGCCGCAGCGCCCCCAGCAGCCGGCTGAACGCCTCCGACACCAGGTCCTCCGGGTCGGTGGGCGGGACGGCCAGCGTGGCGGCGAGCCTGCGGGCCGCGTGCACGTGCCGGTCGTAGAGCAGGGCGAACGCGGCATCGGAGCCGCCGTGGACCCGTTCTGCCAGTTCCTCGTCGGCGCCGGGCAACGTTCCCCCCCAGTTCGTGAGCGGCTTTCACCTACGCCCGTCATCCTGCGCCCGGGGCGAGCAGCGCACAACGAGCTGCTTTTCAGATGGTGAACGCACGCGCCACCTGGGAAAACGATGATTCAGTCGAACAGCCGCAGTACCCGGGCGAACCACTCCCCGACGGCATGCGACACCGCTTCGGCATCCGCCTTCAGCGCGTGGTCCCCCGGCACCAGCACGACCTCGCGCTCATGCGACGGCGTCGGCTGGCCGAAGGCGTCCCGCTCGCCCTGCACCACCAGCGCTGGCACGTCGAGCCCGTCGAGCTCGGACATCCGGGACTTCTCCGGCTTGCCCGGTGGATGCACCGGGAAGGCCAGACACAGCACCGCGGAGGCCCCGCCCGGGTCAGCCGTCCGGCACGCCACCCGCGCCCCCGATGACCGCCCGCCGAAGATCAGCGGGAGGTTCGCGAAGTGCTGGCCACCGAGCTCCTCGACCACCGCCAGCCACGCCGCGTCCAGCTGCCGGGCAGGCGCCGGAGCACGACGCCCCGCCACCCGGTACGGCTGCTCGACCAGCGCCACGTGCACCCCGGCGGCGGTGGCGGTCCGGGTCGCGGCCACCAGGTCCGGGGCGCGGACACCTCCGCCGGCGCCGTGCCCGAGCAGGAGCGCGGCCCGTCCTTCCTCGGCGCAGTGCAGCTCGACCCGCGCCGGGCCGTGCGGCGTTGCCACCTGCAAGCCGGTCATGATTCGAACAGCGCTGCTTGTTCGGCGGGCATCGGCAACTCCTCGGTGGGTTCCAGCAGGTCGGGTCGGTTGTGGCGCATGCTGTTGACCTCCGCCGACACCGGGCTGATCCGCAACCGGTACGCCTCCGGATCGGGCTCCAGCAGGTCTCCCGGCTGCGTGCGCTCCGGATCGAGCCACTCGTCCCAGCGCTGCGCGGGCAGCAGCAGCGGCATCCGGTGGTGGATCTCCGCCGCGGGTCCGCGAGCCGCCGCGGTCACCACCGCGCAGCTGACCAGCGGGCGATCCGGGGACTCCGGGGGCCACCACGCGCTGAACACCGCGGCCATCGCCAGACTCGCACCATCACCGCCGCTGCACAGGTAGGGCTGCCTGCGCGGGTCGTCCGGACGCCACTCGAACCACCCGGTGGCCGGCATGAGGCAGCGGCGTCGAGCCGCGGCGTCGGCGAAGGACGGCTTTCCGGTGAGCGTCTCCGCCCGCGCGTTGATCAGCGGTGGGCCGTTCCCGATCTCCGCAGCCCAGGTCGGCACCAGCCCCCAGCGCACGGGCCGCACGCTGCGATCGGCACCGCGCTGCACGACGATCGGCACCGTGCGCGTGGGCGTCACGTTGAAATCCGGTCCGATCGAACCCGCCGTGCGATCGACCGCGTCGAACTCCCCGGCCAGCGCCGCCGGATCCAGGCTCACGGCATAGCGACCGCACATCAGCACTCACCCCGGTTCACGCCGACCCAACCTAGAGCACCCGCCCAGCAGGAGATCAGCTGCGGTCCAGCCGCACGGGCGAGGGCTCGTCCGGCCGGACCTCCTCCACCAGGCCGGGGCCGTTGTTGGCGACCTTGTTCACCGCGCTGGACACCGGACGGCTGCGCAGGCCCGCGTACAGCTGCGGATCCGGTTCGAGCAGGTCCCCGACCTCGTGCACCTCCGGGTCCAGCCAGCGCTGCCAGGACCGGTCGGGGAGCAGCAGCGGCATCCGGTGGTGCACGTCGGCGAGCGCACCGAAAGCGGCCGTGGTGAGCACCGCGCAGCTGACCAGCGGTTCCGACTGCGGCTCGGCCGGATCTCGCCAGGTCGCGAAGAGGCCCGCCAGAGCTAGCGCACCGCTGTCCGGGCCGGTGGTGAAGATCGGCTGCTTGCCGCCCGCTTCGCGCTTCCACTCGTACCAGCCGTCGGCGGGCAGCAGGCAGCGGTGGTACTTGATCGGCGCGCGGAACGCGGGTTTGGCGATGACGGTCTCCGCCTTCGCGTTGATCATCCGGCTGCTCGCGCGCTCGGCCCACTTCGGGACCAGGCCCCAGCGCAGGACCCGCAGCTGCCGCTCCCCGCGTTCCTGGTCCGCGCGGCCGGCGATCACGCCGGGCACGTCCTTCGTGGGCGCGATGTTGAAGTCCGGGCCGGGTGCCGCACCACCGGTCCGGTCCACCGCGGCGAACTCCGCGGCCAGCTCGGCCGGGGTTTTCCCGGAGGCGTACCTACCGCACATGCCGACCTCCTTCCGCACGCCATCATTCCAGGCCAGCGGGCCCGTGGCGAGGTACGCGACGGGCATGCGGGATCATCGGGGCATGACCGATATGTGGGCCGCACCCGCGGCGTCCGGTCCGGTGCGCGCAACGGTCGCCGTCCCGGGTTCGAAGTCGATCACCAACCGCGCCCTGGTGCTGGCCGCACTCGCCGACGGGCCGTCCACCCTGCGTGATCCGCTGCGCAGCAGGGACACCGAGCTCATGGCCGGAGCGCTGCGCGCGCTCGGCACCGGGATCACCGACGGCGCGGACGGTTCCTGGCACGTCGTGCCGGGACCGCTGCGCGGGCCGGCCGCGGTCGACTGCGGACTCGCCGGCACCGTGATGCGGTTCGTGCCGCCGGTGGCTGCCCTGGCCGCCGGGGACGTCGACTTCGACGGCGATCCGCGCGCCCGGGAGCGTCCACTGGGCACGGTGCTGGACGCGGTGCGCTCGCTGGGTGCCGACATCACGGGCTCGGCGCTGCCGTTCACCGTCCGCGGAACCGGCCGGGTCGCCGGGGGAACGGTCACCATCGACGCGTCGGCGTCCTCGCAGTTCGTCTCCGGACTGCTGCTGTCCGGGGCCTGCTTCGAGGCGGGGGTGCACGTGGTGCACGAGGGCAGTCCGGTGCCGTCCCTGCCGCACATCGACATGACCGTGTCCATGCTGCGCACGGCCGGTGTGCGCGTCGACGACCACGGTCCGCGCAGTTGGCGGGTGCACCCCGGTCCGGTGGCCGGGGTGGACACCGCGGTCGAACCGGACCTGTCCAACGCGACCCCGTTCCTGGCGGCCGCGGCGGCCACGTCCGGGACCGTGACGGTGCCGGGCTGGCCGAGCAGCACGACCCAGGCCGGGGACGCGTTCCGCGGCATCCTCACCGAGTTCGGCGCCCAGGTGCGGCTGACCGGTGACGGGCTGACCGTGCGCGGGGCGGAGGCGCTGCGCCCGGTGGACGTCGACCTGCACGACGTCGGCGAACTGGCCCCGACCGCGGCCGCGCTGGCCGCGCTCGCCCGGGGACGCTCCCGGCTGCGCGGCATCGCCCACCTGCGCGGGCACGAGACCGATCGGCTCGCCGCGCTGCAGCACGAGCTCGGGGCGATGGGCGCGCAGGTCGAGCAGACGGCCGACGGCCTGCTCATCGACGGCGGTGAGCTCACCCCGAGCACCTGGCACTCCTACGCCGACCACCGGATGGCCACCGCCGGTGCCATCCTCGGGTTGGCGGTTCCCGGGGTGCTGGTCGAGGACATCGGCACCACCGCGAAAACGATCCCCGACTTCCCCGGGATGTGGTCGGCGATGCTGGAGGCCGCATGAACGCACCCGAGACGGCCGCGCCCGCCGCGCGGCCGGAGGCATGAATGCGCAAGCGGGGAAACCGTGACCTGGACGAATCCGATGTCCGGGTGCGTCCCGGGCGCGGCAGCCGGCCGCGCAGCAAGCAGCGGCCCAAGCACAGCGACGCCGTCCGGGCCATGGTCGTGGCCGTGGACCGGGGGCGGTGGACCTGCGCGCTGAGCGGTGACCCGGCCCGGATCGTCGTCGCCATGCGGGCCCGCGAACTGGGCCGGACGCCCGTCGTCGTCGGCGACGACGTGGACCTGGTCGGTGACACCTCGGGCAAGCCGGACACCCTGGCCCGGATGGTGCGCGTGCACGAGCGCAGCAGCGTGCTGCGCCGCACCGCCGACGACACCGACCCCTACGAGCGGGTCGTCGTGGCCAACGCCGAGCAGCTGGTCATCGTCACGGCCCTGGCCGACCCGCCCCCACGGACCGGCTTCATCGACCGCTGCCTGGTCGCGGCCTACGCGGGCGGGTTGCGCCCGGTGCTGTGCCTGACCAAATCCGATCTCGCCGAACCCGGCGGGTGGTTGGCCGGCTACCGCGCGCTGGACCTACCGATCGCGATGACCGGCCTGGGCGACGCACCCGACCAGCTGCGCGAGATGCTGTCCAGCCGGGTGTCGGCACTCGTGGGCCATTCCGGGGTGGGCAAGTCGACGCTGGTCAACGAACTGGTTCCGGCCGCTGCCCGGGCCACCGCCGAGGTGAGCGGTGTCGGCAAGGGGCGGCACACCTCCACGTCCGCGGTCGCCCTGGCGCTGCCCGAGCACGGCTGGGTCGTCGACACACCGGGGATTCGTTCCTTCGGGTTGGCGCACGTCACCGCGGACGATCTGGTGGACGCATTCGAAGGGTTCGCCGAGGCCGCCGAGGAGTGCCCGCCGAACTGCGGCCACCTCGGCGGAGGCGATGATCCGGACTGTCACCTGGACAGTTACGCCGCCGAGTGCGGCCGAACGGAGCAGTTGGGGTCACTGCGTCGGTTGTTGCGCTCCCGCGCAGGTGTTGACGACGCGTGAACGTCGCTCGAACGGGCGCTGCCGTGCCCTGTGACGCGGCGAGACCGTTGTTAGCGTTGGCGCAACGGCCGCCGGGCAGTGCAGCCCCGCTCGCGGCACCGCACATTCCAGCGTTTCCCCGGTGCGAGGAGCTCGTCCATGTCCCGAGCCCGAACGTGGACCACCGTGTTGACCGGTGGGCTGGCCATCACCGCGGCGCTGGCCGCATGCGGTTCACCACCACCGCCGCCCGCACCGCCCGCTCCGGGCGCCGCTGCCGCCCGGCCCGATCCGCGCCCGACCGCCGAACCGGTGCTCACCGAGGTGATGGGCAAGCTCGCCGAACAGTCCAGCGTGCGGACCGACATCTCCGGCAACCTGGGGCTGGTCGGCGAGCTCGACGCGCAGGGCGTGGTGCGCTACGAGGGGCCGCGCGTGGATCTGGCCGTGGACGGTGCGACGCAGGCGAACCAGGACACCCACCCGCAACCGGTCGATCTGTCCATGGTGGACGGTGTGGGGTACCTGAAAACCCCGCTGGCCCACCCAGAACCGGACAAACCGTGGGTGAAGGTCGTACCCGGGACGCAGGACTTCGTCGGCAAGCTGCTCAGCCCGGCGCTGTCCCAGATGCACGCGGCCGCCGATCCGCGCACCGCGTTCGCCGGCATCGAACCCGCTACCCGCGTGCAGTCCTCCACCCCGGAGGAGCTCCGCGGCACGCCCACCACCCGCTACGAGTTGCGGGTGCTCACCGCCGAAGCCGCGGAACTGGCCGAGGACCCGCAGCAGCGCGAACGCTTCCGCAAGGCCGCCGACTCCGGGCGCGCGGAGTTCGGGTACCAGCTGTGGTTGGACGAGGCGGGCCTGCCGGCGAAGTTCGCCGCCACCCAACAGGTCGCCCAAGCCGGGCAGGTCTCGCTCACCTCGACCTACCACGACTGGGGCGCGCCCGCCGACATCCAGCCGCCACCGCCCGAGGAGATCGGCGTCTTCCGGGACGCGCCGATGCCGCAGGCCCAGCCCCCGGGCTGACCATCCCTGCGGCGGGCACCTGCGATCACATCAAGTCGAGCAGGAACGGCACTTCCTGCGGCGCGTACCAGGCCAGCTCGTGGTCCTCGGCCTCGCCGAGCACGAAATCCGCGTCCGGGTCACCGAGATCGGCAGCGTCGATGACCTCCGCGGCCGCACGCACCGCGTCCTCGGCCTCGGCGGTGTCCACGTGCACAGCGGCCACCTGTTTCCACCCGATCGGCCCGGACAACCGCACGACCGCGCTGTCCAGATCGGGGCGCAGCGTCGGGTTCTCGACATCGGCCGAAACCACCGCTCTGCGCAGTTCGCCCTTCTCGCCCTCGCCCTGCTCGCTGGAGATCAACCGCAACGAGGCCCGCGCGGCTTCGCGCATCGCCGCGTACTCCAGTTCCTCGGTGTCCCCGGTCGCGTACGACTCGCGCAGCGCCGGGGTCAGCGCGAAAGCGGTTCCGCTGAGCGGCTGCAACTGCTGGTCGTCCACCAGCCCGCGCAACATCCGCACCGTGGCGGGTACGTAAACCCTCATCCGTCGACCGTCCCGATCATCTCGTCCACTGCTTCGCCGATCATCGTCGCCAACACGTCGACGTCCGGCATGGCGTCCCGGTCCCCGTTCAACCCGAAGAACACACCGCCGTTGTAGGAGGTGATCCCGACCGACAGCGACTGGTTCTTGGCCAGCGGCACCACCGGGAACATCTCCATCATCTTCGCCTCCGCCGCGTACAGCGGCACCTGCGGGCCCGGCACGTTCGTGACCAGCACGTTGAACAGCCGGTCGGACAGCTGGTTGGCCACGCGGGCGCCGAGAGCGTGCAGGGTCGGCGGGGCGAACCCGGACGCCTTCACCAACGCGTCGGCGGCCACTGACTGCCCGGAGTCGCTGTGCGCGCGCATGGCGTGCGTGAGGTGGTGCAGCCGCACGACGGGATTGGCCTCGCCCACCGGTAGGTCGACGAGGTGCGCCGAGACGTTCCCCCCGACCGGACGGCTACTGCTCTCCTGTTCGCCGGTGTGCTCCGCGGAGCGCACGGACACCGGGACGATCGCGCGCAGCGTCGTGGAGCCCGTCACGACTTCGCCGCGGGACAGCAGCCAGTTGCGCAGTGCCCCGGCCAGCACAGACAGCACCACGTCGTTGACCGTGCTGCCGTGCGCCCGCCGCACCGAGCGCAGGTCGTCCAGCTTCGCCCGTGCCACGGCGAACCGGCGCTGGGTGGACGTCGGCAGGTTCAGCGGACCGGCCGGGGCCGGGATGACCGCGGTGCGCAATGCCGAAACCACGCCGCCGAACGTCCGCGCCACCTTCTGCACGGTGGCCGTGGCATCACCGGCGGCGGCACGCACGTTCTCCACGATCTCGCCCGGTCGCTGCACAGCGTCCGCGACCGCTTCCAACAGCAGCCCGGGCCCGCTGGGTGCCGGACGCGGCATCCACAGATCGTCGGCGTCGCCTGCGCTGTCGCCGCGATCGGCGTCGAGCATCACCTGCGCGATGTCGATCGATCCCACACCGTCCACCATCGCCTGGTGCGTCTTGGTGATGACGGCGACCCGGTTCTTGGACAGCCCTTCGACGAGGTAGATCTCCCAGAGCGGGCGCGTCGGATCGAGCTTGCGGGACATGAGCCGGGCGATCAGGTCGTGCAGCTGTTCATCGTTGCCCGGTTTCGGCAGGGCCGACCGCCGCACGTGGTACGTGATGTCGAAGTCTTCGTCGTCCACCCACACCGGGCGCGCCATCTTGCCCGGCACGTGCAGCACGCGCTGCCGGTAGCGCGGCACGAGCGCCAGCCTGCGTTCGATGAGCGACAGCATCTTGTCGTAATCGAATCCGGCGCGCGGTCGGCGGAAGATCGCGACCCCGCCCACGTGCATGGGGGTCGTGTAGTCCTCCAAGTACAGGAACGACGCGTCTAAGGCGGAGAGGCGATCGGGCATGCCCGCGATCCTGGCACATGAACGGCCGCCGTCCGAGCGTCGCGATGCGTGCATGGGAGACTCGAGACGTGAGTGGTGATGTCTCCCCCAAGGACCGGTTCGTGACCATCTACGGGCGCAAGCCGGTGCTGGAAGCGTTGGGAGACCTCGATCTTCGCGTCGACAAGGTGATCCTCGCCGAAGACGTGTGCGGGCCGGTCGTCCAGGAGATCAAGGAAGCCGCGGCCGATCGAGCGGTCCGCGTGCAGCGCGCCAGCGCGCACCGGGTGAAAGTGCTGGCCGGCAACGGCAGGCACGATCAGGGTGTGGCGGCCGACGTCGTGGCCCGCCGGATGCGGCCGCTGGTGGACGCGCTCGCCGACCCGGCGCACGCTCCGGGGCGGCTGCTGCTGCTGGACGGGCTGACCACCCCGGCCAACGTGGGAATGATCCTGCGTACCGCGACCGCTTCGGGCATCGACGGGATCGTCGTGCCGCATCGGGGCGTCGCCGCGATCGACCCGCTGGTCATCAAGGCATCCGCCGGAGTCGCGTTCCACGCACCGGTGCTGCGCACCCGGACCGCTGCCGAAGCCGCCGAGCTGCTCACCGAGGCCGGTTACCCGCTCTACGCCCTCGACGCCAGCGCCGAGACGGGCTTGTTCGAGGCCGATTTCGGCCCGCGGGCGGTGTTCGTCCTGGGCAGCGAAACCGCGGGGCTTTCCGCAGAAGTCCAGGAACGCATCGCCCAGCCGATCGGCATCCCCATGCACAACGGGATCGAATCGCTCAACGTCGCTTCCGCGGCCGCGGTCCTCTGCTACGAGATCAACCGCCGCACCCGCTGACCGGTTCCCACCGCGGGACCGGATTCGACTGTGTTTGGGCATAAAAAAAGTGG
>NZ_JADEYC010000027.1 GCF_015209505.1 Saccharopolyspora montiporae
CCGCCGCAGCAGCATTCCTCACCGATTTCGCCGCCATGTCGGCCATCGGAGCCACCGAATCCGGCGGGGTGCACCGCGAGGCCGCCGATCCCGCCGATGCCGCGACCAAGCAATGGCTGCGGGAATGGCTGCAGCAGGGTGGTTTCGAAGTCCGGGTGGACCGGATCGGCAACCTGTTCGGCCTGCTGACCTGGACACCGGGAGCTCCCTACGTGCTGCTGGGATCGCACCTGGACAGCCAGCCCGCGGGCGGGCGCTTCGACGGCGCCTACGGGGTGCTGGCCGCCGCGCACACCGCGGCACGGCTGCGCGACCGGTTCCGCGGCGCGGATGCGCCGCCGCCGCTCAACATCGCGGTGGTCAACTGGTTCAACGAGGAGGGCTCGCGCTTCCAGCCGAGCATGATGGGCAGCGCGGTGTTCACCGGCAAACTCGATCCGGACACGGCGCTGGACACCTGTGATGCGGGCGGCACGAGCGTGCGCGCAGCGCTGACCGACATCGGGTTCGCCGGCACCGACGAGTGCCCGGAACTGGCTTCTTACGCCGAAATCCACGTCGAGCAGGGCAGCTTCCTGGAGCAGGAGGGCCGCACCATCGGCCTAGTGGAGTCCAACTGGGCCGCGCGCAAGTACCGGGTGTCGGTGCACGGCGAGCAGTCGCACACCGGCTCCACCCCGATGACCCAGCGCCGGGACGCGCTCTACGGGGCGGCGAAGATCGTCACGGCCGTGCGCGAGTTGGCCGACGAGTTCGCCGAGGGCGTGCTGCACACCTCGGTCGGCCAGCTGACGGTGCTGCCGAACTCACCGGTCGTCGTGGCCCGCGAAGCGCAACTGCACCTGGACCTGCGCTCAGCGGATCTCGACGTGCTGCGCACCGCGGACACCCGGCTGCACGAGGTGTTCGCGCAGGTGCGCGAGCGGGCCGGCGTGGCGGTGTCGCTGGGTACCGCGCACGCCTGGGACATCGAGCCCTACCAGCCCGCGGGCGTGCGGCTCGCCGAGGCTGCGGTCGAGGAGCTGGGACTGCCGCACCGCAGGATGCTCACCCTGGCCGGGCACGATTCGACGAACATGAAAGACGTTGTGCCCACGGTGATGCTGTTCGTACCCAGCGCGGGCGGTGTGGCGCACAACGAGTTCGAGCACACCGACGACGCCGACATGCTCGCCGGCGTCGACGTGCTCACCGACGTCGCCGACCGCCTCTGCCACGGTGAGGGGCAGCCCTGACGGCGCGCGACGTGCTCGGTCGCGGCGGCCGAATCTTCCCGAACACCCGGGGTCAGCTGCGCGGGGTTCCGCTGCCGTGGGCGAACGAGCTGGCTTCCGGGCCGCGCACCGGGCCGGGCTGCCGGTCGAGTTCGGCGAGGACGCCGCGCAGATCGCCGAGCAGCAGGTCGGCGAGGTCGTGGCTCATCCCGTTGCGCACCACGATGCGCAGCACCGCCAGATCGGTGCGATTGGGCGGGAAGGTATAGGCGGGTACGAGCCAGCCGCGCTGGCGCAGGTGAGCGGAGACGTCGAACACTGAGAACCGGTCCACGCTCTCGGCGAGGGTGCAGGCGAACACCGGGAGCTCGTCGCCGCGGGTGATCAACCGGAACGGGCCGAGCGCGCCGATCTCGGCGGACAGCGTCGTGGCCACGTCCCGCGCGGTGCTCTGCACCCGGTGGTATCCGGCGAAACCCAGCCGCAGGAACATGAAGTACTGCGCGATGACCTGCGCGCCCGGTCGGGAGAAGTTCAGCGCGAACGTGGGCAGCGTGCCGCCCAGGTAGTTGACCCGGAACACGAGATCGTCCGGCAGCGCGGCGGTGTCGCGCCAGACCACCCAGCCCACGCCCGGGTAGACGAGCCCGTACTTGTGCCCGGAGGTGTTGATCGAGGCCACCCGGGCGAGCTGGAAGTCCCACACGAGTTCGGGATCGCAGAACGGGGCGATCATCGCCCCGGACGCACCGTCGACGTGCACCGGGACGTCGATGCCGTGTTCGCGCTGCAGTTCGTCGAGCGCAGCGCAGATCTCGTGCACCGGCTCGTAGCTTCCGTCCAATGTGGAACCGAGAACGGCCACGACGCCGATCGTGCCCTCATCGCAGAGCGACGCGGCCTCTTCGGCCTCCAGGTGCAACCGGTCCCCGGACACCGGAACGGTGCGCGGCTGCACGTCCCAGTAGTTCGCGAACTTCTCCCAGCACACCTGGACGTTGGCACCCATCACGATGTTCGGCCGATCGGCCGGGCGGCCCGCGGCACGCTGCCGGTGCTGCCAGCGGCGCTTGAGCGCGAGCCCGGCCAGCATGCACGCCTCGCTGGACCCGGTCGTCGAGCAGCCGACGGTGTCCGCCGGGTCGGGCGCGTGCCACAGCCGGGCCAGCATCCGCACGCAGCGCTGCTCCAACTCGGCGGTGCGCGGGTATTCGTCCTTGTCGATGGCGTTCTTGTCGAAGGATTCGGCCATCAGCCGGGCGGCCGCGGGTTCCATCCAGCTGCCGACGAACGTGGCCAGGTTCAGCCGCGCGTTGCCGTCGAGCATCAGTTCGTCGTGCACGATCTGGTAAGCGACCTCCGGATCCAGGTCGCCGGGCGGGAACCGGTCCCGCGGGACCTGCACCGGTTCGGCCGCGAACACCGGGTTCACCGACAGGTGCTCGCGCCCGCCGTCCGCGGAACCGCCGCCGGTCAGGGTCATGCGGCAACCGTAGGCGAGCACTGCCGGCCGCGCAGGTCCATCGGGTCAGCCCTGCGCCGGCTCCAGCACCAGGTGGGTCTGCTCGCCCAGCGGCGCGGTGATCGTCCAGAACGGGTCCGGACCGGGTCCCTGCTCGCGGCGCAGCACGTAATCGACCGGTTCGGGGTCGGCCGGCTCGAAGTGCCGGTAGTTGAACCGCAGCAGCGCGGCCATCGTCGGCCCCGCCTCCTCGATGCGCTGTTCGAGCTCGGGTCCGATGTAACCGCGATCGGAGAACCCGTCCATGACCCGGCACTCGCAGAAGTAGGCCATCGCACCGATCTCACCGTGCCCGGCCACGGTCGCATCGCCGACGGTCCTGCCCACCTCGGCACCGATCCGCGCGTACTCCTGCGCGGTCGCCCAGTTCGTGCTCACCGGCGCCACCTGCCAGGGCACGCCCTGGTTCAGCGCGAACCACGACTGCGGCAGCACCAGGGCGAGCGCGGCGACCGCGGCCGGCAGCAGCATCCGCGGTTGCCGTGCCAGCGCACCGATGCAGGCGCACACCGGGAAGACCGCGCCGATCAGAACCGGGGCGTAGTACCAGTGGTAGGGGGGAACCTCCATCGCGGAATACGCGGCGTAGTGCGCGATTCCGCCGAAACCGAGCAGTGCCCACGGCCACAACCGCACCGTCCGACCGCGTCCGCGCAACAAGCACAGCAGCACCAGGCACACCGCACCGACGACGGCCGGGACCGCGGCGAGCAGCGTGGCGGTGGTCATGTTGGTCACGTACCACTCGTAGCCGTTGTGGAAACCGAGCTCGCCCCAGGCCTTCTGCACCTGCTTGATCACCAGCGTGTCCGGGATGGCCGAACCGAACGCGTACCAGCTGAACACCAACCAGGGAGCCACGGTGAGCAGCCCGCTGAGCGACCACTTCCACCAGGACCGCCACACCGCCGGCTGTCCGGCCAGCACGACGAGCACGAACAGCGCCAGGTCGAGGCGGGTGAGCGCCAGCAGCGCGCCGACGACGCCCAACAGCACGGGACGGTTCCCGGTGGCGCACGCCAGCAGCACCGCCAGCAACGCACCGGCGAGCGTCATCTCCAAGCCCACAGTCGACAGCACCAGCGGGTTGAGCACGATCGATGCCGTGCCCAGCGGAGCGATCCAGCGCGGAAGGCCGCTGTCGGCGGCCGCGCGGCGCAGCGCCAGCACCGACAGCACGGCGCAGCCCACGAACAAGACACCCAGCGCCAGCACCGGCGAACGCAGCACGGTCGTGCCCGCCGCCAGCAGCACCACGTTGAGCGGAGAGGTCGCCGAATTCGCGAACTCGCCCGGCACCAGCCCCCACTCGCCGTGCAACGCCAGGCGCTTCGCATAGCTCAGCGTGATGTAGCTGTCATCGAGCAGCGCGTCGTGCACCAGCCAGAACACCGCCGCGGCCACGACCACCGTCGCCGCGACCAGCGCCACCCCCGTTCGGGACCGCGCCCGCCCCGCCGGCCGCGGCACCACGTCCGACTGCTGCTCGACCGCCAGCTGCATGCGTCCGCTCCCGAGTTGCGCGCTGCACCTTCGGTGCGCTGCGTTCGGCTGCACACCGGCCGCCGTGATCGTAAGAGCGCGGCGGAGACGGGCACGGCGCCACAGAACCGACATCCACAAGATCACCGGGTCGAGTGATCGCAGACCCATCCGCTGCTGCCGCGTGCTTCTCGCGCAGCAGACCACGTTTCATCAGGCGCCGGCCGGAACCGGAGGGCGGTACGCTGCGCGGCACGCCGCAGATCGTCGAAGGGCCTCACCATGCGCATCACCGGCTCGGCCGTCTCGCTGAACGTCGCGGATCCGGCCGCCTCCGCGGGATTCCTCGTCCGACACTTCGGATTCACCGAAGCGGCCTCCGCTCCGGGTTTCGCTTCGCTGACCAGACCGGATTCCGGGATGAACGTCGTGTTCCTGCAGCTCGGGCTGACCACCCTGCCCGCGGACCAGCGCGACGAGCACGCAGCGGGGCTGATCCTCGCCTTCGTCGTCGACGACCTGGAGGGCGAGCTCGCACGGCTGCAGCACGAGGCCGTGGCGATCACCATGCCGCTGACCACCGAGGAATGGGGCGAGCGCGCGTTCCAGGTCCGCGATCCGAACGGGGTGATCGTGCAGCTGGTCGACTGGAACGGCTGAATCGGCGAGCGACGCGGCTCCCGTTCGGGGGATTCAGGGCGATCGGGACGGGGGTTCGGCGCGGAGGGCCGCCCCGGGGACAGGATCCGGGGCGGCCCCGCCTGGGCAGGCACCGCGGTTGCGGGGCGCTCCGGTCACCCACACACCACATCGACCGGGAACGCCCCGCAGCCGGGCGGGAAGAGCAGCCTGGCTACTCCTCGTCGTCCACCTCGGTCTCCTCCTCAGCGGCCTCGGGATTGATGATCTCGCCCTCGTGCTCCAGGTCCATCTACATTGACTCCTTTCTCGTTGTGCCGGAAGGGAACTCGCGACTTCGGCGGGGATCCGTTGATCGCGAGCGGGAGAACCGTCTCAGGAGATCAACAGGCGCGAACAGAGGAGTGCCGGGACCTCCACTCGATCCAGCGATCGCGGCGTCGGTGGGCGTCGACGGCCGCGGGACGAGCGGTCAACCGAGCTCGGCACGGACCCCGACGAGGCGAATCGGGCGCTGCAACGCGAACGATTCCAACGCCCGCAGCGCAGCGCGCTCGATCTCGGCCGCGTCCCGGGTCGGTTCCGGCAGGGCGACCCCGTGGGTGTGCGTGGCGAACCGCGAATCCCGGATCTTGACCACCACCCGGCGCGCCACGTCCCCACCGGCGGCCAGGTCATCGCTGACCGTGCCGGCCACCTGCGCGAGTTCGGCACGCACCCGGTCCGGATCGCGCACGTCCTGCTGGAAGGTGACCTCCCGCCCGCGGGAACGCGGCCGGCGCGGCTCGTCGCTGACCGGCGAGGAGTCGAAGCCGTGGGCGAGCGCCACCAACCACGGTCCGGTCGCCGGGCCGAACGCCGCGGCCAGTTCGCCCGGATCGGCCGCAGCGAGCCCGCCGACGGTGTCGATGCCCAGCGCGGACAGCTTCCGCGCGGTCTTGGGTCCGACGCCCAGCAGCGCCTCCGCGGGCCGCTCGGCCATCACCGCGACCCAGTCGGTCACGTCCAGCCGGAACACCCCGGCGGGCTTGGCCATCCCGGAGGCGAGCTTGGCGCGCAGCTTGTTGTCCCCGATGCCCACCGAGCAGTTCAGCCCGCTGCGCTGCAGCACTCGCCGCTGGATCGCGCGGGCGAACTCCCGGGCGTCGTCGGTGTCGGCGAGCAGGAACGCCTCGTCCCAACCGGCCTCTTCCACGATCGCGCCGAACTCGCGCAGCGCGTCCATGACCTCGACCGAGGCCGCGAGGTAGGTCTCCCGATCCGCGGGCAGGAACACCGCCTCCGGACACCGGGCGGCGGCGGTGCGCAGCGGCGTCCCGGACACGACGCGGTGCTCGCGCGCCTCGTAGGAGGCACCGGCCACCACGCCGCGCTCGGTCGGATCACCGGAACCGCCCACCAGGACCGGCAGTCCGCGCAGCTCCGGACGGCGCAGCAGTTCGACGGCCACGATGAACTGGTCGAGGTCCACGTGCAGCACCACCCGCTCCACGCCGCCGAGCATCCCGCACCCGCGCGGGGCGGGCAGCGCGTGCGCCACACTGGCCGGATGAGCCAGCACAGCGCAGGGATCCTGCTGTTCCGGCTGCGCGGCGGCGCGCTGCAGGTCCTGGTGGTGCACCCTGGCGGACCGTTCTGGCGCAACAAGGACGCGGGCGCCTGGTCACTGCCCAAGGGCGAGCACGATCCGGACGAGGACGCACGTGCCGCCGCTCTACGTGAATTCACCGAGGAAACGGGGGCCGACCTCGGCGATCCGGCGCTGCTCGACCTGGGCCGCAGCACGCTGCGCAGCGGCAAGGTGGTGACGGCGTTCGCGGTCGAAGGCGAGTTCGACGAGCAGGAGTTGCGCAGCAACGAGTTCGAGGTGACCTGGCCGCCGAAATCCGGCCGCGCGCAGCGCTTCCCCGAGGTGGACCGGGCGCTATGGTGCGATCCGGACACCGCCCGCACCAAGCTCAACCCGGCGCAGGCGGTGTTCGTGGACCGCTTGCAGCAGCACCTGGCCGCGGACGGCCGGGGCGGTTCCTAGGACTCCAGGGACTTCTCGCGGGTTTCCCGGCTAGCCAGCAGGGCGATCAGCGTCAGCGCGCCCATCGCCGCGAGGTAGACGCCGACCCAGCCCAGACCGTGCGAGCTCGCCAGCCAGGTGGCGATGTAGGGCGCGACCGACGCGCCCAGCAGGCTGGCCATGTTGTAGGAGATCGAGGCACCCGTGTAGCGCACCGCGGTGGGGAACAGCTCCGGCAGCACCGCGCCCATCGGCCCGAACGTCAGCCCCATCAGGCTCAGCCCGACGATGAGGAAGGACAGCGAGGAAGCATCGCTGCCGGTGCCGAACCAGGGCCCCAGCGCGAGGCCGAACACGATGATCGCCAGCGTGGTGACGATGAGCGTGGGACGGCGGCCGAACCGGTCGGCCAGCCAGCCGGACAGCGGGGTCATCAGCCCGAAGAAGACGACGCCGATCAGCAGCAGCACCAGGAAGTGCGAGCGGTCGTAGCCCAGGCCCTCCTCGGCGGTGCCGTACGACAGCGAGAACACCGTCATCAGGTAGAACAGCACGTAGGTGGCCAGCATGATGAAGGTGCCCAGCACCAGCGCCTTGGAGTCGTACCGGAACACCTGGGTGAACGGGACCTTGGCGCGCTGGTCGGAGGCGACGACCTTGCTGAAGGCCGGGGTCTCGTGCAGGCTCAGCCGCACCCACAGGCCGACCACGACGAGCACGGCCGAGAGCAGGAACGGGATCCGCCAGCCCCAGCTGAGGAACGCCTCGTCGTCCATCACCCCGGACAGCACGAGGAACAGCCCGTTGGCCAGGAAGAAGCCGATGGGTGCGCCGAGCTGCGGGAACGTGCCGAACAGCCCGCGCTTGTGCGCCGGGGCGTTCTCGGTGGCCAGCAGCGCGGCACCACCCCATTCGCCGCCGAGGCCGATGCCCTGCCCGAACCGGCACAGCGCCAGCAGCAGCGGGGCGAGCACGCCGATCTGCGCGTAGCCGGGCAACAGGCCGATGACCAGCGTGGAGATGCCCATGGTCAGCAGCGAGGCGACCAGGGTGGCCTTGCGCCCGATGCGGTCGCCGAAGTGCCCGAACATCGCCGAGCCGACCGGGCGGGCGATGAAGGCGATGGCGAAGGTGGCCAGCGACTGCAGGGTCGCCGCGGTGTCGTCGCCGGGCGGGAAGAACAGGTGCGGGAACACCAGGACCGCCGCGGTGGCGTAGACGTAGAAGTCGTAGAACTCGATCGAGGTGCCCACGAGGCTGGCGGTCAGGACCTGCCGCGTCGAGTTGCGGGACCCGCCCGATCCCTCGGAGCCCGGCACTTCCGGTGCCTGGGCGCGGTCGACAGCCATAGCCCGATTCCTCCCTCGTGACCCGAACGGACCAGCGCACCTTATCGGCGCCCCCGAACCCGGCGGCCCACGGGTTCCCGCATCGTGGGCACGGTCACCAAGCCGGGAGGCCAGCTCGCGGCGACCAAGACGGATAGGCGTCCGAATAGTGGGACGCGCTACCGGGCACGTCGGAGTGAACGCGCTGCGCGCACGGCGGCGAGCGGCGGCACCCGGGGCTGCGGCCGCGAAGAGCTCGTCACCACCCGAACCGAGCCCGAACGCCGCGGTCTGATCGTGCCCGGCGTCCACGGCCGCACGTACGCTGATGCGATGGCGGTTCGTAGCGGCTTCCCGATCCTGACCACCGGTGATCTTGGTCGCCTCGTGGACTTCTACCGAGCTGCGTTCGACGCCGAGCGGGCCTACGGGTTCGCCGGCGAGGACGGCGCGGACGAGTACGTCACGCTGACCGTCGGCGGGACCTCGCTGGGCATCGGCCGCGGGGACGCGGGGATGGGCAGCACGCATGACCGGACAGCGCTGTGGTTCTACGTCGACGACGTCGACGACGCATATCGCCGCGCCCTCGACGCAGGGGCCACCGGCCAGCGCGAACCGACCGACATGCCCTGGGGAGAACGGGTTGCCCAAGTGCACGACCCCGACGGGCTCGTCATCAACCTCGGAGCCGAGAGCTGACCACCGTGCCTGGAAAGCCGGGCCGGATCAGACCGCGACGTGCCCGGCGAGCAGCGCGGTCACCAGCGCCGGGGAATCCAGCTGGACGAGGTGACCGGCGTCCGGGATCCATTCCAGCCGGGACTGCGGAATGCTCGCGGCGAGCCGGCGGGCGTGTTCCGGTGGCAACCAGCGGTCCTGCTCGCCCCAGGCGACCAGCACCGGGCAGGACAGCTCGTCCAGCCGTCCTCGAACTCGACCGTGAACCGCTCCTCGTTCTGCGCGATCTGCCGGTAGAACGCCGGCCTGCCGTCCGCGCCGAGCCACGGTTCGGTCAGCTCGGCGAGCACGTCCTCGCGCAGCTGCTGCTGCGCGGCGGTGCGGATGTGCCTGCGCACCAGCGCTTCGTGCAGGTGCTCGGGAAGCGCGGCGAACACGTCGGCGTGGTCGCGCACCATCCGGAAGAATTCCGATCCCCACGGCCGCAGCGCCACCACGTCCAGCAGCGCCAGGCTGCGGTAGTCCGCGCCGTCCAGCAACGCGTGGCGCAACGCGACCGCACCGCCGAAATCGTGCGCCACCACCGCCGGGCGGTCCAGTCCCCAGTGTGCGAGCAGCTCGCCGAACACCCGCTGCTGCGCGGCCAACGTCACGTCCTGGCCCGCATGTTGGGCCGACCTGCCGTAGCCGGGCATGTCCCACACGAAGACCTCGTGCGACCGACTCAGCACCTCGGCGACCTCGCGCCACACCCGGGCGGAAAACGGCGTGCCGTGCAGCAGCACCACCGGCGGGCCGGCACCGGCCCTGCCCCAGCGCACGGTCCCCGTGCTGGACGCGAACTCCTCGGACAGTTCCGGACCCATCACCACCACCTCGTTCTGCGCTGACCGGCCCCCGAGCGGCGAGCGCGAGCCCTCGGGTCGGTCACGTGCGCGGACACACTACCGCTGCATCCTCGCCGCGAGTGCGTGCGCGACGCGCACCGACAGCCGGCCGAACACCGCTGCGGGCGCCGTTCTTCCGGCATCGGCAGTCGTTCCCGGCCGGGCGCAGAAATGAAAGCGGCATCATTGTCGACATCGATCGGCACGTGACCGCATGGTGCCACCGAAATCGCCGGTATATTCCACGTTCCGCTATACCAACACCCTTGCGGCAACCGCACGATGCTTCCTGGACCGGACGGATCAGCAGGTCGTACCGACGATGTATGGCGCCTGATCCAGTGAATCTCGGCTGGGCGGGCTGACGCCCGCCGCGGGACGCGGTATCTGCTTGAGTGCACATTCACTGCTGACGTCTCTTCCAGGATTCGGCACGATCGTCCACGACGCGAAGGGAGCGACCCGAATCCCTGTTCCCGATCGGGATCCGAGAAAGTCAGCAGTCGGACCAGGAACCCATCGCGTGTCCCGGAATGTCCACACTTCAGCGCTTCCGGGCCATGACCCGGAGTCAGGCTTCGTCGGGGATGAACCACCGGCGCGCAGCCCTCCGGGACGGGTCCCCACGAAAAGGAGAGCACCAGTGCGCAGAGCACCGTTACCCAGGAGACGTCGTGTGGTCTCGGCGGCGGCATTCGCATCGCTGACCATGCTCGCCCTGCCCGGTACCGCCTCGGCGGACACCGAGTCGGTGGAGGGAGTGCTTGAGCAAACTAACAGCATCGTCGGGACGACCGGCGCGACTGTGGCCGAAGCAGCGGACAAGGCCAACGGCGTGGCAGGAACGCTCCGCTCCACGCTGAGCGACAGCTTGGGACAGGCAAACGATCTCGTCGGCACGGTCGGAGAGGTACTCCCGGGTACCTGATCCCCCGCGGAAGGACGGTTGGCGGTGGAACAGCGGACCGACATCGCGCCACTCCCGCAACGATGGGCCGTGCTCCGTTCCGACACCACTCGCCGACGCACCGTCAGCACGGCGACAGTCGCGGCCTGCGGGCTGCTGAGCACGCCGCCGATCGCCTCCTGGATGGGCTGGTGGTCGACCGCGGCTGTCGCCATGACCGCGATAGCGATCATGGTCGCGGTGCAACTCGGCACCGCACTCCTCCATCTGGTACTCGCCCTCACCGGTCTGCGCACGACGCGCCGACCCGAAAACGCCAGGACGCCACTGAGCGACGAGGAGCTCCCGCACTACTCGGTGCTGGTGCCGTTGTACCGCGAGGCCGAGGTCCTGCCTCGACTGCTGGACGAACTGATCGGCCTGGACTACCCCACCGCGCTGCTGCAGATCCTGGTGATCGTAGAGGCCGGCGACGACGAAACCAGAACAGAACTGGCCAAGCACGCACTTCCCGACCACATCGAAGTTCTGCTGATCGAACAGACCATGCCCCGGACGAAGGCGAAAGCGTGCAACCTGGCGCTCCGCCACGTCCGAGGTGAGCTGTGCACGATCTACGACGCCGAAGACCGCCCCGACCCCGGCCAGCTGCGCACAGCAGCGGCGATGTTTCACGCCTCGCCCGAGCACGTCGTATGCCTGCAGGCGCGCTTGCGGCACTGGAACCCGAACACGAACTGGCTCGCCGCCTCGATGTCGGCCGAATACGCCTTGCGCTACGGAGCCATCCTGCCCGCGTTGAACGCCCTGTCCTGGCCCATTCCACTGGGCGGGAACTCGAACCACTTCCGCACCCCCGCACTGTGCCGGCTCGGCGCGTGGGACCCGCACAACCTCACCGAAGACGCTGACCTAGGCATCCGCATCGCCCGCCACGGGTGGACGGTCCGCACCCTCGACTCGACGACCGACGAGGAAGCCAACGCGAAGGTGGGAAACTGGCTCCGGCAACGCAGCAGGTGGGTAAAGGGCCACACCCAGACCTGGCTCGTGCACACGCGCAACCCACTCGGCCTGCTGCGCGAACTCGGCCCCGGTGGGTTCGCCGCAGTGCACCTCGTGCTCGGCGGCCCGGTACTGTGCGCACTCATCAGCCCGTTGTGCGTGGCGCTCCTGCTCTGCGTGTCACCGCTGGGGCCGGCTTCGGAACTCGGCACGAGCTGGATCGTCGAATACCACCAGTTGGCGGCGCTGCTGACCACCGGATACCTCGTCAACGCCGCACAACTGGCCATCACCGCCGCACCGCAAGGACGGCTCCGCGCCGCACTGCTGGCGCTGACCGTTCCCGCCTACTGGACGCTGCTCAGCATCGCGACCTACAAGGGCCTCCTCCAGCTGCTCCGCCCCGGAACCAGGTACTACTGGGAACGCACCCGCCACGGCCTCGTCCGAGGATGACCCGAGCGCCCGGAACGTGCTGCGACGCGCTCTGCCGGAGCTTCCGCGCGGACCGACTCCCCCGGGGCAGCGCGGTACGTGCCGACCGCGCGGTCACACCACCGCTTCGTCCTCGTCGCGGGTGCGCGCTCCGCCGCGCACCGGCAGCTCGTCGAAAACCGCGGGCGGTTCCTGCCAGGTTTCGGCCCCGTTCCCGGTCTCGGCCGCGCGGATCGCTCGCCAGACCCGCTCCGGGGTGGCCGGCATGTCCACGTGCCGCACGCCGAGGTGGCGCAGCGCATCGACCACCGCGTTCTGCACCGCCGGGGTGGATCCCACGGTCGCGGATTCCCCGATTCCCTTGGCGCCCAACGGGTTGTGCGGCGAGGGCGTCTCGGTGCCCGCCACCTCCAACGAGGGCAGCTCGGCGGCCGACGGGATGCCGTAGTCGGCCAGGGTCGCGTTGAGCGGGTTGCCGTCCTCGTCGTAGGCCATGTGCTCCCACAGCGCCTGCGCGATGCCCTGCGCGGCCCCACCGTGCTGCTGCCCGCGCACGATCAGCGGGTTGAGCACCCGCCCGCAGTCGTCCACCGCGATGTGCCGGACCGGCCGCACCGCGCCCGTTTCGGCATCGACCTCGACCACCGACACGTGCGCGCCGAACGGGAAGCTCGCGCCGCCGGGCTGGAAATCGGCGTGCTCGGTCAGCGGGGTGCCGTGCTCGTCGGCGGTGCGGGCCAGCTTCGGCCAGCTGATCTCCGCGGCAGGGACCCCGGCCACGCCCAGCCCGCCGGATCCGGTGACCACGATGTCCTCCGGTGCCGCTTCCAGTTCGGCCGCCGCGATCTCGCGCGCCCGCTGCAGCACCTGCTCCCCGGCGCGGCGCAGCGCGCTGCCGCCGATCTGCAGCGAACGCGATCCGCCGGTGCCGCCGCCGCGCGGGACGCGGGCCGTGTCGGACTGCACGAATTCGATGTCGTCGAGCGGGATGCCGAGCAGATCGGCGACGATCATGGCGAACGAGGTGGCGTGGCCCTGCCCGTGCGCCGAGGTCCCCACGGTGATCCGGACGCCGTCCTCGTGCACCTCGACCTCGCCGTAGTCGCCGGTACCGCCGCCGGTGATCTCCACGTAACTGGCCACGCCGATGCCCAGCAGCCGGTCCTCGCCGTCCCGGATGCGGCGGTCCTGCTCGACGCGCAACCCCTCGTAATCGGCCAGCCGCAGCGCCTCGGTCAGCGCCAGGTCGTAGTCCCCGCTGTCGTACTGCGCACCGACCAGCGTGGTCAGCGGAAAGTCCTGCTGGGAAAGGAAGTTCTTGCGGCGCAGTGCCACCGGGTCCATGTCGAGCTCGGCGGCGGCCAGATCCATCATGCGTTCCAGCATCGCCGCCGCTTCCGGGCGCCCGGCGCCGCGAAAAGCGCCGACCGGGGTGGTGTTGGTCAGCACTGCGGCCGCGGAGTAGCTGATCGCCGGGATGCGGTACACGCCCTGCGACATGGTGCGGGTGGGCCCCATCGCCAACGAGCCGCCGAATCCCGCGTAGGCGCCGGAATCGCCGAGCACCCTGCAGCGCAGGCCGCGGATCTCCCCTTGGCGGGTCAGCCCGAGCTCCGCGTATTGGACTTGGCCGCGCCCGTGCGGCATGGCTTGCATGTTCTCCGCGCGCGACTCCACCCACTTCACCGGGTTTTCCCAGCGCAACGCCAGGGCGACGGCCACCGCGTGCTCGGGCGCCAGCCCGGCCTTGCCGCCGAACGCGCCGCCCACGTGCGGGGCGACGACCCGGACCCGCTGCGGGTCGAGGCCGAACGCGGTGGCGAGGCCGGAGCGCACGCCGTGCGGCATCTGGGTCGACACGTGCGCGGTGATGTCGTGGTCGCGGTCGGCACCGCCCGGCTCGGCCACGATCGCGTTGCCCTCCAGCGGGACGACGGCCACGCGCTGGTTCTCGATCCGCGCGCGCACCACCACGTCCGCACCGTCGAGCACCTCGGCGCCGGCCGCGTCCCGGTAGCCGCCGGCCACGTTGGTGCCCAGCTCCGGGAACTGCAGCTCGGCGCCGGGCCGCAGCGCCCGCTCCGGATCGGCGACCGCGGGCAGTTCGGCGTAATCCACGTCCACCAGCTCGATGGCGTCCTCGACCGCGGCCCGGCTCTTGCCGAGCACGACCGCGACCGGTTCACCGGCGAACCGCACGCGGTCGGTGGCCAGGGCGGGGCGGGCGCAGTCGTCGTTGAGCACGACGAACGGCGGCGGCGTCGGCGCGTCCAGCTCGGCGGCGGTGTAGGCGGCGACGATCCCGGGTGCGGCCGTCGCGGCGGCGAGATCGATCGACTCGATCCGCGCGTGCGCCAGCGGTGCGCGCACGAACCCCAGGTGCAGCACGCCGGGCGGCGCGTAGTTGCCGACGTAGCTGCCCGCACCGCGCAGCAATTCCGGATCCTCGATCCGCTGGACCTCGTTGCCGAGCATCGATCCCACCATGCCGAGATCCTATCCGTTCCGCGGCACCCGCGGTGCGCGACGCGAGACGTGAGTCCATTGTAGACGGTTCGTGCGTCGGGAGCGCGCCGTTGACCGGCCCGGACGCCGCCGGTAGCGTCCCCCTCTCCGGTGATCGACACCGGCACACAGCTGAAAACAGCGGTTGGCAGTGGGCAAACCCGGCAGTCGGCACGAAGGAGTGCTCGATATGGGAACACCCGTCACGACCGGCGGTGATCCGTACGTTCTCACCGCAGACGGCATCAAGGAACCGCCTACCGGGTGGCGCGCCAGCATGCGCTACCTGGGCCCCGGACTCATCGTCAGCGCCTCCATCGTCGGCTCCGGCGAGCTCATCGCCACCACCGCCCTCGGCGCGGAAGCGGGATTCGCGCTGCTGTGGCTGGTGGTGCTGTCCACCGCGGTCAAGGTCGCGGTGCAAGCCGAACTCGCCCGCTGGACCATCTGCACCGGCAATCCGGCGCTGACCGGCTTCAACGACGTCCCGCCCAAGATCGGCCGGCTCGGCTGGATCAACGTGCTCTGGACGGTCATGGCGCTGTCCAAACTGCTGCAGATCGGCGGGATCGTCGGCGGCGTCGCCGTGGCGCTGAGCATCCTCATCCCGGTCGGCGGCGACCCGCTGGGCGGTACCTCGCTGACCGCGTGGACGGTCATCGTCGTGGTGGGCAGCATCGCGCTGCTGTACTCCAGCGGATACCGCCTCGTCGAACGCGGCGCCTTCGCACTGGTGGCGGTGTTCTCCGTGGTCACCGTGCTGATCGCGTTGGGCCTGCCGTTCACGCCGTTCCACTACGGCACCGCCGAACTGCTCACCGGGCTGAGCCTGACCATCCCGGCCGGGGCGCTCGGCGCGGCCATCGCCATGTTCGGCATCACCGGCGTCGGCGCCGATGAGATCACCTTCTACACCTACTGGTGCGTGGAGAAGGGCTACGCGCGCTGGGCCGGACCGCCGGACGGCAGCGCCGAATGGGCCGCGCGGGCGCGCGGGTGGATCCGGGTCATGTACAAGGACGTCCTGCTGTCCTGGCTGATCTACACCTTCGCCACCCTGGCGTTCTACATCATGGGCGCGGCCGTGCTGCACCCGCAGGGCCTGGTGCTGGACGGCAACGACATGATCACCACGCTCTCGGCGATGTACACCGGCGTGCTCGGCGAATGGGTCGCGATCGCCTTCCTCATCGGCGCGGTAGCGGTGCTCGGCTCCACGCTGTGGGCCTCGATCCCGAGCTGGTCGCGGATGTACACCAACCTGCTGGCGGTGCTGGGCTGGGTCGACTGGGACGACCCGCGCTCGCGGCAGCGCTCGGTGCGCGCGTTCACCGTCGTGCTGCCGGTGCTGTGGGGAGCGACCTACCTGTTCGTCAGCGAACCGGTGGTCATGGTGCAGATCGGCGGCACGGTGACGGGCATCTTCCTGCCCGCAGTCGTGCTGGCGACCTGGTACCTGCGCGGCAAGCAGGTCGACCGCAGGCTGCACGGCGGCACGGCGTTCACCGTGCTGCTGGTGGCCAGCAGCGTCGCCATCGTCGCGCTCGGCATCTACACGGTACTCAACGTCTTCGGCATCGGTACCGGCTGATCGCGGGCGGGTGCGGGGCCCGAGCGCCGGATCCCGCACCCCGCAGCCGTCAGCGCGGCGCCATCCGGATCCCGCCGTCCAGCCGGATCGTCTCCCCGTTGAGGTAAGGGTTCTCGACGATGTTGCAGGCCAGCGCACCGAATTCGGCCGGATCCCCGAGCCGCTGCGGGCTCGGCACCGACTGCTCCAGCCCCTGGCGCACGTCCTCGCGCAACCGGCCCAGCAACGGGGTGTCCATGATGCCGGGCGCGATCGTGCAGACCCGGATGTTCTTGCTGGCCAGATCGCGCGCCGAGCACAGCGTCATCCCGACGATCGCCGATTTCGACGCGGTGTAGGCGATCTGGCCGATCTGGCCGTCGAAGGCGGCGACCGAGGCGGTGAGCACCACGGCTCCGCGCTCGCCGTCGACGTCCTCGTGCCGAGCCATCCGCGCGGCGCCCAGCCGGAGCGCGTTGTAGGAGCCGATGAGGTTGAGCTGGATGACGTCCTCGAACGCCGACAGCTCACCCGGCGAACCGTCCTTCTCCACCAGCCGGATCCGCGCCCCGCGCCCCGCGCAGTGCACCAGCGCGCGCAGCGGCCCGGCCTCCTCGGCGGCGTCCAGGGCCGCGGCGAACTGCTGCTCGTCGGTGACGTCGGCGGGCACGAACCTCGCCGCGTCGCCGAGTTCGCGCGCGGATTCCTCGCCCTGCGAGGTCGGCAGGTCGATGAGCGTGACCGTGGCACCTGCCTTGACCATCTTGCGGGCCGTGGCCAGCCCGAGTCCGGAGGCGCCGCCGGTGACCGCTGCCGAGATTCCTTCCAGGCGCATGCGCAGATCCTTTCTCCGTGTCCTGGGCACATTCAAGGCGGGCCACCCGCGGGGGGTCAAAGTCCCGTTCGCGAACGGATCCGTAGGCGGTGCCTATGCGACAGAACCCGGGCCCCTTGCGGCAGCACCCGGCCTATTGCGACAGAACCCGGGCCTATTGCGGCAGCACCCGGGCCTATTGCGGCAGCACCCGCCCATGCAACGCCGGGACCGGTGCGACGGCGGGTCCGTCCGTCAGCGCGCGGGACCGGCCAGCACGTCCAGTTCGGCGAGGGCGCGCTGCGGCGGCGGGCCGCCGTGCACGACGTGCTGCAGGTAGGACTCGGCCACCAGCAGCTTGCGCGCACCGCCGGGCCCGCCGGCTTCGTGGTCGGCCTGCTCGAACAGCAGCGCCGCCTGCACCACCTGGGCGGCGTGCCAGGAGAAGTCGCCGGCGGCGGCCTGGGCCTGCTCATCGGGCGCGGCCAGCAGCGCGGTACCTTGCTCGCGCAGCCCCTCGGCCGCGGCAGCGACCGGTTCGGCCGCGGCGGCGACCTCCGGATCGCGCAGGCCACCGAGCCGAGCGAGCAGGTCGTCGGCCAGCAGTTCCTGTGCGGACTCCTTGCGCACGCAGCGCAGCACGTCCAGCGCGATGACGTTGCTGGAGCCCTCCCAGATCGAACCGAGGTGCGCATCGCGCACGAGGCGCGGGTTGATCCAGTCCTCGATGTAGCCGTTGCCGCCGCGGATCTCCATCGCCTCCCCGGTGACCTGGCGGGCCAGCTTGCACAGGTGGTACTTGCCCAGCGGGGTGAGCACCCGCACCAGCGTGCGGGCGGTCTCGTCCCCGGCATCGGCGCGGTCCAGCGCGGCCGCGGCTTCGAGCACGAAACCCAGCCCGGCCTCGGCGTGCAGCAGCATCGGCAGCAGGGTGCGCCGCATCAGCGGCTGGTCGAACAGCAGCGAGCCGAACGCCGTGCGCTGCCGGGTGTGCACCAGCGATTCGTGCACCGCCCGGCGCATCAGCGCCGCGGCGCGCATCGCGTTGGACAGCCGGGAGACGTTGACCATCTCGGCCATCTGCCGGAATCCGCGGGACAGCTCACCGACCGGCAGCGCCTCGGCACCCTCCAGCGTCACCTCGCCGCTGGCCATCGACCTGCTGCCCATCTTGTCCTTGAGCCGGTCGATCCGGTAGCCGTTGCGCCGGCCGTCCGGCAGCGCGCGCGGGACCAGGAACATGCCCAGCCCCCGGGTGCCCGCTCCGCCACCGGGAACCCGGGCCAGGGTGAGCACCACCCCGGCATCGACGTTGGAGGCGAACCACTTGCGACCGGTCAGCCGCCACCGGCCGCCGGACTCCACCGCCTCGGTGGCGGTGCTACCCACATCGCTACCGCCCTGCTGCTCGGTCATGAACATTGCCCCGGTGCTCAGCTGCTCCCACCGAGTGGCGGTCAGCGCGCCGATGTGCTCGTCGAACAGCTGCGGATCGCCGAACCGGCGCAGCACCCGCGCCGCGGAATCGGTCATGGAAACCGGGCAGAACAGACCGAACTCGGACTGCACGAACACGTAGGACAGCGCGTACTTGACCACGTGCGGGACCCGCCCGGTCCAGCCGTGCACCCCGGAGCGGTGCGACATGGCCGCGAAGCCGAAGCGTTCGAAGGCCAGCCGCGACATCTGCCGGTAGGCGGGATGGAACTCGACCCGGTCGATGCGTTCGCCGTCCGGGGAGTACTGGCGCAGCTGCGGGGGGTTGGCCTCGGCCGCGGCGGCGAGCTCGTCGAGTTCACCGGAGGCCACCTCGCCGACGTCGCGCAGCACCGGTTCGGTCAGCGGCATCTCGTCCGCGGCGTAGCGGTTCAGCAGCGGGCGCAGGGCGGGATCGGTATCGGCGAAGCTCATATCTGCGAACGCTTCCACCGGGCCGGTGGTGGTGTCCAATACCGATCCGGCCGCCCACTGTGTCGTCCCGGCGAACCAAACTCCGCCGCGGGGCGGCCTTTCGACCCGGAGACCGGATGCGGACCCGCTCGGCGACGATTCGTCCGGTTCCAGCAGCGGCGGTCCCGCCGCGCGATCCGGAATCCGGATGCGCACCGCGATGGCGTGATCACGTTCGGTAGTATGCGTGGTCCGCGGACCGCCCACCGGGGACGGCCGCCGATACCGACGAGGAGGACCATGTGGGCTCGGCTCCGGCACCGCTGGTCGCGGCGCCGCCAGGACAAGGCCATGCAGCGCAGACGCGTCCGGGTCCAGCTCTGATGTCGGCCACCCGTGGCCACGCCGCCCGGCTGGCCGTGTGGGTGCGCACCGCGCAGTGGGCCCTGGACGAGTTCGCCTTCGCGCTCCCGCGCGGCGAGCCGAGCCCGCGCGAATGCCACCGCGTCGCCGACGGTCTCGTGCAGCTGGCCGCGGCCATCCGCCGCTACGCCGATGAACCGCGTGCCGGATTGCCGAACGGGGACGGGCCGGACACCGCCAGCTGATCGGCCCGACCGCCAGCGGCGCGCCGCAGCACGTCCTACGGTGGAACGGTGACCGACGACGAGCGCAACGACCCCGCGATGCGCGGCAAACGCACCCTGGTCCTGCTGCGGCACGCGAAATCGGCGTGGCCGCAGGACACCGAGGACTTCGACCGCCCGCTCAACGACCGCGGCGAGCGCGATGCCGCCGCCGCGGGCCGCTGGTTGGGCACACACCGGCCGGGCATCGAGCTGGTGCTGTGCTCATCGGCGTTGCGCGCCCGCCGCACCTGGGAACTCGCCGCCGGCCAGATCCCCGCCGCGCCGACCGTGCGCTACGAACCACGGCTCTACGCAGCATCCGGGGCGCAGCTGCTCGACGTGGTGCGCGGGGCGCCCTCGACCGTGCTGACCATCCTGCTCATCGCGCACAACCCGGGCCTGGAGGAGCTGGTCGGGCAGCTCACCGGCGAGCCCACCGAACTCAAGACCGCGGGAATCGCCGCGCTGACCGCCGATGCGCACTGGAGCGGGCTCACCCGCGCCGGGGCCGCCGAGTTCGCCAAACCACGCGGCTGATCACCTGCCGCGCCAGGTGATCAGCGCATCCAGCGCCTCCACCCGCGATCCGTCCACCAGCAGCGGGTTGACCTCCAGCGACTCCAGATCCGGGCCCAGCCCGTCGGCCAGGTCTCCGATCTGCAGCACCACGTCGACCAGCGCGTCGAGATCGGCGGGCCGCTGTCCGCGGGCACCGTGCAGCAGTCCCGCCCCGCGCAGCCTGTCGAACGCCGCGCGCACCTCGGCGCGCCCGGCCGGCAGCAGGCACAGCTCGGTGTCGGCGAGCACCTCTACCCAGATCCCGCCCAGTCCCACGGCCAGTACCGGTCCCCACACCGGATCGCGCAGCACGCCCACCAGCAGCTCCACCCCGCCGGTGCGCTGCGGCTGCAGCAGCACGCCCTCCCCGGTGCGCCGCTGCTCGTGCAGCACCGCGGCGACCTCGCGGTACGCGGTGCGCACGGCCTCGGCATCCGCCAGGTCCAACCGCACCCCGCCGATATCGCTCTTGTGCCCGAGCCCATCGGCGACCGCCTTGAGCACCACCGGGTAGCCGATCGCCTCGGCCGCGGACACCGCCGTGTCCTCGTCGGCGGCCCGCCGCGCGGGCACCACCGGGATTCCGTGCTCGGCCAGCAACCCGGCCGCCCGGTACTCGCTCCAGGTCCCGGACGCACCGGCCGGCACGGCCACCGGCGACCGCGGCGCGGGAACCTTCGGGGGCTCGCGCACGGCCGCCGACCAGCGCACCAGGGCGCCCAACGCGCTCATCCCGTGCTCCATACCGCCCGCCACGTGCGGGAAACCGGCCTCGCGGTGCAGTCTCCGGGCGAACTCGCCGACATCGGTGCACACGTTGGACACCACGGCCACCGGAACGGGCGCCCGGCGGATCCGCTCGGCGTTGGCGCGGAACACCTCCAGCGCCACCTCCGGCTGCGGCGGTTCGGCGCGCGGCAGGTCGGCCAGCAGCAGCACCGCGTCGATGCCCGGATCCTCGGCCACGACCTCCAGCGCACGCCCCAGCAGGCTGCGATCGAGCACCACGTAGCCGGTGACGTCCAGCGGATTGTTGGCCGCGGCGAAATCCGGCAGCAGCTCGGCCAGCGCGGTCCGGGTCGCCGCGCTGAACTCGGGCAGCTGCAACCCCTCGTCGGCGGCGCGATCGGCGAGGATCTCCGAAGCACCGCCGGACGGCGTCACCACCCCGATGCGGTCGCCGCGCACGGGCCCGACCTCGGCGAGCATCCCGGCGGTGATGATGAGGTCTTCCAGCGAGTGCACCCGGATCACACCGCAGCGGCGCAGCGCCGCATCCGCGACCCGGTCGTCGCCGACGAGCGCACCGGTGTGCGCCTGCGCCGTGCGCACCGCCTGCTCACTAGTACCGACCTTCAGCGCCACGATCGGCTTGCCCGCGTCCGCGGCACGCCGCGCGGCCCGGACGAACTCCTCCGGGCGCCGGATCTGCTCCAGGAACAGGGCGATGACCCGGGTGTCCGGATCGTCGATGAGGTGCTCCAGCACATCGGTGACCGTGACGTCGGTTTCGTTGCCCATCACCGCCAGCAGCCCGAATCCCAGGTCGCGGGCCTGGCAGAAGTTCAGCACCGCACTGGCCAGCGCGCCGCTGTGCAGCACGATCCCGACCGAACCCGCGCGCAGCGGGTGCGGCACCGGCAGGCCGTACGGGATCGCCCGGGTCGCGGCGTTGATGTACCCGTTGCCGTTGGGCCCCAGCACGGTCAGCCCGTGCGCAGCGGCGAACTCGGCGATCTCGCGCTCCCGTCGCGCACCCTCCTCCCCCGCCTCGCCGAATCCCGCGGTGAGCACCACGAAACTCCGCACCCCGCAGGCGGATCCGTCGCGCAGCACGTCGAGCACCGCCGCGGTCGGCACCATCACGTAGGCCAGGTCGACCGGTTCCGGGATCGCGGACAGGCTCGGGTGGGCCGGCTGCCCGTGCACCGTGCTCGCGTGCGGGTTGACCAGGTGGACCGGTCCGGGGAACCCGTGCTCGCGCAGGTTCTGGAACGCCGTCGCCGACCAGCCGGACTTGTCGGTGGCCCCGACCAGCGCAATCGAGCGCGGGTTGAACAGCGCCCCCACCCGTTGCGCGCGATCGGTGGTGACGGCGGTCATCGGGTCACCCGGAAGCACGGCAGCGCCGGGGCGTCGGCACCGCCGAGGCGGGTGACCCGCAGCTCGACCCGGTCGCCGATGTCCACCTGCGCCGACTCCACGATCCGGGTCATCATCCGCACCCCCTCGTCGACGTCGACCAGCGCCACGGTGAACGGGGCCTGCCCGGCGAACGCGCCGAACGCGCGGTGCGCGACGGTCCAGCTGTGCACGGTGCCGGTACCGCGCGCGGTGAACCAGTCCAGCCGCTGCCCGAAGCAGCCCGGGCACACCGACCGCGGGTAGAACACCGCACGCCCGCAGTCCGCGCACCGCTGCAACCGCAGTTCACCTCGTTCGACGCCGTCCCAGAACGGGCGCGTCTCGGCATCCGCCTCGATCCCGACCATGTCAGCCCCTTCCCAGCACGATGGTGGACGTGGACGACAGCACCCCGCCGGTTCCGTGGGCGAGGGCGAGTTCCGCTCCGGGCACCTGCCGCTGCGTGCCGGCGAAATCGCCGCGCAGCTGCCGGGTCGCCTCGATGAGCAGGTAGATGCCGTACATACCGGGATGGGTGTGCGCGAGCCCGCCGCCGTTGGTGTTCATCGGCAGCGACCCACCCGGGGCGGTGCGGCCGGAGGCGACCAGGGCACCGGCCTGCCCGGGGGCGCAGAACCCGAGGGATTCCAGGCTCAGCAGCACGGTGATGGTGAACGAGTCGTAGATCTCCAGCACATCGATGTCGTCGCGCTCGACCCCGGCCATCCGCAGCGCCGCCGGTCCGGTGCTCGCGGCCGCGGTGGTGGTCAGGTCGGGCATGTTCGCGATCGTGCTGTGCGTGGTGGCCTCGGCGTGCCCGAGCACGTGCACCGGGCGGGTGGCCACATCGGCCCAGCGGTCCTCGGCGGCCACCACGACCGCACCACCGCCGTCGGTGACCAGGCAGCAATCCAGCGCGTGCAGCGGTTCGCACACCAGCGGCGAGGCGAGCACGTCGTCGACGGTGAGCGGTTCTCGGCGCTGGGCCAGCGGATTCAACGCCGACCATGCGCGGGCGGCCACCGCCACCTCGGCCAGCTGCGCGGAGGTGGCGGCGTATTCGTGCAGGTAGCGGGTCGCGGCCAACGCGTAAGCACCGACCGGGGTGGGCAGGCCGAACGGCGCCTCGAACTGCTCGGTGAGCCGGGCTGCGCGCGGCTGGTTGCGCGAGCGGTCGGTGCGCTGGGTGCTGCCGTAGGCGAGCACGGCCACGTCGATCTGCCCGGCCTGCACGGCCGCCGCCGCGTGACCGAGGTGCGCTTCGAACGACGAGCCGCCGATGTTGGTGCCGTCCAGCATCGTCGGGCGCATGCCCAGGTATTCGGCCAGCGTCAGCGCCGGGGACCAGGACCAGCCGCCCGCGGTGAACAGGGCGTCCACGTCCTCGCGGCCGAGCCCGGCCTCGCCCAGCGCGGCGGACACGGCCATCGCCTGCTGGGACAGCGCGGTCAGATGCGGTGTCTTGCCCTGCTCGGATTCGGCCACCCCGACGATGGCGGCACGACGTCGTGCGCTCACTGCCGACTCCCTCCGGCCGCGGTGCGGCCCGATACAGGTGTGGGAGTGCTGCGGATCGTGGTGACGGACGGGACTTCCTCCGAATCGCACTCTAGGCACACCGGCCGCGTCCGCCTATCGGCCGGACGAGTAACGCCGGAACCGGCCGCGGATGCGCACATCTCGGCGACAGTGCACCGCCGGGCGGCCGGATGGTTCTAGAATGCCGTTGCACGACGACGGATCCGGGCGGTGGCGCATGGGCAGCGGCAGGACGGGCGGCCACGCCTGGCAGTGGGGCCGGACCGCGCACACCCGCGGTGTGCTGCTGCAGGCCGCCCGCGAGGTGTTCGGCGAGCACGGCTACTCCGAGTCCGGGGTCGCCGAGGTCGTCGGGCGCGCGGGATCCAGCGTGGGCAGCCTCTACCACCACTTCGGCGGCAAGGCGGGCCTGTTCCTCGCGCTGTGGGAGGACTACCAGGCCGCGCAGGAGCAGAGCGCGATCGCGGCGGTGGCCTCCGCGCGTGGCGACGGTGAGCAGGACGGGTTGGCCCTGTTCAACCTCGGCGCCCGCGCGTTCCTGGAAGGCTCGTGGCAGCACCGCGATCTGGTGCGGCTGTTCATGGACGGCGACGCACCACCCGGGTTCGAGCTGGTCCGGCGCACCCGGGGCCGGGAATGGGTGCGGCAGAACGCGGTCCTGCTCGGTGCAGGCAGCGACCCGGTGGATCGGGTGACCGTGGCGGTGCTGACCACCGCCATCGGCGAAGCGAGCAGGGAAGTGGCGACCTGCTCGACGAAACGAGAGGCCAACGAGGTCCTGGAGGCCGCGCTGCGGCTGATCCGCCGCCTGGACCCGTTGGACGTGGCAGACGAGGAGACGTAGTGGCCGACGCGACCGGTGCCCAGCCGTTCTTCACCCGCTCCGGCGAGCAGCTGCTGCCCGCCGGGCACGCCGACAGCCCGTGGGCGCCGAACATGATGCACGGCAGGCTGTTCGGCGGCCTGCTGGCCCGGGAACTGGAGACCGAGCACGGCGACGAGCAGTTCCACTTCGCCCGGCTCACCGTCGACCTGTTCCGCAGCGCCCGGCTGGATCCGGTGCGCACCACCAGCACCCGGGTGCGCGACGGGCGGCGCATCCGCGTCGCCGACGCCGAGGTGCGTGCCGGGGACTCGGTCGTGGCCCGGGCCAGCGCGGTCCTGCTGCGCCGGGGTGCGCATCCGGCGGGCACCGTCGTCGAAACGCAGCCGTGGGACGCACCGCGGCCCGAGGACCTGCCCGGTCCGCGGGAACGCACCCAGGGCTGGATCCCGCCGTTCGACACCTGGATGCTGGACGCGCACAACGAGCCCTGCGCCGACCTGGGCGCCGGCACCGCGCGGCGCGCCTGGCTGCGCGACCGGCACCCGCTGCTGGCCGGCGAGCCGGTCTCGCCGTTCGTGCGGGCCGCGCTGGCCGCGGATTTCGCCAGCCCGCTGGCCAACTACGGTGCCGACGGGCTGGAGTACATCAACGCCGACTACACGCTGACGCTGAGCAGGCTGCCGATCAGCGAGGAGATCGGGCTGGAGTCCACCGGGCACGTCAGCGACGACGGCGTAGCCGCAGCCGAGTGCACCATGCACGACACGGCGGGCCCGATCGGCTTCTGCACGGTCACCGCGGTCTCGAACGCGTCGTCACACTAGCCAGCCGACGTGGTCGCGGAACCGCCCGGCAAGGCGGGCCCGCGGGAGCCGGCGCAGAAACTCCCGCGGGCCGTCGAAGTCGGGCATCTGCACCACCGCCGCCCCCACACCGTGCGGATCGTGCGCGTCGGACCCCGCTACGACGGGGATGCCGCGTTCCGCGGCGAATTCGGCGGCGGCGGTGTTGTGCGCGGAGTCGCGCACCTTCGCGTTGCACACCTCCACCACGTCGAGCAGGCCGGTCTCGTGCAGGTGGCACAGGCCCGGAGCGCCGAGCCCGCGCCGGTCGGGGTCCATCGGATGCGGGGCGCTGACGAGCCCGCCCTGGGCGCGGATGCGGTCGGCCACCTCGTCGAGCCCGAGGACGTACGGGATCCGTTCGGTCAGGAACAGCCCGATGACCTCACCGCACCGGGTGCGGATCTCCTCGCCGACCACGACCCGCGCGCCGATGCCGCGCTGCAGTGCCGCCCACGCCCCGTCCAGCGTGTGGTGGTCGGTCACGCACACCACGTCCAGCCGGTGGGCGGCGACCCGCTCGGCGAGCTGCTCGATCGTGGTCACGGCGTCGCCGGAGTGCACGGTATGCAGGTGGCAATCCACCCGCACCCATCCCGGCGGCAGCGGACCGGGATCGGGCAGCTGCCAGGTCATTGCGGGATTCGGCCGTCCGTGCCGGCGTTGTCCCGGGCGTGCGCGACGAGGTCGGGGACGATGTCATCGAGTTCGGCGGGGTCCCACCGCTGGTCGCGCTGCACGCCGGGTCCGGCGATCCAGCCCTCGGCGACGCTGATCGTGCCACCGCGCACGTTGAACACCCGGCCGGTGATGCCCTGGGCTTTCGGACCTGCCAGCCAGACCACCAGGGGGGCGATGTTGTCCGGGTCGGCGGCGTCGAACTCGCCCTGCTCGGCGCGCACCTGCCTGCCGAGTAGGTCGGTCATCCGGGTCAGCGCAGCGGGTGCGATGGCGTTGACCGCAATGCCGTAGCGCTGCATCTCGCGGGCGGCGATCACCGTCAGGCCGGCGATGCCCGCCTTGGCGGCACCGTAGTTGCCCTGCCCGGGGTTGCCGTAGATGCCCGAGGACGAGGTCGTGTTGATGACGCGCGCGTCCACGGCGCCGTCCCGCTTGGCCTTGCCGCGCCAGTAGGTCGCCGCATGCCGCAGCGGGGCGAACGTTCCCTTGAGGTGCACCCGCACGACGTCATCCCACTCCTGCTCGGTCATGTTGAACAGCATCCGGTCGCGCAGGATCCCCGCGTTGTTGACCAGCACGTCCAACCCACCGAACTGATCCACAGTGGACTCGACCAATCGTTGCGCACCGGCGAAATCGGCCACGTCGTCGCCGTTGGCGACGGCCTGCCCGCCTTCCGCGCGGATCGTCTCGACCACCTCGCCCGCCGCGTCCGGGGAAGAACCGCTGCCGTCCACCTCGGCACCGAGATCGTTGACCACCACCTTCGCGCCCTGGCGGGCGAACTCCAGCGCGTGAGCGCGGCCGATGCCGCGCGCAGCTCCGGTCACGACGACGATCCGCCCTGCGGCGATACCGGCCATGGGCTCTCCTCCCGACAGGCGCGGATGTCCGCGCACCTGCGGGCAACGTGCCGAGCCGCGCCGACGGGTGTCAAGTCCTCTTGCCCGAATGGCCGCTGCGGGCGCGGCGCCGAACCGAATAAGATTCCAAAATTGTCGGCGGGGTTACCGCATCCCGGTCTCCGCCGAGTCCGCCCGGCGGGCTGGCGCAACACCGGGCGGGCCCGCGTCGTTCAAGTGGGTCTGCCGCACATGGGTTCTCGCAACCGGTCCGAGCCGCAGTCGGCATATGCCTGGCGGGTGCTGTCGGTGGTCAGCCTCGCCAGCGTGCTCACCGGATTGGGCACGAGTTCGCTGAACGTGGCACTGCCGCAGGTGGCCGGGCATTTCGACGCCAGCGCCACCGCCGCGAGCTGGATGCTGCTGTCGTTCATGCTCACCACCACCTCGCTGATGGTGTTGTTCGGCAGGCTCACGGATCTGTTCGGCAGGCGCAGCATGTACCTGTGCGGCCTGGCCGTGTACGCCGCGGCGAGCCTGCTGCTGGGGTTCTCCCCGCACGAATGGGTCCTCATCGGACTGCGCGTGGTGCAGGCCGCCGGTGCGACGCTGCTGCTGACCAACAGCGCCGCGCTGGTGACCGCGGCGTTCCCGCGCGAGCACCTCGGCCGGGGTATGGGCATATACCTGGCGTCGTTTTCCGTGGCCCAGCTGCTCGGACCGGTGCTCGGCGGGTTCCTCAGCCACCGGTTCGGCTGGGAATGGGTGTTCTGGAGCAACGTGCCCGTCGGACTGTGCTGCCTGCTGTGGGGCGCGGCGGTGCTGCGTCCGTCTCCGCCCGCGGACCCCGATCGCGGGATCGACGCACTGGGCAACCTGCTCGTGCTGGCCTGCCTGGGCAGCTTCCTACTGGGCTTGGCACAGGTCGGCCAGTACGGCTGGGACCACCCGCTGGTGCTCGGTTCGTTCGCCGTCTTCGCCGTGCTGGCCCCGGTGTTCGCCGTCGTCGAGCGGCGCACCCGCCGGCCCGCGGTGGACCTGGCGCTGTTCGCCGAAGGGGGATTCTCCTTCGGCCTGGCCGCCGCGCTGTTCAACACCATCGCCCGGATGGCCGTGGTGCTGCTGATCGCCCTGTTCTACCAGGCGGTGCTGGCCGAGGACCCGGTCAGCGCGGGGATGAAGGTTCTGCTGCTGCCACTGACGACGATGGTGGCCTCCGCGGTGGCCGGGATGCTGCAGAGCAGGTGGCGGGCGCGCACCATCGCCACGACCGGCTCCGCGCTCAGCGCGGCCGGACTCGTGGTGTTGGCTCTGGCGGTGACCCCGCAGGCGCACTACCCGCCGATCGCGGTCGGGCTCGTGGTGCTCGGCATCGGATCGGGGATGTTCATGCCCGCCAACGCCACCGAGGTGCTCGACCGCATCCCGCCGGGTCGGATCGGCATCGGCAACGCGATGCGGCTGGCGGTGCAGAACGTCGGCGTCATGCTCTCCACCGCGCTGTCGTTGACCATCATCACCGCGCCGCTGCCGGAAGCGCTGCGCGCGGCCGTCTTCGACGGCACCGTGCACGGGATCTCCGACGCCGCCGTGCAGCAGCTGGTGTTCGGCTACCGGATCGCGCTGCTGAGCATGGCCGTCCTGGCGCTGTGCGGCGTGGCCGCCTGCGCGGGGGCGGCCCGCGCGCTGCGTCGATCCCCGGCGCTGACCGGGGCCGGCACCGGCGAGCGCAGCTGAGCGCGGCGGTCACTCCTGCTCGGGCAGCACGGCCGGGATCCGGGCGACGGCGGCCAGTGATTCCACGACGAAGTACACCGCGCGGAAGAACAGCAGCACGTCCCCCTCGACCAGCCGCATCCTGCGATACATCAGCAACCGCCCCGGATCGGCACCGTCCAGCAGTTCCCGCCACACGGCGGGCTCGGCCGCCAGCACGTAGTCGGCCGCCGGGCTGCGCCGGATCTCCCCGCTGGTGCACGTGCCGCTCTTCCACTGCAACCGCAGGTAGGACGTCCCGGTGGCCCGGTGCATGCCCAGCGCCCAGGACGCCGAGTGCTCCCCGCGCACCCGCTCGATCCAGTCCCAGTACGTGTCGAGCTTGCCCGCGCGCACGGTCTCGTCCGGTCCGCGCTGCACGGCCTCGCGCGCCAGGCCAGCCCATCGCGGGGTGAACAGTTCCACGCTCATCGGTCATCCTCCGGCGAGTTCGGGTTCGATCCGGCTGACCATCGCCTCCACGTCCGGCGCCAGCCCGATCCCGACGTCGGAGAGCTTCATCCGCAGCTGGCGGATCATCAGCGCCCGCACCTCCTCCGGTGTCCAGCCCAGCGATTCCAGCGCCAGCCTGCGGCTCGTGGCGCTGTTGATGGACAGGATGGTGCGCAGCGTGTCGTGTACCTCCAGCAGCAACCGCGGATCGGCGTCCACCGACTCGCGCAGGAAGCGCATCCCACCCTGCACGTGCCGGGCCTCGTCGCGACAGGTGGCGGTGAAACCGGCGTAATACCCCGGCAGGAACCCGCGGTTGCGGCAGTAGCTCAACGTGATCTTCATGACCGACAGCGCCAGCACGCCCTCGATCCAGAGGAAGTAGTTGGTGCCGTAGCGCACCCGCAGCACCGGGTTCTCCGGATCCCGGCGCAGCTCCTCGGCCTGGTAGGCCAACAGCCCGAACGGGCCGATGAACGTCTCCGAGACGTGCTCGAACGACGCGTCGAGCACGTCCTGGATCGAATCACCGGGCAGGCCCACCACTTCGCGGTAGAACCGGTCGAAGAACACGGTGTGCCGGGCCTCGTCCTCGATCTGGCTGGACATGAAGATCTTCGACTCCTCGCCGCCGCCGAGCATGAACACCGGCAGCTCCACCTCCACCTGCCGCTCGCCGTGGTGGAAGCCAGAGGAGATCGACACGAACGCGTCGCGCTCCTCCTGTGTCATCCGCTCGGCCCAGTCCGCCGCGTCGGCGGTGAAGTCGAGTTCGTAGACGTCCCAACGCTGCCGCAGATACCGGCGGTAGAGGTCGAGGTAGCCGGGCAACTTCTTGAGATCGCGGTGCACGTAGGCGAGCACGTCGTCGATATCGATACCGCCGATCGCGCTCAAGTCTGCCGCGTCGACGGTGTGCGGTCGGGTTCGCGTCACGATTGCACCTCTCGTTCTGCAGCGGGTCCGCCGACCGGCGCCGCGCGGCGCCACGGCCCGCGGAACAGGACCGTCATCGGAAGGAACACCAGCAGGCACAGCAGCGCCACCACCAGCCACGCCGACCAGCCAGACGTGGCCACCACCCGGGGCAGCGCCAGGACCACGAGCATCGCCACGATGCGGGTCAGGAACGAGAACACGCCCCAGGCACTGCCCTGCAGCCGCGGGTCGATGTCCTCGGTGTTCTCCGAGAAGTTGGCCATCCACGGCGCGTAGGCGGCACCCATGCCCGCACCCAGCAGCGCGCCGATGCCCACCAGCTGCCACAGCGCGATCCCGCCACCGCCCATGAGCACGACCAGCACCCCGGTCAGCAGCGCGGCCAACAGCGTGCCGCCCACCGCGAACGGTTTGCGCACCTGCAGCCGATCCGACATCCGGCCCACCAGCACGACCGTGGCCAGGTTCACGATCCAGAAGCAGCTCATCACCCCGGACGCCGCGGCAGCGCTGAGCCCGAAGGTCTGCACGAGCATGGTCTGGCCGAACAGCGACAGCGTCAGGTACAGCACCAGCCACACCGAGATGCCCACCACGTGCGCCCACACCACGCGGTGCTGGAACAGCACGCGCATGCGCACCGGACCCGCTTGCTGCGCGGCGGTGAGCGCGTGCTGCTCGGTCTGCTGGATCCGCGCGCGCAGCTGCGGGGCCAGATCGGCGATGTTCGCGGCGATGACCAGGGACACCACCAGCGAGATCGTGCCCATGATGACGAACTGGGAGCGCCACGAGTTGTCGAACAACTGCAGCGTCATCCCGGCGACCGCAGCGGCCAGGAAGTTGGCGCCGACCGGCCCCCAGGTCCAGAACGCGAACGCTTGCGCCCTGCCCATCCGCGGGGAGAAGTCGCGCACCAGTCCCGCGGTGGCGGCCACGGCCATCCCGTCCACCACCGCCAACGCCGCCCGGGCCACCAGCAGTTCCGCGGCAGTGCCGACCAGGGTCATCCCGTAGCACATGAGCGCGGTGACCAGCAGCAACGGGACGAGCAGCCGCACCCGGCCGACAGTGTCGGTGAGCCTGCCGCCGAGCATTCCGGCCAACGCACCGGCGACGAGTCCGACCGCCGAGATGGTGCCGTAGGTGACCAGGCTCAGGTCCAGATCGTCGAGCAGCAGCGGGACCGCCGGGGCGATCTGGCCCTCGTAGGAAACGATGAGGCTGGCCAGCACGGCCATGGTCAGGATCCGCATCCGCCGGCGCCCGGTCGGATACTCGGTGAGTTCGCGCAGGTAGGAGAGCCCCATTGCTCCCGCCCTTCTGCGGGGTCGGCGGTGCACCGCCCGACGTTGTCCGCCGCTGCGGCACTTCCCGTGAGCACCTCGGCGCCGCAACGATTTTCGTGATCGTGCGGACCGGGGCACTGCATCCCGAACCGCGCTCCAGAATTGCCCGGCAGCTCAGGGTCACCGGACGCGCACCCGGGTGTCAAGCACCGGCGCCGAGAACGCCCGCTCGGCGCAAGCACCGCGGAGCGCAGCCGATTCGTGCGATGACAGGCCGGGCCCGCCGGGTCTAGCATCGGGCCCGGCACGTGGGAACCCCCTGCACGACGGCGAAGTCCGGAGGGTGATCCGGTTGGCGTCCCCAGAACTCGGCCAGGTCGGTTTTCGGTTGCACGAGGACGATTCCGTCCTCATCGCGCGCACCGACATCGCACCCGGCACCTACCGCGACGGAGCCGCGGAGCTGACCGCGGCCGATCCCGTGCCCACCGGGCACAAACTCGCGCTGACCGACCTGGCCGCAGGCGCACCGATCCGCAAGTACGGCCAGGTCATCGGTTTCGCCGCGCGCGCGATCCGCGCGGGCGAGCACGTGCACACGCACAACGTCACCTACCGCGAGTTCGACCGCAGCCACGACTTCGGCGCCGCGGCCCGCCCCACCGACTACGTGCCCGCGGCGCAGCGGGCGACGTTCCGCGGTTTCCGGCGTCCGGACGGCCGCGTCGGCACCCGCAACTACCTGGCCGTGCTCACCACCGTGAACTGCTCGGCCACCGCCGCCAAGATGATCGCGCGCCGGGTGGAGACCTCCGGCGTGCTCGACGACTACCCGCACGTGGACGGGATCTGCCCGCTGACGCATACCCTCGGCTGCGGGCACAGCGGGACCGGCAACGAGGGCTTCGAGGTGCTGCGCCGCGCGCTGCGCGGATACGCCGGGCACCCGAACATCGCGGGCCTGCTCGTCGTCGGGCTGGGCTGCGAGGTCAACCAGGTGCGCGCGCTCACCGACGACCTCCGGCTGCCGCCGGGCCTGCCGGTGCACGCGATGACGATCCAGGAGCTCGGCGGCACCAAGAAAACGGTGGCCGAAGGGGTGCGCCGTATCGAGGAGATGCTGCCGGTGGCCGATGCGCACCGGCGCACCGAGGTGCCCGCGTCCGAGCTGGTGCTGGCCATGGAATGCGGTGGTTCGGACGGCTATTCCGGCATCACGGCCAATCCCGCGCTGGGTGCGGCCGCCGACCTGCTGATCCGCAACGGCGGCGCGGCCGCCTTCGGCGAGACGACCGAGATCTACGGCGCCGAGCACCTGCTGACCTCCCGCGCGGTCAGCCCGGAGGTCGGCCGCGCGCTCGTGGACCGCATCCGCTGGTGGGAGCAGCACGTGCAGCGGGACGGCAGCTCGATCAACAACAACCCCTCCCCCGGCAACAAGGACGGCGGGTTGACCACGATCCTGGAGAAGTCGCTGGGCGCGGCGGCCAAGGGCGGGACGACGAACCTCTGCGACGTGGTCGGCTACGCCGAGCCGATCAGCACCCGCGGCCTGGTGTTCATGGACACCCCGGGATACGACCCGGTCAACGCGACCGGGCTGATCGCCGGCGGGGCGCAGCTGATGTGCTTCACCACCGGGCGCGGTTCGGCGTTCGGGTGCAAGCCCGCGCCGAGCATCAAGCTGGCCACGAACACGCCGCTGTACGAGCGCATGCCCGACGACATGGACATCAACTGCGGAGCCGTGGCCGACGGGGCACGCAGCGTGGAGGAGATGGGCCGCGAGATCTTCGAGCACGTGCTGCGCGTGGCCTCCGGCGAGCAGACCTGCAGCGAGGAACTGGGCTACGGCGAGGAGGAGTTCGTGCCCTGGCACCTGTCCACGGTGCTGTGATCGGCGGGCGGCAGCGGGCGGCGGCGCAGCAGCGTCACCGCCCCGGTTGCGCCGGACACCCGGCGCGTCCACCGGATCGTGCGCCAGGCCCCGACGAGCAGCAGGGCCACCAGCGCGAGCATCGCCGCCCGGTACCGGTCGGCCGGTTCGAGGCCTGCGGCCAGTTCGAGCAGCACGCCCACCCCGAGCGCACCGAGCGCGGTCGCCGAGTGCCCGGCCGCGTTGACGATGCCGGTGGCGGTGCCCACCCCCTCGGCGGGCGCGTGCTCGCGCACGATCGCGAACGCCACGGTGGAGACCGGGCCACCGAAGGCGAACACCGCGAACGCCGCCACCACGATCCCGATCGGCGGAGCGGGAGACCAGGTCAGCAGCACCAGCCAGCACCCCGCGTTGGCGGTGAGGTAGCCCAGCACCAGCGGGATCCGGGCCGCCGGGCGGGATCCGGCCAGCGCACCGACCACCGGCCCGCCCACGACCTGGCCGATGATGAGCACGCTGAGCACGACACCGGCGGTGCCCTCGGCCATGCCCAGCCCATCGACCAGGTAGGGATAGCCCCACAGCAGGGACAGCGCCCCGGAGGCGAACATGGTCGCGAAGTGCACCCAGAACGCCAGCCGGGTGCTCGGCCGGGCCCAGGCCGCGCGGACCTGGCTGCGCAGCGGGGGCCGCCGGCCGCGATCGGCGCGCGGTGCGGCGCCTTCCCGGACGAAGGCCGCGGTCAGCGCCGCGTAGGCGAGGGTGCCGAGCCCGGCGGCCAGGAACGTCGGGACCCAGCCGATCCGGTCGAGCACCGCGGCCAGCGGGAAGGTCGCGGCCACTCCGCCGAGAGCACCCAGCGCGCTGGACGTGGTGGCCACCAGCGCGTACCGGCGGGCGCTGAACCCGGTGGCCACCAGGCGCAGCAAGCTCACCCACATCAGCGCGTCCCCGGTGCCGAGCACGGCGCGGCCCAGCAGCCCGAACGGGTACGACGTCGCCACGGCGAACAGCACCTGCCCGGTACCCAGCAGCAGTACGGCCAGGGTGAGGATCCGGCGCGCGCCGAACCGGTCGACGAGCAGCCCGGTGGGCACCTGCATGCTCGCGTAGATGCCGACCTGCAGGACGGTGAACGCGCTGAGCGCAGCCGGTCCGACGGCGAAGCGGTCCAGGGCCAGCGGTCCGGCCACGCCGAGGCTTCCCCGGTGGAACACCGCGGCGACATAGGCGACCACCGCCACCGACCAGATCCACCACGCCCGCCGTGCCGACCGGTCGGCAGTCACCGCCCGCCCCTTCCGCTCTCGATGTCGCGGCACGATCCGCCGCACGTCCATCGTCTCGCCCGGCGGACGGAAAAGCAGCATGCCGTCGGCCACATTCCCGGAAGACGGGAACGCCAGCGTCCTCAGTGGACGATTCGGGTCAGACCGCGTCCAGCTCGGCGGCGATCTCGTCGAGCAGGCCCACCAGACCGGCCAGCGCCGGGTTCGGGTCGTCCTCGCGCCAGGCCAGCGCCAGCGGCAGCAGCGGTGCGTCGGTCACCGGAACCAGCACCACACCGGGCAGTTTCAAGTGCCCCGCGGTCAGCGGCACCATGCCGATCCCGGCACCGGCGCCGACCAGGGACAGGATCGTGTGCGTGTCCGGGGCCTCCTGCCCGAAGTCCGGCACGAAACCCAGATCGGCGCACGCCTCGCGGACCACCTGGTTGACCACCGAACCCCGGTTGGCCGTGTAGCTGATGAACGTCTCCGGGCGCAAGTCGTCCAGACCGATCAAGTCCCGCTCCGCGAGCGGATGGTCGGCCGAGACCGCGGCCGCGAGCGGATGGCGCTGCAGTTCGCGCAGCTGCAGCCCCGCCGAGGGCACCGGCAGCCGCAACAACCCGACGTCGACCTCCTGCTGGTTGATCTGGTCCACCAGCTCCCCACCGAGCAGCGGGCTGACGATGTCGAACCGCACGCGCGGGTAGCGCTCGCGGAACTTGCGCACGATCAGCAGCATCACCTGGTACGAGGTCTGCCCGCTGAAGCCCAGCCGCAGGGTGCCGATCTCCCCCGCCGCCGCCTGCCGCGCCGCGCGCGGGGCCGCCTCGGCCGAGCTCAGCGTGCGGCGGGCCTCGTCGAGGAACGCCTCCCCCGCCGCCGTGAGCGCCACCCGCCGGGTCGTCCGGCGCAGCAGCGCGACCCCGACCTCACCCTCCAGCCGCTTGATCTGCTGGGACAGCGGCGGCTGCGACATGTGCAACCGCACGGCTGCACGCCGGAAGTTCAGCTCCTCGGCCACGGCGACGAACGCCTGCAGGTGCCGCAGCTCCACACCGACCTCCTGAAGCACGGGCGCCTTTTCCCTGGTCACCGACGATTGTTTCGCCGAGCGAATCAAAGCTACACGAACTTGGTGTTAGACGGAACACACCGGGCGGGCATAGCGTCACAGCACCCGGGACGCGGCGCGGCGCTGGAGACGACACCGGCTGCTGCGCGAAACAGCTTGCACCGCAAGGCCGCACGATCGGCGGCAGCCGGTGGAACCACGCGGGCGGCAACCGCCGCCGGAAACCACGGAGAGCCCCTTTGCGCACGAGAACCGCCACGGCCGACGGAAGGATGGGCCGAAGAGCCGGGATCGCCTCGTTCATCGGCACCAGCGTCGAGTGGTACGACTTCTACATCTACGGCACCGCCTCCGCGCTGGTGTTCGGGCAGCTGTTCTTCCCGGTCGCCACCCCCGCTGTCGGCATCCTGGTGTCGTTCGCGACGTTCTGGGTCGGCTTCCTGGCCCGACCGCTCGGCGGCATCCTGTTCGGCCACCTCGGCGACCGGATCGGCCGAAAGAAAACGCTGGTCACCACGCTGCTGCTGATGGGCGTGACCACCGTCGCCATCGGCCTGCTGCCCACCTACGCCAGCATCGGCCTGTGGGCGCCGCTGCTGCTGGTGCTGCTGCGCGTGGTGCAGGGGCTGGCCGTCGGCGGCGAATGGGGCGGAGCGGTGCTCATCGCCACCGAACACGCCCCGAAGAACCGCGGGATCCTCTCCGGTGCCTGGGCCCAGCAGGGGTCGCCGTCCGGGCAGATCCTGTCCTCGCTCGCGTTCACCATCGCCGCGCAGTTGCCCGACGAGGACTTCTACTCCTGGGGCTGGCGCGTGCCGTTCCTGGCCTCGGCGGTGCTGGTGGTGCTCGGCCTGGTCATCCGGCTCAGCGTCACCGAACCGCCCGCGCTGGAGCAGGTGCGCAAATCCGGCAACACGGCGCGGTTCCCGCTGCTGGACGTGCTGCGCAGCCACACGCTGCTCGTCGTGCTCGGCGTGTTCGCCTGCTCGATCGCCTTCTCCGCGGCCTACTTCAAGAACACCTTCGCGGTGTCCTGGGCCACCAACGAAGTCGGCTTCGACCGCGAGACGTTCATGACGGTCGTGCTCGTCGCCAGCATCACCCAGTTCGTGGTGCAACCGTTCGGCGCGGTCCTGGCCAGCAAGTTCGACGTGCGCCGCGTGGTGACGGTGCTGCTGCTGGCCGAACTGCCCGCCATGCCGCTGATGTTCGTACTGATCAGCACCGGCAGCTTCGCGTGGTCGGTCGTCGGCATGATCGTGGCCACCATCCCGCACGTGATGTTCTACGCGGTCGTGGCCGGTGTCCTGGCGCAATCCTTCCCCGCACGAGTGCGCTACACGGCCATCTCGCTGTCCTACGGGCTGGCCGGAACGCTGCTCGGCGGCACCACCCCCATGATCGGCCAGGCGCTGCTGACCGCGTCCGGCTCGATCGTCCCGGTCATCGGCTGGGCGCTGGCGACCGTGCTGATGTCGCTGTTCGGCGTGCGCGCACTGCTGGCCCGCGCACCGGGCCCCGACGACGACGAGCCCGAGCGGCAGACCGCGCTCGCCGGATCCGACGAGAAGTGAAGTGAGGAATCCCGTGGACAGCACCGTGTTCGACGACGTACTGCGCACCGTGCGTGATTTCGTGCGCACCGAGGTCGTGCCCAGCGAGGACGAGATCGAGGAGACCGACGCCATCCCGGAGCGGCTGCGCAGCAAGGCAGCCGACATGGGACTGTTCGGCTTCGCCCTGCCCGAGGAATACGGCGGGCTGGGGCTGACCACCTCCGAGGACGTGCGCCTGGCCATGGAACTCGGGTACGCGGTGCCCGCGTTCCGCTCGATGTTCGGCACCAACAACGGCATCGCCGGCCAGGTGATCGTGCGCAACGGCACCGATGAGCAGCGCCGGGAGTGGTTGCCGCGCTTGGCTTCCGGCCAGGCCGTGGCCTCGTTCGCGCTGACCGAGGACGGCGCCGGGTCCGACCCGAGCCGGGTGCGCACCCGCGCGGTGCGCGACGGGGCGGACTACCTGATCTCCGGCGCCAAGCGGTTCATCACCAACGCCCCGCACGCCGACCTGCTGGTCGTCTTCGCGCGCACCGACGAACAGGCCGAGCCGAACAAGGGCATTTCGGTGTTCCTGGTGCCGACCGGCCTGCCGGGCCTGACCATCGGCCCGCCGGACGCGAAAATGGGCCAGTCCGGGGCGCACACCGCCGAGGTGCACTTCGACGAGGTGCGGGTGCCCGCCACGGCGATCGTCGGCGGCCGGGAAGGCAGCGGGTTCACCGCGGCGATGTCCTCGCTGACCCGCGGCCGACTGCACATCGCCGCGATCTGCGTGGGCCTGGCCGGGCGCGTGCTCGACGAATCGGTGCGCGCCGCGGCCGAATCCGAGCAGGGCGGTGCGCCGATCAGCCGGTTCCAGCTGGTCCAGGCCCTGCTGGCCGAATCGCAGGCCGAGTACTACGCGGGCCGCTCGATGGTGCTGGAGGCCGCCCGCGAGTACGACGCCGGCACCGACACCCGGCTCGCGCCGTCCTCGGCGAAGCTGTTCTGCAGCGAGATGGTCTCCCGGGTGGCCGACCGGGCGGTGCAGGTACACGGCGGCTCCGGCTACATGCGCGGGGTGCCCGCCGAGCGGTTCTACCGGGACGCGCGGGTGTTCCGCATCTACGAGGGCACCAGCGAGGTGCAGAAGCTGATCATCGCCAAGCAGCTGCTGCGCAGCGTCTGATCCCGCGACCAGGAGGATTCCATGCCCGAAGGCAACGCCGCCGACGAGGCCGTGCACCGGCTGCTGCACCCGCGCTCCATCGCGATCCTGGGTGCCTCGGACAACCCGATCAAGCTCTCCGGCAGGCCGTTGGACCTGCTCAAGCGCTTCGACTACGCCGGGCGCATCCTGCCGATCAACGCGCGCCGCGCGGAAGTGCAGGGCCTTCCCGCGCACCGCAGCCTCGACGACGTCGACGGGGAGATCGACCTGGCGATGGTGATGGTCTCGGCCGAGCAGGTGGTCGAGGGCGTCCGCGCCTGCGCCAAACGCGGGATCCCCGCCGCGATCGTGGCCGCGGCCGGTTTCGCCGAATCCGGCGAGCGGGGACAGGTGTTGCAGCAGCAGCTCGCCGAGGTGATCGCCGAAACGGGGATCCGGGTGCTCGGGCCGAACTGCTTGGGCATGCTCGGGGTGCGCGAGCGGGCGCTGCCGTCGTTCACCTCGGCGCTGGACGAGGACGTCCGGCTGCTGGACGGCCCGGTGGCCTTCGTCAGCCAGAGCGGGGCGTTCGGCACGTTCATCTTCAGCGAGGCGCAGCGCTCCGGCATCGGCATCTCGCACTTCCTCAACACCGGCAACGAGGTCGACCTGTCGGTGGCCGAAGTGCTGGGCGGTCTGGTCGAGTCCGAGCAGACCGGGGTGCTGCTGGCCTACCTGGAAGGCGTCAGCGACGGGCGGCGGCTGCTCGACGTCGCCCGGCGGGCCGGTGAGCTGGACAAACCGCTGCTCACGGTCAAGGTCGGCCGGTCGGAGGCCGGTGCCCGCGCCGCGGCCTCGCACACCGCCTCGCTGGCCGGCGCCGACGCCGTGTTCGACGGGGCGTGCCGCCAGTTCGGGCTGATCCGGCGCAACGGGACGGAACCGCTGCTGGACGCCGCCCAGCTGTTCGCCACCGGCAGGCGCACCCGCGGCAGACGGATGACCACGCTGTCGCTGTCCGGCGGCGCCGGGGTGCTCATGGCCGACGAGGCCAGCAGGCACGGGCTGACCGTCCAGCCGTGGGACGAGCGCTGGCAGCAGCGGATGGCTGCGGTCATCCCGGATTTCGGTTCGCCGCGCAACCCGGTCGACCTGACCGCGACGCTGATCAGCGAACCGGACATGCTGCGCCGCGCGCTGGAGGTCACGGTCGAGCACCCGGACACCGACATCGTGGTGGTCATGCTCGGCAACGCCGACAAAGGCTCCGAGCAGCTCATCGACGCGATCGACCGGGCGCACCGCAGCACCGACCGGCCGCTGGTCGTGGTTTGGACCGGCGGCAGCGGGCGCCCGCGGGAGCTGCTGCGCGAGCGGGGCATCCCCTGCTACACCGATCCCGGGCGCGCCGCCGACGCCCTGGCCGCGCTGGCCGAGCACAGCCTGCGGCCCCCGCTGCCGCGCCCGGTCCGCCCGCAGGACACCGACGAGCGGGTCGCCCGGGCGGTGCTGCAGGAGGCCCGCGACGCCGGGCGCACCCAGCTCGACGAGCACGAGTCCAGCAGGCTCATCGCCGCTTACGGCATCGCCTGCGCCGGGGCCCTGCCGGCCTCCGACGCCGCTGCGGCCGCGGCCGCAGCCGTCGAACTGGGTGGTCCGGTGGCGGTGAAGCTGCTGTCCACCGAGATCGGGCACAAGAGCGATATCGGCGGGGTGCGGCTGGGACTGCGCGCCGAGGAGGAGGTCCGTACCGCGACCGAGGACCTGCTGCGCATCGCCCGCGACGCGGGGGATCCGTCCGCCCGGGTGTTGGTGCAGCGGATGAGTTCCGGGGATGCCGAGCTCATCGCCGGGATCAAGCACGATCCGGCGTTCGGCCCGGTGGTCGTGGTCGGATTCGGCGGGGTGCTGGTGGACGTGCTCGCCGACAGCCAGGTGGGCATCGCCCCGCTGGACATCGCCTCGGCGCGGCGGCTGCTGCTGTCGCTGCGCGGTGCACCGCTGTTCGAGGGGGTGCGCGGCAAGCCGCCGTTGGACGTGGACGCCGCCGCGGAGGTCCTGGCCCGGCTGTCCTGGCTGGCCGCCGACCTCGGTGCGGAGATCGCCGAACTGGACGTGAACCCGCTGCTGGTGTCCGACTCGGGCGCGGTGGCGGTGGACTGCCTCGCGGTGCTCGCGGACGGCTGAAGCAGCGGCAACGCATTCGAAGGGAGAAGCCGGGATGGCCGAGATCGATCCCGCCGGAGCACCGGAAGTCGTGTTCCGGGACGGGCTGGCCGAAGGAGAACTGCGCTACCAGCGCTGCCGCGCGTGTTCGACGGCGGTGTTCCAACCGCGCGTGCTGTGCACCGGCTGCGGCAGCGACGACCTGTCCTGGGAACGCAGCAGCGGTCGCGGGACCGTTTACTCCACCACCGCGGTGCGCGGGCGCGGCGGCGCGCACAACGTCGCGCTGGTGGACCTGGACGAGGGGTTCCGGATGATGTCCAGAGTGGACGATATCGATCCCGGGTCGGTCGGGATCGGAATGCGGGTGGCGTTCACCACCGTCGAGGACAACGGGGACCCGGTGGCGGTGTTCCGGAAGGGATCGGCATGACACTGCGCGGCACGACGGCGGTGGCCGGGGTCGCCGAATCCGACCTCGGCGAGGTGGCCCCCGGTCTGACCCCGCTCGACCTGGTCGGGCAGGCCACCACCCGGGCGCTCGCGGACGCCGGCATTCCGAAGTCCGATGTGGATGGATTGTTCACAGCGTCCTCGTACTACCCGATGTCCGGTATGGACACCGCCGAATACCTCGGAATCCATCCGTCCTATGTGGACGGTTCTACCATAGGTGGCAGCTCGTTCGTCTCGCACCTGCTGCACGCCGCGGCGGCCATCGAAGCCGGCCTGTGCAGCACGGCGCTGATCGTCTACGGCAGCACCCAGCGCTCGGACGGCGGCAGGCTGGTCTCCCCGTCCAAGCCGAACCCGTACGAGGCGCCGTACAAGCCGCGCTACCCGATCAGCATGTACGCCATGGCCGCGGCCCGGCACATGCACGAGTACGGCACCACCCGCGAGCAGCTGGCCGATGTGGCGGTGGCCGCGCGGCAGTGGGCGCAGCTGAACCCGGCCGCGTTCGAGCGCGGCCCGCTCAGCCGCCAGGACGTGCTCGACGCCCGGATGATCAGCGATCCGCTGACCACGCGGGACTGCTGCCTGGTCACCGACGGCGGCGGCGCCGTGGTGCTCACCAGCGCCGAACGAGCGCGCGACCTGGCCGCCACGCCGGCGTATCTGCTCGGTGCGGGCGAGGCCACTTGGCACCGCAACATCTCCGAGATGCCGGACCTGACCACCACCGCCGCGCGCGACTCCGGACGGCGCGCGTTCGCGATGGCCGGACTGGGCCCGCAGGACATCGATGTCGTCGAGCTCTACGACGCCTTCACCATCAACCCGGTGCTGTTCCTGGAAGACCTCGGCTTCTGCGCCAAGGGCGAAGGCGGCCCGTTCGTCGCCGAGGGCATGATCGCGCCGGGCGGCAAGCTACCGGTCAACACCAACGGCGGCGGGCTGTCCTACTGCCATCCCGGCATGTACGGGATCTTCACCATCATCGAGGCGGTGCGCCAGCTGCGCGGAACCTGCGGCGAGCGCCAGGTTCCGGGCGCGGAGACCGCGGTGGCCCACGGCAACGGCGGCGTGCTCTCCAGCCAGGTCACCGCCGTGTTCGGCACCGCAGCGACGCTCTGACGCGAACAGGGGTCCGGTGCCGCCGACTCGGCACCGGACCCCCACGAACCCGACCGCGTCCGCACCGGCATCCTCGCGCAGGTGCGGACGGCGGGGGCGGATCGACACACCCCGCAGCGGCGCCGACCGCACCACCGACCCGGAAAGAGGGACAGATGCTGCAGGACAAGACCGCCGTCATCACCGGCGGAGCCAAGGGGATCGGCCTGGCGATCGCCGAGACGTTCACCGCCGCAGGGGCCCGCGTGGTGCTGGCCGACGTCGACGGGGATCAGGCGCGCGAATCCGCCGCCAAACTCGGGGGTTCGGGAACGGCGCTCGGCGTGGCCTGCGACGTCACCGACCCGGACGCCGTGCGCGCTGCGGTGCACGCCGCCGCCGAGGAGTTCGGTTCGCTGGACGTCATGGTCAACAACGCCGGGATCACCCGGGATTCGACCATGCGCAAGATGCCGGTCGCCGACTTCGAAGCCGTGCTGGACGTGCACGTCAAGGGCGCGTGGCTGGGCACCCAGGCCGCCGCGGACGTGATGCGCGAGCAGGGCAGCGGTTCGATCGTGAACATCTCGTCCATCTCCGGCAAGGTCGGGATGGTCGGCCAGACCAACTACAGCGCGGCCAAGGCCGGCATCGTCGGCCTGACCAAGGCGTCGGCCAAAGAGGTCGCGCACAAGGGAGTCCGGGTCAACGCGGTGCAGCCGGGACTGATCCGCACCGACATGACCGCCGCGCTGCGCGAGGACGTCTGGCAGGCCAAGCTCGACGAGATCCCGATGCAGCGCGCCGGCGAGGCCGAGGAGGTCGGCAACGTGGTGCTGTTCTTGGCCTCGGACCTGTCGTCCTACATGACCGGCTGCGTCCTGGAGATCACCGGCGGCCGGCACCTCTGACGGGCAGCGGCCCCGGGCGAGGCGAGGCACGCCGCACCCCGGGGCCCGCCCCCGCGGTCATCGGGCGGTGCGCCATCAGCGAGGACGTCGCGCACCGGAACCGCCGGTCACCGAGCCGGGTAGTCGTAGCCCGCCTGGTCGGATTCCTCGCGAGACCGCCAGGCTGCCTCGGCGTCGTACCGCTTGCCCACCTGTGACTCGTGGGTGGAGTCGGGACCGTCTGCCGGACGTCGACCTCCCGCGCCGCCCCCGTAGAACGGGACCGCGCCACCGGCCGCACCCGGCGATGCGGAGCTCATGCCACCGCCGGTGCTGTGCCCCGCAGCGGCCACCCCGCCCGTGCCGGTGTAGGCGCCGGCGGCGAGACCGGTTGACGCACCGGTACTTCCGATACCCGCGTAGGACGCGGCGCCGGTGCTCGACGGGCTCACCTGCTGTGCCTCGCCGACGCCGTCCCGCGAAGAATCGCCGGAACCGGTGCGCAACGACGAGGTGCTCGCCGTCCCGCTCGGTGCACCGCCGCCGCCCGAGGCCTGTTGTCCGATCGCCGCGATCGTCCCGGTCAACCTCGCCAGCGCTGTCGCCGCCGAGTCCACGTGCTGCATGAGTCCCTGCAGGCTGGAAAGCAGCTCCTGCATCTTCTGCGCGATCCGCCCGCCGTAGTCGGTGGCGACCTGCACGCTCTGCGGGATCGCCGCCGCGATGCTCGCGCCGCCGGTCGCCTGTGCCGCGGCGACCGCCTGGTTGAGGATCATGATGATCCGCCCGACGGCCTCGTTGATCAGCACCGTGACCTCGGCGTGCGTCTTCGCGACGGCCTCGCCGGCACCTGCCGCGGACTCGGCCAGCGCCTGGCTGGCTTGCCCGAGCCCGTTGAGGCTGTGCACCAGCTCAGCACCGGTCTGCAGATACCCCGTCGCCGCCGCGCCGGACCAGCCACCGGTCTCCGACGCGGCCGCCTGCTGGTAGGACGCAGCGGTCGAGAAGATCGCCTGCCCGGCGTCCAGGAAGGACTGCGTGCCGCTGGACACCGCGCCCGGATCGGCGGTCAGCTGCTGGAGCGGTTCGACCAAGAACGACACGGCCTCGGTGATGAAGCCGAATCCGGCGCTGGAGAGGGCAGACAGCGGATCAGGCACCGCGGCCGATAGCTCCGCCCCCGCGCTGCCGAGATCCGCGGAGAGCCATCCGCGGCCGCGCACGGCCTCGGTGGTCGCCTTCAGCTCCTCGACCAGCTGAGCGGTACCGGACCCGCCGGTGCTCGCCGCTGATGTGCTGCCCGGTGGGGTCACCGCGGATCACAGCCCTTCTGCAGCAGTGCACCGTTGGCGTCGTCTGCGGTTTCGTAGTCCTCGGCGATCTGCGCGAGCGCGGCACTGACCTCGTGCACCGTGGACACCGCCTGGGACAAGGACTCACCGGCTTGGGACATCGTGGTGCTCAGCCCGGCGCTGACGAACTCGACGAACGTGCCGAGCGCGTTCTCGGCCAGCTCACCCGGCAGGCCGCTCGTGGCCGCGGACAGCCCGTCGGCGATTCCCGCCACCGTGTCCGCGTGTGCCCGGATCTGCGCCGGGTCGACGTGGAAACCTCCCGCGGTGCTCATCCGAACACCGTCGGCGGGTTCGCGAAGTAGTCGTCGTCGCTGCGCGCAGGCTCCTCGGCATCGGCCGCCTCCGGCAGATTCTGCTTGACGAAGTCGAGCACGGGGCCATCGCCGACGTAATCGGTCATGATCCCGACCACCTGGTTGCCGATCGAACGCTGCGCGTCCTGGGCGGTGGTCAGGATGAGCTGGGCGAGCTGCTCGGCTTCCAACGCGCGAGCGGCGGGCGTCAGCGTGATGTCCTGCAACGCGCCGCCGGGGCCGACGCGCAGGGTGACCTCGCCGCGTGGTGAGCTCGCGCCTGCGCTCAGCCGCTGCAGGGTCTCGTCGGCTGCCTTGGCGTTGTCCGCCGCATCCGCGAGCGCGCGGTCGTAGTCCGCCAACCACTGTGCTGCTGCTTCCACGTTTCCCTCCCGAAGACGGCGTCGCTCGTTCCCGCTTACCGGGGATCGCGTGCCAACGCGGCCAGTTCATCCACTGCGATCCGGAAATCCGCGCGCCGAAGCGGGTTCACGCTCACCCATCCGTTTCCCGCACGTGCCACCCGGAGGCGCCCGCGAGGTCCATCCAACCAGGACAGTTCACCGCCCATCCGGTCGTGACCGGATCCGGTTCGCCGGGTGGCACCGAGCTGCCCGCGGCCGGTCAGTTCCGGAAGCAAACCGGCGAGCTCGTCGAGTGCGGAGGGGTTTCCGCCGCAGTCCCGGACGAGGTCGCGCAACAGCCGCATCTTCGCCGCATCGTCCTCGACACCGTCAAGAACGCGGGACGCGGTGTCGATCGCGTACTCGGGCAGCACGATGGGCATCGCCTTGGCCGGTCCCACATCGGGAATCTCCGCCGACAGCGCCGCGGACACAGCATCAGCGGGCACCCGGCGGATCTCCACCTGGCCTGCGGGGTCATCGTCCAACCGCTGCGCGCAGATCAGAGCTGAGGCCCCGTAGACCATCGCAACGAGGGCTTTCGGGCCGTCCTCGTCCACCTGCACGACATCGACCGCGCTGCGGTGCCTGCGCAATGCGGTGACCACTTCGGCGGCGGCACCGCCCGGCCCGTCCTCATCAGCCAACCCGCGAGCCTGCAGGGTCTGCCCGGCGACCGCGAGCAACACCTCGCGCTCGCCGGCGATGCGCCCGAAGGACGGAATCCGGAGCGGGTACGGAAACGGTGTTCCCGCGTGGGTGGCGATCAGGTCGAGCTCGATTTGTCCGAAGGGGACGATTGTGCCTCCGGTACGCGCCGCCATGGTCAGCACGACTGCGCGCCACCGGTGTTGTGCAGACCTCGCGCAGCGGTCTCATCGGTGGCCACGTAGTCGGTCACGGCCGCCTGCAGCGCCGAGTGGAAACCGTTCAGCTCGGTGTCGGCCGTGCCGATCTCCGCGGTGAGCCCGGCCTCCCCGGCGGCTTCGCGCAACCGCATCGCCAGGTGCATGGCGGGCGGCGCGGTGCCGAGCATCGGCATCGACTCGGCCAGCCTGCTCACCGAGCCGACCAAGCCGTTGATCTGCTCGCCGATCTCGCCCAGCGCGGCCACCTGCGCGGTCAGATCTTCCGGCGCGACCTGGTATCCCGATGCGGAATTCGGTTCAGCACCCAAGGTTCGGCTCCCATCGTCTCACTGCCCGATGACCGGAACGCTGGCCGGTCCCTCATCACCGAAGAGATCCTGGTCGACGGTGGGAAGGCGGTTTTCGTGCACGACTTCTTCTTCGTCCTCGCCCCGCCTGCCCATGGGCGCGCCGCCCTGCACCATCCCAGTACCGCCCCCGGCGCGTGCGGCGAATGCGGGCACCACCCCACCGCGACCCGGCACCCCGCCGCGTTCCCCGGGATGGTCGGCACCGATGAGCTGCCCCCACGGCGCGCCACCGCCGCCCGCAGCTCCCCCGGCTCCGCCGGCCATCCCGGCAGCCGTGGTCGCCGCAGGAGCACCGTCCCCGGGGGGTCGCGCACCGCCCGGTGCTAGCGCATGGCTGCTGTTGCTCAGCGCCGCCTCGTAACGCTGCATCACGTGCACCGCTTGCGCCTTCTTCTCCGCGGCGTTGGCGTCGGCCAGGAACAGGCTTCCCCCGCCCGCGGCCACGGCGCCGACGGCGGCCCCCATCGCCGCACCGGGCCCGGCGCCGACCCCACCTGCACCCGCCCCGAGCACACCGCCCACGACGGCACCCGCCCCGGCACCGGCCGCTGCGCTGGACACAGCGGGACCGATCGGGTCACCGGGTGGTGGCGGCATCGCGTTGCGAGCGACCGACAGCGCGTCACCGGCGTCCTGGGTGGCTTGTTGAGCGGTCCCCGCCCGACTGCTGACATCCGTGGTTCGTTCTTCCAGCATGCCGAGGCGGTTCGACGCCAGCTCGGAGGCGCTGCTGTGCCAGTTGGCCTGCATGGCACTGCGTTGGTGGCGCATCGAGTCCGCGTGGTCGGTCAATTCGGTGCTGTGCCGCCCCAGCTCGGTGGCCCGCGCACTCATGTCATCGACGTCGGCGTTGTCCCACAGCATCTGGTGCAACTGCTCGTGGCTGTAGGCGTTCCAGTTCGTGCTGTCCGGCGGGATCGGCGAACCGAAGTAGCCCTCCCACACATTGCGCAACGCATCCACCACGGGCTGCGCCAGCTCGCCGACCGGCCCTGCCTGCCCCAGTGCGGAAGTGGCCGCCGCGGCCAACTCCTGCACGCCTGCGGAGGCGATGTCGACCGCGTGCGTCGCTTCGAAATCGTTGGTCATCGCCGGTCTTCAGCCTCCTCAGCGGGCGCGCGGTGCACCGATGCGCGACCGGCCGGCATGACGGGACCGCGCGGGATGAGATGTGCTGCGACCAGGGCCGATAGGGCGGCGATGAACGCGCTCGTCGGGAGGGCATGCATGTGGTTCCCCAGTTCCGATGTCGCAACCGCCCCCCATGGCGGTGCCTAGTAAGAGGACCAGAACGATGTCAGCGGATCAACACAACGCCATCGACGTTACTTTTTCGTTATCGCCCGACGTGCTCGACGTGAAAACCGCACCACCCCGGAAATGCACGACGGCGAATCGGACTCTCCGGGCAAAAGACCGACTCGCACAGGGTCCGGCGCGGAAAACCGGCGAGCAGAGCCGGTCCCGCGGCACGCTCGTCGGCATCGACCCTGCCCGTCTACCGACGACTGCGCCCTGGAGATCCCCGGCGGGCGATCGACAGCGCAGCGGCTGGCCGATTGTGCACAGTGGACTCCCTTCAGCGGTCGCTTCGCCGAAGTCTCCGTCCGCTGTTGCTCTCGCACAGCCGCGCTCACGCCATCGAGGAACACCGGCCCGATCAGGCCGACGCGGTCTCGTCCGGGCGCGAATCCAGTTCGGCCAGCACGGATTCGGTGTGCTCCCCGATCGCCGGGACCGGATCCATCCGCGGCTCCCGCCCGGCCACCGTCACCGGCGGCAGCAGGGCGCGCAGCGGACCGACGGGCGAACCCACCTCCCGCCACCGCTGGCGGGACTCCAGCTGCGGGTGCTCGGCGAATTCGCCCATGGTGCGCATCCGGGCGTTGGCGATACCGGCTCCCTCCAGGCGCTGCACGATCTCAGCGCTGCTCAGCGCGGCGAACTCGTGCTCGATGACCGCGCGCAGCTGCTCCTGGTTGTGCACCCGCTTCGGGTTGGCGTCGAAGCGCTCATCGGCGGCCAGATCCGGCTGGCCCAGGACCTGCGCGCAGAACACCGCCCACTCCCGCTCGTTCTGCACACCGAGGAACACCTGCGCACCGTCCCCGGCGGCGAACGGCCCGTACGGCGCGATCGCCGCGTGCCGGGCTCCCGCGCGCGGCGGCGCGGTCCCGCCGTAGTCGGCGTAGTAGTACGGGTAGCCCATCCACTCGCCCAGCGCGTCGAACAGCGAGACCTCGAACGCGGCCCCCTCGCCGGTGCGCTCGCGTTCGTAGAGCGCGGTGAGTACCCCGCTGTAGGCGTACATCCCGCCGGCGATGTCGGCCGCCGAGATCCCGGTCTTGGCGGGCTCGTCCTCGCTCCCGGTGATGGACACGAGCCCCGTCTCGCACTGGATCAGCAGGTCGTAGGCCTTCTTGTCCCGGTACGGCCCGGAACTGCCGTAACCGGACAGGTCGCAGACGATGAGCCGCGGGTTGCGCGCGCGCAGCGCGTCGGCGCCGAACCCGAGCCGCTCGGTCGCCCCGGGGGCCAGGTTCTGCACGAAGACGTCGGCCCGGTCGAGCAGCTCGGCCATGGCGCGCTGCCCGTCCGGGTCCTTGAGGTCGAGGACGACGCTCTCCTTGCTGCGGTTGAGCCAGACGAAATGGCTGGCCATGCCGTGCACCGCGGTGTCGTAACCGCGGGCGAAGTCCCCGGCGTCCCGCTCGATCTTGATCACCCGGGCGCCCAGATCGGCCAGCTGCCGGGTGGCGAACGGCGCGGCCACCGCCTGCTCCAGGGACACCACGGTCACACCGTCCAGCGGAAGCATCGTGCAGCTCCTTCCCGCAACCCTCCGGCCGATTTGTACGGCCAATTGCGGACCAATATTGCCGTTCGGCATCGCATTGTCAATGCGGGCGACAGGGCATAGAGGGTGCTTTGGCCGTACATATCTCGCGGCGGTTCACGACCCGGAAGAGCCGCGGGCGGCGAGTCAGGAACCGAGCTTGCCGCGCAGGAAGGTCAGCGTGCGCCGCCAGGCCAGCTCGGCGGCCTCCTCCTGGTACGCGGCCGGATTGCGGTCGTTGAAGAACGCGTGCCCAGCCGGGTAGACGTGCACCTGCGGCGCCACCGGCGACTGCCGGACGATCTCGTCGCGCAGCTGCTCCACCGCGTCCACGCTGATCGTGCGGTCGTACTCGCCGAAGTGGCACAGCATCGGCGAGGTCAGCCCGGAGAAGTCGGTGCCGTCCGCGGACGGCACCCCGTAGAACGGCACCGTGGCGCCGACCCGATCGCCCTGCTGCGCGGCGAGCACGATCGCGAACCCGCCGCCCATGCAGAAGCCGACCACGCCCACCGCCGAACCGGTGGACTTTTCGTGGCCGAGCAGGTGGTCGACGGCACCGCCCAGATCCCGCGCGGCCCGCTCGACCGGCAACTCCTGCATCATCCGCGCGGCTTCCTGCGCGTCGTGCGTGGTCGGCCCGCCGTAGAGGTCCGGGGCCAGCGCGACGAAGCCCTCGGCAGCCAGCCGGTCGGCGACCTCGGCCACGTGGTCGGTGAGCCCCCACCACTCCTGGATCACCACGACACCGGGTCCGGACCCGGCGGGCAGCGCCAGATAGCCGTGCGCGCGGCCCCCGCTGCTCGGGAAACTCACGTTCTGCCGCGGGTTCGCCTTCTCCGCCACGCTGCTCCTCCCGTCTCGCGGACGCCGCCGCGGTCGTGCGGCAGCACCCGCCGACCGAAGATCAACGTATCCAGCGCACCACCGGAGTGCCAACACCGGGACGGCCGCGGAGCCGCCGGTATCAGTCGGCGCTGAATGCCGAGGGATCCATGTAGAAGGCCTCCCAGAGGTGTCCGTCCGGATCGTGGAAGTTGCGCGAGTACATCGGGCCCTCGTCGATCGCGTCGATGCCGAGCTCGGCCCCCGCGGCCAACGCCCTGCCGACCAGGTCGTCCACCTCGCCGCGGCTGTCCACGTTCAGCGCGATGATCACCTCGGTGGCCCGGGTGGCGTCGACGACCTCGTGCCGGGTGAACCGGCCGAAGAAGGACTCGGTCAGCAGCATCACGTAACTGTCCTGGCCGAGGATCACGCAGGACGCGTTCTCGTCGGTGACCTCCGGGTCGAAGTCGAAGCCCAGTTCGGTGAAGAACCGCTTGCTGCGGTCCAGATCGCTGACCGGAAGGTTGATGAACGTCTTCATGGTTGCGCCTCACTCGCGGTCGGGGAGCCCATCGCTCCCGAGCGGGATTGTCACCGGTACCGACTCGCCGCGCGCGGCACACTCATCGGCGGTCACGCCGCGGCGAGCCGCTCCAGCACCGCGGTGAACGCCTCGCGGTCCACCGAAGCGGGATCCTGCGCGAACCAGGTCCCCACGTCGCGGACGAACTGCGCCGGCTCCATCGGAAAGACCGGGCCGCTCTGCCTACCGGTGGTCACCGCACCCGACCGGCTCGGGTAGATCAGCACCACACCGCAGACCTCGACGTCCGGAAGCAACTCGCCGAAGGCCGCGATGCCGTCCGGCAGGCGCGTGATCCCGCCGCGGAACGGGTGGCCGTTGCGCCAGAGCTCGCCGCGCTCGTCGGTGGTGTAATGCCCGGGCAGCCAGCTCTTGGACTCCACCAGCACCAGCCGCCTGCCGCACAGCACGGCGTGGTGGATCTCCTCATCCGGCGCATCCGGCCGTGACAACCCGTGGAAGACCCGCAGCCCCGGCAGCCGGGTGAGGTACCGGGCGCACAGGTCCGCGGTGAGCTGGCGGGAACGCTCGTCGTGCACACCGGGCAGCCCGAAGACCCGCCGCCGGTCGAACTCGGCGACGAAGGTGCGCTCAGCGCGGCCGGCCAGCAGATGCCTGCGCAGCACGACGACGACCGCGGCACCGGAGGTGATCAGCACCGACAGCCAGATCCCCAGCAGCAGCGTGCCCAGCTGCACGGTCAACCCGGCACCCAGCAGCCCGGACCAGCCGGTCACCAGCGCCAGCACCGTCCGGCGTTCCGGCCCGGTCAGCGGCAGGTAGCGCACCCGCGCGGACGGATCGACCGCATCCCACCAGGCGATGTCGTCCGGCCCCAGGCGCGGCAGCCGCACCACGAAATCCGGATCGTCGCCGAACTGCCTGCGGCGCTTGCGCTGCGGCGCCGAGGAACGCGGCGGCGCGGCGTTCTCCCGGTCGTAGGCGGCGCGGCGGACCGGGTCGTTGAGCGTTTCGTACGCCTCGCGCAGCAGGCGGAACGTGCGCGCGGTCCCGCCGACGTCCGGATGCATGGTGCGGGCGAGCGAGCGGTATGCCGACTTGATCTCGGCGGTCCCTGCCTCCCGGCTGACCCCGAGGAGCCGGTAGTAGTCGATGCCGCGCACAGGAACCGCTCCACCTCCCACAGATGCGCGGACATGATAAGACGCGGCCGCGTTCCAAGATCAACCGCATGCCCGGTTCGCCCCGCTCGCCGGATCCGCCGCAGCTCACCCCGGCGGCCGGGCCGGCGCGTCCTCACGCGGGCGGACCGCCGCAGGCGGCAACCAGCTCGTCAACCAGACGCCGTGCGACCCGTCGCCGCGCCGGATCCGGAACCGGACCTGGGCCAGCCACCGGCCCGCGGTGTCCCGGCGCCACGCCGACAGCTCCCCCGCCACCTCGTCCTGGAGGTCCCAGCCCGCGGGGTTCGACCGCTGCGGCCAGACCTCCAGCGGGTACAGGCGCGCCAGGTCGACCCACACCGGACGCGGCGGGCGCACGGTCCGGTCCCCGTGGTCCGGGCGGTCCGGGGGCTGCGCGGCAACGCTATCGAACACGCGTTCTATTATGCCCGAGCTCGTCCGCCCGCGCAGCCCGGGCTGCATCCCGCCCGAAACGAAAAAACCCGCTGACCTGAGGCCAGCGGGCTCTTCCACGCGGATGACCGAGACGACCGAGCCGTCCCTCCCTTGAGGCCACCCGGGACAGCCGGTCCGACCGCGGGTGGCGCCCCCGGGATCGGCACGGCTCGTTTCTCCAGGTAGTGGCCACCGGGATTGCCGACCGGGCAGGGCGCCCGGACCACTCCACGATGACCACCGAAGTCGCCACCCATCGTAGCCGAGCACCCGCGGTGACGGGCAACACCGTGACCAACGGCTCGTCACGAATCGGGAAACGGGCGCGCGCCCCGGCCCGAGATCAGGCGAGCGCGTCCTCCAACACCCGCAGATAGCCCGCCGCGTGCCCGTCGATGTTCGGGTGGAACGACTCGACCAGCGGCGCGCTGGGGCCGTTGACCCACTCGTCCTCGCCGCAGACACCGTGCCCGTCGAACTGCGAGCGCGGATCGGCGAAGGTGAACCCGGCCGCCTCGGCCCGCTCCCGGAGCACACCGGCCAGCACATCGGCACCGGCGTTGATCCGCTCGCGCTTGGTCTCGCTGAAACCGGGCACACCGCAGTCGCCGAGCTCGGCGAGCTTCGGATAACCCAGCACCACCACCTCGGCCGCCGGAGCGGCCCCGCTGATGCCGTCGTAGGTGTCGTCGAGCTTGTCGGGCAACTCGGAGCGCATCTCCTGCTCGGCAGTGCTGACCGCCTCGTCGCACCCGGCGTCGTCCCCGAGCAGGCAGCTCTGGATCACATCGGCGAATCCGACGTCGTTGCCGCCGATCGAGACGGTCACCAGCGTGGTGCTCTCGTCTAGCGCGTCGAGCTGCTCGGCGTCGACGTCGTCGGTGACGGCCCCCGAGCAGGCCACGAACGCGAACTCGGTGACACCGGCGGCATCGGCGTAGAGCTGCGGGTAGGCGTGCGGGCCGCGCCGGCAGTCACCGCTGTCGTCGAAGTACTCCCGGGTGCCGACCCCGGACGAGTAGGAATCGCCCAGCGCGACGTAATCATCCGAAACCTGCTGCGCGGGCGGAGCAGCCGATCCGGGCGCGGCGAACACCGTGCCGGACAGCGCGAGCGCGGTCAACGCGACCATGGCGGAGAGGGGGCGTCTGCGGCGCATGCATCCTCCGATCGGAGAGCGAGAACTCCCCCATTGAAGGAATATTCATCCGCACCTCCGCCGGCATGGCGACTAACCGACAGGTGAAACGGCATTGGCATCGCGCACGCGGATTCTTCCCGCATCGTCCGCACGTTCAGCGCGCGGACACCGCCGGCTGCTGCATTCGGTCGGCGAACCCGCGCACCCACCGCCGCGCACTCGACCGGACGGCGCACCGCAGCACGGAACCGGCCACCGAACGGCCGCGCGTCGCGGAAATTCCCGCGCACCACAACACCACCCGTCCAGACCAGCGGACCGGGCGGCGCGGGACTCGATCGTCGAGGCGCCGGTTGGCAGAACTCGCCCCCGAACACGCACCGGCCTCGCTACAGTCCTTCCACGGTCAGCTGATCCGGGGAGCCTCGATACTGATGACTGACTTGTCCGGTGCGGGCGCGCGAGTTCTGGTCATCGCCACCACCGCCCACCGCGGTCAACAGCTGTCGCCAGTGGCCGAGAGCTACCACGACCTGCAGGCGGTCCTGGTTCATCGGTGCGGCGTACGTCCTGATCGATTGCGCTCCCTGCTCGACCCGCCCGATGCGCAGACCGTGGCGCGGACCATCCGCGAACAGGCACGACAAGCGCGGTCCGTGCTGCTCGTCCACTTCATCGGGCAGGCCGTGATCGGTCCTGGCGGCGAGCTGCACCTGGCCGTCGGTGGCACCGACGAACCGGCTCCCGGTGCAGCAGAGCACCAGACACTTTCGCTGTCCGCGTTGCAGCGCGCAGTGGGCATCAGTCGGGCGTCCTCGGTTGTGGTCCTGCTCGACGTCGGTGTCACCGGAGCGTTCACCGTCGCGCCGGGGCGCGGGTTCTACGTCATCGGGACCGCAAGCCAGATCGCAGACAGCAGCCGCACCCCGCTCACCGGGGCGTTGATCGACCTGCTGCGCCACGGCGACCCCCGACAACCACGAGCCCTGACCTTGGACGCGGTGTACGAGGCGCTCTTCCACGCCATGCGGGAGCACAACGGGCCATTGCCCCGCCGGTACACCGATGACGGCGACGGGAACTCGGTCGTCGCGCTGAACGCCGAAGATCCCGGGTACGCGGCCATAGTTGGCCAGCAGGACCCCGCGGCGGGCCCATGCCCCTACCCCGGGCTCCCCGCGTTCGGTGCCGACGACGCCGAGCTGTTCTTCGGGCGCGAGCGGATGACCGAACGGCTGCTCAGCGCGGCCACGAGCGGCGCCGGCCCGCTCATCCTGGTCGGACCGGCGGGTTCGGGGAAGACCTCGTTGCTCAACGCGGCATTCCTCGTCCGGCCCGACGAGGACGGATCAGCAGACCGGACGCACGTGTCCCTGACCCCTGGCGCGAGCCCGCTGCGGAATCTGGCCGCCCACCTCGCCGCCCCGGAGGCCGCGGAGCTGTTGCGCGACGTTCCGCGCAGAGCCGGCGACATGGTGCCCGACCGGTGTTCGGTCGTGCTGATCGACCAGCTCGAAGAGTTGTTCACGCTCTGCCCGGATCCCGCGGAACGCGCCGCATTCGTGCGGGCGGTCACGGCCGTGGCGGACAAGGCGGTGGTCGTGCTGGCGCTGCGGGCCGACTTCTACGGTCACGCCGCTGCCCACCCGGAGCTGTTCGCCGCGCTGCGCGACAACCAGGTGATCGTTTCGCCCATGTCGCCGGACGAGCAACGAGCGGCGATCGAGGAGCCCGCGGCCGCGACCGGGTGGGAGCTGCAGGCGGGCCTGGCCGAGCTGATCGTGCACGACCTGAGCGATGCCGGCTCGCTCCCCCTGCTGGCGCACGTGCTGCGGGCTACCTGGGGCCGGCGCGCCGGTACGCGCCTGACCATCTCCGGATATCTCGCCACCGGCGGGATCCGGAGCGCCATCGCCACCTCCGCCGAGCAGGTGTACCTGTCGCTGGACGGATCCGCCCGCGAGGCCGCCCGGCGCGCGCTGCCCCGGATGGTGCGCGCCGTCGAGCTCGCGGAGCTGCTGGACGGCGCGCCCGACCCAGCTGCCGCGCAACGCGCGATCGAGGCGTTCACCGACGCGCGGCTGGTGACCCGTGACCGGGCCACCGCGCGGATCAGCCACGAGGTGGTGCAGCACAACTGGCCCCGGCTGCGGGAATGGATCGAGGCGGACAGGAATTGGCAGCGCACCCGCAGGCAACTCGACGACGACGCCGCCGCGTGGCAGGAGGCCCAGCGCGATCCTGCCCTGTTGTACGGGGCATCCCGATTGAGAGAAGCAACTGCGCGGGCCGCCGAGTCGCCGACCCGTGCCGCGGATCTCGAATCGGGGACGGCGACGTTCGTGGACGCGTCGTGGCGACGCGCACACCGTCGTCGCCGTCGCCGCGAGCTGGCGGTCGTCTTCCTGGCGGTCCTGGCCTTGTTGGCACCGGCCGGCTTGGCCGGCGCCATGGCCTTCCACCACGAGGCCCAGCAGGCGAAGGATCGCGAACGGGCCCGACTGCTGGCTTCCGAAGCGGACGAGCTCCGCGCGCACCGACCTGGTCTGGCCAAGCAGCTCAGCCTGCTCGCCTACCAGATGGACCAGGGCATCGGACGCCGCGCGATGCTCGACAGCCAGAAAACCCCCGGGAGCATCAACGACCAGCAACCCGCTGTCGATGTCGCATCCGGCGCCGATGGCCGGACGCTCGCGATCTCCACCGGTGACGGGGTCACATTGCGCGGCCCCAGCGGATCGGGGCGGATCAACGGCTTGGGAGCCGGACCGGTCGCCGTGAGCCCGGACGGGAACTTGCTCGCTGCGGTCGACAACGACACGCGGGACGCATTGCTCCTGTGGGATGTCACGGATCCTGCGCACCCGGGGAAGATCACCGCCGCTCCGTTGACCAACGAGGCCACCGCGCTGGCCATCAGCGCGGACGGGACCACGCTCCACGCGGGCACGTCCTCGGGCAGCATTCTTGCCTGGGACATCACGGATCACGATGCGCCGAAACCCCGACCTGCGTTCGACGCGCACGACGCGGGTGTCGACTCGATCGCCACCTCGCCGCGCCGAAACCTGGTCGCCAGCACCAGTGCCGACGGGAAGGTCGTGCTCTGGAACCCCGCGAACCCCGTTCCTCTGGCCACGTTCGACGGCGCGCCCCACGTGGAAACGTGGGGCGAGCACACCCCGCACCGGGTGGCGTTCGACCCGACCGGACGAGTGCTGGCGACTCCCGGAGTGAGTGGCGGTGGAGCGCCGAGCGTGTGGCGGATCGAGGACCCCCGCGTCCCGCGGCGGATTCCCTTCGCGGACGAGACGCCTCTCGAAGGCACGTCATCGGGCCCGTGCACTAGCGGTGACGTGACCTCCGTGGCGTTCAACCCGAAGCGGGGCAACCTCGCCGCGGTCTGCGATGGCCAGTGGCACCTGGTGGACTACCCGACCGAGCCGGGCACCGGGACCCTTGCTGCGACGGCGTGGATCGACGGAGTCGACGACCGCGGATCAGCGGTATTCGACCCGACCGGCCAACGACTGCGGCAAGCCACTGATCGCGGCATCCAGGTCTGGGACGTCGCCGGCCCCGGCGAGCCCGGAGCCAGCGGTTTCCTGCCCGCAACACCCGGAACGGGAAGCCAGTTCGCGTACCGGGCAGCGGGGAAGAAGCAGCTCATCGCCATGCGCAACGTGGGCACGAACTCGCTGTGGGACGTGACCGACCGCGCGCGGCCGCGAAAACTGGCCACCACACCGGCGCCGGACATGTTCACCGGCGAGGCCATCGCACTCGCCCCCGACGGCGAGATCCTCGCCTCCCCCGAGCTCTACGACAACGGCAGGCTGGTCGGGGTGAGCCTGCGCAGCACCTCCCATCCCGCCGGCGAGCCGCTCGGCATGATCGAAGACCTGGACAACGGCATCGGTGCGCTGGCCTTCCACCCCACCAAGCCGATTCTGGCGGTATCCGACCACCACGGTTTGGCCACCATGAACTCCGCTCCGAGCTCCGTGCGGTTGTTCGACCTCACCGATCCCGCGCACCCGGAAGAGATCGCTCAGCTCCCGGTGGAAGCGTGGCAGATCGACTTCACCCCGGACGGACGATCGCTCACCGCCATGCTGCACGGTGCGGACGCCACGGCTGCCGACGATCCGGATGCCCCGAAGCAGTTGCGCGGGTGGGACATCACCGACCCCGCACATCCGGCCGAGGAGTGGAGGGTTCCCCTACCAGGCGGGCTGAGCGCCTCGTTCGCCTACCGGCCGGACGGGAAGCTCTTCGCCGCCTACGACAACACGGGCCTGCTCCGGCTGTGGCCGGTCGTGGGCCACCAGCCGTCCGGCAGCCCCGTGAAGGTGCAGATCGGCGACGGTTTCGGCGGCGAGGCACCGGTGTTCAGCCCCGACGGGACGCGATTGGCGCTGGTCGCCCACCATGACGGCGATCCGAGCTACACCACTCGCCCCGAGATCTGGGACGTGTCCACCCCGAACGCACCATTCCTGCAGCACTTCCTGCCCGGAGCGGAGAACACGAGCGTCTACTCGCTCGGCTTCAGCCCGGACGGGCGGACGCTCGGCACCACCCGGGCCGGGGCGGGCATCGACCTGTGGGACACCGACCCGGCGCACGTCCCGGCCGGCCTCTGCAACGCGGTCGGTGACCCGATCACCCCGCAGCAGTGGAAACGCTACCTGCCCGACCTCCCGCACGACCCGCCGTGCCGGTGAGCTCCATCAGCCGCGCAGCACGGTGATCAGTCGGTCGAGAGTCGCGTTGGCGGCGGCCTCGGCTCGCAGCAGTTCGTCGAGCGATCTCCGGAAGAGCTCGTTGGTCTGCGGATCCATGCTCTCCTGGTGCCGGTCGAGGGCCGTCGCGCAGTTCTCGCTCCCCCGTCCCGCGAGCGTGCTGAACCGCACCCACTGCGCGTCGGCACGCGGATCGGGAATGCGGAAGTACTGCTGCGCGTCCCGGGCGATCCGACCGAAATCGACGCAGACCGGGAGGAAGGATGAAACATCGGCCCGCCCGGTCGGCGCTTCCGCCGCCCCGCTCAACGCGGTGGAGAATCGGGACTCCACCTCGTGCAGGCGCAGCGCCAGCTCCTCTCCCCCGTGTTCGTACCACGCGTTCACCTGCGCTTTCCTGGTCAGAACCGGGACCGGTCGATCCTCGGTCGGCGCGACGAGCTGTGCGACGCTGGACTCATCGGCATCCGGGTGGTTCTGCGTCCGTGTCGCGATCCCGACCGCCGCGGTCCCCACCGCTGCGATGATCAGCAGCCCGACCACCCGGCGGCGGGCGGGCAGTGAACCGGAGTACGGCTGCGGTGATCGTCCCGTGCTCGGACGGACCACCGCTCCGGCGGCCGCAGCCACGCCGGCCGCGATCGCACCGGCGACTAACACCGGGGTGAGCATGACCCCGAACACCATCCCGGCCGGGATGGGATGCCACCTGCAGGAGGACTGCAGCGTGCTCAGCGGTTCGATGCAGCCGTCGATCGCCGTCAACGCATACATCCCCGAAAAACCCACCACCGCGGCGGTTTCCGCGGCGATGAGCGTACTGAGCAGCCGATAGGGGCCGGCCGGCACTGCGGCGGCGACGGCTGCCACCGCGGTCGCCGCGACCAGGACGGCCAGCAGCCACGCGAAATACCCCAAGGAGTAGATCGCACCCGCTCCCTGCGGTAACGGCTGCCAGGTGTGCAGGTACGCCTGCACGCCCAGCACGCCCACCCAGCCCAGGACCCCGGCGAGCACTCCGGGCAGCAGAACCCGGCGCAACCGCGGCAACGCCGTCTCCGAGGCGGGACGGTCCGCCGTGGATGCGAGGGGTGATCGCAACCAGCGCGGAGTACCGTCGTCGACCGCCCACGCCAACAACGGCACGATCCACAGCGCGCCGACCGCGGTGAGGACGAACGCCGGCGCGGACACGCTGTCCAGCAAGGGCAGCACCGCGGCGACCAGGTGCAGCGTGCCCGCGTGCTCGGTGGCTCCTCCACCAAGACCGCGAGCGAGCACTGCGCCGATCTGCTCCGTCCCGAACGGCGACCCGCTGGTGAGCCCGGTACCCGTTCCCTGCCACCACACGAACCACGACGACAGGGCCAGACCTGCGGCGGCGAGCCCGGCCACCATCGCCGACCGGGCAACCCGGTGCGACGGCCACGTGGTGGCCGACAACCGGGCGCACTGTTCGACCCACCAGCCGATACCCGCGCCTGCCAGTACGACGAGCAGGAGGAACTCGGGACGGGGCGGCAACCATTCGGTGACCGCGACGCGGTTCAGCATCAGCTCACCGACGACCATCCCCGCCCCCAGCCACAGCCCGGCTCGCGCTCCGGACGGGACGCGACGCGTGGTAAGCACGGCGTGCACCACGCCGCGCCACAGGGTCATCCCGGCCACAGCCATGACGAGACCCGCTACAACCAGGGTCAACCCCTCGTGGATCCAGCCGATGAGGGGACTATCGGGATCCACGTAGGACACGTGCGAACGGAGTTGGGCGCTGATCAACGTGGCGGCCACACCGGTCAAGAACATCGGCAACGCCCGAACCGCGAACAGCACTGCCGGATCTTGCACAGCATCGCTGCGGAGATCCCGCCGCGGGTGCACACGCCACACGTCCAGGAACGAGGTCCGGCCCGGTGCCGGCGCAGATCGCCACGTGGACCGGTGCGCACCCCACCGCAGCGCCGCCAGGTCGGCGTAGAGCTCCCGGCTGCGCAGCACATCCGACCGCGCGAGGTAGACGAGCACCACCAGCACACCGATCAACAGCACGGCTCGCGCCCCGATCGGCCGGTCACTCGCCCAGAACCCACCGGTCAACGCCGTGAGCGCCCACACCGCGTACGGCAGCAGCACCGCTCCGAGGAACACCCGCCACATCGCAACGGTCGTATAGGTGAGCGTGACGTCACCGTGCCGAATGTGGGCGAGCTCGTGCAGCACCACCGCCCGGAAGCGCTCGGGGTCATCGCCGGCACGAGCGACCAGCCCACCGTGCAGGCACACGGTGGGCCTGCGGTTGCTCCCGAACACGACCGCGTCCGTCGAGGCCGCTGCCGGATCGACCACGATCCGCGGCATCCGAACCAATCCCGCGGTCTGCGCCGCGTCCCGCACCTGCCGGAGCGCGCTCGTCTGCTGCAGCGCGACGAGCCCGTGCCGCCGGACCTTCCACACCGGGATCGCCCGGAACAACAGCGCCGTTCCGGCGACCACCAGGACCGGCCAGCCCAGGATGATCCACCACGGCGGGGGCGGCTCGAACCGGGCCCGGCATTCCTCGTATGCCTCGTACTGCGGCATGAGCGCGAGCTTGGTCTGCAGGACGTCGTCGTCGGGGTCGGCCCCTCCGGCCAGCGCGCAACCGACGTTGCTCGACCCGGAGACGCCGCCCAGGACGTCCTGCATCATCGCCCCGCTGGCCACGATGAGCAGGACCGCGAGCAGTGCGAAACGCACCGTCGTTCCCGCGCCCAGGACCCGCTCGTCGACCCGCCGCGGCGCGGGGTCGGTAGGCATCACGCCGTGGTCGACGTGCCGTCGCTGTCGTCGCGCGTTCGCCGTTGCAGCCGATCCACCACCTGGTCAGCGATACCCTGCGCAGCCTCGCGTTCCCACCCTTGCTGCGTGGCCGCTTCCACGAGCTGCTGCCGCAGGTGATCGAGCTGCTCAACGGTCAACGGCGGCACGATCACGTCCGAACTCTTCTTCCGGACGACCCTGCGCCACAGACCTTTCAGGCCGTTGGCCGCGCCGTCCACCACCGCACCGGCTGCCGCCTTGGCGGCCTCGTCGAGCACCAGCCACACGACCGGGGTCGCTAAGGCCACCACTTCACCCCAGCCGAAGCCCAAGGGCTCGCGCCGTCGCCCGGAACGCCGCAAGCGCCGCACGACCGAGGCATCGTCGAGCCGGACGAACCCGTCCACCAGGGGTAGTTCCTCGGGAGCCGCCACAGCTACGACGTCGCGGACCACGTCGCGCACCCGGTGCGTCCCGGAACTCGCTGCTTCGGTCCCCATATCCACCCCTCCGATCGGTCGCGCTCAACCGCGGCACACCGTTGTTCAGGCTATCGGGAACGCGGTTCTCCGTGGCCGCGAACGCTGAGGCGTGCATCGTCGCGAGCACGGGCGATCACTCCAGCGAGGTCGGGTCGTTCACGCTCACCTGCGAAGGGGCCATCGAGGGCCGTACCAGGTCGTCGAGGGCGATCTCGAAAAGCCCTTCGGCGAAGCGGTTCCGTTCCTGGTGCGGTGCGGATGGAGTGGACCGGTCCGGAGGGAAATCGGCTCTCCGTCCGGCGCCGCGCGCGGTCACGCCGCTCCCGCCCCGACCGGGCTTCCGGAAGTCGCCAGCGCGGCAGGCGGTCGACCGGAGTCGCTGCTACCTGGGGTTTCGCACCCGGGCGGGTCCGGTTCACCGCCGCGCAACGCCCGTTGACCGCATCGATATGGCCGGGTGCCACATCGCGGGCCCGTCGAGTGCGAGCATTCCCGCCCATCAGCGGTTTTCCGGGGACCGGCCGCGGCCGGGGAAGGCGGGGCGCACGTGCAGTACTTGTGGGGAGCGGGCGGCATGCTGGTGGTGCTGCTGCTCGCGTTCGCGTTGTCCACCGATCGGCGCTCGATCCGCCCGCGCACCGTGCTGGGCGCGCTGGCGATCCAGATCGTGTTCGCGGTCCTGGTGCTGGCCACCGGACCGGGCGGTCAGGTGCTCGGTGCCGTGGCCGGTGCCGTGCAGGACGTGATCGATTCCTCCGAGGAGGGCATCGAGTTCATGGTCGGCCCGATCCTGCCCTCCGAGGGCACGGTGGTGGCCTTCCAGGTGCTCCCGGTGATCGTGTTCGTGTCCTCGCTGACCGCGGTGCTGTACTACCTCAACGTGCTGCAGTGGGTGGTGCGCATCATCGGCGGCGGCCTGCGCAAGGTCCTGGGCACCACCCGGCCGGAGTCGCTGAACGCGACCGCCAACATCTTCCTCGGCCAGACCGAGGCCCCACTGGTGATCCGCCCGTACCTGGCGCGGATGACCCGCTCGGAGTTCTTCGCCGTCATGGTCGGCGGGCTGTCGACGGTGGCCGGCAGCGTCATGGTCGGTTACGCGCTGATGGGCGCGAGCCTGGAGAACCTCATCGCGGCGAGCTTCATGGCCGCCCCGGCCGGCCTGCTCATGGCCAAGATCATCATGCCCGAACCGCGCAGCACCGACGAGGCCGCCCAAACCGGCCCGGACGCCCGCACCGCGGACAGCACCACCGCAGACACCGGAGGCAGTGATACCGACGACGACGGCACGAGCTCCGAGCCGGAGGACTCCGCGGACGAGGACGACACCGGCAAGCCGACCAACGTCATCGATGCCGCGGCTTCCGGCGCCTCGGACGGGCTGCGCCTGGCGCTCAACGTCGGCGCCATGCTGTTCGCGTTCGTGTCGCTGGTCGCCCTGATCAACCTCATCATCGGCGCGGCGGGCGGCCTGTTCGGCGTCCCGGAGCTCACCTTGCAGGAGATGCTGGGCTACCTGTTCTCCCCGCTGATGTTCGTGATCGGCGTGCCGTGGGACGAGGCGGTGCAGGCGGGCAGCTTCGTGGGCCAGAAGCTGGTCATCAACGAGTTCCTGGCCTTCTCCGAATTCGGCCCGCGGATCGGCGAGTTCAGCGAGAAGACCACCACCATCGTCACTTTCGCGCTGACCGGGTTCGCCAACATCGGCTCGCTCGGCATCCTGCTGGGCGGACTGGGCGGGCTGGTGCCCAGCAAGCGCAGCTGGATCGCCCGGGACGGCGTGCGCGCGCTGCTGGCCGGCACCTTGGCCAACCTGCTCTCGGCCACCATCGCGGGCGTGCTCATCTGACCCGCCGGTGCCCCGCGCCGAGGACCGGCCGGACTATCCTCGGCGCGGGAACCGATCCGAGAGGAGTGGGCGTGGCCGCACGAGGCGAGCGCGCCCGGGAGACCGGTCACGCCAAGCAGCACCGCACCGTCAGCCGGGTGACGACGATCCTGGAAACCGTGGCCGCCGACCCGCGGGGCGTGCGGCTCAGCGCGCTGGCCGAGGTGCTCGACGCCCCGAAGACCTCCGTGCACGGGCTGGTCAAAGGGCTCGTCGCGACCGGATACCTCCGCGAGCAGCAGGGCTGCTACCTGCTCGGACCCGCGGTCGGCGCCCTGCTGTCCTCCCCGGACGCGCAGCTGGCCGCCGCAGCACACCCGCAGATGCAGCGGCTGCGCGACCGCTTCGACGAGACCGTGATGCTGGCGGTGCTGGTCGGCGATTCCGTGGTGTACCTGGACAGCCTCGAATCCGGGCAGCTGATCCGGTACTCGGCACCGCTGCGCACCCGCCGGCCCGTCTACCCGACCAGCACCGGCAAGTGCCTGCTCGCCCACCAGCCCACCGCGCGCCGCGACGCCTACCTGGACGAGCACGTGGACCCGGCCGACCGCGAGCGGGTGCGCCGCGAACTCGACGAGATCGCGGCCGAAGGCGTGTCGCGCAACCGCGGCGAGACGGTCCCGGACGTCACCGCGATGGCCGGGATCGTGCTCGCCCGCCGGGCCACCGCGTCGGTGGCGATCGCCGGCCCCACCGAACGGGTCAGCGCCCACCTGGACGCGATGGCCGGCGAGGTCCGCGAGACCTGCGCCCGGATCGCCCGCGACTTGGGTTCCTGACCCGGTCAGCGCGGCGCCGGTGCGTCGTCGCGCGGCAGCCCGAGCATCCGCTCGCCGATGACGTTGAGCTGAACCTCGGTGGTGCCGCCGTAGATCGTCATCGCCCGGCAGCTGACCACCTGCTCCATCCACGTGTCACTGGGCTCGCCGGACACCGACACCACCCCGGCGGTCCCGAGCTCGGCCAGGCAGAACTCGGCGACCTGCTGACCGAAGCGCATGTTCAGGAACTTGCCGACGCTGGAGGTCGTGCTGCTGTCGCCGCCGGAGAGCTGCTGCAGCACCGACCGCGCCCCGAGCAGGTCGATGATCTGGTTGTCGCAGACGAACCGCCCGATCCGCTCGCGGGCGCTGCCGCCGGGCTCGCGGTCCCCGGCGAACCGCAGCAGATCGGCCAACGTCGGGTACGAGGCGTTGCCGCGCCCCAGCGCCACCCGCTCGCTGGACAACGTCGCCCGCGCCACGCTCCACCCGTCACCCACGTCGCCGACCACGCAGTCGTCCGGGATGAACACGTCGTCCAGGAAGACCTCGTTGAACAGCTCCTTGCCGGTGGCCTCGCGCATCGGACGCACCATGACACCGGGCGTGGACATGTCCAGCACGAAGTAGGTGATCCCGGCGTGCTTGGCCGCCTGCGGATCGGTGCGGGCGATGAGCATGGCCCAGTCGGAGAACTGCGCGACGGTGGTCCAGATCTTCTGCCCGTTGACCTTCCAGCCGCCCTCGACGCGCTCGGCCTTCGTGGTCAGCGAGGCGAGATCGGATCCGGCGCCCGGTTCGCTGAACAGCTGGCACCACACGACTTCCCCGCGCAGCGTGGGCACGACGAGCCGCTGCTTCTGCTCCTCGGTGCCGTAGGCCACGACCGCGGGCACCGCCCAACCGCCCATCAGCAGCTCGGGCCGGCTGATCCCGGCACGGCGGAGCTCCTCGTCGATGACGATCTGCTCCAGCGGACCGGCGTCGCGACCGTAGGGGCGCGGCAGGTGCGGTTGCACCCATCCGCCGTCGCCGAGCCGCACCAGCCGGTCACCTTCGCCGAGGTCGGCCAGTCCGGCCAGTTCCGCGCGCACCGCCTCGCGCACCGACTCGCTGCCCTCGGGCAGGTCGATCTCGACGGGGCGGGCCGCGCCGGACAGCGCCTGGTCGGCGACCTCGGTGGCCAAGTCCCCGGAACGGCCCAGCAGCCCGCGCACCGTCAGCGCGCGGCGGTAGTACAGGTGCGCGTCGTGCTCCCAGGTGAACCCGATCCCGCCCAGCACCTGGATGCAGTCCGCCGCGCACTGCACCGCGGCGTCCGGGGCGACCACCGCCGCGATCGCCGAGGCGAAACCCGCCGCGTCGTCCCCGGAATCCACCGCACGGGCCGCATCCCACACCACCGCGCGGGCACCTTCCAGCGCGATGCCGGTGTGCGCGCACTTGTGCTTGACGCCCTGGAACTGCCCGATCGGTTTGCCGAACTGGACCCGGGTGCGGGCGTACTCGGCCGCGGTGGACACGCTCCAGGACGCGATGCCGACCGCTTCGGCACCGAGCACCACGGCCGCGATCGCGCGGACCTGACCTTCACCGAGCCCGAGCACCCGCTCGTCCGGCACGTGCACCTCGGCCACGTCCACCCGCGCCGCGGCCCGGCTGACGTCGAGGCTGTCCTGTTCGACCACCCGCACGTCCGAGCTGTCCAACACGGCCCAGCGGGTCCGCTCCGCCTCGCGCACCGGTAGCAGCAGCACGTCGGCGAGGGATCCGCCGAGCACGCCCACCGTGGTGCCGGACACGGTCAGCCCGGACCCGTCGCGAACCCCCGGCAGCGGGGTGCCCAGCGCGGTGGCGGCGGTGCGCGAGCCGTCGGCCAGGCCGGGCAGCAGCTTGGCGGGCAGCTCACCACCGGCGGCGGCCAATACCGCCGAGGACAGCACCGACGGGGTGAACACCCCTGGTGCGGCAGCATGTCCGAGCGCCTCCAGCGCTACGGCCAGTTCCAGCAGCCCGCCGCCCTGGCCGCCGTGCTCCTCGGGCAGGTGCAAGCCCAGCAGGCCTTGCTCGCCCAGCTCCGGCCAGAACGGCGCCGCGGTCTCCGCCCGCGCGTCCACGGCATCGCGCAGCACCTGCGCGGTGACGTGCCGCCGCGCGAACCGGCGCACCGATTCGGCCAGCTCCTCGTGATCGGCACCCAGACCGATGCCGAGCCCACCTGCGGTCATGAACACGTTCTCCTTCCTCAGCACCGGTTTTCACGCCCACGCGGCGAGTTCGCGCTCGACGTCGCGCACCGTCCACGGACCGTCCACCTGCGCCGTGCGCACGTCGTGCCAGCCGGCGAGCTCGGCGATCGCCCCGCCCTGCACGGAGAAGACCCGCCCGGTGAACGGGCAGTCCTCGGCCGCCAGATGGGCGACCAGCGGGGCGATGTTGGCCGGGCTGAACGCGTCGAACTCCCCTTCGTCGGGCTCCTCGTCGAACAGCGCACCCATCCCGGGCGTGGCCAGGGTCAGCCGGGTGCGGGCGATCGGTGCGATCGCGTTGACCCGCACTCCGTAGCGATCCAGCTCCGCGGCCGCGACCTGGGTCAGCGCCGCGATCCCCGCTTTGGCCGCACCGTAGTTGGCCTGACCGGGGTTGGGCAGGAACGTGCCGGACGCGGATGCGGTGTTGATGACCGCCGCCCGCACGTCCTCGCCCTGCTTGCTGCGCTGCTTCCAGTGCCCGGCGGCGTGCCGCAGCATCGCGAAGTGCCCCTTGAGGTGCACGCCGAGCACCGAATCCCACTGCTCCTCGTCCATCCCGGCGATGAACGCGTCGCGCAGGATGCCCGCGTTGTTGACCAGCACGTCGAGCCGCCCGAACTCGGCGACCGCGCGGTCCACGAGCGCGCCGGCACCGCGCCAGTCGGCGACATCGCTGCCGTCGGCGACCGCGGTGCCGCCTGCCGCGGTGATCTCGTCGGCCACGTCCTGCGCCGGGCCGCTGTCGGATCCGGTGCCGTCGTTGCCGCCGCCGACGTCGTTGACCACGACCGAAGCACCCTCCCCGGCGAACAGCAGGGCGTGCTCGCGTCCGATGCCGCGTCCCGCGCCGGTGATGATCGCGACGCGTCCTCGCAACGATCCCATGGTGTGCACCCTCATTCCGTCCGGTCGGCGAGGACCGCGAGGCCGTCGGCGATGACGGTCCGCCCGGCCGCGCCGGTCTCGTAGGCGTAGGTCGTGGCGCCGGGTTCGGTGCCGCTGCGCCAGATCCGGGTGTTGAGGTCCTGCCCGGGCAGGACCGGTTTGGCGAACCGCACGGCGAGCCTGCGCAGCCGCGCGGTGTCCGAGCGGGCGAGTTCGGTGAGCACGGCCCAGGAGGTGAACGCCATCGTGCACAGGCCGTGCGCGATGATGCCCGGCAGCCCGGAGGCGCGGGCCATCTCCTCGTCGAGGTGGATCGGCATCGGATCGCCCGCGGCCTCCGCGTAGCGGAAGGTCTGGTCGTCGTCGACGTGCCCGGTGACCTCGGCCGCCGGTGCCACATCGCGCAGTGCCTCGTCGAACCCGTGCGCGGGCGCCGACTCGCCCGTGCGGGAGCCCGCGTCGACCTTGCGGAAGAACGCGGTCATCCACTGCTCGTTGACGAGCTCACCGGCGACGTCGCGGGTCTCGGTGCGCACGAGAACGGCCGTGCCCGCGGGTTTGCCGTCGACACCGACCGGCCGCGCCCGCGACACCAGCCGCTCACCGGGCCGGATCGGGCGGTGGAAGACGAAGTCCTGCTCGCCGTGCACCAGCTTGCCCAGCAGCTCGGGCGGTGCGACGGACAGGGCCGCCGGGATCAGCGACGGGAACACCGGGACGATGCCGAACACCGGGGGCGCGATCTCGCCCGCCCGGTGCGCCGGGATCGGATCGTTGGTCGCCGCCGCGTACTGCGCGATGCGCTCGCGCGTGACGTCGAAGGCGTCCTCCTCGGTCCAGCGCCCGAGGCCGTCGGTGTCGAAAGCGGGGCCGTCGGTATCGGAAGCGAGGCCGGTCATCGGATCAGGAGACCAGTCCGGCCAACGCGGACACCGACTTCTCCAGCTCGCCCTTGGTGTTCTTGCCCAGGGCCGTGCCGATGGGGCCGACGATCATCTGGCCGGTGAACTCGGCGTCGATGGTCGCGGTGGAGCCCTCGCCCACGGGTTCGACGGTGAGCGTGAACGAGACCTGCACCCCGGCCATGCCGGTGCCGCTGATCCGCAGCGAGCGGGGCGCGTCGTACTCCTCGACGGTCCACTCGATCTTGTTGGCCATGCCCATCACGGACACGACCTCGGTGATCCGGCTGCCGACGCCGATCTCGTCCGGGATCTCGCTCTTCCAGTCCTGGTGGATCGTCAGCCACTCCTCGAACCGGGCCAGGTCCGAGACGGTCGACCACGCCTTCTCCGGGGAGCAGGGGAGTTCGGCGGGAACGTGCACGGCGACCATGGGATCGTCTCCTTCGCTCGGTTGCGGATCGTTCAGCGGTTCGCGGGCCGGTAGGCGGAGACCACGGCGGCACCGCCGAGCCCGATGTTGTGTTGCAGCGCGATGTTGGCGCCCTCGACCTGGCGCCGCTCGGCCCGGCCGCGCAGCTGCCAGGTCAGTTCGGTGCACTGGGCCAGCCCGGTGGCGCCCAGCGGATGCCCCTTGGAGATCAGGCCGCCCGAGGGGTTGACCACCCATCGGCCGCCGTAGGTGGTCTCGGCGGCGTCGACGAGCCGACCGCCCTCCCCCGCGGCGCACAGGCCCAGCGCTTCGTAGGTGATGAGTTCGTTGGTGGAGAAGCAGTCGTGCAGCTCGATGACGTCCACATCGGACGGATCGACTCCCGCCTGCTCGTAGACCTGCCGCGCCGCGGTCCGGGTCATCTCGGCGCCGACGAGGCTGATCGCGCTCTCGTCGTCGAAGGTGCTGGGCAGGTCGGTGACCATCGCCTGCCCGGCGATCTCCACCGCCTGGCCGGCCAGACCGTGCCGCTCCACGAACGACTCGGAGGCCACGACCACCGCCGCCGATCCGTCCGAGGTCGGCGAGCACTGCAGTTTCGTCAGCGGTTCGTACACCGCGGCCGAGGAGCGGATCTCGTCGAGGGTGTAGACGTCCTGGAACTGCGCGTACGGGTTGTCCGCCGAGTGGCGGTGGTTCTTCTCGCCGATCCTGGCGAACTGCTGCTCGGTGGTGCCGTAGCGGCGCATGTGCTCGCGCCCGGCCGCGCCGAACATGTACGGGGCGGGCGGCATCGCGAACTCGTGCAGCTCGGCCAGCGCGAGCAGGTGCCGCATCATGGGCTGCTCGCGGTCGTCGTAGGTCGCACCGAGCGAACCGGCCTGCATCTTCTCGAAGCCCAGCGCGAGCGCGCAGTCGGCGGCACCGCTGCGCACCGCCTGGGTGGCCAGGAACAGCGCGGTGGCTCCGGTCGAGCAGTTGTTGTTCACGTTGACCACCGGGATACCGGTGAGGCCCAGCTCGTAGATCGCGCGCTGCCCGGAGGTCGACTCGCCGTAGACGTAGCCGACGTAGCCCTGTTGCACCTGGGCGTAGTCGATCCCGGCATCGGCCAACGCGGCGCTGCCGGCCTCGCGGGCCATGTCGGGGTAGTCCCCGTCCCGGCTGCCGGGCTTGACGAACGGGGTCATCCCGACCCCGATCACGTACGCCGCACCGCCGCTCGTTCCGCTGCCCACGTCCGCCTCCTCGCGCACCGGCTGCACCAACCTGTGTGCGACAGGCTGTCGCAGATATGTTTCTGAGACAAGGTGTCACAGGAAAATGGCGCTAGTAAGCTTCCAGCGATGCTGGAGACCACGAGCGGCGACGGCCGGACGACGCGCTGGGACGCGCACAAGGCGCAGCGCCGGGAGGACGTGCTCGATGCCGCGGTGGCCGCCATCGAGCAGGACGGGCCGGGCGTGGGCGTGCGCCGGATCGCCGAGGAGGCGGGCCTGCCGCGTTCGGTGGTGTACCGGCACTTCGCCGACCGCGCCGACCTGGACGAACGGGTCCGGCAACGGGTCGTGGACGCGCTGATGACCGAGCTGGCACCGACGCTGCGACCGGACGGCACTCCCGAAGAGGCCATCCGACGGGCCGTGGACGCCTACCTCGGTTGGATCGAGCGGCACCCGCGGCTGCACGCCTTCCTCGGCGCCGGATCCGGCCGACCCGGGCCGGACTCCTCGCGGGCCGTGTCCGGGACCAAATCCGTGATCGCCGCGACAGTGGCCGACCTGTTTACCCGGCTCGTGCGGGCCTCCGGTGCCGATACGCTGCTCGCCGGTCCGCTGGCGTCCGGGCTGGTCGGATTGGTGGACGCCTCGGTCAACCGGTGGCTGGGCGACCGGGAGGGCGGGCTTTCCGCGGGCGAGCTCGCCGACTACCTCACCCGCTCCGCGTGGCTGGTCCTGGACGGCAACCTTCGAGCCCTGGGCGTCGAACTGGATCCGCGCACCCCGGTCGGCGACCTGCTCGAAGGGTAGAACTTGGGCGATGCCGGCGAGGCAGGCCCCGGAAGCTTCAGTAGGAGCGCGGCAGGCCGAGCACGTGCTGCGACACGTAGTTCAGCACCATCTCCTGGCTGATCGGTGCCAACCGCATCAGCCGCGCTTCCCGGAAGTAGCGCTCGACGTGGTACTCGCGGGCGTAGCCCATGCCGCCGTGCGTCTGCACCGCGGCGTCGGCGGCCTGGAAACCCGCGTCGGCGCACAGGAATTTCGCCATGTTCGCCTCGCGCCCGCACTCCAGCCCGGAGTCGTAGCGCCACGCCGCGTTGCGCGCCATCAGCCGCGCGGCGTCCAGCCGAGTGAGCGCCTCGGCCAGCGGGAACGCCAGCCCCTGGTTCTGCCCGATCGGCCTGCCGAAGACTTCGCGCTGGTTGGCGTAGCGGGTGGCGTGCTCGATGGCGGCGCGCCCGATGCCGAGCGCTTCGTGCGCGAGCAGGATCCGCTCCGGGTTGAGCCCGTCGAGCAGGTAGCGGAAACCCTTGCCCTCCTCACCGATCCGCGCCGACACCGGAACCCGCAGGTCCTGGATGGACAGTTCGTTGGAGGCCACCGCGTTGCGGCCCATCTTGGCGATCGGGTTGATCTGCACCGCGTCCGGATCCAGGTCGGCGACGAACAGGCTGATCCCGTCGGTGGGCTTGGCCACCTGGTCCCGCGGCGTGGTGCGCGCGATGAGCACCATCTTCTGCGAGTCGCCCGCCTTGGTGATCCACACCTTGCGCCCGTTGATGACGTAGGAATCCCCGTCGCGCCGGGCGAAGGTGGACACCCGCGTGGTGTCGGTGCCGGCATCCGGTTCGGTGACCGCGAAGCACACGTGCAGGCTGCCGTCCACGACGCCGGGCAGCACCTCCTCGCGCAGCTGCCGACTGCCGTGCTTGACCAGCACGTTGATCCCGAAGATGGTGAGGTGCATGGTGCTGCACCCGTTCATCGCGGCACCGGAGGCGGCGACCTCCTCCAGCAGGATCGCGGCTTCCTGGATGCCCAGCCCGCCGCCGCCGTACTCCTCCGGGATCGCGATGCCCAGCCAGCCCGATTCGGCGAAGGCGTTGTAGAACTCCCACGGGAACCGGTGCTGCTCGTCCTGCTGCGCCCAGTAGTCGTCGCCGAACCGGCCCGCCAGCTCGCGGACCGCGGAGCGGATGGCCCGCTGGTCCTCGGTGAGCTCGAAATCCATTGCTGTCCCTCTCAGTTGACGATGCCGTCGTTGCGGAGGCCGACCACCTGGTCCGCGCCGTAACCGAGCTCGCCGAGCACCTCGTCGGTGTGCTGACCCAGGGTCGGCGGCGCCAGCGCCGGTTCCGCGGGGGTCTGCGACGCCTTCACCGGGAACCCGGTCCCGCGGTAGGTGCCCGCTGTGGGGTGGGCGAGTTCGACGACCTGCTCGCGTTCGTGCACCCACGGGTCGGCGTAGAGCTCGGCCATGCCGTTGATCGGTCCGGCCGGAATCCCGGCGCGGCCGAGCTCGTCGATCCAGTGCTGCACCGGCCGTTCGCGCAGCACCGGCTCGACGAGCGCGTTGAGCTCGTCGCGGTGCGTCACGCGCTGGGCGTTGTCGCAGAAGCGCGGATCGTCGGCGATGTCGAGCCCGAGCGCCGCGCAGAACAGCCCCCACAGCTTTTGGCTGCCGACCGTGATGTTCATCCAGCCGTCCGCGGCCCGGTACGCCTGGTAGGGCGCGATCATCGGGTGCGCGGCACCGCTGCGCTCCGGTTCGTCCCCGGTCTGCAGGTAGCTGCCCGCCGCGTAGGTGTGCCAGGCCATCTGGGCTTCCAGCAGCGAGACGTCCAGGTACTGGCCGCGTCCGGTGCTGTGCCGTGCCTGCAGCGCCATGAGCACGGCGATGATGCCCCAGGTGCCGCCGTTGAGGTCGGCGACCGGGAGCCCGACCTTCATCGGTGCGCCGTCCGGTTCACCGGTGAGGTTCATGATGCCGCCCATGCCCTGGGCGATGAGGTCGTAGCCGGGCCGGTCGCGGTAGCGGCCGGTCTGCCCGAAACCGGTGATGGACAGGTGGATCAGCCGCGGGTTGAGCTCGCTGAGCGTGTCGTGGCCCAGTCCCCATTTCTCCAGCGTCCCGGGCCGGAAGTTCTCCACGACGACGTCGGCCTCGGCAGCCAGCGCGCGCACGATCTCCCGCCCGCGCTCGGTCTTGAGGTCCACCGCGATGCCGCGCTTGTTCCGGTTGGCCGCCAGGAAGTAGGCCGCTTCACCACCGTCCAGGAACGGTGGCCCCCAGGTGCGGGTGTCGTCGCCGTGCCCGGGCGGTTCGACCTTGATGACGTCGGCGCCCATCTCGCCGAGGAACTGGGTGCAGTAGGGGCCGGCGAGGATGCGCGAGAGGTCCAGCACCCGGATGCCGTCGAGGGGTTTCGTCATCACGCCTCCGTACACGTTCTTATTTGCGAACCTAAGGATCCGGATGTCGGCGCGTCAAGAACCACAAGCACGCCTGATTCACGGTGATTCGTCCGTTACTGCTGCTACCGAACCGGTTGACCCGGCCCAGCACTCACCCTAATGTGTCGCCAGCCACAGACATGACGTTCGTATTTCGGAACACGGGGAGCATCGTGGGCGCTCGACGAACAGCGAGGCGGAGCAGGCGTGCACTGGCCGCGCTCGCAGCCGCCCTGATGGCGGGAACCTGGACCGCCTCCTGCAGCACCGGGGCAGCCCCGGAACCGGAACCCACCATCACCCTGCGGATGGCCGACTCGTTCCCCGCCGAACATCCGCTGTCCGAAGGCGGGGCCGAGTTCCTCATGCAGCGCGCCAGCGAGCTCTCCGGCGGCCGGATCGACTTCGAGTACTTCCCGGCCGAGCAGATGGGCCACGCCGAGGACATGCTCGACCTCACCCGTTCCGGCGTGGTCGACGTGGCGATGATCGCGCCCGCCTACGTCCCCGCCCAGCTCCCGCTGTCCAGCGTCGCCGACCTGCCCGGCATGTCCGAGGACGCGTGCAGCGGCGGAGCAGCCGTGCGCAGCCTGACCGAGGACGACGGGATCCTGCTGCGCGAGGACTTCGCCCCCAAGCAGATCCGCCCGCTGGCGATCGGGGTCATCCCGGGCTACGAGGTGATGACCGGCGACCGGCAGGTCGAGCACCCGGACGACGTGCGCGGGATGCAACTGCGCTCTGCGGGCGGTGCCATCGACCGCACCGTCGAAGCACTGGGCGCGGCACCGGTTTCCATGCCGGCCACCGACATGTACGAGGCGATCTCGCGCGGCACCGTCGACGGCACCGTGCTCGGTCCGATGAGCGCGCACCCGTACCGGCTGGACGAAGCCGCCGACAACTCGACCTCCGGCGCGCAGCTGGGCAGCTGGACGGCCACCTATTCCATCGCGGACAAGACCTGGCGCGAGCTGCCCGCCGCCGACCGGGACGCGCTCACCCGCGCCGGCCGGGAGACCTCGCAGCACCTCTGCGAGGTCGTCGAACGGGAGAACTCCGCGGCGCAGCAGGAGATGCAGGAGGGCGGGATGGACTTCCGCGAGCTCGGCACCGAGGAGAAGAACACCTGGCAACGCGCCACCGCGCACGTCCCGCAGCAGTGGGCCGCGGACATGGCGCGGATCGGCCTTCCCGGACAACAGGTGCTCGACGAGTTCCGCGCCGCCCGCGCGCAGCAGGACCGGGAAGGGCAGTGATCACCATGTCCCGCCTGGAAACCCTCGTGCTGCGCGCCGAACGCGTCTGCACCGCGGTCAGCGGCGCGGCGCTGGTGGTGCTGGCCGCGCTGATGACCGTCGAGGTCGTGCTGCGCTATGCGGTGGGATCGCCGCTGTCCTGGTCGATGTCGTTCATCACCGAATACCTCCTGCTGGGAATGTTCTTCCTGGCCATGTCACCGACCTGGCGCCTGGGCGGGCACGTGCGCATCGACGTGCTCTACACCCGGATGCCGCCGCGGGTGCGCCGCTCCCTCGACGTCGGCGGGAACGTGCTGTGCCTGCTGTTCGCCGCGCTGCTGCTCTACGCCGGCCTGCTGGCCACGCACGGCGCGTGGGCCGGCGGCGAGATCCCGCCGCCGGGCGGAGCGGAACTGTCCTGGCCCACCTGGATCTCGCGGGCACTGCTGCCGATCGGTGCCGCGGTCCTGGTGCTGCGCCTGATCAGCGCCGTGTTCACGCCGACCACCACCGCCGAGGAGCGCTGATGCTGGTAGCACTCGTCATCGCACTGCTGCTGGTGCTGCTGCTGGCGCACGTGCCGGTCGCCTTCGCCATCGGCATCGCCGCCGCGGTGGGCCTGCTGGCCTACGGCGGACCGGACATGCTGCTCGGGATCGCCGAGACCACGCCCTACTCCGCGGTGAGCTACTCGCTGTCGGCGATCCCGCTGTTCATCCTCATGGCGCAGCTGATCCTGCACAGCGGCGTGGCGCAGAACCTCTTCGACGCCGCCCGGGTGCTCGTCGGCCGCACCCCCGGCGGGCTCGGCGTGGCCACCACGCTGGCCGGGTCCCTGTTCTCGGCGATCTGCGGATCCAGCACCGCCTCGGCGGCCACCCTCGCCTCGACCACCATCCCGGAGATGACCCGACGCGGCTACGACGCCCGGCTGGCCAACGGGCTGGTCGCCGTCGTGGGGACCCTGGCCGCGATGATCCCGCCCAGCATCGTGCTCGTGTTCTACGCGGTGCTGGCCGAGGAGAGCGTCGGCCAGGTGCTCGTGGCCGGGTTCGTGCCCGGCGCGCTGGTCACCGCCGCGATCATCGCGACCACGCTGCTGCTGATCTGGCGCAAACCGCACCTGGCGCCGACCGCCCAGGCGCACAGCTGGCGGGACAAGGTGCGCGGGCTCGGTGCCGCCGGACCGATCGCGCTGCTGTTCCTGCTGGTGACCGGAACGATCTACGTCGGCGTGACGACGCCGACCGAGGCCGCGGCACTGGGTGTGCTCGGTGCGCTGGCCATCGGCCTCGCGCGGCGCAAGCTGCCGCTGTCGGCGCTGCGGGCGGCGGTGACCGAGACGATCACGTCGAGCGTGATGATCCTCATGATCATCACCAGCGCGTACCTGTTCGGCTACTTCCTCACCGCCACCCGGGTCACCCAGCAGCTCGTCGAGACGATCTCGTCGATCCCGGCACCAGCGCTGGCGATCTTCGCGCTCATCGCGCTGATCTACCTGGTACTGGGGTTCTTCATGGACCAGATGGCGATCCTGGCGCTGACCGTGCCGGTAGCGCTGCCGGTGATCGAGGAGCTCGGCTTCGACCCGATCTGGTTCGGGGTCATCATCGTACTGCTGGCCGAGATCGGCATGGTCACCCCACCGCTGGGACTCAACGTCTTCGTCGTCTCCCGCGCCTCGGGTCGACCGACCGGCGAGATCTTCCTCGGCGTGCTGCCGTTCGTGATCGCGATGCTGCTGCTGGTCGTGGTGCTCACCCTGTGGCCGGGCATCGTGCTCTGGGCACCCTCCACGATGGCGGGTTAGGGCCCGGACGCCGCACCGCCCAGCACGCCCGCGGCGGGCGCGATCACGCGGCGTGTGGACACCTGCCCGCTACGTGGACCAAGATCATGTGGTGCAATGCTCGCCGGAAATGTCGCGCCGCGCCGACCGCCCCACCTGCGCAGGTGGGCACACCGGTGCCCGTGCCGACGCGAGGTCCGGCAACGGCGCCGGTTGGTCCCCAGCGTGGAGGTGGGTGTTTCGTGGAACAGGTCGTGCTGCTCAACGAGTCCGGTGAGGCGACCGGAACGGCGGACAAGGCGACGGTGCACCACCGGGAGACCCCGCTGCACCTGGCCTTCTCCTGCTACGTGTTCGACGACCGGGGCCGCTTCCTGCTCACCCAGCGCGCGCACCACAAGCTGACCTGGCCGGGCGTGTGGACCAACACCTGCTGTGGCCACCCCGCACCGGGTGAGGACCTGCCGGGCGCGATCACCCGCCGGCTGCGCGAAGAACTGGGCCTGACCGCGAGCACGCCGGCACCGGCGCTGCCCGGCTTCCGCTACCGCGCGGTGATGGGCAACGGCGTGGTGGAGAACGAGATCTGCCCGGTGTTCGCCGCGTTCACCGAGCACGACGCGCAGCCCAATCCGGACGAGGTCGCCGAGACGCGCTGGGTCGACTGGGCCGAGTTCAGCGAGCGGGTGCTGCACGGCGGCGCGGAGATCTCGCCGTGGTGCTTCGAGCAGGTCGAGCAGCTGGTCAAGCTCGGACCCGACCCGACGTCCTGGCCCGTCGGCGCCGAGCAGGACCTGCCCGCCGCAGCGCGGTGACCGTCCCGACCGGCCGGGCCGCACCGCAGCGCCCGGCCGGTCGGCGGATCAGCCGCGCGCGCCCGCCTTCGCGCGCAGGTCCAGCGACCAGCTCCACTCCCCCGGCTCCGGCGCACCGGCGAGCTTGAGCCCCGCGGTGCGCAGCGTGCGCGCGATCGCCGTGTTGTCCACGTGCGTCTGCGCGGTCAGCTGCGCGATCCCCAGCTCGCGCGCCTTCTCGACCAGACCGCGCACCAGGATCGTGCCCACCCCGCGGCGCTGCCAGTCGTCGCGCACCAGCAGCGCGACCTCACCGGAATCATCCTGGTACATCAGGTTTCCCATGCCCACGATCTCGCCGTCCGGGGAGAGCACCAGCAGGCACCGCCCCAGCGCGGGGGTCAGCAACCGGCGCAGGCCCTGCTCCCCGGGACCGGGCCCCGGCCCGAAGTACCGGCGGTAGCGGGCCGCACCGGAGCAGCGGTCGTGAAAGGCGCACACCAGGTCGAGGTCCGCGCGGGTAGCCGCCCGCACCGTCACGCGGCAGCCGTCCCGGGTGCGCGCGCGATCGATCCGGGTGGGGACCAGCCGCCGGCAACTCGCGGCGAACTCCAGCATCGAGCTGGCCCGGGCGAACTCCGCGGGCGTGAACGACGCTCCCGGGCGGCGCACCTCCAGCAGCCCGCCGCCCGGTTCGGGCAGCCGGATCACCTCCGCGGCGAACTCGGCCCCGGGGTCCGGCTGCGGACTCTCCTGCCAGACGACCTCGACGTCGCCGAGCAGGCGCTGCAGCGCACCGACGACCTCCGCGCGGCCGTTGATGAGGTCGTCGGCGAGTTTGACGGTGCGGGTGGGTACGTCGTCGAGTTCGCGCACGTCGGCGCGCAGCGCGCGGATCTCCGTCCCGCCGGCCGCGCGCACCGCGCCGACCAGCTGCGCCTCGGTGACCTCGGCGGGCAGGTGCAGCAGGACCTCGTCCACGACACCGTCCGGCATCGGGTGCACGTGCATCGTGCGGATATCGCCGCCGAGCGCGGCGAGGTTCCCGGCGAGCTGCGCCAGCCGCCCCGGAGCGTCGGCGACCGCGGCACGCAACCGCCACAGTTCCCGTTCCATGGCTACCACCCCGTCCGAGTCGAGTGCGCGGGTTTCCCCGGATGTCCTGCAGCCATCCTGCGCCCCGGGCATTGCAGCCGTTCGACCTGCGATGACATCGAGGTAAACCGGACGACATCACACCCGACCGGGGGATGGGCGCCACTCGCGGACAACACTCCACTACGGACGGACGGTAGCGAAAACCCTTGCCACCCGATCGATCAGCGCTGCTCGCGCACCTCGATACCCGCCGAGTCGAACAGCGCCACCGACAGATCCAGCACCTGGTCCGGGCCGATGGCCGCCCCGCGCAGCCACGGCGCACCCACCAGCCCGCGCAGGCCCGAACCGTGCAGCGCCAACCCGTCCAGCCCGACCTCGGTGACATCGGCCTCGGCCAGATCGCTGTCGTGAATGCGCCCAGCAGTGATCGCAGCCTCCCGCAGGTCCGCGCTGCGCAGGTCGCACTCGGTGAACTCCGCCGCCCGAGCCCGCACCATCCGCAGGTTCGCCCCGTCCAGCCGGCATCCGCTGAACAGCACATCGGACAGGTGCGCCCCGGCCAGCACGGCCCCGCTCATCCGGCAATCCCGGAACTCCACCCGGGCCAGCTCCGCGCGATCGGCCACCAGCCCGGACAGATCGCACCCGGTGACGACGACGTCGACCAGCCGCAACCGCCGCACCCGCACCCCGGTGAGCCTGCCGGACCGCCAGCGGCTGCCGGTCATGCGCATTTCGTGCAGCTGGTCCCCGGCCTCGGCGCCGAACGGCGTTCCGGTGATCTCGACCTCGGTGAGCTCCTCGGCGGGCGCGGGATCCGCGACCTCGCGCAACTGCTCGGCGACCTCGGCGGGCCGACGTTCGGCGGGCTTGCGACGAGAACTGCGCGGTGGCACCGACCCAACCTAGCCGCCCGCCGCGCGGCGCGGTGTCCCGGGGGCGCTCAGCGCTCGGGCTGCTGCCCGTAGTCCGCGAACTTCGCGGCGCAGCGGGCGAGTTCCTCGTCATCGAGCAGCCGCGGCTCGCCGACGCGCACCGCCGTCAACCACAGCTGGCACAGCCACTCCAGCTGCCGCGCGCGGTCGTAGGCCTTGGCCAGCGTCGGGCCCAGCGTGACGGTACCGTGGTTGCGCAGCACGCAGCCGGTCCGGCCCCGCAGCGCCGCCGACATCGCCGCGGCCAGCTCCGGGCTGCCGAACGTGGCGTACTCCGCCACCCGCACCGGGCCACCGAACTCGGCGAGCTGGTAGTGCACCGCGGGCACGTCGTCGCGCAGCAGGGACAGCGCCGTGGCGTGCAGCGAATGCGTGTGCACCACCGCGGCAGCACCGTGATCGCGGTAGGCCGCCAGGTGCACCGGCAGTTCCGAGGTCGGCGCGAGCTCACCGGCCACGACGTGTCCGGACAAGTCCACCAGCGGCACGTCCGACCAGGTCATCCGCGCGTAGTCCACTCCGGACGGGGTCACCGCCACCAGATCGCCGCTGCGCAGCGACACGTTGCCGGACGTGCCGACCACGAGACCGTCGGCGATCATCCGCTGCGCGACGGTGACCACCTCCTGGCGCTGCCGCACCAGCCCCGGCACCTCGCCCATCCCGCTCCCTCCTGGGACGACACCGACGCGGCCCCGCAGGACCGCGCCGGCACCGAACCGAAACCTCGTCAGCAGCCGCCGGTCTCGTACCCGCTGATCGCGGCGACCTTGGCGGCCGAGCCCGACGTCTCGTCGAACCGGTAGTCCAGCCACTCGCCGGCCAGCCTGCGCGCCAGCTCCAGACCCACCACGCGCTGACCGAAGCACAGCACCTGCGCGTTGTTGCTGAGCACGGCCCGCTCCACCGAGTAGCCGTCGTGCGCGGTCACCGCGCGGATCCCGGGCACCTTGTTGGCGCTGATGGCCACGCCCAGCCCGGTCCCGCACACCAGCAGCGCCCGGTCGGCCGTGCCGTCGGCGATCATGCGCGCCGCGCGGACCGCGATGTGCGGGTAGTCGGTGTGCTCGTCGGCGCCCACACCGACGTCCACCACCTCGGCCACCCGCGCGTCACCCTGCAGGTCCTGCTTGAGCGCGTCCTTGTGCTGCACGCCCGCGTCATCGGACCCGACGACGATGCGCAGCGGTTCCTGCTCGCTCACGATTCCTCCCTGTACTGCGCGGAAAACCCGATTGCCATCACTGCCCCAGCACCTCGCCGACCTCGGTCAACACCATCGCCAACGACGTGGCACCCGGATCAGGGGTGCCGACGCTGCGCTCGGCCAGCGGGCGCGCCCGCCCGGTGCGCGGGCGCAACTCGGCGGTGCGCTCGGCCGCCGAGGTCGCCGCTTTCGCCGCCCGATCCCACGCCTGGGCGCCGCCGGCACCGCCGTCCACACCGGAACGCAGCTCCTCGACGAACGGCACGAAGGCGTCGACCAGCGTCTTGTCCCCGACCTCGGCCCGGCCCAACCGCTGCACCGCGGCCAGCGCCGCGGCCGCCCCCGCGACGAGGTCCCCGGCGGCGACCTCGCGGTCCTCGGGCAGCAGATCGCCGAACGAGCGCAGCGCAGCGCCCCACAGCACGCCCGACGTGCCGCCGGCCTTGGCCGCCCAGGCATCACCGGCCGCCACCAGCACCGCGGCCGGACCCACGCCCTGCCCGGCGCTCTCGTCGGCCGCGGTCACCGCGGCGGCACTGCCCCGGGTCATCCCGCGGCCGTGGTCGCCGTCACCGGCGATCGCGTCCAGCCTGCCCAGCTCGTCCTCGGCCCCCTCCAGCAGCGCGCCCACGGCGTGCAGGGCCTGCCGAACCCGCTCGGCGGTGGCCTGCCCCGGGGCCGGTGCCACGACCACCGGTTGCTGCACCGGCTCGGGCACCTCGTCGGCGGCCTCCTCCGGATCGGCCGGGGAGATCGCGACGTTGCCCTTGCGGTAGGCGGGCGAGTCGGCAGGCGCCTGCCACAGCCGCTCCAGCTCGTCGTCGAGCCAGGTCAGGGTCAGCGAGCACCCGGCCATGTCCAGGCTGGTCACCAGCTCACCCACCTCGGGTGCCACGACCTCCACCCCGGCCTCGGCCAGCAGCTTGGCCGCGGTGCGCCACACGACGAACAGCTCCTCGTACTTGGTACCGCCGAGCCCGTTGAGGATCGCGGTGACCGTGCCGCCGCTCTGCGGGGCTTCCTGCAGCAGACCGTCCACGAGGATCCGCGCCAGCTCGGCGGCCGAGGGCAGCTCGCGCTCGGAAACACCGGGCTCGCCGTGGATGCCCAGCCCGAGCCCCATCCGGCCGTCCGGCACCTCGAACAGCGGGTGGTCCTGGCCGGGCAGGGTGCAGCCGTCGAAGGCCACGCCCAGGCTGCGCGTGCGGTCGTTGGCGTGCTCGGCCACCCGCACGACCTCGTCGAACGAGTAGCCCTCCTCCGCGGCGGCCGAAGCCACCTTGAACACCACGAAGTCACCCACCACGCCGCGACGCTTGCTGCGCTCGGCGTCCGGGGCGCTGGCCACGTCGTCGGTGACCACCACGTTGTGCGCGCGGACGCCCTCACGTTCCAGGCGTTCCACGGCCAGGCCGAAGTTCATGTTGTCCCCGGCGTAGTTGCCGAACGAGAACACCACTCCCGCACCCCGGTCGGCGGCGCGGGCCACGGACAGCGCGTCCGCGGCCGACGGCGAGGTGAAGATGTTGCCCACGACCGCCCCGTCGGCGAAGCCGGGCCCGACCACGCCGCAGAACGCCGGGTAGTGCCCGGACCCGCCGCCGGTGACCACGGCGACCTTGCCGCGCCGCGCGCGCTCGGCGCGCACCACACCACCGGGCACCTGCCGGACGTAGCCGGGGTTGGCGGCCACGAACCCCTCGACCATGTCCTCGGAGAACGACGCGGGATCGTCGTACAAGCGCGTCATCTGCAAGCTCCTCTGCGCTGGTTGGCGGAAACTGCCCGATCCGGGCGGTCTTTCACTGCGCGCCCCGCTGCCACACCGGGCGGACCCGCTCGATGGAGGCCAGGTAGTCCCGGTAGCCGCGCTCGTAGAACTCCACGGCACTGGGGTGCGGCCGGACCGTGCGCCGCTGGGCGGCCCACTCCTGCCGGTCGATCGGCTCGCCGAGCGCGTCCCAGGCCGTCATGGCCGCACCGCGCGCCCCGACACCCTCCTCGTGCGGGACGTGCAGCGGCTTTCCGAGCACATCGGCGAAGATCTGGCTCCACGCCGCCGAACGCGCCCCTCCCCCGCACGCGGAGACCGCACCGGTGAGCCCGGCCGACTCCAGGTTGTGCCGGGCGGCGTAGGCAACGGCCTCGCACATCGCGCGCACCAGATCGGCCGGTTCCGTCTCCAGCGACAGCCCGGTGAACTGACCGCGCGCCCGCGGTTCCACGAACGGCGCCCGCTCGCCGGAACCGGACAGGAACGACAGCGCCGACACCCCGCCGGCACCGGGTTCGCTGGCCTGCAGCAGCGCCTCCAGCTCGTCGAGGCGCGCACCGACGGTGCGCAGCACCCAGTCCAGGTTCGCGGTGCCGACCATGGCGGGCATGACCCGCAGGTAGCGCTGCTGGTACGGGGTGGCCAGCCACATGCCCGCGGCCTCGCCACCGGCGTCGATGGAGACCTCATCGCGCAGCACCTGGCAGCCCAACGTGGTGCCGATGACCAGCGTCCCGTCCCCGACCTCGTCGATGCCGGAACCGAACGCGCAGGCGGGCAGATCGAACGGGCCCGCCGAGACGGGCAGACCGGAGGGCAGGTCGAGCGCGGCGGCGCTGGCGGTGTCCAGCGCGAACAGCTTGCCGGCCGGGGCCGGTTCGGCCAGCAGCCCGCGGTAGGGGGTGAGCCCGCAGGCGTCGAGCGCCTCGGCCGAGTACGTGCGGCTGGGCACGTCCAGGAACGGCAGCGAGGCGTCCGAGGCGTCGACGGTGATCTCCCCGGTGAACCGCTGCACGATGGCGTCCACGCAGTACCCGGCCACGCTCGCCCGCCGCAGCCGCTCGGGCTCGTGCTCGGCCAGGTGCGCCAGCAGCGGACCGGCCGAGCCGGGGAACATCCCCGAGCCGGTGAGCTGGTAGACGCGGCGCTGCACCCCGTCGGCGTCCCAGCGGGCCAGCACGTCGGCGCTGCGCGCGTCCAACCAGGACAGCGCGGGGCCGACCTGCGCACCGGCGTGGTCGCGCAGCCACAGCCCGTCGCCCTGCCCGGTGATGGCCAGCGCCTCGACCGGCTGGCCGGCCGCGGCCGCGTCGGCGCTGACCGCGCGCACCACCCGCACCACCGAGTCGACGACCTCGTCGAGATCCTGCTCGACCCGGCCGCCCGGCAACCGGCTCAACGTGCTCGACACGCTGTGCGTGACCAGCGCCGACCCGCTGCGGTTGAGCAGCGAGGCCTTGGTGACCGACGTTCCGACGTCGACCCCGATGATCATGGCCGCAGGCCTTCGAACCGGGCCAGCACGTCCGGGTTGGCCACGAACTTCGGCTGCTGCCCGCCCAGGAAGCGGGCGAGCTCACCGGCGACGATCTCGGCGGCGCGGTGCGCGGTCTGCCGGGTGGCCCCGGCCAGGTGCGGCGTGGTGATGACGTTCGGCGCGTCGAACAGCGGCCAGTCGCGCGGCGGCGGCTCGATGTCGTAGACGTCCACGGCCAGGGCACCCAGGTGCCCGGACTTGAGCATCGCCGGCAGCGGCTCGTAGTCGAGCAACCCGCCGCGCGCGGAGTTGATCAGCACCGCGCCCTCGGGCAGCAGCTTGAGGTTGTCCCCGTTGAGCAGGTGCTGCGTCTCCGGAGTCAACCGGGCGTGCAGGCTCACCACCGAACTGCGCCGCAGCAGGTCGTCCAGCTCGACGAGCTCGACCCCGTCTTGGCCCAGCTGCGCGGCGTCGGCGAACGGGTCGGCCACCAGTACGTGCGCGCCGAAGGCGTTGAGCACCCGGGCCACGATGCGGCCGATGGCGCCGTAACCGACCAGGCCGACCGTCGAGCCTTCCAGCTCGATCCCGGCGTTGTCGTAGGCGTAGTAATCACCGCGCCAATTGCCGGACTTGAGCTCGGCGTCCGATCCCGGGATCCGGCGCAGCGCGGCCAGCGCCAGACCCACCGCGAATTCGGCGGCCGCGGCGGCGTTGCGCCCGGGCGCGTAGCTGACGAGCACCCCGTTGTCGGTGGCCGCCTGCAGGTCGACGTTGACCGGCCCGCCCCGGCAGACGCCGATGAACTGCAGCGCGGGGGCCTGGGCCAGCACATCGCCGGTGAACGGCGCCATCTGGGTCACCGCGATCTCGGCGCCGGGCAGCGCCTCCAGCAACTGCTGCTCGGTGCCGCTGGCCTCCTGCACGGTGCCGACCGGACCGAACGGCTCCACCGGCCACGGCAGCTGCAGGGTGCTGAACTGCAGATCCCGGTCACCCGAGGTGCGGCGCAGGGCGTCGACGAACACCTCCGGCGCCACGAAGTGATCACCGGCAGCGAGAACGCTGGTCATTGCGACTCCTTTGTCCTGAATGGGGTGCGGCCGTCCGGTGCGGGTCAGCTGCCCACCGGCTCGGGCAGCGCGGCGACGAGCCGGCAGCGCACGTCGTCGAGGTCGGTGGCGATGTGGCTGGCCCGGTCCAGCGCGTCCTGCGCGGGCGGGTAGTCCGAGTTGGGCATGGCCACCACAGTCATGCCCGCCGCCGCGGCCGCGCGCAAGCCGTTGCTGGAATCCTCCACGGCCAGGCACAGCTGCGGGTCCTGGCCGAGCTGCTCGGCGGCGGCCAGGTAGACGTCCGGGTTCGGCTTGCCCTTGGGCACCTCGGCGCTGGAGACGGTGGCGGTGAAGTGCGGGGTCAGCCCGTGCCGGTCCAGCACCGCATCGATGAGTCTGCGCGGGGCCGAGGAGGCCAGCGCGATCGGGGCCCGCTCGGCCACGTCGGTGACCATGCGGGCCGCACCGCCCAGCAGCTCGATCTCCCCGCCGTCCAGTGCGGCGATCATCCCGTCGACCACGAGCCGCTCGGTCCGCTCGGCGGACTCCGCGCCGCTGAACTCGGCCAGGAACGCCGACCACTCGGGCGCGCTCATGCCCTGCACCTGCCGGGTCTGCTCGACGGTCCACGTCGCGCCGCGGGCGGCCGCGAACTCGGCCCACATCCGTTCCCAGAGGTGTTCGCTCTCGACCAGCACACCGTCCATGTCGAACACCACGGCGCGGTGTGTGCCGGTCGCCCCCTCGGGCTGGGTCATCTCGTACCTCCCGCCAATCACAGTCACGAGGAAAATTAACATGTTATCCGTTAATTGTCACCGGCCGTGTGATAGTCAGCCGAAACGCCCCGCAGATCACGCACCAGGCCGGGAACCAGGCAGGATGGACCCCATGGCGTCCGCACCGAAGAAGCAGTCACCCCGTCTCCTGCGCCAGCAGAAGGTCATCGACCACGTGGTCAACCAGGGGTTCGCCAGCGCCGCGGAGCTGTCCGAGCTGACCTCAGTGAGCCTGATGACGGTGCACCGCGACATCGACGACCTGGTCACCCGGGGATTGCTGCGCAAGTTCCACGGCGGGGTCTCGGCCCAGCCCTCCACCGTGTTCGAGAGCAGCTCGGACTTCCGCCTGCACACGCGCACCGCGGAGAAGGAGGCGCTGGCCCGGGACGCGCTGCAGCTGATCACACCGGGGATGTCGGTGATGCTCGACGATTCCACCACCGCGCTGGCGCTGGCGCGGCTGCTGCCCGACATCGGGCCGCTGACGGTGGTGAGCAACTACCGCCAGGTGCAGGACGCGCTGCGCGAGGCCACCGACATCCACCTGATCGGGCTGGGCGGGGAGTACTCCCGCACGCACGACTCCTACCTGGGGTTGCCCTGCCAGGAGATGGTGCGCACCTTCTCGGTCGACATCGTGTTCCTGTCCACCTCGGCGATGAACGCGCAGCTGACCTACCACCAGGAGCAGGAGATCGTGCTGGTCAAGCGGGCCATGCTCGGCTCGGCGGCGACCAAGGTGCTCATGATGGACGCCAGCAAGGTCGGCCGCGCAGCGCTGCACAAGCTCGCCCCGGTGGGCGAGTTCGACCACGTGCTGCTGGCCGGCGAGCTGGACGCCGAGCTCATCGAGGGGATGCGCGAGCACACCGACGTGCGCATCTCGGCGGTCCCGGACTGACCGACCGCAGCGTTTTAACACACTGAGTGGTAATTCTACCGCTCATGCTGAACGCAGTCGTGCCCGCCGCTCAGCGCGGGTCGCAACTGCCATCCGGGCACCCGACGACCGGCACTTCCCGCTGCACCGGCGCGGCACCGTTGCGGATGTCGACGTACCGTCCGTCCGCGCGCTGGCGCTGGTAGCGCAGCACCAGGCTCGCCCCGTCGCGCGGCGATCCGCGCAGAACCGCGCCGTCCGGTCCGTGCTCGACGAGCGAAACCCCCTCGCCGTTGCGGATTTCCGGCACGACCCGGTTCGCCGGGTGCGCCAGGTCCATCCGCCCGCCGCCGGCCGTGCGCACGGCCCAGGAGACCGCACCGCGCCCGGAGGTGAGGTCGACCTCGTCGACATCGGTGCTGATCTCGTAGGGCGCCACCCCGGACGGAACCGGTTCGTCCGCAGTGGACTCGGTAATGTCCAGCGACCCGGCATCCGGATCCAGGTGCAGCGCACCGGTGTAGAGCCTGCGGTCGGTATCCGGCGCCGGACGCCCGTGGAACACGTAGTAGCGCTCCCCCGGCCGCTGGCCGTCCACCGCGCTGCCGTGCCCGGTCGAGTAGAGGCCGAGCTGCTCGTCCTGGTGCAGCACGGGATTCGCGCCGCTCTTGCGCCACGGACCCAACGGGTGCTCGGCGACGGCGTACCCGACCCCGTAGGAAGCGTTCTGGAAGTTGTTGGCCGAGTAGGTCAGGAAGTACAGCGGGCGCCCGTCGGTGCGCTGCGCCCGCACCACGCTCGACCCCTCGGCCCAGCGGCGGTCCTTGAGCCGACCGCCGCTGCGCGCGTAGTCGTGCACGTGGGCGTCCTCCCACTCCTGCGGATCCCCGGCGTGGTCGAGGATCGGCACGAATCCGTCCCTGCGGCCCGGTTCGGCCGAATCACCGTGCACACCGCGGTATTCGGGCCGGATCTCCGGCGCGGTGCTGCCGTGCGGATCGTGCCACCAGTCGCCGGTGAGCTCGACGGCGTTGATGTCGGCCTCCTCGACGTACTTGCCCAGCCCGCGGTCCCACACCCAGTTCCGGTAGGCGTTGCGCGAGAAGTACAGGAAGATCCGCCCGTCGTCGAAGAACACGTTCGGGTCGATCGCCGGCAGGTACACGCCCAGCGGCGCGGTCCGGCCCTCCTCCAGCGTCTCCGGGGGCTTCTTCTGCTCGGCGTCCATGAGCCGGTTCACGTCGTGGTAGTGCGGGTCGTAGGGCCGGTAGTCCAGCGGAGCGTCACCGATGTTGCGGAACGGTCCCGTGGGGGAGTCGGCCACCGCCACGCCGATCTTGCTCGGTTCCTCGAAGTCCGGATGGTCGAAGTGCTCGGCCACGCCCTCGGCGAGTCGCGCCGAGTAGAACATGAAGTATTTTCCGGTTTTCGGGTTGTGGTAGACCTCCGGCGCCCAGAACCAGTCCCCGCCCCACTGGCCGGGATCGTCGACCGGCAGCGCCCCGCCGGGGATCCGCTCCCAGGTGGCCAGATCGGGCGAACGGTAGATCCCGAAGTGGAACCCCTCGTCGGCGCCTTCGGTGGTATAGGCGTAGTAGTACCCGCCGGCGCGGAGCACGAACGGATCGGCGCCGGGCGTGCGCGCGTCGTTGTAGTACGTGGCGTTCGTCGAAGCGGACCGTTCCTGCGGGGCCGAGGTGCCTGCGGCGACCGGCAACACGGACAGCGCCGCCGCGATCCGGCGCCAGCGGCTCAGCACGGCGTGATCATCTCATCGGCCATCACCGCAAGTAACGGCAACATCGCGTAATGTGTCAAGCGACGACCCGCGATCGGCCGACCACCTGCCTGCCGGTGGTCCGGCACCGAGTGGCAGGCTTGAATCCCATGCAGACAGCGTCGTTTCCTCGCCGAAGTGCCCAGACGCAGGGTTTCACCCTGGGAGCTCCCCGGAACTTCACCGTTGCCCGCGACGGCGAGTTCGTGCTGTTCCTGCGCTCATCCGGCGGACGCGACCGGGCCAACGGGCTGTGGGCGCTGGAAACGGCGACCGGCACCGAACATCTGCTGGCCGACCCCGCGCGACTCGATCCCGCCGAAGAGGTCTCGGCCGCCGAACAGGCCCGCCGGGAACGCGCCCGCGAACGGGCCGGCGGCATCACCGGCTACGCCACCGACCGCACCGGCGGTCTCGCCGCCTTCGTGCTGTCCGGGCGCTTGTTCACCGCCGACGTGGCCACCGGTGCCGTGCGCGAACTGCCCGCCCGCGGACCGGTCGCCGATCCGCGCCCGGACCCGGACGGCACGTGCGTGGCCTACCTGTCCGGCCGCTCGCTGCGGCTGATCGATGTGGACGGTGCGCACGACCGCGCGCTCGCCGAACCCGACGAGGACTCGATCACCTGGGGCGCCGCGGAGTTCATCGCCGCCGAGGAGATGTCCCGGCACCGCGGGTACTGGTGGGCACCCGACGGTTCCGCCCTGCTGGCCGCGCGGGTCGACGAATCCGCGGTGGGCCGGTTCCACCTCGGTGACCCCGCCGAGCCCGCCCAGCAGCCCGCAGCACTGCGCTACCCAGCGGCCGGCAGCACCAATGCCGATGTCTCGCTGGCCATCCTGGACCGCAGCGGCACGCGCACCCCGGTGCACTGGGACCGCAGCGCATTCCCCTACCTCGTGGCCACGCACTGGTCCGCGCACGGGACACCGCTGCTCGCGGTGCAGAGCCGCGACCAGCGCACCCAGCAGGTGCTCACCGCCGATCCGGAAACCGGCAGCACCCGGGAACTGCACACCGACACCGATCCGCACTGGGTGGAGATCAAACCCGGCTGGCCCGCGTGGACACCGGACGGACGCCTGGTGCGCATCGGCGTCGACGAGGGCGCCTACCGGCTGTTCGTCGGCGACGAGCCCTGGACCTCGGCCCCGCTGCAGGTGCGCGCGGTGCTGGACGCGGGCTCGGACGTGCTGCTGTCGGCCTCGGAAGGCGAACCGGCCGAGATCCACCTGTACCGGGCCGGCGCCGGCGGAACCGAGCGGCTGACCGGACCCGCCGGGGTGCACGGCGGAACCCGCGGCGGTGACGTGCTGGTGGTGACCTCCGCGACGCCGGACGATCCGCTGACCCGCGTTCGCGTGCTTCGCGGCGGAACGCAGATCGCCGAAATCGGCAACCACGCCGAGGATCCCGGGATGCGGCCCAACATCGAACTGCGCACCGCGGGCACCCGGGAGCTGCGCACCGCGCTGCTGCTGCCGCACGGGCACCGTGAGCAGGACGGACCGCTGCCGGTGCTGCTCGACCCCTACGGCGGTCCGCAGGCCCAGCGCGTGCTGGCCCGCCAGCAGGGCTACCTGACCTCGCAGTGGTTCGCCGACCAGGGTTTCGCCGTGCTCATCACCGACGGGCGCGGAATGACCGGCCGCGGCCCGGAATGGGACCGCGCAGTGGCGGGCGATCTGGCCGAACCGCCGCTGCAGGACCAGATCGACGCATTGCACGCCGTCGCCGCCGAACGCCCCGAACTCGACCTCGGGCGCGTCGGCATCCGCGGCTGGTCCTTCGGCGGGTACCTGGCCGCGTTGGCCGTGCTGCGCCGCCCGGACGTCTTCCACGCCGGCATCGCCGGAGCACCCGTGTGCGACTGGCGCCTGTACGACACGCACTACACCGAACGCTACCTCGGCGACCCGGCGGCGGATCCGGAAGCATACCGCGCCAACTCGCTCCTGGACGGCGCCGCCGAACTCCGGCGCCCGCTGCTGCTGGTGCACGGCACCGTGGACGACAACGTGTTCCCGGCGCACAGCCTGCGGCTCTCGGCTGCGCTGACCGCCGCGGGCCGCCCGCACACCGCGCTGCCGCTGCCCGGGGTCAGCCACATGCCCACCGACGAGGTCACGACCGAGAACCTCCTGCTGCTGCAGGTCGACTTCTTGCGCCGCAACCTCCCGTCCTGAAAATCGGGGTGCGGCAGCATTTCGGAACTCCGCACCGGTTCAGAGGATCTCCAGCGGTACCGGTCCATCCGGCGCCGGGAAAGCGGCGTCCAATTCGGACACATCACGGGAGTCGAGTTCGACGTCCAGCGCTGCCAGGTTCGCGTCCACGTGCCGCGGGTCGGACGCCTTCGGGATCGCGCACACCCCACCGCGCAGCGCCCACGCCAGCGCGACCTGCGCCGGCTCGACCCCGTGGCGCTCGGCCACCGCGCCCAGCGCCGCATCGTGCAGCAACCGCCCCTGCTCGATCGGCGAGTAGGCCATCACCGGCACACCGCGCTGCGCGCACCACGGCAGCAGATCGACTTCGACGCCGCGGCGGGTGAGGTTGTACAGCACCTGATCGGTGACCACCTGCCTGCCCAGGTCGTGCTCGACGAGCTCGGCCATGTCGTCCGGGTCGAAGTTGCTCACCCCGAACCGGCGGATCTTGCCCTGTTCGCGCAGCTCGGCGAACGCCTCCAGCGTCTCGGCCAGCGGCGTCGCCCCGCGCCAGTGCAGCAGGTACAGGTCCAGGTACTCGGTGCCCAACCGCTGCAGACTCCGCTCGCAAGCTCGCAGCACGTCCCGGTGCCCGGCGTTGCTCGGCAGGACCTTGCTGACCAAGAAGGCCTCCTCGCGCCGGCCCGCCACGGCCCGGCCGACCACCTCCTCGGCGCCACCGCGGCCGTACATCTCGGCCGTATCGATCAGCGCAAGCCCGCGGTCCAGCCCGTGCTGCAGCGCGCCCACTTCGGACTCGCGGCGCCCCGGATCCTCACCCATACCCCAGGTTCCCTGACCGAGCACCGGCAAGCCGTCACCGTCCGGCATCGTCAGTTCCCGCATCGTTCGATCTCCTCTCCCGCGCGCAACGGCCTACTGCGCACCGGGGCATGCTCGCCGAGGTCGTCCACCCGCAGGGAAGTCGGGTCCGCACCGACGAGCGATCGTCGCCCCACCAAGCCACCGGGATCAACCCGGTGCTACCACGAGCACCGATCCGGCCGGCCCGGCGAGAATACGGGTCGACGTCGGCACGTGCTCCGCACCGCAGCGCCTACAGCTGCGCCGCGTTCACGACGCCGGAAGCGACGCCGTGCTCGGCGTCGTGAACACCGCTGGTAGCGCCCATCGTCGCCGCCACGCCGCCCCGAGTGCCGGCGGCAGGTTGCTGAAGAAGATCCACCGCCAGCCGAACAGATCGGTCAACGCGCCACCGAACAGCAGCAGCCCGGACACGAAGATCCGGCGCCTGCGAGATGACGTACTGCAGGATCGACTCCGAGCCAACGGCCAGATCAGACCCCCATCCGCGGGAGCCCCGGCGATGCACACCTACCTCCGCGAACAAGAGGGACCCAGCGTCGAACAGCTCAAGACCGGAATGGACGTACTGATCAACGGGTTGTCCGCGGATCCCTCGGCACCGGTATGCGGACGCCCGACTGACCGCCTTCGCCCCCCTGCGCACCACCTACTGCACGGGCAGCACCGCGTGCAGCGCGAAACCGCCATCGGCGGACGGCGAGCTGGTCAGCTCCCCGCCCGCGGTCGCCACCCGCTCGCAGAGCCCCGCCAACCCCGACCCAGCACCCGCCGAACCCTCCGGCCGGTGCACAGCGGCATCGTTGACGACCGAGACCTCCAGCCACTGCTCCCGCACCCGTACGTCCACCCGCACCGGCGCACCCGGCGCGTGCTTGGCGGCGTTGGTCAACCCCTCCTGCACCACCCGATAGACCGCGCGCTGCACCGCGGCAGGTGGATCGACCCCGTCGACCCGGTCGTCCAGCTCCACCCGGAGTCCCGACTCACGCGCCCGGTGCACCAGCGCGGGCACCGCGTCCAGCCCCGTGCGGTGCACCTGCCCGCCTGCCAACCCCAGCGTCAGACGCATCTCCCCCAACGCCTGCTGCGCGAGCCCGCGCATCCGCTCCGCCGCCGCAGCCGTGCGCGCATCCTGCGTGCTGACGCCCAGCGCGGCGGCTTCGAACGCCAGCAGCGTCACGTGATGGCCCACCGCGTCGTGAATCTCCCGAGCGATGAACGCCCGCTCCTCGGCACGCGCGGCCTCAGCACGTGCCATCGACTCCCGATCCACCGCCGTGGTCAACCGGCGCAGACTGCCCGCGAGCTCCGCGCGCAGCGCCACCAGCGCCCCCACCGCGAGCGGCGCGGCCGTGGCCACGAGCACGAACGCCGCGGTGAGCACGACGTCGCGCACGCCCAGCGACTCCCGCACCAGTACCGGAACCAGCGCGGCGAGCACCACCGGAACCGCCCACCCGCCCAGCGGTAGCAGCCCAGGCCGGGTGCGGCCCAGCCGGTACAGTGCCACCCAGCTCGCGGCCCAACCGAGACCACCGGACAGCGCGGGCAAGCACAGCACCAACGCCGTGCGCGCCCGCCGCCGCCGTAGCAGCAGCCCCGCGGTGGCCACCAGCCCAGCAACCAGCGGGAAGCCCCACCCGTCCTGAGCGACCAGCAGAGCCAGTAGCGGGATCCCCAGCGCGAGCAGGTCCCAGCCAAACCGCCGCAGCGGTTCGGGCCGACGAACGGGCATCAGCTACCGCCGCGCGCCGCGCGCTGCGCGATCAGCGCCGCCTGCACCCGGTTCTGCGCGCCGAGCTTGCCCAGCACCGCCGAGAGGTAGCTCTTCACCGTGGCCTCGGTCAGCCCGAGCTCCCGGCCGATATCCGCGTTGGACCACCCGCCGGATAACAGCTGCAGCACCTGCTGCTCACGCGCGGACAACCCGCGCACCAGCCGCGCTTCGCGCAACGCGTCCCCGGCCCCGCGCAACTGCGGCAGCAGCCGAGCGGCGATCCGCGGGTCCAGCACCGCACCGCCGGCGGCCAGATCGCGCACGGCCCGCACCAGCGCCTCCGGTTCGGCGTCTTTGAGCAGGAACCCCTGCGCGCCGCAATGCAGCGCCCCCGACACGTAGTCGTCCAGATCGAACGTCGTCAGCACCGCCGTCGCCGGCGCCCGGTGCAACGCGGTGAGCTCGCGCAGCGCGCTGAGCCCGTCCCGGCCCGGCATCTGCACGTCGACCAGCACGACATCCGGGACATGCGTGCGGGCGACGGCGAGCAGCTCCTCGCCATCACCGGCTTCGGCGACCACCTCCAGGTCACCGCCGCTCTCCAGCACGACGCGCAGAGTGCGCCGCAACGCCGCCTCATCATCGGCGACCACGACGCGAACCCGATCACCGACTTCCTGTTCACTTCTCTGCACCACTCGGTCACCTCCCCTGTTTCCCGAGGGTCGCGCGGAGAGACTAACCGGAAGGGTGAGACCTGGGGCACACGGTGCGGGTTGCGATCACCGCCGACCCTTGCGCTCGTTCCTGCGCTCGCGCACCCGCACCGACAAGCGCACCGGAGTGCCGGTGAAATCGAACGTCTCGCGCAGCTTGCGCTCCAGGAAGCGGCGGTAGCCCGCCTCCAGGAACCCGGTGGTGAACAGCACGAACGTCGGCGGCCGAGTACGTGCCTGGGTGGCGAACATGACCTTGGGCTGCCGGCCCCCGCGAGCCGGCGGCGGATACGCGGCCACCAGATCGGACAGGAACGAGTTCAGCTGCCCGGTCGGCACGCGCCGGTCCCAGGACTCCAGCGCGGTGCGCAGCCGCGGCGCCAGCTTGGCCACCGAGCGGCCGGTCGACGCGGAGACGTTCACCCGTTCCGCCCAGCGCACCTGGATCAGATCCCGGTCGATCTCCTTCTCCAGCATGCGCCTGCGGTCGTCGTCGACGAGGTCCCACTTGTTGTAGGCGACCACCAGGGCGCGCCCGGCCTCCACGACCTGGTTGATGATCCGCAGGTCCTGGTCGCTGAGCGGCTGCGCGGCGTCCACGAGCACCACCGCCACCTCCGCGGCGTCGATGGCACCCTTGGTGCGCAGCGAGGCGTAGTACTCGGTGCCGCTGGCGGTCTTGGTGCGCTTGCGCAGCCCCGCGGTGTCCACGAACCGCCACACCTCGTCGTCCAGCTCCACCAGCGAGTCGACCGGGTCGACCGTGGTGCCCGCGACCTCGTCCACCACCGCGCGCTGATCCCCGGTGAGCTGGTTGAGCATGCTCGACTTGCCCACGTTGGGCTTGCCCACCAGCGCCACCCGGCGCGGCCCGCCCCCGGACGCGAGCAACTCGCGCGGAGTCGCCGGGAACGCCTCCAGCACGGCATCCAGCAGATCCCCGGACCCGGTGCCGTGCAGCCCGCTGACCGGCATCGGCTCCCCGAGCCCCAGCGACCACAGGGTGTGCACCTCGTTGGCGGTGCGCCGGTCGTCGACCTTGTTGGCCGCCACCAGCACCGGCGCCTTCGAGCGCCGCAGCACCTTGGCGACGGCCTCCTCGGTGCTCGTGGCGCCCACCCGAGCATCGACGACCAGCAGCACCGCATCCGCGGTCTTCATCGCCAGCTCGGCTTGCGCCGCGACCGAGGCCTGCAGCCCCTTCGCATCGGGCTCCCAGCCACCGGTGTCGACGACGGTGAACCGGCGCCCGTTCCACAACGCGTCGTAGGTGACCCGGTCGCGGGTGACGCCCGGCGTGTCCTGCACGACGGCTTCGCGGCGGCCGAGCAGCCGGTTCACCAACGTGGACTTGCCGACGTTCGGTCGGCCAACCACCGCCAGCACCGGTTGCGGCGCCGCGTCACCGCCCTCCTCGCCGGGCTCGCCGGCCTCGAACTCGGCCCATTCGGCCTCATCGGACCAGGTTCCATCCAGTCCGGCGCCGTCCAACGGCTCCTCGGTCACGCTCGTTTCCCTCTCCGGTCGTCATCTGCGCGGTCGGCGATCTGCCGGTCCAATTCGGCGATCAGCTCGACCAGTTCCGTGCGCACCTGTTGCGTGGCCTGCTCCAGCCCGGCGCGACCCTTGCCGCCCCCGAGCTCGAACGGTTCGCCGAACAGCACGTCGACCCGGGGCAACAGCCTGCGGCCGACCCCCTCCGGACGTCGCGTGCCCCGGCACACCACCGGGAGCACCTGCGCCTTCGACGACCGGGCCAGCCACGCCGCCCCGTGCTGGGCATCGACGACCTCGCCCCCGCCGTCCCGCGTGCCTTCCGGGAACACGCACACGAGCCCGCCGTTGCGCAGCAGTCGCACCGCGGTCAGCAGCGGGGTCCGGTCCGGTTCGCCCCGGCGCACGCCCAACTGCCCGATCCGCCGCAGGAACCAGCCTACCGGGCCGCGGAACATCTCCTGCTTGACCAGGAACACGCCCGGCCTGCGCAGCATGCCGAACAGCAGCGGCCCGTCCAGCAGCGAACTGTGGTTGGCCACCAGCACGACCGGGCCCGCAGACGGTATCCGCTCGGCGTGCTGCACCCGGACCCGGTAAGGCAGCCGCAGCAGCGTGCGCCCCACCCACTGCGCCGCGCGGTGCGTGCGCGGCGAGGCGCCTTCCGGAAGCTGCGCCGCGGTCATCCCGCCGACCTCTCCGCCGTGCTCAGCAGGTCCCGCTCGGCGGCCAGGTCCTGCAGCCGGGTCACGACCTGGTCGATGCCCAACTCGGTGGTGTCGAGCTCCAGCGCATCACCCGCGGCCCGCAGCGGTGCGACCGCGCGCCCCGAGTCCAGCGCGTCCCGGCGCTGCACCGACGCCCTGGTGCTGGCCAGATCACCGGTGCGCCCCTCGGCCACGTCCTGCTCGGTGCGCCGTTGGGCGCGCGCATCGGCCGAGGCGGTCAGGTACACCTTCAGCCCCGCATCCGGCAGGACGACCGTGCCGATGTCCCGGCCCTCCACGACCACACCGCCCGGCTCGGCCAGCGCCTGCCGGACCAGCTCGCGCTGCCGCTGGACCAGCAGCTCGCGGATCTCCCCGACGGCCGAGACCGCCGAGACCGCACCGGTCACCTCCGCACCGCGGATCTCCTCGGCCACGTCCTCGCCGTCCAGTCCCACCCCGGGAAGCCGGGGATCGGTGCCCATCGTCATCCGCGCCGCCGCCACGACCGCGGTCGCCTCCTCGGCAGCACCGGGATCCACCCCGGCGCGCAGCACCGCCAGGGTCGCGGCCCGATACATCGCACCGGTGTCCAGGTAGGTCGCGCCGAGCGCGATGGCGAGCCTGCGCGACACCGTGGACTTGCCGGTGCCGGACGGACCGTCCAGAGCCACCGCACCGCGAAGCTGGGCGTGTACCACGTCTGCTCGTCCTCCCCCGGGAGCCGATTCGCCACACTGCCGACCCTGCGTCGGACCGGACCAGCCCACCATTCTGCCTGCCCGCCGCGCACCGCCCCCAATCGCGTCCCACCACGGCACCCGGAAATCACGCCGAATCCTTCTGCAAAATGGCGTTGAGGAATAGGATCGAACCCCGTGGATGTAACAGTGACTCCGCTTCCCGGCCTCGGCTCGAAGCAGGACTTCACAACCCGGTCCGGCCACCGGATCGGAGTGATAACGTATCGGGACGGACGTTTCGAACTGATCGTCTCGGATTTCGATGATCCGGACAAAATCGCCGCATCGGTCGATTTGACCACCGGGGAGAGCAGCGCGCTGGCGAATCTGCTCGGCGCCCCGCACCTCGTTTCGCAACTGGCCGAGCAACAACGCGACGTCACCGGAGTGACCACCTGGCAACTACCGGTCGCCACGGGGTCGCCGTACGACGGGAACCCGCTCAGCGCCACCGAGATGCGCACCCGCACCTCGGCGTCCATCGTCGCCGTGGTGCGCAGTGGCGTGGTGCACCCCTCGCCGCGCCCGGACTTCGAATTCGCGGGCGGCGATCTCGTGGTCGTCGTCGGCACCCAGGACGGGCTGCGCGCCGCCAGCGACATCCTGGAAAGCGGCTGAACCGGACCACGCGGACGGGACCGGGCGAATCATCGCCATTCCGCACAATTCGGCGGTCGGGTACCGAAAGCGGCACAACTCAAGAATCGCAGGCAACGCGAGAGGAAGCACCTTGCAGGAAACGGCGATCTCGTTGATCGAGCTGGGAGCGGTTTTCTTCGGTCTCGGCGTCCTCGGGAGACTCGCCTTCCGCATCGGTGTTTCGCCGATCCCGCTGTACCTGCTCGGCGGACTCGCATTCGGGTCCGGGGGCCTCGTCCCACTACACGGCATCGAACCGTTCACCGAGCTGGCCTCCGAGATCGGCGTCGTCCTCCTGCTGTTGCTGCTGGGCCTGGAGTACTCCGCAGGCGAACTCGTTACCGGACTGCGCCGCTCCTGGGCAGCGGGCCTGATCGACATCGCGCTCAACGCGTTACCCGGCGCGGCGGTCGCGCTGCTGCTGGGCTGGGGCCCGATCGGCGCGCTGACCATGGCCGGGGTCACCTACATCTCCTCATCCGGAATCGTGGCCAAGGTCCTCGGCGACCTGGGCAGGCTCGGCAACCGGGAGACGCCGGTCATCCTGTCCGTGCTCGTGTTCGAAGACCTCGCGATGGCGCTGTACCTGCCGATCCTGACCGCCGTGCTGGCCGGGGTCAGCTTCCTCGGCGGGCTCACCGCGGTCGGCATCTCGCTGGTCGTGATCACCCTCGTGCTGGTGATCGCGCTGCGCTTCGGCCGCTACGTCTCGGCTCTGGTGGACAGCCCCGACCCCGAGGTCTTCCTGCTGCGGCTGCTGGGTGCCGCGCTGCTCGTCGCCGGCCTCGCCTCCGAACTGCAGGTGTCGGCGGCCGTGGGATCGTTCCTGCTCGGCATCGCGATCTCCGGCTCCACCGCGGTGAACGCCTCGCGCATGCTGGAACCGCTGCGCGACCTGTTCGCCGCGCTGTTCTTCGTGGTGTTCGGCCTGAGCACCGACCCGGCCCGCATCCCACCCGTCTTCGCAGTGGCACTGGGCCTGGCGGTGCTGACCTGCATGACCAAGATCGCGACCGGCTGGTTCGCCGCGCGGATGCAGGGCGTGGCCCGGATGGGGCGGCTGCGCGCCGGAACGGCCCTGGTGGCCCGCGGCGAGTTCTCGATCGTCATCGCCGGGCTCGCCGTGGCCTCCGGCACCGTGACCGACGAGCTCGCCGCGCTGGCCACCGCCTACGTGCTGCTGATGGCCGTCATCGGCCCGGTGACCACGCGGGCCGCCGAACCGCTCGCGCGGCGCCTGCTGCGCCGCCCGCCGCCCGCCAGCCACGCGGAAAGCCCCGCCGCGGAAGCACTACCCGCGGTCCAGCATCACAGCCCCACCGAGCGGTAGAGCGATCCCACTTCCTGCCGGTTGAGCTTGCGGATGGCGCCCGGGCGCTCGTTACCCAGCCGCACGTCGCCGACCGCGGTGCGCACCAGCCGCTGCACCGGGTGGCCCGCCTCCTTCAGAAGCCGGCGCACGATCCGCTTGCGACCCTCGTGCAGCACGATCTCGACCAGCGCCCGGTTCTTGTTGGTGTCCACCAGTTTGAAGCCGTCGACCTTCGCCACACCGTCGTCGAGCTGAATGCCCTCCCGCAGCCGAGCACCGAGGTCCTTCGGGATCGGGCCGAGCACCTCGGCCAGGTAGGTCTTGAGCACCCGGTAGGACGGATGCATCAACCGGTGCGCCAACTCGCCGTCATTGGTGATCAGCAGCAGGCCTTCGGTGTCGACGTCCAACCGCCCCACGTGGAAGAGCTTGCCCTCGGTCTCGCGCAGGTAGTCGCCGATGCACGGGCGGTCCTGGTCATCGGACATCGAACACAGGATGCCGGTCGGCTTGTTCAGCATCAGGTGCGTGACGTCCTCGTTGACCACCACGCGGGAGCCGTCCACGTGGATCACCGCGGTGGCCGGATCCACCCGCCGCCCCAGCTCGGTGACCGGCTCGCCGTTCACCTCGATACGTCCCTCGGTGATCATCTCCTCGGCCGCGCGCCGCGAGGCGACCCCGGCCCGGGACAACACCTTCTGCAACCGAACGCCTTCGGCTTCGGAGCTGGACGGGGAACGGTGCTCAGACGTCATCAATCGAATCCACTTCGGGCAGCAGCGGAGCGAGCGGCGGCAGGTCCTTCAGCGACGACAGGCCGAGCCGTTCCAGGAACAGCTCCGTCGTGCAATACAGGGTGCCGCCCGTCTCCGGGTCGGTACCGGCCTCTTCGATAAGGCCACGACCCACCAGGGTACGGATGACGCCGTCGACGTTCACACCGCGTACCGCCGCCACTCGCGACCGGGTCACCGGCTGCCGGTAGGCGATCACGGCCAGCGTCTCCAGCGCCGCGCGGGTGAGCTTGGTGCGCTGCCCGTCCAGCAGGTACCGCTCCACGTAGGGCGCGTAGAGCTCGCGGGTGTAGAAGCGCCACCCGTCGCCGACCCGCCGCAGATCAATGCCGCGCCGGGCAGCGGCGTAACTATCGGAGAGCCTGCGCAGCGCCTCGCGGACCCGGGCGACCGGCACGCCGAGCGTGTCGGCCAGCAGCTCCTCACCAGCCGGCACGTCCACCACGAGCAGCAGCGCCTCCAGCGCCGCGTCCAGCGCGGAGTCCTCGGACAGATCCGGGGCGGCGTTCGCGACCTCCGCATCGGCCCGCTCGGCATCCGGCCCGACCGGCTCCGGCTCGGCCGACTCCTGCTCGGCCGACTCCTGCTCGGCCGACTCCTGCTCGGCCGACTCCTGCTCGGCCGGGCCCGCGGTCGCCTCGCCCCCGTTCCCGGGCTGCTCCGGTTCCTCCTGCGGCCCGTCGTCACCGCCCTGCTGC
>NZ_JADEYC010000028.1 GCF_015209505.1 Saccharopolyspora montiporae
GGCCCGCGGTCGCCTCGCCCCCGTTCCCGGGCTGCTCCGGTTCCTCCTGCGGCCCGTCGTCACCGCCCTGCTGCGCCGGAACCGCCTGCTCGCTCACCCGTACTCCTCTTCGTCCTGCCTGGCCCGCTGCGCCTCGGCCTCCGCGCGGGCCTGCTCGACACTTCCACCGACCCAGCGGACCTGCAGCGAGGTCAGCGCGTCCTCCTGGTCGAACTGGATCACCTGCTCGCGGTAGAGCTCCAGCAGCGCCAGGAAGCGGGCCACGACCTCGACCGTGTGCCCGCAGTCGGACACCAGCTGCCCGAAGGTCAGGCTCTCGTTCTCGGCCAGCCGCACCCGCAGGATCGCCGCGTGCTCGCGCACCGACACCTGGTGCTGGTGCAGGTGCTCCAGCGAGACCTCCGGTGGCGGTTTCGGGCGGAACACCGCGGCGGCCACCTCGGCGAACCGTTCCGGTCCCACACCGATCACGACATCCGGGAGCAGGTTCTCGAACCGGTCCTCGACCGACACCGCGCGCGGGTACCGGTGCAGCGCACCGGATTCCAGTTCGGCGAACAGCTCGGCGACCTGCTTGTAGGCCCGGTACTGCAGCAGCCGCGCGAACAGCAGGTCCCGCGCCTCCAGCAGCGCGAGGTCCTCTTCGTCCTCGACCTCGGCCGCCGGCAGCAGCCGCGCCGCCTTGAGGTCGAGCAGCGTGGCCGCGACGACGAGGAACTCGGTGGTCTCATCCAGGTCCCAGTGTTCGCCGAGCTGGCGGGTGTAGGCCAGGAACTCGTCGGTGACCCGGTGCAGCGCGACCTCGGTGACATCCATCTGGTGCTGCGAGATGAGCTGCAGCAGCAGGTCGAAGGGGCCTTCGAAGTTCTCCAGCCGCACCGTGAACCGGCTGGTGGAACCGTGCTCTTGGTCCGCGAGCTCTTCCGGGACGGCCGAACCGCTCACCCGGGGCCCTCCTCACCCGGAGGGCAGGCCCGCAGCACCTCGGCGCCGATCGCGCGCGCAGCCGAGCCACCGCCGCTGCGCACCGCCACTCGCGCCTGTGCCAACCCCAGCAACTCCTCGTCGGACGGGTTCCGATCGTGCTGCCCGGAACCGGCGCCCGGACGCACGCGGGCCGGTGCGGCCCGGTTCGCGTGATCCGGCACAGTAGTAGGCGGCTGTTCGGCGGCACCGGGCAGGGCCACCCGGCCGCTCATCGCGCTATCACCTCGCGGGCCAGCGCGCGGTAGGACTTCGCGCCGGCCGAGCGGGGCGCCCAACGGGTGATGGGCTCCCCGGCCACCGTCGTCTCCGGGAAGCGGACGGTGCGGTTGATCACGGCGTCGAACACGATCTCGCCGAAGGCCTCCACGACGCGCGCCATGACTTCGCGCGAATGCAGTGTGCGCGGGTCGAACATCGTCGCCAGGATGCCGCTGATCTCCAGATCCGGGTTCAGCCGCTCCTGCACCTTTTCGATCGTGTCGATGAGCAGGGCCACTCCGCGGAGGCTGAAGAACTCGCATTCCAGCGGGATGATCACGCCGTCGGCCGCGGACAGCGCGTTCACCGTCAGCAGGCCGAGCGAAGGCTGGCAGTCGACCAGCACGTAGTCGTACTCGGACATCGCCGGGCGCAGCACGCGCTGCAGCGTCTGCTCCCGACCGACCTCGGCGACCAGCTGCACTTCCGCCGCGGACAGGTCGATATTGCTCGGCAGCAGATCCATGCCGTTCACGGAGGTGGGCAGCAGCACGTCCTGCAGGCCCGTCGACCGCTCCATGATCACGTTGTAGACGGTCTGGTCGAGCTGGTGCGGCTGGACACCGAGCCCCACGGACAGGGCACCCTGCGGATCGAAATCGACCAGCAGCACGCGCCGACCGTATTCGGCCAGCGCAGCGCCGAGGTTGATCGTGGACGTGGTCTTGCCCACACCGCCCTTCTGGTTGCACATCGCCAGAACGGTGGCCGGACCGTGCTGATCCAGCGCCGGGGGTTCGGGAATGCGGCGCCGCGGCCGGCCCGTGGGACCGAGATCGCGGGAATCCGACATGGGATCGAGCCCGTCGTCGTCCGCTTTGTCCGGGGCGATGCTCAGGTCGACCGCGCCCCGAGACCGCCCCTCGGCGGCGGGCTGCGGCATCGACATGGCGATCTGACTCCTCACTGGGGCCGGTGGCGATCAACCGCAGCCTAAGCGGCAGCCTTCACCAGCAGCAACGCGCCTCGCCGGGTTTCGGCAAATGCGCTCGGCACGCGCCGCGCACCGCGGCAGATGCGCTGCGCTGCGTGCACATCCGCATCGGAGGCGGAAAACCGTGCACCGCCACCGGAGTTCACGTGCCACCGTGCGCGCGCGGATGCGAGGTGGCATACACCTCGCGCAGCGTGTTCACCGTGACCAACGTGTAGACCTGGGTCGTCGTCACCGACGCGTGCCCGAGCAGTTCCTGCACCACCCGCACATCGGCGCCGCCTTCCAGCAGGTGCGTCGCGAAGGAGTGCCGCAGCACGTGCGGCGACACCGCCGCACCGATTCCTGCGCGCTCAGCAGCGGTTTTCAGCGCGTGCCACGCACTCTGCCGGGACAACCCGCCACCCCGCGAGTTCAGGAACACCGCGGAGCTGCCCCGCCCCCGCATCGCGAGGCCCGGTCGAGCGCGCACCAGGTACGCCTCCAGCGCCCGCAGCGCAGGGCCGCCGATCGGGACGATCCGCTTCCGACCGCCCTTTCCGGCCAGCAGGACGGTGCGCTGCTGCTCGTCGACGTCGTCCAGCGCGAGGCCGACCGCCTCGGAGATGCGGGCACCGGTGGAGTACAGCAGTTCCAGCAGCGCACGATCCCGAAGACCGCGCGCGTCCTGGCCTCCGGCGCTGTCCAGCAGTCGGAGCACATCGTCGACCGGAAGGGCCTTGGGCAGCCGTTGCGGCGGGCTCGGCGGCGAAACCTCGCGGGCGACATCGGTTTCCAGGATCCCCTCCGCGTGCGCGAAGCGGTGCAAACCGCGCGCCGCCACCAGAGCGCGCGCCGTCGAGGAGGGAGCCAGCGCCGAACGCTGCGCGGTGCCCTCGCGGAGTTCGGCCAGGAAGGCCGCGAGGTCGGCCGCGGAGGCGGCACCGAGCTCGGTGATTCCGCGAGCTGCCAAGAAGGAGACGTACCGCAGCAGGTCACGCCGGTAGGACTCCACCGTGCTGCGGGCGGTGCCCCGCTCGACCGCGAGGTGGTCGAGATAGCTCACCGCCACGGCACGCAGATCCGGCGCCACGTCCTCGAAACCGCGCACATGCCCTCCTGTCGCACCACCCAGCCACCGAGCCACCGGACCACCGATGCAGCCGGACGTCGATGTCACCGAACGTCGAGAGCCTGCCCGGCCTCCGATCATGCGCCGCGTCCGGTGGTGCTCGGTGACCTGCACGGCGGGCTCACTGCGATGTCCTGCCGGCGCGGGTGCGATGTCAGTCAGTCCGCGTTGCCCGTTCCGGAAACCCTGCGGCCGAACCGGGTCGGCCGGTCGCGCCACGGGGAATCCGCCGGACGCGGGGTCTGCCGATGGTCCCGGACCTGCTTCGCGGCGAGCAGCCCGGCCACGGCGGGACCGTTGACGATCTCCCCGCGCAGCGCCATCTGCACGGCCTCGGACAGCGGGAACCGGTCGATGACCAGATCGGCTTCCTCGTCGCCTGCGGCGTCGGGTCGCGCCACCTCCGTCAAACCGGTCGCCAGGAACACGCGGACGCATTCATCGGTGAAACCCGGTGAGCTCGCGACGTCGACCAGGACCGACCAGTGCTCGGCGGTGATCCCCGCTTCTTCGACGAGCTCGCGCCGAGCCGTGTCGAGCGCGTCCTCACCGGCGATGTCGAGCAGCCCTGCGGGCAACTCCCACAACCGCCTGCCCAGCGGGTACCGGTACTGGTGGATGAGCACGACCCCGTCGTCCTCGTCCACCGCGACGATGCCGGCGGCCCCGTGGTGCTCCACCACTTCGCGCCGGGAGTGCGACCCGCCGGGCATGGCGACCTCGTCGGCGCGGAGGGCGAGGATGTTGCCTGTGTAGACATCGAAGCTATCCACCGTGGTGAACTCGTGGGAACCGTTGGTCCGCGCGATACCGCCGCCCGGGGTTTCGTGATCATCCTGCACAGAACCCACCTTAGAACGCCGACCTCACCTGAGAATTCCGACCACCCGCGCAGCACCGACCACCCGCGCGGTCCGCACCACCCGGTGACCGAGCCGGAGCGGCTCCGCCGACTACCGCCGCGCGTCCGCGGCCCGGATACCGGTTACCGCCCCGGACCACCAGACTCGCTCGCGGCACGCGCCAGGCCCGGCCCGTATGCCGGACCGGTCGGCGAGGCACTCGGCACACACCCCGCCGACCGGCACAAGCAGGACCAGCCAGCGTGCGCAGCACCGACCGCGGATCAGCTGCTGGCCGCGGTCTCCGCAACACCGTCCGAGCCGTCGCCCTTCGAAGCACCATCGGCCGACGCAGTGCTCCCGGAGAGGTCAACGGGCAGCCGCTCGGCGGCCCGGTAGTCCAGCGCAGCCTTCACGAACGCGGCGAACAGCGGGTGCGGACGCGTCGGCCGGCTCTTGAGCTCGGGGTGGGCCTGGGTGCCCACGAAGAAGGGGTGTTCCTCGCGGGAAAGCTCGACGAACTCCACCAACCGCCCGTCCGGGGATGTACCGGAGAACACGAGCCCGGCCTTGTCGAGGCGCTCCCGGTAGGCGTTGTTGACCTCGTAGCGGTGCCGGTGCCGCTCAGCGATCTCGCTCGCCCCGTAGGCAGCGGCGACGATCGAATCCGCCTGCAGCTTCGCCGGGTAGGAACCCAGCCGCATGGTGCCGCCCATGTCGCGGTCGCCGGAGATCACGTCGTGCTGATCGGCCATCGTGCTGATCACCGGGTGCTGGGAGAACTCCTCGAACTCGGTGGAATTGGCCTTCTCCAAACCGGCCAGCGAACGCCCGGCCTCAATGACCATGCACTGCAGTCCCAGGCACAGTCCCAGCGCCGGGATTCGGCGCTCGCGCGCGTACCGGATGGCGCCGAGCTTGCCTTCGATCCCCCGCACCCCGAAACCACCGGGGATGAGGACCCCGTCCACCCCGGCGAGGGCCTGGGCGGCCCCGGCCTCGGTCTCACAGGTGTCCGAACCGACCCAGGTGACCTCGACCTTCGCGCGATGCGCGAACCCGCCCGCGCGCAGCGCCTCGGTCACCGAGAGGTAAGCGTCCGGCAGGTCGACGTACTTGCCCACGAGCGCGATGCGCACCCGTTCGGATGGGTTGTGCACCCGATCCAACAGGTCACCCCACACCGACCAGTCGACGTCGCGGAACGGGAGGCCGAGCCGCCGCACGAGGTAGGCGTCCAGCCCTTCGCCGTGCAGCACCCGCGGGATGTCGTAGATCGAGGGGGCGTCCGGACAGGCCACCACGCCGTCCGAGTCCACGTCGCACATCAACGCGATCTTGCGCTTGAGCTCATCGGAGAGATCGCGGTCCGCGCGGCAGACCAAGGCGTCCGGCTGGATGCCGATGTTGCGCAGCGCCGCAACCGAGTGCTGGGTGGGCTTGGTCTTGAGCTCACCGGACGGCGCGAGGTACGGGACCAGGGACACGTGCAGGAAGAAGCAGTTGTCCCGGCCCACGTCGTGCCGTACCTGGCGGCATGCCTCCAGGAACGGCAGCGACTCGATGTCGCCGACGGTGCCGCCCACCTCGGTGATGACCACATCCGGCGTCCGCCCGTCCTCGTCGGGCTCGGCCATGGCCCGGATCCGAGCCTTGATCTGGTCGGTGATGTGCGGGATCACCTGCACCGTGTCGCCGAGGTACTCACCGCTGCGCTCCTTGGCGATCACGGTGGAGTAGACCTGCCCGGTCGTGACGTTGGCGTTCTTGGTCAGCGCGCGGTCCAGGAACCGCTCGTAGTGGCCGATGTCGAGATCGGTTTCCGCGCCGTCCTCGGTGACGAACACCTCACCGTGCTGGAAAGGGTTCATCGTGCCTGGGTCGACGTTGAGGTAGGGGTCCAGCTTCTGCATGGTTACCCGCAGTCCACGGGAAGTCAGCAGTTCACCCAGGCTGGATGCCGTGAGCCCCTTGCCCAGCGAGGAGGCCACGCCTCCCGTGACGAATACATGCTTGATCGTGCGTGCTTGCGGCACCAACAAAAGCTCCCCGTGGTCTAGCCGTCGCCTGGCTGGATATCTGCGCTGGCAGGACGGCTCGCTCCGTCGCTCCCACGGAATTCCAGCCTATCGCACGTCCGGTGGTAGACGCACCAAGACCCGCCTTCTCGTCGAACGCGGACTGCACCAGGTCAACCGCCGTTCGACTGCATCCGCGCCACCTCACGCGCAGTGATCACGCCGGTGGCGCGTGCGGTGACGGCGAACACAGCACCGCACCTCACCCGACCGCCTCCCGCACCTCGGCCCGGTAATCCCGCGCCATGTCCCGCAACCGGGCGCACGAGTCCGCAGGGAGCAACGCCTGCTCAGCCAGCGCACCCGCCGCAGTCCGGTACGCCTCAACGGCACCCGGATCTTCGAGGCACGTGCAGTCGTGCAGGTCCGGAAGGACGACCAGGTCCGGGTGCGCGACCCGTTGGAAACCCAGGACGGTGAACGATCCGCTCGCCGGCACGGCACCCGCGTCGAACGGCAGAAACCGCAGTTCGATCCGCCCGTTCCGGCCCAGCTCGGCCAGGTGCTCCAACTGCTCGCCCATCACCTCCGCACCACCTACCCGGCGGCGGACGGCCGACTCGCTGAGCACGACCTCCACCTCCGCCCCACCGGTCGCCAACATCCTCGTCCGCCGGTGCAGCATCAGCTCCAACCGGCGCTCCATCCCGCTGCGGTTCGACCATCCGGCCGCCCCCTCGACGATGCGCGCGTACGCATCGGTACGCAGCAGTGCGGGCACGGTCTCGGCGACGAACACACGCAGCGAGTCCGCTTCGGCTTCCAGTCCGACCGAGGTCAGCTCACCGCTGGCCAACACGTCACCGAAGCCCTCCCACCACGCCCTCCCGCGCGCCGCGTGCGCCAGTTCGACGAGCCGGTCGCGCTGTTCGGCACCGGCGTGGCAGACCTCGGCGAGCGCGATTACCGCATCGACGCCGATGCCCTGCTTGGCGCCCTCGATCTTGCTGACCTTGCCCTGCTGCCACCCGAGGCGCCGCGCCACGTCGACATGGGTGAGCCCGGCGGCCCGCCGCAGTTCCCTGAGCTCGGCGGCGAGCACGCGGCGGCGCACGACGGGACTGACCGCGGCGCCTGAATCGATCGCGGCATGCGGGTCGTCGGTGTGCGGGTGCGGGTCATCGGTGTGGGGGACGGGAGAGGGCTGCTTCTGCGGTGTCATGAGATCAGACTGCTCCCGAGCTTGCGCCACGTCCAGGAATATAACCTGATCGAATTATCGCGTTCCGAATCATTCTCCATGATCATCGAGTCATGCACCCCCGACGAGCATCCCGACGCGAACCGGCCTTCCTGCGCGACACCCCTCTCCGGATCCCCCTCCGGGCGCGCAGGAACCAGTGGCCGGGTGGCGCTGCCCCCGAGGCGCCGCCCGGCCACACCCCGACCACCGGGTGGTCGGTCCCGCAGCCCCCGGCGCGTCGGCTCGGGTCACCCGCAGCCCCGCACCTCGGCCCGCTACTCGACCGCGATGCCAGTAGGCACCGCGAGGACGACCGCAGCGCTCGACACGACGTGGTCGCGCAACGAGATCACGGGACCAGCCCTGCGAAGATCCCACCGAACACAGCCCCGGCACCGGCAGGCATGTCCAGCAGCGCCGCACCCAGGCCGGCCACCAGCAGCACGACGAACACCGCAGCCACGAGCAGGACAACCGTCGAGACCGGGGTGCGACTACGTTGCAGCGCGATCAGCGATGCGGCGTCGACCACCTTGCCGCCCAACCGCAGTCTGGTCAGGAACGTCGACGGGTTCGACCCGGATCGCCCGCGATCCAGGAATTCGCCCAACGTCGCCTGGAAACCGACCGTGACGACGAGCTCCGCGCCATTCGCATCGGCCAGCAGCAACGCCAGATCCTCCGGGTTTCCGGAAGCCACGAACGGCGTGGCCTCCACCCCGAGGTCCCGCACGCGTTCGATTCCGGGTGCGTGACCGTCGGAATGCGCGGGAACCACCACGGCAGCACCGCACCGCAGGGCCTCGGGCCCCGGCACGGTGGGATCGGCGATGATCACATCGGGCGTGTAGCCGGCCTCGCGCAGCACATCGGCCCCGGATTCGACCCCGAGCAGCGCCGGCCGGTACTCGGCGATGTAGCGACGCAGTCGCCGGAGATCATCGACGTGCCCGAAGTCCGCGGCCACGACGAGCACGTGCCGGTCCTGGAACGTCTCCCCGAGCAGCGGAACGCCGATCCCGTCCAACAGCAGGGCCCGTTCCCGCCGCAGGAACTCAATGGTGTTGGCGGAGAACGCCTCCAGCTGCGCCGCCATACCCGCCTTCGCCTCGACCAGCTGGTCGGCGACATCATCGGCGGTCTGCTCGTTCCCCTCGGCGATGGCACGTTCGCCGGCGAACACCGTGCCCCCATGCACCCGGACCCGAGAACCGTCCTTGATCCGGTGCAGCACATCGCGACCGACCCCGTCGACCAGCACCACTCCCGCCGAAACCAGAACCTCCGGACCGAGATTCGGGTACCGGCCGGAAATGGACGGCGCCACGTTCACCACCGCGGCGGCACCCGTCGCGAGGAGCGCCTCGGCGGTGCGCCGGTCGAGATCGGTTTGATCGATGACGGCGATGTCGCCGGCGCGTACCCGCCGGGGCAACTCACCGGAGCGCCGCTCGACCCGGGCTGTACCAACGAGCCCCGGCAACTTCTCCTGCTGGCGAGTGAGCGCACCGCTGAGTCTCATGCGCCGATAGTGACAAACCGATCACCGGCGGTGGCTCCGCCACGCCGAGCCCACCGCGCGGATCGCCATTCCGGGAACCCATTCCGCACAGCAGTTTTCGCGCATCACCGGGTCCGCACAGCTACGCCGTCACATGACCGCGTCCCGAGCTCAGCTCGCAGACCCACTCCCGCGTCCACCCGATTTCGCCGGTTCTCCGGACCGCGCGTCCCCGGACCGCGCGCCACCCGCCTCCGCCTTGTGCGCCACAGCGGTGGACAGCAGCTCCTCGGCGTGCGCCTTCCCGGTCTCCGTCGACTCCAGCCCGGCGAGCATCCGCGCCAGTTCCGCGACGCGCCGCTCGTCGTCCACGAACCGCACATCGCTGTGCGTCAGCCCGCTGTCACCACCGTCCTTGTCCACCACCAAGTGCCGGTCCGCGTAGGCCGCGACCTGCGGCAGGTGCGTCACCACGACCACCTGGTGCGTGCGCGCCAACAACGCCAGCCGGCGGCCGATCTCCACCGCAGCACGACCGCCTACACCCGCGTCCACCTCGTCGAAAACCAGGGTGGGAACCGTATCGGCGTCAGCCAGCACCACCTCCAGCGCCAGCATCACGCGGGAGAGCTCGCCCCCGGAAGCACCCTTGTGGATCGGCAAGGCCGGCGCACCCGAATGCGCCACGAGCCGGAGCTCCACGTCGTCGACGCCCTCCGGACCGGCGTGCACCGCACGATCGTCCAACTGCAGGCCGCACGGGTCATCCCGCTCGGCCCCGCGCGGCTCAACTCCAACGTCGAGCCGCGCCTGCTGCATGGCGAGCCCGGACAACTCCGCCGACACCGCCTCGGCCAACCGACCAGCCGCTTCCAGCCGTGCCGCGGACAGAACGCGAGCGAGGTCCACGAGCTCCGCGGCCAGCTCGTCGCGCCGGGCGGCCAACGCGGCGAGCGCCTCCTCCGACGTGTCCAGCCCGGAGAGCCGCTCACGCGCGTCGTCGGCCCACTGCAGCACCCCGTCGACATCGGCGGCGTACTTCTTCGTCAACTGCTTGAGTTCGGCCTGCCGGGCCAGCACCTGTTCGAGCCGGTGCGGATCAGCGTCCAGGTGATCGAGGTAACCACCGAGTTCACCGCTGACATCGGAGAGAACCGCAGCGGCTTCGGCGATCCGCGGTTCCAGCTCGCGCAGTTGCGGATCCTCCGCAGCCGCGAGCCGTCGCCGTGCCTCGCCGAGCAGACCGACGGCTCCCGGAGCGTCGGGATCGCCGTCCGCCGCCCCGGCCAGCGCATGCTGGGCCGCGCTGGCCGTGTCCCGCAGCTCGTCGACATCGGCCAACCGCTTGGCCTCTTCGACCAGTGCGTTGTCCTCGCCGGGTTCCGGCGCCACGGCTTCGATCTCGGACAGCCCGTGCCGCAGCAGATCGGCCTCGCGCGCCATCTCCCGCGACCGCTCAGTACGCTCGGCCAGCTCACGAACCGCTTCGACCCAGTCCGCCCGCACCCCCTGGTAATCCGCGAGGGCGCGGTGCACCGGTTCACCACCAAAGCGGTCCAGCACAGCGCGCTGCTCACCGTGACGCAGCAGCCGGAGCTGGTCGTTCTGCCCGTGCACCGCCAGCACCTGATCGGCGAGCTCGGACAGCACCGCGTTGGGCACCGAACGGCCACCGAGGTGAGCCCGCGAGCGCCCATCGGCGTTCACCGTGCGCAACGCGATCAAACCACCGTCGTCATCCGGCTCTGCGCCGGCATCCCCGGCGACCTTGATCGCCGGCGAACCCGCCGCCGTCTCGAACCGGCCCTCGACCACCGCGCGCTGCGCTCCGGACCGCACGCGGGAGGCGTCTGCCCGACCACCGCTGAGCAGGTGCAGCCCGGTGACGACCATCGTCTTGCCCGCCCCGGTCTCGCCTGTCACCACGGTCAGACCACGATGCAGTTCGAGCGTGGCGTCGCTGATGACGCCCAGTCCCTGGATGCGCATCTCCGCCAACACACCGAGCACCCTAGCGGCCGCCGCCGACGAGGGGAGCCCCGCGGAGGCGATCAGCACGTTGCGACCGCCACCACCGGCCAACCGGCCGACACCGGCGTGTCGGGAAGCGACAGCACACCACAGCACCGCCCTCGAACGGAGGCATCGCAGCGGCACCGCAGCACGTCCCGTGGCCGCAGTACGTCAGGTGCTCGCCGGACCGCGCCACCCCTGTACCGGGAGCTCGAACTTGCGCACCAGCCGGTCGGTGAACGCGGTGTCGTGCAACCGGACCAACCGCATCGGCTTGTCCGCGGCCACGACCTCCACCCGAGCTCCGGGCGGCAGATCGAAGTGCCGGCGGCCGTCGCAGCACAACACGGCTTCGTGCCCCTGCTGATCGACCTCCAGCGCGACCAACGACTCGCGCGAGACCAGCAGCGGGCGCGCGAACAGCGCATGCGCGTTGCTCGGCACCACCAGGAGGGCCTGCACATCCGGCCACACCACGGGCCCACCCGCGGAGAACGCGTACGCGGTCGAACCGGTGGGCGTCGAACACAGCACCCCGTCGCAGCCGAACGCGGAGACCGGATGCCCATCCACCTCGACGACCACGTCCAGCACCCGTTCGCGGCTGCTCTTCTCCACGCTGGCCTCGTTGAGCGCCCAAGACCGGGCGAGCACGTCACCATCGAGCGTCGCAGTCACATCCACGACCATGCGCTCGTCGACCTGGTAGCGGCCCTCCACGACGGCACCGACGGCCTCGTCCAGCGCATCCGAATCCGCGCCCGCGAGGAACCCGACACGCCCGAGATTGACCCCGAACACCGGAACATCGGCCATGCGCGCCAATTCAGCCGCCCGCAGCAGGGTGCCGTCACCGCCGAGCACGAGGACGAGTTCGGTCCCCTCGGCCGCCAGCGCTCCCGGCGCCACCACGGCGCTGTAGCAGTCCGAGCTGAGCTCCGGGGCTTCTTCGGTCAGGACCCGCACCCGCACCCCGGCCCCGACGAGCTGGGCGGCAACCTTCTCCGCCGTACGCAGGTTGTGCTGCCTGCCGGTGTGCACCACCAGCAGCACCTCTCGGGTCAACTGCCACTCCCTTACCGGTGGTTGCTCCGGCCCGGCTCCTGCGGTCCCCGGGCCACGGCATCCGCGATCAGCTCATCCGCACGATCCATGTCCGGCTCGTCACCGGGCCGCAGCCACACGAAGTACTCGACGTTGCCGGACGGTCCCGGCAACGGGCTCGCCACGGCCGAGCGCAGAGCAAGCCCATGGTCTGCGGCGACGTGCACGACCTCGCGCACCGCTTCGGCACGCAGCGCCGGATCGCGCACGACTCCACCCGAGCCTAGCCGCTCTTTGCCGACTTCGAACTGCGGCTTGATCATCGGCACCAGATCGGATTCGCCGGTGCTACAGGCGACCAACGCCGGAAGAACCAGCTTCAGCGAGATGAACGACAGATCCCCGACGACCAGGTCGACCTGCCCACCGATTCCCTCCGGCGTCAGCGATCGCACGTTCGTCCGGTCATGCACCTGGACCCGCTCGTCAGTGCGCAACTTCCAGTCCAACTGCCCGTACCCGACGTCGACGGCCACGACTCCCCGCGCCCCCCGCCGCAACAAGACATCGGTGAACCCCCCGGTCGAGGCACCCGCATCCAAGCACCGCCTGCCCGGCACCACCAGGCCGTCCGGTTCGAACGCTTCCAGCGCGCCGAGCAGCTTGTGCGCTCCGCGCGACGACCAGCCCGGATCATCCACGTCCTCGGCCACGAGGACGGGCGCGTCGATCTCGATCGCAGTCGCCGACTTGTGCGCAACCATCCCGCGCACCTTCACCCGGCCCGCCGCGACCAGTTCCGATGCCTGTTCCCGCGAGCGCGCCAGTCCGCGGCGGACGAGCTCAGCATCCAACCGGGCTTTTCGGGGCGCCCGGTCCTTCCTGGGCACTCGGTCAACTCCTGTTCGCGTTCGTCCCGGCCTGGAGGTTGTCCGCCTTGGCCAGCGCATCGGTCAGCGCGGTGTGCGCGGCCTCGAACCGGCGGACGTGCTCGGCAACCGGCAGATCCTCGATCTGATCCAGGTCGGCCACCGCCGCCGCCACCGCGTCAACGGCGTCCTGCCCGTCGTCGTCCTTGCGCGCCAGCACCGTGGGATCCGGCACCCCGCTGTCCTGCGCATCTGGCGAGCTCATCCGATCAGCCCCTTCGCACTCACATCGCTGCCGAAGCGCCACCACGCTAGTCGACACCGATTCCCGCGCCGGAGGGAACACCCCGGTGATCAGCGGATATTCAGCTTCTCCAGCACCTGCTCGGCGTCGGCGTCCTCGGGTTGCAGGACGGGCGAACCGCCACCGGCCGCCCACCACACCGCACACAACGCCCGGAGCGCAGCAAGCGGATCACCGCTGCCGGACAGCCTTAGCCGATCGTCCTCGACGGTCACCTGCCAGGCGGAGTTCTCCTGGATCCGGGATTCCGCTCCCGGCAGGTGCAAGGCACCGAGATCGGCGGCGACATGGTCCGGCCGCATGCTCGTGTCGGCGCTGAGCAGTTCCTGCGCCGTGCTGACCCCGGTCAACACCAGCAGGGTGGGTATCCCGGTCCGGACTCCTCCGGCGATGTCGGTATCGAGTCGATCCCCCACCATGAGCGGGGCGCTCGCCGCCGCCGAGGCGACAGCCCGGTCCAACAGCGGCCTCTCGGGTTTGCCCGCCACCGCCGGGCTGCGGCCGGTGGCCGCTTGCAGTGCGGCGACCATGGCCCCGTTGCCGGGGAGTTCACCGCGCTCGGTGGGCAGAGTCCGATCGGTGTTCGACGCAACCCACGCGGCACCGCCGCGGATCGCCAGGCACGCCTCGGCGAGGTTCCACCAAGCGGTCTCGGTCGAATGGCCTTGTACGACCGCGTCCGGCTGCTGGGCGTACTCGCGGACCGGGCGCAGCCCGACGTGCTCAACCTCGGCGGCCAGTGCGGGCGAGCCGACGACCAGCACGCGGGACCCGCCGGGGAGGGCCTCCGAGAGCATCCCGGCCGCCGCTTGGGCGCTCGTGCTGACCTCGTCAGAAGCTGCGGGCAAACCGAGCCCGCGCAGGTGGCCGGCCACTTCGTGGTCCGGCTTCGAGGCGTTGTTGGTGACGTAACGGACGGCGGCGCGATCGTGCTTGACCTGGCGAATCGCTTCCAGTGCACCCGGGACCAGTTCGCTGCCCCGGTAAACGGTGCCGTCCAGGTCGAACAGGACCAGGTCATGCTCGTCCAGGAGCGTGCGGCTCACGGGGTCTGCGCGCCTCCTTCACGACCGGCGCCGTTCTCACCACTGTTCTCGTCGGCCGCGAAGCCAGGATCGTGCTCCGGATCCGGTTCGGCCGGTTCCACTCCGGTGTCCGGAACGAGTTCCTCGACCGCGTCAGCACCACCGAGGACGTCGACGAGCTCGTCCAGCCGCTCCGGCGCGTCCGTGTCCCCATCATCATCGGCGTTGGCCGCATGCACGAACCAGGTGAACGCCTCCTGCGTCCGCCCGGCCGCCAGCAAGTTGTCCGCGTAGGCGTAGAACAAGCGGGCGCTCCACGGGTCCTGACGCTGCGGATCAAGTTCCGGGATCTGCAGCCCGACGACGGAAGCATCGACCTCCCCCATGTCCCGACGAGCTCCGGCGGCAACGATGCGCAGTTCGATCTGCTCGGCAATATCGAGTCGGGAAGCTTCTTCGCTCCGGCTCATTTCGATCGCCCGCTCCGGACGGCCCAATGCTCGTTCCGCATCGGCGACGATCGCCATGTAGCCGGGCCCGCCGGCAAGCCGGCGGTACGCGCGCAGTTCGCTGAGCGCCTCACTCCACTCACCGGCCTGGTAGGCGGCGATGCCGTTCGCTTCGCGCACGGAAGCGACCCGGGAAGCCTTCGTCCTCGCGTATCGCGCGTGTTCGAGTGCTTTTGTCGGTTCCTCTTCGATGAGCCGGCCCGCGGTGATGAGGTGCGCTGCGATCATCTCGGCCAACGCCTTCGGCAGGGTCCGCAGCTCGCGCCGCACCTCGCCGTCGAGCTCGGACGGGTCGATGTCCTCCGGCAGCTGCGGGGCCTGCGCCTTCTTGGGAGCGGTGTCTTTCGACTTCGCCCCAGCCGGGCTGGGTTTCTTCCCACCGCGCGGGGGCTGCTTGCCCCGGTCGTCGACCTTGCCCTTGTCGCTGAACCGGCCCTTGTCGTTGAACCGGCCGGCAGGGCGATCGCCGCGGTGGCGCGAATCGCCGCGGTGGTGGTCCTCCCGCCGCGGACCGGGTCCGCGGTCTCGGCCACCGTCCCGACGCTTGTCCACCGGCCGACCGTCGGCACGCGGGCCGGGACGGGAATCTCCGTCCGACCGACGCGGAGCCCGCGGCTTATCACGGCCACCGTCGGATCCACCACGATTCGAGCGGTCGTCCCGACGGTCACCACGCGGGCCCGCGCCCGCCTGCCGCCTGCGGTCACCGGATCCGCCGTCACGGCGATCGAAACGCCGGTCCTCGCGGCGACCACCTCGGGGCCCACCGCCGCTGCGCTCTCCACCACCGCGGGAGGAGTGGTCACCGGCGCGCCCCGTCCCGCGATCATCCCGATCGCCCGACCGGCCGCCGCGGTCGTTGCCCCGCCGTTCGTCTCGACCACCGGAGCGCCCGCGGTCCGGGAACGAACGACGCTGATCCCCACCGCCACGGTTGCCGGAGCGGTCCGTGCGATTCCGGTCCTGACGGTTCCCCGCCGAACGTTGCCCCCGCTCACCCTGATCGCGCCGTCGCGGGCCGCCCGAACCAGGATGGCCGCCCTGGTGGCCGCGATCGCGGGAGCTGTCTCGGCCGGAACCGGATCCGCGACGCCCCCGGTCGCGCTCGTCATCGGAACCGGACACCGGACCTCCAGAAATAAAAGTGGAAAAACGCCACTACCAGCCTAGACCTTCTGCAGCGGGCGGCGTGCAGCGGTGCCCGCCCACGTGACCCGCACGACCAACCGCTCGGTACTGAACTCACGACCACGATCAGCGTCGAACATGCCCCGGATTCGACTGTGTTTGGGCATAAAAAAAGTGG
>NZ_JADEYC010000029.1 GCF_015209505.1 Saccharopolyspora montiporae
CGGGCCACCGCCGGGCCGCTGCGCCGGCCCACCCGGCTGCGGCGGGCGCTGCGGCTGACCGGGGTTCTCCGGCCGGGGACGCTGCGCACCGCCCTGCTGCGGCTGACCAGCTGCGGGACGGCCGGGCTGCTGCGCGGGACGGGGCTCGGCCGACCCCGGACGACCCGTCTCGGCGGCCGGGCGCTGCCGTTCGGCCGCGCGATCCAGTTCATCCCGGTCCCGGTCGCCGCGCGGCCGGCCGGTGGAGCGCGGCACCGGGCGGGAACGCGGCCGGTCGACGTCGTCCCCGCGCTCGTACAGCGCGGCCAGCCGCCTGCGCTCCTCGTAGCGCGCGGGCCGGTTGATCCACGCATCGAATCCCAGCACGAGCAGGCTGAGCACCACCATCGGCCATCCCAGCAGCGGGACGCCGATCAACGCGATCACCAGCCCGAGCACCAGCAGCGGGGCGACGGGGAGCCAGACGAACGGATCGAACCGGCCGAAGAGCCCGGGAACCGGGTCGTCCGGATGCTCGTCACGTGCCATCGAGATACTCGCTTCCACTCATCGCCAACGGCCCGCTTTGGGCGAATTCGCCCTGCTCTTCCCTGCTGTCCGGACCCTGCCGGCACCGCGTGGAGTCTACCCGAGACCCTCCGGCGCCCCTCCGGCACGCGGGGGGACGGACCCGGGCCCGCAGCGCGCGGTCGGCGGCGCCGCACCGCCGGCCGACCCCGCCGTCCGACGCGGTGCGCATCGTCGGTGAACACGGTGCGGAACCATCGGCAGCGGATGTCCGCACCCCGGAGAGCGGCCGGAACAGCGCGGGAACACGCGTGCAGCACCGACGTTACATCCACAGTGGACACCACCCGCCATCCACCGACGCGCGAGATCCACTTCGTAACGAAACGATCTCCCCAGCCTTCGCGCGAGGTGAGTCGCGAAGGCCACTGCGAGACCACTTCTCGGTGGCATGGAAGAAAATCCGGCAACAGAGACGATCATGCCGGAGATCACCCCCGGAGGTCTGGAGCTTCAAGATCACAGCAACTAGTGTGGCCGCCCGTGACTGACGCGCCGCCTGCCGCGGTCGTGACTCATCGTGAAATCGGGGTTCAAATGGGCGTTGCCGATGCGACGCTGGCCGAACTGACATCGGACCAGCTGCGCAATTTGTGCGAGATCGCAGGAATCGACGAACGCGATCCGATTCGATTACTCGGGGACATCCTCGGCCCCGCAGGTCCCAGGCCTCTCGCGGAACCTCCGCTGTGGCCCTCGGACGTGGCCGACGACGCCACTCCCGTCGAATTCTCCATGCAGTTCGAGAGCGACGGCAACCGGCACCTGCGCGTGCTCGCCGAGAAGCTCGCAGACGAACCGGGCCCGGGCGCCAACCTCCGCGCCACGCGGGAACTGCTGACCTCGCTGGACGCCCGGTACGGGCTGAACCTGGACCGGTTGCGCGCGGTCGAGGACCTGTTCCTCGCCGACGACCCGCAGGGCAAGTTCGCCTGGTGGTACTCCTTCATCTTCGGCCCCGACTCGATGCCGAAGTTCAAGATCTACATCAACCCCGCCATGCACGGCGCCGAACACGCATCCGCGCTGGTGGAGCGCGCGCTGGGGCGCCTCGGGCTGGACGGCGCGTGGCAGACGATCCGCGACCACGCGCTGACCCGGGACGGCTTCGACCACCCCGGCTTCTTCGCCGTCGACTTGGACCGCGGTCCGCAGGCGCGGGTCAAGCTCTACGTCACGCACGACGCCGCGGGCCCGGACGACGCGGTGCGCGCCGCCCGCGCGGTTCCCGGGATCGACGCGGACCGGGTCGCCGAGTTCTGCGCGATGCTGTCTCCGGAGACCGAGGTGTTCCGCGGCAGGCCGCTGGTGTCCAGCTATTCGTTCGTCGACGGCGACCAGGAAACGCCGAGCAACTACAGCCTGTACCTGCCGATCCGCGACTACGTGCCGCACGACGCGGTGGCGCGCGAGCGCACGGTGCGGCTACTCAAGGACCACGGGGTGGACCCCGACCTGCTGGATCGGGCGCTGACCGCGCTCACCGACCGGCCGCTGGAGGACAACACCGGGCTCATCGCGCACCTGTCGCTGCGGATGAGCCCCGGCAAGACCGGCACCACCGTGTACCTGTCCTCCGAGGCGTACGGCGGAACCCCGCAGCGCGCAGCGTGATCCGTCGGCACGGCACGTGATCCGGACCCGCGCCGCGGGCCGGCGCAGCAGGCAGACCGGCGCCGGACGGACCGGCGCTCCCGAACCGACCGCCCCCGAACCGAGGAGCACCCACCATGCCGCATCTCCGGCCCTTCGTGTCCGCCGTGGTGCGCCCGATCCCGATCACCACGCGGGAGCAGCGCATCCAGGAGATGGACCGCGCGGGCCACAACCCGTTCAACCTCCCGGCCGACAAGGTCAGCATCGATCTGCTGTCCGACTCCGGTACCGGCGCGGTCTCCGTGGACCAGCAGGCGTGGGCGCAGCGGGGCGATGAGCGCTACGCCGGCGCCGAATCGTTCTACCGGTTCCGCGACGCCGTCCGCGACATCGTGCCCTACCGGCACATCCTGCCCGTGCACCAGGGCCGCGCCGCCGAGCGCGTGCTGTTCTCCGCACTGCTGGGCGAGGGCCGGATCAGCGTCAGCAACACGCACTTCGACACCACGCGCAACAACGTGGAGCGGCTGGGTTCCCGTGCCCTCGACCTGCCCTGCCCCGAGGCGGCCGAGCTGGACAGCGAGGCGCCGTTCAAGGGCGACATCGACCTGCAGGCGCTTCGAGACCTGCTCACCGGACCGGAAGGCCCCCGCGTGGGCCAGGTCCTGATGACCATCACCAACAACGGCGGCGGCGGGCAACCGGTTTCGATGGCCAACATCGAGGCCGCCAGCGCGCTGGCCCGCGAGCACGGCGTCCCGCTGATCCTGGACGCGGCCCGCTTCGCGGAGAACGCCTGGCTGGTCACCCGCCGCGAGCCCGGCTACTCCGGCTGGAGCCCGCGCGACGTGGCCCGGCGGGCGTTCGAGATGGCCGACGGCGCCGTGGCCAGCCTCAAGAAGGACGGCCTGGCACCGGAAGGCGCGTTCATCGGGGTGCACGACTCGGACCTCGCCGACCGCTGCGAGGTGGACGTGATCGCCACCGAGGGCTTCCGGACCTACGGCGGGCTGACCGGGCACACCCTGGAGACCCTGGCCCGCGGACTGCACGAGGTGCTGGAACCGGAGTACCTCGCCGACCGCGAGCACGAGGGCGCCTACCTGGCGGAACGCGCGCACCAGGCCGGCGTGGACACCGTGCGCCCGGCCGGGCTGCACGGGATCTACCTCAACGCGGGCACGCTGCTGCCGCACCTGGATCCCGCGCAGTTCCCGGGCCATTCGCTGGCCAACGCGCTGTACCGGGAAGGCGGGATCCGCTGCTCGGAGCTCGGCTCGCTGTATCTGGGCGAGCTGGACGGGGAGGGCAGGCTCACCGCCCCGGCTCCGTTCGAGCTGGTCCGGCTGGCGCTACCGCGGCGGGTGTACGACCACAGCCACCTGGAGTACGTGGGCGAGGTCCTGGCCGGGATCGCCAAGGACCCTGAGCAGGTGCCGGGGTACCGCGTCACGTACGCACCACCGGTGCTGCGGCACTTCCGCTGCCGCACCGAACCGGTCAGGGCCTGAGCCCGGCCCGACAGCAGCGGAGGGGGCGCCGCCGAGCAGCACCCCCTCCGCCGGTCCGCGGACGCGCGGTCAGCCGGTTGCCGCCTCGGCGGGACTGCGCTCGATCGCGGTCCGCACCAACGTGGTCAGCGTGGTCTTGGCCAGTTCGCGGTCCCGGGCGTCGCAGACCATGATCGGCACCTCCGCGGCCAGCGTCAGGGCCTCGCGCAACTCCTCGGGTTCGTAGTAATAGGCGTCGTCGAAGTTGTTGACCGCCACCACGAACGGGATCCCGCGGCGCTCGAAGAAGTCCACCGAGGCGAACGCGTCCTCCAGCTTGCGGGTGTCCACCAGCACCACCGCACCGACCGCGCCCAGCGCGAGGTCGTTCCACAGCGGCCAGAACCGGTTCTGGCCCGGTGCGCCGAACATGTAGAGCACGATCTCCTCGGAGATCGTGATGCGCCCGAAGTCCAGCGCCACGGTGGTCGTCTGCTTGCGCTCGACACCGGTCACGTCGTCGACGCCTTCACTGGCGACGGTCATCTCCTCTTCGGTGGTCAGCGGGTCGATCTCGCTGACGGCACCGACGAGGGTCGTCTTGCCGACGCCGAAACCACCTGCCACGACCAGCTTCACCGGGATCGGCGCTGCGCCCGGCCGGTCATCGCGCTCGGCGCGATCAGAGTCTGCAAAGGCCACGGTAAACCTGCTCCAAGATGTCTCGGCTGACTTCGGCACGAGGCGTGCGCACGAAAACCGCGCCGTGGTCGAGCAGGTCGCTGCACAGGACCCGGACCACGCCCAACGGCTGGGCCAGCTTGACGGCGAGTTCGGCGACCGACACCGGCCTGCGGCAGGTGTCGAGGATGAAGCGGTGCTCCGGCGTCAGTTCCAGCCGGGGCGTTTCGGGCCGCTGTTCGACGGTGACGACCTGCGCCGCCTGGTCGATCCGGGTGCTCTCCGCCGGGGTGCGGCCCCGGGTGATCGTGTACGGGCGGACGATCGGTCCTGCTTCCTCGTCATACCACGCCTCATCCACGGTCAGGTCCTCTCCGCCGCCACACCGTGCAGGTCCCGGGGTGCGGCGGTGAGGAAGTTGCCCACCCTGGTCACCAGCCGCCCCATCTCGTAGGCCACCAGCTCGACGTCGGCGTCCGCCGCGGTGAGCACGGTCAGGCAGGCGCCGCTGCCCGCCGCGGAGACGAACATGAAGCCGTGCTCCATCTCGATGTGCGTCTGCGCCACCTGCCCGCGGGAGAAGTCCTTGCTCACCCCCTTGCCGATGCTGCGCATGCTGGAGGACGCCGCGGCGAGCTTGTCGGCGGCATCCCGATCGAGGCCCTCCGACTTGGCGATGACCAGTCCGTCGTTGGACAGCACCACGGCGTGGTCGGCGCCGTGCACACCGGACACGAAATCGTCCAGCAGCCAACTCAGTTTCGAAGCCGTTTCCGTCATGCCCACCTCACACACTTGCTGTTGCCTGCACTGGTCACGAGCGCTCGCCCTCCTGATCCGGCCCGGAACCACCGCGGAACGCGCGGCGGAATCCGGCCAGCCGGCTGGGGGTTGCGACGACTTCTTCCTCGTTGTCCGGGTCGTCCTTGAGCCCTTCGGCCAGGTTCGACTGTGGCACGCGCTTGGGCAGCGGCGGGCGCCCGCCGGAGCCGGCCTCACCACCGGAATCGCTCTGCTGCGCGGATTCGGGCGCCGAACCGCGATCGGCGTCGTCCGCGGGCGGTTCCGCGGATCGCTCCGGTTCCGGCCGGTTCGGTTCGAGCACGGGCCATTCCCACGTGGGCGGCTCCGCGGTCGCAGGGCTCACCGCGGTCTCCGGCTGGTCGGTCATCACCCCATTCCAGCTGAGTTCCCGGGGTGCCGGAACCGTCGCCGCCGGGCGCGTCTCGTGTTCCGCGACACGGTGCTCCGGTTCCTCCAGGATGCGGTCCGGCACCAGCACGGTCGCCCGCGTCCCGCCGTAGGCCGAGACGCCGAACTCCACCGCGACGTCGCGGCGGGAGGCCAGGCGGGCCGCGGTGAACAGGCCGAGTTGCTCGGCCTTGTTGTTCTCCAGCACGAGGCGGTCGAACTCCGGCGGCTCGTTCATCATGCGGTTCGCGCGCTCGCGCACGGATTCGTCCATGCCCAGGCCCTGGTCGGCGATCTCGATCGCCACCCCGCGCGCGACCGCGGTGGCGGTGACGTGCACCTGGGTGTGCGGCGGCGAGAACGCCGTGGCGTTGTCGATCAGTTCCGCGATGAGGTGGATGGTGTCGCCCACCGCCGCACCGTTGACCAGCACGTCCGGGATGTGGCCGATGACCACCCGGGAGTACTGGTCGATCTCGGAGACCGAGGAGCGGACCACGTCCATGAGCGGCACCGAGCGGCTCCACCTGCGGCCCGGCTGCTGGTCACCCAGGACCAGCAGGTTCTCCACGGTGCGCCGGGCGCGGGTGGTGGAGTTGTCCAGGTCGTAGAGCTTGGCCAGCTGGGCCGAGTTCTCCTCGTTGTTCTCCAACGTGTCGATGGTGCCGTGCATGGTGCGCAGCAGCCGCTGGATGCGGTGCGCCATGCCGACGAAGACGACGCGCGCACCCTGCCGGGCCCGGGTCTCGCCGACCGCGGCTTCGACGGCTTCGGTCTGGAACAGCCGGATGGCGTGCGCGACCTGGCCGACCTCGTCGTTGCCGTAGTTGCGCATCGAGACCAGCTCGTTCTCGACGTCGACGCTCTTGCCGTCGCGCAGCCGCTCGACCACCTCCGGCAGCCTGCGGGCCATGTCCAGGGACTCGGTGCGCAGCCCCTGCAGCCGGGTGATCAGCGCCTCGTCGACGACCGTGCGGTACACGCGACGGGCGAACGCGAAGGACAGCACGGCGACCACCAGGGCGGCCAGGCTGCCCCAGACCACCGTCCACAGCGCGTTGTCGCCGTTGGCGGCGCCCCGCGCCGACACGATGTCGGCCTGGTTGCGGGCCAGCTCCGAGGCGCGGTCGCCGACGGAGGTGGAGAGGTCGCGCCACTCGTCGGCGCGGACCGGGGCCTGCTCGGTGCCGGTGAACGGACCGCCGGCGACCAGCGCGTCCTCCACCGCGGTGAGCCGCTGCCACTCCGGGCTGCCGACCAGTTCGCGGTACTGCTGTGCGACCTCGGGCTCCAGGTTGCGCTCGTTGGTCTCCAGCAGGTCGTGGTGCGTGGTGATGTAGCCGGTGAGTTCGCGGTGCTGCGCCGGGGTCAGCTCACCGCTGCCCAGTGCGACCGTGACCAGCGAGGACTCCCGGGCGAACATGTCCGAGGCGCGGAACAACGAGGTCGCCGTGATGGCGCCTTCCAGCGTTTCGGCTTCCGGGGTGATGCGCGCCTGGACGTCGAAGACCTCGGTGGCGGTGTCGAACAGGTCGTTGAACTGGCTGTTGAGCTCGTCCGGCGTGGCCGCGCCGCTGTCGATGCGCGAGCGCAGGTCGGCCAGGCCGTCGAAGTAGCCGTTGAGCCGGCCCATCGGTTCCTGCAGCTCCTGCGGCGCGGACTCCATCACCGGGGCCGCCTCGGAGTTGAGGCGCTGCAGCGCGGCATCGGTGCGCTGCTGCTGCTCGGTGAGCTCGGTGGTGCCGACGTCGGGCTGGCTGACGGTTTCCAGGCTCAGCATCCGCTCGCGCTGCACCTCGTTGAGGGCCGTGACCGCGGGCAACGACATCTGCCGCACACCGGAGGAGACCTGCTGGGTGGAGATGGCGTCGACGGCGAACAGCGAGCAGCCGACCACCCACAGGACGCCGACCACGATCCACGGGATGGCGACGGCCCAGGTCAGCCGCGACCGGATCGAGGTTTCGACGTTCCTCCCGCGCCGTCTGCCCGATTTCTGGGCGGCTGGTGGGGACTCGTTTTGGGTTGTCACTTCCACACACTTTCCATTGCTGGTCCTCGTCCGGCGGTGGACGAGCCGATCCGAATGCCGTGCGGACGCGCACCGCGCCGGGCCGGGCAGCGTCGAGCTGCGGGCCGAGGCGCGACGGGGGTCGTGTGCCGCCCGGTCGCGCGGCGGCGTTCGGGTCCGCCCGGGCCGGTGCGCCTGCGCGCCGACCGGTCCGGCTGGTGCTGGAGGGCACTCCTTTCCGCTAGCCGACGCTGGGCTGCACTCCGACTGCCTGTTCGGTCATGTCCCCCGCGATGCGAGGCACTGTATCGGATGATGATCACACGTTCGAGATCGGTACCGTCCCGCGAAAGCGGGGTGCGAGACGTGCGATGCGTGCATCAGATGCGCTGCGAATCCCCGGATCGCGCGACGAGGCACCGTCCCTCGGCAAACCGGTGGGCGGCCGCAGCGGAGTGGCCACTCGGCACGCCCGGGCGGTGGAGCACGCGCCGCCCGGCAGGCTCAGCGCCGGTGCGGGACGTAGTGCTTCGGATCGTCCCGCTCGTCCGCGGGCGGCAGGTTCCGGTCCGGGGTCTCCACCCCGCGGTCCGGCCCGCCGCGAGCGCGACGCCAGCCCGCGCGCGCCCGCGGGTGGTAGCGGTAGTCGAACGGCACGAGCCGCCAGAGCACCGCGATGGTCCGGCCCAGCACGCGCAGGGCGAGTTCGTCGCGGCGCGTCCACCGGGTGCCGAGCTTGCGGCGCACCGGTTCCGGGTGCACACCTGTGGTCAGCCACACGAATCCCCGGCCGATCGGGATGCGGAGCAGCCGCCACAGCGGATCGGGCAGCATCCGCAGCAGCGGAGGTTTGCCGAGGCCGGAGATGTCGAGCACGTCCCGGGTGGCCTGGTTGACCTCCAGCACCTCGGTGCACATGTGCTCCCAGTAGCGCTGGAAGCTGTCCCAATCCGGCGGGACCGGGCGCATGCTCACCCCGTACAACCGGTACCACTGCACGCCTTCGGCGTAGAGGCGCCGCTTCTGCTGCTCGGTGAGCGGTTCGCCGAAGTGCTCGGCGATCAGGACGGGCATCATCAGGAAGGTGGCGTGCGCCCAGAAGTAGGTCTCCGGTTCGAGGGCGTGGTAGGGCCGCCCGTGCCGATCGATCCCGCGCACCGCGTCGTGGTACCCGCGCACCTCCCGCGCGGTCCGCACCGCGCGCGGCCCGTCGTAGACGACGCCGCCGATCGGGTACAGCGAGCGGAACAGCCGCTGCCAGCGCTCGTCGAAGAACCCGGAGTGCTGCTCGACCCCGGCGCCGAGCTGGGGATGCATGTTCTGCATCGACCCCGCCCACAGCGCCAGCAGCAGACCGCGCCAGTCGCCGAAGTACTTCCAGGTCAGCGAATCCGGACCGAGCGGTGTCGGCTGCTCCGACATCGGTGCTCCCTTCAACTGAGGACACCTGTCCTCAAGGTAGGATCCGCGCCCCCCTCCGTCAATCACCCCGATCGGAGCAGCACCCGGATGACCTGGGCAGGCAGCAGCCTCCAGCAGCGCCGCGCCGTCCGGCGCGCCAAGCTCCTCGACGTGGGCCGCGAGCTGCTCGGCACCCGCGGCAGCGCTGCGGTGACCGTGCGCTCCGTGTGCCGGCAGGCCGGGCTCACCGACCGCTACTTCTACGAGAACTTCGCCGACCGGGACGAACTGGTGCTCGCCGTGTACGAATCGGTCGCGGCCGAGGCGCGCTCCGCGCTGCAGTCCGCGGTGGCCGGAGCTCCGACCGAGGACCCCAGGACGGTGGCACGCGCCGCGGTCGATTCGTTCCTCGACGTGCTCACCGGCGATCCCCGCGCCGGGCGGATCCTGCTGCTGGAACCGCTGACCGATGCCGCGCTCAGCGAGCGCGGCGCCGAGCTGATGCCCGCGTTCGCCGAGCTCGTGCGCGCCCAGCTCGACGAGCGGGCCCCCGAACTGGACGCGGCGATGACCGCGACCGCGCTGATCGGCGCGCTGACGAACCTGTTCATCCGCTGGCTCGACGGCAGCCTGCCCGCGGACCGCGGGCGTATCACCGACTACTGCGTCGAACTGCTGCTGGCCGCGGCCTCGCTCACCGACCGGGCGGGCTGACCGCACCGGACGACTCCGCCGCTCGACCGCCGCTTTGACTACGCTACCCCCGTGGGGTACAAGGGGCCGCAGGGCGGGACCAGCAGCGGGAGGACGAGCATGCGCGGCTACACGCACGACAAGGACGAATACGCCAAGCGGCTGCGCCGGATCGAGGGCCAGGTGCGCGGCCTGGCGCGGATGATCGAAAGCGACGAGTACTGCATCGACGTGCTCACCCAGGTCTCGGCGACCACGAAAGCGCTGCAGTCGGTCGCGCTCGGGCTGCTCGACGAGCACCTCAAGCACTGCGTGGCCGAGGCCCTCGAAGAGGGCGGCGAACAAGCCGAGGAGAAGGTGCGCGAAGCCAGCGAGGCCATCGCCCGGCTGGTGAAATCCTGACCGCGGTCCCGCTTTCCAGCCGGAACGCAGCATCCGGCGCCGCTACGTTGGGCACGTGATGAGAACCGGAGGTCACTCCTGTTGACCGGCACGCGGGGCAGCACGGCACCCGCCGGGCGCGGCATGCTCGCGCGGTGGCTGCTGCTGCTCGCGCTCAGCGCCGGCATGGTGCTGATGCACCACGTCCCGGGCGGGCACGGCGAGCACCACTCCCCCGCTGCCGCGGCTTCGACCGAGCACGGCGCGGCCCCGCCCGCGCACGCGGCACCCGATCCCGCCGCGCCCGCGCACGCGGCGGCCGACCAGACCGGCGGCGAGCCCGGCCCGGTCCAACTGGACGACCTGCTGCACCTATGCCTGGCGATCATCGCCGGGGCCGCGCTGCTGCTGCTCGACCTGCGCAGGAACCGCGGACCGCTGCACGGGCTGCCCACGATCCGCACCCCCCGCGTGCACCCGGTCTCCCGGCGCCGCCCGCCGCCTCCCGTCCGACGACGACTCGCCGAGCTGTGCGTGCTGCGGCTGTGATCCGCCCGGTCGTTCCGGACCGATCACGACCGACATCGAGAGCACGAAGGTGAATCCATGCAACGCACACGCGTGACGGTGAGCGCGGCCGCGCTCACCGCGGCCGCAGCACTGCTCGCCGGATGCGGCGGCGCAGGCCAGGACGAGGACCCGCACGCCGGGCACGGCCCCGCTCAGCAGGAGCAGGGCCAGCAGCACCCGCCCGGCCACGGCGAACAGCCCGCCCAGGGCGAGCAGCCCGGGCACGGCGAGCACAACGACGCCGATGTGGAGTTCCTCAGCGGCATGATCCCGCACCACCAACAAGCGGTGCAGATGTCCGAGATGGCCCAGGGCCGCACGGACAACCCGCAGGTGCTCGACCTGGCCGGGGAGATCCTGGCCGCGCAGGGGCCCGAGATCGAGCAGATGTCAGGCTGGCTGACCGAGTGGGGCATTCCCCAGTCGGACGGCGGCGGCCACGGTGAGTCCGGTGAGCAGACAGCGCCCGAGGAGCACGGGATGGCCGGGCACGAGGGCCACGGCGAGCAGAGCCAGCACGGCCAACAGAGCGAGCAGGGCGGGCACGAGATGCACGGCATGCTCACGCCCGACCAGATGCGTGATCTGCAGCAGGCCAACGGCGGCGAGTTCGACGAGCTCTACCTGTCGCTGATGATCGAGCACCACGAGGGGGCCGTGGACATGGCCGGCCAGGAGCTCGATCGCGGCGCCTTCGCCCCGGCCAAGGAGCTCGCCCAGCGGATGATCGACGCCCAGCGGGCCGAGATCGACGAGATGCAGCAGCTGCTGCAGCCCTGATCAGCGAGAACCGCGCGGTCGTGCCACCGTCCTCGCGGCGGTGGCACGACCGCGCCGGCGGCTCAGGACCGGATTCCGCGGTTGCGTCCGGTGACCTTGTTGTAGACCACGAGCACGATGACCGCACC
>NZ_JADEYC010000003.1 GCF_015209505.1 Saccharopolyspora montiporae
CTCCCTTTCCGGTGAACAGCAGAATGCGCAACGGGCTCCGTTCGGCTAGCGGTTGCCTTCGACCTGGCGCTTGAGCTCCTTGAGCGCCGTGTCCATGATCATCTTCTCCGCCTTGCGCTTGAACATCCCGATCATCGGGATGGCCAGGTCGACCGCGAGGCTGTAGGTGACCTCGGTGCGCTCGTCGGACAACGGCTGCAGGCGGTAGCTGCCCTCCTGCGCCTTCTGCACCTGCCCTTCCACGAGCGACCAGCTCACCGACAGACCGTCACCGGCCCAGTCGTAGACGTTGGTGTAGGTGTCCTTGACCACACCGGCATCCAGCACGAAGCGCACCTTTTCGGCCGCACCGGAGTCGGTGTGCTCCAGCACCTCCGTCTCCTTCACCGCGTCCGCCCACTCCGGATAGGCGGAGAAGTCGGCGATCACGGACATGATCCGCTCCGCGGGGGCCTCGATCACGATGGACTGGGTGGACTGATCGACCATGTGCGGCAGGTTACCGCTTCCCCTCGCCCAGGTGGGCGCAGGAGCCGCGGCACGAAGAACGGCGCTCACCAGCTGATCGCGTACGGGCGCCCGGTGCGTTGGAAATGCCCGACGTTGACGCATTCGGTGCCGCCGACGCGCACCCGCTGGGACAGCGGCTGGTGCACGTGCCCGAACAGCGACCACCGGGGCCGATCGGTGCGGATCCGCTGCAGCGCGCCCGCCGAGCCGTACTCGGAACGGCGCGCCACGACGTCGTAGGTCAGCTCGGGCACCGCGGGCGGCAGGTGCGTGCACAGCACGTCCAGCGGCGGCAGCGCGGCCAGCGCCTCGTCGTACCGCTCCTCCTGGCGCAGGTAGGGCACCCAGGCAGCGTGCTTGCGCAGGGTCGCGCCGGGCGGCAGCAGCGTTCCGCCGAGGAAGCCGAACCGCAGCCCGCCGATCTCGGCGCTGTCCCCGTCGAGGATGTGGATGCCCGCGCGGGCGAACTCCGGCCACAGGTGCGGCGCGTCGACGTTGCCCGGGGTCGCGTAGGTCGGGGCGGTCAGCGCGCCGAACAGCTCCGCGTACTGCTCGCGCACCGCGTCGTCGACCACCTTCGCCGGATCGGACAGGCTCTCCCACAGCGACCGCGCGTAGGCGCCGAACTCGGGTCCGCGCTGCCCGCGCCGCAGTTCGGCGAACCGGGCCACCTTCTCCGGCCCGAAGATCCGCCCGAGGATGCCGCGCCCGTGGTCGTGATAATCGACGAAGTCGACGAGGTCGCCGAGCACCACGAGCGCGTCGGCCCCGTCACCGGCCCGCTTGAGGTCCTCGACGTTGCCGTGGACGTCCGAGACGACGTGGACGCGCAAACCGACTCCCAACCGCTGTGCGAATTCTTCCCATCCTCGAACCTAATGCCACGTGGACGCCGGAACGCACCGCCCGTCGGACGCCGCGGTGTGCGCTGGCCGCGGGGCGGATGTGACGCACGGGACGGCCCGCACAGGCACTAGCAGGAGGAGAATTAGGCTCAAGACGATTGCGGCGGGCCGACAGGGACTACCGCTCGGTAACTATCAGCGTTACGTTATGGCCCACTCAACGGCGTGTTTTCGGAGGTTTCGAACGTGCGAGAGTTCAGCGCACCCGCCACCACGGCGGTGGCCGAGGACGAGAACCTCACCGACATGGTGTGGGCCAACGCGGAGAGGTTCGGAAGCACAGTGAGCTTCCGGCGCCGCGTCGAGGGCACCTGGGTGGACGTGACCGCCGCGGAATTCGCCGCGCAGGTACTCGGGGTGGCCAAGGGGCTCATCGCGGCCGGGTTGCAGCCCGGCGACCGGGTCGGGCTGATGTCCCGGACGCGCTACGAGTGGAGCCTGTTCGACTTCGCCATCTGGACGGCCGGATGCGCGACGGTGCCGGTGTACGAGACCTCCTCCGCCGATCAGGCCGAGTGGATCCTCGGCGATTCCGGGGCCAAGGCCGTCATCGTGGAGAGCGATGCCAACCGCGCCGAAGTGGACAAGGTCCGCGACCGGCTCGACGAACTGGGCAACGTCTGGCAGATCGACGCGCCCGAGGGCGAGAAGGGCGCCGTCGACGAGCTCACCGGACTCGGCGCGGGCGTGGAGGACCACGAGGCGCACGAGCGGCGCCGCGGGGTCGGGGCCGACGACCTGGCGACCCTGATCTACACCTCGGGCACCACCGGGCGACCGAAGGGCTGCGTGCTCACGCACCGCAACGTGCTCGCCGAGGTACGCGCGGACATCGAGGCTTTCCCGCAGCTGACCCAGCAGGGCAACTCGATGCTGATGTTCCTGCCCATGGCACACGTGCTGGCCCGGGCCATCGCGGTGATGTCGGTGTACGCGCGGGTCACCCTGGGCCACACCAGCGACATCAAGGACCTGGTCGAGGACCTGGGTTCGTTCCGCCCGACGTTCGTGCTCGCGGTGCCGCGCGTGTTCGAGAAGGTCTACAACACGGCCAAGCAGAAGGCGCACGCGGACAGCAAGACCAAGGTGATCTTCGACAAGGCCGAGGACACCGCCGTGGCCTACAGCAAGGCGCAGGACGAAGGCGGTCCCGGGCTGGGCCTGAAGGTCAAACACGCGGTGTTCGACAAGCTCGTCTACCACAAGCTGCGTTCCGCGCTCGGCGGCCGCTGCATCGCGGCCGTCTCCGGCGGTGCACCGCTGGGCGAGCGGCTGGCGCACTTCTTCCGCGGCGTCGGCGTCCCGGTCCTGGAGGGCTACGGGCTGACCGAGACCACCGCCGCCGCCGCGGTGAACGTGCAGGACGGCTTCAAGATCGGCACCGTCGGCAAACCGCTGGCCGGCACCACCGTCCGCATCGCCGACGACAACGAGGTGCTGGTCAAGGGCGATGTCGTGTTCAACCGGTACTGGAACAACGACGACGCCACCGCCACGTCGCTGGAGGACGGCTGGTTCCACACCGGCGACCTCGGCTCGCTGGACGACGAGGGCTTCCTGCGGATCACCGGCCGCAAGAAGGAGATCATCGTGACCGCGGGCGGCAAGAACGTCGCCCCGGCGGTACTGGAGGACAGCCTGCGCTCGCACCCGCTGATCAGCCAGTGCATGGTCGTCGGCGACCAGAAGCCGTTCATCGGCGCCCTGGTCACCCTCGACCCGGAGTTCCTCCCGTCCTGGCTGGCCAACAAGGGCCGCGACCAGAACACCACGGCGGCGGCGCTGGTCGACGATCCCGAGCTGCGCGCCGAGGTGCAGGCCGCCGTCGACGACGCCAACGAGGCGGTGTCCAAGGCCGAGCGGATCAAGCAGTTCCGCATCCTGCCCGAGGACTTCACCGAGGCCACCGGGGAGATGACCCCGAGCATGAAGCTCAAGCGGAACAAGGTCGCGGAGAACCACTCGGCAGAGATCGAGGCCATCTACTCCTGATGCGCCCGTCCCGGCGGGCTCGGCGCCCGCCGGGACGGAGCGGATCAGCCGAACTCCCGTTCCAGCGCAGCACCCCAGTCCGCGAGCAGCCGGCCCCGGTCGGTGCCGAGCACCTCGCGCAGCGCGGTTTCGACCTCGTCGGCATCGCCGGTCGCGGCGATCCGGCGGTAGAGCTGCACCACCCGCTCCGGGCCGAAGCGCTGCGCGAGGTAGTCCACGAACGACCAGGACTGCTGGTAGGCGAGGTCCAGATTCCGCCCGGCGCTGTGGAAATCGCCGTCGTCCGGCAGGGCGCCCGGCGGGCCCGAGATGCGGACCTGGCGGGCGAGGTCCGGCGCCAGGTGCGCCCCGGAACCGGGATTGTCCCGATAGCCCACGTAGTCGGCGAACCCCTCCAGCAGCCACATCGGGGATCCGTCCACGGTGTCCGGTCGCGCCGCGATGTGCGTGACCTCGTGGACCAGCACCGAGCGCAGCGAGCTCTCCGAAAGACGTTGCGCCGTGCGCGGATTGAGCACCACGCGCTGCCCCTCCACTCGGCGCTGCGCGTGGTCGACCCGGTCGGCGATGGCCACCGCCGCGATCCCGTCCACCGAGAACTCCGGCCCGACCAGCTCGCTGAGCTCCTGCGGCGACTCCGGCAGCAGCACCCCGACCCGCTGCGGCCACCGCACGCCCCAGACCCGGTTCACCTCGGCGACCGCCTCGTCCAGGTGCGCGGCGACCCGCTCCGTCTGCGCCCGGTTCTCCCGGTGCCCGATGACCAGACCGCTGCGGGTGGCGACCGGGTGCAGCTCCGAGAAGTCCCACGGCCCGCGCCAGGTCCGGCGGGCCGGCTCGTCCGGCACCTCATCGGCCGCCAGGTACCAGTCCGCCCCGCGCCGCACGAACACGTAGCCGAGCCCGCGAGTGGTCGGCGCGCTGTCCACCCCGTGCAGCGCGTAGCGCAGCGACACCCGCGGCGACCAGGTCTCCGCCGCCCCGGCCGTCTCCGGCACGTCCACCACCGAGCGGCCGTCGACCCGGTAGTCCCAGGCGGCGAACGGCACCATCGCGAGGTTGCGGTACAGCCGCCGCTGCCCCTCGCGGAACTCGGCGGGCGCGGCGGGATCCACCGAGGCGAGGAACGCGGCCTCGTCACGCTGGCGCACCGCCTGCGCGCGCTGGTCCAACACCGCCCGCACCGCGGCTTCCCGCGATTCGGGCGCCGCAGCATTCCCGGCGGGCCCCACCGCCTGCTGAACCCGCTCGGACGAGCGCTGCTCGGGCAGCGACACGACCGCCAGCCCGACCAGCACCGCCGCAGCGGCGGCCGCGGCGAGCCACCCGCGGAACCCCCTGGAACCCGGCACGCGGGGAATCGTAGGGCGGCACCGCAGCGCGCACCGGCTGGACATCACCCGGTGCGGCGGGCACCGCGCGCACGCGAGCGGGGACGGCACACGATGGTGCCGCCCCCGCTCGGGCGTGCGATCGACCGGTACCGGACGGCACCGGTCGCCGGATCAGCCCGCGACCCGCCGGATGTCGGTCACGTCGCCGATGCTGTCGTAGTCGGTGACCTTGACGACGTCACCGGAGGTCGGGGCGTGCACGGCCTTGCCGTCGCCCACGTACATCGACACGTGGCTGACCGGGCTGTAGTAGAAGATCATGTCGCCCGGCTTGAGCTCGCTGGCCGACACGCTCTCACCCTCGGTCACCTGGGACTTCGTCGAACCGCCGATGCTGACACCGGCCTGCTCGTAGGCCCAGTACATGAGCCCGGAGCAGTCGAACTCGCTCGGGCCCTTGGCGCCCCAGACGTACGGTGCGCCCTGCACGCTCAGCGCCGCGTTGACCGCCTCCACGGCAGCACCCGCGCCGGCGATGGTGCCCACATCGGTGGAACCGTCGCTGACCAGCGAGTCCTGCTCATCGGCGCTGAGCTCCTCGTAGCGCTGCTCGACCTGGGCGATCTGCTGGTCCATCGCCGCGGTCTTGTCCTTCAGCTCGCCGGCGATGCGCGCCGAATCGGCCTCGGCACGGGCCGCTTGCGCCCGCGCCTCCTTGGCCTGCTTCTCGGAGGACTCGGCCTGGTTGGTGGCATTGGCCAGGCTGGTGATCGCCTCGTTGTTGTCCCGGGAGAGCACGTCCAGCGCCGCCGCGCGGTCGAGGTACTCCTGCGGCTGCTCGCTGACCAGCAGCGCCGAGAGCTTGTTCAGCCGCGCGCCCTGGTACGAAGCGGTGGTGAGCTGGTCGACGCGGCCGCGGAACCGATCCTCCTCGGTGCGCGCCTGCTCGGCCACCTGCTCGGACTGGACGGCCTTCGCGGTGGCCCGGTCGAGCTCCTCGCGCTTGGCCTGGTGGTCTTCCTCGGCCTTCTTCTTCTCCTCGGTGAGCTGCTCCGCCCGATGCGAGAGGTCGCGCACCTGCTGAGCCGCGTCCGAGGCGTTGTCGGGAAGGGGTGGGTCTGCGAAAGCCTGTCCGGAGGTGACGCCGACGACGGCGGCGACCGCCGTAGCGGCCATGGCTCCACGCAGAGAACGCTTGAGGTCGTGCGACGCCACGTCGCGCACTGCTCCTTCTGCTTCTCCGACCGCTCACCGGGACCGAGCGCTCCGCTCGCTCCGGCGCGGCTCCCCGACAAGCCGATCCAGCGGTGCCCCGCGGGCCGCCCGGTTCAGGCGGCTGATCACCGCGAAGTCCGAGCCAGATTACGAAAGGTGAGCCGATGCGTCCAGAAGCGGGGGTCGGTTTTTCCTCCGCAGCGGCCGGAGGTCTCTCACGGAGGAGAGTCGTGCGCTCACCGTGATCGGAGAGCGGTCCTGGCACGTCCGTTTCAGCGAGGCCCGAACGCCACCCGGGCGGAGACGCAGCGCACCCGGGTTACCGGTTATGAGATCGGCCACCGGGATGAATCGGCCACGTTCCCGCGGCGGTCAGACCCGAGCCATCCGCTCCAGCAGCACCGGAGAGGGCACCGCGTAGGCCCCCCGGTGCCGCACCGAGGTCGCCACCGCCCGGTCCGAGGTCACCACCACCAGCTGCCGACCGGGCGGCTCCGCCGACACCAGGTCGCGGATGACGTCGTCCGCCTGCACACCCGGCTCGCTGAACAGCACCCGCACCCCGCGCGGGCCCGCGGACGGCACCGCGAGCACGTCGGCCCCGTCGAAGACGACCGTCACCTCCGCGCCGGTGCGCGCCGCCAGCGCCGCCATCTGGTGCGCCAACCGCTCGCGCTGGTCGGCCAGCGGCAGCTCCGGATAACCGCTCTTGGTGACGTTGTAGCCGTCGACGATGAGGTGCACCGCGGGCAAGGCCAGCAACCTGTCCAGCGCGGCGGCATCCGGCACTTCACCGGTCGTCCCGGAGTCCGCCCGCACCCGCTGCACCACATCGCCCGGGCGCGGTCCCGCGCCGCCCGCGGCCAGTTCGCGCCGCAACCCGCCGACCGCGCCTTCCACCGTCTCCAGCAACAGCGCCAACCGGACCTCGTCGCCCTGCCTGGCCTCCCGCGCCGACTGCCGCGCGACCTCGACCTCGGCCCCGGCGCGCTCGGCCCGGCGCTGCTGCTCGTCGGCGCGCTGCTTGTCCCGGTCCCGCTCGGCGGCCATCTCCGCGATCCGCGCGTCCGCGTCGGTGCGCGCCTGCTGCGCCTCGTCCGCGGCCCGCGCCGCCGCGTCTTTGGCCTCCTTGAGCCGCACGCCCTGGTCGCGCAACCGCTTGCGCAACCGGTCGGCCTCGGCGCGGTCGCCCTCCCCGGCGCGGTCGAGCGCCTCCCGCTCGCGCGCCAGCTCCGCGCGCAGCCGCTCGGTCTCAGCGGCGAGGCGCTCGGCCCGGGCCACCGCCGAATCCCGCTCACCCCGCAGACCGCCCTGCTCGGAGCGGTGGCCGATCAGCTCGGTGTAGTGCGCGGCGACCGGCGACTCCAGCAGCAGCGCGGCCGCGGCCACGACCACGGCGTCCGGATCGTCCAGGGCCAAGGCCTCGGGGCGGTGCTTGCGGCACCACTCCGCCACCGCAGCGCGGAACACACCGGAATCGCGCAGCGCGCCGAGCAACGCGGACATCCCCAGCTTCGCGCGCTTGGTCGGTGCGAAGCGCACCACCGGGCGCAGCGATACCGGCACGTCACCGGCGCGCATGTCACCGAGCGCCGCAGCGGCCAGCTCGGCCAACCGGGTGCGGATCGGCGCGGGCAGCTGCGCCCAGTCCGCACGTCCCGGACCGGTCCGCCGGACACCGTCCACAGCGGACTCGTCGGGGTGCGCGGAATCGTCCCGCTCCGGTGTCGGTGGTACCACCCCCACAGGCTAATCCGTCACCGCCGGAGCGGTCGCCCACCCGGCGAAGCGCGCGTGTGCCGGGCCGCCGGCTGTCAGGGGACCGCCGTAGCGTCACCGCCGATGTCGCACCCCCAGCTCTCCTTCGACGCGATCGCCACCGACGAAGACATCCCGCTGCACGAGGTCACCTTCGTCGTGGTCGACCTGGAGACCACCGGCGGCGACCGCGAGCAGGACCGGATCACCGAGATCGGCGCGGTGAAGATGCGCGGCGGCGAGATCCTCGGCGAGTTCGGCACGCTCGTCGACCCCGGCTGCCCGATCCCGCCCGCGGTCGTGTCCATCACCGGCATCACCGAGGCGATGGTCACCGGTGCACCGAGCCTGGACACCGTGCTACCGGCCTTCCTGGAGTTCTGCCGGGGAACCGTGCTCGTCGCGCACAACGCGAGCTTCGACACCGGTTTCCTGCGCGCCGGCTGCGCCCAATCGGGCCTGGACTGGCCGAAACCCCGCGTTGTGGACACCGTTCGGCTCTCCCGCCGGGTGCTCACCAAGGACGAGACACCGAACCACAAGCTCGGCACGCTGGCCCGGGTACTGCACGCGCGCACCGAGCCAGTGCACCGCGCGCTGGACGACGCCCGCGCGACCGGCGACGTGCTGCACGCGCTGCTGGAACGGCTCGGGCCGCTCGGCGTGCGCACCCTGGAGGACCTGCTCGGCCACCTGCCGGACGTCACCCCGCAACAGCGGGGAAAGCGGCACCTGGCCGACGAGCTGCCCAACGCGCCCGGCGTGTACCTGTTCCGCGGTCCCGGCGACGAAGTGCTCTACGTCGGCACGGCGACGGATCTGCGCAGGCGGGTGCGCCAGTACTTCACCGCGGGCGAGCGGCGCAGCCGGATCAAGGAGATGGTCGCCCTCGCCGACCGGGTCGACCACGTGCGCTGCGCGCATCCGCTGGAGGCGCACGTCCGCGAGCTCCGGCTGCTCGACGCGCACCAACCCCGCTACAACCGCCGCGCCAAGTTCCCGCGGCGCACCTGGTGGGTGGCGCTCACCGATGAACCATTCCCCCGGCTATCGGTGGTGCGCACTCCGCGCGCTGACGCGTTCGGCCCGTTCAGCTCGCGCCGCGCGGCCGCCGACGCGGTGGACACCCTGCACGCCGGATCCCCGGTGCGCCGCTGCACCGAGCGCATCCCGGCCGCGAACCCGAGCGGACGCCCCTGCGCGCTGCACGAACTGGGCAGGTGCGCCGCGCCCTGCGCAGGACTGCAGGGCACCGAGGACTACGCGGGCACGCTGCTCCCGCTGCGCGAGGTCGTGCGCGGACGTTCGGACGCGCTGCTGCAGCGGCTCGACGACGACCTGACCCGGATGGCGTCGGAACAGCGCTTCGAGGACGCCGCCGCGCAACGGGACCGCCTAGCCGCGCTGGTGCGCTCGCTGGACCGCGCACACCGGCTCCGCGCGCTGACCGCGGTGCCGGAACTGGTGGCCGCCCGCCCGGACGGCGCCGGTGGCTGGCACCTCGCGGTGGTGCGACACGGCAAGCTCGCCGCGGCGGGCACCGCTGCCGCCGGGCGCCCGCCGATGCCCGTGGTGGGCGCGCTGCGGGAATCCGCCGAGACCGTGCTCCCCGCCGCAGGCGATCCGCTGCACGGGACGACGGCCGACGAGGCCCAGGCCGTGTACCGGTGGCTCACCACCGGCGGCAGCAGGATCGTGCGCTGCGACGACCCGTGGTCAGAACCGGCGGGAGCGGCGGGATCCTGGCTTCCGTGGCTGGAGCGGGCCACCGGCGCGCGCAGCCCGTACGCCGCAGCCGACTGAGCCCTCAGGCCACCATGTCGAACGCGGCGAGCACCTTCGACGGGCGCAGCCGCACCACCAGCTCGCCCGGAACCCCGTTGCGGCGCCCGAATTCCTCGGCCCGATCCCGGCCCATGTACCGCTCGGCGATCCTGGTCGCGGTGCGCAGCAGCTCGTCCGGATCCGCCGACATGCGCACCGAACCCTGCACCTGGACGAAGGCGTAAGGCGGTTCGGGCAGGTCCACGGCTACCGAGATCCGCGGATCACGCGCGAGGGAACGGCCCTTCGCGGTGTCCTCGCCCGTGTTGAACACGAGCTCGTCGCCGTCCAGCACGAACCACACCGGGGCGGCCAACGGGCGGCCGTCGGTTCCGGTGTAGGCCACCGTCCCGGTGCGGGTGCCTGCTTCGAGGAATTCGCGGACCTGCGGATCTGCGATCGTCGTCATGGCCACCACCGTAGGGCGCACCGGGCACGGCGGCGATTCCGCACACGCGCGAAAACCGGGCCCCGGCATCGCGCGGATGCTCGGGGCCCGGTTTCAACAGCCTGCGGCCAGCGGGTTCACTCCCGGTCGGAGTCCTTCCCGCTGAGCTCGGCCCGTTCGTCCTGCTCGCCGTGCTCGGCCTGCTCGTGGCGGGCCCGTTCGAGCGCAGCGGTCTCCTCCGGCGGGTCCGGGGTGAGCAGGCTGCCTGGAACCGGCTGGCCCGCCGCGCCGAGCTTGTTCATCTTCTTCGGCACCGGAGCACCCTGGTAGGGCAGCTCCTCCGGGTGGCCGTGGTCGTCGACCGGGCCGAGCGGCTGGTGCACCTCGATGAACTCGCCGTGCGGCAGCCGCTTGATGATGCCGGTCTCCACACCGTGGTCCAGCACCTCCCGGTCGCTGTGCTGCAAGCCCAGGCAGAGCCGGTAGGTGAAGTAGTAGGCGATCGGCGGCAGCAGCAGCAGCCCGATCCGGCCACCCCAGGTCATCGCGTTCAACGAGATGTCGAACTGGAACGCGACGATGTCGTTGACACCCGAGATCATCAGGATCATGAAGAAGGTGATCGCCATGACCCCGAGCGAGGTGCGCACCGGAACGTCCCGCGGCCGCTGCAGCAGGTTGTGGTGCGCATCGTCCTTGGACAGCTTCCGCTCGATCATCGGATACATGGCCGCGACCGTGAAGATCATGCCCATGAACAAGACCGTCGGGAAGAACACGGCCGGGATGGTGAACGGCCCGAGGTAGACCTCCCACGCCGGCCACAACCGGCTGGAACCGTCCGTCCAGATCATGTACCAGTCCGGCTGCGAGGCCGCGGAGACCTGCGAAGCGATGTAGGGCCCGAGGTTCCAGATCGGGTTGATCTGGAAGACGCCGGCCATGATCGCGCACACGCCGGTGACCATCGCGAAGAAACCGCCGGCCTTGACCGCGAACACCGGCATGATGCGCACACCGACGACGTTGGTCTCCTTGCGCCGCACGCCCGGGAACTGGGTGTGCTTCTGGTACCAGACCAGTGCCAGGTGCACCGCCACCAAGCCGAGGATCAGCCCCGGCAGCAGGAACACGTGGAACATGTAGAACCGCGGGATCAGGTCGGTACCGGGGAATTCGGCACCGAACAGGATCCAGTGGACCCAGGTGCCCACCACGGGGATGGACATCGCGATGCCGGAGGCGATCCGGACACCGGTGCCGGACAGCAGGTCGTCCGGCAGCGAGTAGCCGGTGAAGCCCTCGAACATGCCGAGCACGAACAGCCCGATGCCGATCGTCCAGTTCGTCTCCCGCGGGCGCCGGAACGCACCGGTGAAGAAGATCCGGAACATGTGGGCGACCATCGCCGCCATGAACAGCAGGGCCGCCCAGTGGTGCAGCTGACGGGCGAACATGCCGCCGCGGACTTCGAACGAGATGTCCAGCGCGCTCTCGAAGGCCCGGGACATCTCCACACCGCGGAGGTTCTCGTAAGCGCCCTGGTACTCGACCTCGGTCATCGACGGGTCGAAGAAGAACGCCAGGTAGGTCCCGGTGACCAGCAGCAGGATGAACGTGTACAGCGCGATCTCGCCGAGCAGGAAGGACCAGTGCGTCGGGAAGACCTTGTTCAGCTGCCGCCGGATGCCCGGGGCCATCCGGTACCGCGAGTCGAGTTCGTCGGCCGCGGTCGCGGCCCTGGTGTACAGGGCGCTTTCTCCCTTCGTGGGAGTTGTGATTGAACTCATGACCTACGCTCCCAGTACGCCGGTCCGACGGGCTCGATGAAGTCGCGTGTCGCCACGAAGTAGCCGTCCTCGTCCACCGTGATCGGCAGCTGGGGCAGCGCGCGCGTGGCCGGACCGAACACGGGCTTGGCGTACGTGTTGATCACGTCGAACTGCGACTGGTGGCAGGGGCACAGCAGCCGACCCGTCTGCTGCTCGAACAACGAGGTCGGGCAGCCCAGGTGGGTGCAGATCTTCGAGTAGGCGTAGAAGTCGCCGTAGTTGAAGTCCTCCTGGCCCTTGCGCTTGACCGGCATGGCATCCGGCCGCAACCGGATCAGCATGACCGGGGCGTCGCCCTTGCGCATCGAGCTGATCAGCTCTTCCTCGTCGTGGCGCATGGACTCCCGGAACGGGAACACGGTCTCGAAACCACCCGCGTCGATGTCCTCGGGACGCACCAGCGAGACGTCGTGCGCGTCGCCGGTGTCCCGGCGCAGGTAGGTCTTCTCGCCTTGCTCCGGCGCCCACCCGGTGTGCAGCAGCGACTCCTGGCCCTCTTCGCCCCACGGGTCGCGCACCAGACCGCCGAGCGCGTACACGCCCGCACCGGCACCGAAAGCGCCCACGCCGAAGCCGGCCGTGCGCTTGATCATCGACCGGCGGGCGATCCCGCTGCGCGAACCGGCGTCGGCCAGCAGCGCCGCGGTGGTCTGCCGGTCCACCTCGTCCGACCCGTGCCCGTCGTGCCGCTGCTGGACGGCGACTTCCTCCGGGATGAACTTCTTCTGGTACAGCACCACGCCGACACCGACCGCGAGGATCGACAGCCCCAGGAAGAAGCCGATCAGCGGGTTGTACAGCGAGTAGATGAAGTGCGCCTGCTCGTCGTCCGGCGACTGGTACTCCCAGGGCCAGAAGAGGAACACCGCGATGAACGCCAGCGCCGACAGGCCGGCCAGCGCGAACCAGGCGGCCACCGCCCGCTCGGCCCGGCGTTCGGCGCGGGTGCCCTCGACCGGCCAGCGGTCGTGGTACTCGGCCAGCTCGACGTCGTCCAGGGCCAACCCCAGCCGCATCTTCTCGTCGCGGCTCATCTCCGCGAGTTCGGCCTCGGTGTACTCGCGGCGCGGCTCGTGGTTCTCGTTGTTCTGCTCACTCATGCCCTGGCTCCGATCCACAGGGTGAGGCCGATCAGCGCGCCGAGCCCGACGACCCACACGATGACCGTCTCCGGACCCGGTCCGTAGCCGCCGAGGTTGTTGCCGCCCGGGTTGTTGTTGCCATCGGTGACCGACTTGACGTACGCGACGATGTCCTGCTTCTCCTCCGGGGTCAGCTGCCGGTCGGAGAACTTCGGCATGTTCTGCGGGCCGGTCTGCATGGCCTCGTAGATCTGCTGCTCGGAAGCCTCGTCGAGTTCCGGCGCGTACTTGCCGGAGGACATCGCGATGCCGCGGCCGGTGAAGTTGTGGCAGGACGCGCAGTTGAGCCGGTAGAGCTCGCCGCCCCGGGCCGGGTCCTCACCGCGCAGTGCCTGACCGGACTGCTCCGGCGACTCCGGCCCGCCGCCGTAGGTCGCCACGTAGGCGGCGAGCGCGTCGGTCTGCTCCGCGTCGAACTTCGGCGGCTTGCGCGACGCCTGGGCCTCCTGCCGCACCATCGGCATGCGGCCGGAGGAGACCTGGAAGTGCGTGGACGCCTCGCCGACACCCACCAGGCTCGGCCCGCGGTCGTCGACGCCCTGCAGGTTCGAGCCGTGGCACGAGATGCAGGCGTTGTTGTAGAGCTGTTCGCCCTGCCTCACCAGAGCCGGGTCCGCACTGGCGTGCGCGGTCTGCGGCTCTGGGGTCAGCGCGGTGTAGAGCGCACCGGCCCCCACCAGCGCGACGCCCAGCGCCAATGCACCGGAGAGCCGCCGCCGAAGCTTCGAGCCCGCGCGGTTCCGTTTCTTGTTGGTGGTCATGAGTGCGGCAACCCTTGCTGTCCGGTTCGGGATGTTCGGGTACGACCTCGGCTACCGAAGCCGATCATGGGATGAGGTAGATCACGGCGAACAAGCCGATCCACACGATGTCCACGAAGTGCCAGTAGTAGGACACCACGATTGCTGCGATGGCCTGCGATGGCGTGAACTTGCTGAGCTTCGTCCGGATGATCAGGAAGATGAAGGCGATCAACCCGCCGATGACGTGCAGCCCGTGGAAGCCCGTCGTCATGAAGAAGACCGTGCCGTAGGCCGACGAGGCGATGGTGGTGCCGCTGGTGATCAGCTCGACGTACTCCCCGGCCTGACCCGCGACGAAGATCGTTCCCATGATCAGGGTGACGATGTACCACCGGCGCAAGCCGTAGACATCTCCGCGCTCGGCCGCGAACACGCCCCACTGGCAGGCGAACGAGGACGCCACCAGGATGACCGTGAACGGGAGTGCGTACGGGAGGTTCAGATGCGTGGGCGGTGGGGGCCACTCGCCCTCGTTCTGTGCCTTCACCGTGAAGAACATGGCGAAGAGCCCAGCGAAGAACATCAGCTCGCTGGCCAACCAAACGATGGTGCCCACGCTGACCATGTTGGGCCGGTTCAGCGAGTGCACGCGTTGACTGATTGAGGGCGCTGCCGTTGTCACGCGACGCATTATGTCTTGCGAGTTTTCCGCTCGCGCCCTCGGGTCCGGAGGTCAGCCCGGAGGTGATCAGATCGCGATCTGGAGGTAACGCAGGGTGAGAAGTTTTGCGTCGCGATGGCTTTCCCGAGTGATCGGCCGCGCCCGACCGAACGAACCGCTGATCAGCGCGAACGACCCGGATCTGGAGGTGGTGGTGACCGCTTTCGACGAGGCGGAGGCCGCATCGGCCGCCCTGGACCGCAGCGGTACGTGGCGACCGGATCAACCTGCGGTGTTGCGCCAGCACCTCGCGCTGCCGCCGGCAGCCGTCGAGCCCGCGCGCGACGTGCTCGCCGAGGACGGATGGCACGTGGAGCCCGGCGGCCGCGGCAGCGAGCACGCGCGCCCGGAGCTGACCGCGCTGATCGCGCACCGTGTTCAGAAACTCGATGCGTTGCATTGCTCACAGGAAGCGTCCCGGATGGCCGGACTGGCGCAGCGCCGCGACGGGCAGGTCTTCGGTTGGGACGCCCTGCAGAGCCCGCCGGGCTGACCGACCACCGACCGGACCGCCGACCGCGGAAACGGGGGCGAATCGGGCGGGCCGCTACTGTTCACCCCCTCGGGCCGGATAGCATGCGGGGTCATCCGGCGTCCACCCGCCGTCCGCGCCGACCAGCGAGGAGCCTGGAATGAGCACACCGGCCACGAACGTCCTGGTGTTCAGTCACCGCCCCGAGGTCCGTGAGGCGATCATCACAGCGATCGGCAGGCGTCCCGCGCCCGACCTCGGCCGGGTGCACTACACCGAGGCCGACAACGTCGCCGACGTGCTCACCGATCTCGACGCCGGCCGGGTGGACCTGGCGATCCTGGACGGCGAAGCGCAACCCACCGGCGGGATGGGCGTGTGCCGCCAAGTGAAGGACGAGCTGGCCGACTGCCCACCCATCGTGGTGACCGTCCGCCGCAAGGACGACCGATGGCTCGCGACGTGGTCGCAGGCCGAGGCGGTGCTGGTGCATCCGCTGGACCCGCTGACCGCGGCGGAGACGGTCGCCGAGGTGCTCCGGGCCGGCAGGCCCGCGATCCCGGCGTAGCAGGGCAGTGCCGGGTGCGGCTCGCCGACGGCGGGCCGCGGACGAACGCGCGCCGCACCGACGAGCCGCGCGCAGTGGACGGAGCGAAAGATCGTGGAGACCGTGGCGGGAAGCTGGGCCGGACTACTGGGCAGCCTGGTGGCGGGCAACGACCTGTCCGCCGAGGACACCGCCTGGGCGATGGACCTCATCATGGCCGGGGAGGCGACCCCGGCCCGCGTCGCGGCCTTCGTCGTCGCGCTGCGGGCCAAGGGCGAGACGCCCGAAGAGATCCGCGGGATGGCCGACGCGATGCTGGCGCATGCCGTGCCGCTGGACATCGACCGCCCCGCGGTGGACATCGTCGGCACCGGTGGCGACCGCACCGGCAGCGTGAACATCTCCACGATGGCATCGGTCGTGCTGGCGGCATCCGGGGTGGCCGTGGTCAAGCACGGCAACCGCGCGGCCTCGTCCAAGTGCGGCACGGCTGACGTGCTCGAATACCTCGGCGTGGCCATCGACCTGCCTCCGGAGCACGTCGAGCGCTGCGTGTCCGAACTGGACATCGGGTTCTGCTTCGCGCCGACCTTCCACCCCGCGATGAAGCACGCAGCGGCCCCGCGCCGCGAGATCGGCATCCCCACGGCGTTCAATGTGCTGGGCCCGCTCACCAACCCCGCCCGGCCGTCCGCGGGGCTCATCGGGTGCGCGGACGAGCGGATGGCCCCGGTGATGGCCGAGGTCTTCGCCGCCCGGGGCGGTTCGGCCCTGATCGTGCGCGGCGACGACGGGATGGACGAGATCACCACCGTCGGCGACACGGCGGTGTGGGCGGTGCACGACGGGCAGGTCCGCGGCGACCGGATCCGGCTGGCCGACCACGGCGTGCCGCGCAGCACGGCCGAGGACCTGCGCGGTGGGGACGCCGCGGTCAACGCCGAGGCGGTGCACCGGCTGCTGGCCGGCCGGCACGGGCCGGTGCGGGACGCGGTCCTGCTCAACGCAGCCGGCGCCGTGGTCGCGCACGAAGGACCCGGTGAGGACCTGCGCGCCCAACTGGACTCCGCGTTGGAGCGCGTCGCCCGCACGGTCGATTCCGGTGCGGCCGCCGACCTGCTGCAGCGGTGGGCCGCGCGGTCGGCCCAGCTGCGCGCCGCGCACACCTGACGGACTCCCGGCGCGCGCTGCCGCGCCGCCCCGCCGCGCGCTCGATGTGCGGGCGAGCCCTCCCGGATGGAAAGTCGTCGCAAGACGACCGAGGACCGAGGAGGAGACATGACCACGGTGTCGAGAGATTCCGACCTGGACGGACCTGGCAACGGCGCGCCCGCCGAACCGGCCTCCGCACCGGCATTCGGGGATCCCGCTCCGCTCGGCATGGGGGCGTTCGCCATGACCACGTTCGTGCTGAGCGTGTTCAACGCGGGCCTGATGAACATCGAGCTGCAGACGGTCGTGCTCCCGCTGGCCCTGTTCTACGGTGGACTGTCCCAAGTGCTCGCCGGGATGTGGGCGTTCCGCGTGGGTAACACGTTCGGCGGGCTGGCGTTCACCTCTTTCGGTGCGTTCTGGCTGTCCTACGCCACCTACGCGCAGTTCTTCGTCGAAGCGCTCGGCGCCGGGGCGGACGCCGCAACCTCGCTGTTCCTGTTCGCCTGGGCGATCTTCAGCGCGTACATGACGGTGGCCGCGGTGCGCACCACTCCGGTCGTGCTCGGGGTGTTCGTCCTGCTGACCATCACCCTCGTGCTGCTCGGCGCGGCCTCGGCCAGCGGGGCCGGAGCGCTCACCATGGCGGGCGGCTGGGCCGGTCTGCTCACCGCGCTGGTCGCCTGGTACGGCTCGGCCGGCGGGGTGATCAACCTCGTGTGGGGACGCGACCTCCTGCCGGGCAACGCACCCCGCTGAGCCGGCGGGCTCACCCCTCGTCGAGACCGAGCGAGAAGGTGGCTTCGGTGTCCTTGCGGGAGTACGAGCGGAACGCGATGTGCGTGTCGGTGTCCAGGACGCCGTCCACCTTGTTGATGCGGGCGGGAACGATGTCGGCCAGCTCGTCGTGCCGCGAGACGCGCAGCAGGGCGATCAGGTCGACGTCCCCGGCGCACGAGTACACCTCGTCGACGCCGTCCAGATCGGCGATCTCCTGCGCGGCCTCGGTGAGCCGGTCGGCTGCGGTCTTGATCAGCACGATGGCGGTGATCACGGGAACCTCCTGGTCGATCCTGCGCGAACGGTGAAAATACCCGGCAACCGGCGGCTTCGGGTCGGCGCCGCACCGGAGAAGCGAAACAGGCCCCGGGTCCGGCTGGAAAGCTCGGACCCGGGGCCTGTTCGATGCGCGGTTCTCAGTGCTGGCTCGGACCGGTGTGGTACTCGAAGACCAGGCCCGCCACGGTGATCAGCACGAGCGCGGTCGCGATGACGATCATCCACACGTGGAAGAAGGCCAGGGACACACCGGCGAACGCGCACGCCGCGGCCACACCGACCGGCCAGTAGCTGCCCGGGCTGAAGAAACCGAGCTCGCCGGCACCGTCGCTGACCTCGGCGTCCGGGTTGTCCTCCGGGCGCTCCTCGATCCGCCGCGCGACGAACTGGAAGTACGTGCCGATCAGCAGCGACAGCCCCCCGACCAGGGTCAACGCCACCGTGCCGACCGGTTCCCGCGCCCAAAGCCCGTACACGACCGCGGATAGGAAGAAGAAGATGGTGATGTAGTTGAAGATCTTCGCTTCGACCTTCATGGAGTCCTCGCTCTCACGCCCTGCGCCCCGTCGAGGGCACCACTACTCGTTGCCCCGCTGGTTCACGACGGAACGCCGCCGGTGCGTTCGGTGCTGAACTGCTCGCTGGTCACCGCCGTGGGGCTGCACAGCTCACCGCAGTCCATCGCGCTGAGCGCTTCGGCAGCGTTGTTGGGCTCGCCGGTCCGCGGGTTGATCTGCGTGCGCAGCTGCATGTACTGATCGAACTTGTCCGGCGAGAGCGCCCGAACTTCGAAGTTCATCATCGCGTGGTAGGTGCCGCACAGCTCGGCGCAGCGACCGATGAACGAGCCCTCGCGATCGATGACGTTCTCGAAGACGTTGTCCTGGTTGTTCTTGTCCGGGTGCGGGAAGGTGTCCCGCTTGAAGTGGAACTCGGGGACGAAGAACGAGTGGATCACGTCGGTGGAGCTCAGGTTGTACTGCACCGTCTCGCCCACCGGCAGGACCAGCAGCGGCACCTCGTTGCTGGTACCGACCGTGCGGACCGGTTCCCCGTCCGGGGTGCGGTAATCGGGGTAGTTGAACTCCCAGTTCCACTGGAAGGACACCACGTTCACCGTCTCGTCGGGTTCCTCCGACTTGGCGAGCACGTAGTTCTGGCTCACCGCAGTGAAGTAGAACAGCACGACCACCAGCACGAACGGGATCGCCGTGTAGACGAGTTCGAGCGGGACGTTGTATTGGAACTGACGCGGCAGCTCCTCGCTCTTCTTCCGGTGGAAGGCGACCGACCAGAAGATCAGCCCCCACACGAGCACACCGACCGCGAGTGCCGCGATCACCGACCAAGTCCACAGCTGCCGCATTGATTCGGCCTGCGGGGTGACACCTTCCGGCCAGCCGAACCGCAGGACCTCGTCGGTCGTGCAGCCCGTTGCCGCGACACCAACCAGGCCGATCAGCCCAGCGACCTTGACCAGCCGTGGCACTCGGGTCCCCTCCTTCAGGCCCACTCCGCGACGCCTCCTCGCGCAAAACTCACCGCTGCGGCTTCCCCGACCCGATCACCCACCCCTGTTCGGGTGAGCCGCCGGATCTACCGCCGGAATCCTGCGCAGAGCCTAGCCCAGGTGTAGCCACGATACTGTTTCGGGGGCTGCCTATCCGGGCGAACTTCTCCCCGACGGTGGTCACGCCACCCGCGCGTGCACGTCGACCGGCGAGCCGGGGCATACTGGACCGACCCAGACGACACCGCCGATCGAGAGGTGCACGAGACGCGTGTGCGGCCTACTTGGACTGATCAGTCCCACTGAACACGACGCCGGATCCGCGGTGAACGCGGTGGCCGACGCGCTGCCGTGCCAACGGCACCGCGGCCCCGACGAGAGCGACACCTGGCACGGCGGCGAGGTGGTCTTCGGCTTCAACCGGCTGTCGATCATCGACTTGGAGCACTCCCACCAGCCGTTGCACTGGGGCCCGCCGGAATCGCCGGAGCGCTACACCGTCCTGTTCAACGGCGAGATCTACAACTACCTCGAACTGCGCGCCGAGCTCATCGAGAAGTTCGGTGCGACCTTCGCCACGGATGGCGACACCGAAGTGATCGTCGCCGCCTACCACTACCTCGGCAGCTCGATGGTCGGCCGGCTGCGGGGCATGTTCGCGTTCCTGGTCTGGGACAGCGAGCGCAAGGTCGTCTTCGGCGCGCGCGACCCGTTCGGTATCAAGCCGCTGTTCTACGCGACCGGACCCGGCGGTGTGGCCTTCGCCAGCGAGAAGAAGAGCCTGCTGGCCCTGGGCAGCACGCTGCGCATGAACGACGAGCTCGACCACCGCGCGTTCCAGCACTACCTGGTGCTGCAGTACGTGCCCGAGCCGGAATCGCTGCACCGGGCCGTGCGGCGGATCGAATCCGGCACCTCGTTCACCGTCTCCCCCGGCGGCGAGGTCGTCACCGAGCGCTACTTCCACCCGACGTTCACCGCCCGCCAGGTCAGCAGCGACGGCGAGGCCAAGCGGCTGCAGGACGAGATCGCCGACGTCATGCGGGACTCGGTGGCCAAGCACATGCGCGCGGACGTCACGGTGGGCGCCTTCCTGTCCGGCGGCATCGACTCCACGGCGATCGCCGCGCTGGCCAAGGAGCACAACCCGAACCTGATCACCTTCACGACCGGGTTCGAGCGGCAGGGCTACTCCGAGGTCGACGTGGCCGCCGAGTCCGCCGCGGCGATCGGGGTCAAGCACGTGGTCCGCACCGTCTCCGCCGAGGAGATGATGGAGACGCTGCCGCTGATCGTCTGGTACCTCGACGATCCGGTGGCCGACCCGGCGCTGGTCCCGCTGTGGTTCATCGCCCGCGAAGCGCGCCAGCACGTGAAGGTGGTGCTGTCCGGCGAGGGCGCCGACGAGCTGTTCGGCGGGTACTCGATCTACCGGGAACCGCTGTCGCTGGCCGGTTTCGAGCGGGTCCCCGGCGCCGTGCGCAAGGCCATGGGCAAGGTCTCCACCGCGATCCCGGAAGGCGTGCGCGGCAAGGATCTGCTGCGGCGCGGTGCGCTGAACCTGGAGGAGCGCTACTACGGCAACGCGCGGATCTTCCGGGACGACCAGCTCAACAGCGTGATGCGCGGGTTCGACCCCGGGGTGTCGCACCAGGACGTCACCGCCGAGGCGTACCGCCGCTCGCAGGGCTGGGACCCGGTGACCCGCATGCAGCACGTCGACCTGTTCACCTGGCTGCGCGGCGACATCCTGGTCAAGGCGGACAAGACCACGATGGCCAACTCGCTGGAACTGCGGGTGCCGTTCCTGGACCCCGAGGTGTTCCGGGTGGCCAGCACGGTCCCGCAGGACCAGAAGATCACCCGGGAGACGACGAAGTACGCGCTGCGCCAGGCGCTGCACCAGATCGTTCCCGAACACGTGATCAACCGCCGCAAGCTCGGCTTCCCGGTGCCGATCAAGCACTGGCTGCGCGACGAGATGCACGACTGGGCGCGCAACATCATCCAGCAGTCGCAGACCGACCACCTGCTCGACCGGTCCGGTGTGCTGCAGCTGCTGGAGGAGCACCGCTCCGGCGTGCTCGACCACAGCCGCAGGCTCTGGGCGCTGCTGGTGTTCATGATCTGGCACGCGATCTTCGTCGAGGGCCGGATCACCCCGCAGGTCCCCGAACCGCAGTACCCGGTCCGCCTCTGACCGTCCCGGGCGGGGCGGTCGCAGCCGCGGCCGCCCCACCCGCGTGCGTGCCCCCGGGTGATCGTGGGCCCGCAGCACGAGACGGATGGACCTCCGTGCCCTTACCCTGACCACGTGGACGGGACCGCATTCGGTACCGGACCGGTCGTGCTCGACGGCGGTCTGGCCACCGAACTTGAGGCGCAGGGGCACGAGCTTACCGACCGGCTCTGGTCCGCGCGCCTGCTCGAAACCGCTCCCGAGGAGATCGTGGCCGCGCACGCCGCGTTCTTCCGGGCCGGCGCCGCGGTGGCGACCACGGCCAGCTACCAGGCCAGCTTCGAAGGTTTCGCCGCGCACGGCATCGAGCGCGGCGACGCGGAGCGCCTGATGCGCCGCAGCGTGGAACTCGCGCGGCTGGCGGCCGACATCGAGTCCGGCGACCGCCGCTGGGTCGCCGCGTCGATCGGCCCCTACGGCGCCGTGCTGGCCGACGGGTCGGAATACCACGGTCGCTACGGGCTGTCCCGCAAGCAGCTGCACGACTTCCACCGCCCGCGGATGGAGGCGCTGGCCGCGTCCGGTCCCGACCTGTTCGCGCTGGAGACGGTGCCGGACGTGGCCGAGGCCGAGGCCATGCTGGACGCGCTGGAGGGCGTGGGGATCCCGGCCTGGCTGTCCTACACGATTTCCGGCCGGCACACCCGGGCCGGGCAGCCGTTGGACGAGGCGTTCGCACTGGCCCGGGACAACGACGCGGTCCTGGCCGTCGGAGTCAACTGCGCCGATCCGGACGAAGTCACCGAGGCGGTCACGACCGCCCGGGAAGTCTCCGGCAAACCGGTGATCGCCTACCCGAACAGCGGCGAGGACTGGGATCCGGCGACGCGGCGCTGGGCCGGCCCGAGCAGATTGTCGATGTCGCAGGCCGCACAGTGGCGGTCGGCAGGAGCCCGGTTCATAGGCGGATGCTGCCGGGTCGGCCCCGCCGACATCTCCGCGCTGGCCGCGGCGCTGGCCGAACTCGACTCCTGAGCGCCGGGCGGGTTCAGCGCTCCGGCAGCAGCGCCCCGATCTCGGCGGCCGAATCCGCACCGCAGGCGCGCCGCAGCCGGTCCAGCGCCCGGTCGCGATCCAGGGTCCACTCCTGCGTCCCGGTCACCTCCAGCACGTGCGCCGCCACCAGCGCGCCCAGCTCGGCCGCGCGCCTGCTGGACAGCCCGCCGTGCACCCCCGCGAGGAATCCGGCGCGGAACCCGTCCCCCACGCCGGTCGGGTCGAGTTCCCGCAGCGCGGGCACCGCCGGAACCCGCAGCCGCGTCCCGTCCGGTTCGACCACCAGCGCCCCTTCCGCGCCCGACGTGGTCACCCGGGTACCGACGCGCCGGGCCACGTCCTGCTCGGTCCAGCCGGTCTTGTGCAGCAGCAGTCCCCACTCGTAGTCGTTGCTGAACAGGTATTCGGCCCCGTCGACCAGAGTGCGGATCTCCGCGCCGGTCAGCCGGGCCAGCTGCTGGGAGGGGTCGGCGGCGAACCCGAACCCGCGCTGCCGGCACTCCGCGGCGTGCCGCAGCATCGCCGGCGGGTCGTTCGGGCTGATCAGCACCAGGTCGCAGCCGGTGGCACGCACCACCGGGGCCAGCTCGATGTTGCGCGCCTCGGCCATCGCCCCGGTGTAGAACGAGGCGATCTGGTTGAGGTCTTCGTCGGTGGTGCACACGAACCGGGCCGTGCGCCGCATCTCGGACTCGTGCACGCCCGCGCAGTCCACACCGCTGCGCTCCAGCCAGGCGCGGTAGTCGGCGAAATCGGCACCGACCGCGCCCACCAGGACCGGGTGCGCACCGAGCCGGGCCATCGCGAACGCGATGTTGGCGGCCACCCCGCCGCGACGCACCACCAGGTCGTCGACCAGGAAGCTCAGCGACACGCGGGCGAGGTTCTCGGCGACCAGTTGGTCACCGATCCGCCCTGGGAAGTGCATCAGGTGGTCGGTGGCGATGCTTCCGGTGACGGCGACGGGCACGGCTGCGCTCCTGACCCCTGGGTGTCCTGCCGATCACCGAGCGTACCGCCGGTGCGGGCCCGCGACCCGCCCGCGACGGCGGGCGGACAATGGCGGGATGCGCGATGTGGAGATCCGGGACGCGACGATCCGACTGGGCCAGCTGCTGAAGCTGGCCGGGCTGGCCGAGCACGGCGCGGAGGCCAAGGAACTGCTGGCCGAGGGCGAAGTGCTGGTCAACGGCGAGGTCGAATCCCGGCGGGGCAGGCAGCTCACCGACGGCGACCAGGTCGAACTCGGTGACGAAGTGGTCACCGTCGTGACCGGGTGACCGGTGCTCAGGAGCGCACCCGGACAGCAGAACGGCCGGTGCCCGCGGGCACCGGCCGTCGGTCGGATCGGCGACCGCGTCAGTGGAAGGAGTCGCCGCAGGCGCAGGACCCGCCCGCGTTCGGGTTGTCGATCGTGAAGCCCTGCTTCTCGATCGAGTCCACGAAGTCGATGACGGCGCCCTGCACGTAGGGAGCGCTCATCCGGTCGACGACCACGCCGAGGCCGTCGAAATCACGGCGCGCGTCGCCGTCGAGCGCGCGCTCGTCGAAGAACAGCTGGTAGCGCAGGCCGGCGCAGCCACCCGGCTGCACGGCGATGCGCAGGTGCATGTCATCGCGACCCTCCTGGTCCAGCAGGGCCTTGGCCTTCGAAGCCGCCGAGTCGGTCAGCGTGACACCGTGGGCGGGCGCCTCGCTCTCGGTCGTGGTGTTCGGCGCGGTCATGGACTCTCCCTAGAGGTCTCGCTCATCCGATTCCGGCGCGCGGTACAACCCGCGCGCGGCCCCGGTCTATTCCCGCCGGCCCCCGCGCTCCGAGTGCGGGCCCGTCGGGCACATCCATCGTCCATGGTGGCACACCTGCGCGCCGAACTGGTGTGATGTGCCCGCCCCGCACTCCGGCGACCGGTCGCTTCCGGCGGCGCTCGCGGCGTCGAATACCCTGGAGGTGTGAGGTTCCTTCGTCGCAACAGCGCTGAGCAGACCGCTACCACCGATCAGGACGAGCAGGCGGGTCTGCACGAGGAGCATGCTGCCGGCCACACGCCGAAGAAGGGCAAACCGACCCCGTCGCGCCGCGATGCCGAGGGCCGCCGCCGCGGCCCGGTACCGCCGCCGCCGAAGACGCAGCGCGAGGCCGTCAAGCGTGCCCGCGGCAACAAGGAGGAGCGGCGCAGCGCGGCCAAGGAACGCCGGGAGCGGATGATGGCCGGTGACGACCGGTACCTCATGCCCCGCGACCAGGGGCCGGTCCGGGCGATGGTGCGAGACATCGTCGACACCCGCCGCAACCTGATGGGCCTGTTCATGCCGCTGGTCCTGGTCGTGTTCGGCGGCACGATCGTGCAGAACATCGTGGTGCAGCAGTACGTGACGCTGCTGTGCCTGGTGGTGCTGGTGACCATGATGATCGAGGGCGTGCTGCTGGGCAGGCACGTGAACAAGCGGGTGCGCGCGAAGTACCCGGAGGCGAAGGACCGCCCGCTGGCACTGGGCTGGTACGCGTTCACCCGCGCCATGCAGATCCGCAAGTTGCGCGTCCCGCGTCCCCGGTACACGCCCAAGGACGCCCACCGCATCGGCTGAGCCCGCGCGGGTCTCGGCAACCGCCGCCGCCCGAGCATAGAGTCGGGCCATGGAGTTCCGGCGCCTCGGCCACAGCGGCCTGTCCATCAGCGAGATCGCCTACGGCAACTGGCTCACGCACGGTTCGCAGATCGAGGAAGACCGGGCGCACGAGTGCGTCCGGGCCGCGCTGGACGCCGGGATCACCACCTTCGACACCGCCGACGTCTACGCGGGCACCCGGGCGGAATCGGTCCTGGGCCGGGCGCTGGCGGGTATCCGCCGGGAGAGCCTGGAGATCTTCACCAAGGTCTACTTCCCCACCGGGCAGGGACCCAACGACCGCGGACTGGGCCGCAAGCACGTCATGGAGTCCTGCACCGCCTCGCTGCGCAGGCTCGGCACCGACTACGTGGACCTTTACCAGGCGCACCGGTTCGACGACACCGTGCCGCTGGAGGAAACCATGTCGGCCTTCGCGGACCTCGTGCGCCAGGGCAAGGCCCTCTACATCGGGGTCTCGGAGTGGACCGCCGAACAGATCACCCGCGGCGCCGAGCTGGCCCGCGAACTGTCCGTACCCCTGATCTCCAACCAGCCGCAGTACTCGATGCTGTGGCGGGTGATCGAGTCCCAGGTGGTGCCCGCCTGCGAGCGGGAGGGGCTGAGCCAGATCGTCTGGTCGCCGATCGCGCAGGGCGTGTTGACCGGCAAGTACCTGCCCGGTCAGCAGCCCCCCGAGGGCTCGCGGGCCACCGATGCGGGCGGCGGTGCCGACACGATCGCGCACCTGATGCGCGATGAGGTGCTGCGCGCCGTGCAGCAGTTGGAGCCGATCGCCGCCGACCTCGGGCTGAGCCGGGCCCAGCTGGCCGTGGCCTGGGTGCTGCAGAACCCGAACGTCTCGGCGGCCATCATCGGCGCCTCGCGCCCCGAGCAGGTGGCCGACAACGCGGCCGCGGCCGGGGTGCAGCTGCCGCAGGACGTGCTGACCCGCATCGACGAGATCCTCGGCGGCACCGTGACCGGCGATCCCCGTCACACCGCCTCGCACTGACCGGTCGCCGCGATCCGGGCGCCGGGTAGCGTCACGGCCGCACGACGACCGGCGGAGGTGGATGGTGGCTGCCCGCACGCTCGTCCTCGGCGGGGCCCGCTCCGGCAAGTCCGCGCACGCCGAGGGCCTGATCGCCAGGGCCGACCCGGTGACCTACGTCGCCACCGCGCGCCGCGATCCGGACGACGCGGAATGGGCCGAGCGCATCGCCGCGCACGTCGCTCGCCGCCCCGCGCACTGGCGCACCGCCGAAGCCCCCGCCCCGGAGCAGCTGCCCGCGGTCCTGACCGGCGCCGACCCGGCCGAGTCGGTGCTCGTCGACGACATCGCCACCTGGCTGACCGGGCTGCTCGACGACACCGGGGCCTGGGACCGCGACCCGGCCGCGCTGCAGCGCACCCGCGAGCACCGCGAGCGGCTGGCCGAAGCCACCCGCCGCTGCGGCTCGCGGCTGGTGCTGGTGTCCGCCGAGGTCGGCCTCGGGATCGTGCCCTCGACGAGGTCTGGAAGACTTTTCCGCGACGAGCTCGGGGCGCTCAATGCGCAGCTGGCCGAGGAGTGCGACGAGGTCGTGCTGCTCGTCGCCGGGGTGGCGCTGCAGCTGCGCTGAACGAACACGGAGGTATCGCTTGTCCACCGACCCGAACCCGGCGACCGGGCACGGCTCCGCAGACGGCGCGGTCGCGTTCCCGGCCGTCGCCAAGCCCGACGAGCAGTCCCGCAGGCTGGCCGTGGCCAGGCAGGACCTGCTCACCAAACCCGCGGGATCGCTCGGCCGGTTGGAGGAGCTCGGCGTCTGGGCGGCATCCCGGCAGGCGGCCTGCCCGCCGCGGCCGTTCCACCGAGCCCGCGCGGTCGTGTTCGCCGGGGACCACGGCGTCGCCGGGCGCGGCGTGTCGGCCTACCCGCCCGAGGTCACCGGGCAGATGGTGCGCAACTTCCTCAACGGCGGCGCCGCGGTGAACGTGCTCGCGGCCAATGCCGGGGCCACCGTCCGGGTCGTGGACATGGCCGTGGACGCCGAGACCCCGTCGGTGGTCGGTACGCACAAGGTGCGGCGCAGCTCGGAACCGATCGACCTGCGGGACGCGCTGACCGCCGAACAGGCCCGCACCGCGCTCGAAGCCGGCCGCACCATCGCCGACGAGGAGATCGACTCCGGGGCGGACCTGCTCATCGCCGGGGACATGGGCATCGGCAACACCACCCCGGCCGCCGTGCTCATCGCCGCGCTCACCGGGGCCGAACCGGTCGCCGTGGTCGGCCGGGGCACCGGCATCGACGACAACACCTGGATGCGCAAGACGACCACCATCCGCGATGCGCTGCGCCGGGCGCGGGCGGTCGTCGGGGATCCGGAAGCGCTGCTGCGCACCGCGGCCGGAGCCGACATCGCCGCGCTGGCCGGATTCCTCGCCCAAGCCGCCGCCCGCCGGACCCCGGTCCTGCTGGACGGGGTCGTGGTGGGTGCGGCCGCGCTGGTCGCCGAGGAACTGGCCCCCGGCGCCCGGCAGTGGTGGCTGGCCGGGCACCGCTCGGCCGAACCGGCGGGGGCCCTGGTGCTCGATTCGCTGGACCTGCAGCCGGTGCTGGACCTGGAGATGCGGCTCGGCGAAGCGTCCGGGGCGCTCACGGCGCTGCCGGTGCTCAACGCCGCGGTCCGGCTGCTGGCGGAGGTGGCGACGTTCGAGGAGGCCGGAGTGGGTGGCCCCACGGCGGACGAGGCCACCGGTCCGGCCACCGACTCCGCCGCCCGGCTGTGAGCGCACCGGACGGACTGCGGCTGGCCGTCTCCTGGCTGACCGTGCTGCCCTGGCACGCGCGCACCGTGGACGAGCGCACCTGCCGGCAGGCGATCGGCTTCGCGCCGCTGGTCGGCGCGCTGGTCGGCGCGTTCGGGGCGGTGCTGCTGTGGGCGCTGACCGCGCTCGGCGCACCCGGGCTGCTGGCCGGGCTGCTGGTGGTCGGCGCGTTCACCCTGGTCACGCGGGGCATGCACGTGGACGGGCTGGCCGACGCCGTCGACGGGCTGGGCTGCTACGGACCACCGGAGCGCGCGCTGGGCGTGATGCGGGACGGCTCCACCGGACCGTTCGCGGTCACCGCGCTGGTGCTGGTACTCGGGATCCAGGCCGCCTCGCTGGCCGAACTGGCGCAGTCCCCGCTCGCGGTGGTGCTGGCTTGCGCAGCAGGCCGGGCCGGATTCGTGCTGTGCTGCCGGGCCGGGGTCCCCGCGGCCCGCCCGGAGGGGATGGGAGCGCTGGTCGCCGGGACGCAGCCGCGGTGGCGGGTCGCGACCTGGTGGGCGGTGCTCGCGGCGGCCGGACTGCTCGTCGCCGGCTGGTACGGGCTCGGCGGCGTGTTGGCGACCGGGCTGGTGCTGCTGGTGCTCACCCGGCACGTGCGGCGCCGGTTCGGCGGGATCACCGGCGACGTGCTCGGCGCCGCGTCCGAGTTCGGCACGACGATCGTGCTGGCCTGCTGTGCCCTGGCGTAAGCAATCCGGGCGCCTGGCGTGAGCAACCCGGGCACCCGGCGGGATCACCCGCCCGCCACGGACGGGATGATGCGGACCTCGGTCCCCGCCCGCACCTGCGCACCGGCCCCGCCGAGACCGCGGCACTCCTCGTCACCGAGGTAGAAGTTCACGTGCCTGCGCAGCACGCGCTGCTCGTCGCGCAGCCTGCGGTCCAGCCCGGGGTGTTCGGCGGCCACGACGTCGAGCACGTCGGCGAGGGTGGCCCCGTCGGGGACGTCGACGAACAGCAGCGACCGGCCGCCGGCATCGGCGCGCAGGACCTGCGGCAACCGCACGGTCACCGGGCCCCCTCCGGCGGCGGTCACGGCAGGCTCGCAGCGCGCACCGCGAGCACGTCGGGCAGGTGCGAAGCCACCTGCTGCCAGGTGCCGCCCTCGTCCGCGCTCGCGTACACCTCGCCGGACCGCGAGCCGAAGTAGACACCGGCGGGTTCGGCATCGTCGAGCCACAACGCGTCGCGCAGCACCGCTGACCAGAACCCGTCCGGGAGCCCGGATTCCAGCGCCGTCCAGGTGTCCCCCGCGTCTTCGCTGCGGTAGACGCGGCAGCGGCCGTCCGGCGGGTAACGGCGCATGTCGGCGTCCAGCGGAAAGGCGTACACGACCTCGGGACGGTGCGGGTGCACCGCGATCGGGAAGCCGAAATCGCTGGGCAAGCCGTCGGCGATGGACCGCCAGGTGCCTCCGCCGTCGGTGCTTCGGTACACGCCGTGGTGGTTCTGCAGGAACATCCGCTCCGGGACCTGCGGGTGGCGGGCGATCTTGTGCACGCACTGCCCCCACTCCGGCGCCGGATCAGGCAGGAAGTGCGCGCCGACCCCGGTGTTGGCCGGGTTCCACGAGGCACCGCCGTCCACGGTCCGGTACACGCCCCCGGTGGAGACCCCGACCGCCAACCGCTGGTGATCACGCGGGTGCGGGATCACGGTGTGCAGCGCCTGGCCACCGCCTCCCGGCGGCCACTGGGCCCGGTGCGGGTGCTCCCACAGGCCGCGCACCAGCTGGAAACTGCGCCCCGCGTCCTCGGAGCGGAACAGCGCGGCTGGTTCAGTCCCGGCGTAGACGACGTCCGGCTGGTCCGCCGGTCCCGGGGTCAGCTGCCAGACCCGCTGCAGAGCGGCCGCGGTGTCCTCCGGGAACGCGATGGGCGGCACAGCGGGCTCCTGCCAGGTCTGCCCGAGGTCGTCGCTGGTCACCACGCTGGGCCCGAAGTGCGAACTGGACGCGCCGACCAGCAGGCGGGGGCGCCCGCCGCGGGTGTCGATTGCCGCGGCGCAGACCTCGGCCATGGGCAGGTGTGGACCGGTCACCTCCCAGCTGCTCCCGCCGCGTCCGCTGGCCAGCCACAGCCCCTTGCGCGTGCCGATCAACAGCAGCACTCGATCCGTCATCTCGCCCTCCCGGGTTCGGCCATTCCCCAGCATCGACCCGCCGCAGGCGAGAAGGGCACCGGCGACGCCACCGAGTTCACCCGGATGAGCGAAAGAAGCAGCGCCGGTGCCCCACGGGAGCACCGGCGCTTGCGGGACAGATCAGATCAGCGTCGACATCCAGCCGTGCGTGTCCTCGACCGCGCCCTTCTGCAGGCCGGTGAGCCGCTCGCGCAGCCGCATGGTGACCTCGCCCGGCTCGCCGCCGGCGATGTCGAACTCGCCGTCCCGGTGCTTGACGTGGCCGACCGGGGTGATCACGGCAGCCGTGCCGCACGCGAAGACCTCGGTCAGCTCACCGCTGCGCGCCTTCTTCTCCCACTCGTCGGTCGTGATCCGGCGCTCCTCGACCTGCATGCCCAGCTCCGCGCCGAGCTCCAGCAGCGACGAGCGGGTCACCCCCGGCAGCAGGCTGCCACTGAGCTCCGGGGTCACCAGCTTGGCCTCGGAACCCGAGCCGAAGACGAAGAACAGGTTCATCCCACCCATCTCCTCGACCGCGCGGCGCTCGACGCCGTCCAGCCACACGACCTGGTCGCAGCCCTGCTCCACGGCCTCGGCCTGGGCGACGAAGGAGGCCGCGTAATTGCCGGCGAACTTGGCGGCACCCGTCCCGCCCGGAGCGGCGCGCACGTAGTCCTGGCTCCACCACACCGACACCGGCTTGACGCCACCGGCGAAATACGACCCGGCCGGGGAAGCGATCAGCACGTACAGGTAGGCGTCGGCCGGGTGGTTGACCCCGAGCCCCACCTGCGTGGAGATCATGAACGGCCGCAGGTACAGCGAGCTCTCCGCACCGTTCGGGGTCCACGCCGCGTCGACGGCCAGCAGCTCGCGCAGCGAAGCCAGGAACAACTCGTCCGGTAGTTCCGGCATCGCGATGCGCTGCGCCGAACGCCGGAACCGCGCGGCGTTGGCCTCCGGCCGGAACGCAGCGATCGACCCGTCGGGCTGCCGGTACGCCTTGAGGCCCTCGAAGATCGCCTGCGCGTAGTGCAGCACCGAGGTGGCCGGGTCGAACTGCAGCGGGGCGTAGGGCTCGACGCGCGCATCGTGCCAACCGCGGTCCGCGGACCAGCGGATGGTCACCATGTGATCGGTGAAGTGCTGCCCGAAGCCCGGGTTCGCCAGTACCTCCGCGCGGCGCTCGTCATCGGCCGGTCGCGGGTTCTGGGTCCGGGTGAAGGACAGCGCTTCGTTCATGCGCACACCGTATCGCGCGGCGCAGAGCAGTAGAAACCGGATCTGCGGAGGTCGGTCGTCCGAGTATCGCAGCGCGTCGGGCCGGCCACGCACCGCGAATCCGCGGACTGGGCGAAGAGCCCACCACCGCGCGGGGGCCTGCCCTTATGATGTCGACATGGCTCACCTCGACAACTCCGCCGGAGCGCAGCCCGCGCCGAGCGGCCCGACCACCAAGTCGCAGGACGTGCTCGCGGGCGTGTTCGCCGGACTGCTCCCGCTCGGCGGCGGGCTGCTGGTGCTGGCGGGGTGGGCTCTGCTGCAGAGCGCGTTCGGCGCGATCCTCGGCGGCATCGGTGCGATCGCCTGGGCCGTGTGGTGGCGCAACAAGCACCAGTCGTTCTTCCCGACCCACCTGCAGGGCGGGTCGGTGGGCGGTGTCGCGGCGCTGACCGTGCTGGCAGGCCTGGTGTTCTGGCTGTCGCTCTGACCGCCGATCAGCCGAGCAGTTCCGCGGGCAGCTGCGGCAGCGGCCAACCCGGATCGGGGCGCGCATCGCAGTAGCTGCCGTCGAACGGGAACTCCCCCGCGGCTGCCAGCGCGATCATCCGCTCGCCCTCGTCCCGGAGCCTGCGCAGCTGCGGTTCGCGCAACCGGCCTGCGGACAAGGCCGGGACGAGCTCGTCCTCGTCCTTCCAGGACCACCGGCCGTCCGGGAACACCTCCACGTCGAGGACGCCGTCGATGCGCTCCACGCCGCAATCGGTGCGTCCGCCGGGTACCTCCAGGTTCACGTACCAGTTGCGGAACCGGCCCTGCGCGTCGAAGAACCACCACACCGACGACCAGCGGCGCTCGTGCACCAACCGCAGCGTCGAGGTCCCGCGCCAGGTCGAGCGGGCCGGGATCCGCCCCAGCGCGAACCGCTCGTCCAGCGGCATCTCGCGCGGCATCCGGCCCCGAACGTCGGTGGTGACCCGGATGTCCGTGCCCGCCAGCACCCAGCACAGCAACCGGTCGCCGTCGTCGGAGACCACCCGCGCCGGATGCACCGTGCCCAGCGAGCCGTCCGTCCGGCGGAACCGGTACTGGATCTCCTCACCGGGCGAGAACCGCCGCGCGGACCGGCTCATCGGGACTCCGCGGCCGTCCGCGCGCCGAACGTCGCGATGCCGGTCAGCCCGGCCGCCGCCAGCGCGACCACCGCGAGCGCGCCCAGCATCGCCGGCACCGGCATGCTCACCACCAGCACCACCGACAGGCCGGTGCCCAGGCAGGCCAGCTTCGGCGACCAGGTGCGATCGCCGTCGAACAGCGAACGCGTCGCCGCGTTGGCCAGGATGAAGTGGATGAGCACCGCGCAGGCGGCGAACGCCAGCGCGGGCAGCGGTTCGACCAGCAAGACCACCACCACGGCCGCGAGCCCGGTACCCAGGTCGAGCAGGTAGGCAGTACCGCCCCCGCCCGTACGTCCGAGCGCCCGCGGCAGCTCGCCGTCGGCGACCAGTGCCGCGGAAGTGGAGCGCGCCGATTCCAGCGCCGCAAGCAGCACCGGCAGCAGCGCGACCGCGACACCCACGCTGACCAGCGGGGTGAGTTCGGCAGCCGCCGAAGCCACGAGCACGTCCTGCACCGGCGAGGTCGTGAGACCGAGCCGCTGCCAGCCGAGCTGGTGCACCAGGGCCGCGGTCAGCAGCGCGACCACCCCGGCGGTCACGAGCAGTGCGGCCGCCGTCCCGCGCCGCACCTGCGTCCAGCCGTACCTGCGCTGCTCGGCGTCCGGGGCGGTGAGCCGCTCGAATCCGAGGAAGGCGAACAGCAGCACCCCGGCCGCGCCGGTGATACCGACCGCCGAATCGGGTGCGGCCGAAGCGTGCGCGATCGCGGGCGCGGGCTCGATCGCGAAGCACACCACGACGATCAGCCCGAACACCGCCGCGGTCAGCGCCAGCCACAACCAGGCCGCCGCGCCGGCGATCCGCAGTCCGGCCGTGGCGGCGAGCACGACGAGCAGGATGGCGCCCGCACCGATCCGGCCCGCCCCGTCCGGGAAGAAGAATCGGCCGGCGGTGCCTGCGACCGCGGCGATCCCGGCGATCTGAGCGGCGAGGTGGGCACCGGCCGCGATGCGCCCCGGCAGCACGCCCAGCGATCCGCGCACGCACGCGTAGGAGGCTCCGGGGCCACGGTAGGACTTCGAGTGCTGCGCGCTGCTGAACGCCGAGCACCCGGCGGCGATCAGCGCCAGGAGCAGTCCGAGCGGCGCCCACGGTCCGGCCGCCGCAGCGGCCGCCGCGGGCCCGAGCAGCACACCGGCACCGAGCATGCCGCCCAGGGCGAGCACCGCAGCACCGGCCGAGGACGCGCGCCGGGTAGGCGACTCAACCTGCTGGGCCACTCGATCACCTTCGCAGAAACCGTCCGCGCATTGCAGCCGCCTGTCGATGGATACCGCGATCGCGGCGGCCCGGTGCGAGCGTAGCCGCGGCTCGGCCGGCCCCGGCACGCCCGTCCGCCACCGGCGGCGGGACCGGCTCGGGCCGGGCGTTCTAGAGTGCGGGCAGCAGCGCACGTCCACGCGCGAGCACCGTTGCGAAACCGGAGGATGACGCCCGTGACGACCCCGAAACTCGCCCTCACCGACACCGCGCCCGCCAAGCTGGCGGTGGACGCCCTGGTCATCGGCACGGTCCAGGGTGCCGATGGCCTGGAACTCGGTCCCGGCGCCGAGCAGGTCGCGTCCGCGTTCGACGGTGATCTGCGCCAGGTGCTGAGCTCGTTGGGCGCGAACGGCAAGGCCGACGAGGTCATCAAGCTCCCCGCCGGCGGCAAGCTCAAGGCCGCGCTGCTGGTGGCCACCGGGCTGGGCAAGCCCGCGGCGGACGGGTCGGTCAGCGCCGAGTCGGTGCGCCGGGCCTCGGGGGCCGCGGCTCGCGCGCTCACCGATGTCGAGCACGCCGCCAGCACGCTGGCCGCCGCCGATCTGGCCGCGGCCGTGCAGGGAACGGTGCTCGGCTCCTACTCGTTCGCGGAATACCGCTCCAAGCCGGGTTCCGCGGCGGTCACCGCCGTCGACTTCGCGGTCGCCGACACCAAGGATTCCGCGGCCGCCTCCGCGCTCAAGGGCGGCACGGCCATCGGCGAGGCGGTCAACACCGCGCGCGACCTGATCAACACCCCGCCGAACGACCTGTTCCCCGCGTCCTTCGCCGACCGCGCGAGCGAACTGGCCCGCGCGGCCGGGTTGGACGTCGAGGTGCTGGACGAGCAGGCGCTGCGCAAGCACGGTTACGGCGGGATCCTCGGCGTCGGCGAGGGCTCATCGCGCCCGCCGCGCCTGGTGCGCATCCGGCACAAGGGCCCCAAGTCGGCGAAGAAGGTCGCGCTGATCGGCAAGGGCATCACCTTCGACACCGGCGGCATCTCGCTGAAGCCGGGTGCGGGCATGGACGAGATGACCTCGGACATGTCCGGCGCGGCGGGCGTGGTGGCCACCATGGTGCTGGCCGCCAAGCTCAACTACCCGCTGGACGTCACCGCGACGGTGCCGATGGCCGAGAACATGCCCTCGGGCACCGCCTACCGGCCGGGCGACGTGCTGCGCATGTACGGCGGCAAGACCGTCGAGGTGCTCAACACCGACGCGGAGGGACGGCTGGTGCTGGCCGACGCCATCACCCGCGCCATCGAGGACGAACCGGACTACCTGGTGGAGACCTCCACGCTCACCGGCGCCCAGGTCGTCGCGTTGGGCAAGCGCACCCCCGGTGTCATGGGCAGCGACGAGTTCCGCGACCGGGTCGCCCAGCTCTCCCGCAACGCCGGCGAGGGTGCGTGGCCGATGCCGCTGCCGGAGGAGCTGCGCGGCGAACTGGACTCCAAGCTCGCCGATCTGGCCAACGTGACCGGGAACCGGTGGGGCGGGATGCTCGCGGCCGGGATCTTCCTGCGCGAGTTCGTCGGCGAGTCGACCGCGTGGGCGCACATCGACATCGCCGGGCCCGCGTACAACTCGGGGTCGCCGTGGGGCTACACGCCCAAGGGCGGGACCGGGGTCCCGGTGCGCACCATGGCCGCGGTGCTGGCCGACATCGCCGAGCACGGCTGAACCGGTTCCGCGTCGCACCCGGCGCTCCGGGTGTGACGCGGAACGCGCCGGAAAGGCTCATTCGAACGGGTCGGCACGGTGCCAGGATGGGGCGATGAGCGACTCGACTCCGGCGGCCGAGCCCGCTGCACACGACTCCCCCACCGGCCGGCACGACTACGACGTGGACGTGGTCTGGACCGGCAACACCGGCCAGGGCACCGCCACCTACCGCAGCTACGGGCGCACGCACGAGGTGCGGGCCGCGGGCAAGGACGTCATCGGCGCCTCGGCCGATCCGGTCTTCCTCGGCGAGGCCGACCGGTACAACCCGGAGGAGCTGTTGGTCGCGTCGCTGTCCCAGTGCCACATGCTGTGGTTCCTGCACCTGGCCGCCGAGGGCGGTGTGGTGATCACCGGCTACCACGACCAGGCCCGCGGGGTGCTCACCGAGAACCCGGATGGCACCGGGCAGTTCGAAGAAGTGCTGCTGGCCCCGGAGGTCACCGTCGCGGACCGCGCCAACCTGGAGGTCGCCGAAGCGCTGCACGAGCGCGCGGCCGAGCTGTGCTACATCGCCAAGTCGGTGACCTTCCCGGTCACCTGCACCCCGCGCACCCGCATCGCCAACTGACCAGCGGCCGTTCCGCGGAGTCCCGCGTCAGCCGGACGACCGGTCGTCGAGATCGCGCTCGCGCGAGCGCTTGCGCATGATGCGCTGGCGAGCCTGGTAGTCGCGCATCCGCTGCGGGTAGCCGACCTTGGCGACCTCATAGCAGGGGATCCCGATCTTGCGGGTGAACTTGAAAGCGGCTTCCGGCCCGTCCACCCGCCTGCGGGTCCACTCGCCGTCGTGCGCGATGAGCACCAGAGTGGTCTCGGTGACGTTCGTGCGCGGTTCCAGGAAACCCTCGACACCCCTGCGCTGCTGCGCCCACCCGGTCAGGTGATCGACATCGGCGGAGTCGGCCGAGCGCACCCCGCTCGCCCGCCGCCTGCGGAGCCGATCGAACAGGCCCACCGGTCATCGCCTCCTGCCCTCGCGTCCGCTGAACGTCCTCCTCGGCGATAATGCCATTTCGGGCACGCCGAGGTCCCGTGCCGACGATCACGAACCGCCCGGAATCCGGGTGCGCCCGCCCTTGGTGCAGCACACATCACCAGGCCCACATCGCGTCCGCACATCGCGTGGTGACAAGATGGTCTGCGGGCGCCCGTGACCAGTTGGTCCGGTCGTCATCAGCTGGACAACATTGCCTTCGAGGAGTGTGAAGTGACCGACACGTCCGCCGATCTGGTCATCCTCGGCGGCGGTTCGGGCGGCTATGCCTGCGCCTTCCGCGCGGCCGAGCTGGGCCTTTCCGTCGTCCTCATCGAAAAGGACAAGCTCGGTGGGACCTGTCTGCACCGAGGGTGCATTCCCACCAAGGCTCTCCTGCACGCCGCGGAAGTCGCCGACTCCGCTCGCGAAGGCGACCAGTTCGGGGTGAAGTCCTCCCTCGAAGGCATCGACATGGCCGGTGTGAACTCCTACAAGGACGGGATCGTCGGCAACCTCTACAAGGGCCTGCAGGGCCTGGCCAAGGCGCACAAGGTGACCATGGTCGAGGGCTCGGGGTCACTGGTCGACGCCAACACCGTCGAGGTCGACGGCACCCGCTACACCGGCAAGAACGTGCTGCTGGCCACCGGTTCCTACTCCAAGAGCCTGCCGGGCCTGGAGCTGGGCGGCCGGGTCATCACCAGCGAGCAGGCGCTGAACCTGGACCACGTCCCGGACAAGGTCGTGGTGCTCGGCGGCGGGGTGATCGGGGTCGAGTTCGCCAGCGTGTGGCGCTCGTTCGGCGCCGAGGTGACCATCGTCGAGGCCCTACCGCACCTGGTGCCCAACGAGGACGAGTTCGCCTCCAAGCGCCTGGAGCGCTCCTTCCGCAAGCGCGGCATCACGTTCAAGACCGGCGTGAAGTTCACCGGTGTCGAGCAGTCCGAGTCCGGCGTCTCGGTCAGCCTGGAGAACGGCGAGCAGCACGACGCCGACCTGCTGCTGGTCGCCGTCGGCCGCGGCCCGAACACCGCGGGGTACGGCTACGAAGAGGCCGGCGTGCAGCTCGACCGCGGTTTCGTGCGCACCGACGAGCGCCTGCGCACCGGTGTGCCCGGCGTGTACGCGGTCGGTGACATCGTGCCCGGTCTGCAGCTGGCTCACCGCGGCTTCCAGCAGGGCATCTTCGTGGCCGAGGAGATCGCGGGGCTCAACCCGCAGGTCATCGACGAGTCGGGCATCCCGCGCGTGACCTACAGCCACCCGGAGGTCGCCTCGGTCGGGCTGACCGAGTCCGCTGCCAAGGAGCAGTACGGCTCGGTGCAGACCTTCACCTACGACCTGGCCGGCAACGGCAAGAGCCAGATCCTGAAGACCTCCGGCGCGGTGAAGCTGGTCCGCGCCGAAGACGGCCCGGTGGTGGGCCTGCACCTGATCGGCGATCGCGTCGGCGAGCTCATCGGCGAGGCGCAGCTGATCTACAACTGGGAAGCACTGCCCGAGGACGTGGCTCCGCTGGTGCACGCACACCCGACCCAGACCGAAGCGCTGGGTGAGGCGCACCTCGCCCTCGCCGGCAAGCCGCTGCACGTGCACGGCTGACGTCGGCGCCCAGTCAGCCAGCACCCCGCCACACCCCCACGAGGAGTCAGCAACCGATGGCCTTCTCCGTTCAGATGCCGGCACTCGGCGAGAGCGTCACCGAAGGAACGATCACGCGGTGGCTCAAGCAGGTCGGCGACACCGTCGAGGTCGACGAACCCCTGCTCGAAGTCTCCACCGACAAGGTCGACACCGAGATCCCGTCCCCGGCTGCGGGCGTTCTGCAGCAGATCGTGGCGCAGGAGGACGACACCGTCGAGATCGGTGCCGAGCTCGCGACGATCGGCGACAGCGCGGCCGGCTCCGCCCCGGCCGCCGAGGAGCAGCCCGCCCAGGAACAGCCCGCCCAGGAACAGCCCGCTGCCGCGGAGCAGCCCGCTGCCGAGCCGGCCCCGCAGCAGTCCGCTCCGGAACCGGCGGCCGCGCCGTCCGGCGGTGCCGCGCAGGGCTCGGACGTGCACATGCCGGCGCTCGGCGAGAGCGTCACCGAAGGCACCGTCACCCGGTGGCTCAAGCAGGTCGGCGACACCGTCGCAGTCGACGAACCCCTGCTCGAAGTCTCCCCCGACAAGGTCGACACCGAGATCCCGTCCCCGGTCGCCGGCACGCTGCTGGAGGTCACGGCCGGTGAGGACGACACGGTGGAGGTCGGCGGCAAGCTGGGCGTGATCGGCGAGCAGGGTGCCGCCCAGGCCCAGCCGCAGCAGCCCGAGCCGCAGCCCGAACCCGCCCAGCAGCCCGAACCGGCTGCGCAGGCACCCGCGCAACCTGCGCAGGAAGCCCCTGCCCAGCAGCAGGAACCCGCCCAGGAAGCCCCTGCCCAACCCGCGCAGGCCCCGGCCCAGCCGGCCCAGCCGGCGCAGCCCGCGCAGCAGCCGGTGGCCGAGGAGCAGACCGCGGGCGGCGCCCCGTACGTCACGCCGCTGGTGCGCAAGCTGGCCAACGAGCACGGCATCGACCTGACGAAGGTCCAGGGCAGCGGGGTCGGCGGCCGGATCCGCAAGCAGGACGTGCAAGCGGCCATCGACGCCGGTCAGACCACTCCGGCCGCCTCCGCACCGGCCGCGGCCGGTGCTCCTGCGGCTGCGGCGCCGGAGCCCTCCGAGGAGGCCCAGGCGCTGCGCGGCACCACGCAGAAGATGTCCCGGCTACGCCAGCTGCTGGCCCGCCGCATGGTCGAGTCGTTGCAGACGGCCGCGCAGCTCACCACGGTCATCGAGGTCGACGTGACCCGGATCGCCCGGCTCCGCGACCGCGCGAAGGGCGGGTTCGAGGCAGCCGAGGGCGTCAAGCTGTCCTTCCTGCCGTTCTTCGCCAAGGCCGCGTCCGAGGCGCTCAAGCTGCACCCGAAGCTCAACGCCTCGGTCGACGAGGAGAGCAAGGAGATCACCTACCACGGTGCCGAGCACCTCTCGATCGCGGTGGACACCGACCGCGGCCTGGTCTCGCCGGTCATCCACGACGCCGGGGACCTCAACCTCGGCGGGCTGGCCCGCAAGATCGACGATCTCGCCGAGCGCACCCGGACGAACAAGATCAAGCCGGACGAGCTCTCCGGCGGCACCTTCACCATCACCAACACGGGCAGCCGCGGCGCGCTGTTCGACACCCCGATCCTGAACCCGCCGCAGGTGGGCATGCTGGGCACCGGTGTCGTGGCCAAGCGGCCGGTCGTCGTCGCCGACGAGAACGGCGGCGACACCATCGCGATCCGGTCGATGGTGTACCTGGCGCTGTCCTACGACCACAGGCTGGTCGACGGTGCCGACGCGGCCCGCTTCCTGAGCACGCTCAAGCAGCGGCTGGAAGAGGGCGCGTTCGAGGCCGACCTCGGCCTCTGAGCCGACGAGCAGCCCGACCGGCGGGGCCGTCCGACCGCATCGCGGTGGACGGCCCCGCCGTCTTTTTCGCGGTGAACGCCTCGCACTCGTCCGGCCGGTGCGGCACGATCTGGGCCATGCGCGTCGTCGTCGCCGGCTCCTCCGGGTTGATCGGCACCAGCCTCGTCCCGGTCCTGCGACAAGCCCGGCACGACGTGGTTCGCCTCGTGCGCGGCCGGCCGGAGGCCCCGGACGAGCGCGGCTGGGATCCCGAGCGGGGTGTGCTGGATGAGGACGCGCTGGAGGGCGCGGACGCGGTGGTCAACCTCTGCGGCGCCGGGATCGCGGACAAGCGCTGGAGCGCGGAACGCAAGCAGCTGCTGCTGCGCTCGCGCGTGCACCCGACGCGGGTGCTGGCCGAGGCGGCCGCCAAGCGCGGAGTCCCGGTGCTGGTCAACGGCTCGGCGGTCGGCTACTACGGCGACAGCGGCCCGCAACCGGTCACCGAGGCCGCCGCGCCCGGTACGGACTTCCTCGCCGACCTGTGCGTGCAGTGGGAGTCGGCGACCGCTCCGGCCGGCGAAGCCGGGGTCCGCGTCGCCCACCTGCGCACCGGTCTCGTGCTGTCCCCGTCCGGCGGGATGCTGGGGCGGTTGCGCCCCCTGTTCTCCGCGGCGCTGGGCGGCAGGCTCGGCGACGGAACGCAGTTCATGCCGTGGATCTCGCTGGATGATCACGTCGCCGCGGTGCGCTTCCTGCTGGAGAACCCGGACTTGTCCGGACCGGTGAACCTGACCGGACCGGCGCCGGTGACGAACGCGGAGTTCACCCGCGCGCTGGCCGAGGTGCTCGGCCGTCCCGCGCCGTGGGTGGTGCCCGCGTTCGCCATCCGGGCGGCTCTCGGCGAGATGTCGGTGATGCTGCTGGGCGGTCAGCGGGCGCTGCCGACGGTGCTGGAGGCGGGCGGGTTCACCTTCCAGCACCCGTCGGTGGGTGCTGCGTTGGCAGCAGCCGCGGGCCGCTGAGCGGAGAGCTCGGCGTAATCTGTCCTCCGTGAGCCCCGCCGACAACCCCTGCCGCGCCTGGACCGAGCCGGTCGAGGTACGCGAGCTCGGGACCATCGAGTACCTGGAAGCCTGGGAGCTGCAGCGCGAGGTCGCGACCGCGCGCAGCGAGGACCGCGGACCGGACACCCTGCTGCTGCTCGAACACCCGTCGGTGTACACGGCGGGCAAGCGCACCGAGCCGGAGGACCGCCCGCAGGACGGCACGCCCGTCGTCGACGTCGACCGCGGTGGGAAGATCACCTGGCACGGCCCGGGCCAGATCGTGGCCTACCCGATCATCGGCCTGACCGACCCGATCGATGTCGTGGACTACGTCCGCAGGCTGGAGCAGGCGCTGATCGCGGTCTGCGACAGGTACGGCCTGGCGGCCGGGCGCGTCGAGGGGCGTAGCGGGGTGTGGCTGCCCGCGGAATCCGGCAAGCCGGAACGCAAGATCGGTGCGATCGGCATCCGGGTGCAACGCGGCGTGACGATGCACGGCCTGGAACTCAACTGCAACGCCGATCTGGGCGAGTTCGACCGGATCGTGCCGTGCGGGATCCGGGACGTCGGCACGACCTCGCTGACCGCGGAGACCGGGCGCGATGTGCCGGTGGCCGAGGTGCTGCCGCTGGTGCGCGATGCCGTGCTGGCCGCGTTCAGCGGCGAGCTCCCGGTCACCGAGCGGGACATCCCGCGGGCCGAGCCGAGCGCCGCGGGCGTGACCCTGGCGCTGGACCCGGACCTGCGCTGACTCCTGCGCCGCGTGCGGAACCCGGGCAGGGGGCAGGCACCGGCCCGCCCCTGCCCGTCGGATCACAGCTGCGGCGCGACCTCCGAGGCCACCAGCTCCACGTGGTCGAGATCGGCGAGGTCCAGCACCTGCAGGTACAGCCGGGTGATCCCGGTGCGCTCACGCCAGGTTCCGATCTTGTCCACGATCTCGGCCGGCGTTCCGGCGAGGCCGTTGCTGCGCAGCTCGTCCACGTCGCGGCCGATCGCCCCGGCCCGTCGGGTGATCTCCGCCTCGTCACGCCCGGCGCAGAGCACCAGCGCCGCGGAGCGCACGATCTCGGCCGGGTCGCGGCCGATCTCCGAGCACGCGGCCGAGACCCGCCCGTACTGCTCGACAGCGCTGTCGATGTCCACGAACGGCAGGTTGAACTCGTCGGCGTAGCGCGCGGCCAGCCGCGGGGTGCGCTTCTTGCCCGCGCCGCCGATGAGCACCGGCGGCCGCGGCTGCTGGACGGGCTTGGGTAGCGCGGGCGAATCGGTCAGCACGTAGTGCTCGCCCGCGTAATCGAACGTCCCGCCGGGCGGGGTCTCCCACAGACCGGTGATGATGTCCAGCTGCTCGGCGTAGCGGTCGAACCGCTCCTTCAGCGAGGGGAACGGGATGCCGTAGGCGGCGTGCTCCTGCTCGTACCAACCGCTGCCCAGACCGAGCTCGACCCGGCCGCCGGACATCTGGTCGACCTGCGCGACCGAGATCGCCAGCGGACCCGGCAGCCGGAACGTCCCGGCGCTCATCAGCGTGCCGAGCCGGACCCGGCTGGTCTCGCGGGCCAGCCCGGCCAGCGTGAGCCAGGCGTCGGTCGGCCCGGGCTCACCGGTGACCGAGCCCATCTTGAGGTAGTGGTCCGATCGGAAGAACGCGTCGTAGCCGGCGTCCTCGGTCGTCCTGGCCATCCGCAGCAGGTCGTCGTAGGTGCCGCCCTGCTGGGGTTCGGTGAAGATCCGCAGCTTGAAGTTCTCGTCCACGCCCGCCGAGGCTAATCTCGCCCGGCGGCGCAGGCCGAAGCGGCCGCGCGACCGATCGGGTGTCAGCGGCGGCGCAGGCCGTCGAGCACGTGCTCGATGCACTCGCCGATCTCGGCGCGGGACCGCTGCGGCTCGGCCGATCCCGCGATCGCGGTGGCTCCCGCCGACAGCGCGCCGAACACGACACGCGCGAGGGCGTCGACGGGCAGCGGTTCGATCTCCCCGGACTCGACCAGCCCGGCGACCGCACCGCGCACGACGCCGAACGCGTACGCCTCCTCGGCATCGCGCCACCGCTGGGTGCCCATCACGGCGGGCCCGTCCTGCACGACGATGCGCTGGTAGGACGGCTCCAGACAGACCTCCATGAACGCGCGTAGTCCGGCGCGGGCCACGTCCCAGGCGCTGCCCGGTCCGGAGACCACCGCGTCCAGCCGGCCCATGAGATCGGCCTCCACCGCGTCGAACGCGGCCTCGAACACGGCCTGCTTGCCGCCGAAGTGGTGGTAGAGCGCGCCCTTGGTGACCCGGGAGCGCCGAGCTATCTCGTCCAGCGACGTGTTCGCGTAGCCGTGCTCGGTGAACAGCTCCACCGCCGATTCCACCAGGGCCTGCCTGGTGCTTTCCGAATACTCCACGCGCCGGGACCGGACTGTAGCCATGCTCACAAGCCTAAGTCATACCGTCGGTACGCATCCGTGCTACCTTGATCATGGGACATACTCCCGGTATGGCGCACACGGCGGGGACGGCCCCGTCCGACCTGGGGAGCGCACATGAGCTGGACCGACCATTACCAGCGGCAGGCAGCCATCCGAACGGTTCTCGACGACGCGCACCGCGACCCGGCCTCCGCGTTGACCACCGTCCCGACCCCGTTCACCGACCGCGCGCAACTGCTACGCGCACTGCACTACAAGTGGAGCCAGGTGCTCACCGGCCACCTCGAAGCGGCCGTGGCCGACAGCGCGAGCACCGAAGACGGGCACGTGCAGGCGGTGACCGCCGCGCACCAGCGCGCCGCGGCGACCTGCCCGGCGCTGCGCGCGCTGCTGGACCACCACCGGGACGACCCGGCGCTGCGCGAGTGCCTGCAGCGGGAGCAACAGCTGCTCGCGCTGACCGCGGGCCTTGCCGAGCCGGACGAACCCACCCCGGAGATCACCCGGGTCGGCTCCGCGCTGCAGCAGCTGCTGCGCTCCGGCCGACCGGAACCCGAACGACCGCGCACGCGCCCGTTCGGCCAGCTGCGCAAGCTGATCCCCAGCCGCTGAACGGGGGGAATCGGCGCCCGCACCGGTTTACCGGCTAGTAAGTTGGTCGGGGATGACTAGCTGGAGCACCTCCGACATCCCCGACCAGACCGGCCGCGCAGTGCTGATCACCGGCGCGAACTCCGGCCTGGGCAAATACACCGCCCGCATCCTGGCCGAACGCGGCGCCCGGGTGCTGCTCGCCTGCCGGGACACCGCCCGCGGCGAGCAGGCCCGGGACGAGGTCGCCGACGTCGCGCCGATCCGCCCGGAGCTGGTCGAGCTCGACCTGGCGGACCTGAAATCGGTGCGCCGCGCAGCAGCCGACGTCCGGGAACGCACCGGCGACGCGCTCGACGTACTGATCAACAACGCCGGCGTGATGTTCGTGCCGCACCGCAGCACCGCCGACGGCTTCGAGCTGCAGACCGGCACCAACCACCTGGGCCACGCGGCGCTGACCTGGTTGCTGATGCCCGCGCTGACCACCCGCCCGGCCGCGCGCGTGGTCACCGTGTCCAGCATCGCGCACCGCGGGCACGGGCTGGACGCCGAGGACCTCGATTTCAAGCGCCGCACCTACAACCCGATGCGCGCCTACAGCCAGTCCAAGCTGGCCAACCTGCTGTTCGCGCAACAGCTGCAGCGCGCCGCCGACGCCGCCGGGGCCGACCTGCGCAGCATCGCCGCGCACCCGGGCATGACCAGCACCAACCTGACCGCCAACTCGTCGAAGATGCTGGGCCTTCCCCGCGCGGTCGATGCGGTGGTGGCGCTGGGCACCCGGGCGGTGACCCAGCCGGTCGAGCAGGGCGCGCTGCCGCAGCTGTTCGCCGCCACCGCCCCCGGCGCGCGCGGCGGGGACTACATCGGCCCGAGCGGGTTTCGCGAGATCCACGGCGCACCGAAGCGGGCCTCGATGATCCCGGCGGCCCGCGACGAACAGCTCGCGCGGCGCCTGTGGGAAGTCACCGCGGAGAAGACCGGGGTGGACCCGGCGCCTCAGGCCTGACCGCGCCTCGGGCCACCGCAGGTGAGCGTCCGCACGTTTCGGTGCGGTGGCCCCGAGGGCGTAGCCTGGGGCGCGTGAGTGTCGCGCCGGAGGGGCGGAAGATGCTGCGGCTCGAAGTCCGCAACAGCCAGACCCCGATCGAGAAGAAGCCTTCCTGGATCCGAACGCGTGCCCGGATGGGCCCCGAGTACACCGAGCTCAAGAGCCTGGTGAAGCGGGAGGGCCTGAACACCGTCTGCGAGGAAGCCGGTTGTCCCAACATCTTCGAATGCTGGGAGGACCGGGAGGCCACGTTCCTCATCGGCGGTGACCAGTGCACCCGCCGCTGCGACTTCTGCCAGATCGACACCGGCAAACCCGCCGCCCTCGACGTCGAGGAACCGCGCAAGGTCGCCGAGTCGGTGCAGGCCATGGGTCTGCGCTACTCCACGGTGACCGGTGTGGCCCGCGATGACCTCGACGACGGCGGTGCGTGGCTGTACGCGGAGACCGTCCGGCAGATCCACGGGCTCAACCCCGGCACCGGCGTCGAGCTGCTCATCCCGGACTTCAACGCGGACCGGGACCAGCTCGCCGAGGTGTTCAGCTCCCGGCCCGAGGTCCTCGCGCACAACCTGGAGACGGTACCCAGCGTGTTCAAGCGGATGCGCCCCGCGTTCCGCTACGACCGCTCGCTGGAGGTGCTGACCCTGGCTCGGGAAGCCGGCCTGGTCACCAAGTCCAACCTGATCCTGGGGATGGGCGAGACCCCGGACGAGGTGCGACCCGCGCTGCAGGACCTGCACGACGCCGGGTGCGACATCATCACCATCACCCAGTACCTGCGGCCCAGCGCCCGGCACCACCCGGTGGACCGCTGGGTCAAGCCGGAGGAATTCGTCGAGCACACCAAGGCCGCCGAGGAGATCGGCTTCCCCGGTGTGATGGCCGGCCCGCTCGTGCGCTCCAGCTACCGCGCCGGACGGCTCTTCGCCAAGGCGACGGTGCACCGCGGGATGCCGCTGCCGGAGAACCTGGCGCACCTCGCGCAGGCCGGTAGCGCGGCCCAGGAAGCCAGCAACCTGCTGCAGCGCTGACCTCCCCGCCACTGCCGACCCGACCGGCGGGTCGGCAGCGGCCGGCGGGAGGCGGAGCTCACGGCTCAATCACGGCACCGGTACCGCGCCTGCACGCGGCGACGGGACGGCCGTATCCTGAGGGTTATGGCCAAGCAGGACAAGGCAGCCAAGAAAGCGGCGGCCAAGCAGCGGCGGCAGGCGTTCGGGGCTCGCATCAAGCAGATCTTCGACGCGTTCAAGATGCAGCGCCGGGAGGACCGGCTGCTGCTCCCGTTGATGCTCGGAGTGTTCCTCGGCGTCACCGCCGTGGCGTTCCTGCTGGGCATGATCTGGGGGTTGCACTGGGTCTTCCTCCCGGTGGGCCTGGCGCTGGGCGTGCTCGGCGCCGTGATCGTCTTCGGCAGGCGGGTGCAGAGCACCGTCTACCGCAAAGCCGAGGGCCAGCCCGGGGCCGCCGGGTGGGCGCTGGACAACATGCGCGGCCGCTGGGTGCTCAGCCAGGCCGTCGCGGGGACCGCGCAGCTCGACGCCGTGCACCGCCTACTGGGTCGGCCCGGTGTCGTCCTCGTCGGCGAAGGCGCTCCGCACCGGGTGAAGTCGCTCATGGCCCAGGAGAAGAAGCGGATCGCGCGCCTGGTCGGCGACACCCCGATCTACGAGATCATGGTGGGCAACGAGGAAGACCAGGTTCCGCTGGGCAAGCTGCAGTCCAAGGTCACCCGACTGCCGCGCAACATCAGCGCCGCCCAGGTCAACCAGCTGGAGAACCGGCTCTCGGCCCTGGCCAACCGCGGCAACGCCATGCCCAAGGGACCGGTTCCGCAGGGCGCCAAGACGCGCAACGTGCAGCGGGCGATGCGCCGGGCCAAGTGAACCGCGGGGAAACGACGTGGACGGCGGGGGTCCGGATCATTCCGGGCCCCCGCTGCCGTGCTTCCACCGCGATCCCGTCTCCGCAGCGGCGGGTGATAGCCGCGCACGAGCCCGTGCGCGGCACAGCCCGCGGGATCAGCGGTTGAGGACGAGGGTTCCGGTGAGCCGGTCGTGCCAGGAGCGCCCGTCGAGGTTCCACACCACCGCGGGGATCACCAGGAAGGACAGCAGGCAGCGCACGATCGCGCGCCAGGGACCGACGAATGTGGCGCCGTCCACGCGCGCCACCCAGATCCGCAGCAGCATCATCCCCGGCGTGGCCCCGGCCAGGCTGACCGGCACCACGGTGATCACGAACCAGCCGATGACGCTGTAGTTGCCGGGCACGTCCGGCGCGGTGAACGCCCAGGTCACAAGCCCGGCGAGCAGGATGTCGACCAGGAACGCCAGCGCGCGGCGACCGGTCGGCGCCGCCGAACCGGACCCGGAGGCCGGCAAGCCGAGCCCCTCCCCGCGCCACTGCGGCCGCTCGTCGTCCGCGTGCTCCCGCGCATCGTTCAACGCCGCTTTCGGGCCGTCCAGCCACGAACCGATGACTCTTCGCACGTCACCCAGGGTACGTGCCGCCGTCGGGGGATCACGGTCGGCCGTGCCGCACAAGCAGCACCACCCGATCAGGGGCCATTTAACGCCGGTGAAACATCGGGGTGAACTCGGAGCAATACCGGTGTCATAGCGTGATGTTCCGAGCCGGCGGGATGGTGTGGTGCCGGTGAGCTGGACGAGTGCTGAAGGAGCCACCAGGTTGTTCAAGAATCCAGACGAGGTCCTGCGCTTCATCTCCGACGAGGGAGTGAAGTTCGTCGATGTCCGGTTCTGCGACCTGCCGGGCGTCATGCAGCACTTCACGATCCCCGCGAGCGCGTTCGACGCCGACACGTTCACCGACGGCCTGGCCTTCGACGGCTCCTCGGTGCGCGGCTTCCAGTCGATCCACGAGTCCGACATGCTGCTGCTGCCGGACCCGTACACGGCGCGGCTCGACCCGTTCCGGATCGAGAAGACGCTCATCCTGAACTTCTTCGTGCACGACCCGTTCACCCTGGAGCCCTACAGCCGGGACCCGCGCAACATCGCGCGCAAGGCCGAGCAGTACCTCCGCGAATCGGGCATCGCCGACCTCTGTTTCTTCGGCGCCGAGGCCGAGTTCTACCTGTTCGACTCGGTCCGCTTCGGCGAGGGCCCGAACCGGTCGTTCGCCGAGGTCGACTCCGTCGAGGGCTGGTGGAACACCGAGCGCGAGGAAGAGGGCGGCAACCGCGGTTACAAGACGCGGATGAAGGGCGGCTACTTCCCGGTCCCGCCCTACGACCACTTCGCCGACCTGCGCGACAAGATCTCCACGCAGCTGATGGCCTCCGGCTTCACCCTGGAGCGGGCGCACCACGAGGTCGGTACCGGCGGCCAGGCCGAGATCAACTACAAGTTCAACACGCTGTTGCACGCTGCTGACGACCTGCAGCTGTTCAAGTACATCGTGAAGAACACGGCCTGGGAGCACGGCAAGACCGCTACGTTCATGCCCAAGCCGCTGTTCGGCGACAACGGTTCCGGGATGCACGCCCACCAGTCGCTGTGGAAGGACGGCAACCCGCTGTTCTACGACGAGGCCGGGTACGCGGGCCTGTCGGACACCGCGCGGCACTACATCGGCGGCATCCTGCACCACGCGCCGAGCCTGCTGGCGTTCACCAACCCGACGGTGAACTCCTACCACCGCCTGGTCCCGGGCTACGAGGCTCCGGTGAACCTGGTGTACTCGCAGCGCAACCGCTCGGCCTGCATGCGCATCCCGATCACCGGTGCGAACCCGAAGGCCAAGCGCATCGAGTTCCGCTGCCCGGACCCGTCCGGCAACCCGTACCTCGGTTTCGCCGCGATGCTCATGGCGGGCCTGGACGGCGTGAAGAACAAGATCGAGCCGGCCGAGCCGATCGACAAGGACCTCTACGAGCTTCCGCCGGAAGAGGCCAAGAACGTCCCGCAGGTGCCGGACAGCCTGGCCAAGGTCATCGACAACCTGGAAGCCGACCACGACTTCCTCACCGAGGGCGGCGTGTTCACCCCGGACCTCATCGAGACCTACATCAACTTCAAGCGGGAGAACGAGATCGACCCGATCCGCGTGCGCCCGCACCCGCACGAGTTCGCGCTGTACTTCGACGTGTGATCGCAGGACACGTCCGCAACGGGGCCGGTGACCACGGGGTCGCCGGCCCCGTTGCCGTGCGCACCCCGGCACCGCCGAGTGGTATCACCGACTGGTCCGCGCGGATGCTTCCATTCAAACGCCCTGCCACGGTGCCAGTTTCGCTCCAACGGGTCCGGGCCGGAATCGCAGCAGCGCACCGGCGTAGGGATCCTGGCCGAACGCGGGCTCGTCGTAGCCGAAGCAGGCCGAGGTCACGTACATCTCCTCCAGCCGCGTACCGCCGAACGCCAGCCCGGTGACCCGCCGGGTCGGCGCCCACAGCACGGTTTCCAGCCCCCCGTCCGGCGCGTAGCGGTGGATCCGCCCGGTCCAGTGCATCGCGACCCAGACGCACCCGTCGGCGTCCACCGCCAGCCCTTCCGGAACGCCTTCGGACTCCGCGCACGACACCCACTGCCGCCCGCCCATCGCGCGGCCGCGCTCCACGTCGTAGTCGTAGATCCAGATGCTGCCCACGTCGACGAGATACATCCGGCCGCCGTCCGGGCTCCAGCCGACTCCGCCACCGGTGGTCATCCCGTCCACCAGCAACCGCGGGCGCTCGCCGTCCAGCACGTACAGCGCACTGCCGCGCGGTCGGCGGGACAAGGTCACCGTGCCGGCCACGAACCGTCCCCGCGGATCGCAGCCGCCGGCACTCATCCGGTCACCGGGGCCGTTGACCGGCACCACCGGTTCCAACGCGGCACGCCCCTGATGCACGCGGACGAACCCGTCCGCCGCCGCGGCGATGAGCTGACCGTGCCGAGTGGCACCCAGCGCGCTGATCACGCCCGGCAGCACCCGCACCTCGTCGGTCCCGGCCTCCCTGCTGTAGGTGTGCAGCTCGCGGCGCAGCACATCGACCCAGTAGACGCAGTTGAGCGCGGACATCCACAACGGGCTCGCACCGCACAGCGCTTGCCGGTGCACGAGAAGCTCGAAGTCCCCGGACATCGCCAGTCCCCTATCGCCGACCACGCGCCCACGATGCCGGGCAGGCTACGGTCCCGGTCCCGGCGCACGGGACCGCCGGTCGGGTTCCGCTGCAGCGCAGGGCGATCGAGCGAGCCGGATACGACCCGTTCGGCGCAACGCGCTGCACCGCCCGCGAACGGGCTGATCCGGGCCGGGCCGATCAGGACTCGTAGAAAACCCGCTCCACGACCGCGCGCGCTCGCCGGGTCACGCGCATGTAGTCATCGACGACCTCCCCGGTGTCCACCGAGCTCGGGTACCCGAGTGCCGCCGCGACCGCGCTGAGCTCGCGTGCCTTCGTGGGCAGCTGGTCGCCCGGCTTCCCGCGCACCAGCATGACGGCGTTGCGCACGCGCATGGCCAGCGTCCACGCCGCCACCAGCTCCTCGGCCTCGTCCTCGTCGAGCAATCCCGCACGCACCGCAGCCCGGAGACCATCCACCGTGGAGGGTGTGCGCAGCTCCGGGTACCGGTGGGCGTGCTGCAGCTGGAGGAGCTGAAGCGTCCACTCGACATCCGCGAGCCCGCCGCGACCGAGCTTGGTGTGCGTGGCCGGATCGGCACCGCGCGGCAGGCGTTCCGAATCGACGCGGGCTTTGATCCGCCGGATCTCCCGGGCTTTCGCCTCCTCCAGCCCGCCGTCCGGATAGCGCAGCCGGTCGATGCTGCGGCAGAAGCGTTCGCCGAGGTCGGGGTCACCGGCAACGGGGCGGGCGCGCAACAGCGCCTGGAACTCCCACACGTCGCCCCACCTGTCGTAGTAGGTCAGGTAGGAGTCCAGCGTGCGCACGAGCGGACCTTGCCTGCCCTCGGGACGCAGGTCGATGTCCACCTCCAGCGCCGGATCCTGGCTCGGGGCGCCCAGCAGCCTGCGCACCTGCTCCACCACCGAGGTGGCAAACCGCACGGCCGTCGCGTCGTCGGCGTCGCCGACCGGTTCGCAGACGAACAGCACGTCGGCGTCGGATCCGTAACCGAGTTCGGCGCCGCCGAGCCTGCCCATGCCGATCACCGCGATACGCGCGGGCGGCTCGTCTCCGGTGCGGTGTTGCAGAGCGCGCACCGACACGTCCAGCGCGGATTCCAGCACGGCAGCCCAGATGCTGGACAACGCGCGGAAGACCTCGACCGGCGGGACGAGCCCGAGCAGGTCACCGCAGGCGATGCGCAACAGTTCGTGCCTGCGCAGCGAACGTGCCGCTGCGGCAGCGCGTTCCGGATCGGAGTACCGGGATACGGTGGCGCGCAACGAAACCGCGGCTTCACCCGGTTCCCGCCCCGCCAGTGCCGGGGTGTCGGCCAGCAACCGCAGGACCTCGGGCGCGCGGACGAGCAGCTCCGGGACCAGTTTGGACGTGCCCAGCAGGTGCGCCAACCGTTCGACGACCACGCCCTCGTCCCGGAGCAGCCGCAGGTACCACGGGGTTTCGGCCAACGCCTCGGAAATCTTGCGGTACGCCAGGAGACCGCCGTCCGGATCGGGTGTGCCGGCCAGCAGGTCCAGCAGCATCGGCAACAGCGTGCCCTGGATGCTGGCCCGCCGGGATACCCCGGAGGTGAGCGCACCGATGTGCCGCAGCGCCCCGTCCGGCGCGCTGAAACCGAGCGCTGCCAACCGTTCCGACGCCGATGACGTGGTCAGTCGCAGCGCGTCGGTGGGCACCTTGGCCACCGAGTTCAGCAGCGGGCGATAGAACAACTTCTCGTGCAGGCGTCGAATCCGGTTGCTGTGCCTGCGGTAGTCCCCGACCAGCAGCTGCGCGGCGCTGCTGCGCCCGGTGGCGCGCACCCCGCTGGCCCGGGCCAACACGTGCAGGCTCTCCCGGTCGTCGAACTCCGGGAACAGGTGGGTACGGCGCAGCCTGCGCAGCTGCAGGCGGTGTTCGAGAGTGCGCAGGAACCGGTACGAGTCCACCAGGTCAGCGGCGTCGCTGCGGCCCACGTAGCCGCCCTCGCCCAATGCGCGCAGCGCTTCGAGCGTGGCGGGCGAGCGCAACGTCTCGTCGCCCCGCCCGTGCACCAGCTGCAGCAGCTGCACGGCGAACTCCACGTCCCGCAGCCCCCCGCGACCCAATTTGAGCTCGCGTTCGGCGAGCTCGTCCGGCACGTGGTCCTCGACCCGCCGACGCATGGAACGCACATCGGAGACGAACCCTTCGCGTTCGGAGGCCGTCCACACGAGCGGCTGCACGGCGTCCAGGTAGCGCCGACCCAGATCGGCGTCCCCGGCGACGGGGCGCGCTTTCAGCAGCGCCTGGAACTCCCAGGTCCTGGCCCACCTGCGGTAGTAGTTGAGATGTCCGTCGAGGGTGCGCACCAGCGCCCCGGCTTTACCTTCCGGGCGCAGCGCCGCGTCCACGTCGAAGAACGCCGCGCCGGCAATGCGCATCAGCGTGCTGGCGAGTTTGGTGGCGGCCTGCAGGTCGTCTTCGCCGTCGGCGACGAACACCACGTCGACATCGCTGACGTAGTTGAGCTCCCGCCCCCCGCACTTGCCCATGGCGATCACGGCCAGGCTCGGCACGGTGTCCGAACCGGATTCGCGCAGTTCGGCCGCCGCGACGGCGAGCGCCGCGCGCAACGCGGCGACGGCGGCGTCCGACAGCGCCGCGACGATCTCTTCGTAGCTGGGTTCGGGGAGCTCGGTTTCGACGACGTGCCCCATGTCGCGGCCGGCGATTTCGAGCAGCAGCGCGCGGTATTCACCGCGCAACGCGCTGATGGCGGCGTCTCCGCGCAGCGCGGGTTCCGGTCCGCCCGGTGTCCCCGGTTCTTCCCCGGTCTCCTCCGCCTGCACCGCGTTCAGCAGCGCCGCGGTGAACGCGTCCAGCGAATGCGGCCGGTGCGGTCCGCTGCGCATCCGCCGCCAGTCCTGCGCGTGCGCGACGAGGTGATCGGCGAACGCGGTGGAGGTACCGAGCACACCGAACAGCCGTCCGCGCAATCCGGGATCGGCCAGCAGTTCCGCGGCCAGTTCTGCCCAGTCAGCGCCGAGGACGTCGTGGAACCGGTCCAGGGAGTGCAGCGCCAGGTCGGGATCGGGGCTGCGGGACAAGGCGTTGAGGACCGGTTCGGCTCCTTGCGGTCCGTGGTCGGACCACCAGCCCGCGCGACGCAGCTGAGCCTCGGCCCGCTCGACGTCGCTGAACCCGTAGCGCGCCGGGGACGGTACCGATCCCGTGCGGGACGCACTGTTCACCATGTCCGAACCGTAGTCTCCCTACCGCCGTGCGCAGAACGGACCCGGCCGGGGCGATCAGTCGTCCGCGAGCGGCAGCATCCGGTTCGGATTGCGCCGCCCCGGCGGTGTCGCCGCCACCCGCGCGAACCGCTGCACGAACGGGCGCCAGGTTTCGTCGAGGTCGGCGTGGAACTCGTCGAGGTGCGCCGGGTCGAGCTGCCCGGTCCGGATCGTGCTGATGGCCTCGTCGGCGTCGAGCTGATCGGCCCAGGTGCGCACCATGTCCGGCGTGGTCTCGATGTGGAATTGCAGGCCGTAGGCCCGCGCACCGACGCGGAACGCTTGGTTCTCGCACTTCGGCGATGCGGCGAGCTGCTGGGCGGATGGCGGCAGCTGGGTGACCTCGTCATCGTGGAACTGCAGAACGTCCGGGAGCAACGGCAATGGACCGAACAGCGGATCCTCGGCCGCGGCATCGCGTTTCGCCACGAGCAACGTCCCGCGCTCCGGCCCGCCGGCAGCGGCGCGCACCTGACCACCGGTGGCCACGGCGAGCAAGTGGGCTCCCAACCCGATCGCCAACACGAGTTCCTCGCGGGCTACGGCCGAGCTCAACAGCCCCCGCACCGCGGACAGCCACGAGTGGTGGAGATCATCGTAAGCACCCGCCTCGCCACCGAGGACGACGAGCGCATCGTGCTGGTCCAGCGAAGCAGGCACTGCGCCGCCAGCTACGTGGACGACATCGAGCTCGACCCCCTCGTCGCGCAACCAGGCGCCGAGCCGGGCAGGCGGGTCGAGGTCGGAGAGCTGAACGCAGAGAACCCGTGCTCCATCCATACCGCGACACTACGTCGCACAGGACGCGCAGATCACCCTCGGTGCCACATCAAGCACGCTCGACCACCACAACCCGACCCCAACCCAGGGTTCGGGCATAAAAAAAGTGGGGGCCCCACAAAGGGACC
>NZ_JADEYC010000030.1 GCF_015209505.1 Saccharopolyspora montiporae
GGATTCCGCGGTTGCGTCCGGTGACCTTGTTGTAGACCACGAGCACGATGACCGCACCGATCACCGAGCCGATCCACCCGGCGGGTGCGAACCCGCGGAGCCCACCGGTGAGCGCCCCGACCACCAGACCACCCACCACGGATCCGACGACGCCGAGCACGATCGTCATCACCAGGCCGATGTTGTCCTTGCCCGGGACAAGCGCTCGTGCGATGAACCCGGCGATGAGGCCGAACACCAGCCACCCGAGAATCGTGAAGAACATCCTCGAAAAACCACCTAACCGTGCTGGGAATGCTGCGGACCGCCCTGCACCGACGGCAGCGGCGGCGCACCGAATCCTGTCCCGTCCGGGGTGGCCGCAGCAATGACCGAGATCATCCGGGTGGGGTGAAACGCAGGCAGGTGCTCAGCGCAGCTCGCCGCTGCTGACCGTGAACTGCTCGATGAGCATCTGGTGGCGGCGCAGCCTGCGCGACTGCTCGGCCACGCAGCGCACGAGGATCACCACCACACCGCTGACCAGCAGCAGCAGTCCCATCGCCAGCAGTGCCACGAACATCGGCAGGCCGGCGGGCTGCTGCCAGGCCAGGAACGCGAGCAGGAACGCGATCGGCGACGCGCCCATGCACAGCGCGTAGACGAACACCGACAACCGACGCATCGCGAACGGGCTACGAGAGGTTCGCTGATCGCGGACCGGCCCCGGTTGTGCCGGGGCCCGGGAGCGGGACCGGTGGTCGCAGCGGTGGGCGCTGTCGTCCGGATACCGCGTGCGGACGCGGGTTCCCGAACCGGATTCGCCGTACACGCCAATCCCCTCTTTCGGCAGGCGCTGTTGATCAGCCCACATTTTCGCCGCGATCTCGGGATCCGGCCACTCGGGAACTTCAGATGGTGAACGTCCCGGCCCGGCGGCGGTCTTCACAACGGCGCGCCCCGCCAGCAGAGTGGTCTTGGCTTCCACCGCGCGGTGGGAGCCACCGAGCACGGGAGGCACGATGGCACCGGTCCGGCTGTCCGCGCAGGCCGAAACTCTCCTGATCACCCTCTACTCGCGAGCGCTGGACAGCCGGTCGCCCGAGCCGGTGCTCGGTGACCCGGCGGCCGCCGAGGCCGTGCACCGCATCGACTACGACTTCTCCCGGCTGCAGATCGGCACCGACGAAGTCGTGGGCACCGCGCTGCGCAGCCGACCGCTGGATGCCTGGACCCGACGATTCCTCGACCGCCACCCCGACGCGGTGGTCCTGCACCTGGGTTGCGGGCTCGACGACCGGTACGGCCGCGTGCAGCCCGGGTCCGGGACCGACTGGTACGAGATCGACCTGCCGGAAGTGATCGAGCTGCGGTGCGAGCTCTACGGCGAGCAGGGCGACCGCAAGCTCGTCGCCGCCCCGGCCACCGGCACCGCAGCGCTGGACGCGGTCCCGGAAGACCGGCCGACGCTGGTGGTCGCCGAAGGCGTGCTGTTCTACCTGGCCGCCCGCGAGGTGCGCGAGCTGGTCACCGCGCTGGCGCAACGAATCGGGCGCGGCGAGCTGGTCTTCGACGCGGTCACCCCGCTCGGCAAGCGGCTCATCGGCCGCGGTGCGGCGGTTTCGGCGACCGGCGCCGTGCTCGGCTGGGCGCTGCGCGATCCGCGCGCACTGCCGTCCTGGCACCCGCGGCTGCGGCTGCTGGAGGAGAACCGGATCATGACCCCGGCCGCGCGCAGGCGGATGTCCGCCCCCTACCGCCGGGCCAGCGCCCTTCCGCCGCTGCGGCGGATGGTGCGGGTGCTGCGCTACGGCATCGGGTGAGCCCGATCAGCCGGTACCGGCGCGAACGACGGCCACCGGCGCGGGGGCGCGGTTGACCGCGGCGTGGCTGACCGACCCCAACAAGGCCCGCCGGATGCGGCCGCGGCCGTGGCTGCCTACCACGAGAAGGCCGCCGTCGGCCGCTTCGCGGAACAGCGCGGCCGCGGGCTTTTCCGGGGCGACTTCGCGGCGCACCACCACGTCCGGGTACTGCTCCCGATACCCGGCCAGGGCGGCGGCCACCACTTGCTCGGCTTCCTCGCGCACCTCGCCCCACGCGGTGTCCCAGGTACCCGTCTGCGCGAACGGCTCCAGCGGCAGATCGCTCCACGCGTGCACCGCGACGAGTTCCCGGTCGTGCCGCGCGGCGTAGTCGAACGCGAAGGCCACCGCAGCGGCGCTCACCGGCGACCCGTCCACGCCCACCACGACCGGCCCGGTGGTGCGCTGCGGATCGCCGCGCACGACGACGACCGCAGTGCTGGCCCGGCGGGACACCAGTTCCGCCGAGGTGGACCCGATCCCGGGCACCTCGTCACCGGACGGACCGCCCAGCACCAGCAGTTCCGCTTCCTCGGACAACGCACCGAGCTCGTGCGCCGGATCCCCGTTGCGGAGTTCGGTGCGCACGTCCAGTTCCGGGTCGATCTGGTGGCAGCTCTCGACCAGGTCGTCCAGCGCGCGGCGCAGCGCCTGCTGCACCGGTTCGGTGGTGTCATCCGCACCGGCCACGCGGATCGGCGTGAACTCCTCGAACGGCCAGGTGAACACGTGCACCAACAGCAGGTCGACCCCGCGGCTGGACGCTTCGCGGGCGGCCCACCAGACCGCCCTGCGCGAGGAATCCGACAGGTCCCACCCCACCACGATCGGCCTACCGCCGGCTGCCATCGGCTGCTCCCTCCGTACCACCCGCCGCACCCATGGTGGACCGCCCGCGGGAGCCCGGCAGCGCGGATCGGACCGGGTGGTCACCGGTCCGCGGGCAGCCCGGAACGGGGCGGTGCGGGCACACTGGTGCTACGAGCAGTCACGGGATGCGGAGCGCACATGAGAGCAACTGTCCCGCTGGGACGCATCGCGGGGGTCCGGGTCGGCCTGCACTGGAGCGTCGCCGGAATCATGCTGCTGGTCGCGGTCGGCCTGGCCGCCTACCAGCTGCCCGCGGTGTTCCCGGGGCATTCGGCGCCGGGTTACGCGCTCAGCGGGGTGCTGGCCGCGGTGCTGCTGATGCTGTCCCTGCTCGGGCACGAGCTCGCGCACGCGATCGTCGCCCGGCGCAACGGCGTTCGGGTCGCCGGGATCACCCTGTGGCTGCTGGGCGGTGTGGCCCGGTTGCAGGACGAGGCGCGCACGCCGGGCGCGGAGTTCCGCATCGCCGTGGTGGGACCGGCCGTCAGCGCACTGCTCGGGGTCGTGTTCGGCGGTGCGGCATGGGCGGCGATCCAGGTAGGCGCGGGACGGCTGGCCGCGGCGGTGCTGCTGTACCTGGCCGTGCTCAACGTCGCGCTGGCGGTGTTCAACCTGGTCCCGGCCGCACCGCTGGACGGCGGCCGCGTGCTGCGGGCCGGTCTGTGGCGCTGGACCCGGGACCGGACCACGGCGTCGGTGTGGTCGGCGCGCGCCGGTCAGGGCCTGGGCGGACTGCTCGTCGCCGCCGGGGTGGTCCGCGCGTTCACCAGCGGTGTGGACGGCGTCTGGTGGGTGCTGATCGGGATGTTCGTGCTCACCATCGCCGGTGGTGAGCAGCGGCAGGCCCGCCTCGGCGAGAAGCTCGCCGGCATCCGGGTGGCCGAGGCGATGGACCGGGACGTGCCGACCGTGGACGCGGGGCTGACCGTGGACCGGTTCCTACGCGAGCGGGTCTTCGAGCGCGGCCCGGCGAGTTTCGCCGTCAGCAACGGGAACGAACTGCTCGGCGTGGTGGGCGTGCGGCGGGCTCGCGCGGTCCCGCAGCGCGCGCGGAGCACGACGACGCTGGCCCGGATCGCCACCCCGCTGCCCGAAGTCGGCACTGCTGCCCCGGACGAACCACTGTCCGCGGTCATGCCGCGGCTGGCGGGTGCCGACGAGCGGGTGCTCGTGTTCGACGGCGCAGTGCTGGCCGGCTCGATCACCCCGGCCGAGCTGGACCGCGCGGCCGGATTCACCGGCCCGCAGGCCACGTCCGGCCCGAGCACCCCGCCCCCGGAGGACGACCGCCCGCCGCCTCCGGACTGGTGGTACCCGGGTCGCGGGTGAGCGGTCACCCCCGCACCAGGCGGGGCGCGGCGAAGCGGGACGAGGTCGCCGCCGCGCAGAGCACCGCCGGGTCCGCGCGGGGCACCGGAAGTCCGGCCGCGGCGAACATCCCACCGGCGTCGAGGTCCAGCAGCCGTCCGCGGCGCAGCGACCAGGGCGGATGGGCCACCGCCACCCGCAGCAGCCTGCCGGCGTACCAGCGCGCGAACAGCCGCCACCGATCCGTGGTGAAGTGCTCGTGCGCGCCGGGTCCGGCCGGTCCGCCCGGCACGACGCGCAGCCCCGAGCGCAGCGGATCGCCCGCGCAATAGGCCAGCACGCCCTGCTCGTCCGCGTGCTGCACACCGCTCCCGCGGGCAGGCAACCGCCCCAGCAGCCGGGCCGCGCGCGCCGGGGCGGTCCGGGACAACCCGGCGGCCAGGAACACCAGCCCGCGCCGCCCGGACCGGTCCACGCAGTAGGTGCGCAGGTTCATCTCCGCCAGGCCCGGTTCGCGCAGCACCGGCAGGCCGAGCACGCGGGCGCAGCGGATCCGCAGGCACACCAGGCCGATCCACGCGGCACCGGCGCTGAGGTCCGGCCGCGTCCCGGGTGGCAGCAGCGGCCCCACGAGACCCGGATCGCACGGCCAGTGCACGAAGACCGGGTCCTCCCACAACATTTCGGCCACCGGGTGCTGCACCGGATGCGGCGGTGCCGGCGAGACGGGTTCCGGCGGCTGCGCGGTCACGACCCGGCGCGCAGCAGCGCCGCGTACAGCGTCAGGCCCGGTCCGAAGGCCAGCGCGACCAGGTTCCCGGAACCGGCCTCACCGCAGCGCACCATCCGCTCGACGATCAGCGGCAGCGTCGCCGAGGAGCAGTTCCCGTGCTGGGCCAGCACCTCCCGGGAGCGGACCAGCGCGGAAGGCCCCAGTTGGAGGGCGTTCTCGGCGGTGTCCAGGATCCGCGGTCCCCCCGGGTGAACCGCCCAGCCGTGCACATCGCGGCGGCTGAGGCCGTTGCGCGCGAGCAGCCCGTCGACGACCGGGACGAGGTGTTCGCCGAGCACGTCCGGAACCGCGGGCGACAGCCCCATCCGGAACCCCGCATCGGTGATGTCCCAGGTCATGTGCCCGGTGGTACCGGGATCGGTGCGCGCGGTGACATCGGCCAGCGCGAGTTCACCGGTCCGCGGACGGGCCGGCCGGAGCACCACCGCGACCGCGGCGTCCCCGAACAGCGCGTGCGAGACGATCTGGTCGGTGTCGGCGGTGGACGGCTGCAGGTGCAGCGAGGTCAGTTCCAGGCACAGCACGACGGCGGTGCGGCCGCGGGCGATGACGAAGTCCGCGCCCCCACCCAGCGCGGGGACCGCCGCGTAGCAGCCCATGTGTCCGATCAGCAACCGCTGCACGTCGTCCCGCATGCCCAGCTCGGCCGCGATCCGGATGTCCACCCCCGGGGTGGCGTAACCGGTGCAAGTGGCGACGGCGAACATCCCCGCCTCGTCCGCCGGTATCGCCGCGTCGTCCAGCGCCGCCGCCACCGCGCGGGCACCGAGCTCGGGCGCAACCTGGGCGTAGCGGTGCATCCGCGCGCCGGTGGTCCAACCGGAGACGTCCTCGTGCAGCGGGTTGGCCACGACACTGCGCCGCCGCACACCCGCGGACTCGAACAACCGCCGTGCGATCCGGTTCCCGGCGAAGTGCCTGCTGAAGAACCCGTCCCAGAGCTCGTCCTGCTCGGCGCCGCCGTCCGGCACGGCGGACCCGATCCCGGCCAGCACGGCGGTCACCAGCGCGCCTCGGCATCCGGGTCGCCGTCCAGGACCGCCACGCCGAGCCAGTCCGCGCACACGTCAGAGGTGGCCGGTTGCAGCGCACCGCAGCGGGCATCCCGGAAGATGCGCTCCAGCGGATGCCCACGCCGTCCCGCACCGGCACCGGCGGCTTCCAGCAGCGAGGAGGACACCTCGGCGGCGGTGTCCCCGGCGACCAGCTTCGCCCGCCAGACCCAGCGGTTCGTGCCCGGCGCACCGGGTTCGGCCGAGACCCGCCGCGCGGCCTCGCGCACCACCGCTTCCGCGGCGGCGACCGCCGCTTCGGCGCGCCCGACCCGCGCGCGCACCGCCGGGAGCTCGTGCAGGCCGCGTTCGGCCAGGTGCGTGCTCGCGGCCTGCACCGCGGCGCGGGCGACCCCGGCGTACACCGCGGCGTACGAGGCCACCAGCCACTGCGGCATCATCTGCGCCAGCGGCAGCACGACACCCTCGACCCCGCCGAGCAGCGCCGAGGCCGGCACCCGGACGTCGAAGTGCACGTCATGGCTCCCGGTGGCCCGCATACCCAGCGAGTCCCAAGTCGGCTCGACGCGCACCCCGGGCCCGTGCGGCACCAGGAAGTAGGACACGGCCGGTTCGGCACCGGCGTCCTCCCGCGCGGTGACCAGGTAGGCGTCCGCGTGCCCGGCCCCGGAGACGAACGCCTTGGCACCGGTGATGCGGTAGCCGTCCGCAGTGCGCGCGAAGCTGGTCCGGGTGTGCGAAAGCCGGGATCCCGCACCGCGTTCGCTCATCGCCACCGCGTACAGCGACCCGGCGGCGGCGCCGGCCAGCAGCCGGTCGCGTTCCGCGCCGAATCCGTCCGCCGCACCCAGGTCGGCCAGCAGGTCGTGCCCGGCCGCGGCCAGCGCACCGGTGATCGACGCGTGCATGTTGAAGATCAGCGCCGTGGACCCCGAACCCGCGGCCATTTCACCCGCCACGGCGGCGTAGTCGGCGAACGAGGCGCCGAGACCGCCCAGTTCCTCGGGCACCATCAGCCCCAGCAGCCCGCAGCCGCGCAGCTCGCGGAAGTCCTCCGCCGGGAAGCTGCCGGATGCGTCGTGCTCCTGCGCGCGCTCGGCGAAGCCGGGCGCCAGCCCGCGGGCGAGATCGGCGGCGGCGCAGGCCGGTTCCGGGAAGGCGCGCGGCACGGTCACGGCCCACCGCCCGCCGGCGCCGGGGATTTCCGCCCCACGCCCTGGAACAGCACGGCGGTGGACCCGGTCGGGCGCATCCGCACGTGCTCGCCGCGCCCGACGAAGAACGACGCGAGATCGCCGAAGTCCGGGCGGATACCGCGCAACGCGAGCGGAACCCCGTGCAGCGCCGCCTCGGTGACGAGGGTGGCCCGGTCCACGAGCAGCGCCGGATCGTGCACTCCGCGCGGAGCCAGCCCCGGAATCCGCTCGGCGAGCCCGATCGCCAGCAGGCGGCACCGCGCGGTCGCGGCCAGCGAGTCCAGGACGAGCACGCCGCCCGGGCGCAGCAGGCGGCACGCCTCCGCGATCACCCGCGGCAGGTCGGGCACGTGCTCCAGCACCTCGCCGGCGACGACGCAGTCGGCGCTGCCGTCGGCGAGCGGCGTGTCGGCGACGTCCGCGAGCACCGGGCGCACCCCGCGTTCCCGCGCGTGGCGCAGCGCGCTGGTACTGGTGTCGACGCCGACATGCAGGTGCCCCCGCTCCGCGATCCGCGGCGCCAGCAGGCCCGCTCCGCAGCCGAGGTCGACGAGCACGCTGCCGCGGCGGCGGGCCTCGGGGACCAGTGCGGCGCGGGATGCGGCCAGCCAGTGCAGCATGGCGAAAACACCGCGCGGATCCCACCACTGGTCGGCGAACACCTCGTACAGCTCCGGATCGCCGCGCCGGACGGTCCTGCCGGGGCGTGCCATGCGCCACAGGCTGGCACACTCCGCCGGATGCGGCATTCCGCGGTGGTGGCGCTGATCCGGGCAGCGCACCCGGCCCCGTGCGCGGTGGTGGCTGCGGTGGCCGGCGGACTCGCGGCCCTCACCGGCCGGGCACCGGGCGGTGTGCTGCTGGTGGTCACCGCGGTGCTGGCCGGGCAGTTGTCGGTGGGTTGGCTCAACGACCTGGTGGATGCCGAGCGGGACGCCGCCGCGGACCGGAGCGGCAAACCCCTGGCCGCCGGCGAGATCCCGGCCGGTTCGGTGCGGGTGGCGATCGGCTGCGCCGCCGCGGCCGCGGTGCTGCTGTCGCTGCCCTCGGGGCTGCCGGCCGCCGTCGCGCACACCGCGGCACTGGTCTCGGCCTGGTACTACGACCTGGACGGCAAGTCCCGCCCGTGGTCGGTGCTGCCCTACGCGGTCTCGTTCGGCCTGCTGCCGGTCTTCGTGCTCTGGGGCGGTGCCCGGCCGGTGCCGTGGTGGCTAGTGCTGGCCGCGGTCCTGCTGGGGTCGGCCGCGCACTTCGCCAACGCACTGCCGGACCTGCGGGACGACCTCGCGGCCGGTGTCCGCGGACTGCCGCACCGCCTCGGCCGGCCGGGCAGCACCGCCGCGGCCGCGGTGCTGGTCCTGGCGGCCTCGGCCGTGCTGGTGCTCGCCCCCGGCCGGGTGACCCCGGCCTCGTGGACGATGTTGGCGCTGACCGCGCTGGTCCTGGTCGCCGGGGGTCTGCTCGCGCGCCGGTCGGGATCGCGCGCCGCCTTCCACGCGGTGCTGGTGGTCGCGGTACTGGACGTCCTGCTGCTCCTCGCGCGCGGCGGCTGATCCCACCCGATAGCGGTTTCTGATCGCCCGACCGGAGGATCATGACTTGCTCGCGCCGATCATGGATCGTTCGATGCGGAAGGCCGGTGATCAACCGGCTGCCGCGTTGCGGGGCGGAGCGCGGCCGAACCCCGAAGGGAACGCTCATGACCCGTCTTTCCCGAGCTCTGGTGCTGGCGCTGCTGACCGCGGGCGGCCTGTTCGGCCCCGTGGTGCTCGGCGCTTCGGTGCGGGCCGACCGGTAAACCGGGCGCTCCGGGCCCGCGGCGCCCCGTTGAGCCGCCGCGGCCCGGTGCACGCCCCGGCACGCTCAGGCAGCCGCCGGCGGCGCGAGGTGTTCGGCGAGCTCGGTGAAACCGGTGACGGCGAGATCGCTGGTCACGTCCACCGCCCGGTCGGGCAGACCGTGCGGGCCCTTCTCCAGCGGGCGTTCCAGGAACGCGGTGCGCAGCCCGACGGCGCGCGCCCCTTCGATATCCCAGTGGTGCGCGGCGACCAGCAGCATCTCGTCCGGGCGCACGTCCAGCAGCCGCGCCGCGGTGCGGTACACGTGCGGATCCGGCTTGTACGTTCCGGCCAGTTCGGCCGACAGCACGGCGTCGACCGGCAGTCCCGCGTGCTTGGCCAGCGTGGTGAGCAGCGCATATCCGCCGTTGGACAGCGCCGCCACGGTGCGGTCCGCGCGCAGCCGTTCCAACCCGGGGCCCACGTCGGGCCACGGCGGCAGCCGGTGCCAGGACCGGACCAGCTCGCGCCGTTCCCGGTCGTCGAACAGCTCACCGACGTCGAACCGGTCCAGCAGCTCGTCGAGCGATTCCCGGTGCAGCCGGTCGAGGTTCACCCACTCCCGGCGACCGCTGCGCACCGCACCCAGCGCGGGGTGGTAGCGCTCGCGCCACGCGTCGGCGAAGGCCCACTCGTCCACGGCCGCACCGCGCCGCGCCGCCGCTGCCGCGACGGCGCGGGCGACCCCGGTGCGCCAGTCCACAGCCGTGCCGAAGACGTCGAACGCGACGACCCGGACCCCTTCCACCGGCATGGGCACCTCCCGTGTCCCCTGCCATCATCCGCACGCCCGGCGGGCGGGCAATCCGCCCGCCGGGCGATGCGCCGGTCACTTCCGGTCGCACTCGCCACCGTCGTCGGCTCTGCGGGACTCCTCGCGCCGGATGCGCTCAGCGGTCTCGCTGGGCAGCACGAAGAAGCGCTCGGCGTCCCCGTGCTCGCTGCCCGTGCTCTCGTCGGCGGAAGGATTGCCCTGGTAAGCCATCAACCTCGTCCTCTCGGTTGGTGGTCGGCGCCGGATACGGCGGTGTCGCGAGCAGGTTCGCTCGCTGCCTCCTGAGGGACAGCCGAAACCGGCTGCGATGACGCATGTTCCGGCTACCAGGGAAAACGACCGGCGGATGCGGATCAGCGAAGGGCGTGATCACCGCTGGTGACCACATCACGCAGCACGGCCGCCACGCCGTCGAAGTAGCGGGTGATGCTGTGCTGCGCGGCCGGGGTGTCCGGGTAGCGGGCCGTGATGCCGAGACCGCCGTGCGTGCGATTGACCCACAGGTTCGCCTTGTCGCCGTACGACATCCGGACCAGCGTCCGGGCGTTCCAATCGGCCCAGTCCCGCGCACCGGGGATCTCCCGCATATCCAAATAGGACACGAAGGAGAACACGTCCGGCGAGTGCCGCTGCAGGTCCAGTCCGAGCACGTCCACGACCTTGGCGAACGGGACCTTCGCCACCCGCATCGCCTGCCGGGCCGAGCTCTGCGCCGGCGCGAGCACCTCGCTGAGCCGCCGAGCCGCGGACAGATCGATGCGCACCGGACCGGCACCCACGTACCAACCCATCGACGCCGACCACTCCGGGCTCGCGCGGGTGTGGAACGGCGAGACCACCCGGTAGACGTCGTCGCCGCGCAACTCGCGCGCCACGACCGCGGACGCCGCCAGCACGCCGGCCAGCGCGCTGCCGCGGTGGTGGCGGCAGAACCGCTCGAACTCCTCGGCCTCGACCTCGTCCAGCAGGTGGCGGCGAGCTCCGGTGTGCGGCAGCAGCTCTCCGTCCCCGACACCGAGTTCGAGCGGGAATCCGGGCAGGTTCCCCCCGCATTCGTCGATGAACGCGTCCCACTCGCCGACCGCCGGGTGATCGCGGTCGACGTCGCGCGCGGCGTCGCGCTCGGCCCTGCTGAACGCGACGTAGCTGCCCGCCGACGGAACCCGGGGCGCTCTGCCGCGCAGGCAGTCGGCGTAGAGGACGTGCAGTTCGTGCGCGGTGGCCAGCACCGAGTATCCGTCCACATTGGAATGGTCGTAGGCCACCAGCACCGTGGTCCCTTCGGCGCGCTCCAGGGTCTGCACGGTGAAGTTCGGCCAGCGCGTACCGTCGGTGGCCGCGTCCAGCCGCTGCTGCACGGTTCCGGTGATGTCGTCCTCGGGCAGCAGTTCGCCGACCTTGGTGTCCTCGATGCCGACCCGACCGGCCGGTGCGGTGAACCGCTGCATGTCCGGGCCCGTTCCGCGCAGCGTGCTGCGCAACGTCTCGTGCCGGTCGACCCAGGCGCGCAGGGCCGCGCGGAACGCCTCCTGGTCGAGTTCCCCGGCGATCTCGAAGCCGACCCCGAGCCAGGCGGGCGTGCGGATGCCGCGTCCCTGGAGGCTGGCGATGCCGCGGAAGTGCCATTCCTGGTTGTAGGTGGGCGGAGCCTCGTCGCGGACCTCCCCGGACGCGGCGGTCAGCTCCGGCGCGCGGGGGGTCCACTCCCGCAGCAGGCCGGGGGCGAGCGGGTATTCGTCGAGTTCGGTCATCTCCACGCGGACATCACCACTCCTGCGCGCACGGGGGTGCTGCGGGCGGTCATGCCCGCTCCTGCATCAGCTCGGCGATGTCGCCGACGGTGGCGACGTGCTTGAGCTCGCCTTCGGTGATGGCGATACCGACCTCCTCCAGGGCCACGGACAGCTCGACCATGGCCAACGAGTCCAGATCGATGTCCTCGGGGGTCGCTTCCGGCGCGATACCGTCCGGCGCTATTCGGATCCGGTCGACGAGGATCTCGTGCAGCGTCTGGAACATTCCGGTTCTCCACTCGGGGTGCGGGGCTGGTTCGCGCGGACCGCCGCGGGCAGCTCCCCGCGGCGGTCCGCGACCACTCTGACGTCACCCGGGCGAACCCCTCCAGGAACCGGACCCGGTTCCACCTGAATGAGTGATCATGAACCCGAAAAGTTCGATTTTCCGTTCCGCTGAGGCGGTTTGCTCGGTCCACAGTGGCCAGTTCCGCGGAATCCGGAAGTCCGGCGGCTACTCCGGAAGCTCGACGTCGATCACCCGGACACGGCGCCGACCCTCCGGCGCGTCGAACTCGACCAGCCGGCCCGGGCGGGCACCGGACAGCGCCAATCCGAGCGGGCTGTCCGTGGTCAGCGAGCGATCCTCGGCCCCGGGCGGCACCTCCTCGGTGATGCCCACGACGTCGAGCACCTGCACGTCGCCGCCGCCGAACCGCAGGGTCACCCGCGTCCCCGGGCGGATGCCCTCCACCGGCGGGTGCCCACCATCGGCCAGGTGGTGACGCAGCAGCGCGATGCGGTCGTCCAGGTCGACCAGCTCGTCCCCGGCCTCCAGCGCCCGCGAGGCGTCCCCGCGATCGCCCTGGTCACCGCCCTGGGTCAGCTCGTCGACCAGCTCCGCGCGCCTGCTCCGCAGCCTGCGCAGCTCCTCGTCCACGCGGCCGCGCGCCGCGCCGGACAGATCCGGTTCGGACTCCGATCCCGTGCCACCCATCTGCGCACCTCCGTCCCGGCCGGTACCGCCGCGACCCGGCGGCGCGGCCAGTATCTGCTCCGGCACGTCCGTCGGCACGGGGAGCGGGCAGCGTGCCCAGGGCCACACCCCGCCGACTGGCGATCAATCGAACGCCAGTTCTAGCATCTGCGGTGTCGTCGGTGGCGCGGGGAACGCACCGCTCGGCCCGCGGGTCGGCCACTGCACCCGGCGCGGCCCGCTGCGGTCCCGCCCCGGCACCCGGCCGGGGCGGGACCGCCATCGGCAGCCGGCGTCACACCGGTGTCCCCGCGTGGTCATGCGCCCGGTACGCGCGGCGGCTACCGTCCGCCGCGCAGAGCAACCCCGATCTCCCGGAGCCGATGGTGCACAAGCAGCAAGCAGGCGAAGTGGTGGCGCAGGCGCGCGTGCGGGCGGGTCTGACCTGGGCGCAGATCGCCGAACGGCTGGGCAAGCCCGAGGTGTGGACGACCGCGGCGCTGCTGGGTCAGCACCCGATGAGCCCCTCCGACGCGGCCGCCGCGGCCGAACTGCTCGACCTGGGCGCGGACGTCGTCGAGGCCCTGCAGCGCCAGCCCTACCGCGGCTCCGGCGAAGCGGTCGTCGCGGACCCGACGATCTACCGGTTCCACGAGGCGCTGCAGGTCTACGGACCCGCCCTGAAGGAGCTCATCCACGAGAAGTTCGGCGACGGGATCATGAGCGCCATCAACTTCCGGATGCAGGTGGAGCGGGTGCCGGATCCGGAGGGCGACCGCGTGGTGGTGACGTGGGACGGGAAGTTCCTCGACTACCGCTGGTGATCCGCCTCGTCGCCCAGCTGCTCGCGGAGGCGGAACTTCTGGATCTTGCCGCTGGGCGTGCGCGGCAGCTCGCCGACCACCTCCAGCCGTTCCGGCCAGTACGGCTTGGCCACGCCCTTCGCGGCGAGGAACCGCTGCAGCTCGGCGAAATCCGGTTCCGGCTCCCCGGGTTCGGGCACGACGACCGCGCAGGCCCGCTCCTGCAGCCGCGGATCCGGCACGCCCACCACCGCGGCGGCCTGCACCGCGGTGTGCTCGTGCAGGACGTCCTCCAGGTAAGCCACCGGGATGTTCTCCCCGCCGCGGATGATCACGTCCTTGGTGCGGCCGCTGATGCTCAGGTAGCCGTCCTCGTCGATGGCGGCCAGATCACCGGTGTCGAACCAGGCCCCGTCGAACGCATCGCGCGTGGTGTCCGGGCGCCGCGCGTAGCCGACGAACAAGAACGGGCCGCGCACCTGCAGCCTGCCCTCCGCGCTGGGCGGCAGCGGCCGTCCCCGGGCGTCCACGACCCGGATGCGCATGCCCGCCAGCGGGATCCCGTCGCGGGTGGCGGTCTTGTCCTCGTCGTCTCCGGGCACGCCGATGGTCACCAGCGCGTTCTCGCTCTGGCCCCAGCCGCTGAGCACATCGGTCGCGGGAAGCTGCTCCCCGGCCTGGCGCACCAGCGGGCGCGGCACCGGCGCCCCCATGCAGCAGAAGCGGCGCAGCGCGGAGACGTCGTGCCGGGCCAGGTTGTCCGCACTGAGCAGGTCGTGCAGGAACGGCGTGGCCGCCGAGGTGTGCGTGATCCCGCGCTGCTCGATCAGCTCGACGAACCGCTGCGGGTCCCAGACCTCCTGGTAGACGCCGGTGGCACCGAACTGGACGGGCAGCCGGGCGCCGTAGAGGAACCCGGTCAGGTGGGCGAACGTGGAGGCCATGTGCAGCACGCTGTCGGAGTCGACCTCGACCCGCTGCGCCATCGCCCGGTTCGCGGCCACCAGCGCGTTGTGCGTGTGCATCACGCCCTTGGGCTCACCGGTGGTGCCGGAGGTGAAGATGAGCAGCGTCACCTCGTCCGGGTCTGGCCGCAACCGAGCCAGCTCGGCGGCCGGGTGCTGCCGTTCCCACGGGGTGGCCAGGAACTCCTCCCACGATGTCCTGCCGGGACCGCTCTCCCCGCCGACCACCAGCAGGTGCTGCAGGTCGGGCAGGTCCGGGCGGAGCCGCTCGACCATCGCCGGGTGGTCGAAACCGCGGAACTCGTCCGGCACGACCACGATCCGCGATCGCGCCAGCTGCAGCGCGAACCCGACCTCGCGGTCGCGGTGGATCGGGATGAGCGGGTTGCTGACCGCACCGATGCGGGTGCAGGCGAAGTGCAGCACCAGCCACTCGATGCGGTTGGGCAGCTGGAAGGACACCACGTCACCGGCACCCACGCCCAGTTCCAGCAGACCGGCCGCGCAGCGGTGCACCTGCTCGGCCAGCTCGCGGTAGGTCGTGCTGCGGTGCTCGTCGACCGCCGCGAGCTTGTCCGGGACCCGCGCGGCCCAGGCATCGAGGTGGTCGGTGCTGACCTCGCCGGTCCAGTGGCCCTGCGCGGTGTGCTCGCCGATGCGCTCGGCGGTGAGGTTGGTCTCGAACGCCATCGTCGCGCCCCGTTTCAGCTCATGGTCAGGCCGCCGCTGACGCTGACGGTCTGCCCGGTGATGTACTGGGCCTCCGCGGAGGCGAGGAAGGTGACGGCGCCGGCGAGGTCCGCCGGGTCGCCCAGTCGCCGGAACGGGATCGCCTTGGTCAGCGCCTGGCGCAGTTCCGGCCGGTCACCGCCGATCGAGTTGAACAGCTCGGTATCGGTGGGGCCGGGGCACACGCAGTTGACGTTGATCCGGTGCCGGGCCACCTCGCGGGCGATGGTCTTGGTGAACGAGATGACCCCGCCCTTGGCGGCCGAGTACACGGCTTCGCCCGAGGAGCCGACGCGGCCGGCGTCGGACCCGATGTTGACCACCGCGCCGCTGCCCTGCTCCACCATGTGCCCCAGCACGGCCTTGGTGGTGTGCAGCGTGCCGAACAGGTTGATCGCCACGATGCGGTCCCAGTCGGCTTCGTCGCTGTCCACGAAGGGCGCGGCCTTGTCCCAGCCCGCGTTGTTGACCAGCACGTCGATCCGGCCGAACCGGTCGGTGACCTCCTCGACCGCGGCCTGCACCGAATCGCGGGAGGTCACGTCGGCGCGCACGCCCATCGCCGGTTCGCCGATCTCCTTCGCGGTGGCCGCGGCGGTGTCCGGGTCGATGTCGGCGATCACGACCGTCGCTGATTCCGCGGCGCACTTCTCGGCGATGGCGCGGCCGATCCCGCGCCCGGCGCCGGTGACCACGGTGACCTTGTCCTGCAGTCGTCCCATTCCTGACTCCTCGACGTATCCGCGGACCTGCGCACGGTCCGCCTGTTTCCGGTTCACGGGGCGAGCTCGCGGCCGAGCCTGTCCCGGGCGATCACGAGCTTCATGATCTGCGCGGTGCCGTCGCCGATCTGCAGCCCGAGCACGTCGCGCAGCCGCTGTTCCACGGGCAGATCGGTGCGGTAGCCGAACTGGCCGTGCAGCAGCAGGCAGTTCTGGATGACCTCGAACGCGGTCTTCGGCGCCCACCACTTGCACATCGCCGCTTTCGCGGTGTGCGCGAGCCCTTCGTCGGCCAGCCACAGCGTTTCCCGGCACAGCAGGCGCGCGGCGGTCAGCAGCGTCTCGGACTCGGCGAGCGGGAAGGACACGCCCTGGAACGCGCTCAGCGGACGGTCGAACGCTTCGCGCTCGGACACGTACCGCCAGGTGTCGTCCACGGTCAGCTGCGCGAGACCGGTGCACTGCAGGCCGATCAGCGCTCTGCTGAAGTCGAAACCGCGCATCACCTGGGTGAATCCGCACCCTTCGGCACCGATGAGGTTGCCCGCGGGCACGCGCACGCCGTCCAGGTGCACGGCACCGCGCTCGACGGCGCGGGTTCCCATGTCCGCGTACGACTCCCGGGTCACACCGGGCAGGTCCAGCGGGACGAGGAAGGCGCTGATCCCCTTCGCCCGGCGCTGGTCGTCACCGGTGCGCGCGAAGACCACCGCGGCGGAGGCGGAACCGCAAAACGACAGGGATTTCACCCCGTCCAGGACGTAGTGGTCCTGCTCGCGGCGAGCGGTCAGCCGCGGCATGCCCGCATCCGATCCGGCGTGCGGCTCGGTGAGCCCGATGCCCACCACGTGCTCGCCCGCGCAGATGCCGGGCACCCAGCGCGCCGCCAGGTCCGCGGGCGCCTCGGTGGCCAGGATCTGGCCGACGAGCGAACCGACGACCTGCAGGTAGGAGACGGAGAAGTCCCCCTTGGCGATCTCCTCGACCGCGATGCCCGAGCTGAGCCGCCCGGTCCCGCGACCACCCAGCTGTGCGGGCAGCTCCGGGGCGATGAACCCGTGCTCACCCATCTCCCTGCGCACCTCGGGCTCGACGGCGCCCGCCCGCTCGCGGGCGCGGTATCCGGGCGCCAGGCGCTCCGCGGCGAACCGGCGCGCCCGTTCGGCCAGTTCGGCCTGTTCGGTACTCACTCCGAAATCCACACCTGCTCCCGGGTTTCTGCTCGGCGGGTCGGTCGTCCCGGGCGGATCACGCCGGCGCCGGATAACCGGTGAAGTCCGGCTTGCGCTTCTCGGCGAAGGCACTCGCGCCTTCCTGCGCCTCGGTGGAGTCGGTGAACAGGTGCAGCGCCGACATGGCCATGTTGGACAGGCCCGCCTGGTGGTCGGTGTCGGCGTTGAACGACTGCTTGAGGAACTTCAGCGCCGTGGGGCTGTTCGCCGCGATCTCGGCGGCCCAGGTGCGCGCCTCGTCGAGCAGCTGGTCGGCCGCGACGACCCGGTTCACCAGTCCCCAGCGCTCGGCGGTCTCCGCGTCGTACTGCCGGCACAGGTACCAGATCTCGCGGGCCCGCTTCTCCCCGACGATCCGCGCGAGGAAGGCGGACCCGAATCCGGCGTCGAAGGAACCGACCCGCGGCCCGGACTGGCCGAACCGGGCGGTGTCGGCGGCGATGGTCAGGTCGCAGAGCACGTGCAGCACGTGCCCGCCGCCGATCGCGAGCCCGTTCACCGCGGCGATGACCGGTTTCGGGATGTCGCGAATCAGCTTGTGCAGGTAGCCGATCTCGAACATGCCGCTCTCGGTCGGACCGTAGTCCCCGGTTTCGGCGCGCTGCTTGACGTCACCGCCGGTGCAGAACGCCTTCTCCCCCGCACCGGTGAGGATCACGGTACGCACGCGCTCGTCGGCCCAGGCCGTGCGCAGCGCGGAGATGAGCTCCTCGACGGTCTTGCCGCGGAAGGCGTTGTAGCGCTCCGGCCGGCTGATGGTGACCACCGCTGCGGTGTCCTGCACGGCGTACTCGATATCGGTGTAACCGGTCATCGATGACCTCTCCCCTCGCCGTTTCCCGCTCGCGTTCCGGGTCGCGGGTCGTTGTCGAATCCGAATTCAGTTACGATGAACATCGGTTCATCGTGAGTGAATGCTGATTCACACCGACCCCTGTGTCAAGGGCCACCGCCCCCGCCGGGAACGCGGGGCGCGGACCGGTGTGAACATGGATCCACTCGTGCTGAACAGCCGTTCACCGACCGGATGGAGTGCCGAGATGTCCTCACCCGCCCGATCCCGCGGCAACGACCCGGGCGAAGCCGCCCGCGCCGCACGGGCCGCCTGGCGCAGCAGGCAGCTGCTGGACGCCGCGGCGACGCTCATGGAGCGCGAGGGGTTCCAGGGCGTGTCCATGCAGGCCCTGGCCGAGGAGGCCGAGGTCAGCGTCGGGCTCATCTACCGGTACTTCGGCGGCAAGGACGAGCTGCTGCTGGCGGTGATCGTGGACGTGCTGGACACCATCTCCACCCGGGTGCCCGAGGCCGTGGCCGCAGCCGGGGACGACCCGGTGGAGGAGGTGGCCGCCGCGTTCCGCGCCTACTGCGAGGTCGTCGACGAGCGCAGGCACGCGGCCGTGCTGACCTACCGGGAGAGCCGCGCGCTGAGCAGCCAGGGCCGGGTGAAGATCAAGGCGATGGAGGTCGCCAGCACCGAACCGCTGCGCGCGGCGCTGCACCGGGGCACCGCGGCCGGCCTGCTGGTCGACCTGGACGCCGACCTGGTGGCGCACGACCTCGTGCTCATGGCGCACGGCTGGGCGCTCAAGCACTGGTACCTGGAGCAGAAGCTCGACCTCGGCGAGTACGTGGCCAAGCAGACCGCGCTGCTGCTCGGCTCGCTGGTCGAACCCCGCCGCAAGCGGCAGTACGCGCACCTGCTGCACCCGCACTGATCCCCGGGTCTTGCGCAGGTACACCGCAGCGGGCCAGGATCATCGGCGGCGCCGGGCACCTGGTGCCGAGCGGAGCACCGGGAGGACCGTTGACCGACCTGTTCGACCTGACCGGGCATGTTTCGGTGATCACCGGCGGGAACTCGGGGATCGGTTTCGGCATGGCCGGAGCGCTCGCCGCCGCAGGTGCCCGGGTGTGCCTCTGGGGCACCAATGAGCAGCGCAACAGCGACGCCGCGGCGACGCTGTCCGCCGCCGGTGCCGATGTCCTCGCGCTGCGCTGCGATGTGGGCGACGAACAGCAGGTCGAGGACGCGATGTCGCGCACCGCCGACCACTTCGGCCGGATCGACTCGTGCTTCGCCAACGCCGGGATCGGTTCCGGCGGAACGCGTTTCACCGAGACCAGCGCGGAGGAATTCCGCCGCGTGACCCGGGTCAACCTGGAGGGCGCGTTCAGCACGCTGCGCGCCGCGGCCGCGCGGATGGTCGAGCAGGGCGAGGGCGGCAGCCTCGTGGCGACATCGAGCCTGGCCGCCAAGCAGGGCCCGCCGCGCGGGCAGGCCTACGCGGCCAGCAAGGGCGGCGTGGTGTCCATGGTCAAATCGATCGCGATGGAACTGGCCAAGCACGACATCCGCGCCAACGCCGTGCTCCCGGGCTGGGTCAGCACACCGCTGGCGGATCCGATGCTGCAGTCCGAGGGATTCCAGCGCCGCGTGCTGCCGCGGATGCCCGGCGGCCGGTGGGGAACGCCCGACGACTTCGGCGCGATCGCGGTCTACCTGGCCAGTCCGGCCAGCGCCTTCCACACGGCGGACGCGATCACCCTCGACGGCGGCTACGACGCGTTCTGAGCGGGTCCGCTCAGGACGGTTGCCCCACCGCTGCGTCCGCACCGCTGCCCAGCAGCAGCTCGCAGGTCTTGGCCCGCTTGTAGAACAAGTGGGCGTCGTGTTCCCAGGTGTAGCCGATCCCGCCGTGCAGCTGCAGGCCGGTGGCCGCGGTGCGGAACGCCTCCGCTGCCGTGCAGGTGCGGGAAAGCGCGGCGGCCTCCGGGAGCCGGTCCGGATCGTGGTCGGCGGTCCAGGCGGCGTAGCGCAGCACGGCGCGCGCCTGCTCGCAGGCGCTGTGCATGTCCGCACAGGCGTGCTTGACGGCCTGGTATGACCCGATGGGGCGGCCGAACTGCACGCGCAGCCGGGCATAATCGACGGTCATCTCCAGCATCCGGTCCATCACGCCGACCTGCTCGGCGCTGACCGCCACCGCCGCCCGATCCCGCGCCGCGGCGAGCACAGCGGCGGGATCGGCGGTGTGCAGTGCCTGCGCCGGGGACGCGCGGAAGTCCAACCGCGCCATGCCCCGGGTCGGGTCGAGGGTGCGCAGCCGCGTGCACCCGAGATCGCTCGCGGACACCGCGAACCAGCCCGCGCCCTCCGCGGTCGCGGCGTAGACGAGCACGACGTCGGCGGCGTCACCGGACAGCACCGGAGCCGCCGAACCGGTCAGCTGCCAGCCGGACTCCTCCCGGGTGGCGCGGACCTGCTGCGCGGACGATCCCCACCGGCCCGTGTCGTCCGCGACGACCACCGCGGCCACCTGCTCGCCCGCGGTGAGCGCGGCCAGCAGCGCCGGATCCGGCTCGTCGAGCGCGAGCAGCACGTCGGTGGCGAACACGCCGGAGGCCAAGAACGGGACCGGCGCCACCGACCTGCCCAGTTCTTCCAGCAGCACGCTGCGCTCCACCTGGCCCGCCCCGGAACCGCCGTGCTCGGCGGGCACCGCCAGTCCGGTGAGCTCCTGCTCGGCGGCCAACCTGCGCCACAGCCGCCGGTCCCAGGTCTGCTCGCCGTCCACGACCTCGCGCACCCGCGCGGAGCCGGCGTGGTCGGCCAGCAGCGCGCGCACCGAGTCGCGCAGCTGCTGCTGTTCGGGATCCAGGACCAGCTGCATGCCGGTTCCTCCTCGCACTCGTGCGGTCTCGCCGTCGTCAGCTGGCCTGGGTGCCGATCCGCAGTTGCCGGAACGGGACGTCGCGGTCCACCCGGGGTTCGGCGGGCAGACCGAGGATCCGGTCGCCGATGATGGTGCGCTGCACCTGGTTGGTGCCACCCGCGATGCTGGAGGCCGGGGTGGCGTTGACCGCCACCGCCAGCGCTTCGGCATCCGCGTCGTCGGCCGCCCAGGCGGTGAGCCCGGCGCCGCGGATCAGCCCGGCGACGTGCACCGCGCGCCAGAGCAGTTCGGCACCGGCGAGCTTGGCCACGGATCCGGCCGCACCGGGTGGGTTCCCGGCGTCGGCGAGCTGGTTCATCCGGGTGTTGTACAGGGCGAGGCTGCGCTCGGCGGCGTGCAGCGCGGCCAGTTCCCGGCGCACCGCGGGATCGCGGTCCCGGCCGGTGCGGTGTGCCACCTCGGCGAGGTTGCGGTGCGCCAGCGGGTCGTAGCGCGGCCGGGCGGATCCACCGATGGAGACCCGCTCGTGGCCGAGCATGGTGACCGCGGCCGCCCACCCGGCGTTCACCTCGCCGACCACCGCATCGGTGGGCAACCGGACCTCGTCGAAGTGGACCTCGTTGAACGGTGCGCGCCCCGTCATGTCGCGCAGCGGGCGCACCTGCACGCCGGGCGCGCGCATGTCGACGACGAACATGGTGATCCCGCGGTGCTTGGGCACGTCCGGATCGGTGCGCGCCAGCAGCGCGCCGAAATCCGCGTGCTGGGCACCGGACGTCCACACCTTCTGCCCGGTGACGACCCACTCCGCCCCGTCGCGCACCGCGCGCGTCTGCAGCCCGGCCACGTCCGAACCGGCTCCCGGCTCGGAGAACAGCTGGCACCACACCTCTTCACCGCGCAGCAGCGGCGGCAGGTAGCGGGTCTTCTGCTCGGCGGTGCCCAGGTCGGCCAGCGTCGGACCGCACATGCCCATGCCGATCATGAACAGCGAGGTCGGCAGGTCGAAGGAGGCGGCCTCCTCGTCGAAGATCTGCTGCTCCGCGGCGGACAGACCCTGTCCGCCGAACTCGGCCGGCCAGGTGATCCCGACGAAACCCGCCTCGTGCAACGCCTTCTGGAAGCGCTTGGCGGTGCGCACCTGCTCCTCGTCGGATTCGGAACCGTGCGGTGGTGCGTTCGCCGCGAGCCACTCGCGGGCTCTGCTGCGAAACCGGTCGGCCGCTTGCGCCATCGGATCCTCCGTCCTCGCACCGGCCCCGGCGCCGGACACGAACGGTCAGTCCTGACTCTAAGCGATCGCGGTGGGTGTTGACGAGACCTCGCGGGCGGATCCGCCGAACCGCCCCGCCGGTTACCCTGCTGCCCGTGGACCGGACACCAGCCGACGCCCGCAGCCGCAGCGAGCGCTCCGCCGACAGCCGCGCGTTGATCCTGGACGCCGCGGTGGACTGCCTGGTCGAGCTGGGGTACTCCGGTTCGTCCACTGTGGCCATTCAGACCAAGGCGGGGGTGTCGCGCGGCCGACTGCTGCACCACTTCCCCTCGCGGGACGAACTGCTCGTCGCCGCCGCCCAGCACCTGGCCGCACACCGGCTGGCCGAGACCGAGCGGCAGGCGGCCGAGCTCCTCGCCGAGCAGCCGGAAGGGCGGCAGCGCGTGGACCGCTGCGTCGAGCTGCTCTGGGACACCTTCCGCGAACCTCCCTTCTGGGCCGCGATCGAGCTGTGGACGGCCGCGCGCACCAACCGCTCGCTGGCCCGGGCCCTGCACCCGCAGGAGCGCCGACTGCGGACCTCGATCCGCGCGGTCGCCGACCGGATCTGGGGCCCGGCGGTCTGCGCGCACCCGAACTACGAGCTGTTGCGCGAAACGCTGTTCACCAGCATGCGCGGTGCCGCCCTCCCGCACGCCTTCGACGACCGCCCGCACAGCACCGATCCGCACCTTGCGGTGTGGAAGGAACTGGCGCACCGGCTGCTTTTCGCGGAGTGACCGCCGCCACGCGCGCTTTGCTCGGACGCGGTGCGCGGTGGAGCATTGCCGCGTGCCCGAACAGCTATCACCGCTCGAAGCGCCGAAGTGGGCGCTGGACCGCTTCCTGCAGCTGACCCCGGCCGCGGACGGCTGGACCGCCGACGTCCCGCCGTCCTGGGCCCCCACCGGCGCCGCGCACGGCGGTGTCCTGTTCGCCATCGCCATCACGGCCATGCGCCGCGTCTCGCCGCACCCCGACGTGCTCACCGCCACGGCGCACTTCCTGCGCCCCACCGCACCGGGCCCCGCGCAGGTCACCGCGGAACTCGTCCGCGGCGGCGGGGCGCACGCCACCGTGCAGGCCACGATCGTGCAGGACGGCAAGGAGACGCTGCGCGTGCTGGCCGTGTTCGGCGTGCTGCCGGACGATCCGCCGCGCAGCGAACTCGTCCCGCCGACCCTGCCGCCACCGGAGGAGTGCGCCCCCGCGCTGGGCTCCGAGCTGCAGGCCGGCGCGGACGCCACCGACTACGGATCCAGCCTGGACGTGCGGGTCGATCCCACCGTGGGCTGGCTCAACGGCCGGCGAGCGGGGAACGCGGAGATCACCGGGTGGTGCCGCACCAGCGACGAGCGCCCGCACGACGACGCGTCGTTGGCGTTGTTCGCCGACGCCTTCCCGCCCCCGGTGTTCGATGTGCTGCCCGCGTTCTACGTGCCGACGCTGGAGCTGACCCTGCACGTGCGCGGGCGCGCGACGACCCCGTGGCTGCTCGGCCGGTTCACCACCCGGGCGATCAACGAGCCGTACCACGAGGAGGACGGGCTGCTCTGGGACGGCGCGGGCAACCTCGTGGCCATGTCCCGGCAGTTCGCGCTCACCCGGACCTGATCGGCGCAGTCGGCTGCTCCGGGTGGCGCAGTCGGGCGTGCGGCGGGACGACGCCGCACGTTCGGCCGGGCCTGCGGACCCGAACTCGGGCATATCCTCTCCGGATCCACCGGGATGCACCCGGTAACCAGAGACGGAAGGACCGGTCCCGATGCCGACCGACGGGCCGAACGCGCGCAAGATCCCCCGCGACACCGCCGACGTCGAATGCCCGATCAGCCGCGGCGGCTCAGGCGAGTGGCAGGTCACCGGGCACGCCGCGGCGCGGACCGTGCTGCGCAGCACGGACACGGTGCAGGCCGGGCTGGGTGTGGAGACGGTGGAGAAGATGCCGGGCCGCATCCGCCGCCCGGTGCTCTACCGCGACGGCCCGGAGCACCGGGAGCACCGCAGGCAGACCGCCCGCTACTTCACGCCCAAGCGGGTCGACGAGCACTACCGGCCGATCATGCACCGGGTCGCCGAGGCGCAGCTGGCCGAGCTCACCCGCACCGGTTCGGCCGAACTCTCCGAGATGAGCTTTCACCTCGCGATCGAGGTCGCCTCGGCGGTGATCGGGCTCACCGACAGCAAGCCGGGCATCCGCGACCGGCTGGAGCGGTTCTTCCCGGAAGAGTTCGGCACACCGGGGTTCACCAGCCTGCACGGGCTGTACTGGATCCAGCGGCAGCTGACCAACTGGCTGGGTGTCTACCTGGGCGATGTGCGGCCGGCGGTGCGCGCCCGGCGCCGCGCGCGGCAGGACGACCTGATCTCACACCTGCTGGACGAGGGCTGCTCGTCGGCCGAAATCCTGGGCGAGTGCATCACGTTCGCCGCCGCGGGCATGGTGACTACCCGGGAGTTCGTCAACCTGGCGGCCTGGCACCTGTTCACCGATGCGGACCTGTTGGCGCACTACCGAAACGCCGATGAGCCCGGCAGGCTGGCGGTGCTGCACGAGCTGCTGCGCCTGGAGCCGGTGGTCGGCCACCTGCGCAGGCGCACCACCGCGGAGATCGAGGTGCCCTCCGCCAACGGGCCGGTGACGGTGCCCGCGGGCGAGATCGTGGACATCGCGGTGGGCGATGCGAACACCGATCCGGACGCGGTCGGTGCGCGGGGGCACGAGGTCTGCCCCGGGCGCGAGCTGGCCGGATCCGCCGCCGCGCAGGGCATGTCGTTCGGCGATGGCGCGCACAAGTGCCCCGGCGCGAGCATCGCGATCCTGGAGACGGACGTGTTCCTGCGTGGCCTGTTCGCGGTGCCCGGGATCCGGATGCGGTCCGAACCGCGGGTGTCGTTCAACGATGCGATCGGCGGCTACGAGTTGCGCGGCATGGTCGTGGCCACGTCCTGACCGTTCCGCGAGGCGGAGAACGCGAACCGGCCGCCGGTCCTGCGGATCGGCGGCCGGTCACCGGTGCAGGGGCAGTCCCCCGACTACGCCCGGGTCGTCACGCGGCGAGCCCGAGAGCGTCGAGCACCGCGCCGACGGTGGACAGCACATCGGCCAGGAGGCTGTCCAGGACCTCGGCGATCGGCGCGATCTCGACCGCGTTCGCGGGCATCGCCAGCGCGATCAGCATCACCGGGACCGCCGCGGCGGCCACGGCCACGCGGCGGGCGTTGTTCCCGCCTGCGGTCATCGACTGCTCATCCGTTTCTACCTGCACGCCATCCTCCTTGTGTTCGTGCCGCGTCGATCAGCGACGCCCACAGGCTTGCGCCTTTCGTCCCCATCGACAAGCCGTTTAACGTCGACTTTTCGAACCCGAAACGACCTTCCGCAACGCGGTTCCTCGCCGCATTCCGCCGCCGCGGATCCCACCCGGGCGCACCGGGAATTCCGGTCGTCCTGCCAGCAGGGAACCGGATTCAGCAGACGCTGCGGGCACCGGCGGTTCCCGCAGCGCAAGAACGAATTCCGCACCATCTCCGGACACCCGGCGAAACCACGCCGAAACAACGGCAGAACGATTCCGCTCCGCAGGAACCCCCGCATTCGGCCGCCCCGGGATGCATTTCCGCGCCGCGGGCCTTTCCGGTCGAATGCGCGCGCTCATCCGGCGGCAGGAAGACATCCGCCCGCGCGCCCCGGGACGCGTCCGGTTCCCGCATCGGGGACGATCCGCAGCGCGGGCGGCACCGTGTGGCACATTTCGCATCCGCGGCACGCCGGGAATGCGCGGCGCGGCACGCGGTGTCGGCCCGGGTGGAACCGCTCCGGATCGGGGCGGCACAGGCAGGCGACATGTGGGAGCTATCGATGGCCAAGATCCTGTTCGCGATGACCGGTACCGACCAGTGGACGCTCGCCGACGGGACGAAGCACCCGACCGGGTTCTGGGCGGAGGAGTTCACCGCCCCGTACGAGGTGTTCCGCGAGGCGGGACACGAGATCACCGTGGCCACCCCGGGCGGCGTGGTGCCGCCGGTGGACGGCGGGAGCCTGGCCGCGGAGGCCAACGGCGGGCAGGACGCCGCCGACGCGATCCGCGCGGTGCTGGACTCGGCCGCCGAGCTGCACCGGCCGATCGCGCTGGAGGACGCCGACGTCGCCGAATACGACGCGGTGTTCTACCCGGGCGGGCACGGGCCGATGGAGGACCTGGCGGTCAGCGCCACCTCCGGCAGGCTGCTCACCGATGCGCTGGACTCGGGCAAACCGCTGGCCGTGGTCTGCCACGCGCCGGCCGCGCTGCTGGCGGCCGAACGCGCCGACGGGACCAACCCGTTCACCGGCTACCGGCTCACCGCGTTCACCAACGCCGAAGAGAGCCAGGTCGGCCTGGCCGACAAGGCGCGCTGGCTGGTGCAGGACCGGCTCGTCGAGCTCGGCGCCCGGTTCGCCGAAGGGCAGCCGTGGGAGCCCAACGTGGTGGCGGACCGCAACCTGTTCACCGGGCAGAACCCGGCGTCGTCCCGACCGCTGGCCGAAGCCGTCACCGACGCGCTGAGCTGACCGCGCAGGGCGCCCCGTGCCGGCTCGTCGACGGTGGGCACGGGGCGCCGCAACACGGCCCCGGCGCTTCCCGACCACCCGGAGTAGGGCGACTAGAGTTGGCGCACCAGCGACCTCAGCCCTACCCGACGTTCCGGAGCTGCCCGCGTGTCCACCGATTCCTTCGTCCACCTGCACGTGCACACCGAGTTCTCGATGCTGGACGGTGCCGCCAAGCACGACGCGCTGTTCGCCGAGGTCGCCCGGCTGGAACAGCCCGCGGTGGCGATGACCGACCACGGCAACATGTTCGGTGCGCACAGCTTCTACACGCACGCCACCAAGGCCGGTATCAAGCCGATTATCGGCATCGAGGCGTACGTGGCGCCGGCGAGTCGTTACCACAAGAAGCCGGTGTTCTGGGGGCAGCGGGCGACGACCGGGAAGAAGGAAGCCGACGAGTACGGCGAGACCGGTGATGTCTCGGGCGCGGGTGCCTACACGCACATGACGATGCTCGCGCAGAACTCGACCGGGCTGCGCAATCTCTTCACCCTCTCGTCGCTGGCGTCCATGCAGGGCTTCTTCCGCAAGCCGCGGATGGATCGGGAGCTGATCGCCGAGCACGCGGAGGGCATCATCGCCACGAGCGGGTGCCTGGCCGGCGAGGTGCTGACCCGGTTGCGGCTCGGTCAGAAGCAGGAAGCGATGCAGGCCGCGTCCGACTACAAGGACATCTTCGGTGCCGACCGGTTCTACATCGAGGTCATGGACCACGGCATCCAGATGGAGCGCAACATCCGCACCGACCTGCTGGACATCGCCCGGCAGCTCGGTCTGCGCACGGTGGCCACTAACGATTCACATTACGTGACCGCCGATCAGGCCGAGCAACACGACGCGCTGCTGTGCCTGCAGACCAAGTCGATGCTGGCCGACACCGACCGGTTCAAGTTCAACGGTGACGGCTACCACATCAAGTCCTCGGCGGAGATGCGCGAGTACTGGGACGCCGAGGTCCCGGACGCAGCGGACAGCACCTTGCGGATCACCGAGATGGTGGAGGGCTACGAGGAGGCGTTCGCGCCGACGAACCGGATGCCGCAGGCCAAGGTGGAGGCCGGCCGCACCGACGTCGAGGTGCTGCGCGACGAGGTCGAGGAGTTCATCCCGGCCCGGTTCCCGGACGGCAGCTTCACGCAGGACTACCGCGACCAGCTCGAATGGGAGCTCAAGGTCATCACCGAGAAGGGGTACTCCTCGTACTTCCTGGTGGTCGGCGACATGATCCGGTGGGCGAAGAACAACGGGATCCGGGTGGGTCCGGGCCGCGGCTCGGCGGCGGGCGCGCTGCTGTCCTACGTGCTGCGCATCATCGACATCGACCCGCTGAAGCACGGGCTGCTCTTCGAGCGGTTCCTCAACCCGGAGCGCGACTCCCCGCCGGACATCGACATCGACTTCGACGAGCGCAGGCGCGACGAGGTCATCGAATACGCGAAGGAGAAGTACGGCGAGGAGTACTTCGCCAAGGTCATCACCTACGGCACGATTAAGACGAAGGCAGCGTTCAAGGACGCCGCCCGGGTGCACCTCGGGCAGCCGGGTTTCCAGCTCGCCGACAAGTTCAGCAAGGCGTTGCCCGCGCCGATCGCGGCGAAGGACATCCCGCTGGCCGGGATCACCGATCCGGAGCACGAGCGCTACCCGGAGGCCGCCGAGGTCCGCGCGCTGGTCGACAACGACCCGCAGATCCGCAAGATCTTCGACACCGCCCGCGGTCTGGAAGGCCTGATCCGCAACGCCGGCGTGCACGCGTGCGCGCACATCATCAGCCGGGAACCCCTGCTGGACGTGCTGCCGCTGTGGAAGCGCGGCGACGGGGAGATCATCACCGGCTGGGACGGTCCGCAGTGCGAGGACGTCGGCCTGCTGAAGATCGACATCCTCGGGCTGATCAACATGACCACGATCGACGACGCCGTGCGCATGGTGAAGGCCAACCACGGCATCGACATCGAACCGCTGGACATCCCGCTGGACGATGCCGCCACCTACGACCTCCTCGCCCGCGGGGAGAGCCTGGGCGTGTTCCAGCTGGAAGGCGGCGGGATGCAGTCGCTGCTGAAACGGCTCCAGCCGACGGGCTTTTCGGACATCGTGGCCGCGAACGCCCTGTACCGGCCGGGTCCGATGGACGTGAACGCGCACCTGGACTTCGCCGACCGCAAGAACGGCAAGAAGCCGGTCGAGCCGATCCACCCGGAGCTGGACCAGCCGCTGGAGAACGTCCTCGGTGAGACCTACGGCCTGATCGTGTACCAGGAGCAGGTCATGGCGATCGCGCAGCGGGTCGCCGGGTACAGCCTCGGGCAAGCCGACCTGCTGCGCCGCGCGATGGGCAAGAAGAAGAAGGAAGTGCTGGACCAGGAGTTCGAGCGCTTCCACGCCGGGATGGCCGAGCGCGAGTACAGCAAGGAAGCCATCGACCAGCTCTGGGCCACGGTTCTGCCGTTCGCCGGGTACGCGTTCAACAAGTCGCACGCCGCGGCCTACGGCCTGGTCACGTACTGGACCGCGTACCTGAAGGCGCACTACCCGGCCGAGTACATGGCGGCGCTGCTGACCGCCAACGCGCACAACAAGGAAAAGACCGGCGTGTACCTGTCCGAGTGCCGCCGGATGGGCATCCGGGTGCTGCCGCCGGACATCAACGAATCCGTCGTGGAGCACACCGCGGTGGACGGCCGCATCCGGTTCGGAATGGGCGCGATCCGCAACGTCGGTACGCACGTGGTCGAGTCGATCGTCAAGACCCGGGAGCAGAAGGGCCGGTTCGCCTCGTTCACCGACTTCCTGGACAAGATCGATATCGCCGCGTGCAATAAGCGGGTGGTCGAATCCCTGGTCAAGGCCGGTGCTTTCGACTCGCTCGGCCAGACGCGCATGTCGCTGATCCAGCACCACGAGTCCGCGGTGGAAGCGGTGATCGGCCTCAAGCGGCACGAGGCGATGGGCCAGTTCGACCTGTTCGGCGGCGATGACGCCGCAGGTGCCGAGGAAAGCTCACCGCTGGCGCACCTGCAGTTCACCCCCGACGAGTGGCCGCGCAAGCAGCTGCTCGCCTACGAGCGGGAGATGCTGGGCCTGTACGTGTCGGCGCACCCGCTGGACGGGGCCGAGCGGTTGCTGCGGCCGTACCAGGACACCACCATCGCCAACCTGGTCGGCGGCGAACGGGAGCCCAGCGGCGGCAAGGCGGACGAGGTCAAGATCGCCGGGATGATCTCCGGGGTGCAGCGGCGGGTCAACAAGAACGGGCAGCCCTGGGCGATCATCACGCTGGAGGACTTCGACGCGGGTGTCGAGGTGCTGTTCTTCCCGAAGTCCTACGAGGTGTTCGCGGATTGCCTCGTCGAGGACTCGGCCCTGGCGGTCAAGGGCCGGGTGAACGAGCGCGAGGGCGAGATCAGCGTGTTCGCGTCGGAAGCCGTGCCGGTGGACATCGCCGCGGCCGAGCACGCGCCGGGCTCCGAACCCCCGCTGGTGCTGCGCGCCGCTCCCCGCTCGGTCAACCGGGACACCGTCGCCGAGCTGCGCAGCACGCTCGGTGCGCACCGCGGGGAGACGCCGGTGCACGTCCAGGTCGGGTCCACTCGGCTGGAACTCCCGGACTGGCCGGTGACGGTGTGCCCCGAGCTCGTCTCGGAACTCAAATCGGTGCGCGGCTTCGTGGTCGACCGCGCCGGCACGGCGTAAGCACGCGGAGCGCCCGCCCCCGGCAGCTCGGGAGCGGGCGCTCCGCCGTGCGGCGAAACCTCAGAGGTCCACCGCACCGGCCTTCACGTTGGCGATAAAAGAGGCCCACTGGTCTGCGGTGACGACCAGGCGGTCCTTGCGCTCCGGATCCTTGGTGTCCTGGACGCCGGCGAAGCCGGGCACGAAAGCTGTCTCGACGCAAGCGTTCTGGCCGCCGTTGCTACGGCTCGACTTGAACCAGTGTGCGCCGTCGAAGTTGGGGTTCATTTCTCGGTACCTCTCTAGCCGTTTCGGTACTCACCGTCCACCGCTTCCAGCAGCTTGAGCGACTCCTTCGGGCCGAGCGCGGCGGCTTGTACCCGGTTCCAGAGCCCACCGTAAGCCGCCACGGAGTCCTTGCCATCCAAGTATCGGGCATCGTCGTAGGACTCGATGTAGACGAACTCCAGGTCGTCGCCCCCCGGCGTAGGGATCGTGAGCAGGGTGAAGTCGAACGACATGTCACCGCCGAAGGTCTGAGCCCCGAACGGGATGACCTGGAGGTGGATGTTGTCCAGCAGAGCCATCTTCATCAGATAGGCGATCTGTTCGCGCATGACCTCGGCTTCGCCGATCTGCCTGCGCAGGCACGACTCCGAGAGGACGAACGAGGCGTTCGGCGGGCTCTCGCGAGTAAAGATCGTTTGCCGCTCTTGGCGGGCCTTCACTCGCGCATCGAGTTCGTCACCATCGGCTCGCGGCGTCGCTGCGTGCAGCGCCCGGATATACGCCTCCACCTGAAGGATCCCTGGAATGATCTCGTTCTGGATCTGACGAATGTCGTTGGCATCCGTCTCCAGGTCGACGTACTGGCGGAACCACTCGGGGAACGCTGCCCGGTAGCCGCTCCACCGACCCCGCGCGCTGCGCGTCCGGGCGAGCTCGACCATCCATTGCTTGTGCTCCTCGGTGTCGCCGTATTCGTGAAGCAACAGCAGCAGGTCGCCTTTGGTGATTCCGCTCTGCCCGAGTTCGAGACGGCTGATCTTCGTCGGCGCGCAGTCGAGGATCTTCGCTGCGTCGGTCAACTCCAGACCTGCAGCCGTACGTGCGTGCCGCAGCTCGTTGCCCAGTTGCAGACGCCGGACTGTCGGTGTCGCCATCCAAGTCCCTCCCCGGTGTGCCGGGGACTGATTATCGATCACGCCGCCTCTCCTCTGACGATCACCCTATCGAAGCATGGTCGTCAGTAGGAGTGCGGATTTAGGGTTCTGTTTACGAACGACATACAGAGCAGGACAGCTGAAATGGGAGCGAGCCGCACGTCGCATCAACTCCTGCACAGCGGGTGACCTGCCCGGACGGAAGTGACGATGGGATGCGCACGAACCGCACGATTCGCCAAGCGGCACACCGCTTTCCAGGCGATGCGCTGATGGTTGCGGCTTACCTCGTGCTGGACCCGCCCGCACGGCACGCCCCCGGCCGGTGCGGGCGGCCCCCGGCCCCGACGACCCGGACCGGCCCCGGCCAGGTCGTCGGGGCCGACGGCGGGACGCGCCGATGAGCCGAATCATCCTGGCACGCCTGCACTCCAGCACCGATCACCGGGTGCACAGCTTCGACGCGCACCAACACGGCGACGGAACCCGCACAGCGCTCTGCGGCTTCACCGCGCACCACTCGGCCCTGGAACCGCTCCCGCACATCACCGGCATGGGCTGCGAACTCTGCATCCTCGCAACACCGCTCGACGAACAGCCCACCACCGAAACGACCCCACCCGACGACGACCCGACCAGCGCGACCGTCTACGCGGTCGGGCTGCGCGGCGAACTCCGCTGGCACGACGTCCCCGAACACCCGCTGATCCACCACCACGCGGGCCGCGAAGTCGTCCTCGCCGAATGCGGCTCCATCGGCTTCCTCGTGTTCGGCATTCCACCCGAACGCTACGAACGCTGCCCCGACTGCCCGAGTCCCGGATGAACCGGACACGAGGTGGTCCTCCCCGATCAGCGCGGGGTTTCTCGTTCCTCCGCTGCCGATTCAGACCAGGAAGGAGAACAGCGGGGAGCCCGGGGAGATCTGCTCGATGTGCAGCGGGCTGTCGTCCATGCGCTTGCGGAGGCCGTCGATCTCGTCGGGGTGGTCCAGTTCGATGCCCACCAGGGCCGGACCGGTCTCCCGGTTGTTCTTCTTGACGTACTCGAACGCGATGATGTCCTGGCCCTGCTCCAGCACCTCGTCCAGGAAGTGCCGCAGCGCGCCGGGTTCCTGCGGGAACGTGACCAGGAAGTAGTGCCGCAGGCCCTCGTGCAGCAGCGAGCGCTCGACCACCTCGCCGTAGCGGCTCAGGTCGTTGTTGCCGCCGGAGACCACGCACACCACCGGGCCCTGCGGCCTGCGGCGCATCGGCATCCGCAGCGCCGCGCTGGCCAGCGCCCCGGCGGGTTCGGCGATGATCCCGTCGGTCTGGTACAGGTCGATCATCTCGCTGCACACGGCACCTTCCGGCACCGCGACGATCTCGTCGACCAGATCGCGCACCACCTCGAAGCCGTGCGCGCCGACCCGGCCCACGGCAGCGCCGTCGACGAACGTGTCCACCTGCTGCAGCGCGACCGGGGCGCCCTCGTCCAGCGCCGCGCGCATGCTGGCCGCGCCCGCCGGCTCGGCACCGATCACCCGCGTCTCCGGGAAGTGCTCCTTGATCCAGCACGCGATCCCGGCCAGCAGCCCGCCACCGCCGACCGGCACCACCACCGTGTCCAGCGCGCCGTCGTGCTGCTCGGCGATCTCCAGGCCGACCGTGCCCTGACCGGCGATGGTGCGCGGATCGTCGAACGGGTGGACGTAGACCGCGCCGGTCGAGGCCGCGTCCTGCTGGGCGGCCACGCTGGTCTCGTCGAACGAGCTGCCCACGATGTGCAGCTCGACGTGGTCCCCGCCGATCTGCGCGATGCGCTTGCGCTTCTGCCGGGGCGTGTTGGCCGGCAGGTAGACGCGACCGCGGATGCCGAGCTCGCGGCAGCTCAGCGCCAAGCCCTGCGCGTGGTTCCCCGCGCTGGCGCACACCACGCCGCTCTCCCGCTCCTCGGGAGCCAGTGCCGAGATGAGGCTGAACGCCCCGCGCACCTTGTACGACCGGCACAACTGGAGGTCCTCGCGCTTGAGCCCGACCGGGGCGCCGAGTTCACCGGACAGACGGGTGCTGCGCTCCAGCGGGGTGCGGTGCACCACCTGCCGGAGCCGGGTGGCGGCGCGGACGATCGCGGCCGGGTTGAGCTCTTCGGACACCTGGCGATCCTAATGACCGGGCCCACAGCAGCACCTGGTGGGGCGGGAGCGAACCGGCGACACGACCACCGAACACGCCTGGACCGCGCCGTGGACCGGACTAGAGTGCGCCCATGGCGGATTCACGGCGCAGCGTGCCGGGTACCGACCGGGTGCTCGGCGAACCGGACATCGCGGCCACGCTCCCGGTGCTCGGGGTCGAGCTCGTCAAGCGGGCCGTGCACACCGCGCAGCAGCGGGCGCGCGACGGTGAGATCGAGCCCTCGGCGGTGGTCGCCGCGACGCTGGCCGAACTGCCGCCCTCGGCATCCAGCGTGCGGCGGGTGCTCAACGCGACCGGTGTGCTGCTGCACACCAACCTGGGCCGGGCCCCGCTGTCCGACGCGGCCATCGGCGCGCTGCGCGAGGCGGCCGGCGCCACCGATGTGGAACTGGACCTGGACAGCGGGCGGCGCGGACCGCGCGGTGCCGCCGCAATCGCGGCGCTGCTGGACGCGGCCCCGCGGGCGGGCGCGGCGCACGTGGTCAACAACGGGGCCGCGGCGCTGTCCCTGGCCGCGACCGCGCTGGCGCAGGACAAGGAGATCGTGCTCTCCCGCGGCGAGATGGTCGAGATCGGCGACGGCTTCCGCATCCCGGAGCTGCTCACCGCGACCGGCGCGCGGCTGCGCGAAGTGGGCACCACCAACCGCGTGCAGCTGGACGACTACCGGCAGGCGCTGGGCCCGGACACCGGGTTCGTGCTCAAGATCCACCCGTCGAACTTCGTGATCAGCGGCTTCACCTCCGAAGTGCCGGTGTCGGCGCTGCGCGAGCTGGGCGCACCGGTGGTCGCCGACATCGGATCCGGCCTGCTGCACCCGCATCCGTCGCTGCCCGGCGAACCGGACGCCACCAGCGCGCTGGCCGACGGGGCGGACCTGGTCATCGCCAGCGGGGACAAGCTGCTCGGTGGTCCGCAAGCGGGCCTGCTGCTGGGTTCCGCGGACCTCGTGGACCGGTTGCGCAGGCATCCGCTGGCCCGCGCGCTGCGCGTCGACAAGCTCACCCTGGCCGCGCTGGAAGCCACGTTGCGCGGACCGCGCGGACCGGTCGAGGCGGCGCTGCGCCAGGACCGCGAAGTGCTGGTGCGCCGGGCCGAACGGCTCGCCGCCACGCTGTCCGCGGCCGGGATCCCCGCCGAGGCGCGGGAATCCGCCGCCGCGGTCGGCGGGGGCAGCGCACCCGGCCACGCGCTGCCCAGCGCCGCGGTCGCGATTCCGGAGCGCTGGGCCAAACCGCTGCGCACCGGGCAGCCGCCCGTGCTGGCACGCGTCGAGCAGGACAGCTGCCTGCTCGACCTCGCCGCGCTGCCCGCCGACGCCGACGGGGAGCTGGCCGACGCCGTGCTCCGGGCCGCCTGATGCGGGTCGTGGCCACGGCCGGGCACGTCGACCACGGGAAGTCGGCGCTGGTGCGGGCGCTGACCGGCATGGAACCCGACCGGTGGTCCGAGGAGCACCGGCGCGGCCTGACGATCGATCTCGGCTTCGCGTGGACCGAGTTGGGCGGTGTCCGGACCGCGTTCGTCGACGTGCCCGGGCACGAGCGCTTCGTGCCGAACATGCTCGCCGGAGTCGGGCCGGTGCCCGCGGTGCTGTTCGCGGTCGCCGCCGACGAGGGCTGGATGCCGCAGTCGACCGAGCACCTGGCGGCGTTGGAGGCGCTCGGCGTGCAGCGGGGGCTGCTCGTGCTCACCCGCTGCGATCTCGCCGATCCGGCCGCGGCGCTGCAGCAGGCACGCGAAGCGCTGGACGGCACCGGGCTGGCCGGTGCGGAGGCGGTCGCGGTCAGCTCGGCGACTGGGCACGGCCTGGACCGGCTGCGCACGCGGCTGGCCGGGTTGCTCGCCGAGCTGCCGCAGCCGGATGCGGACGCGGACGTGCGGCTGTGGATCGACCGCGCCTTCGGCATCCGCGGCGCGGGCCCGGTCGTCACCGGGACCCTGCGGGACGGCACGCTGCGCACCGGGCAACGGCTGGTGCTGCACGACGGGACCGACCGGCCCCCGGAGATCGCGGTGCGCGGGCTGCAGGTGCTGGGCGAGGACGCCGACGACGTGCGCGGGACGGCACGGGTGGCGGTGAACCTGCGCGGTGTCGACCTGGCGCAGCTGCACCGCGGACAGGCGCTGCTGGCCCCGCGGTGCTGGCCGAACGCGGCGGAGGCCGATGTGCGGATCGTGGGCGGCGCGACGGGCGATCTACCGCGGGAACTCGTGCTGCACGCCGGATCCGCCGCGGTGCCGGTGCGGCTGCGCCCGCTCGGTGCGGACACCGCCCGGCTGGCGCTGTCGACACCGCTGCCGCTGCGCCCGGGTGATCGCGCGCTGCTGCGCGATCCCGGCGCGCACCGGGTGCCGGGCGGCGCCGTGGTGCTGGACGTGTTCCCGCCGCGGCTGTCCCGGCGCGGCGACGCGCACCGGCGGGCGCGCGAGCTGGACGGCATGCACGGCACCACCGATATCGCCGCCGAGCTGCGCCGCCGCCGGGTGGTCTCCGCCGACCGGCTGCGCGAAATGGGCCTGCACCCGCCGCACGAGGGCACGTGGCTCATCGACCCGCAGCACCGCGCGCGGCTCGCCGAACGGTTGCGCAGCCTGCTCGACGAGCACGCGCAGCGCCACCCGTTGCAGGAAGGGATGCCGGAGGAGGCGGTCCGCCGCGCCCTGGACCTGCCGGACGCGGCGCTGGTGCGGGCGGTGGCCGAGCAGGCCGGCAAGCAGGTGCGCGCCGGTCGGATCGGCTCCCCCGGCGGACTGCCGGAACCGGTGCGCGGCGCGGTCGACGAGCTGCGCCGGCAGCTGGAGGCCGATCCGTTCCAGGCCCCCACCGCCGAACGGCTCGCCGAACTCCGGCTCGGGCAGCGGGAACTCGCCGCCGCGGAGCGTTGCGGGCTGCTGCTGCGGGTGGCGCCCGGGATCGTGCTGCTCCCGGACGCCCCGGACCGCGCGCTGGAGCGGCTGGGCCCGCTACCGGGGCCGTTCACGCTCAGCAGTGCCCGGCAGGAACTGGGCACCACCCGGCGGGTCGCGGTACCACTGCTGGAACTGCTCGCGGCGCGGGGCTGGACGCACCGGCTGCCGGACGGCACGCACGAGATCCGCGCGCCGCGCTGAACCACCCGCACCGCGGGGCCTAAGGTGGGGCGCGAAGCGGGGCAGGGAGACGTCAGGGTGCCTGGTGGCCCCCACGGCCTTCAAAGCCGATGGCGCCGAGTACCTCGGTGCGGCGGGTTCGATTCCCGTCCGTCTCCGCCACTTCCACCCGCTGCGCGGATGCCGTCCGCGCGGGTCCGGTGCTTGAATGCGGCGCATGACGGTTCGATTGACCGAGTATGCGCGCGGCGGCGGGTGCGCGTGCAAGATCCCGCCGGACGAGCTGGAGGACATCGTCGCCGGTCTGCCCGCTGCGGGCACCGACGGGAGCGCCGCGGAACTGCTCGTCGGTCCGGTCGGCGGAGACGACGCGGCGGTGGTGCGCACCGGGGCGGGCGCATTCGTCAGCACGACCGACTTCTTCACGCCGGTCGTCGACGACGCCCGGGAATGGGGCGCGATCGCGGCGGCCAACGCACTGTCCGATGTGTACGCGATGGGCGGCGAGCCGGTGGTCGCGCTGAACCTGCTGGCCTGGCCGCGGGGGGTACTGCCGTTCGAACTCGCCACCGAGGTGCTGCGCGGCGGCGCCGAGATCGCCGCGGTCGCGGGCTGCCACATCGGCGGCGGGCACAGCGTCGACGATGCGGAACCCAAGTACGGGCTGGCCGTGACCGGACTGGTCGATCCGGAGCGGATGCTGCGCAACGACACCGCGCGCCCGGGACTCCCTCTGTCGCTGACCAAACCGCTCGGCATCGGGGTGCTCAACACCCGGCACAAGCGCACCGGCGAGCGGTTCGAGCAGGCGGTGGCGGCGATGACCGCGCTCAACCGGGACGCCGCGCGCGCCGCGGTGGCCGCGGGGGCCCGCTGCGCGACCGACGTGACCGGGTTCGGCCTGCTGGGCCACCTGCATAAGATGATGCGCGCCTCGGGGACCGCGGCGGTGCTGGATCCGTCCGCGGTCCCGTACCTGGACGGGGCGCGGCAGGCCGTGCGGGAGGACCACGTCAGCGGCGGGACCCGGCGCAACCTGGACTGGGTCCGGCCGCACCTGGACGCGGGCGGGGCCGCGGAGGAGGACGTGCTGCTGCTGGCCGACGCGCAGACCTCCGGTGGCCTGCTGGTGGTCGGCGAGGTCCCCGGCGCACCGGTCATCGGGCACGTATTCGAGCGGCCCGATCCCGCAGCGCCGACGATCACCCTGCGCTGAGCCCTGGCGTGACGAGTCGCACCTGCGCAGCACACCTTCGGGGCCTTGCGCCGGTACGGCCGCCGGGCACGCCCGTGCGGGCGGGACGGGCCCCCGCGAGGATGGGTCCGTGGATCCGCAACCCGGCGCCGTCGCCACGCCGCGGCCGGAGCACCGCCGCGAGCATGCCGCCGAGCGGCAGCCGGTCCGGTCCGCCGCGGACCGAGCCCGACCCGGCATCGACGGGACGTCCGGCCGTGCAGCGGCATGACGGCCGGCGGCCGCCCACCTTCGGGATCGAGGAGGAGTTCCTGCTGCTCGATCCGGAAACGTGCGCTCCGGCCGACCGGGCGGTGGAGGTGCTGGCCGGTGCCGGCCGCGGGCGCGGCACGCTGACCCAGGAGTGCACCCGCTTCCAGGTCGAGGCGGCGACCCCGGTCTGCCGGGGCGCCGAGGACGCCGGCGCCGAGATCGCATCGGCCCGCCGCGCGCTGGGCGGCTCGGCCGAGCGGCACGGACTGCGGTTGGCGGCGACCGGTTTCGCGCCGCTGGGGGTGCCCGCACCGGTGCCGGTGAGCACGAAACCGCGCTACCAGGCGATCGCGACCCGTTTCGGCCGGCTGCTGCACGCGCACACCGCCGCCGGATGCCACGTGCACGTGGGCATGCCGGACCTGGCCACCGCGGTCGCGGTCTCCGACCAGCTGCGCCCGCACCTGCCCGCCCTGCTGGCGCTGACCGCGAATTCGCCGTTCTGCCGGGGCAGGGACACCGGGCACGCCAGCTGGCGGCACGTCGTCTGGTCCCGGCTGCCGTCGGCGGGGCCGCCACCGCGGCACGGCAGCGTGCGGTCCTACGAGCGCGCGGTGCAGGTGCTGCTCAACAGCGGCGCCGCGCTGGATACCGGGATGGTGTACTGGTGCGCCCGGCCGTCGCACCGGCTGTCGACGCTGGAGGTGCGGGTCGCCGATACCGCGGGCACTCCGCAGGAGGCGCTGCTGACCGCCCTGCTCGTGCGCGGGCTCGCCGATGGCGCGCTGGGCCGGGTAGCGACCGGCCAGCCCGCGCCCGAGCTCCCGGACCAGGTGCTGCGCGCCGCGCTGTGGCGGGCGGCCCGGGACGGGTTGCGCGGCAGCGGGCTGCACCCGGCCACCGGCGAGCTGGTCCCGGCACGCCGGCTGCTGGACGAGACGGTCGCCGCCGCGCTGCCCGCACTGGAGCACTCGGGCGACGCCTCGACCGCACTGGCCCTGCTGGAAGCGGTGCTGCGCCGCGGGACCGGCGCCGACCGGCAGCGCGCGATGTTCGCCCGGCGCGGCCGGATGGCCGATGTGTTGCACCTGCTGGCCGAACAGACCCGCGACGGTCTGCCCAGCTGACCGCTCCCGGGTCGGGACCGCTAACCCAGGACCACGAGAACTGCGGGCGGCAGGGCGGCCAGGCCGGTGCAGAGCAGGGTGTTGACCACCACGTTGTCCCGGAAGACCGCCAGGAACTCGCGGATCACCGCGCTGGGCCAGTAGTAGCCCGCGGTGTGCGAACCGATCACGTGCCCGTCGACGCGTTCGGCCCGGGCCAGCATCGCGGCGCGGAACGCGTGGAAGCTGTTGGTGACGATCAGGCAGCGCGACCCCGGCTTGGTCCGCTGCATGATCTCCTTGCTGTACCGCAGGTTCTCCCGCGTGCTCGTCGAGGCGTCCTCCAGCACGATGTGCTGCTCGGGCACGCCGACGTCGATCAGGTAGTCGGCCATCGCGCGGGATTCGGCGACGTCCTCGCCCGGTCCGCGGCCGCCGGAGACGAGGATGTCCGCGCCGCGGCCACCGGATTCCCGCAACCGCCGGGCGAGGTCGAGCCGGCTGGCCAGCAGGGGCGGAACGGTCGAACCGAGCAGTCCGGACCCCAGCACCACGATGAAGTCCACGTTGCGGCGGGCGGGGATCCGGTCGTAGACGAGCGCGTACCCGACGAAGCAGGTGAACAGGAACGAGATGTAGCCGAGCACCAGACCCAGCGACAGCGCCAGCACGACCATCCCGACCGAGCCCGCCGCGATCGCCACGTAGACGAAGGCGACGTAACCGAACATGCCCATCCCGGCCAGCAGGGACAGCAGGTTGCTCAACCGCTTGCCCTCGCGGCGGAGCATGGTGATCCCGTTCACCACCAGGAACACCGCCAGCCCCGCGCACAGCAGCGGGATCGGCACGATCAGCAGCACCAGCAGGAGCCCGCCCAGCAGTGCCGATTCGGCGCGCACCTCGACGAGCAGCGCGAGCACGCCGAACCCGATGGTCAGCGCCAGGAACACGCCGTTGCGCAGCAACCGGCGTTCGAGGGCGAAGCTGACCAGGAAGCAGAGCGCGAAGAAACCCGCGATGATCACGAACAGGGACACGCCGCGCAGGCTAGCCGATCGCCGCGGCGCCCCGTGCGGGCCACCTCTCGGGCACCGCGCGAGCACTGTCCACTCAGGACTAGGACTGGTTCGGGGCCGGCGCGCACTCCGCGGGATCCCGGCCGAAGACCTCGTCCTCGCGGTCCGCACCGCGGATCGGGACCTCGCGCAGGAGGTGCACCGCTCCGGCCGCGACCCGGTAGGTCCGGAGGCCGCCGTCGAAGGTGCCCTGCTCGTTGCGCGCGGCGGACACGGCGTCGAGCACCGCGCCGGCGCCGCGGCCGGTGCAGCCGTAGGTGGACACGGCCCCCGCTCCCCCGCCTTCCGGGAGGCGCCACAGCTCGTCATCGGCCCCGCGCAGCGGGACCAGCCCGTGCTCGGGCGAGTGGGCCCACGCGGTGCGGGTGATCGTGTTGGCGCCCACCGACTCCGGCACGAGCACCTCGGCGCGGCCGTCGCCGTTCACGTCCACCGGCACCGGTGGCGTTCCGCGCGCGTTGCCGGGCACCTCGACGTCCAGCACCTCCTCGGCCATCCCGGCCCGCAGCAGCATCGTGGACTCCGAGACCTGCACCAGGCTCACCGCGTCCGGCCGACCGTCGCCGTCCAGGTCGGCGTGCACCGCGGGCTGCTGGGCCGCAGCGGGTGCCGCGGTGGCCAGCGCCAGCGCGGCCGCGGTGAGTCCGACGATTCCGGTCCGCTCCATGTCTCCTCCGGTGGTTCGGGCCCGGTGCGTCCCGGGCGGGCTTCCCCCTGGAAGACGTACCGGACCCGGCACCGGTTGCCCGGAGCGCCGGACACGTGCGGTCAGGACGCGGCGACCGGCTCCTGACCGGCGAACGGGATGCTGCCCGCATGCGGGACTTCCACCTCGCCCGCCGCCGGATGCCGCCACAGGCCCTTCTTCTCCAGCAGCGGCAGGACGCCCTCGCCGAACCAGTACGCCTCCTCCAGGTGCGGGTGCCCGGACAGCACGAACTCCTCGATGCCCACCGCGTGGTACTCCTGGATGCGCTCGGCGACTTCGGCGTGGCTGCCGACCAGCGCGGTGCCCGCACCACCGCGGACCAGACCGACGCCGGCCCACAGGTTCGGCGAGACCTCCAGGTCCGCGGTGGATCCACCGTGCAGGCCGAGCATCCGCCGCTGGCCCTCGGATTCGCTGCGCCCCAACCCTTCCTGCACCTGCTCGATGAGCGCGGGGTCCAGCGCGTCCAGCAGCCGCTGCGCTTCGGCCCACGCCTGCTGCGCGGTGTCCCGGCTGATCACGTGCAACCGGATGCCGAACCGGATCTCCCGCCCCTGCTCGGCGGCCAGTCCCCGGATCCAGCGCACCTTCTCCGCGACCTGCTGCGGCGGCTCGCCCCAGGTCAGATAGACGTCCACGTGCTGGGCCGCGACCCGCCCCGCCGCGGCCGAGGAACCGCCGAAGTACACCGGCGGGACCGGATCGGGGGTGCGCTGCAGTTCCGCACCGCTGACCGTGATGTGCGCGCCGTCGTGGTCGACCCGCTCCCCGGTCCACAGCCGGCGCACGACGTCGAGGAACTCGTCGCAGCGCGCGTAGCGCTGCTCCTTGTCCAGGAAATCCCCGTACGCCTGCTGTTCCCGGCTCTCCCCGCCGGTGACCACGTTGAGCAGCAGCCGCTTGCCGGAATGCCGCTGGAAGGTCGCCGCCATCTGGGCGGCCAGGGTCGGCGACAGCAGTCCCGGGCGGAACGCCACCAGGAACTTCAACCGCTCGGTCACCTCGGTCAGCATCGCCGTGGACAGCCAGGCGTCCTCGCACCACGCGCCGGTGGGGGTGAGCGCGCCGACGAAGCCGAGCTGCTCGGCGCTGCGGGCGATCTGGCCCAGGTAGCCCAGGGTTGCGGGTCGCTGCCCGCCCGCAGCGGTGGTGGGCAGCCCGTGCCCACCGCCGACGAGGTAGCGGCTGTCGCCGTAGGTGGGCAGGAACCAGTGGAATTGCAGGGACATGGTGCTTCCTTTCCAGGTGTCGGAAGGCGGCTGCGCGCTGCGGTCGGGAGGTGCGGCAGGCGCGGCCGCCGGGGCTCACGCCGTGCGGCCGAGCACCGCGTCGTGCGGGACGCCGTCCAGTGCCTTGTCGAACTGGGCGAGCACGTCCTGCAGCGGGACCGCGCTCTCCGCGCTGATCTCGACCCGGTCGGCGGTGATCGTGAGGTGCTTGTCCAGCAGGAAGAAGCTCTGCACGACATGCCGGGCACCGAGCGAGTGCACCACCGGCCGCAACCCGTAGTCGAGGGCCAGCACGTGCGCGGTGCTGCCACCGGTGGCCAGCGGGAGCACGGCCTTGCCGCCGAACCCGAACTGCGGGAGCAGGTCCAGGAACGTCTTGAGCAACCCGGAGTACGCCGCCTTGTACACCGGAGTAGCCAGCACGATGCCGTCGGCCGCGGCCACCTGCTGCACGGCCGCGGCGACCTCCGGATCGTCGGTATCCGCGCCCAGCAGGGGCTCGGCGGGCAACGCGCGCAGCCTGAGCTGCTCGGCCGCGCGGCCGGATTCGGTGATGCGGCGGGTCAGTTCGGCACCGACCCGTTCGGTCTTGGAGGTGCGAGAGGGACTTCCGGAGATGACCAGCACGTCGGACACTTCAGCGCTCCTGTTCTCTCGGGCGAACGGCGGTGGTTCAGCCGATCGCCGACAACTGCTGCTCGTAGCGGCGGTCGACGTAGTCCTCGAAGCGGAACCGGGTCGGCAGCACCCGCGCATCGAGGAACGCTCGGGCGAGCTGCTGCTGCGAGCGGACGAGTTCCCCGTCCATCGGCACGGGCAACCGGTGCCTGCGTTCGGCCGCCCGCCGGGTGACCTCGATCGGCAGACCGGTGTCCGCCGCCCACTCGCGGGCCCGCTCCTCCGGGTTGGCCGTGTTGTGCTGTTCGGCGCGGGCGATGCGGGCGACGAAGTCGGCGATGGCGGCGTTCTTGCGCGGGTCGCCGAGCGATTCCACCGCGGCCACGGTGAACTCGTAGCCGTTGGCGGTGCCCCGCCCGTCGGCGAGCACCCGCACGTCGGCCTCCAGTTCGGCCTGGGCGGTGTAGGGGTCCCAGACCGCCCAGGCGTCCACCTGGCCCTGGGTGAACGCGGAGAACGCCTCGGCGGGCTGCATGAACGACAGGTCGACGTCGTCCGGTTCGAGCCCGGCCCGAGACAGCATGTTGAGCACGTTGCCGTGCGCCGAGCTGCCCTTGGCCAGGGCGACCGTCTTGCCGCGCAGGTCTTGCACCGAGCGCAGCGGTGATCCGGCGGGCACCAGCAGCGCATCGGTGGCCGAGTTCTGCTCGCTGGCCGAGACGGCCTTGATCTTCGCGCTCGCCGCGGCACCGAACAGCGGCGGCGTGTTGCCCACGCCACCGACGTCGACCGCGCCCGCGGACACGGCTTCCACCAGCGGCGGCCCGGAGGTGAACGTCGACCACTCGATCTCGTACGGGGTGTCCAGCAAGCCCGCCGCGGCCAGCATGGACCGCTGGTTGCCCTTCTGGTCGCCGACCTGCAGCACCACGTCGGAGAGCTGCTCGGCCGGCACCGGCGGCGGCACCGGCGCGCGGGTGGGACCGGTGGTGACCTCGCCGCACGCGGTCAGCGCGAGGGCACCGACCAGCGCTGCGGCGATGCGCGGGACGTTGTCACGCAGCACCGGTGCTCACCCCCAGGTCGGAGAGCACCTGGGCGCGCAGGTCCGCGGTGGCCCCGCCCGCCGGGCGGTGGTGCTCGGCCGCGATGCGCCCGCCTTCCAGCACCAGGGTGCGATCGGCCAACGCGAGGGCTTCGTCCACGTCGTGCGTCACCAGCAGCACGGTCGGTCCGTGTTCGCGCCACAGGGTTCCGACGAGATCGTGCATGGACAGCCGGGTCAACGCGTCCAGGGCGCCGAAGGGTTCGTCCAGCAGCAGCAGATCGGGTTCGCGCACCAGGGCCCGGGCCAGCGAGACCCGCTGGGCTTCCCCGCCGGACAGGGTCAGCGGCCAGGAGTCGATGTGCCCGCCGAGGCCGACCTCCGCCAGGGCGCTGCGGGCGATCTCGTCGCGGTTCGGCCGGTTGAGCCCGAGCCGGATGTTGTCGCCGACCGTGCGCCAGGGCAGCAGCCGCGGTTCCTGGAAGGCCACGGACACCGCCTCGGGCACCTCGACGGCACCGTCGACGTCGGTGTCCAGCCCGGCCAGTACGCGCAGCAGCGTTGATTTGCCGGATCCGCTGCGGCCCAGCAGCGCCACGAACTCGCCCGCCCCGACGGACAGGTCGAGCCCGTCCAGGACCGCGCGCCCGTGGAAGCGCTTGACCAGACCGCGGACGTTCACCGGGTTCGCGTCTCGGGCCGCCACCGCAGCGCCCTCCTCTCCAGCCGCCGCACCAGCGCGTCGGTGATCAGGCCCAGGGCCGCGTAGATCAGTAGGCCGACGACGATGATGTCGGTGCGCAGGAACTCCCGCGCGTTGTTGATCATGTATCCGATGCCGTTCTCGGTGTTGACCTGCTCGCTGATGATCAGCGACAGCCAGGCGATGCCGAGCCCTTGGCGCAAGCCGATGAGCGTGCCGGGCAGCGCGCTGGGCAGCACCACGTGTCGGATCCGCTCGGTCCGGGTGAACCCGAGCACGCGGGAGGCTTCCAGCAGCTTCGGGTCGACCCCGCGGATCGCGCCGTGCACGTTGAGGTACAGCGGGAACACGACGCCCATCGCGACCAGCGCGATCTTGGGCGCCTCGCCGATGCCGAACCAGAGGATGAACAGCGGGACCAGCCCGAGGTGCGGCAGCGTGCGCAGCATCTGCAGCGGTGGGTCCAGCAGGTCGTCGCCCCACCGGCCGAGCCCGGCACACAGCCCAGCGCCGATCCCGATGAGCACGCCGATGGCCAGCCCGGCGAGCACGCGGCTGAGCGAGACGCCCAGGTGCGAGCCGAGCTCGCCGGTCAGCGCCAGCTCCCAGGCCGAACGCAGGATCACGTCCGGGGCGGCCAGCTTGTCCGGCGGCAGGACGCCGGTCCCGCTGGCCAGCTGCCAGACCACCAGGATCACCACCGGGCTGATCCAGCGGCGCAGGTTGCGGGGGCGCCATCGCCGGCCCGCGCGGACCTCCGACCCCGGCGCGCGGGGCCGCTCGGCGGCGGGCGCGTCGGGGGCAACGGACAGGGACATGGGATCGCCACCTCCTACGAGGCGCTTTGAAAACAAAGTCGATCGGGACAGTACAGTTTCATCCCGCCGCACGAACACCATCTCTCACGCACTAGGAACACACGTTCGTGCGCAGCGCACATCCGATTCGGCGACGGCCGCGCAACCCCCGATCCACCCCCGTCCTACGCACTGGAACGTCGTTGACCGACGCCCGCAAATCTGTACCGTCTCTATCGACTTTGTCGGAAAGCCGGGTCGGCCGGCACCCACGATGCGCAGGAAGAAGAACCACCCGATGGTCACGTTGATCCTCGTAGCAATCGCCGGATTCGTCGCGCAGCTCGTCGACGGTTCCCTGGGCATGGCGTTCGGGGTGACCGCCACCACCGGGTTGCTGGCGGTCGGCACCGCGCCCGCCGTCGCCTCCGCCTCGGTGCACCTCGCCGAGATCGGCACCGCCACCGCCTCCGGCATCTCGCACTGGCGGATGGGCAACGTCGACTGGCCCGTGGTGCGCTGGCTGGCCGTCCCCGGGACCATCGGCGGGTTCCTCGGCGCGACCTTCCTGGCCTGGCTGTCCACCGATGCGGCCGAACCCGTGATGTCCACGCTGCTCATCGCGCTCGGCCTGTACGTCCTGCTGCGCTTCACGCTCTGGACCACCCCGGTCCGCCCGCGCGGCATCACCAAGTCCGGGCGCCGCTGGCTGCTGCCGCTGGGGCTGACCGCCGGGTTCGTGGACGCCACCGGTGGTGGCGGTTGGGGCCCGGTCTCGACCACGACCTTGCTCAGCAGCGGTCGGCTCTCCCCGCGCCGCACGGTCGGTTCGGTGGACACCAGCGAGCTCCCGGTCTCGCTGGGCGCCAGCGTCGGCTTCCTCTACGCCCTCGGCGGCGAGGCGCTGTCCGCGACGGTCGTCGGCGGCCTGCTCATCGGCGGCGTGCTGGCGGCGCCGCTGGCCGCCTACCTGGTCCGGATCCTGCCCGCGCGAGTGATCGGCACCGGGGCAGGCGGGCTGATCGTGCTGACCAACCTGCAGGCGGTGCTGGACGCCGTCGGCGTTCCCGGACCGGCCCGCCTCGCGACCTCCGGGGTGCTGGCCGCCGGCTGGGTGGCGGCCGTGGTGTGGGCGGTGCGCACATCGATCGCCGAGCGCCGCGCGGCCCCGGACGAGGACGCCGAGCCCGCGGACGCGCACGAACCCGCGGGCGCCTGACGCCGGCCGCCCGGCGCCCCTGCCGCAGACCGCCTCCGGCCGCATACTCGCGGCCGGAGGCGGTCTGTTCGAGCAACCGAGGGGGACGCCCGATGTGCGCCTTGCGGACGGAAACCGTGGTGGCCGGCTTCGACGGGACCGAGGAGTCCCGCCGCGCTGTCTGGTGGGCGGCGGACGAAGCGCTCACCCGCGGGCAGCCGCTGCTGCTGGTGCACGCGTTCAGCATGCCGCTGGAAGAACTCACCCGGGTGCACCTGCCCACCGAGGAGTTCGCCTACGAGCCCGTCCGCGCGGCCGCCGAGCAGGCGGTGGTCGGGATGGCCGAGCAATGCAGGCGGACGCTGCCGGGGCTCGACGTCAGCACCAGCACGCACCTCGGACACCCGGCTTCGGTGCTCATCGATGCCGCCGTGGACGCCAGCGTGCTCGTGCTGGGCGCCCCGGAGCTCAGCCGGTTGCGCCGCGTCCTGCTCGGTTCCACGGCCGCCGAGGTGGTCCGCACGGCGCACGTGCCGGTCGTCGTGGTGCGCGGGGAACCGGCCGAGCGGGACGCGCCGCGCGCCGACCGGATCGTGGTCGGCGTGGACGGCTCGCCCACCAGCAGCCGTGCGACCGGTTTCGCCTACGACTACGCCTTCCGGCACGGCGCCGAGCTCACCGCGCTGCTGGCCTACACCGAGCATCCGCCCGATGCGCTGCCGCCCGATCGCGGCTGGACGGTGGACGCCGACGACGCCGAAGCCTCCCGCCGGGCGCTGTCCGAGGCGGTGGCCGGCTGGGCCGAGCGCTATCCGGACGTCTCGGCCCGGCACGACGTGACCACCGCCGGGCGCCCCGCCGAGGCGCTCATCGACGCCGCCGAGGGCGCCGATCTGCTCGTGGTGGGCACCCGGGGACGCGGTCCGCTGCGCACGACGCTGCTCGGCTCGGTCAGCCACGCCGTCGTGCACTACGCGCCCGTTCCGGTCGCCGTGGTGCGCTGAACCGCGCCCTGCACTGCGAATCCCGTGCCGCAGCACGTCTTTCGCGCTGCTTCGTTCCCGAAAACCGCGCTGTTGACCGCGGATCACCGCCTTGGTAAGAACGTGCGGAGGCGGCGGCTTCCCGGGAGGCGAAGTGGAACTCACCGCGTACACCGACGACGTGCTGCCGCGCACCGGCGAGGCGACGCTGATCGCCCGGGTGCACGATCCGGGCGCGGGCGGCCCGTGCGTGGGTGCGGTGCGCGAGGACCACGTCGTCGACCTGACACCGATCTGCCCCACCGTCAGCGATCTGCTGGAACGCGGCGACGCCGCCGAACTCGCCGGCTGCGCACGGACGTCGCGGAGCTGGCCGCTAGCCGACCTGCTCGGCGGCACGCTGCGCGGCGACCGGTCCGCGCCGCGGCTGCTGGCCCCGGTGGACCTGCAGGTGCTCAAGGCGGCGGGGGTGACCTTCGCCCGGTCGATGCTGGAACGCGTGGTGGAGGAGCGCGCCGCCGGCGACCCGCGGCAGGCCGAACGACTGCGGGCCGAACTCGCCGACCTGCTCGGCGGCAGCCTCTCCGGTGTGCGCCCCGGCTCGGAGCAGGCCGAGCAGGTCAAGCAGGCGCTTCTCGAACGCGGGATGTGGTCGCAGTACCTGGAAGTCGGCATCGGCCCCGACCCGGAGGTCTTCACCAAGGCACCGGTGTTGTCCGCGGTGGGCACGGGTGCGCAGATCGGCGTGCTGGCCCGTTCAGCGTGGAACAACCCGGAACCGGAGCTGGTGGTGGTGGCCGACTCCCGGGGACGACCGGTGGGCGCCTCGCTGGCCAACGACGTCAACCTGCGCGACTTCGAGGGCCGCAGCGCGCTGCTGCTGACCGAGGCCAAGGACAACAACGCCTCCTGCGCCCTCGGGCCGTTCCTGCGGCTGTTCGACGAGCGGTTCGGCCTGGACGAGGCCGCCGGCGCCGAAGTGCGGTTGCGCATCACCGGCACCGACGGGTTCCAGCTGGAGGCGGTCAGCCGGGTCGGCGAGATCAGCAGGCATCCGCGCGAACTGCTCGGCCACGTGCACGGACGCCACCACGCCTACCCGGACGGGTTCGCGCTGCTGACCGGCACCATGTTCGCCCCGACCGAGGACCGGGACGCGCCGGGGCAGGGCTTCACCCACCACCGCGGGGACGTGGTGGCCATCTCGGCGCCCGAGCTGGGCTGCCTGGTCAACGAAGTCACCAGCGCGGAGGACGCGCCCGACTGGTCGTTCGGCATCCGGGACCTGATGCACAACCTCGCCGCGCGCGGGCTGCTCTGACCGGAACCGGTCAGCCCGCCGCGCCGACGGCGGTTCCGGTGCTCAGGCCGTGCGCGCGAGTGCCCAGCCGGTAGCCGGGTGCTCCGTGCTCGATCCAGTCCAGCTCGACGAGCTGGACGAGGATCCGGAACACTGTGGAGCGCGGCAGGCCCGAGTCGCGGGTGACCTCGGCCAGCGTCAACCAGCTCGTCCGCCCCGGGAAGACGTCCAGGATCAGCGTCATCCGCTCGACCACCGAAGGCGGTCGGCGGGTCCCGCCGGCGCGCAGTCCGTTCGCCGCAGTCATGACACCTGCCTCCCGGTTCGCTCCCCCGAGCGGACAATGCCTTCTCTGAAAACCTAGCACTTGCTCGGTGTCCGGAAAAAGGACTGCACAGCGGGTAATTCGTTGACACCGACGTTCATCTCGGGTTACCTGGACTATGCCTGCTAGGCATATGCGCACCCGGACGGCCGCAGCGACGCGACCGTCCCCGCACCCGGGAGGCCGGCGAGTGCACCGGACACCGACCGCACGACCCCGCTCGCCACGGACCGCGTCAGCCCCTGCGTCGCAGATCCCCCGGACTCCGCCGCGCGGCCCGCGCCCGGCGCCGCGCGCTGCCGCGCTTGGCCGCCACCCGGTCGAGATCGGCCAGCATGCCGTCGATCCGGTCGCGCTCCTGCTCGTAGTACCGCTCCGACCAGCGCAGCACCATTTCCGGGTAGGCCCAACCGGGTTCGCGGGACGCGCCCTCGGCATCGGCACCGGCCGCCGCGCGCAACTCCTCGGCGTGCCCGCGGTGCTCCAGGAGCATCGCCCGCAGTTCGGCCGGATCACCGAGGTGACCCAGCCACATCCGCAGCATCACGCCGTGCTTGAGCACCGCCGGTTCCACCGGGGATTCGCCCGCCCACGCCGCCGCGGCCTTCTCGCCTTCCGCCGTGATGGAGTACAGCCGCTTGCCCCGGACCTCGTCGCGCTCCACGACCCGCGATGTCGCGTACCCGTGCACCTCAAGCCGGCGCAGCTCGGTGTAGATCTGGCTGTAGGACGGGGCCCAGTAGAAGAAGCGCAGGCTCCAGTCCGCCCACTTCTTGAGGTCGTACCCGGACAGCTCCTCGCCGAAGGACAGCAGTCCGAGCACGGCCCAGCTCGTCGTCCGCAGGTCCGGCAGCGGCGCGGGGTTCTCATCGTCGGCCATGCGCGCACGATACCCCCGAAGCACCGCACCGCCGGAGCACCGGATTCCGGAATTCACCTGTATGCCAACGGATCCCCATTGGAGGCGCGATGTTCGACGACGAGATCGCCCGGTTCCTGGAGGTGTTGGACCGGGGCTTTCCCCCGGTGCACGAGATGACTCCGCAGCAAGCGCGGGAAGCGGTGTCCGCGCGGCGCGCCGACCGAGCCCCCGAACCGGTGCACGAGGTGACCGAGCATCAGCTGTCCACACCGGACGACGGACCGCTGCTGCGGGTGTACCGACCGCACGGCGAACCGGGCGCACCGGCGGTGGTCTTCTGCCACGGCGGCGGATTCGTGCTCTGCGATCTGGATTCGCACGACGCCTTCTGCCGCTGGCTGTGCCGGACCTGCTCGGTCGTCGTGGTCTCGGTCGGCTACCGGCGCGCTCCCGAGCATCCCGCCCCGGCCGCCGCCGAGGACGCCTACCGGGCGCTGCGGTGGACGGCGGAAGAATGCGCGGGCATCGACGCCGACCGGATCGCGGTGGCCGGGGATAGCGCGGGCGGCAACCTCGCGGCGGTGAGCTGCCTGTTGGCCCGCGAGCGTTCCGGTCCGCGTCCGGCCGGCCAGGTGCTGCTCTACCCGATGATCGACCCGAACTGCGACACCGCCAGCCAGCACCGCTACGCCACCGGCCACTTCACCACCCGAGCCGCCCTGCGCTGGTACTGGCACCAGTACCTCGGCACCGCCGCACCGCCCGAACCGCAGTGCGCGGTGGCGCCGATGCGCGCCGCGCAGCACACCGGATTGCCGCCGGCGGTCGTGGTCACCGCCGGGCTCGATCCGCTCAGCGACGAAGGCCGCGCCTACGCCGCGACCTTGCGCGCCGCCGGTGTCCCGCTGGTGCACCGGCACCACCCGGACCTGTTCCACGGTTTCGCCACCGTCGAGGGCTTGGACGCCGCCTCCTGCGCGCGCGAGCTGCTGGCCGCCGATGTGCGCGATCTGTTCGACCGGCGAACCGCGGAGGTGGTCGCATGACCGGCGCCGACACCGACATCCTCATCATCGGCGCGGGTTTCTCCGGGTTGCGCGCGATGCACGCCGCGACCCGGGCCGGCCTGTCGGCGACCGGTGTCGAGTCCGGGCGCGGCGTCGGCGGGACCTGGTACTGGAACCGCTACCCGGGTGCGCGCTGCGATGTGGAGAGCATCGACTACTCGTACTCCTTCGACCCGCAGCTGCAGGACGAGTGGGAGTGGAGCGAGCGCTACGCGACCCAGCCGGAGATCCTGGCCTACCTGGAACACGTCGCCGACCGCTACGACCTGCGCCGCCGCTTCGAGTTCGGCACCACGGTGCTGGCTGCGTCCTTCGACGGGGTGCGCTGGTCGGTGCGCACCGACGGCGACCGGGAGTACCGCCCGCGATTCCTGTTGTGCGCAACGGGAAGCCTGTCCATACCGTCGGTTCCGGATCTGCCCGGCCTCGACGGTTTCGCCGGGCGGACGCTGCTCACCGCTCGGTGGCCCGCGGAGGAGGTCTCGTTCCGCGGCGAGCGGGTGGGGGTGATCGGCACCGGGTCCAGCGGGATCCAGTCGATCCCGCTCATCGCCGAGCAGGCCGCCGAACTCACCGTGTTCCAGCGCACCGCCAACTACAGCGTCCCGGCCGACAACCGGCCGTTCAGTCCCGCGGAACGCGCCGAGATCCGGCGGATGTACCCGCGGCGCCGCGCCGATTCGGCCTACAGCCCGGCGGGAACCCCGCACGAGGCCTACCCGGCCGATGCGCTGGCGATCGACCAGCGGGAACGGGACAGCGCCTTCCAGGAGCGCTGGTCGGCGGGCGGGGTGCTGTTCGGCAAGACGTTCCCCCGGCAGACCACCGACGAGCGGGTCAACGCGCTGGCCCGGGAGTTCGCCGAGACCAAGATCCGGGCGACGGTGCGCGATCCGCGGGTGGCCGCGGACCTCGTACCGGACGACCACCCCATCGGGACCAAGCGCATCTGCACCGACTCCGGCTACTACGAGACCTTCAACCGCGACCACGTCCGGCTGGTCAACCTGCGCCGCGAACCGCTGGAGGCGGTCACGCCGACCGGGGTACGGACCGCGGCCGGGGACTACGAACTGGATTCGCTCGTGCTGGCAACGGGTTTCGACGCGATGACCGGCGCGCTGCGGCGGATCGACCTGCGCGGCCCGCGCGGCGACCGGCTGCAGGAGGCGTGGACGGGCGGACCCGTGAGCTACCTCGGCCTCGCCGTGCCCGGACTGCCGAACCTGTTCTACCTCACCGGGCCGGGCAGTCCGTCCGTGCTGGTGAACATGGTCACCGCCGCCGAGCAGCAGGTCGACTGGCTGGTCGGGCTGGTTCGGCACTGCCTGGACGAGGGCATCGACGAGGTGGAGGCCCGCGCCGACGCGGCGCAGCGCTGGACGCGGCACGTGGACGAGGTCGCCGAGCGGACCCTGTTCCCGCAGGCGGCCTCCTGGTACACGGGCGCGAACGTGCCGGGCAAGCAGCGCCGGTTCATGCCGTACCTGGGCGGTTTCGGCGCCTACCGCCGAGCGTGCGAGCAGGTCAGCGCCGAGGGGTACCCGGGATTCGTGCTCACCTCGCGGGGTGCCCGGTGACCCCCGGGCCGCTGGTCGACCTGACCGGGAAGGTCGCGCTGATCACCGGTGCGGCGCGCGGGCAGGGCGCGGCCGAGGCGGAGCTGTTCGGCGAACTCGGCGCGCAGGTGGTACTCACCGATCAGGATCCGGCGGGCGCCGCCCTCGCCGACCGGCTGGGCGGGAGCTTCCACGAGCTGGACGTCGCCGCGGAGCAGGACTGGGACCGGGTGGTGCGGCGTGTGCTCGCCACGCACGGACGGATCGACGTCCTGGTCAACAACGCGGGCATCTACCGCACGGGGTCGCTGGGCGACTGGGCGGAACCGGACCTGCGTCGGTTGCTGGACATCAACCTGCTCGGACCGATCCTGGGCATGCGCGCGGTGCTGCCCGCGTTTCCCGCGGCCGGCGGGGCGATCGTCAACGTCGCGTCGATCTCCGGGCTGCGCGGGCACGGCGGCGCCCTGCCGTACGCCTCGTCGAAGTGGGGACTGCGCGGTGCGAGCCGCTCGGCCGCCCGCGAGTACGCGGACCGGCACGTGCGGGTCAACTGCGTGTGCCCGGGTTCGGTGGACACGCCGATGATCGACGCCGCCGCGCTGGACCTCGCGCACCTGCCGATCCCCCGCAGCGGGGAGCCCGGCGAGGTCGCCGGCCTGGTCGCGTTCCTGGCCAGCGACGCCGCCGCCTACTGCACCGGTGCCGACTTCGTCGTGGACGGCGGGGCGACCGCCTGAGACGTCAGCGGAACATCGCCGCGAGGTCGCCGGGCAGCTGGGCGATCGTCGTCTCGACCTGCCTGCGCGGCGCCCACTCGCGGATGGTGTGCAGCACGGCCTTGACCTCGGTCTCCACCTCGTCCTCGTCCACCGAGCCGATCTCGCCGCTGACCTTGTCCAGGAACTCGTGCGCGTCGAACCGCTGCGCCTTGCCGGAGTGCCGGGTCAGCGATGGCTCCAGGTTCTCCGGCAGGCCGGATCCGAGCTCCTCGGCCTGGCGTGCGGTGAGCCGCTCGCCCAGCGCGGAAACCGTGGCCCGGCAAGCGCGTTCGGCGTCCGCCGTGGACTTCAGATCAGCTTGGGCCTGGACGTCGCGGACGAAGCTCCGCATTTCGGCGTCCGGGGAATCCGGGAAGGTCATGACGCCTCCAACTCCCACGTTCGGCTGCGTCCCGCGAAGCCGGTGCGCGGCGCTCCGCCGGTGCCTGCACGGCCCGCCCCGCCTACCCGGCACGCGCACCGGGTACACCTGGAGGGCGCACGCACCGGTCAACCGTGCGCGGTCACCGGCATCGGGATCTCGAAGTGCACGGCCGGACTGTACCGCGGATCGGTGCGCCCGTCGTGGACCTCCTTGCCGATACCGCGCCAAAACGGTTCCGCGCCCTCGATCGCGGTGTTGGTGTGCAGGTAGATCGACTCGTAGCCGGGGGCCTGCGCGATGAACCGGCAGGCCATGTCCACCAGGGTGCGGGCCAGCCCGTTGCGCCGGTGCTCCGGGCGCACGTACACGCGGAAGATCTGCGCCGTGCTGCCGGACGGGTAGCGCTCGGTCAGCCACGGGGGGTGCGGCGGGCTCTTCGGCCCGTCCGCGCGCACGGCGGCGGTACCGACGATCTCCCCGGCGCGCTCGGCCACGAACAGCTCCTGGCGCGGATCGTCGAAGTACGCGCCCTGCATGTCGATCACGTCGCGGTGCCAGTCGGCGACGTAACCGTGCCCCATCACCTGGTAGAAGGTGTCGAACATGACCGACCGCGCGCCGTCCGCGTCCGCCGGTCCGGCGACCCGCACCACGTACTCGCCAACGGCGCATTCCTCGATCACGGCCACAGTTGCCTCCCGGCTGTGTTGCAAGCGGTGTGCTGTTGAGCAGATTCTGCAACAGGACCATCGGCGGCACCGCGCGGGGACCGCGGGGCGCGCCGGCGCACGACGAAAGCCGGTGCCCCCGCGGTTCCCACGTTCCGCGGAGGCACCGGCTCGCTGCCCGCGCCCGGCCGCACCGGGAGTGAGTGGTGCGGCCGGGCACGGAACCTCGGTCGAGGTGGTCAGCCCAGGGTGGGCCGGACCTCCTTCGTCGCCGTGATCATGTTGCGCAGCGCGGTTTCCACCTCGGCGTAGCCGCGGGTCTTGAGCCCGCAGTCCGGGTTGACCCACAGCCGCTCGGCGGGCACCGCGGCCAGCGCCGCCCGCAGCAGGTCGGTGATCTCGGCCGCCTCCGGCACGCGCGGCGAGTGGATGTCGTAGACACCCGGCCCGACGCCGCGGCCGAAGCCCACCTCGTTGAGGTCGTCGAGGACCTCCATCCGGGAGCGGGCGGCCTCGATGCTGGTGACGTCCGCATCGAGGTCGACGATCGCGTTGATCACGTCACCGAACTCGGAGTAGCACAGGTGGGTGTGGATCTGCGTGGCGTCCGCGATCCCGGCCGTGGCCAGCCGGAAGGACTCCACCGCCCACTCCAGGTACTCCTTGTGCTGCACCGCGCGCAGCGGGAGCAGCTCGCGCAGTGCCGGCTCGTCGACCTGCACCACGCCGATGCCCGCTGCCTCCAGGTCGTGCACCTCGTCGCGGATGGCCATGGCCACCTGCTTGGCGGTGTCGGCCATCGGTTGGTCGTCGCGGACGAACGACCAGGACAGGATGGTCACCGGGCCGGTGAGCATGCCCTTGACCGGCTTGCCGGTCAGCCCCTGCGCGTAGGTGGCCCAGTCGACCGTGATGGCCTTGGGCCGGGACACGTCGCCGAACAGGATCGGCGGGCGCACGCAGCGCGAGCCGTAGGACTGCACCCACCCGTTGGCCGTGCTGACGAAGCCCTCCATGTACTCGGAGAAGTACTGGACCATGTCGTTGCGCTCGGGCTCGCCGTGCACCAGCACGTCCAGGCCGAGGTCCTCCTGCAGGCGGATGACCCGCTCGATCTCGTCGCGCATCCGCTGCTTGTAGGTGGCCTGGTCGATGCTGCCGTTGGTCAGCGCGGCGCGGGCCTTGCGGACGTCGGTCGTCTGCGGGAACGAGCCGATCGTCGTGGTGGGCAGCTTCGGCAGACCCAGCGCGTCCTCCTGGGCCTTCTTCCGCGTCCCGTACTCGCTGCGGCGAGCGTCCTGCGGCTTCAACGCCCCGATGCGGTCGCGGACCGCGCTGTTGTGCGTGCGCTCGGCACCGGCGCGGTCGGCCACCGCGGCCCGCGCGGCGGCGAGCTCCTTCGACACGGCGTCCTGCCCCTGGGCCAGCGCCTTGCCCAGGGTCACGACCTCGTCGACCTTCTGCGCCGCGAAGGCCAGCCAGGACTTGACCTGCGGGTCGATGGCGGTCTCCGCCTCGACGTCGTAGGGCACGTGCAGCAGCGAGCACGAGGTCCCCACGGAGACCTCACGCGCCGAGCCGAGCAGGGTGGCCGCGGTGGCCAGCGCCTTGTCCAGGTCGGTGCGCCAGATGTTGCGGCCGTCCACGAGGCCCGCGACCAGTTCCTTGTCCTTGAGGCCCTGGGTGCTGGTCAGGCGGTCGACCGAGGAGCCGCCGGCGACGAGGTCCACGGACAGCGCCTCGACCGGGGAGGCCCCGAGCACGCCCAGCGCCTCGCCGAGGTCACCGAAGTAGCCCGCTACCAGCAGCTTCGGCCGCTTCGCCAGCGAACCCAGCTTCTGGTAAGCGCTCTTCAGCGCGTCCAGCTCCGCGGCGGAACGGTCGGCGGCGAAGGCCGGCTCGTCCAGCTGGACCCACTCCGCGCCGGCCTTGTTCAGCTCGGCCAGCAGCTCGGCGTAGACGTCCACCAACTCGTCGAGCTTGTCCAGCGGCTCGAAGCCCTCCGGGGCTCCCTCGGCCGGCTTGGACAGCAGCAGGAAGGTCAGCGGGCCGACCAGCACCGGACGGGTCGTGACGCCGAGGTCAGCGGCCTCGCGGAACGACTCGACCGGGGTGCGGTCGGCGATCGAGAACGTCGTGTCCGGGCCGATTTCCGGAACGAGGTAGTGGTAGTTCGTATCGAACCACTTCGTCATCTCCAGCGGCGGCGTGGATTCCACACCGCGGGCCATGGCGAAGTAGGTGTCCAGGGTGTTCAGGCCCAGTTTGCGGTACCGGTCCGGCACGGCGCCGAAGGTGACCGCGGTGTCCAGCACCTGGTCGTAGTAGGAGAAGGTGTTGCCGGGAACCGAATCCAGGCCTGCGTCCCGCAGCTGCTTCCAGGTGTCGGTCCGCAGCCGGCGCGCCACCTCCCGCAGTTCGTCGGCACTGCTCTTGGACGCCCAGTAGCTTTCCAGGGCTCGCTTGAGCTCCCGCTTCGGACCGATCCGGGGGTAGCCAAGTACGGTTGAACCGATCTTGCTGGTCAACGCTCTCTCCTCGCGAGCTCGACAACAGAGTTCGCCGAAGTCGAGGGGCGGAGCGGCCAGCGGGTACCCACGGCGGACGCACGACTGCGCGCCGGGGCGGCTCGTCCGGCCAGGTCCTCCCTCGGAACCTCGGACCAGCGCGCACCGACCGGGTGCGCGCACCGGTGGCAGGTCTTCGGACTCGCGGGCTCTTCCGGCCGTGCCGGGGTCCCTACTCACCGCCGCTTCCCAGACCCGTGGGCCCAGTGCTCACCCGGTCGTCATCGACCGGTGACGGATTTCGTTCCCGCTCACCGCTGCGGGGCAGTCCCGGATTCGCACCGGGTTCCCTCTTGCCTCGTCCGCCCCGGTCACGGGTTTCCCCGAGCACCGAGCGGCCGAACCACCAGCCCCTGGAACGTTACTCACCGGTGACGCGTTGGCAAGGGTTGACGGTCTGCGCGGCGGCCTGCGGGCGGCCCGCGGCACCCGGTCGTACCCCGCCTCAACTCGGCGTTCGCGGGCATGCCCGAACGTTGATGAGATCCCGGACACAACCGGCGCGCAGAGCCCTTCCGGCCCCACCTCGGCGCGGTCGAGCCGCCAGACCAGAGCGGAGAGCGCAGGGGTTCGCGCGACCTCAGTGGATCCGCACCCCACCGGAGGCCACAGCACGCAACGGATCAATAACGCATCGAGAAAACGGTCGAGCGGCGGTGGCGCTCCGGGGCACCATCCACAAACGTACAAATCGTTGCAGACGGTATAATACCGCGGCAACGTTGCTATCGAGCAGGAAGGAGACGGGCGCCATCGCCGAACGTCGGCGCCCGGATGTTGTGCTCACCGATACATCGAAAGACGACGAGACAGCCGGATCAAACAGCGCGTTAGATCCCGAAAAACCCGAGAAGCTGGTCGACAAGCCCGGCCGCACCGATTGGACCGTCTTCGGTGTCGCTGCCGTCCTGGCCACGGCATTCATCCTCTGGGGATTGATCGGCACCGAATCACTGCAATCTTTCGCGGAAACCGCGCTCGAACACCTCGTCCGCGATGGCGGATGGGTATTCATCATCGCTTCGACCGGTTTCGTGCTTTTCGGCGTCTGGCTGGCCTTCAGCCGTTTCGGCCGAATCCCACTGGGCAACGACGGCGAGCGCCCGGAATTCCGGACCACGTCGTGGATCGCGATGATGTTCGCCGCCGGCATGGGCATCGGCCTCATGTTCTACGGCGTCGCCGAACCGCTCCAGCACTTCACCGAGGCACCCCCCGGCAGCGCCTCCGTTCCAGGAAGCGAGGAAGCGCTCGGTACGGCGATGGCGACATCGCTCTTCCACTGGACCCTGCATCCGTGGGCCATCTACGCCGTCGTCGGGCTCGCCCTCGCTTACAGCAGCTACCGACGCGGTAGGCGACAGCTGCTGAGCTCGGCCTTCATCCCGCTCTTCGGCAAGCGCGCCGCGGAAGGCGCCGCGGGCAAGGTCATCGACATCCTGGCTGTCTTCGCGACCGTGTTCGGCACCGCTGCCTCGCTGGGAATCGGTGCCACGCAGATCGCCGCGGGACTGACCCAGGTCGGCTGGGTCGAGGCCATCAGCAACACCACGCTGGTGCTGATCATCACGGTGCTGATCTGCGCGTTCATCCTCTCGGCCGTGTCCGGTGTGTCCAAGGGCATCCAATGGCTGTCCAACAGCAACATGGTGCTCGCGCTACTGCTCGCCGTGTTCGTCTTCGTGGCGGGCCCAACGGTGTTCATCCTGGACATCATCCCCAACTCCGTCGGCTCCTACCTCAGCGATTTCGGCAGCATGATCTCGCGGACCGGTTCCACCGGCGGCGACGGGGCCGAAGAGTGGCTGAGCACCTGGACGATCTTCTACTGGGCGTGGTGGATCTCCTGGGCGCCCTTCGTGGGCATGTTCATCGCCCGGATCAGCCGGGGCCGCACCGTCCGCCAGTTCATCGGCGGCGTGCTGCTGGTGCCGAGCGTGATCAGCCTCATCTGGTTCTCGATCCTCGGCGGGACCGCGCTCTACGAGCAGCGGAGCGGAGCCGACCTCGCCGGGGCGGCCGGTGAGGAGGAACAGCTGTTCGGCATGTTCGACCAGCTACCGCTGGCCGGTATCGCCAGCGTCCTGGCGATGCTGCTGATCATCAACTTCTTCGTCACCAGCGCGGATTCGGCCTCCGTGGTCGTCGGGTCGCTGTCCCAGCAGGGCAGCGCGCGCCCGGCCAAGTGGATCGTGATCTTCTGGGGTGTCGTGATCGGTGGTGTGGCCATCTCGATGCTGCTCGCGGGTGGCGACGAAGCACTCCAGGGGCTGAACAACACGACGATCATCGCGGCTTCGCCGTTCGTCATCGTCGTCATCATGTTGTGCATGTCGCTGGTGAAGGACCTGCACAGCGACCCGATCATGCAGGTGGAGCGCAAGAGCGCCGAGGTCCTGGAGCAGGCGGTCATCTACGGCACGGAGGAGCACGACGGCGCCTTCCAGCTCGACGTCTCCCCCACCGAGGACACGCCCGACTCCGAGAGCGAGAACGCCTCGGCGGACGACGAATCCGGTTCGAGCGACGAGCAGTCGCCGTCGGCGCGCTGAACCCAGGCGCCTCAGCGAGGGCGGTGGAGCGGATGCTTCCGTTCCACCGCCCTCCTTCTTCGCACCGAGATCGGTTGCGCTGCCGGAACACCGGCAGCGGTGCAGAATCGGCGCATGCTGCAGCCGATCCGCACCCGCACCCGGATCACCGGGGTCGTGCAGGGCGTGGGATTCCGCCCCTTCGTGCACGCGCTGGCCGCCCGGCTCGGCGTCTCCGGGTTCGTGGGCAACGACGTACACGGCGTGTTCGTCGAAGCCGAGGCGCACCGCGACGTCCTGGACCGCTTCCACGCCGCGCTGCGCGAGCAGGCCCCTCCGCTGGCGGAGATCGACGAGCTCACCTCCAGCGAACTGCCCGCCACCGGCGCAACCGGGTTCACCATCGCCGGCAGCGACGCCACCGGCCGGGCCGGTGCGCTCGTCGCCGCGGACAGCGCCACCTGCGCGGACTGCCTCGCCGAGGTCGCTGACGCCGACGCGCGCAGATCCGGGTACGCGTTCACCAACTGCACCAACTGCGGCCCGCGGTTCACCATCGTCACCGGGATCCCCTACGACCGGCCGTCGACCACCATGGCGCCGTTCCCGATGTGCCCGGCGTGCGCTGCCGAGTACCACGATCCCGCCGACCGCCGGTTCCACGCCCAGCCGGTCTGCTGCCCGGACTGCGGACCGCGGCTGCGGCTCACCGACGCGTCCGGGGCCGGGCTCGGCCCCGAGCCGATCGCCGGTGCCGCCGAGCTGCTGCGCGCGGGATCCGTGCTGGCCGTCAAGGGACTCGGCGGCTATCACCTCGCCGTCGACGCCACCCGCGAGTCCGCGTGCGCCCTGCTGCGCGCGCGAAAGCACCGGGAGGACAAGGCATTCGCGGTGATGGCGGGTGATCTGACCGCCGCGCACGCGCTGTGCGAGATCGATGCGGCCGGCGCGGAGCTGCTCATCTCGCGCAGGCGGCCGATCGTGCTGCTGCCGCACCGCGCGGATTCGCCCGTGGCCGCCTCGGTCGCGCCGGGCAACCGCGAGCTCGGCCTGATGCTGCCCTACACCCCGCTGCACCGGCTGCTGCTCGACGCCACCGGCGCACCGATCGTGCTCACCAGCGGCAACCTCTCCGACGAGCCGATCGCCTACCGGGATGCCGACGCGTTCGACCGCCTCGCACCGATCGCGGACGCGTTCCTGACCCACGACCGCGACATCCGCACCCGCACCGACGATTCCGTCGTGCGCCCGCAGCCGCCCGGGCGCCGTGGCGCGATCCTGCTGCGCCGCTCGCGCGGGTACGTCCCGGAACCGCTCCGGGTGCCGTGGGAGTTCCCGGAGCCGGTGCTGGCCTGCGGCGGCGAGCTCAAGAACACCTTCTGCCTGGCCGAGGGGAACCGCGCGTTCCTGTCGCACCACATCGGCGACCTGGAGAACCTGGAGACGCTGCGCTCGTTCACCGACGGCATCGAGCATTTCCAGCGGCTCTTCGAGATCGAGCCGCAGCTGGTCGCGCACGATCTGCACCCGGAGTACCTGTCCACCAAGCACGCCCGCGGTCTGCCCGGTGCGCAGCTCGTCGGCGTGCAGCACCACCACGCGCACATCGCGTCCTGCCTGGCCGACAACGGGTCCCGCGGGCCGGTGATCGGCGTGGCCTTCGACGGCACGGGATATGGCACGGACGGCAGCATGTGGGGAGGCGAGTTCCTCATCGCCGACCTGGCCGGGTTCGACCGGGTCGGGCACCTGGAGCAGTTCCGGCTGCCCGGCGGTGCGGCGGCGATCCGGCACCCCTGGCGGACCGCGGCCGCCGTGCTACACGTGGCCTTCGACGGCGATCCGCCGCAGGACCTGGCGGTGCTGCGGCGCAACGCCGATACCTGGCCGACCGTGCAGACCCTGCTGCGCAGCGGGCTCAATTCCCCGGTCACCTCCAGCGCGGGGCGGTTGTTCGACGCGGTCGCGGCGATCACCGGGGTGCGCGATGCGGTCAGCTGCGAAGGCCAGGCCGCCGTGGAACTGGAGCAGGCCGCCGACCCGGCGCACCGCGGGACCTACCGCGTCCCGATCAACGGCAGCGACGTCCTGCGACCGGCGACCGCGGACCTCGTGCGCGGGGTGGTCGCCGACGTGCGATCCGGCGTCGCGCTCCCGGTGATCTCGGCGCGGTTCCACAACGGCATCGCGGACGCCATCACCGACACCTGCCTGCAGCTGAGCGAGCGCACCGGGATCGGCGAGATCGCGCTGTCCGGTGGGGTTTTCGCCAACCAGGTGTTGCTGCACCGCACCGTGCAGCGCCTGGCGGAATCCGGCCTGCAGGTGCTCACACACAGCCGGGTGCCCTGCAACGACGGCGGGCTGAGCTTGGGCCAGGCCGTGGTGGCGGGCGCACGCGGGTGACCCCGGCGAGGCGCCGGACCTGCGGCGGCGCCGAGGTAGCATCGCGCCGGAACCCACTCGGCGGAGGAGGCAGGATGACGGAGGCGGAGGAATCAGCGCTGGAGCACGTGCGTGACCTGGAGGCGGGATCGACCGCGGCGGCCGCGTTGGACTTCTTCGATTCGCTGCCTCCGGTGCAGGTCGAGGACGTGCTGGGGTCGTGGCACGGGTCGGAGGTACCCACCGGGAACCCGCTGGACGGACTGCTGGGGGCGTTCGGCTGGCACGGCAAGCGGTTCGACGGTGTCGACGAGGCGCATCCCCTGGTGATGCGGCATCCGTCCGGTCGGCTGTTCAGCCTCAACCCCGCGTTCGTCCCGGCTCCGCTGCTGGTGCGCCGGGTCGAGTTGCTGCGCGATCCGCGGATCGCCGGGGCGCTGCGCCGGATCGCCCCCGCGCTGCGCACGCGGTCACCGCGAGCGCGGCTGCGCAGCACCGTCCACCGCGGGGTGGCCACGGCGACCATGTGCTACGACGCGCTGCCCATCCACGACGCCTTCCGCCAGGTGTCGGCGGACACCCTGCTCGGTGCGATGGACTTGCGCGGCCTGCCGGCGCCGTTCCTGTTCGTACTCCGCCGCGAGAGCGCAACCGACTGACCGCAGCTGCCCCGGCGTCACGGTCGCGCGCCTAGCTCCGGGTGCGCGACCGGGACAGCAGCCAGCCGGCCCAGTCGGCCACACCGTCGCCGCGAGTGGCCGAGATCTGCCGGATCTCCAGGTTGGGGTTGACCTCACGCGCGTCGGCGGTGAACCGGGCGACGTCGAAGTCCACGTGCGGCAGCAGGTCGATCTTGTTGAGCAGCACCATGTCCGCGCAACGGAACATGTGCGGGTACTTGAGCGGTTTGTCGGCGCCCTCGGTGACCGACATGATGACCACCTTGGCGAGTTCCCCCAGGTCGAACAGCGCGGGGCACACCAGGTTTCCGACGTTCTCCACCAGGACCACCGAATCGCGCGGCGGTGCCAGCTCGCGCAGCGCCCCGGCCAGCATCGCCGCGTCCAGGTGGCACCCGGCTCCGGTGTTGACCTGCACCGCGCGGCACCCGGTTGCCCGGATCCGGTCGGCGTCGAACGGCGTCTCCTGATCCCCCTCCACGACCGAGATCGGGATCTCGCCCGCGGCCGCGATGGTGCGTTCGAGCAGCGTGGTCTTTCCCGAGCCCGGCGAGCTCATCAGGTTGATGGCGGTGATCCCGTTGTCCGCCAACCAATCCCGGTTGTACCGGGCCAGTTCGTCGTTCTTGGCGAGCACGTCCTGTTCCAGCAGCACGGTGCGCGGTTCCACCCACCAGGTCTGCCCGGCCGACCCGTCGCTACCGTGCCCGTGGCCCGGGCCGTGGCCGTGGCCATGACCGTGGCCGTGGTCCTGCTCGTGCTCGTGGTCGAGCTCCAGGTCCACCCCGTCGACCCGGGGTCCGGTGCCACCGCATCCGCACGTCGCGCACATCTCAGATCACCTCGACCGATTTGATCCGCAGCTGGGTTCCGCCGAGCAACTCCACATCCGCGCTCCCGCAGGAGCACAGCACCACCGGACCGGCGGTTTCGAACCGGGAAGCGCAGCTGCTGCAGCGGGCGACGCCCTCCGGTTCCTCGATGTCCAACCTGGCTCCGTGCATGGTCGTGTCCTCGGCGACCAGGTCGAAGCAGAACCGCACCGCGTCCGGCAGCACCCCGGAGAGCCTGCCGATCTCCAATTGGAGGCTGGCGATCCGGGTCTCGCCCATGCGTTCGCACACCCCGTCCACGATGTTGCGGGTGATGGCGAGCTCGTGCACGTCCGTTCCTCCTGCGCCTGTCGTGCGGGGCTGCGGCGCCGCTCCCCGAGCAAGCCCTATTCGGTCTGCGGGTCCGTGGAACCGCGGCCCAGCATCTCCAGGCCGGACAGCGCCTCGCCCGCGCGGTGCGCATCCACCTTCTCCAGCGCGAATCCCATGTGGATGAGCACCCAGTCACCGGGTTCGAGCACCCCGGGATCGAGCAGTCCGATGTTCACTGTCCGGTTCGCCCCCGAGACGTCGGCGATGGCGAGCTGGTCGTTGTCCGCGACCAGCTCCACCACCTGTCCGGGAATTCCCAAACACATAACGATTCCCCGCTCACATGCGGCGAATGCGCAGGTACCGCTTGATGTCCGGGGTCGAGTTGAATGCGACCAGCACCGCGGTGCACAGCCCCGCCACCGCCAGCAATGTCGTGATGATGCCGACCTTGCGCATGCGACTTGCTCCTCCCTTGAAATCACCCGGGCGTTCCGGGCGTGTCCTGTTCCGTGCCCGGCACGGGAACCACGTCCCACGTCCCGACCAGGTCCCGGATCACGTCGACGGCCTCGCCGGCGGATTTCCGGACCACATCGGACAGACCGATCCCCTCGCCGGTGTCCTGCGGTTCGCAGCCCACGACGACCGTGCGCGGCAGGGTCCCGCCAAGCTTCGGGACGTTGGCCAGCACCGCCGCCGGATGCATCCCGTGCGCATCGATGCCCGCGCCGTCCGGCAGGTCGTGCTCGCCGATCTGCAGCACGTGCAGCGCCCCGGGACCGCGGTCGCCGGGCAGCGCATCGGCCAGCACGAGCCCCGCGCACCCGTCGAGCAGGTCGTAGGCCAGGTGCAACCCGCGGATCCCGTAGTCGGACACCACCACGTGCGCCGGCAGATCGACGCGGCCGAGCCTGCAGGCGACCTCGCAGCCGAACCCGTCGTCGCCGAGGAAGATGTTGCCGATGCCCGCGACGAGCACCCGCCCGGTCACGGGTGGCCGTCCGGGACGGGCACGACTTCCTCCGGGCCGAAGTAGAGGTACCTGCCGTACCAGCGGTGCAGTTCGCCGGCCGGATCCGCGTCGAGCACCACGGCCAGATGCGTCGCACCGTCCACGTCCTGGTAGACCCCGGTCACGGTCGCCTGCTGCTCCGCGAAGAACAGGTCCTGCGCGTCGGCGCGACGTCCGGGGCGCAACACCACCGACGAACCGGCCGCGATGCGCACCCCGTCCACCTGCACCGCATCGGTCGCGGGATCGACCGCGGCATCGGTACCGGGATCCCACCACGGTTTCGGCATTGCGAACGTCGGCACCTCGTCGACGATCTCGCCGCCGGTCCCGTGCATCCGCGCCAGCTGCTCGGGAACCAGCTCGTCGCAGCGGTCGACGATCTCGGCGGCGCGCGGATCGGTGGCCCGCGCCTCGCGCTTCTCGTCCTCGGTCATCGTCATCACCCGCAGGGACAGCAGCTCGTCGATCTCGGTGGCGTCGAACAGGTCTCCGGTGCTCTGCTCGGCCACTTCCGGGAAGTCGTAGAGGATGATCGGCGCGGCCAGCAGGGTCCGCGGCTGCTCGCGGTCGCCCACCAACACCGGCCACAGCCGGTCGCTGCGGCATGCCGCCGCAGCCTCCCGCGCCGACTCCGGCGGATCCACGGTGGACACGAAGCTGCCGTCTCCAAGCGTGAGCACCAGGTGCGCGCTCAGCAGCGAACCCGCCTGCGGTGCGCCCCCGTACCGCGTGGTGTTCGCCAACCTGACCTGCAGGCGCAGCACCCCGCCGGCTTCGCGGGAGCACGCCAGGTGCAGCACGGCCGTCAACGGTTCGCGGTGCCGGAGCGCCCGGCCGACCACCGCACCGCCGTGCTCCAGCGGTTCCACCTCATCGCCCCCGGCGGCCCGGACGGGCAGCTGCACCGGCCCCTCCAGCAACCGCCCCACCGGGCACCGGCCCGCGTCGATCTCCCGGTCCACGGCCTCGTCCCAGCTCAACCAGGTCATGTCGCCGCAGGTCAACGCGGGAACCGGCTGGTAGCCGCCCGCGTCGGCGCGCTCGATGCTGCGCGTCTGCAGCTGGAGGAACCGCACCTGCACGCCTAGCACCGCGTCCCGGTCAGCGCTGAGCAGGCAATCGGTACCGGCGGTCGGCGCTTCCGCATCGCCGTCCGCCGGTCCGAGGACGCCGAACTGCCAGCGCACCTGGTTCTTCGCCGCCGAAGCCCGGTAGGGGTAGAGCAGGTATCCCTCGTAGAGCACCGCGTCGGCCACCGCCCGCGCGTGGTCGAGCCCGGTCATGCCCGCTCCTCCGCCGCGTCCAGCAGTGCCCGGCACACCTGGTCGAAATCGCCGAGCCCGCGGCGGCTCTTGAACCGGTGCATCTCGCCCAACGTCTCGTGGTCCAGGCGCAGCCACCCGCTGGCCGGGAAATGCCGCTGCACCAGCTCCCGCCAGACCGACACCGGCATGTCGTGCGGCACGTCGTGTTCCCAGGAGATCCGCTCGACGCTGAACCCGGTGCCACCGCGGGTGAACACGGTGCCGCCGAACCCGAAGGACAGCGGCACGGTGCCCTCGCGCAGGGCGTGCAGGTAGCGGGAGGCGGCGACCTCGAAGTCGTAGGTCACCGCGATCGGCAGCTGCACCTCGGTGCTGTCCCGGAAGCCGGGCACGGTCGTCGAGCACTGCGTCCACAGGAACGGGCGCAGCGTGCGGCCCCACCTGCTCGGATCGCCGAACATGTCGACCAGCGCCTGCTGCTCGCCCGGTCGGTAATCCCGGCGCTGCGCATCGATGCGCAGCTGCGCGTGCAGCGCCACCGCGTGCACCCGCTCCCCGGTGCGCTCACCGATCCGCACCCGCGCCTGCAGGATCGGGGACGCGGCGAACTCCTCGGCCGCGATGCCGAGCACCTCGAATTCCAGCTGCGTCACGCCCGCACCCCGCCGTCCCCCGCGGCCGGGACCTCGCGGCTGCGCCCGCGCAACCCGGTGAAGAACCGCTCGATCCCCGCGCGCACCTCGCTACCGCCGTCGAACCCGCGCCACTGCGCGCGCAGCACGCCGACCAGCTCATAACAGGTGTCCACCGGGACCAGGAAGCACTCGAAGTCCTCCGGTTCGCCGGGCTCCGCGCGCTGCGCCGTGCCCGCCGCGATGAGCACCGCCTCCACGTCGGGTTCGGCCACGGCGAGCTCGGGATTGGCCGCGCGCACCGCTTCCCAGGCCTGCTCCGGCACCTCGGCCTCGGTCGCCCCGGCCGGCCCGGGGTAGAACGCGGCGGTGCTGCCGGTGCGCGAGTTGTGGAAGAAGAACGCCAGTCCCACCGGGACCCGCAACTCATCCCACTGCTGCGGGCTCAGCCGCGCGCCGGTGAACCGCAGGTGCCGCTCGGGAACCGCGCGGTAGCGCCCCGCCGCGGCGCCGTCGGTGACGAACAGGTAGGAGCACGGCCGGCAGGTACACAGCAGCCGGCGCGACTCCAGGTCGACGACGTGCGCGTGCCGTTCACCGATCCCCTCGACGCACATCTCGCAGCGCGGTCCGGACACCGGCTGCCGCTCGGTGCGCCGCGCCCGGTGCAGCGCATCGAACCTCCGCCCCGCCGGCGGGCTCACGCGTGCACCGCCGCCGGGACCGCGACCTCGATCGCGCCGTCCTGTTCCAGCAGCGGCAGCGGCTCCAGCCGTTCCGGGTGATCCACGCCGGTCCCGGCGGACCGCACGTCGTACCCGGCGCGGCAGTGCGGACACACCAGCACGCCCGCGTCCGCGCGCAGCTGACCGGCCCCCAGGTCCCCGGCGCACCGCGCGCATTCGTCGCGGTAGGCGTAGCTGTTGGCCGCCACCCGGCACACCACCACCGGAACACCGGCCACCGACACCGCCCGCACCTGACCGGGCTCCACCCCGGCCAGGTCCAGCTCCTGCCACACGACCCCGGACGCCCGCTCACCGGACCTGGCTCGCTGCAGCAGGGATTCGGCGGAGATCAGCGCACCGTCGTCGGCCGAACCGTCATCGCATTCGATGCTCTCGATCTCCGGGGCCGCGGCCTCGACCGCCGCCTGCACCGCGAGTTCCAGTGTGGCCGCCGAGGACGCGCAGCCCTGGCAGTTGCCGAGCAACCGCAGCCGCACCGCATCGTCGCCGACGATCTCGACGAGTTCGACATCGCCGCCGTGCGAAGCCAGGTACGGGCGGACCTGCTGCAGCGCGCGCTCGACCCGGGTGGGCAGGTCGTGCGGGTGCAGGTCGTGCACGAGCAACAGGCCGGACACGAGCTCGTCAGCGGCGAAGCGCTCCAGCAGCTCGTCGGTGAGCAGCTGCTGCTCGTCGACGAGCTCCAGGACGCGGCGCAGCCCGTCGCCGTGCAGGTCGGTCACCAGGCGCACCAGCTCCTCGGCCCGCTCGCGGGCCACCGGTCCGCCCGCGGCGAACGCGGACAGCAGCTGGTCGATCCGTTCGGACGTCGGGTCGGTGCTCATTGCTCCGGATCGCCTCCGCTCGGCGAGTGCAGCCGGTCCAGGGACTTCCCGCCGCCGAGGTACATGTGCACCCCGCAGGGCAGGCAGGGGTCGAAACTGCGCACGGTGCGCATGATGTCGATGCCCTTGAAGTTCTCCCGGGAGTTCTCCTCGAACAGCGGTTGCCCCTCGACCGCGTCCTCGTAGGGGCCGGGCGTGCCGTAGTGGTCACGTGGGCTGGCGTTCCACGGCGTGGGCGGATACGGGTGGTAGTTCGCGATCTTGCCGTCCTGGATCACCATGTGGTGCGAGAGGACGCCGCGCACCGCCTCGGTGAAGCCGCACCCGACACCTTCGTCCGGGACCTCGAACTTCTCCCAGGTGCGGGTGTTGCCCGCGTGGATCTCGGCCAGCGCCTTCTCCGCGAAGTGCAGCGCAGCGGCCGCCGCGTAGGCCTGGAAGTAGGTGCGCGCCCGGTTGCGCTCCAACGTGTTGCTCCAGCGCGGGATCTTCCACTCCAGCTCGACCTCGGGTTTGAGCCCGGTCTTGGGCAGCCGGATGCGCACGCCCGAGCCGGTGGCCTTGAGGTGCTCGGTCTCGACCTTGCCCGCCAGCGCGGTCGTCCACAGCCTCGCGAGGGGTCCTCCCCCGGTGTCCAGCGGCAGGTGCTGCTCACCGTCGAACCAGCGCGGCGACATCACCCAGCTGTACTTGTCCTCCAGGTCGCGCGGCTGCGGATGCGGATTGGTGTGCTGGTTCCACGGGTGCCGCGCATCGACGGGATTGCCCAGCGGATCCCGCTCGACGAACTTGCCCTGGTCGGTCCAGTCGTCGTAGTAGGAGCTGCCGAGCAGGATCCGGATGCCCAGGTTGATGTCCACCAGGCTCGTGGTGACCAGCTCGCCGTCCACCACCACGCCCGGGGTGACGAACATCCGGTTCCCCCAGGACTCCATGTCCTGGTAGGAGAAGTTGCACGCCTCCGGGTCCTGGAACGATCCCCAGCAACCGAGCAGGACGCGCCGGTTGCCCACGTGCTCGTAGCCCGGCAGCGCCTCGTAGAAGAAGTCGAACAGGTCGTCGTGCATCGGCACGGCCTTCTTCATGAACTCGACGTAGCGCATCAGCCGCGACATGTAGTCGGTCATCAGCTGGACGGTGGCATCGGTACCGACACCGCCCGGGTACAGCGTGGACGGATGTACGTGCCTGCCTTCCATGAGGCAGAACATCTCGCGCGTCGACCGGCTGACCTGCAGTGCCTCCCGATAGTACTCACCGGAGAACGGGTTGAGCGCCCGCATGATGTCGGCGATCGTGCGGTACCCGTGCGCGGCGGAGTTCGGCGCCTGGGTGTTCTCGGCCTTGGCCAGCACACCGGGATTGGTCTCGGCGACCATGCGTTCGCAGTAGTCGACGCCGACCAGGTTCTCCTGAAAGATGTTGTGGTCGAACATGTACTCGGCGGCTTCGCCGAGGTTGACGATCCACTCGCCGATGTGCGGCGGCTTGACCCCGTAGGCCATGTTCTGCGCGTAGCAGGAGCACGTGGCGTGGTTGTCCCCGCAGATGCCGCAGATGCGGCTGGTGATGAAGTGCGCGTCGCGCGGGTCCTTGTCCTTCATGAAGATGCTGTACCCGCGGAAGATCGACGAGGTGCTCTTGCACTCAGCCACCGTGTTGTTGGCGAAATCGATCTTCGTGTAGATCCCGAGGCTGCCGACGATCCGGGTGATCGGATCCCAGTTCATGTCGACGAGATTGCTCTTACCGCTCGGCTTGGCCGCCGAGCTCTGCGGCTTCGTGGTCATCCGTACCTCTCGGCGACGTGGTGGGCGCGGTTCGGGTCGTTCAGCGGGCCGGTTGGTATCCGGTGGTGCGGCGCGTTCCCCGGTGCCGCCACTTGGGCTCCTTGTCCAGCGTCTTGCCGGTGATCCTGCGCAACGACCGCATCGTCGCGCCGTAGGGCCGCACCGCGGTGGTTGACAACTTGCCGCCGGGTGGCTCGTCCATGAAGGGCATGAACTTGTCCGGGAAACCGGGCATCGTGCAACCGATGCAGATCCCACCCACGTTGGGGCATCCGCCGATCCCGGACATCCAGCCGCGCTTGGGAACGTTGCACTGCACGACCGGACCCCAGCAGCCGATCTTGACCAGGCACTTCTCCGAGCCGTACTCCTCAGCGAACTCGGCCTGCTCGTAGTACCCGGCGCGATCGCAGCCTTCGTGCACGGTTTTGCCGAACAGCCAGGTCGGCCGCAGCTTGTCGTCGAGCGGGATCATCGGCGCCTGGCCCGACGCCTGGTACAGCAGGTAGGTCAGCGTCTCGGAGAGGTTGTCCGGCTGGATCGGGCAGCCCGGAACGCACACCACGGGCAGACCGGCCTTCGACTTCCACTCCCACCCGAGGTAGTCCGGAAGGCCCATCGCTCCGGTCGGATTCCCTTCCATGGCGTGGATTCCGCCGTAGGTGGCGCAGGTTCCCGCCGCGATGATGCCCAGTGCCTTGGGCGCCAGTCGGTCGATCCACTCGTTGGTCGTGATCGGCTGACCGGTGTGCGGGTCGTTGCCGAACCCGCACCAGTACCCGTCGCCGCTGAAGTTCTCGTTCGGGATCGACCCCTCGACGACCAGGACGAACGGTTCCAGTTCCCCTCGGTCGGCTTTGCGGAACCATTCGAGGAAGTCGTCCGCGCCGCCCTCGGAACCGCACTCGAAGTCGATCAGCGGCCAGTGGACCGCGACGTTGGGCAGTCCGGGCAGCGCCCCGAGGGCGATCTCCTCGATGCTGGGCTGCATCGCGGCGGTGAGCGCGACCGAATCGCCGTCGCAGCTCAATCCCGCATTGATCCACAGCAGGTGGATCGTCGTTTCGTCGTCGGGCGCCTGGGTGTCCGCGGGCATGGTCCCACCACCTGGTCGTCGATGTCCCCTCGTGGACGCCGATCGCCGTGCGCTGGACGTTCGTCCGGGCATCTGGGCGGTCGCGTCGGGTACCGCGAGATTAGGTTCCGGGTGTGCCGACCGCAACTGCGGGAGAACCGCCCCCGATCACGAAACCGGCGACGTTTTCACACTTTGCGGTTCGCGAGCACCAATTGCTGGGCGGTCCGGCCGCGCAGCTGCGCCACCTGCCGCTGCGTCAGCCGATCGCAGATCCAGTCCCAGTGCATCGCCACGTGATCACCCGGTCTGACCCGGACGTGTCCGGCTGGAAGCCGCGGGTGCTCGGTGCGCTCGACGCCCAACGTGAGGCGCCGCCCGTCCCAGTGCAGCCCGCGCGACCGCACCGCTGCCCGGTCCTCGGCGACCTCGGTGACGACACCCCAGCGGATGCGGCATTGATCCAAAATGGACAGAGCGTGTGCACCCGCGCCCCGCTCCAGCAACCGGGCCCACGGGTAGACCTCGAACACGTGGAAGCCGTGGTGCGCGCGGGCCGGGGCGTCCGCGCCGCCGGGACCCGCCAGACCCGCCATCCGGGCGCCGTACTCGTTGCGGAACCGGCGGGTGACCGCCCGGGAGAACTCGTTGCCGTCCAGCCGCTCCAGCAGCGGACTGCCCAGCCAGTACGCCTCCACCACCCGCTCGTCGAGCGGGTCGGCGTGCCCGGTCCCGGCGGCCAGCGTCTCCAGATAGCACCACGCCCCGTCGAACTGCTCGGCGATCTCGCGCAGCTGCACCTCGTCGGACGCCCGCAGCAGCGCCCCCGGGTCCGGGGGACCGCAGTAGCCGAGCTCGTTCGGCGGATAGGCGTACCGCACGAACATGGCAGCACCGCTGTGCACCCGGATCATCCTCCTGGAACGCTCCGCGCGGAGCCCCGTCCCGCACTCGGGGTTCCGCGCGGAGCTGTCGATGTGCGGACTCAGCAGATCCGCGGCAGGTGCTCGCCCACCGGGAGGTCCACCACACGCGTGGCACCGAGACCGGTCCGGGCGACCATCGCACCTGGGTGGTCCGGCACGCACCGCCCGATGACCCCCGCGTGCGTCCCGAGCTCGTGCGCGCGCATCGCCTGCAGCACCCGGTCGGCGTCCTCCTCGGCGACGACGGCGACCAGCTTCCCCTCGTTGGCGACGAACATCGGGTCCAGACCGAGCAGCCCGCACGCGTCGCGCACACCGGCCGGGACCGGGATCGCGCCCTCGTCCACGGCGATACCCACCCCCGAGCCCTGCGCGATCTCGTTGATCGAAGCGGCCAGCCCGCCCCGAGTAGGATCGCGCAGCACCCGGACGTCCGCTCCGGTGGCCAGCACATCGGCGACCAGCCCGTTCAGCGGTGCCGTGTCGCTGCGCACCGCCGTGCCGAACTCGACGCCCTCCCGGCTGCTCAGCACCGCGATCCCGTGCAGGCCGATCTCCCCGGACACCAGCACGACATCGCCGGGCCGCGCCCGGTCCGGACGGATGTGCACGCCCTCGGCCACCGTCCCGATTCCCGCGGTGTTGACGAAGATGCCGTCCCCGCTCCCGGAATCGACCACCTTCGTGTCCCCGGTGACCAGCTGGACCCCGGCACGTTCGGCCGCCGCACCCATGCTCCGCGCGACGCGGCTCAGCTCGGACAGCGGTGTGCCTTCCTCGACGATGAAGGCCGTGGACAGGAACTGCGGACGTGCCCCGGACATGGCCAAGTCGTTGACCGTGCCGTTGACCGCGAGGTCACCGATGTCCCCACCGGGGAAGAACACGGGCTTGACGACGTAGGAGTCCGTGGACAGCGCCACCCGACCGCCCGCGACGGGCAGCACCGCCGAATCCCCGAGATCGTTGGCTGCCGCCGCGCCGAATCCCGGTAGGAACAGGTGCTGCACGAGATCCGCGGACAGCGCACCGCCCGCACCGTGCCCCAACACGATGTTCGGCGAATCCCGCAGCGGGGCGGGGCAGGTCCACCCGTCGGCGTCGATCGTCGCGCGCTCGATCACGTCTTCGCTCATCGCTGCGCACCTGCCAGGTCCAGCCGGCGGTACTGGAAATATGCGGCGCAGGCGCCTTCGGAGGACACCATGGTCGCACCGAGCGGGTTGCGCGGCGTGCACTCCAGGCCGAACGCCGGGCACTCGTGCGGTTTGATCAGCCCCTGCAGCACTTCACCGGAACGGCACACCGCCGATTCGTCGGTCCGGATCCCGTCGACGTCGAATCGGTGCTCGGCGTCGAACTCGCGGTACGCCTCGGCGAGCCGCCACCCGCTCTGCGGGATCGTCCCGATACCCCGCCAGGCGCGGTCGGCAGGCTCGAAGACGTCCTGCAGCATCTCCCGCGCCGCCGGGTTTCCCTCCGCGGGAACGGCCCGGGGGTAGGCGTTCTCCAGCTCGTGGCGCCCGCCCTCCAGCTGCAGCACCGTGCGGCGGATGCCTTCCAGGATGTCCAGCGGCTCGAATCCGGTGACCACGATCGGAACCCGGTAGCGCTCGGCGAGATCCGGGTACTCCCGGGTGCCCATCACGCTGCACACGTGCCCGGCCGCGAGGAAGCCCTGCACCCGGCAGGTCGGCGACTCCATGATGGCGGCGACCGCAGGCGGGACCAGCACGTGCGACACCAGCAGCGAGAAGTTCCGGATGCCGAGCTTGCGGGCCTGGTACACGGTCATCGCGTTCGCCGGAGCGGTCGTCTCGAACCCGATCCCGAAGAACACGACTTCCTTGTCCGGGTTCTGCTTGGCGATCTCCAACGCGTCCAGCGGCGAGTAGACCAGCCGGACGTCGCCACCGCGGCTCTTGATTCGAAACAGGTCCTCGGCGCTGCCCGGAACCCGCAGCATGTCGCCGAACGAGCAGAACACGACGTCGTCGCGCGCGGCGATCGCCAACGCCTTGTCGATGACTTCCAGCGGCGTGACGCACACCGGGCATCCCGGACCGTGGATCATCTCGATCCCGTCGGGGAGCAGCTGGTCGATGCCGTGCCGGATGATCGAATGCGTCTGCCCGCCGCAGACTTCCATGATCGCCCAGGAATGCTCGGTCACCTGGTGGATCTGGTCCAGCAGCCGCCGGGCGAGGTCGGGGTCGGAGAACTCGTCGAGATACTTCATCAGCGCCTCGGTTCCTCGATACCGGCCTGCCGAGCGGCCTGGGCCATCTGGTCGCCGAACTCCTCCTCCAGCAGACCGAGGTTCTCGAAGTTGGCCAGCGTTTCGCGGGCCGACTCCTCGTCCAGCTGCTGGATGGCGAATCCGACGTGCACGATGACGTAGTCGCCCACGGCAACGTCCGGGACGTACTGCAGGCAGACCTCCTTGCGGACCCCGCCGAAGTCGACCTCGGCCATGGGAGCGCCGTCCGCGTCGTGCGTGGTCACGACCTTCCCGGGTACTGCGAGGCACATGCTGCCTCCTCGGTTCGGCAAGCCGCGCGGGGTGGTTCTCCCCGCTGTGGTGGGTGGTTCAGTTCGCCGGCGCGCAGGACGTGCGCGTTGACCGCCGGAACGGTGAGGGCGGTGCGAGCACGGTGGCCGCTCACACGGTGGATCGGTGCGCTGCCGCCGGGTGCACGTTCGGCGGATCGCCGGTGCGCGGTAGTGCCACGACGCCGGGGAGCGCCGCGCAGCGCCCTCGCGATGCATCTGTACCACGCGCTGATCGTCGCTGCCCGACGTCGACGGCCCGCGGTCATCCGTTCGCATGGTCGAGCGGATCCGCTCCGCTCCGGCGGTGCACGCGGGATGCGGCCGCTCGACGCGGCTGCCCGTGCCGCGGCCGGATCGGCACGACCGCGGCACGGTGACCAGCTCTCGTCGTCGCGGTCCACCCGCTCGGCGAGGCCCACGCGGATCCGCGCCCAGCGCTCCGCACCCGACCGGTGATGACGACACGACGGTGTCCGGGTGCTCCGCGCAACCGGGGGCAGTGGGTCACTGGGCGGTGAAACCGCCGTCCACCACCAGTTCCGAACCCGTGGTGAACGCCGCCTCGTCGGAAGCGAGGTACAGCACCGCATGGGCGACCTCGTCCGGTTCGCCCTGCCGCGCGATGGGGTTCCCGGACACCAGCTTCCGGTAGTACTGCTCGCTGCCGATTCCGCTGCGCGCTGCGGAATCCCTGCTCATCCGGGTGTTCATCGACCCCGGGTGCACCGAGTTCACCCGCACGCCGCGAGGTCCGTAGGTGACCGCGTCTGCCTTGCTGAGCAGTCGTACCGCCCCCTTGGCGGCGTGGTAGAGCGGGACGTTCGATCCGCCGGTGAGACCGTGGATCGACGAGAAGTTGACGACGCTGGCGCGCCCGCTGCGGATCAGGTGCGGCATGGCGCACTTCGTCACCAGCCAGGTCCCCTTCACGTTGACGTCGAAGACGGCATCGAAGTCGTCCTCGTCGGCCAGGTGCGAGGGACCCGCTTTGCCGAGCACGCCGGCCGCGTTGACGAGCACGTCCACTCCGCCGAATGCGGCGGCCACTTCCTCGACGACCCGGTGCACCTCCGCACCTTCGGTCACGTCGACCTGCCAATGGTGCAGCCCGTCCGCGGGAGCCGAACCACCGGGCGGCACGGTGTCCAGGCACGCCACCTCGGCACCGTGCCGGGCCAGCAAGGCGGCGCACGGACCGCCCAGGTCCCCGGACGCACCGGTGACGATCGCCTTCTTCCCGGCCACACGTCTCGATTCGCCGCGTCCTGCCATCGATTCCTCCCGGTCCCTCAGCACTGCGCACCACAGTGGACGGACGATCGGATCACTACCGCCGTCCGTTGCGGCTGAACTGTGCCGGGCGGCAGGGCCGGGCAGAAGACGGGATTTCATTGAATGAAAACAACCACCGCGGGGGCGCTGCGCTCAGCGGACCGCCCGGGAGATGCCGCGCGACGCCGTGCGCAGCGCCGGAACCAGTGCGCGGTGGTTCCCACCCGCGGGCACCACCACGGACAGCGCGGCGCGGACCTGCTCGGCGCCGTCGTGCACCGGAACCGCGACACCCGCCGCGCCGCAGGTGAACATCTCATCGGCTGCGCAGTGCCCCTCCCTGCGCACGTCGGCGAGCACCCGGCGCAGCTTCGCAGGATCGGCGACCGTGTTCGGCGTGAAGCGGGGCAACCGACCGCCGTCGAGGAACCGCTCCTGCACCGCGGGGTCGGCGTGGGCGAGCAGCACCAGGCCCGATGAGCACGCGTGCGCCGGGAGCCGGCCCGCGATGCGGGTCGCGTTGACCACCGCGTCGGGCACCGAGAGGCGCTCCACGAACAGGACGTCGTCGCCGCAGAGCACCGCCAGCTGGGTGTGCTGGCGGATCACCGCGTGCAGGTCTTCCATGAACGGCATCGCCGCCTCGCGCAACGCGAGGGCCTGCGAACTGCGCGCCGCCAGCTCCCACATCCGGTAGCCGACCCGCACCCGCCGGTCGGCCGAGCGTTCCAGGAACCCGTACCCGACCAGTTCACCGACCAGGCGGTGCGCGGTGGCCAGCGGGAGGTCCGCGCGCCGGGCGATGTCCGAGACCCCGAGCGCCGGGTTGTCGGCGTCGAAAGCATCGAGCACCCGAACGATGCGCGTGAGCACGGATTCCCCGGACGGCGACCTTGCCATGGTCGCATCCTCGCGCCGCACGACCCCACGCACAAGCCCCGAACCACGAGGACAGCAGTCCTTTATGGACGAAATGACTCCGAATCACCCGGTGCGCTGCTGCTCCCGTCCGACGGGCACGCGGACACCGTTCCACGGCCCTGGTCATGGGAACGACGTATCGGTCGTAGACGGCCACCAGGCGCGGGTTCGGCGACCCGGCACCGCCTTTCCGGACCGGGTCCGCGAGAACTCGCTCGCCGATCCCGAACTGCTCGATCTCGAACCCGGGCCGTTCGCCGAATCGGTCCTTCATGCGCAGCATCACGACCCGAGCGTGATTGCGCTTTCGGGTGCGAACCCGGTCAGCGCGGGGTGGCCTCGCCGGCCTCCGCCTGCTGCGCCGCGGTGCGGATACCGGGCACGACCGGGCGCAAGGCGCTCACCAGCCACGTCGCTCCCCACGGCCCCGCATAGCTGAACCGCCAGCTCAGCCTACGCACCCGGATGTCGGTGAACCCGGCAGCGCTGAGCTGTTCGGCGCACGCGCGGTGGTGGCGCACGTCGGCGATCGCGATGCGCCCACCGGGCCGCAGCACCCGCACCGCTTCGCGCACCGCCGCCGCCCGCCCGGGCGCGTCTCGGATGTCGTGCACGGCCACGCTGCTCAGCACCACGTCGAACGAGGCGTCGGGGAACGGCAGCGCGCGCATGTCCCCGCACACCACCGACACCCGGTCGGCCAGTCCCTCGGCCGCGGCGTTGGCCGCGATCGCCGCCGCGTCCACCGGACGTCCGCAGCGGCGGTCCACCCCCACGGCGATCCCACCGGGCCCCAACGTGTCCGCGGCGGCCAGCAGCGCGGCCCCGCGGCCGCAGCCGAGGTCGAGGACGCGACCGGTGGGTTCCGGATCCAGCCGCTCCAGGATCCGCGACCACACCAGGCGTTTGCCCAGCCAGGAGGTGTAGAGCGCGCTGGCCGCGCAGAGCAGCAGGACCAGCGCCAGCAGCGCCGACGCGACCCGCTGCCACGGCTGCCCGAACGACCAGACCGCCAGGCCGGCGAGCACCGCACCTGCCGTGAGCGCCGCGGTTACCGCCGGTGCATCCGTCCCGTAATCAGCGCGTCGCGAACCCATGCGCCCTCCCCGAACACCCTGCGAACACGACATGTTACCGAACGCGATCAGTACGGGATGCCGCTCATCAGCCGTCGTCCTCGCGCCCGATGTACTCCTCGCGGGCTAGCGTGGGCAGCCGTTGCCAGCCATCCCGCGAGTGCTGTTCGGTGGCGCGGTGCAGTCCTCCCGGCGGATCGTCGTAGACCACCCGTTCCACCCGACCCCAGCTCGGCGCGCGGGTGCTGCCGGGCGGCAGCTCGGCGTGCATGCGCACCGGCACCGCGACCGCCCCGAAGTCCGCGTAAGTACCGCCCCAGGACGCGCGGACCGGGTTGCGCAGGATGTCGGCGGGAATGCCGCCCTCCGCGCGGATCATGATCTCCGGCGGCACGAGCATGCCGCCCCGGATCGGCGCGTGCTGCACACCAGGCCAGTAAGCGGCGAGCACCTGGTCCACGAACACGGACTTCCCGGCCGTGATCTCGGTGGCCGGGCGCATCGCCGCCAGCCGGGGTTCGCCCAGCGCCGCCCAGTCACCGCCACCCTCGGCGGTCACCCGGACCGCGCGCGCCTCCGGCGGCAGCACGGTGCCGACCTCCTGCCAGTAGCGCGGTTCGGCGACCGGCTCGGGGCGCAGCGGGACCGAGCGGACGCCGTCGGGCGTGGCGATCTCCAGCGCGACGCGGTGCGCATCGAGCCCGGGCCCGGCCAGCGGGACCACCACGTGCGTTCCGTCGCGCCGCGCGGGAACGGAATACCACCCGGTGCGCAGCGACCCGGGCTCCGCGGTGCCGTCCGCACCGCGGTCGTGCCAGACCGACCCCGCTGCGGGCGCGGGCAGCGGCGCGGGCTCCTCCCCGGCGAAACCGCCGGTCCGCTGCACGGGGCCGTCCGGCCTGCCGAGCGCGGTCTGCGCACCGGCGAGCACCTGCACGTCCGCGGCCATCCCGTCCCGGTTGCCGGCCAGCGCTTGCACCGCCCCCGCGGCGGGCGTCCACCCCGGTGCGTGGTTCAGCGGGGCGAACGCGAACACGGTCAGCAAGCAACTGACCAGACCCAAGCTCGCGGTGATCAGTACCGCCCGGTCCGGGCCGGCACCGCGTGTCCTGCCGCGCCGCCTGCGCAGGTGCGCGACCAGCAGGGCCGCCAGCGCCACCGCCACCCAGAGCCGCACGTCGCGGAAGTAGAACTCACCGAGATGCGGGGCCATGCCGTCGAGATCGGCCTTCGTCGGCGCGGGGTCGGCGTGGTCGCCGAAGGGCTGCCCCCGGTCGCTGAGCGGCTTCCACACGTTCGGACCGGCGAAACCCGCGGCGACCAGCGCGATGAGCACCCCGGTCCCGGCAGCGCAGGCCATCCGGCCTGGGTCGCGGCCCAGCGGGGAGCGCAGCAGGGCACCGGTCAGCAGCAGCACCGCCGGTGCCGCCACCGCGCTGTAGTGCAGCGCCCACTTGGTGGGGCTCAACGACAGCAGCGCGAACGCGACGAGCGTGGTGACCGCGCTCGTCGACACGAGCCACCGCACCGTTCCCGGCCGCACCGGATGCCGCCCGCGCCCGATGGCCACCAGCACGCCGGCGGCGATCGTCAGCAGCACCGGCAACCGCAGCGCCCACGGCCCGGCCATCAGCGTGCCGAAGTGCACCCACTCGTCGAACCACGAGTAGGAGAGGTAGTACCAGCGGTGCAGCTCGGTCGCCTCCACGACGTCGGCGAACGCGGCATCGCCGAACCCCAGCGGGACGAAGACCGAGGCCGCCGCGGCAGGTACCAGCAGCACCCCCAGGCGCACCGTCCACCTGCCGCGGCGGAGCAGATCGGCCACCCACGGGGTCGCGGTGACGAGAACCGGTGCGAACGCGACGATCCCGGACGGCGAGCACGCCACGGCGACCGCCGCGCACAGCACCGCCACCGCCAGGGCCGGGATGCTCCGCGCGCGGCGTGCCACTTCGCAGGCCAGCAGCACGCCCGCGCTCAGGCAGATGATCGGTGGCTCCGGCCGCAGGGTGAGCCCGAACGGCAGCCACCACACCAGGAAGGCCAGCGCCAGCGCGGTGCGGACCGCCGCGTGCTGCGCGGTCCGGCCGAGCGCGGTGGCCAGCAGGCAGCGCAGCAGCACCCAGGTGAGCAGTCCGTAGCCCAGCGGCAGCAAGCGCAACCACCACACCGAGTGGTCGCCGAGCTCGCCCCAGAGCTGCATCAGGTACTGGCTGGCGACGAACGGGTTCTCCGTCGCGTTGAACATGTAGGTGTAGTTGCCGATATAGCCCGCCTCGCCGGCGTTGCGTGCCATCAGCGAGTACCAGGAGTCGTCGTAGTGCGCCGGGGCGAGCGCCACCCAGCAGGTCGCGACGGCCGCGACGACGCCGTCCACCGGCCGCGGCCGCGGCGTCCGCACCACACCCCGCACCCGGGGCCAGGCCCGCGTGGCCAGCAGCAGCGTCGCGAGCAACGCCGCCCCGTGCAGCACGAGCAGGGCGATCTTGGTGGTGCCGGGCGAGCTCGAGTACCGGTCGTCCGGGCGCACCACGACGCGCAGCTCGTCGCTCGCCCGGCCCCGGTCGAGGTCCGTGCTCAGCGCCGCGACCTGCGGCACCGGCTCCCCCGCCCGTTCGGCCGCGAGCACGCCGTCCCGCAGCACACGGATACCGCTGTCGTCGGCCTGCACCTGGTACCGGCAACCGCTCCGCGGCACCGGTTCGTCCAGCAACACTCCGCCGCCGCTGCGGACCACGATGCGGTCGTCGACCGCCGACGCGGTCAGCCCGCGTTGACCGTTCGCGCCGGCTCCCCCGGTGGCCAGCGCAGTTCCGGAGCCGATGTCGCGCAGCGCCGCGCAGTCCACGGTCACGTCCAGCGACAACGGGCGTGGCGGGCTCAGCGCGAGGGTGGTCGACTCCACCGGTTGACCCGGCTGCGGCCAGCTGACCACCGGTTCCGCCGCGCGCACCGGGGCCAGGGCCGCGGCGAGTCCGAGCACGAGAGTGAGGACGGCGAGCACGACCGCCGCACGACCGAGGTCCGCGGGTGGTCGCGGTGTTCGCGAGCGGCGCTCGGGTGGCGCCGGTGCGCGGTCGAGCAGGTTCGGCGCAGGAGGAACAACGGACACGGTGGACGATCTTCAGGTTCCCACCACCGCCACGTGCGGTGAGCGGATGATCTTCACCCCAAGGAGGTCACCCGTCCGGCGACAGGGCGGCGATCAGCCGACCGCACTCCCGGTTCCCCATCATTCGGGCACCGCCAGGCCCGCGCGACGATCGGACTCCGGTGCGGCGCTCCGCGATCCGGCGGCGCCGTCCGCCCTTCCGCACATGAGAGCCGTCACGCCCAAAGCTCCGGCGAGTGGGATGAGCACCAAACCGGGCAATTGGTATCGCCAGGAGAACTCCACGGCTGCCGACGCCCCCAGCACCGACACCGCCATGGTGGCCGGTAGCAGCGCGGCTCTCCCCGTGCTCAACCGGCGCGATCCGCGCGGACCCGCACCCGCCAGCACCGCGATCAGCAGGGCTGCCCCCAGAGCGGTCCCCGACGTGTAGCCGACCGTGGACTGGTATAGGCGCAGGGCGCTCGCCAACCTCTCGTCGACGGCGTAGCCCCCGTCGTCGAACTCGTCCAGGATTCCCAGGACGTACGTCTGCCCGGCGTACATCGGGTATGTCTCCTGGAACTTCCAGCGCTCCAGGGGGACATCGCCGGCGGCCTGGACCCTCGTGGGGGCGAAACCCTTGAGGAAGTCGGTGGCCACGGCGCCCAGCACCTCGCCGGGCTGGTTCAGGAAGACCTTCCGGATGAACGAGCCCTTCACCTCCTCGACGTCGACCTCCGGAGGCACGGTGCCAGCACGTGGGTAGTGGTGGATGAAGGTGTCGATCCCGAACCGGACACGTTCCTCGTGCGTCATCTCCGGGCACACCAACCGCTCATCACTGGTCAACGGGAGCGAGCCGCAGTCGGCCACCATCGCGGCTCGTCCGAACATCAGAACGTTCCCGCCCTTCGAGCCCCCGAGCGCGAACTCACCGGTCCACGCGTGGTGGTAGCTCGCGTACGAACCGAGCACGACCGCGAAGCCCAACAACAGGGAACACGCCGAAAGCAGGCGATGGCGCCAGATCTCCCTGCCCGCGCGCACCGCGAACACGACGAAGAGCACCGCCGGGACCACGAGCACGATCCCCGGGAGGCGGACGATCACCGCGCAGCCGAGGAACACCCCCGCGAGCAACGAGCGCCACGGTCCGGGTTCGGTCGACCACAGCAGCGCGAACACCACGCAGAAGATCAACGCCTGGAACAGCACGTCCGACATGATCAGCTGTTCGATCTGGACCTGGTACCCGTCCAGAAGCAGTGGCGCCGATGCCATTCCGGCGATCCACGGTCGAGTCCCCCACCGCAGGAGCAGAACGTAGGCGGCGACCGCCATTCCGATCACGAGCACGTGCTGGACGAGAGCGACGGAAGCCAATCCGCCGAACGGGACCAGCGCCTTCAGCAGCAGGAGCTGGTATCCGATCGGATTGTTCTCGGTGGGGGACAGCGCTTCCAGGTTCTCCAGGTACCAGTACGAGTCGAAGTACAACAACGCGGGGCGGTACGCGACCTGGGCGGCCGCTCGCAGCACGATGCCGCCGACGAGAACAACCGTCAGTACCCAGTGCCGCCGGAGCCCGGCGAGCACCCGTCCGCACCGTCCCCGGCCGCGGACGTCTTCGACGGGTCCGGATCCGTTCGCGCGCACCGAACCCGCCATCGACGAACCCCAAGACCGCCTGTGCGGGCGGAGAACCGCATCCGTCCTGATCCAACCCGCGAGCCGAGACGGAATTCCCTCATCGGACATGGCCCGGACCGTAGACGTTCTGCGCGTGCCACCACGGTGGGATCCGCAGCCGACTCCCCACCATCACTCCAACAGGTCAACCACGCTGCCAGGACCAGGGCGTCAACGCGGTTGTGGCTGCGACACGCCCTCTTGCGAGGGCTACGAGAGGGCGGGCATTCGCTCATCCCGAGCGAGTGATCGCCGCGCCCGCGCAGTCATCCGGTACTGCGATCGCGGTGCCGCGCCGACCGCAGCAGAACGAACCGCGCGACGAGGAACGTCACCGGTGTCGCGATCCCCTGAGCGAGGAGGGGTGCGATGAGCTGGCTCAGCCCGAGGTGGTCGACGAGCAGATACAGAGCCGGAGCACTCACGGCGAACCCGCCCAGATTGGACAGCGGGTAGAGCACCATCCCGCGCAAGCTCGGTCGAACCCGGAACGTGTAGCGGCAGTTGAGCAGGTAGGCGGCGACCATGGCGATCGACAGCGCGAGGGCATGCGCGACCAGGTACGGCACCAGCTGGCGGCTCCCCTGGTAGAGCAGGTAGTACACGCCGGCACTGGCAGCGCCGACGACCAAGAACCGCAGGAACGCGGGAAGCGCGCGCGCAACAGCGAACGTCCTCGTCATCACGCTGCCCGCTGCGCCGTCGTGCACACCGGGAGCATCACCGGAACCGACCACAACACCTGCTTCGCCACCGCACATCCGCTGCCGACCCCGTCGGCGTCGCCGGCCACGCTCGCACATCGCCCGGCCGATTTCGCGCAACGCGCCCGGATCGGCCCCGGCTTCGCCTTGACCACACGAGAGAGTGGTACTCGGCGGGACCGCCTGTCGCTGCACGACGATCACGCGGGCCTTCCCTATTCTGCCCCGCGATCAGCCCGGAACGTATCCGGATACCGACTCCTTCTGACGTGGACGGGAACCGTGGCTCTAGCACCTGCCGACGACGGCGGAATCACCCGGCGCGTCGACGCTCGTCGCACGGGAACCAAGATCGCGGCGGTCGTCCCCTGCCACAACGAATCGCCCACCGTGGCCGACGTGGTCCGATCGCTGCGCGAAGCGGTTCCCGGCATCGAGGTCTACGTCTACGACAACAACAGCACCGATGACACCGCGGAGGCGGCGAAGCAAGCGGGCGCCATCGTCCGGCGGGAAGCGGCGCGGGGAAAGGGAAACGTCGTGCGCCGCGCGTTCGCCGATGTCGAAGCCGACATCTACGTGCTGGTGGACGGGGACGGCACCTACGACGCGTCGCGCACCGGCGAGATGATCGACCTGCTGCGCGACGGACCGTACGACCACGTCCTGGGGGTGCGCACCGAGATCAGCGATACCGCTTTCCGTCCCGGGCACACGTTCGGCAACAAGCTGTTCAACCGGTTGGTCGGCAGGATATTCGGCGCACGGGTGGACGACATGCTCAGCGGGTTCCGCGTCTTCTCCCGGCGCTTCGTGAAGTCCTTCCCCGCGGTGTCCCGCGAATTCGAGATCGAAACCGAGCTCACGGTCCACGCGATGAACCTCCGCGTGCCCCAGGAGCAGGTGAAGATCGGTTTCCGGGACCGCCCGGACGGCAGCGAGAGCAAGCTCCGCACCTACCACGACGGGTGGCGCATCCTGTGGTTGATCGCCGAGCTCGCCCGGCACGAACGACCACTGCTCTACCACGGTGCCGTCACCGCGTTGCTGCTCTTCGCTGGGCTCGCGCTGGGCATCCCGGTGGTGTCCGAGTTCGCCGAGACCGGTGCCGTACCACGCCTCCCCACCGCGGTGTTGTCCTCCTCGTTCGTCATCCTCGCGCTCATCGCGCTGGTGGCCGGACTCATCCTGGACGGACTGCGGCGCACGCGGCGCGAACAAGGGCGGCTCGCCTACCTCAACCTGCCCTGCCCCCCGCACGATGCTGGCAGGGCTCCGTGACTGATCGAACCGTGCCGGAAAGCAGCACCGCTTCGGGCCGCGCGTCCGCGTTCCCATCCACGTCCGGGTTCCGAGTCGAGCCGTGCGCACTTCTGTACCTGTTGCTCAGCGCGCTCTTCGGCTGCATCTTCCTCGTCATGAACCCCCCGTTGTGGGGGTCCGACGAGTTCGCCCATTTCGGCCGCGCCTACGCCATCGACCACGGGCAGATCGTCCCGCGGGAAATGCCCGATCCCAACGGGACCAACTTCGGCGGGGAGATCCCCACCACGGTCAACGCGTTGCGGGAGTACGCGGCGGAGGCGGTCGCCACGCTGCCGGAACCGCCGGAACCCCGCGTCGCCGATCCCGGGGCTTACGCCGAGCTCGCGGCGCAACCGCTCCAAGCCCCGCACATCGAGATGGGCTTCGTCAACACCTCCTCGTACTCCCCGATCGCCTACCTGCCCTCGGTTCTCGGGCTCCGCGCTGCGGAGCTCGTCGGCGCTTCCGTCGGTGCCGCGTTGGCCACGATGCGCCTCTGCACGCTCATCGCCTCCACGTCGCTCGTCTGGCTCGGGCTCCGAGCGCTGTCCGAACACCGCTTCAAGTGGGCTGTTCTGGTCGTGGCGCTGCTGCCGATGACCGTGTTCCAAGCGTCGATGATCACCGCCGATGCGGTGACCAACGCTCTCGCGCTCCTGTTCAGCTGTCTGTTCGCCAAAGCCGCTTTCCTGCGAGCACGACTCTCGACGTGGGAATCGTGGACCTTGTGCGCCACCGCGGTGGCGCTACCGCTCGCCAAACCCACATACGTGATCCTCGCGCTCCTGCTCGCCATCACGCCCGCCGCGCAGCTGTCGCTCCGAACCCCGGTGAAATACCTGGCCACGGTCGTCGGGGCTGCCGCGTTCCTGGCGTGGACGGCCGTATCCGCGAAGACGAGCGCCGGCATGCATCTCATGCGACCCGGGGTGCACGTCTCGCAAGATGATCAGTTGCAGCTGGTGCTGGCGGACCCGATCAGGTTCGTCGGTGTCCTCGTCAACACGTTCGTCCAGCTGGAGCCGGACATCGTCACCGGGATGTTCGGCACGCTCGGGAACACCGCCGTCCCGATTCCCGCAACCGCCGTGGCGATGTGCCTGGTGGCCGCGGTGGTCGCCGTGGGCTTCTCCGAACCCGCGTGCGCCGACCGCCCGAGGTTGTTGGTCACGAGCGCGGGACTCGTGTTGAGCGTGGCGGCCATCTTCGGAGCCCTCTACCTGGAGTGGACCGCGGTCGGGCACTTCACGATCGACGGGGTTCAGGGTCGGTACTTCCTCCCCCTCGCCGTCCTGGCACTGGCCGTGTACGCGCAGCTCGTCCCGCTGCGCTGGCAGGCGGCACCTCCGCGGTCCAGCGCAGTTCCGGAGAAGGTCGTGGTCGTCATGGTGACTACCGCGTTGGCCCTCGCCGCGCTGAAGTACTGGTACGTCCTGTGGGGATGAGAGCGGGAGCACGCCGCCGATGCTCCGACACGCCCTCTTTCGGGGACAGCAGCCGCCCGGTTTCGCCAGCGGAGACCGCCGTGCCCTGCACGGACGACAACCGCACTGCGCGGGAGACGTGCAGCGACATCAGTACCCTGCCTCAGCGATCCGCTGGCGGCCCCGCCGGGACTCGACGCACCACGGAGCGCAGCCGAGCACAGGTCCAGGGGCGCTCGAACTGGGCGTGTAGCCGACGCGGCCGCATCGACGTCATCCGGGAGGATGCGTGACGCAACAAACACTGGACGGTGTCCGCAGTCCCAGCCCGCGGCAGCCCATCCGATGGCCACAGGGGCGTGCGCGCGTCTTCTGGCTCAGCCTCGGCTGGGTCGTCCTGGCTACGCTGCTCCAGCTGATGCGCGGACCGGGAAACCGGGCCGCGCACGTGATTTGGGCCGAAGACGGCGGTGTGTTCTTCAACCAGGCTCTCCGGCACGACTTCTGGCACAACCTCTTCGCCCCGCACGCCGGGTACTTCCAGGTCGTGTGCCGCTTGCTCGCCCAACCGGCGGCACACCTGCCGATCGAGTGGGTAGCGGTGTGGTTCGCGATCAGCGGTGCGCTGGTCGTCGCGCTGATCTCGCTGCTGGTCTTCTTCACCAGCAGGACGATCCTCACCTCCACCTGGGCACCGCTGCTGCTCGCCGGACTCGTCCCGCTACTGCCCCAAGCCGGGTACGAGGTCAACGCCAACATCAGCAACCTGCACTGGTACCTCGCCTACGCGGCGTTCTGGGTCCTGTTGGCCGCACCGAGTTCGCGCCGGGGTCGCGCCGGCGCGTGCTTCATCGTGGTGCTCGCAGCGCTGTCGGATCCGTTGACGGCGTTGGTGTTGCCCGCTGCGCTCGTGTCCCCCCGGCGACGCGCCTCGGTGATCCCCGCGGCGGCGATGGTGGCGGCGCTCGGCCTGCAGGCCACGATTTACCTGGGCCAAGCCGACTCCTACAGCAACAGCGCGACATCCGTCGGCGACCTGTTCTGGATCTACGGGCTGCGGGTCGGCGCGAGCGCCGTGACGGGCGACCGATCGCTGATCCCGTTCTACACCGCGCTCGGCCTGGCCGGTGTCGCCGCGGTGGGCGTCCTCGGTTGCGTCGCGCTGGCGCTCCTGGTGATCAGGGCGGAACGCGGAGCGCGCCGCATCGCCGTGGCGGCACTGCTCATCTCCGTGGCCTACCTGGTGGTCCCGCTCGGCCTGCGCGGGACCACCTCCCTGCTCGACCGGGAGCAGTTCAGCATCAACGGGTCGCGGTACACGCTCGTTCCGCTGCTCCTGCTCTGGGCCTGCCTGGTCGTGCTACTGGACAACGTGTCGACGCGGACCTCATCCCGGCGCTTCCCGCTCTCCGCCCGGACCACCGGTCTCGTGCTCACCTGCCTCGCCGGTGTGCAGCTGCTCAGCGATGTGGGTGCCCCCACCGTGCGGAGCGAGGCCACCAGGTGGTCCGCCGAACTCCAGGCGGCGCGCGAGGAATGCGCCGCCCCGCCGGAGGACCGAGCACCGCAGTCCGCGCCACTCGTCGCCGACCACGACGGATCCGGTTCCGTGCCCATCGTTCCCGGACCCGACGATGTGTCGATCGAGGTGGCTCCGGTTCCGCCGCCCGGTGAGCCCGTGACCTTCGCGATCGTCCTGCCGTGCTCGACCCTCCGCTCCTCGTGACGCCGGACGAGACCCGGCGGCCCGGACATCCGGACGGGAGCGCCGGGTACGTCCTCCGCCACTGAACCTGCCCCGCTACCGAAACGGACGCTGCGACATGACACGCATCGACGGCGACACGAACCTGCAGACCGAGGCCCTCGAAGATCTGGTGTCCGCGGTCAACTACCGCCGCTGGCTCTGCTCCCTCGCGGTGCCGCACTTCGGTGCGGATGTCCTGGAAATCGGCTCCGGGCTGGGCCATTTCGCTGCCGAGTGGGCGGACATGGGCGTTGCCATCACGGCGAGCGAGGCGGCGCCGGAGCGGCTGGCCATCCTGCGGGAGCGGTTCGCGGGCGATCAGCGGGTCAGCGTGCGCGAGCTCGGGGTGCCGATCACCGAGCGCGGCGAGCACACCAACGTCGTCGCGTACAACGTCCTGGAGCACATCGAGGACCACATCGGTGCGCTGCGCAGTTTCGCCGGGCTCGTCCGGCCCGGGGGGACCGTGCTCCTCATCGTCCCGGCGTTCGAGTTCGCGATGAGCCGCTTCGACCGGGCGATCGGACATCACCGCCGATACCGCGTCCCGCAGCTCGCGGATGCGCTCACCAGCGCGGGCCTGGTACCGGAGCAGTGTCGCTACATCAACGGTCCCGGCCTGCTCGCGTGGTGGCTGACCTGCCGCGTCCTGGGCGGGCGGCCGAAGGCCGGTGCGATGCTGAGCGCCTACGACCGGGTGTACGTGCCGATCGAGCGGCGGATCGAGTCCCGGGTGCGGCCGCCGTTCGGCCAGTCGGTCTTCGCGGTGGCGCGCCGCCCGGGTTGAGGCCGGTTCGGGCGGGACACCGGGCTGCGTCGGGCTATGCGGCGGCGCTAAGTTCGGCGGGTCGACCGCGGACTCCGGAGGCAGCATGCACGCGCACGACCAGGACGAACGCCGTTCGGTTGCCGACCTGCTGTGGCGGGCGGATCCGAACGAGTGGGTCCGCAAGCGCACCGCGCAGCTGCCCGCGGGACGCGCGCTGGACCTGGGCAGCGGGAAAGGGCGCAACGCGGTGTGGCTGGCCACCCGCGGCTGGGCGGTGACCGCGGTCGACTTCTCCCGGGTGGCCCTGGACGAGGCCCGCAGACTGGAGCAGGCTCGCGCGGGGTCGGCAACGCATCCGGTGCGCTGGGTGCCGGCCGATGCGGCCGACTACGAGCCGGACGGCGCGTTCGACCTGGTCCTGGTGGTGCACCTGCACGTTCCGGCGCAGCAGCGCGCCGAGGTGCTGCGCAGGGCGGCCCGCTCGCTGGCGCCCGGCGGCCGGCTGCTCGTGGTCGGGCACCACGCGGACAACCTGACCGCGGGAACCGGCGGCCCGCAGGACCCGGACCTGCTCTACACCCAGCACGATCTGCTGGCCGATCTGGCGGGCTTCCCGGAGCTGGCCACCCGGTTCGCCGACCGGACGACGCGGCTGCTGGGCGGCGGGCCCCGCCCGGCGCTGGACGTGGTCGCCGAGTTCCAGCACGTGCCGGGCGGTTCCGGGGCGCTCGGGGTCAGTCCCGCTGCGCGATGACGAACCTGCTCGTTTGAGCCACTCGCGCCCCGGTGTCCAGGCCGAAGCTGCGCCCGTAGTGCTCACCGATCGTCGCGGCGTTCTCGTCGGTGGCGATCCGCCAGCCCGCCGCGGTGAGCTGCTCCTGCGGGCTGGTCCGCGGGCGGGTGTCGAACAGGTCCCGAATGTCGATGCCGAACTGCCGGCGCGCCAGGTCGAGCGTCTGCTCGTCCAGGACACCGGCCGCGGCGTCGATGCATTCCAGCGAGATCCGGCTGCCCGGTGCGGACAGTTCGCGCACCGCGGCGAACAGTTCGGCCTCGGCTTCCACCGGCAAGTACGGCAGCAATCCCTCGGCCAGCCACGCGGTGGGCTGGTCCGGGTCGAAGCCGGACGAGGCCAGCGCCGCGGTCCAGTCGCCGCGCAGGTCGGTGTCCACCACGTGCCGGGCGCAGGACGCCGTCGCACCCGCTCCGGTGAGCACCTCGTCCTTGAACTGGAGCACCTTGGGCTGGTCGACTTCGAACACGTCGCTGCCCGACGGCCACGGCAGCCGGTGCGCCCGGACGTCGAGCCCGGCGGCGAGGATGACGAACTGCCGGATGCCGGAGTCGGCGGAGACGGCGAAGAAGTCGTCGAAGAACCGGGAGCGGACACCGAGGTAGTCGGCGACGGAATGCCACTCCGGGTTCGGCAGGTCCTCGCCACTGGTGGGCATCGTCGCGGGCGGGTCGGCCGCCTCGACGAAGGCGTGCGCGAAGCGGTCGTGCACCAGGGCGTCCGGACGCGTGTCCTCCACCGCCCGGGCGGCTGCCACGCCGAGCGCCGTCAGCCCGACGCTGGTCACGATGTCCCACTGCTCGGTCGAACTCATCCGGCTCGACCTCCCCGACACGTAGTTATCTTTGCTAACTACGCTGGCACCTGTCATGATCGCCCGACAAGGAGATGGTGATCTCCGACACCGGAAAAGCCTTGCGGGAAAGCGCCATCGGCGACGCAACAGGGCAAATTCCCGCGCAGTGCTCCCGAAATGCGGATCCGCTATCGGCCGCGGAGCAAGATCCACTTCGGACGCTCCGCGCTGCGGAACGGAGCGGTTTCGCCGCACCCGGCACATCGGTCAATTCCGGCGCACCGACCGGTCATCCTGCTGCAGCGACCGCCGATCGCCGCAGGTCTGGCGCCCGGTCGCCGCTGCTGGTTACCTTCGCCCCATGTTCACCGGGCGCGAGGAGAACGCGGTGGAGTCGGCCTTCGGCACCGAAATCCGCGATGTGGACGCACGCACGCCGAATCTCGCGCGCATGTACGACTACCAGCTCGGCGGCACGCACAACTTCGCACCGGACCGGGAACGACTCGACGCCGCGGTCGGCCACGCTCCGCAGACCGTGCCGCCCGCCGCGGTCGATCGCGCCTTCCTGCAGCGGGCGGTGGCCTGGTGCGCCGACCGCGGCATCGACCAGTTCCTGGACTTGGGCTCGGGCATCCCCACGGCGGGCAACGTGCACGAGGTCGCCCGACGCCGCGCTCCGGGCAGCCGGGTCGTCTACGTCGACCACGAGCCGGTGGCCGTGGCGCACGGCAACGAGCTGCTGCGCGGTACCGAGTCGGCCGCGGTCGTGCATGCCGACCTGCTCGACCCGGACGACGTGCTCGGCGCCCCGCGCACCGCCGAGCTGCTCGACTTCGCGCGTCCGGTGGCGCTGCTCGTGGTCGGCGTGCTGCACCACATCGGGCACGGCGCCGATGTGGAGGGAGTGCTGGCCGAGTACCGCTCGGCGCTGGCCCCGGGCAGCGCGCTGGTGCTCAGCCAGCTGACCGGCGATGCGGGCGCGGCGGAGGTGCCGGGCGGGCTGCACCCGCGCAGCCTCGCGGAAGTGGGCGCGCTGTTCGCCGGGTTCGACCTCATGGCGCCCGGTCTGGTGCCCGCCGCCGTCTGGCATCCAGCGGACCCGCACGAGCACGGCTGCTCGCCGCGCGCAGCGGTCAGCTGGGCCGGTGTGGGTGTGCGCGGTCAGGTCTGACCCGGCCGCATCGCACGGGCCAGCAGGTCCGGGTCGAGCACGGTGGAGGCCCGCTGCACCTCGATGCCGACCAGGATCCCGTCCTGCCAGTCCAGCACCACCGCTGAGGTCACCGCGTCCGGGACCGGCACCTCGATGCTCTCCCGGCCGGCCGCCGGTTCCGCTCGCGTCAGGTGCAGGTACGCGGCATCGCTGTCCGGCGAGTATTCCCAGTGCACCGCACCATCCTCATCGCGCGCCCTGCGGCGGCGGCCGGACCGGCATCCGCCCGCCGCCGGTGTCGGTCAACCCGCTTGCTCGGGCCGTTGCGGCACGGCCTGCTCCACCTCGGCCGCGCTGCCGTACTCGCCCTCGGGGAGGGCCGACAGCGCCCGCAGCGTCTGCGCATCGACATCGCGCGTCTGCGCGTAATCGAGGATCCGTTCCGCCGTGGCCGGGTATTCCAGCCCCTGCAGGGCCTTGAGCACCCGGAGCTCATCCCGCTTGGTCATCCCGTGTCCTCACCTGGCGCGGTGGTCGGCCGGCCTGCGCTGCTCCGGGAGCTTGCCGTGCAGCGCCTCCCGGCAGCGGTTCATGTCCCGGGCGACCTCGGTCAACCGCGTCAACACAGCTACCATCGAAAACCCCTTTCGCACATCGAGCACGTCAACGCCTCGACCACTGGTTACCCGCGGTGCCCATCGGTCACACCTCGCAATGTCCGCCGGTGGGCGGCCGTTTCCGCGGCGATCCGGGCGGGTATGACACGGGCCGGATCAACGAGCCGCGAAGGAGGCCCGTCTTGTCGGAGCAGAAGCTGCCGCTACCGGACTACGACGAACTGCCGATGGGCTCGCTGCAGCACCGGGTCCGCGCGCTGGAGGCCGACGACGTGCGGCTGCTGCTGGAGCACGAGCGGGCGCACGCGGACCGGGTGCCGGTGATCGAACTGCTCACCAACCGGCTGCAGGACCTGGAACAAGGGGCGCAACCCAGCTCCGGGGACCAGAGCCGGGCGCCGGAAGCCCCGTCGCACACCCCGGCCGGATCTCCGGTCACTCCGACCGGCCCGGCCGAACCGGGTCGGCCGACCGGGCACGGCACGCGCAGTTCGACCGGCCAGGGCATCGAGCACACCGAATGAAGCGGAGCGAGCATGAGCACTGATCGGGAAACGCTGCGCGCCGTGCTGTCCGATGTGGACTATCCGGCCACCAAGGACGATCTGGTGGACCGGGCGCAGCACAACGACGCCGATGCGGACACGTTGCGGGCCCTGCGCTCGCTGCAACCGGTCGAGTACGGCGACTTCACCGAGGTCGTGCGGTCGGTGACCCTGCACACCGGGCCGGAAGAAGGGCGCACGAGCTCGGAGAAGGCCAAGCAGGCCCGGGACAACGCGGACAGCGGTCTGGCCGAGCACCAGACCGAGGTACCGCCCAATCCGATCGCCGAGGAGATCGGCGAGAACCGGAAGGCGTGAGGCGCTCAGTCCGGCCTGCGCACCTCGAACACAGTGGCACCCGTCTCCTGCTCGGCCTGGTTGCCGATGCCGAGATCGATCCCCGGGCGGTCGCGCAGCATCAACGTGGCAGCCAGCGCGATCAAGAACATCACCGACAGGTAGACGCCCACGGACAGCAGGCTCCCGGTGGCCTGCACCAGCGCGGTGGCGATCGTGGGCGCGAAGGCTCCGCCCGCGATCGCGCCGCTCGCGTAGGAGATCGCCACTCCGGAATACCGCATGGAAGCGGGAAAGATCTCGGCGTACCAGGCCGCCTGCGGGCCGTAAGTGAGTCCCAGCCCCGCGGTGAACAGCGCCAGCCCGAGGAACAGCAGGCCCGCGTCACCCGTGTCGACGAGCAGGAACATCGGGAACACCGCGAGGAGCAGGCCCGCGTACCCGCAGATGTAGGACCGTCTGCGGCCGATCCGGTCGGCGAGCCGCCCGGCGGCGTAGGTGGTGAGCAACCACAGCAGTGCCGATCCGGACACGGCAACCAGGACTTCGGTGCTGCCCAGCGGTCGAGCGACGTCCGGCCCAGTGGCGTAGCTGGTGATGAATCCGCCTGTGGTCATGTACCCGGCGGCGTTGTTGCCCGCGAACACCAGCGCGGCCAGCACCACCAGCAGCCAGTGCTTGCGGAACAGCTCCACCACCGGCGCCCCGGACCGCTGTTCGCGCTCGGCGAGTTCGGTGAACACCGGACTCTCGTCCACGGCGCGGCGCACGAAGTAGCCGACGCCGATCAGCACCACGCTCAGCAGGAACGGCACCCGCCATCCCCACTGCACGAACTCCTCGCCCGGCGAGATGACGCCGGTCATCAGCGCGGTCACCCCGGACGCCAGCAGCATGCCTAGCGGCACGCCCAGCTGCGGGACCGAACCGGCACGCCCGCGGCGGTCGGCGGGCGCGTGCTCCACGGCCATGAGCACCGCACCGCCCCATTCCCCGCCTGCCGAGATCCCCTGCAGGATCCGTAGAACCAGCAGCGCGACCGGTGCGGCCACCCCTGCCGAGGCGTACGTGGGCAGCAGGCCGATGAGGCTGGTCGCGCCGCCCATCAGCAGCAGGGTGAGCACCAGCATCGCCCGCCGGCCGAGCCGATCGCCGAAGTGCCCGGCCAGGAATGCGCCGAGCGGGCGGAACACGAAGCTGATCCCGACGGTGGCGAAGGACAGCAGCAGTCCGATCTCCCGTCCAGCCGGTTCGAAGAACAGCTCGGTGAACACCAGACCGGCCGCCGTGGCATAGATGAAGAAGTCGTACCACTCGACGGTCGTGCCGATGACGGTGGCCGCGGCCACCCGCCGCTGGTTCGCGGCCGGACTCGTCGAGGTTCGCCCCGCTGCCATCCCGCTCCTGTCGTCCGGCGGGCGCGTTCGGTGGGCCCGCGCCTCCGTTGGCCCGCGGCTGCACCCGTTCATCCCGGCACGCCGCGCACGGCGGACAAGCCTGCAACACCGCGGCCGTTCGGTAAAGATCCGCACGCACGGATCTGCGCGGGCGGATGGTGCCGTGGGTGACCGGTCGGCCCGCACGCGGCCAGGCTCGGTCCGATGCGGTTCCCGGAGAAAGCACGCCCGCGTTCGTGGGCGTCGAGCACGAGCGGCGCCGGGCCGAGCGGAACGGCGGTGGCGCGTTCCTGACCAGGTCAGGTCGGGTCCGTTCGACTGATCCGACCGCTCGCCCGAGCGCGCGCTCGGTCTCCGTTCAGCGGACCGGAGCGCCACTCGGTCCGGCGGCACCGAAACGCTCAGCGATCGGCGGCGTGCAGGCGCCGCTCCAGGGCGGCGAATTCGTCCCGGAGTTCCGGCGGGACCGGGATCTCGGCGAACCACTCGCGGATGAGTCCGAGCTCGGCCTTCCACTCCGCCACGTCCACGTTCAACGCCGTGT
>NZ_JADEYC010000031.1 GCF_015209505.1 Saccharopolyspora montiporae
GGCGGTGCCGGTGGTGCCGGCGGCGGCGCGGCCGGAGCCGGTGCGGCAGCGGGCCGCGGCGGTGCCGGTGCCCCGATGGCCGGTGCCGGAGCCGGCGGCCGCGGGCAGCAGGGCGGTGAGGACGAGCGCGAACGTCCCAGCTGGCTGATCGAGGAAGAAGACGTGTTCAGCAACGACATGCAGCTCGTCGCGCCGCCCGTGTTCGGCGACTGGTCCGGCGAGGGACGGTGAACGTGCCCGGACGTCAGCTCGATGTGACCCCGCCTGCGGCCGCCTACCTGTGCCGCAGGTTCGACAGCCACCTGCACCCGCTGCTGCGGGTCGGGCGGCTGCCGTTCGAGGCCGACGAACGCGACCATGCCGAATTCGACCGGCGCGGCCGCGACGACCTCGCGCGGCAAGGCGCGCTCGACGGCGACCAGCTGCACCCGTTCCTCGAAGACGCGATGCACCTGCTCGCCCGGCCGCCGCTCGCGGTCGGCCTCGCCGTGCACGAACCCGGCGGGACCAGTTTCAACGCGGTGTGCGTCGAGCAGAACCGGGACGTGCTGCAGGCCTACCAAGCCGACGGGGCGACAACGCAGGACCTGGAGAACATCCAGCTCACCCGGCACGAGTACGGCGGGGCGGGCGGCAACGCCGTCCGGCTGCTCGGCAGCGTCACCGCCGCGCCCGGCCGCTCGGTGTCCGTGCCCACCGCCTACCTCGACGAGGCGGACCGGCGGCGCAAGGCGGGCACCGCGCTGCAGGCGGCGCTGTCCGGTGCCGGCGTGCACGGGGCGGACGCCCGCACGCTGGCCACCGCGTTCAGCGCCGAACGCAGCCGCGACGGCGTGTTCACCGTGCGCGCCTACGACGACAAGGTGCGCCGGATGCACGTGCTGCCGGTGAACCTGCAGTTCTTCGTCACCAACGAGGGCTGCTACATGAGCCAGCGCGTCCGCGGGCAGGACGGGCGCGAATGGTTCACCCTCGCCCCGGCCGACGGGCGCAAGCTGCACGCGAAGATCGAGGAGATGGCCAAGGCGCTGCGCCAGCCCGCGCGCGTCTGAACCACCGTCCACAACGGACGCAGTACGACGGCCGCCCGGTGGAACCCCCGCCGGGCGGCCGTCGTCGTTCGAGCAACCCCGCGGGCATCCGCGTTCACCCCGTGTTCACCCGGGTTCACCACCGGGCCGCCCGGTGGGAATTGTGGGAATTATCCGGCCGGAGCTCCGCGCACGACCGGGATCACCAGCGGAACCGCGTGCGCTGCGCGTTCGGCGAAATACCTCCACTGTGGAGCGTCAAGGGGTGTGTGGCACTTTTCCGCCGACCATCGCGCGGCCGGCGGCCGGCCCGATATCGTCGAGCGCGACCGAGTTGATATCCGATCTGTACCGGCCGGTGGCCGGGACGGAGGTGCTCCGAGTGGTGAACGTGCGCCGGACTCGGCCGGGACGCCCGGCAGCCGGTAGCGCACCGCCGATCGGTGACCTCGGCAACACCCCCTGACTCACCGCGGACCTGGTCGACGACGACCGGATCCGCGCAGTGCTCCCACACCACACAGCGCCGGGAACGGCCCCGGTGCCGGACGCGGCTGCCCGCAGGCGGAACGGACCGCTCGCGCGGCCGGCGGATCCGGTGGACGACGACGTGGCGAAACAGGTCATCGGCACTCCACAACGGAGTGCGCTGCTGCCGGTGGCCGCACGGTACCGGCCCGCGCGGCCGGAGGAAGTGCGGCAGACGTGGACCAAATGCTCGTGGCCTTCGACGGCTTCGCGCCGATCGTGACGGTGATGCTGCCCGCGGGGCTGGCCGTCGCCGTCGCGTCGGCGGTGCTGCGCGGCTCGGCCGGACTGCGCGTCGACCCGGTCGACCCCGCGGTCGATGGCGGGCTCGCCTTCGCCGCGCTGTCGGTGTGCTTCCTCGTGTTCAAACCGCAGCCCAGCCCGCCCGGATCGGTCGGCCCCGACTTCGGCACCGACTTCGGCACCGCGATAGCCGCGGCCTCCGGCGACCTGATGCCGTGGGTGCAGCTGATGGGCAACGTGGTGCTGCTGCTGCCGCTGGCCGCGCTGATCCCGCACCGTGTCGGCTGGTTCGACCACGTGGCCAAGATCGCGCTCGGCGGGCTGGCGCTGACCTGCGTGATCGAAACCACCCAGTTCTTCCTGATCCCGGGCCGCGTCGCCTCCGCCGACGACGTCCTGCTCAACACCATCGGCGCGGCGCTCGGCGGGCTGCTGGCCGGGGTGCCCAGCCGGATCTCCACCGCCATCCAGCCCGGGCGGCACGCCGGCGGCCCCGCCGACCGGACCGTGCCCTACCTGCTCGCCCGCGTCGAGAGCGAACGCGCCGCCAGCAGGCCCTGAGACCGCCCCGCCCGGAGCCGCAGCGGACCACGACCCCGGGCGGGGCACCTCCGTCCGGGCGGCCTATTTCTGCAGCTTGTCGTTGCGTTCGCTGAACGAGCGGCCCAGCGCGGCGACCTCGCGTTCGGCGCGGGGGATGAACCGCGCCGTGGTCGGGGCCATCAGCCGCTCGACCAGCCGCGAGGTGGGCAGGTTGCGCAGCCAGTGCACCAGCTTGATCGACCGCGGCACGTAGACGCGGCGGGAGCGGTGCTGCACGCCGTCGGCGATGGCCTTGCCGCACTCCTGCACGCTGGTCGTCGCGCGCATCGGCCACGGCAGCCGCTTGCGCATCTCCTGGAACGTGCCCAGATCCTTGCTGACGTCGCGCACCAGGTCCGTGTCGATCCACGACGGGTGTGCGCTGCCGACCCCGACGCCCAGGTGCCGCACCTCGGACTGCACCGCGCTGGCCAGCGCCTCGGCCCCGGCCTTGCTGGCCGTGTAGGCGGCCATCCCGCCGATCGGCGCGAACGCGGACAGCGAGGACACCACCAGCGCGTAACCGCGGCGCTCGACCAGATGCGGCAGGCTCGCGCGCAGCGTGTGGAACACGCCGTTGAGGTTCACGTCGACCGTCTTCACGAACGACTGCGGATCGTGCTGGCGGACCGTGCCCAGCGGGGCGACCCCGGCGTTGGCCACGACCGCGTCGATGCCGCCGAGCGCCTCGGCCGCGGCGTCCACCGCGCGCTGGACCGACTCCGGGTCGGTCACGTCGGCCTCCGCCCAGAAGTGGCCTTCGCCGAGTTCGGCGGCCAGCTCGCGCAGCACTTCCGGTTCCAGGCCGGTGAGCGCTACCCGCGCCCCGCGCCCCGCCAGCTCGCGGGCGGTCTGCGCACCGATGCCGCGGGCAGCGCCGGTGATCAGGACGACCTTGCCGGACACGTTCGGCATGAGCTCTCCCCTTGCGTCGACAGCCGTTACCTACTGATCAGTAGGCTACTGATAGTAGGTCGCCGCGGCGGCGAGCGGAACCCCGCGATCCGCCGCGGGAGAACGGGTGCGGACATGCGAAGGGCCGCCGGTCGGGCGGACGGGTTCGGTCGAACCCGCCGCGCCTCCGGCGGCCCGGTGCTGCGGTGCGAACCGGCGGTGCCTCGCCGGGAGAGTCGGCTCAGGCCGGCCCGTTGATCGCGGCCAGCACCTCCTCGTGCTCGGCCAGGACCTGCTCGGCCAGCCCGCGCATCTCGGCCGAGGAACCTTCCTCCAGCTGGACCCGGGCCAGCTGCTCGGCGCCGTCGGCCAGCTCGGTGACCGCCTGGCGGAACCCGCTGTCGAACTGGGCGCCGCCCAGCGCGGTCAGCTGCTGGACCTGCTCGTCGTCCAGCGTGCCCGCCAGATCGCCCGCCGGGGCCTGGTCCTGCGGATCGCTGCTGGACTCCTGGCCCGCGGTCGAGCTCAGCCAGCCGGTGAGCTGGTCGGCCTGCGGCTGGGCCGCACCGCGCAGGTCGTTGGCCAGGGTGCGGACGGCGTTGGCGCCCGCGTTGCGGCCCGCCGCGTCCGCCAGCTCCAGCACCTGCTCCCGGTTGCCGAGCAGTTCCTCGGCGAACTCCCGGTCGGTCGAGCTGTGCTCGGCACCCGCGCCCTCCTGGGCGGGCTGGCCCTCCTGGGAAGGCTGGTGGCTGACCGGCTGCTCCGCCGCCGCGGGCGACGGCGTGCCGGGCGCGGGCGGCTGTTCGCTGGGCTCCTCGCTGGGCGTGCAACCCGCGAGTGCGAGGCCGCCGGCCAGCACAGCGCCGATGATCGTGCTCCTCCGCACGTGCTTCCCCTCCAAAGGCTGGGTGGTCGTAGTCCCAGGGCGGCCCGGTGATCCTCCTGGAGGCGATCGCGCATGGGCTGCCGGACCTTCGCCCCGCAGACTAACCGGATGCCGGTGGAGCCGTGCGGGCGACATCGCGCGATCGTGCCCGGCTGCGTGCTGTCGTCTGGATCTCACCGGCGGTGACCGAATCGGGGATGATGACTAGGGTGGCTACGGCCCGCCCGAACTCCAGCACGACGGTCGGGCTAGTATCCGCAGTCGGCAGGCATCGTGATCGCTCTGCAGGACCCTGCAGCCCGGTGGCGGTGGTTGTCGATCGGTCCACCCGGGCCGGGCGGACCTCCAGAGGTCCGGCAGGCATTCAACAGTCAGTGCAGGAGGCACCGTGACGGCCGTCGCGCCACAGCCGATCGCCTCGCGCCCCCATCCGGTGCGTAAAACGGTCAAGGGATCTTTCCTGGCGCGGATGTTCCGCACCACGGACCACAAGCAGATCGGCATCCTCTACCTCGTCACGTCGATGGGCTTCTTCCTCATCGGCGGGCTGATGGCGATGCTGATCCGCGGTGAGCTGGCCGCACCGGGTCTGCAGTTCCTGTCCCAGGAGCAGTACAACCAGCTGTTCACCATGCACGGCACGATCATGCTGCTGCTGTACGCGACGCCGATCCTGTTCGGGTTCGCGAACTACATCCTGCCGCTGCAGATCGGGTCCCCGGACGTCGCCTTCCCGCGGTTGAACGCCCTCTCCTACTGGCTGTTCTCGTTCGGCGGGCTGATGGTGGTCGCCGGCTTCCTGCTTCCCGGCGGGGCGGCCGACTTCGGGTGGTTCGCCTACACGCCGCTGTCCGACTCGGTGCACTCACCGGGCTACGGCGCGGACTTCTGGATCACCGGCCTGCTGGTCTCCGGTCTGGGCACCATCCTCGGCGGTGTCAACATGCTGACCACCGTGGTCTGCCTGCGCGCGCCCGGCATGACGATGTTCCGGATGCCGATCTTCACGTGGAACATCCTGGTCACCAGCGCGCTGATCCTGATGGCGTTCCCGATCCTGACCGCCGCGCTGGCGGGCCTGCTGGCCGACCGGCACCTCGGTGCGCACGTGTTCGACCCGGCCAACGGCGGCGTCATCCTGTGGCAGCACCTGTTCTGGTTCTTCGGCCACCCCGAGGTCTACATCGTCGCGCTGCCGTTCTTCGGCATCGTCTCCGAGATCTTCCCGGTGTTCAGCCGCAAGCCGATCTTCGGCTACACCGGCCTGGTCTACGCGACGCTGGGCATCGCCGCGCTGTCCGTCGTCGTGTGGGCGCACCACATGTACGCGACCGGCGCCGTGCTGCTGCCGTTCTTCGCGTTCACCACGTTCCTCATCGCGGTGCCGACCGGCGTGAAGTTCTTCAACTGGATCGGCACGATGTGGAAGGGGCAGCTGACCTTCGAGTCGCCGATGCTGTTCAGCGTCGGCTTCCTGGTCACCTTCCTGTTCGGCGGTCTCACCGGTGTTCTGCTGGCCATGCCGCCGGTCGACTTCCACGTCTCGGACACCTACTTCGTCGTCGCGCACTTCCACTACGTGCTCTACGGCACCATCGTGTTCGCGACCTTCGCCGGCATCTACTTCTGGTTCCCGAAGATGACGGGCCGGATGATGGACGAGCGGCTGGCCAAGCTGCACTTCTGGCTGACCTTCATCGGCTTCCACGGCACGTTCCTGGTGCAGCACTGGCTGGGCAACGAGGGCATGCCGCGGCGCTACGCCGACTACCTGGAGTCCGACGGGTTCACCGCGCTGAACGCGATCTCCACGGTGGGTGCGTTCATCCTCGGCGCCTCGATGCTCCCGTTCCTGTACAACGTGTTCAAGAGCTACCGGTACGGCGAGGTCGCCACGGTCGACGACCCGTGGGGCTACGGCAACTCGCTGGAGTGGGCCACCTCGTGCCCGCCGCCGCGGCACAACTTCACCGAGCTGCCCCGGATCCGCTCCGAGCGCCCCGCGTTCGAGCTGCACTACCCGCACGTCGCCGAGCGGATGCGGCTGGAGGGCCACCTCAGCTTCACCGGCAAGCCGCTCAGCCACGGGCACGAAGCGGACCCGCAGAACGCGACCCATGTCGAGCAGAAGAGGTCCGACAAGGACGAGTGACTCAGTCGCTAGCCCCGCGCAGCACGGCTGTGCGAAGGTGGGTTAGCTCGACGACGAGCCCCGGCGGCCCCGTGCCCGCCGGGGCTCGACGCTTTCCGGGCCTCGATGTTCCGGGCCCCGATGTTGTGGAGCACGGGAACGAAGAGAGGACACTTTCCACCGTGAGCACGTCCAACGCCAGTACTGTGCTGATCACCGTGACCGGCAAGGACAAGCCGGGCGTCACGTCCGTCCTGTTCGCCGCGCTGACCCGTCACGGCGTGGACATCGTCGACGTCGAACAGGTCGTCATCCACCGCAGGCTGGTGCTCGGCGTCCTGGTCTCCACCGAGCAGGACCCCGAGGAACTGCAGGAAGCCGTGGAGCAGGCGATGGCCACCGTCGGCATGTCGGTGGACGTGGCCATCGGGGTGGACGACGACGCCCCGGCCAAGCTCACCTCCACGCACGTGGTCGTGGTGCTCGGCCAGCCGCTGACCGCGCGGCACTTCAGCGAGGTCAGCCGCGGCCTCGCCGAGATCAACGTGAACATCGACTCCATCACCCGGGTGGCCGACTACCCGGTGACCGGGCTGGAACTGCAGGTCAGCGCGCCGGACGTGGATGAGGAGACCGACGCGCGGCTGACCTCAGCCATGGCCGACATCGCCGCGGGCAACGGGGTCGACGTCGCCGTGGAGCGCACCGGTCTGGCCCGTCGCGCCAAGCGGCTGGTCGTGTTCGACGTGGACTCCACGCTCATCCAGGGCGAGGTCATCGAGATGCTGGCCGCCAAGGCCGGCTGCGAACCGCAGGTGCGCGAGGTCACCGAGCGGGCCATGCGCGGCGAGATCGACTTCGCCGAATCGCTGCGCCAGCGGGTCGCCGTCCTGGAAGGACTGCCCGCGTCCGTGCTGGACGAGGTCGCCGCGGACCTGGAGCTCACGCCGGGGGCCCGCACCACGATCCGCACGCTGCGCAGGCTCGGCTTCCACACCGGCGTCGTCTCCGGCGGCTTCACCCAGATCATCGACTCGCTCGTCGACGACCTCGGGCTGGACTTCGCCGACGCCAACGAGCTGGAGGTCGTGGACGGCAAGCTGACCGGCCGGGTGATCGGCGAGATCGTCGACCGGCCGGGCAAGGCCAAGGCGCTGCAGCGCTTCGCCGAGTCGTTCGGGGTTCCCCCGGCGCAGTGCGTGGCGGTCGGCGACGGCGCCAACGACATCGACATGCTCTCCGCGGCCGGGCTGGGTGTGGCGTTCAACGCGAAACCGGCGTTGTGCGAGGTCGCCGACACCGCGCTGTCCTACCCGTTCCTGGACACGGTGCTGTTCGTGCTGGGGGTCACCCGCGCCGAGATCGAGGCCGCCGACGCCGAGGACGGGGTGCTGCGCCGGGTCCCGCTGGAGCTGTGATGCCGCCGACCGAGCGGAATACCGCGGCGCCGGCGCGGGATGTACCGGGTATGTCGGACGCGTACCCGCACGTGCTGGATCCGGTGGCCGCGCGCTATGCCTCCTGGCTGTCGCTGCCCGGCGCCGCGACCGCCGACGTCTCGGACGAGGACCCGGCCGACGTGCTGCTGATGCCGATGGTGCTGCGCCTGGAACGGGGCGAGCCGCCGCGGCGGTCGGCGATGCTCGCGGCCGCGGCGGCGTCGGCGGTGGCGGTGTGCCTGGACGAGCGCAGCGCTCCCGGCGGCGAGTGGCACGCCGACGTCGGCGGCTGGACGGCCGGGCGGATCCGCAAGGTCGCCCGCCGTGCCCGCGGCTCGCACTGGGCGGCCGCGCAGCAGCTGCCCGGCCGCACGGTGGAGATCGGCGGGGCGCAGGTGCGGTCGTTCGTGCCGCTGCGGGTGTCCGAGACGCCCAAGGAACTCAGCAGGCTGCAGATCTCCGGCAGCGAGGTCGAGCCGGACGAGCCGGGTCCGGTCCCGACCGGTGTCCCGCGGCTGTGGCTGAACCCGCACGTGCCGATGAGCGCGGGCAAGACCGCAGCGCAGGTCGGGCACGCCACGATGATCGCCGCCGCGCTGCTGCACGCCGAAGGGCGCACCGACGAGCTCACCGCCTGGACCGAGCGCGGCTACCCCTGCGCGGTGCGCATCCCCGAGCCGGATGCCTGGCGCGAGCTGCTGCCGGGTGCGGACCCCGGCCGGTCCTGGCAGGAGCGCGGGATCGCCGCGGTGCGCGACGCGGGCTTCACCGAGGTCGACCCGGGCACCGTCACCGTCCTCGCCGAGTGGGCCCTGGGCTGAGCGCTGACTCGGCCGGCAGGGCCGTCAGTCGTCGCCGACGCCGCGGGCGGCCAGGGCTTCGCCGAGCTGGTCGGCGTGCCGCAGGGTGCGCACCAGGAACGGGACGGCGAACGCGGTCACCGAGGCCCCCGCGCCGCGGGCCCGCTGGGCCTGGCGGGTGTCGTCGGCGATCGAGGACAGCGCCGCCACCGCCTGCAGCGTCAGGCCCACCAGCAGCCCCACCCGTTCCGGGCGGACGCCGAACCGGCGCAGCGGACCCAGTCCGCGCTCCACCGCGGCGACCAGGTCGTCCACCCGCGTGGTGAGCGTGAACAGGTTCGCCGCGGCCAGCGCCGCGAACAACCGCAGGCACACCACAGCGGCCGTGTCCAGGCCCAGCAGCCACCACTGCACCGCGAACACGAAGGCCAGCACCGGCACCAGCAGTCGCGCGGCCTGCCAGCAGCGCATCGGCCGGATGCGGGCCAGCGGGTAGCCGGCGACCACCAGCACCGCGCAGATCCCCAGCGCCAGCGGCCCGCTCAGCGCGAACAGCAGCACGCCGGCACCCAGCAGGCCCGCGAACTTCGCCCCGGCGGGCAGCCGGTGCAGCGGGCTGCTGCCGGGTTCGTACAGACCCAGCGGGCTCACGGCGTCCTCCGCGCGGACGGCTCACGCATCGACGAGCTCCCGGTACCGGCGCAGCGCGACCCGCGGTTCGTCGTCGGCCACGACGCGGCCCGCGTCCAGCACCACGACGCGGTCGAACCCGTCCAGCAGGTCCAGGTCGTGGGTGACCAGGACCACCTGCTGCGGCAGCTGTTCCAGCACCCGCACGAAATGCCGCTTGTTGCGCAGGTCCAGCAGCGTCGTCGGCTCGTCGCAGACCAGCACGTCCGGTTCCAGCGCGAGCATCGAGCACAGCGCCAGCAGCTGCTTCTGCCCGCCGGAGAGCCGGTGCGCGGGGTGGTCGGCGTAGTCGCCGAGACCGTGCTCGGCCAACACCTCCGCGGCCCGCCGCTGCCGCTCCTGTTTGGACAGGCCCTTCCCGCGCAGCGAGAACGCCACGTCCTCCCCGGCCGTGGGCAGCACGATCTGGCTGTCCGGGTGGGTGAACACGAACCCCACCCGGCTGCGCACCCGGCGGCCGTGCCGGACGGGATCCACCCCGTCCACCCGCACCGAGCCGCTGGTCGGGTGCACCAGTCCGTTGATGGTGCGTGCCAGCGTTGACTTGCCGGACCCGTTGCCACCGACGAACGCCACCCGCTGCTCGGTCAGCCGGAGATCCACATCGGACAGAACAGCGCGGGAATCGTAACTGTGCCCGACGTTCTCGAACTCGATCAATCCACTCGCTCCCACACCGAGGCCACGCCCAGCCCGCCGCCGGACGACAGCGCGGCCAGGCCCGTCGCGGCCGCACCGCTGCGCACCAGCCGGGCGAACAGCCGCACCACCAGCACCGCGCCGGACGCGCCCCACGGATGTCCGAGGGCGATCGCGCCGCCGTCCGGGCTCACCGTGCGCTCGTCGATCCCGGCGGCGTCCAGGCAGGCCAGCGCCTGACCGGCGAACGCCTCGTTGAACTCGACCACGTCCGGTACCGCCCGCGCCACGACCTCCCGCATCGCGGGCACCGCGCCCAGGCCGAGCCGGTCCGGCGCGACCCCGCGAGTGGCCGAACTCACCAGCCGCATCCCGGGCAGGCCACCGCGTCGCCGATTGTCCTCCGTGGTCAGCAGCACAGCCGCTGCCCCGTCGCTGATCCCGCACGAGTTGGCCGCCGTCGCGGTGCCGTCCGGGGTGAACGCCGGGCGGAACCGGGCCAGCCGGTCGGCGGTGAACCTGCCGCGCGGGCGCTCGTCGGAGTCGACCCCGCCCGCCGGCACCAGTTCCGCGGCGAACCGGCCGTCCCGCTGCGCGGCAACGGCGCGCTCGTGGCTGCGCGCCGCGAACTCGTCCTGGCGCCGCCTGCCGATGCCGGCCTCGGCGGCGACCGCGTCCGCGGCCGGACCCATGTCCGGATCGCCGAACTCCGGCGGGGCGAACGGCGCGCGGGCGTAGAACGCGGGCGGTTCGGTGGCCGACCGCGGCCGCCACGCCCGCCACGGCGCGGTGGACGCGCTCTCCACACCCCCGGCCAGCAGCCAGTCCGCGTCGCCGCCCCGGATCATCGCCGCCGCCGTGCTGATCGCCGCGAGCCCGCTGGCGCACTGCCGGTCCACGGTCATCGCGGGCACCTGCTCACCCAGCCCGGCCCGCAGCGCGGCGCTGCGCGCGGGATTGCCGCCCGGGCCGAGCACGTTGTCCAGCAGCACGTCGTCCACCGAGTCCCGCCCGGCGTCTGCCAGCAGCGCGCGCAGCACCGGTTCGGCCAGCCGGTCGGCGGGCAGGTGCTGCAACGCACCGCCCGCGGTGCCGATCGGGGTGCGCCGGGCGGCGACCACCACCGGCGTGCGGTCGACGGTCACAGCGGCTCCGCAGGCAGGTCGCCGTCCCGCAGCCGCTCCGCGGCCAGCGCGCGAGCCGGTTTGCCGGAGGCGGTGCGCGGCAGTTCGGCCGGCGCCAGCCAGCGCCGCGGCCGGGCCGCCGGTTCCAGCGCCTCCCGGCACCGGCGCCGCAGCTCCGCCGTCGACGGGTGCCGCTGCGGATCGGGTTCGATCAGCGCGGTCACCAGCGAGCCGAACCGCGGGTGCGGGGTGGCGGAGACGAGCACGTCGCGCACGCCCGGGCAGCCGCGCAGCACGTCCTCCACCTCCTCGGGATCGATCAGCGCGCCGCCGCTGTCGATGGCCGTGCCCGAGCGGCCCAGCACCTGCAGCGCGCCGTCCGGCAGCCACTGCGCGCGGTCGCCGACCGAGATCCGGCCCGCGGCCCACTCCGGCGGAACGACCAGGTCACCGGCCTGCAGATAGCCGTCCGCGGCGAGCTCGGTCCCAGTGCTCAGCAGCCCGTCCGCGTCCAGGTGCACCGGCACCACCGGGTGCAGCGGACCGTCCCGGCCCACCGCGATCAGCGACTGCTCGGCCGAGCCGTAGTACTCCAGCAGCGCGCAATCCGGCAGCACGGCGCGCAGCCGCCGCCGCGTGCCGGGATCCAGCCGCGCCCCCGCGCACACCGCGGTGCGCAGCAGGCAGGCTTCGCGCAGCGCCGGGTCGCGCTCCAGCACGGCCAGCAGCGCGGACAGCATCGCCGGCACCAGGTGCACCACCGCGCAACCGGTCGCGGCGCGGGCGGCCGCCTCGGCCGACCACTCCTCCAGCAAGACCGGTTCGGCGCCCGCGTGCAGGGCGTGCAGTGCGCCGAACAGGAACAGCGAGGAGCTCAGCGGTCCGGGCACCAGCACCCGGTCGCCCGGTGCCACGTCCAGGCCCAGCCGGTCGAAGCTGCGCAGCCACGACCCGCGGGAGCGCTGCAGCACGCGCGGTCTGCCGCTGCTGCCGGACGTGCCGGCCAGGTAGAACGGCACCCGCTCGGGTGCCGGTACCGGTGCCGGATCGGGGGAGCCGGGCAGCGGGTGCACCGCACCGGCCGCGGCGTCGACCAGCACCGACGGGCGCGCGTCGTCCAGCACCGCGTCCCGCTCGCGGCGCGGCCAGGACGCATCCGGCAGCAGCGCCGCGCAGTCCGCGCGATCGGCGGCCAGCAGCCAGCACAACCGGGACAGCGCCGAGCCGCCCTGCACCGCGACCCGGCCGCCGCGCGGGAGCAGCCGCGCGGCATCGCCCACCCGGGCGGCCAGCTTCGACGCGGACAGCACGTCCGCACCGCACGCGGCGCCGGACGCGGGCGGACCGGCCAGAACGGGGATGGAGCTCATCGCGTTCCAGTATCCCGCCGCTGCGGCAGCAGGTCCGGCACCGCGCGGTGCACCGCCACCGCGACGAGGGACACCAGCACGACCTTGATCGCATCGCCGGGCACGAACAGCAGTGACTGCACCGCGGCCGCGCCGAGGTCACCGGTCAGCAGCGCCCAGTACGGGATGCCCACCAGGTACGTGGTCAGCACGCCGGCGAAGTTGGCCGCCAGCAGCACCGCGATCCCGGGCCGCGGTGCGGCGCGCTGCACGATGAGCCCGACGACGACCGCGGCCGCCAACCAGCCCAGCACGAACCCACCGGACGGTCCGAGGAACGGAGCCAGTCCGCCGCGCCCACCGGACAGCAGCGGCAGCCCGATCGCGGCCAGCGCCAGGAACAGCAGCACCGACGCGCCCGCCCGGCGTGCGCCGAGCAGGCTGCCCGCCAGCAGCGGCCCCATGTTCTGCAGCACCACCGGCACGGCCGCACCGGCCAGGTAGAGCCCGGGGAACAGGCCGAGCACCGCGATGAACGCGGCGAACACCACGGTCCGAGCGAGGGTGGCGGCGGGCGTCGCGGGCAACGCGGTCCCCTTCCGGGTCGGTCGGGCGCGCGGCGGCGCCGGGAGCAGCGGGTCGGTGGCCGCCTGCGCAGGTCGGCCGCGGCGGCGGGGCCAACCTACCCGGCCCCGGTGCGGGAACAGAAAGATTCGGTCCGCGTTGTGGGAACCGCACAACACCGGTCAGGTCGATGCGCTGATGCGGCGCAGCGCCCCCTTGACCACCTCGGGATCGTGCGTGGTCCAGAACGGCGGCAGCGAGGCGCGCAGGAATCCGCCGTAGCGCGCGGTCGCCAGCCGCGGGTCCAGCACCGCGATCACCCCGCGGTCGCTGCCGGAGCGCAGCAGCCGCCCGGCGCCCTGGGCCAGCAGCAGCGCCGCGTGCGTGCCCGCGACGGTGAGGAACCCGTTGCCGCCGTGTTCGCTGACCGCCTTCTGCCGCGCCGAGGCCAGCGGATCGTCCGGGCGCGGGAACGGGATCCGGTCGATGACCACCAGCTGCAGCGAATCGCCGGGCACGTCCACGCCCTGCCACAGCGACAGCGTGCCGAACAGCGAGGTCGCCGGATCCGCCGCGAACCGCGTGACCAGCAGCGACGTGGTGTCCTCGCCCTGGCACAGCACGGGGGTGTCCAGCCGCTCGCGCAGCTGCTCGGTGGCCTGCTTGGCCGCGCGCATCGAGGAGAACAGGCCCAGTGTGCGGCCGCCTGCGGCGCGCACCAGCTCGGTGAGCTCGTCCAGGTACTCCGGTGGCAGCCCGTCCCGGCCCGGCGGCGGAAGCCTGCGCGCCACGTACAGGATCCCGCTGCGCTGGTGCTCGAACGGCGATCCCACGTCCAGCCCGGTCCACTTCGGGCCGGAACCGTCGGACGGCGCCTCCTTCGCGGTCGCCGCGCCCTCGGCCCGCTCGGCGCGCTGCTGCGGCGGCAGCCCCCACTGCCGGGCCAGCGTGTCGAACGTGCCGCCCAGCGCCAGGGTCGCGGAGGTGAGCACCGTCGTGTAGGGACCGAACAACCGCTCGCGCAGCAGTCCGCCGACGCCGAGCGGCGCGACGTGCACCGCGGGCGGGCGGTTCGGCTCGGCGGCGACCCAGACGACGTCGCGCCCGGCGGAGTCCTCGTCGAACGCCTCCAGCACCCGCACCGCCGTGTCGTGCAGCTCCTCGGTGACCGCCAGCGCGAGCTTGCGCGCCGTACCGCCCTCCGGATCCTCCTTGCGCTCCGGACCGAGCGCGGTGACGCAGGCCGCCGCGGCGTCGCGGGTCGTGCGCAGCGCGCCGGACAGGTCCGGCGGGAGCTGTTCGAGCCTGCCCGGCTGCGCGGCGGCCAGCACCTGTTCCAGCCCTTCGCCCGCCTCGACCAGCCGGTCGGCGGTCTGCTCGTCCACGGCCCGCCCGCAGCGTCGCGCCGCCAGCCGCACCGCACCCGCGCTCAGCTCGCCGGTGGCCGCCGAGGTCACCCGGTCCACCAGGTCGTGCGCCTCGTCGACCAGCACCACGTCGTGCTCCGGCAGCACCGACCGGTCGTCCAGGGCGTTGATGGCCAGCAGCGCGTGGTTGGTGACCACGACATCGGCGCGCCCGGCACGGGCCTTGGCGTGCTCGGCGAAGCAGTCGGTGCCCACCGGGCAGCGCTGCGCGCCCAGGCACTCCCGCGCGGACACCGACACCTGCCGCCACGCCTGGTCGGTCACCCCCGGCACGAGCTCCGCCCGGTCGCCGGTCTCGGTCTCGGTGGCCCATTCGCGCAGCCGGCCGACCTGGCGTTCCAGCGCCGAGGCGGCGAACGCGTCGAACAGCGCGCCGTCCTCCGGTTCCTCCGGGGCGCCGCCGCCCTGCGCCCGGTTCAGGCACAGGTAGTTGCGCCGCCCCTTGAGGATCGCGAACGTCGGCCGCCTGCCCAGCGCGGGCTCCAGCGCCTCGGCCAGCCGCGGCAGATCGCGGTCCACGAGCTGGTTCTGCAGCGCGATCGTGGCCGTGGACACGACGACCGTCGTCCCCTCGGACACCGCGTGCCGGATCGCCGGGACCAGGTAGGCCAGCGACTTGCCGGTACCGGTGCCCGCCTGCACCGCCAGGTGCTCGCCGGACTCGATCGCGCCGCGCACCGCCTCGGCCATCCGGGACTGGCCCTCGCGCGGCGTCCCGCCGACCGAGGACACCGCCACTTCCAGCAGCGTGTCCAGGTCCGGGACCTCGCCCGGTCCGGCCGATGCGGTGCGCAGCGGCAGTTCCGCGGCGATCTCCGGGGGCAGTT
>NZ_JADEYC010000032.1 GCF_015209505.1 Saccharopolyspora montiporae
GGCGTCCCGCCGACCGAGGACACCGCCACTTCCAGCAGCGTGTCCAGGTCCGGGACCTCGCCCGGTCCGGCCGATGCGGTGCGCAGCGGCAGTTCCGCGGCGATCTCCGGGGGCAGTTCGTCGGTGGCGTCCGGGGCGAACGCGTCCGGATCGGACCAGCGGGGGACAGAAGTCGGCACCCGACGAAGCTACCGCGCACCACCGTCGGCGGAGCTCAGCGGTCGGTGCCGGTCAGCGCACCACCGGGTCGCCGACCAGGTCCACACCCGCGTCGCGCAGTTCGGCCAGTGCCGCGTTCACGGTCTCCGAAGACACGCCGGCGGTCAGCTCCAGCAGCACCGCGGTCTCCAGCCCGGCCCGCGCCGCGTCCAGCGCGGTCGCGCGCACGCAGTGGTCGGTGGCGATGCCCACGATCTCCACCCGGTCCACGCCGCGATCGCCCAGCCAGTCCGGCAGCGTCGTGTCCCGGAAGTCGATCCCGGTGAACCCGGAGTAGCCGTCGTCGTACTGGCCCTTGGAGAACACCGCCTCCACCGCGCCGAGATCCAGCTCCGGGTGGAACGAGGAACCGGGCGTGCCCGCCACGCAGTGCCGCGGCCAGGTCCGCACGAAGTCCGGCTCGTCGCTGAAGTGCCCGCCGGGGTCGACGTGGTAGTCCCGGGTGGCCACCACGTGCTCGTGGTCGAAACCGGGCAGATAGCGGGAGATCGCCGCGGCGACCCCGGCGCCACCGGTCACGGCCAGCGCCCCGCCCTCGCAGAAGTCGTTCTGCACGTCCACGATGATTAACGCCTTGGGCATGTCCCACTCCCTCCGGCACCTGGCCGTCCGGGCAGGCGCCCGCAGCACTCATCCTGCCCCGGCGCGGCCGCGGTGCCCAGCCCGATCGTCCCGATCAGGACTGCGCGAACGAGGTCGGGATGGCCGGTTCGCCGCGGGACAGCTTCAGGCCCTCCCACGGCAAGGTCACCAGCGCGTGCCGCAGCCGCTGCCGGCTGTCCTCCAGACCCGGCAGCCCGTCCACCTGCGCGCCGTCCCGCACCAGCGGGATCTGCATGAACCGGTCGTGCGGACCCAGCACCGGTTCCGCCGAGCCCGCACGGATGCCGAACACCTCTTCCTCCACCGCGGTTCCGGTCTCCTTGTGCCTGCGCACCGCGCTCTTGCGCCCGCCGCGGGACTCCTTGCGCGAACTGCGCTTGGCCACCGGGCGACCCTCGACCTCGACCAGCTTGTAGACGAGTTCCGCGGTCGGCGCCCCGGAACCGGTGACCAGCGAGGTGCCCACGCCGTAGCCGTCCACCGGTTCCGCGCGCAGCGCCGCGATGGCGTGCTCGTCCAGATCGCCGGACACGACGATCTTGGTGCCGGTCGCGCCCAGCGAGTCCAGCTGCTCGCGGGCCTGGCGGGCGAGTACCCCGACGTCGCCGGAGTCGATGCGCACCGCGCCCAGCCCGGTGCCGCCGACCTCGATGGCCCGCTCGATGCCGCGGGTGATGTCGTAGGTGTCCACCAGCAGCGTCGTGCCGGTGCCCAGCGCGTCGATCTGCGCGCGGAACGCGTCCCGTTCGTCGTCGTGCAGGAGGGTGAACGCGTGCGCGGCGGTGCCCGCGGTGGGGATGCCGTACCGGCGGCCGGCCTCCAGGTTCGACGTCGCGGCGAACCCGGCCAGGTAGGCCACCCGCGCAGCGGCCACCGCGGCCTTCTCGTGCGTGCGGCGCGACCCCATCTCGATGAGCCTGCGCCCGTTGCCCGCCGAGACCATCCGGCTCGCCGCACCGGCGATGGCGCTGTCGTGGTTGAGGATGGACAGCACCAGCGTCTCCAGCACCACGGCCTCGGCGAAGGTCGCGCGCACCGTCAGCAGCGGCGAACCCGGGAAGAACAGCTCACCCTCCGGGTAGCCGTCGATGTGCCCGGTGAACCGGTATTCGCGCAGCCAGTCCAGCGTGGCGTCGTCGAGCGTCCCGGACAGCGCGCGCAGCTCGTCCTCGCCGAAGCGGAACTCGGCCACCGCGTCCAGCACCCGCTGCACCCCGCCGGCGACCCCGTAGCGGCGCCCCTCCGGGAGCCGCCGGGTGAACACCTCGAACGCGCAGCGGCGGTGCCCGGTCCCGTCGCGCAGTGCGCTGTCGAGCATGGTCAGCTCGTACTGGTCGGTGAGCAGCGCCGTGCTGCAGGAGCGGCGGTCGCCCGGTTGACCGGCTGCTGGTTGAGCGGCAGACGTCATGTCGCTGAGATTACGTGGTGGTCCCGGTAGGTTCGTGCGCCCGCTGGTGCGGGCGGTGTTCTGTCGCCCGCTGGCGACGAGCGCTCCGGATGCACGTGCGACGATGGGGGCATGACCTCGCCCGCTGAGCTTGAGCGCGCGCAGCTCGAACCCGATGAGCGCGGTACTGCGGAGCCGCCGTGGGTGGCCGTGGTGTGGAACGACCCGGTCAACCTCATGTCCTACGTGACCTACGTGCTGCAGAAGATCTTCGGCTACAGCAAGGATCACGCCACCAAGCTGATGCTGGACGTGCACCACGAAGGACGTGCGGCGGTCTCCTCGGGCGACAAGGAGAAGGTCGAGGGCGATGTCGCGAAGCTGCACGCCGCAGGCCTGTGGGCAACGATGCAGAAGGATTCCTGAGTGCAGGGCTGGACGCGCAAGAACGGGCAGCTGGTCACCGAGCTGGCGCAGCAGGAGGCCGCCGTCGTGCGCGGGCTGGTCTCGCAGATCAGGGACATGCTCGCCGGGCGCTCGGACGAGGCCCCGCAGGACGAGCTCGCCGAGCTGACCGGGATCCGCACCGGGTCCAGCGAGCCGCCGCAGGACCGCGTGCTGGGCCGCCTGCTGCCGGACTTCTACCGGACCGACCCGGACACCGGGGAAACCGACGAGGAGGAGCCCGGTGCCGCGGGCGCGCTGCGCTCGCTGCACGAACCGGAGCTGCTGGACGCCAAGATCGGTGCCGCGGACCAGGTCCTGCAGACCTGCCCGCAGGACGGCGGCCGGGTCAAGCTCACCGCCGACCAGGCGGACAACTGGCTGACCTCGCTCAACGACGTGCGGCTCGCGCTGGGCACCGCCCTGGACATCAGCGAGGAGATGCCCGAGTCGCTGCCGGAGGACGATCCGCGCAGCGAGCACCTCGGCGTGTACCACTGGCTGACCTGGGTGCAGGACAGCCTGGTGTCCGCGCTGGTGGAGTGACCGGAGGTCCCCCCGGAGCGCGGAGGTGCCCCGGGTGTGGAGGTGCCCCGGGGTGTGGAGGTGACAGTGGCCGCTGGAGCCGCGGATTCGATCGTCGACGTGGCCGGTGTGCAGGTCGGCCACCACCAGCGCCTGGACGATGCCTGGGCCACCGGGAGCAGCGCGGTCCTGGTGCCGGACGGGGCGACGGCGGCCGTCGACGTCCGCGGCGGCGGTCCCGGCACGCGGGAGACCGATGTCCTCGAACCGAGCCACCTGGTGCAGCAGGCGCACGCCGTGCTGCTCTCCGGCGGCAGCGCCTACGGGCTGGCCGCCGCGGACGGGGTGATGCGCTGGCTCGCCGAACGCGGGCACGGCATGCAGGTGGGCGAGTCCCCCGAGCACGTGGTGCCGGTGGTGCCCGCCGCGGTCCTGTTCGACCTGCCGATGAGCGACTGGGGCAACCGGCCGGACGCGGAATTCGGCTACCGCGCGGCGGCCGCGGCCTCGGCCACCGAGACCCGGCAGGGCAACATCGGCGCGGGCACCGGGGCGGTCGCCGGGCCGCTGAAGGGCGGCATCGGCACCGCGAGCGCGCAGCTGCCCGAGCTGCCCGGGGCGCAGGCGGGCGCGCGGATCGGTGCGCTGGTGGCGGTCAACTCCGCGGGCGCGGTCGTCGACCCGGACACCGGCCTGCCCTGGTACCCGCTGGACGGGCTGCGCAGGCCGGACGACGCCGAGATCGCGGCGGCCCGCGCGCATGCCGACCAGCGCCCGGGACGGCGCGGGCCGATCGGCAGGCCGCTGAACACGACCATCGGGGTGCTGGCCACCGACCTGGGGCTGAGCAAACCGCAGTGCCGCCGGATGGCCGTGGCCGCCCAGGACGGGCTGGCCCGGGCCATCCGTCCCGCGCACGCGCTCACCGACGGGGACACGCTGTTCGCGCTGGCCACCGGGCGGCGCGGCGATCTGCCGGCACCCGGAGCCCCTGGCTGGGCGGGTGCGCTGGACGCGGTGTGCGCGGTGGCTGCGGACGTGGTGGCGACCGCGATCGTGCGCGCGGTGCTCGCCGCGGAGCCGGTGGACGAGGTGATGTCCTACACGAGTCGCTACCCCTCGGCGTGGGAATGAACCATCCTCGTTTTACGTTGCGTCTTCACGAAGCAGCACCGGTGTCCAGTGACTCCCGCATGGTGGGAGGCCGGTGCACGGAGTTACTAGGATGGTGTCTGTGCTGGTGATCCGACGCGACCTCGTGGACGCGATGGTCGCGCATGCCCGACGGGACCACCCGGACGAGGCGTGCGGTGTGCTGCCCGGCCCGGAAGGGTCGGACCGCCCGGAGCGCGCGATCGAGATGATCAACGCTGAGCGGTCGCCCACCTTCTACCGGTTCGACTCCACCGAGCAGCTGCAGGTGTGGCGGCAGATGGACTCGAACGACGAGGAACCGGTGGTCATCTACCACTCGCACACCGCGACCGAGGCGTACCCGTCGCGCACCGACGTGGCGTACGCGTCGGAGCCCAACGCGCACTACGTGCTCGTGTCCACCAGGGACCCGGAGACCTACGAGCTGCGCTCGTACCGGATCCTCGACGGCGAGGTGACCGAGGAACCGGTGGAGGTCGTGGAGTCGTACATGTTCGCGCACACGGGATCCGACGAGGTCCCCGACCGCGACTGATCCGCGGCGTCCCGCACACCCGCCCGCGGGCCGATCGGCGAACACCGCCGGCGGCCGGGCATCCCCGTGAGTCGAGAAGTCACTCGTGAGTCGAGAAGTCCTCGTGGACAGGAGGTTTTTCCCATGGCAGTGAACGTTTCCATCCCCACCATCCTGCGTGGCCACACCGACGGCAAGAAGTCGGTCGAAGCGCAGGGAACCACGGTCGCGCAGGTGATCGAGGACCTGGACGCCAACTACGGCGGCCTCAAGGACCGGCTCGTCAAGGAAGGCGGCCTGCACCGGTTCGTCAACGTCTACGTCAACGACGAGGACGTGCGGTTCGCCGGCGGCCTGGACGCCTCCGTCTCCGACGGCGACAACCTCACCATCCTGCCCGCTGTCGCCGGCGGGATGCGCTGAGCAGGACCGTCAGCGGACTCGCCCCGCGCGCCGCGCGGGGCGGGACCGGACGTCCGTAGGGGAGAGGGAGGAACCGTGGCTCGATACGACTCGCTGCTGGACGCGCTCGGCGACACCCCGCTGGTCGGGTTGCCGCACCTGTCACCGGCGCCCGACGTCCGCCTGTGGGCCAAGCTCGAAGACCGCAACCCGACCGGTTCGGTCAAGGACCGGCCCGCGCTGGCGATGATCGAGGCCGCCGAGAAGGAAGGCCGGCTCACCAACGGCTGCACCATCCTGGAGCCCACCTCCGGCAACACCGGGATCTCCCTGGCGATGGCGGCCAAGCTCAAGGGCTACGGGCTCGTCTGCGTCATGCCGGAGAACACCTCCGAGGAACGCAGGCAGCTGCTGCAGGCGTACGGCGCGCGGATCATTTCCTCGCCCGCGGCAGGCGGTTCCAACCAAGCCGTGGCGATGGCCAAGGACCTGGCCGAGCAGAACCCCGACTGGGTCATGCTCTACCAGTACGGCAACCCCGCCAACGCCGACGCGCACGCGCAGACCACCGGCCCGGAGATCCTGCGCGACCTGCCCGGGGTGACCCACTTCGTCGCCGGCCTCGGCACCACGGGAACCCTCGTCGGCGTGGGCCGCTACCTGCGCGCGCAGAACCCCGACGTGCAGATCGTCGCCGCCGAACCCCGCTACGGCGAACTCGTCTACGGGCTGCGCAACCTCGACGAGGGGTTCGTGCCCGAGCTCTACGACGCCGACGTGCTCACCCGGCGGTTCTCCGTCGGATCCTACGACGCGCTGCGGCGCACCCGCCAACTCCTGGAGAACGAAGGCATTTTCGCCGGGATCTCCACCGGCGGCGTCCTGCACGCAGCGCTCACCATCGCCGAGAAGGCCGCCGCCAACGGCGAAACCGCCGACATCGCGTTCATCGTGGCCGATGCCGGGTGGAAGTACCTCTCCACCGGGGCGTACAGCGGGACCATCGACGAAGCCTCGCAGAAGCTGGACGGGCAGCTCTGGGCCTGACGCCGGCTGGGTCGTCGGGTCGGCGCGCTGTGCTTCGCGGCGTGCCGGTGGCGGACCTGCGGCGGAGTGCGCTGCGGGACCCCGAAATCGCGCGGTGAGCCTTTTCCACTCGCTGGGGGAGGGCGTCCAGGCTGCACCACATCACGCGCATGGTTAACCGGACGTGCGTGTGTTGGACGCACCATGCCATTGGTTAACGCGGCGTTGCTGTGTTGACTCCCGGCCTACGATGGAGACATGACTGACGGCCGGGTGACGATCCGCGAACTGACGCACGAGTCGCGCAAGGTGTTCGACCGGCTGCAGCACGAGCGGCGGCTGGTCATCACCAACGCCGGCCGCGTCGTCGGTGTGCTCAACGCGCCCGACCCCGACGAGACGCAGCTCGACGAGTGGGCGGCCGCAGGTCAGGCGCCGGCCGACTGGCGCGACCGGCAGCAGGGTCTGCGCTCGTTCCTGGCCCACGCGTCGGTGCGCACGTCGCCGGCGGGCCAGCGGGCCGGCTCGGCCGCCGTGCTGGCCGAGCGCGAGGAGACCGATCGGTGATCTACCTGGACACCTCGGCGGCGATCAAGCTGGTCGTCGCCGAGCCCGAGTCCTCGGCGCTGGTGGATTGGCTCACCGAACACGACACCGAAGTGATCATGTCCTCGGGGCTGCTGCGGGTCGAACTGCACCGCGCGCTGCACCGGATCGAGGCCGAGCAGAGCGTGCGTGACCAGGCCGAACAGCTCGTCGACGGCCTGCACCTGCGGCCCGTCGACGCCGTGCTGCAGACCGCGGCCGGCCTCCACGGCCAGCACCTGCGGTCATTGGACGCGATCCACCTGGCGACCGCACTCGATGCCGGCCGACCGGCGTTCGTCAGCTACGACGCGCGCCTGGCCGCCCTCGCTGATCAGCTAGGCCTCAGCAGCGCCGCTCCAGAATGACCGGCAGCGACTCGATGAGGATGTCGCGGAGTTCGAGCATGCGCAGGTACCCACGCCAGGCCGCCTGCGCACCCGAAGAGGTCCGTGGGCGTATCGCGACGAGTTCCTGGGGCGGACGACCGGATCGAACCCGCGCTCTCAGCCGCCGAAACTGGTCGTTCGGGCTCCGGTGGTGAGGTCGCGCAGTACCAGGAGCGCGCCGTCGGCTCCTGCCGGTTCCCCGATGCCCTCGCGTGCCGTGGTCACGTAGAGGTCGGTCAGGTCCTGGCCGCCGAAGCAGCAGCCGGTGGGGCGGGCCGCGGGAAGCGGGATCGTCGCCGTGTGCCGACCTTCTGCGGTGTAGCCGTGCAGTTCTCCGCGGTCGCTCATCGGGACCCAGAGGTCGCCGGCCGCGTCCACCGCTGGTGCGGCCGGTCGGCCGTTCGTGGTGCACAGCGGGCGTCGCGTCGCGGGGCGTCCCGTTTCGTCCAGGTCCAGGACGTCGATGCGTCCCGCCGCGCTGTCGGCGAGGTACATCCGGGTACGGTCCGGGTTCCAGGCGATGCCGCTCGGGCTCACCAGGTCGCGCAGCACCGTGGTGGTGCGGCCGTCCGGGGTGACCCGCACCAGCCAGCCGCCCCCGCCGCCGTCCGCGCGCTCGGTCGCCGCCCACAGCGCTCCCGTGCCGTCCACCGCCGTACTTGCTCCGCGGAAGCCGTCCCGCGCCCAGTAGACCAACCAGGTCCGCCGGCGCTCATCGGATTCGAACAGGGCGATACCGCCGTCCAGGTGCAGCAGCAGTCCACCGCGCTCGCGCGGTTTCGCGGCGCTGACCGGCTGCGGGACCGGCATCGAGTGGTCGGCCGCGCGGGCGGGAAAGTAGCGGTGCACCAGGTGCGCGGCGCGGTCCACCCACAGCAGCGTGCAGGTCGCCGTGTCCCAGGTGGGCGCCTGCGCTGCGCGAGCACCCGCCGGCACCGCGATGTCGATTCGGGCTTGCAATGGCCACCTTTCCGCCCCCGACACAACGGGCAATCACCCTAGAGGCTGACGCCGATGCGAGCAGTGGCGGGTGGGCCGCCGTCCGCAGCGCCGTATAAAGATCCGGTTCGTCCGGGCTCGACCCCGACGACCGGAACGGGGCAACCGCGTAACCTCGGACGCGTGAACCGACTGCCTGACCGCCGCCGGGCGCGAGTCCTGCCGGAGAACCCGCTGCGCGCGGCGATCGGCATGCTCGTGTTCCTCGCGGTCCTCTACGCCGTGCAGCTGCTCAACGCCTCGCTGCCGGGCGTCCAGCCGTTGTCCACCTACGGGATCCTGCCACGCCGGGTCGACGGGCTGGACGGGATTCTGTTCGCGCCGCTGCTGCACGCCAGCTGGGCCCACCTGATCTCCAACACGCTGCCGCTGCTGGTGCTGGGCTGGCTCGTGCTCGCCGGCGGCGCGCGGCAGTTCACCGCGGTGACGGCGACCGTGTGGCTCATCGCCGGCCTGGGCACCTGGCTGGTCGGCAGCGGGGGCGGTGGTGTGCACATCGGCGCCTCCAGCCTCGTGTTCGGCTGGATGGTGTTCCTGCTGCTGCGCGGATTCCTGCTGCGCAGCATCGGGCAGATCCTGGTGGCGGTGGTGCTGTTCTTCTACTGGGGCAGCATGCTGTGGGGCGTGCTGCCGGGGCAGCCGGGTATCTCCTGGGAAGGCCACCTGTTCGGCGCGTGCGGCGGTCTGCTGGCCGCGTGGCTGGTGGCGCGCGCCGCACCCCCGCGGCCTTCCGCCGGGAGCGCTGGCAAACTGGCCGCGTGAACGCCCGACCGATCGGCATCTTCGACTCCGGGGTGGGCGGGCTCACCGTCGCCCGCGCGGTGCTGGACCAGCTGCCCGGTGAGTCGCTGCGCTACGTCGGGGACACCGCCAACGCGCCGTACGGACCGATGCCGCTGGCCGAGATCCGCGCCCGCACCCTCGCGATCACCGACCGCCTCGTCGCGGACGGGGTGAAGATGCTGGTCATCGCGTGCAACACCGCTTCGTCCGCCTGCCTGCGCGACGCCCGGGAGCGTTACGACGTCCCGGTCGTGGAGGTCGTGCTGCCCGCCGCCCGGCGCGCCGCGGCCACCACCCGCAACGGCCGGATCGGGGTGATCGGCACCCGGGCCACCATCGACTCCGGCGCCTACGAGGACGCCTTCGCCGCGGCCCCGGGCATCGAGGTCAGCACCGCCGCCTGCCCGCGGTTCGCCGATTTCGTCGAACGCGGCACCACCAGCGGGCGCCAGGTCCTCGGGCTGGCGCAGAACTACCTCGACCCGCTGCAGCGGGCCGGGGTGGACACGCTGGTGCTGGGCTGCACGCACTACCCGCTGCTGACGGGTGTGCTGCAGCTCGCGATGGGCGACCAGGTGACGCTGGTCTCCAGCGCCGAGGAAACCGCCAAGGACGTGCTGCGCGTGCTGACCAGCGACGACCTGCTCGCTGATCCGTCGTGTGCGCCGGCGCACGAGTTCCAGGTCACCGGTGAGCCGGCGGCGTTCGCCGCGCTGGCGGCCCGCTTCCTGGGGCCGGGCCCGGCGACCGATGCCGTTCGGCCGTTCGGCGTGTCAAGCTCGATCGCGTGAAGCTGACGATTCTCGGCTGCTCCGGCAGCATTCCGGCGCCGGACTCGCCCTGTTCGGGATATCTGGTGGAATCCGGCGACACCCGCGTGCTGCTGGACCTGGGCAACGGTGCGCTCGGCGCCCTGCAGCGGCACCTGGACCCGTTCCGGCTGGACGCGGTGCTGTTCAGCCACCTGCACCCGGACCACTGCGCGGACATCGCCGCGCTGACCGTGCTGCGCCGCTACCACCCGGACCCGCCGTTTGACCCGGCCGCGCACCGGTTACCGGTGCACGCGCCGCGGGAGGCGCCGGACCGGTTCGCCGCGTTGGACGCCCCCAGCGCCGCCGACCGGGCCGCGGCCGATCTCTCGGACGTGTTCGACTTCCGCCCGCTGACCGGCGAGCCGTTCCGGATCGGCCCGTTCGACATCCGGCCGGTCCCGGTCGCGCACGTGTGCCCGTCCTCGTGGGGGTTCCGGGTGGAGGCCGCGGGAAGGGTGTTGGCCTACACCGGGGACACCGGGCCGTGCGCCGAGCTCGCCGAGCTGGGCGCGGACGCCGATGTGCTGCTGTCCGAGGCGTCCTGGCCGGACTCCCCGGACGCACCGGAGGACGTGCACCTGTCCGGCAGGCAGGCGGCCGCGGCGGCCGAGGCGGCCGGGGCGCGGCGACTGCTGCTCACCCACCTGCAGCCGTGGTCGGACCGGGCCCGCATCCTCGACGAGGCCCGCCGCCGGTTCCGCGGACCCAGCGAACTGGTCGAGCCCGGCGCGATCTACGACGTGTGACGGGGCCGCGGCCGCGCCCGCGCGGGGCGGGAATACGCTTGGTGCCGTGGCACGAGTTGACGGGCGGAGCGACGACGAGCTCCGAGAGGTGCGCATCACCCGCGGGTACCAGGACTGGCCCGCCGGATCGGTGCTGGTGGAATTCGGCCGCACGCGCGTGCTGTGCGCGGCCAGCGTGCAGGACGGCGTCCCGCGCTGGCGCGTCGGTTCCGGACTGGGCTGGGTGACGGCCGAGTACGCGATGCTGCCGTCGGCGACGAACACCCGCGGCGCGCGGGAATCGGTCAAAGGCCGCATCGGCGGGCGCACGCACGAGATCAGCCGGCTGGTCGGCCGTTCGCTGCGCGCCTGCATCGACCTGGCCGCGCTGGGCGAGAACACGATCACCCTGGACTGCGACGTCATCCAGGCCGACGGCGGCACCCGCACGGCCGCGATCACCGGTGCCTACGTGGCGCTGGCCGATGCGATCACCTGGCTGGGCGCTGCGGGCAAGCTCTCCGACCCCAAGCCGCTGTCCTGCTCGATCTCCGCGATCAGCGTCGGCGTGGTGGACGGCCGGGTGCGGCTGGACCTGCCCTACGAGGAGGATTCGCGCGCCGAGGTGGACATGAACGTGGTCGCCACCGACCACGGCACGCTGGTCGAGGTGCAGGGCACCGGCGAGGGCGCCACCTACACGCGGTCCACGATGGACAAGATGCTGGACTTCGCGCTGGCCGGGTGCGGCACGCTGTCCGAGGCGCAGTCGGCTGCGCTGGCCGAGCCGTACCCGGGTGAGCTGCCGGGGAAGCGGTCGTGACCGAGCTGCTGCTGGCCACCCGCAACGCCAAGAAGCTCGTCGAGCTGCGGCGCATCCTGGAAGCCGCGGGCGTCACCGGGATCGAGGTGCTCGGGCTCGGCGACGTGCCCGAGTTCGCCGAAGCGCCGGAAACCGGTGCCACCTTCGAGGACAACGCGTTGGCCAAGGCGACCGACGCGGCGCGGGCGACCGGGATCGCGGCGGTCGCGGACGATTCCGGTCTGGAGGTGGACGCGCTCAACGGGATGCCGGGGGTGCTGTCCGCCCGCTGGTCCGGCAAGCACGGCGACGACGCGGGCAACCTGGAGCTGCTGCTCGGCCAACTCACCGACGTACCGGACGAGCGCCGCGGCGCCGCGTTCGTGTCCGCGGCCGCGCTGGTGCGCCCGGACGGCGCGCAGACCGTGGTGCGCGGGGAATGGCGCGGCAGCGTCATCGCTGAGCAGCGCGGCAGCAACGGTTTCGGCTACGACCCGAGCTTCGTGCCCGAGGGCGGGACCCGCACGGCCGCCGAACTCAGCGCCGAGGAGAAGGACGCCGATTCGCACCGCGGCCGCGCGCTGCAGCAGCTGCTGCCCGCGCTGCGCGAGCTCGCGGGTTGATCCGGTGGCCGGGGGAGCGCCCCGGCCACCGCGGCATCAGACCCCGATCTCCTTGCGCAGCCGCTCCACGTGCCCGGTGGCCTTGACGTTGTACAGCGCGGTGCCGATCCGGCCGTCCGGGTCGACCACGAACGTCGAGCGGATCACGCCCTGCACGACCTTGCCGTAGTTCTTCTTCTCGCCGAAGGCGCCGTAGGCGGTCATCACGGACTTGTCCTCGTCGGCCAGCAGCGGGAAGGTCAGCGACTCCGCATCGCGGAACGTCGCCAGCTTCGCCGGCTTGTCCGGCGAGATCCCCAGCACGGCGAACCCGGCGCCGTCCAGCGCGGCGAGGCTGTCCCGGAAGTCGCAGGCTTCCGTGGTGCAGCCCGGGGTGCTGGCCGCCGGGTAGAAGTACACGACCACGGAGCGGCCGCGGTAGTCGGCCAGCGAGACCGGGTTGCCGTCCGCGTCCGGCAGGGTGAACTCCGGGGCCGGGTCACCGGGGGAGAGGCGCTGTTCAGTCATGCGCCCGACACTAGCGACCGTTCCGGCAGGCCTGGTGCGGCGGTGCGGGCTGCCGCCGAGTTGCGCCGACCCGTGCGCCCGCGTAGATGACGAGGTGGCCAGCAGCCGAGCGCGCGGAGGCATCCATGCCCACAGTCGCCGACCAGTTCATCGAAGTGCTCGTGCAGGCGGGGGTACGGCGCGTCTACGGGATCGTGGGCGACAGCCTGAACCCGGTGGTGGACGCGATCCGGCGGCGGGAGGGCATCGAGTGGGTGCACGTGCGGCACGAGGAGACGGCGGCCTTCGCGGCGGCGGCCGAGGCGCAGCTGACCGGGCGGCTGGCGGTGTGCGCGGGCAGCTGCGGGCCGGGCAACCTGCACCTGATCAACGGACTGTTCGACGCGCACCGCAGCGGCGCCCCGGTGCTGGCGCTGGCCTCGCAGATCCCGTCCGAGCAGATCGGCACCGGGTTCTTCCAGGAGACCCATCCGGAGCGGCTGTTCAACGAGTGCAGTCACCTCTGCGAAGTGGTGTCCCAGCCCGGGCAGATGCCGCGGCTGCTGCGCACCGCGATCCAGACGGCCGCGGGCCGGCGCGGGGTGTCGGTGCTGGTGATGCCGGGTGACGTGGCCGAGCGCGAGGCGGCGCACCCGACCGGGACGGGCGTGCTCGACTGCGAGCCGCCGGTGGTGGTGCCGTCCGAGGTGCAGGTCGATGCGCTGGCCGCCGAGCTCGACGCGGCCCAGCGGCCGATGCTGTTCTGCGGGGCCGGGACCCGCGGTGCGCACCGCGAGGTGATGCAGCTGGCCGAGAAGCTCAACGCGCCGGTGGGGCACGCGCTGCGCGGCAAGGAGTGGATCCAGTACGACAACCCCTACGACGTGGGCATGAGCGGTCTGCTCGGCTACGGCGCCTGCTACGAGGCCACGCAGCGCGCGGACCTGCTGGTGCTGCTGGGCACCGACTTCCCGTACGACAACTTCTTGCCGCAGGCCAACACGGTGCAGGTGGACATCGAGCCCGCGCACCTGGGCAGGCGCACGGTGCTGGACCTGGCGGTGCAGGGCGATGTGGGGGAGACGATCCGCGCGGTGCTGCCGCGGCTGACCGGCAACGCGGACCGCTCGTTCCTGGACCGGATGCTGACCGAGCACGCGGGCCAGCTGGAACGGGTCGTCGAGGCCTACACCGGCAACGTGGACAAGCAGGTCCCGATCCATCCGGAGTACGTGGCCGACGTGCTCGACGACGAGGCCGCCGACGATGCGGTGTTCACAGTGGACACCGGCATGTGCAATGTCTGGGCGGCCCGCTACATCACCCCGAACGGCCGGCGCCGGATGTTCGGCTCGTTCGTGCACGGGTCGATGGCCAACGCCCTGCCGCACGCGATCGGTGCGCAGATCGCCGACGGTGACCGCCAGGTGGTGGCCATGGCCGGGGACGGCGGGGTATCCATGCTGCTCGGCGACCTGCTGACGCTGCGCACGCATGGGCTGCCGGTGAAGCTGATCGTGTTCAACAACTCGTCGCTGGGCATGGTCAAGCTGGAGATGCTGGTCGACGGGATGCCGGACTTCGGCACCGACCACCAGCACGTGAACTACTCGGCCATCGCCGCGGCTGCGGGCATCCACGCGGTGCGGGTGGAGCAGCCGGGCGATGTGCGCGCCGGGATCGCCGATGTGCTGGCGCACCCGGGGCCTGCGGTGCTGGACGTGGTGACCGATCCGAACGCGCTGTCCATCCCGCCGCGGATCACCGGCACCCAGATGAAGGGCTTCGCGCTGGCGGTCAGCCGGACGGTGTTGTCCGGCGGGGTGGGCAAGATGGTGCAGCTGGCCCGCTCGAACCTGCGCAACGTCCCGCGGCCGTGAGCGGGCGGTGCCGTTCGGCGGGGCGGTGATCACCCGTGCGGTGCTCGTGTGTTGGGCGGCGCCACCGCGTCCCGCTCCGCTGTCCGGTGCACTTGTGGAATATTCCATCGCGGCGGGCGTTTTCGGTCCGGACTGGCTGAAAAGACGCTGACCTCGGCAATCGTGCGGCGTTTGCGCCGGGGTCGTGACGGGGCGTGGCAGAGTGTGGAAACTGGTCCACATGACTGTCAGTCCCACCGTCCGTCGGCGCAGGCTCGCCGCGGAATTGCGCCGTCTGCGGGGCCGAGCGGAGGTCACCCAGCAGCAGGCTGCCGTGCACCTGGGGTGCACCCAGGCCAAGATCGGCCGGTTCGAGACGGCCAAGCGCTCGCCGTCGGTGGGCGATGTGTCGGCGCTGCTGGACTTCTACCGCGTCGACGGGGCGGAACGCGATCAGCTGATCAACCTGGCCCGCGACGCCCGCAAGCGCGGGTGGTGGCATTCCTACGGCGACGTCCTGCCGGAGTGGTACGAGACCTACGTGGGCTTGGAGGCCGAGGCGTCCTCGATTCACACCTACGAGTCGGAAGCGATTCCGGGTCTGCTGCAGACTCGGGAATACGCGCACGCCATCACGAAATCCACGTTGATCCGGGCGGGTGACTCGGAAATCGACCGCCGGGTAGAACTGCGGATGCAGCGGCAGTGCCGGGTGACCGGGGACGGTCCGCTGGAGCTGTGGGCGGTGGTGGGCGAACCCGCGTTGCGGCGCAGCGTGGGCGGATTCGGTGTGCTGCGCAGGCAGTTGGAGCACGTGCTGAAGCTGGTCGAACTGCCGCACGTGACGCTGCAGGTGATGCCGCTGGACGCGGGGGCGCACCCGGCGCAGGCCGGTCCGTTCGTGATCCTGCGCTACTCCAACCACATTGACCCGGATGTGGTTTATCTGGAAACGCACGTGGGAGGTCTGTACCTCGAAAGGGAGGTAGAGCTGTCCAACTACGTCACAATGATGGACCATTTACGCGCACACGCAGTAGATCCGGAGGGATCTGTGCAACTCATCCGACGACGGATAGGAGAGCTGTAGATGGGGTACATCACCGACTGGCGCACGAGCACCCGGACCCAGGGTCAGGGGCAGTGCGTCGAGGTCGGCTTCGGTGCGGACGTGGTCGGGATCCGGGACACGAAGAACCGCGGTGCCGGGCAGATCACGATCGCAGCGCGGCACTGGCGGGATTTCGTGCGGGACGTCAAAACCGGTTCCTACGATTCCTGAGAGTCGCCTGCTCTCCTCGTGCACGGGGTCGGCGGGGTGCCCAGCCCGGTTCGGGCCGGGGCGCCCCGCGCTCCCCGGAGCGATGAAAGGACCTCCTGCGGGCGCGGTATCCGCGTTCCGCACGCGAAAAGCGGAACCTCTGCAAGGTTTTCACTCCAGATGCGAGTCTGCCACCGGTTCCAGGAACGGGGTCAGCAGATCCGGCACCGCCTCCTCCGCGAGCCGCAGACCCTCCGATGTGGACACATCGCTGACCGCGTACATGCCGGACCCCGCCGCCGTGGTCGCCGCGACGCTGATCAGCCCGGACCGCCGTTGGAACACCGTCTGCCGCATCCGCCAGCCGATGATGCCCTCCCGCCGCAGCGCCACGGTGCGCCGCACCACGGCGCCGGACCGCGCGACCAGCTGCCGCTCGTCGAGCTGGTGCCCGAGCGCGCGGTAGCCGGCCACCGCGAGCGCGACCAGCAGGACGAGGGCCGCTACCGCGATCAGCACTGCGGCCCACCCCGGCATGATGCCGCGCAGCACGAGCACCACCGCGGTGACCGCGAGCACCGCCCAGGCCGCTCCCGCGCGCACCAGCCTGCGGTGCAGGGCCGCGCGCGGATGTCCGCGCAGCGCCGGGGAAAACGGAGCGCCGAGCACCAGGCCCGCGACCTCGCGCACGGTCGCGCGCGGGGCGGGCGGGAGCAGCACCTTGTTGTCCGGCTGGTTCTCCCCGCCCTCGCTGAGCCCGGTGGCGACGGCGTTGAGCCGCGCGCCGCGCGCCGCCCGCAGCACCAGCGGTTCGGCGATCTCGACCCCGCGCAGCCGGGCTTCCTGCAACGAGACCGAGCGCGTGGTCAGCAGTCCGCGGCGCACCCGCAGCGCATCCGCGCCGCGGGTCAGCCGGAATCCCCACCACATCTCCACGGACAGGGCCAGCGCCCCGGCCGCGCCGATCACCAGCGCCAGCAGGAATCCGGCCGCCAGCACCAGCCACAGCCCGAGTGAGCGCGCGGTCCCGGCCAGCGCGTCGTAGGCGCCCAGCGTGCCCAGCAGTTCGGAGAACGAGCCGATCGCCGAAGCCAGCGCACCCCACACGACCAGCACCAGCGAGGTGGTCAGCATCGAGTAGCCGAACCAGGCCGGGCGCATCCGGGCGAGCTCGTCGTCCGCCACCGCTTCGGCGGTGCCGCCGGTCGCCGCGGGCAGCAGTACTTGGCGCAGCTGCTCGGCACGGCTGCGCGGGACCGCGTCCAGCTTGAGCTCGTCGCCGGACTGGCCGGTGCCGATGGTGACCACGGCCAACCGGAAGATCCGGTGCCCCGGCCCGGCGGTGAGGTCCACGCTGCGGATCCGGTCCCGCGGGATCGACCGGTGGCTGCGGCTGAGCGCCCCGCTGCGCAGTTCGAAGCGCTCGGCGGTGATCCGGAACCGGCTGAAGTACCACTCCAGCGCGCTGCCCCCGGCGATCAGCGCGGCGATGCCCAGCCAGAGCACGGCCATCGTGCCCAGCGCGGCAGGCGAGGTCCCGGAGACGAGCACGACGGCGGCCGCGGGCACCAGCGGGGCCAGCACCAGCGCCACCGAGGCCGCGATCGTCTTCGGGTCCAGCCGGTACCAGTGGTCCTCGGCGATCACGTCGCGTCCCCCGGGGTGGCCTGGGTGGTGGCCGTCAGGTGCTGCACTACCTCGGCGGCCGTCGCGCGGTCCAAGCCGTCGATGGTCAGCGGGCCGGCCGCCGAGGCGGTGGTGACCGTGACGCTGGCGAGGTCGAACACCCGCTGCAGCGGTCCGCGGACGCTGTCCACCGTCTGGATCCGGGACATCGGGGCGACCCGCCACTCCTGGCGCAGCCAGCCCGCCGAGGTGTAGACGGCGTCCTCGGTGGTCTCCCAGCGGTGCACCCGGTAGCGCCACTGCGGCATGACCAGCACATAGACCGCCGCAGGCGCGGTCGCCACCGCGGTCAGCGGGACCAGCCACCAGCGCGCGTCCGCGAGCAGCAGGCACAGCACCACCAGTGCGGTGAGCAGCGGCACCGCGAGCAGCAGCGCTCGGGTCGTCCACCAGGCGACGGCGCGCCGCTGCACCCGGTGCTCCGGTGGACGCAGCCGGACGGGCCGGCCGGGCTGGTCGGGCGGATGGGGCTGGTCGGCGCTCGGCACGTCGAGTCCTCCTCGTCGCAGGTCGCCGTGCAGTGTGGCAGGCCCGTCCCGGCGCGGGGGCGGGGCTCGGCCGACCAGCGCAGCGGCGCGGAACGGCTGCTGGACCGATCGGCTCTGGAACTTGCCGCGGGCGGTCCGATAGACCGGTATGCGCGCGCCCGCGAGGTGGCTGTCGGGGCCACGGGCGCGCGGTCACCGGTCGCGGGGGCCGGTGTCCGCCGGTCGGGAGGGATCCGGCCGCGGGAACGTCCTCGGCGCGTTCGGGGCGCGCCGAGGACGCCCGAACCGCGAGGCCTAGGCGGTGGAACCGGGAAACCGGGAAATTCTGCCGGTGTCGGCCGGGGTTGCCCGCTGGTTATCGTCCGATCTTGAGCGACCTCATCCGACATCCACGGAGGAACGCCATGCCCGCTGCACGTGCTTCCGCCCGGTTCGCGGCTCTGGCCGCGGCCGGCCTCGCCGCGCTGGCCACCGCCACCGCCGCGCACGCCCAGGCTCCGCAGGACGAGCCCGATCCGCTGATCATCGGCGGTGAGGACGCGGAGATCGCCGATCACCCGTTCACCGTCGCGCTGACCGACCCCGGCGGCAGCCAGTTCTGCGGCGGGTCGCTCGTGGCGCCGGACAAGGTGCTCACCGCCGCGCACTGCACCGAGGGCGAGCAGCCCGCCGGGATCCAGGTGGTCAGCGGGCGCACCGAGATGAGCTCGCAGGAGGGCACGGTCTCCGAGGTCACCGACATCTGGTCGCACCCGGAGTACGGCGGGGGATCGATGGCCTTCGACGTCTCGGTGCTCACCCTCGCCGAGCCGGTGTCCGAGACCCCGGTGGAACTGGCCGCCCCGGACGACCCCGGGTACGCGCCGGACACCGACGCCACCATCCTCGGCTGGGGAACCACCAGCGAAGGCGGGCAGACCTCCGACCACCTGCAGAAGGCCGTGGTGCCGGTCAACGCGGACGAGGCCTGCAGCGCCGCCTATCCCGAGTACACGCCGGACGGCATGGTCTGCGCGGGTTACCCGGAGGGCGGCACGGACGCCTGCCAGGGCGACTCCGGCGGACCGATGGTGGTGGACAACCGGATCATCGGCGTCACCTCGTTCGGCAACGGCTGCGCCCGTCCGGACAACCCCGGGGTGTACGCGCGGGTCGGTTCGTACTACGACGAGCTGCAGGCGCAGATCGGCTGACCCCGCCGGACCGGGCCGGGTTCAGCTCCCGGCCCGGTCGTGCCGGTGCAGCCCGTCGTGGATGAGCCACTGGGCCAGCGTGTAGCTGAGCATCACCCCGCCGTCGGCGGCCTGCGACCAGCGCTCGCCGAGCACGAACCGGTCCAGCGCCAGCAGCGTGTCCGAGAGAGCGAAGGTCAGCGCCCCGCCGAGGATCCGGCCCGATCCCGGGCCGCGCACCCCTGTCGCCGCGACGGCCATCGCCCCGATGAGCAGCGCGTACCCGTGCACCGGTGCGCGCAGCTCACCTGCGTGCCTGCCCAGTACCGCGCCGGTGGCGGCGGTGGCCGCGGCGATCGGCAGCGCGTGCGCGGGCCGCGGACGCCCGCCGCGCGCGGCGAACCCCGCGGTGTAGGCGAGGTGGGCCGCGGAGAACGAACCCAGCCCGACCAGGAACGACCGGTCGTCCGAGCGCAGCAGGGCCACATCACCGGCCCAGGAGCCGGCCAGGCCCAACGCCGGTGCCAGGCTGCGCGGCGGTACCGCCACCGCCAGCGCGGGCATCAGTGCGGTCTTGCTCACCTGCCTGCGGCGGGTCCGCCGCAGCAGCGCCAGCGCGACATCGGTGCCCGCCGCGGCCGCGTAGGCCAGCGTTCGTCCTCGTGCTCGCACCCCGTCTCCTTCCGGATCGGCCCGCGGGTCCGGGAGCGCGGGCCGCGCCAGTCTCGCCGAGGACTCCGCGCTTGTCACCCGTTCGGATGGCCGGTGCGGGTGAGCCAGGCGGTGAGCCCGAGCTCGGCGTTGCTGTGCGCGGAGCCGCCGCCCGCGGGCCCGGCCTCGGCGAACGCGGTGGCCAGCACCGCCTCGGCGATCTCCGCCCGGTGCCCGTCCAGCGCGGCGCGCAGCTGCTCGTCCCCGCGCTCCGGGTCGATGCGCCAGCCGACCTCGATCCGGTCGTGCGGGCGGAAACCCGCCTGTTTGCGGGAATCCTGCAGGAACCGGATCACCTCGCGGGTCAGGCCCGCCCGTGCCAGCTCCGGGGTGAGCTCGGTGTCCAGCGCGATCGTCACGTCCTGGCGCACCTCCACCGCCCACCCGGAACGCGGGACCTCGCTGATCCGCACCTCGTCCGGTCCGATCGGCTCCGGCACCCCGTCCACCGCGGCGCTGCCCGCGGCACGCAGCTGCTCGACCAGCGCCTCCGGCTCGGCGGCTTCGATCGCCGCCGCCACCTCCGGGGTGCGGTTGCCGAACCGCCGTCCCAGCGCGCGGAAATCCGGTCGCGCGGACACCGCGAGCACCTCCCCGGCGGCGGAGAGCGGTTGCACCCGGCGGACGTTGAGCTCCTCGGCGAGCTCGGCGAGCAGGTCGTCCGGCAGGGCGGGCACCGCGTCCCCGCCGATCAGCGCCCGGTCGAGCGGTTGGCGCACCCGGCGCCCGCTGCTCCGCCGCGCGGCGCGCCCCGCGTCGGCCAGCCGCCGCACCAGCGCCACCTGCCGCAGCAGCGGCTCGTCCACCGGTCCCGGGGCGGGTTCCGGCCAGGAGGACAGGTGCACCGATTCCGCGGCCGCACCGGATCCGGGCCGCACCGCGTCCTGCCAGATCCGCTCGGCGAGGAACGGCACGAACGGCGCCAGCAGCCGGCACAGCACGTCCAGACAGGAGTGCAGCGTGCGCAGGGCGTCCGGGTCGCCGTCCCAGAACCGCCGCCGCGAGCGGCGCACGTACCAGTTGGACAGGTCGTCCACGAATTCGCCCAGCGCCCGGCCGGCTCCCGCGGTGTCGAAGTTCTCCAGCGCCGCGTCCACGACCCGGGTGACGCGGTCGGTCTCGGCCAGCAGCCAGCGGTCCAGCACCGGCCGGTCCGCCGGATCCGCCGCCTGCTTCGGCCACGGCGCCGACTCGGCGTAGCGGGTGAAGAACGCCGCCACGCTCCAGGCGGTCATCAGCACCTTGCGCACGATCTCCTGCAGCGCCACGTGCCCGACCCGCCGCGGCGCCCACGGCGACCCGCTGCAGAGCATGAACCAGCGCAGCGCGTCGGCACCGTGCGTTTCCATCAGCGGTAGCGGTTCGAGCACGTTGCCGAGGTGCTTGCTCATCTTGCGCCCGTCCTCGGCCAGGATGTGGCCCAGGCACACCGCGTTGCGGTAGGCGGAGCGGTCGAACAGCACCGTGCCGACCGCCATGAGCGTGTAGAACCAGCCGCGCGTCTGGTCGATGGCCTCGCAGATGTAGTCGGCCGGGTAGCTGCGCTCGAACTCCGCGCGGCTGCCGTCGGCGTGCGGGTAGCCGAGCTGCGCGAACGGCATCGCCCCCGAGTCGAACCAGGCGTCGACGACTCCCGGCACCCGGTTCGCCCGCTGCCCGCATTCCGGGCAGCCGAAGTCGATGTCGTCCAGGTAGGGCCGGTGCGGGTCCAGGTCGGTGAAGTCCTGCCCGGTCAGCGCGCCCAGCTCGGCCCGGGACCCGATGGCGGTGACGTGCCCGTCCGGGCAGCGCCACAGCGGCAGCGGGGTGCCCCAGTACCGGTCGCGGGACAGCGCCCAGTCGACGTTGTTGTCCAGCCAGTCGCCGAACCGGCCGTGCTTGACGGATTCCGGGTACCAGGAGGTGCGCTCGTTCTCGCGCAGCAGCGCGTCGCGCACCGCCGTGGTGCGGATGTACCAGGTCAGCTGGGCGTAGTACATCAGCGGCGTGCCGCAGCGCCAGCAGTGCGGGTAGGCGTGCACCAGCTCGTCCGCGCGCAGCAGGCGGCCCCGCTCGCGCAGGTCGGCGAGCAGCACCTCATCGGCGTCCTTGAAGAACCCGCCACCGACCAGCGGCAGGTCGTCCCGGAACCGCCCGTCGGTCCCCACCGGCGCGACCACGGGCAGCCCGTGCTCGCGGGCGGTTGCCAGGTCCTGCTCGCCGAACGCCGGTGCGAGGTGGACGAGTCCGGTGCCTTCGGCGGTGGAGACGTGCTCGGCGGTGACCACCCGGGCGTCGGCACCGGTGTCGACCAGGTCGAACGGGCGGTGGTAGGTCAGCCCGGCGAGGTCGCGGCCGCGGAACTGGGCCAGCACGTCGGCGTCGCCGAGCGCCTCGCCCAGCAGCGGTTCGGCCACCACGAACGCACCCGACGCGGTCTCGGCCAGCACGTAATCCACGTCCGGGTGCACGGCCACCGCGGTGTTGGCGACCAGCGTCCACGGGGTCGTGGTCCAGACCAGCAGTTCGGCGTCGCGCCCGGCCAGCGGTCGCTCCAGCGGCAGCCGCACCTGCACCGAGGGGTCCGACACGTCGGCGTAACCCTGCGCGAGCTCGTGGTCGGAGAGCGCGGTGCCGCAGCGCGGGCACAGCGGGGCGACGCGGTGGTCCTCGACCAGCAGTCCGGCCCGGTGGATCTGCTGCAGCGCCCACCACACGCTGTCCACGTACTGCGCCGACATCGTCCAGTACGCGGTGGACAGGTCGATCCAGTAGCCCATCCGTCGGGTCACGGCCTCGAACTCGCCCACGTAGCGCTGCACCGACTCGCGGCAGCGCCGGTTGAACTCGGCGATGCCGATCCGCTCGATGTCCGGTTTGCCCTGCAGCCCGAGCTCGCGCTCGACGGCGATCTCCACCGGCAGCCCGTGGCAGTCCCAGCCGGCGCGCCGCGGCACGTTGAAGCCCTGCATCGTCTTGAACCGCGGGAAGACGTCCTTGAACACGCGGGCTTCCACGTGGTGCGCGCCCGGGGTGCCGTTGGCGGTGGGCGGGCCCTCGTAGAACACCCAGCGCGGGCCGTCGGCGGTCTGCGCCAGGCTGCGCTCGAAGATCTCCCGGTCCTGCCACCACTCGGCGATGCCGCGCTCCACGGCGGGCAGGTCGGGAGTGGCCGCGATCGCCCGGAACGGGGTGTGCCCGGTCTGCTGCATGCCGCCATGGTCACACCTGACCGAGGGGCGAGCCCGGGCACGAGCCGGGTCGAGCCGATCCACTGCGGATCTGCGGTCAGCGCTGCTTGTGCCGCTGGTAGTAGCGGGCCACCCGGGCCCGGTTGCCGCAGATCTCGGCCGAGCACCACCTGCGGCGCGGGTTGGTGGGCAGGAACAGCATCACGCAGGGTTCGGAGTAGCACTCCCGGATGGTGGTCACCGCCGGATCGCTGAGCAGTTCGGCGGCGGCCTCGGCGAAGCGCGCCGCCAGGCGCTGCCCGGGAGTGCCGCTGCGCACCGGTGCGGCGGTGACGGCGCCGCGGGTCCAGCGAGCCTCCTGGATGGCCGGAGCCGCCCGCTGGGCGTCGTTGAGCGCGCGCAGCGCGGAGGCGGGTGGACGTCGGCCGTGCCGGACGGGTTCCAGCGCTGCGTTGACCGCGTCCCGGATGTCGTGCAGGTCGGCGACATCGCGTTCGGTGAGCCGGTTGGCCTCGCCGCGGCCGAGCACGCCGATCCGGTCGGGTTGGGCCGCCAGCCACACGCCCGCGTCGGCGGCGTTCTCCAGCAGGTCGTGCACCCCGTCCGGGCACAGCGGGCGGGTGTTGGTGAGGTCGACGGCGAGCGGTTCGCCGATCAGCCGCGGACTGGTGCTCAACGGATCGGCCTCCTGGTGCGCGGGTCGGGTGCCGCCACCCGGCGCCGTGTGCGGTGGGTGGCGACGTCCCGGCGGCCTGACCTAATGCTAACCGCATCGACCGATGCGTTACAGCGGTTCCGGCCCGTGCTGCTGGCGAACTCCGCCACTGGGCCGATCGGCGCAATCCGAACGTGAAAGTATTTCGTTTTGGCTCGGGGCTGGCTAGCGTCCGCGGTTGCGCTCGACGGAAAGGTTCGCCATGCCCCGAAGGAAGCCGTCCCGCAGGATCCGGGCCGTGGCCGTGCTCGGCACCGCGGCCGTGCTCGGATCCGCGCTCATCGCACCGGTTTCAGCCGCCCAGGCGCCGGTTCCGCCCGTCCCGGCGGACCTGGCCGAGCTGGCCGAACCGTCCGCTCCGGAGGCGCCGCCCGCTCCGGGTGCCGGTCCCGCCGAGCCGCCCGCTCCGGAGATCGCACCGTCCGCCGAGCCCGAGCCACCCGCACCCGCGCCGGACTACTGCGGCGACCAGTGCGACCACATCCTGCCGCCGGGGCAGAACGGCAACGCCACGTTCGCCGACCTCATCGCGCACATGGTGATCGGCACCCGCCCGGCGCACTCGGACGATCAGCTCGACCAGTACGACCGGCTGGCCACCGGGTACTCCGAGCTGACCAGCGACACCGTCGAGGAGTTCTTCAACGACAACTCGTTCGGCGTCGAGCCGGACGACGTCGAGCGCACCTACCGGCCGCGCGAGGACGTCACCGTCGTGCGGGACAAGACCGCGGGCATCCCGCACATCTACGGCGACACCCGCTCCGGCACCACGTTCGGCGCCGGGTTCACCACCGCCGAGGACAAGCTGTTCCTCATGGACGCGCTGCGCCGCGCGGGCCGCGGGGCGGTGACGCCGTTCGCGGGCGGCGCCGAGGGGAACCGGGAGCTGGAGCAGCAGTTCTTCGAGGTCTCGCCGTACACCGAGCAGGAGCTGCAGCAGCAGATCGACGCCGTGGCCGCCCAGGGCGAGCGCGGCGAGCAGGCGCTGGCCGATGCGCAGTCCTATGTGGACGGGATCAACAGCTATGTCGAGCAGGCGCACGAGGGCCGGTACTTCCCCGGTGAGTACGTGGCCACCGGGCACGTCGACCCGCTCACCAACGCGGGCAACATCGAGCCGTTCAAGCTGACCGACCTCGTGGTGCTCGCCTCCCTGGTGGGTGCGCAATTCGGCGGCGGTGGCGGCGGCGAGGTGGAGAACGCCGTGGCCCGCATGGAGCTGCACGAGCGGTTCGGCCCGCAGCGCGGCGAACAGGTCTGGCGCACCTTCCGCGCGGAGAACGATCCGGAAGCCGTGTCCACGTTGCACGACGGGCAGCGCTTCGACTACGGCACCACCCCGGAGAACCCGCGGGGCGCCGCCATGCCCGACCCGGATTCGGTGGTCGAGCAGCAGAAGGTCTTCGACGAGACCGGGTCCGCGGTCGAGGGTGCCGAACCCGAGCAGCGGCCCGCCGCCGAGCCCGCGCCGCCGGTGGACCCCGAGGATCCGGCCGAACACCTGCGCGGCATGTTCGACGACGGCGTGGTGCCGGGCGGGATGGGTGAGCCGCGCGGGATGTCCAACGCGCTCGTGGTGTCCGGGGAGCACACCGACAGCGGCAATCCGATCGCGGCGTTCGGTCCGCAGACCGGCTACTTCTCCCCGCAGCTGCTGACCCTGCAGGAACTTCAGGGGCCCGGCATCTCGTCCAAGGGGGCCTCGTTCGCCGGGCTGAGCTTCTACACGCTGCTCGGCCGCGGGCAGGACTACTCGTGGAGCGCGACGACCTCGGCGCAGGACATCATCGACACCTACGCCGTCGAGCTGTGCGAACCGGGCGGTGGGGAGCCCACGACGGAGTCGGACCACTTCGTGTTCCGCGGCGAGTGCGTGCCGTTCCAGAGCGTGGAGCGCAAGAACGAATGGGAGCCCAACCTCGGCGACGACACCCCGCACGGGTCCTACCGGCTGGTGTCGCTGCGTACCCCGTACGGGCCGGTGACGCATCGGGCCACAGTGGACGGAAAGCCCGTCGCCTACACCGAGGCGCGGTCCACCTTCCAGCACGAGGTCGACTCGATCATCGGGTTCCAGCAGTTCAACGACCCGGACGCGATCACCTCGGCGCAGGACTTCCAGCGCGCTGCCGAGGACATCAACTACACGTTCAACTGGTTCTACGTCGACGCCGACGACACCGGGTACTTCAACTCGGGCGCCAACGTGCAGCGCAACCCCGAGGTGGATCCGAGCATGCCGATCGAATCCGACCCCGAGTACGAGTGGGCGGATTGGAATCCGGCCGACAACACCGCCGCGCTGACCCCGTTCGAGGAGCACCCGAACTCGATCAACCAGGACTACTACACTAGCTGGAACAACAAGCAGGCCCCGGGAACGGCCGGTGCCGGTGCGGAGAAGGGCGCCGTGCAGCGCGGCGATCTGCTGGACCGCCGGGTCGCCGAGCTCGTCGAGCGCGGGGACGTGGACCGGGGCGCGCTGACCAGGGCGATGGCCGAGGCCGGGGTGACCGATCTGCGCGCGGAACGGGTGCTGCCCGACCTGTTGCGGCTCATCGACAGCGCTCCGGTGCGCGATCCGGAGCTGGCCGAGCGGGTGGAGCAGCTGCGCGCGTGGCTGGCCGACGGCGGCCGCCGGGTGGAGACCGAGCAGGGCAGCCGGGAATACGAGCATGCCGAGGCGATCGAGCTGCTCGACGCGTGGTGGCCGCTGCTGGTGCGCGCCCAGTTCGAACCGGCGTTGGGCGAGGACGCCTACCGGGCGCTGACCGATGTGCTGCAGATCAACGAGTCCCCATCCGGGTGGCAGAACGGCGAGCCCGGGCTGCAGGTGGGGGAGGAGCACCAGGGCTCGGCCTTCCAGTACGGCTGGTTCGGCCAGGTGTCCAAGGACCTCCGCGGTGTGCTCGGCGAGGAGGTTCCGGGCGGCTTCCCGACCGGGATGTGCGGGCAGGGCGACCCGGGCGAGTGCCGCGACGTGTTGCTGCAGACCCTGCAGCAGGCCGCGGAGACGCCGGCGGAGGAGACCTACCCGGGCGATGAGACGTGCGCCGCGGGGGACCAGTGGTGCGCCGACGCGCTGGTGCAGACCGAGATCGGCGGCGTCTCCCAGGAGCCGACCGGCTGGCAGAACCGGCCGACCTACCAGCAGATCGTGGAGTTCCCGCGCCGCCGCTGAGCGGAGCGGGCCGGGCCCGGGTGCAGTCCTCGTGTGGACGGCGCCCGGGCCCGGCCGCGTTGTAGGGGCCGGGGCCCGCGGCGCCGTCCGGCGGGCGGGGCCCCTGCGGGACGCCGCTGACCCGCGACTGCGCGGCGCAGCGGGGCGTGGGATCCGCCTTCGTGTGAGTTCTCGCACGCCGCCGCGCCGGTGCCGGGTCCGCATCCGCCTACTGACCAGGCATCTCCCTCCGGGGAGGGTGTGTCGGAATGATCGGGCCGGGATCTTACGGTGACCACGTGCGGTCATCCTGACGCTGCTCCGGATGGGGAATTTTGTGGATTGTCCGGATGATCCGAAGGTACGGACTGTTCACGGTGTGCCGATCAGGAGTGGTTCAGCAACCCTTTACGGTCAAGAAAGGCGCACTTGCGCTGCGATGCGTAGTATTGAACCCTCCTGTCGATACCGGCATATCACCCATACGGGTACCCTATAGCTCGAAAAACCGGCGGGACGGCGAGTTACGGATCATGAGCATTACAGGATCACCCAGTGAAGACCGCGCCGCGGTTGTGAGCGAGAAGGTGGCCGGCGAGGCCGAGCCCGCCGATCAGAAATCCGCTCAGCAGAAACCGCTCGGGGCCGGCGACGCGAAGACGCAACAGAAAAAACCTGACAAGGGCAAAGCCAGGCTGCTCGGTGTCGATGTCGCGCGATCCGTGGCGATCCTCGGCATGTTCGCCGCGCACGTCGGGCCGACCGAGTACGACCACCCCGACTCGTGGGCCTTCCTGCCGTTCCACGGCAGGGCCGCGGTGCTGTTCGCGGTACTGGCCGGCATCTCGATCGCGATGATGTCCGGCAGCACGGCCCCCGCGGTCGGCAAGGGCTGGCGCAAGGCGCTGGTGCGGATCGGCAGCCGCGCGCTGCTCATGCTCGCCCTGGGTGTGGTGATGAACCTCGTGTTCATCGTCCCGGTATGGATCATCCTCACCTACTACGGCGGCTTCTTCCTGCTGTCGTTGCCGTTCCTGCGATTGCGGGCCGGAGCGCTCGCGGTGCTGGCCGGTGTGGCGATCATCGGGATGCCGCTGGCGTCCTGGCTGGTGCGCAGCATCTACTTCCCGAAGTCGCTGATGGAGACGCCGCTCAACGATCTCGGCGCCGAGCAGCTGAACTCGTGGGCCGGGGCGGGCGAGTTCGTCACGACCCTGATGCTCACCGGCGTGTTCCCCGCCTTCATCTGGATCGGGTACGTGTTCGCGGGCATGGCCCTCGGACGCATGGACCTGACTTCGGAGGTCGTGGCCAAGTGGCTGACGATCGGCGGAGCGGCGCTGGCCGTGGTGGCCTACGGCACCTCCTGGCTGGCCCTGAACGCGTGGGGCGGCGCCGAGCGCCTGTACGCGAGCCTGCAGCCCTACGCCGACGCCGACGGTGTCCCGGTGGACGAGTTCCTGCACCTGAGCCTGTTCAAGGTGCACGGCACCCCGCCCACCGACACGCCCGCGTGGCTGCTGCTGGCCAATGCGCACACCGGGACCCCGTTCGACGGTGCGGGCAGCGTCGGGCTCTCGCTGCTGATCATCGGCGGCAGCCTGATGCTGCAGCGGGTGGGCACGCGGGTGCTCAAGCCGCTCGGCGCGGTGGGCGCGATCTCGCTGACCTGCTACGTCGGCCACCTGGTGATGATGCAGCTGCTCTGGGGCGGTGAGCCGAACTACACCGCGCTCAACGCGTTCTGGTTCATCGTGGGCAGCCTGCTGTTCGCGGTGGTCTGGCAGCGCTGGTACGGGCAGGGGCCGCTGGAGAAGCTGGTGGCCAAGATTTCGTCCTCGGCCACCCGCGCGGTGCGCTGAGGTCGTCCGCGAGCCACGAGCCCCGGGGCGGTACCGGCCGCCCCGGGGTTCTCGTGTTCACTCCGGGAGCAGCCGCCGGGTGTACCCGGCGGTGACGAGCCGGGCGAACGCGCGCTGCACCGGTTCCGGCACGTCCTGCTCGACCGCGAACCCGCGGCGGGCGTAGCTGGTGATCCGCTGGGTGTCGCCGACCAGCATGCTGATCACCCGCTCGGCGTCCCCGACGGCCTGCACGTGCTCGTCCAGCGTCTGCGGCTGAGCCGTGCAGCCGAATTCCACCTCCGGCCAGAGCTTGCGGGCCGTGGCGAGGGCTCGCCGCTGCTGGTACGGCTTGCTGACCAGCAGCGCCGATCCGACGTGCACCCCGCGCTCGCGCAGCAGATCCCGGGTCAGCGCGATGTTCTCCCCGGTGTTGCGCGCGTCCGGCTCCAGCAGGATCGCCTCGTCCGGGATCCCGTTGTCCAGCGCGATCTCCCGGTAGTGCACCGCCTCACCTCGCGGGAACCGCTCCAGGCTCGTCGGTGCGTTCGCGCCGGTGAACACGATGAGGTCGAACAGCCCCCGCGCGTACAGCTGCGCGGCGTGCACCGGGACCCCGGGATCGTGGCTGCCGAGCCCGATCGCGACGTCGACCGGCTTCGGCTCGTGGTCGAGCCGGTGGTACTCCCACAGCGTCTGGACGTCGGCCCGCAGCTGCTGCGGCACCGGGCCGGGCGAGCCCGCTCCCGGGTGCGAATCCGTGACGATCATCCGCGAAGTCTCCCGCTCCGCCCCGGCACGACGCACCCGCCACATCCCCGGACGGAGTGACGGCCGCCTCCGGTGCTCCGGGCCTCGGAGCTGCGGATCATCGCGGGCCCGGACGTGCGCAGGGGATCGGAGACGAAAAAGGGCAGGAGCTGCACGCTTCCTGCCTTTTTCAACGTATAGCACGGGCACGGGCTTGTGGCAAGACCCCGGCCTTGGCGCAGAATTCCCCGGTCATCGCCGGAACCGGCTCTTGGGGAAGCAGCGAATGCGCAATACGGGCAGCAGTGCGGCGAGGTCCCTCGCATCCGACTCCGTGCTGGATCTCCGCGACGTCGATCGCTCGTGCACCGCGGTCGTCGGCGGCAAGGGCGCGCACCTCGGGGAACTCGCGCGGCTGGACGGCCTGCACGTGCCCGCGGGATTCTGCGTGACCACCGGCCCCTTCCGGCGGATCATGGCGGAAGCGCCGTCCATGGGCGGGTTGCTCGATCGGCTGGACCGCGTGGATCCGGACGATCGGGATGCGATCCGCGCGCTCAGCGCCGAGATCCGCGCCGCCCTCGAAGGAACCCCCTTCCCGGACGATTTGGCGACCGCGGTCACCCGCGCGCTCGCCCGGGTGGACGCGCCGGCGTTCAGCGTCCGATCCAGTGCCACGGCCGAGGATTCGGACGCGGCCTCCTTCGCCGGACAGCACGACACCTCCCTCAACGTGGTCGGCCCGCACGCGGTCCTCGACCACGTCCGCCGGTGCTGGGCCTCGCTGTTCACCGACCGGGCCGTGGTCTACCGGCTGCGCAGCGGTGTGGACCACCGCGCGGTCCGGATGGCCGTCGTGGTGCAGGAGATGGTGTTCCCGGACGCGTCCGGTGTCCTGTTCACCGCCGACCCCGTCACGTCGAACCGGAACGTCAGCGCGGTGGAGGCGGGTTTCGGTCTCGGCGATGGCCTGGTCTCCGGCCTGGTGAGCCCGGACGTGCACGCGGTGCGCGACGGCGCGGTCGTCGGCCGGACGGTCGCCGGCAAGCCGCTGGCCGTGCACGCCGATCCGCGCGGCGGGACCCGGCAGCGGCCGGTCGAACCCGAGCTGCAGGAACGACCGGTGCTGACCGACGAGCAGGCAGTGCGGCTGGTGCAGCTGGGCCGGCGCATCGAGGCGCACTTCGGGACGCCGCAGGACATCGAATGGTGCCTCGCCGACGGGACCTTCCAGATCGTGCAGAGCAGGCCGATCACCACGCTGTTCCCCATCCCCGCGGCCGAGGACCGGGACAACCGCGTCTACGTCTCCGTCGGACACGCGCAGATGATGACCGATCCGATCAAGCCGCTCGGGCGGTCGTTCTGGCTGATGACGACGCCCGCACCGATGGTCGAAGCGGGCGCGCACCTGTTCGTCGACGTCACCCGCCGCCTGGCGGGCCGGGCGAGCCGCGCCGAGCTGCTGGACGTCTTCGACACCTCGGATCCGCTGATCGGGGACGCGCTGCGGACCGTCGCCGATCGCGGCTTCGTCGCCCCGGTGGAGGACGAGTCCACCGATCCGCCGGTGCCGATCAGCACCGACCCGGCGGAACCGATCGAGACCGACCCGGCGGTCGTCGCCGAGCTGGTGCAGCGCGCCGAGCGGTCCACGGCCGCGCTGCGGCGCGAGATCCGCGCGAAGTCCGGTACCGAGCTGCTCGACTTCATCCGGGACGACATCGGGGAACTGCAGCGGCTCCTGTTGGATCCGCGCAGCCACCAGGCGGTCCTGGCGTCCATGGACGCCGCGTCGTGGCTCAACGAACGGCTGCACGCGTGGCTGGGCGAGCAGAACGCCGCCGACGTGCTCACCCGGTCCGTCCCGGACAACATCACCTCGGAGATGGGTCTGGCCCTCCTGGACGTCGCCGACGCGATCCGCCCGCATCCGGAGGTGGTGGCGTTCCTGCGCGACGTCGCCGACGACGACTTCCTGGACGAGCTGCCCGACCTCCCCGGTGGGCGGGCAGCGCGGGACGCCATCCGCGGCTGGCTCGACCGGTACGGCATGCGGTGCGTCGGCGAGATCGACATCACCCGGCCGCGGTGGAACGAGCAACCCGCGGGCATCGTCCCGGCGATCCTCGGCAACATCGACAACGTCGAACCAGGCGCCGGGAAGCGGCGTTTCGAACAGGGGCGGCGGGAAGCGCGGGAGAAGGAGCAGGAGCTGCTGCGGCGCCTGCGTGCCCTGCCGGGCGGAGAGGCGAAAGCCGCGGAGGTGAAACCGGTGATCGACCGCCTCCGCACGTTCGCCGGGTACCGCGAATACCCGAAGTTCTGCATGGTCAACCGGTTTTCGCTGTACAAGCAGGCTCTGCTGGGCGAGGCCGGGCGCCTCGTGCGCGAGGGGGCGCTGGACGGGCCGGAGGACGTCTTCTTCCTGGCGTTCCCGGAACTGCACGACGTCGTGCGCACCGGGCGCGTCGACCCGGAGCTCATCGCGCGGCGCCGGGCGGCGTTCGAGGCGCAGCGGGTGCGCACCCCGCCCCGGGTGCTCACCTCGGAAGGCGAGGCCGTGGCCGGTTCGTACCGCCGCGCGCAGGCACCGCCGGATGCGCTCGTCGGCCTGCCGGTGTCCACCGGAACCGTGCAGGGACGCGCCCGCGTCGTCGGAGACATGGCGGAGGCCGAGCTCGAAACCGGCGACATCTTGGTCACGGCCTACACGGATCCGAGCTGGTCGCCGGTGCTCGTCACGGCCGCCGGGCTGGTGACCGAAGTCGGCGGCCAGATGACGCACGGTTCGGTGATCGCCCGGGAGTACGGCGTACCGGCCGTCGTCGGTGTCCAGCACGCCACCCGGCTGATCCGGGACGGGCAGCGGATCCGCCTGGACGGCACGAACGGATACGTCGAGCTCCTGCCCTAGGCGGGCCGCTCAGCGCCAGAGCACCCGCGCCCTGCGCCGGCTGCCGAATCCGAGCCCGTGGCGGTAGATCTCGTGCGGGCCGCCGGCGGTGCGGCCATTCGGGCCATTCGCGCGATCACGCGCCCGTTCGGGGTGCGAGATCCCTACTCTGCAGGGGCGGACATCCGCGACGCGACCCTTGGGGGAGGGTATGGACGAGAACATCCTCGATCCGGACGGTGCCCGGGAGAAGCTGGCCGCGTGGAAGGACCGCGTCGAGCAGGTCGCCGCGGACACTCGGACGATGAGCGACCGGCTGCAGGAGGTCCGGGTCACCGCGGCCGACCCGAGCGGGCTCGTCGAGGTGACCATCGACTCCACCGGCGCCCTGGTCGATCTCACGCTGACCAGCCGGATGCAGCGCACCAAGCCGGACGTGGTCTCCCGGACGGTCATGGAAACCCTGGCCGAGGCGAAGAACCGGCTCGCCGACCGGTCCCAGGAGATCATCGCCGAGACGGTGGGCACCGAATCCCCCGCGGCGCGCGCGATCGCCGAATCGGTGGGCAACCACCTGCGCACCGACCCGGAGGAGAGCGCGGCGGCCCCGGCACCGGAACCCGATGAGGACGACGAGAACCGGTCCTTCCTGGAGAAGTGGTGACCATGGGCGGGTACGACGTCAGCGCGGAGCAGATCCGGGCGCACGCGGGCAAGGTCGAGGAGATCGAGGCGCGGTTCGACGCGGTGCGGGACGCCAGTTCGCACATCCAGCAGGACGATCAGGCTTACGGGCTGTTGTGCGGGTGGATCGCCGGGATCCTCGAAGGCCGGCACACCAGGCAGGACGAGCTGGTCGACTTCGTGGCGGAGAACCTCTCGCTCGCCGCGGAATCGCTGCGGGCGGTCGCCGACGACTACCAGGGCCTCGACGAGGACAACGCGGACCTGCTGCAGTCCTCCGGCGGGGACCGGTTATGAGCGACGATTCGCTGGTCGCGGATGTCGAGTCCTCCCGCCAGCCGTGGACCGGTGCCGGAACGGCCGAGAGCATCGAGGGCCTGGTCACCGCGATCCAGAGCGAGGACTGGGTGGCCGGCGCGCTGGCCGGGATGGGCGTGGGTCTGGAAGTCGCGTCGGCCGTGCTGGACCCGTTCAGCGCGCTGCTGTCCAACGGCATCGGCTGGGCGATGGAGTATTTCGAGCCGCTGCGCGAGATCCTCGACCAGCTGACCGGCATCCCGGACGTGGTGCAGTCGCATGCCGATACCTGGACCAACATGGCCGACGAACTCGGCGCCATGTCCGAAGACCTCAAATCGAGCCTGGAAAGCGATCTCCCCGGCTGGACCGGCGAGGCGTCCGAGGCGTACCAGGCGATGATGGCCAACAACGTGGACGCCATCGGCGGTCTGGCCTCGGTCTCGGCGGCGATGGCCGCGGCCACCGAAGGTGCCGGCGGCCTGGTGGAGATGACCCGCGAAATCGTCCGCGACTTGATCGCCGACCTGGTGGCTCGGGTGGTCGTGTGGGCGGTCGAAGCGATCTTCGTGGTGACGATCCCGGTGATCGCTGCCCAGATCACCGCGGCGGTCGTCAAGTGGGTGGGCCGCATCTTCACCTACGTGACGAGCCTGATCGACAGCCTCACGAACCTGAGCAAGCTGCTGAACGGATGAGGGGGAATCCGTGGCACCGGGAAAGCCCAGAGGAGGAAGTGGCGGCGACGACGGAGGGGGCGGCTCCGGCAACCGGCGTCCGCGCGGGAGCGGCGGAGACGGGAGCTCCAGCGTCTCCGCCGGTCAGGACTCCGTCCAGGAAGCGGCCCGCGGCGGCCGAGGCAGCGCGGGCTCGAACGGCCAGGGTCCTCCGGCGGGCACGACCCCGGCCGGCACCGGCCCGCCGTCGAACGGCTCGACGACGCCCGGGGGCAACCGGGACCGCGGCGGAGACGACTCGCTGAGCGAGCGGTCCGACGACCCGCAGAGCCCGACCAGGGATGGGGAAGACCGGACCACGCAGGGCGATCCGATCGATATCGCCACCGGCGAGATGATCATGCAGCACACCGATGTGTCGTTGCAGTCGGTGCTGCCCCTGGTGCTGAAGCGGACGCACCTGTCGTCGTACCGCGTCGGCAGGCATTTCGGCCCGTCTTGGACGTCCACATTGGACCAGCGATTGGAGTTCGGGAGCGCCGGCGTCTCGTTCGCCGCGGAAGACGGCAAGCTGCTGCTGGCCCCGACACCGGCGGTCGGTGCGACCGTGACGTTCGGCGGTTCGCGCCATGAACTCACCCGGCACGATGACGGCAGCTGCACCCTCGCGGAATCCGAATCCGGGCGGAAGCTGCTGTTCACCGGGGCCGGCGCCGTCCTGTCGCTGACCGCGATCGTGGATCGCAACGAGCACCGCATCGAGGTCGACCGCGACGCGGAGGACACGCCTGTCGAGGTGCGGCATTCGGGCGGCTACCGCATCCGTGTCGAGTCGGATGACGGCCTGGTCACGGCGTTGTACCTCCGGGAAGCGGACAACGGCGAGGACGTGCTGCTGCGGCGCTACACCTACGAGGACCGCCGGCTCACCGGCGTGATCAACGCTTCGGGCCTGCCGATGCGCTTCACCTACGACCGCGCGGGCCGCATCACGAGCTGGACCGACCGCAACGACGCGTGGTACCGCTTCGTCTACGACCACGAAGGCCGGGTCATCGCAGGTGAGGGCTCCGGCGGCTTCCTCAGCGGCACCATGGAGTACGACCGCGAGAACCGGATCACCACCTGGACGAACTCGCAGGGCGCCCGCACCACATACCACCTCAACGATGCGGGCCAGGTGCTCCGGCAGATCGACCCGCTGGGCGCCGAGACGCACTCCGAATGGGACGAGCACGACCGCCTGCTCTCCCGCACCGACCCCCTCGGCCGCACGACCCGCTACGAGTACGACGAAGCGGGCAACCTGACCGCGGTCACCCGCCCGGACGGCAGCCAAGCCCGCGTCGAGTACAACGAGCTCCGGCTCCCGATCACGATCATCGCGCCGGACGGCACGGTGTCGCGCCGCGAGTACGACGAGCGCGGGAACCTCACCAGAGCGGTTGATCAGATCGGTGCCACGACGGACTATACCTACGGTGAGCGGGGCAACCTCGTCTCGATCACCGACGCTCTCAGTGGTGTACGCGTAGTGGAAATCAACGCGGCCGGGTTAATCATTGCCATGACCGACCCTTCGGGCAACACCACGCGCTACGAGCGCGATGCCTTCGGCCGGGCGATGGCGATGATCGACCCATTGGGTTCGGCCACACGGTACGGCTGGACCATCGACGGTGAACCTGCGTGGCAGATGTCGCCGACTGGTGCCATCGAGAAGTGGTTGTATGACGCCGAGGGCAATTTGCGTACGCATATCGATGCTCTCGGGCAAGCCACGTACATCGAGTACACGGGTCTCGACCTGCCTGCAGTGGAAAATCGTCCGGACGGAACTCAGCTGGGATTTAGCTATGACACTGAGCTCAGGTTGGCCAGTGTCACGAACGAGCAAGGGTTGATCTGGCGATACGCGTACGATGCTGCCGGAAACCTCGCACAGGAGACCGACTTCAACGGACGCCTGGTCGTCTACCGGCATGACCGAGCAGGTCAGCTCGTGCAACGGACCAACGGTGCCGGGGAGACAACGCATTTCGTTCGCGACGCACTGGGTCAAGTCATCGAACGTCGGGGCGAAGGCGGAACTGCGACGTTCAACTACGACGAGCTTGGCCGCCTCATCGAGGCGATGAATGCGTACGCCCAGGTAACGTTGCGCCGCGATCCGCTCGGCCGGGTGCTCACCGAAACGACTAATGGCCGGACCGTCTCTTCGGTGTACGACGTGCTCGGGCGCCGCGTTCGTCGGCGAACCCCTGCCGGTTTGGAGAGCAGCTGGGAATTCAATCCAAACGGCCAGCCAATTGCGCTGTGCACAGCGGGGCGCATACTGCGGTTCGACTACGACGCTGCGGGACACGAGGTGCACCGAGTGCTCGGCCCGGGAGCCGTGCTGAAGCAAACGTGGGGCGGGAACCACGAATTGCTCAGGCAGCAGGTCCACGGCGGTGGTGACCGGCAGGTGCAAAACCGGGCGTACTCATATCGAGCGGATGGTGTGTTGACCGGTGTCAACGACCAACTCACCGGACCACGCACCTTCCAACTCGACCGTCGAGGCCGGGTCACCGCGGTCCAGGGGCGGGAGTGGGTTGAACGTTATGCCTATGACCAAGCGGGAAATATCACGAGTGCGTCCTGGCCGACCGCTGACGGGGTGCAGGAGCCGGATGCGATAGGGGATCGTGAGTACAACGGGACGTTGGTCCGTGCCGCGGGCAATGTCCGCTACGAACACGATGCGCAGGGACGGGTTGTACTGCGGCAGCGCAAGCGGCTGTCCCATAAGCCGGAAACCTGGCGCTATTTCTGGGACTCCGATGACCGTCTGGTCGACATCCGCACCCCGGACGGAACCCGATGGCACTACCGGTACGACCCGCTCGGACGTCGGATCGCCAAACAACGTATAACCTCGGACGGGGCACGCCTCCTCGAACAGATCGAGTTTACCTGGGACGACACCGTTCTCGTCGAACAGGGGCACACAGCTGAAAGCGCCCCATCAGTCGTGCGCATTACGTCGTGGGATCACGAGCCCGGCACGTTCCGGCCGCTCGCCCAATCCGAGCGAACCGTCGTTCGGGACGCGCCGCAGCCGTGGATCGACGAGCAGTTCTACTCCATCATCACCGATCTTGTAGGGATGCCGGTGGAACTTGTCAACGACCAGGGTGGAATCGCCTGGTTCCATCGGACCAACCTGTGGGGCAATACCGTTGCGCAGAGCCGCGCCGGCGCCTATACGCCGTTGCGGTTCCCGGGGCAATACCATGATCCGGAGACCGGGTTCAACTACAATTACCACCGGCATTACGATCCGCAGACCGGCAGGTTCGGCAGTGCGGACCCGATCGGGCTGGTAGGTGGTGTCAACCCGCACACGTATGTCTCGAATCCGAGTATCTGGTTCGACCCGCTTGGTTTGTCCTGCGAACCGAAAAAGCGGGGGCCGAAACCGTTCGGGGAAGGACCCCACAACCAGACGATCAAAGCGGAAGCGGACAAGGTTACCGATGGCACGGTCGTGGCGGGAGGTCAACGACGTGAACTTCCAGAAGCCGTAGTCGCCACCCCTGGCGGTCATAAGGGGTCGCGGCGTCCTGACATACTGGTGCAGCGAGACGACGGCAGCGAATACGGGATCAACGTCGGCAAGCAGCGGAAGGACGGTACTCCGATCAAGCGGGAGGAGGAAGCGATCCAAGACCTGGAAGGTGCCGGAGTCCCAATGACTTTCGTTCCGTACAACTGAAAGTGACCGATGACCAAGCTAAGTCTCCAGTTCCATGCCGCCCCGGACGAGGCCCTGTCCCTGTTGCCGCAATGGCTCCAGGGGATGGATGTCGACGCGTTGGTGGAGCGCTTCTTCCCCGACTACCGGGTGTCGTTGGTGCGACTTGATGGTTTGGCAGCTGAAGCGCAGCAGGAGCCGATCAACCGGGTGTGCGTCGGGCCCGGGCCATTGGACAGCAGCGGGACCTCCGGCATGGACTCGCTGGAGCTGAACCCCGATGTCTTGACCATGACGTTGGGGACGTTCAACGATCAAGGGCTTCGGGAAACCATGCTTGGTGCCGGGGCAGATGATCCGTCCGCTATCACTTCTTGGCGCAAAGTGGTGAACCGCGCCCGCAAGTCCATGCTCCGTGGAGCGTGGGTGCTGAACCCGCGCACGGGCGCGCGCGCGGAAGCGCCGAAGCATTTGTACACCCAGGGGGCGGTTCAGTTGTACAAGGAGGGCGTCACGTTGCTCGCTGTGGCGGGTTGGAACGCATACGAGCCGTACCCCCAAGACTGAAGGAAGTCTCGGGTCATTCGTGCGCTCCTTGGTCGGGCGGAACAGGGGCCGGTGAGATGTGGAGCCCGTGATGAACCCGAATTCGATCCAATCGAAGGTGGAGCTTTCGGATTACCTCTCGCCCTTGCCGCCGCATTGCGCTAAGGCGAGGTGGCAGTCGAGAACGCAGCGGTCCAGGACTTTCTCGACGCTGCCGGGGCGTGGGTGGCGGATATGGACGGGTACTTCGCGCAGCGCGGGGAAGTCGTTCCGGACGAGCCATCCTGGGCTTTGGTGGCGGATCGACGCATCGTGCGGAGCCTGCAGCTCGGTGTCCGCCGTCATCCGCGACGCGAGCGGCGGCACCGTGCGGGCCCTGCCCCTCGCCCATCCGCAGGTCCGCGAGTGGCTGGGCCCGCAGGCCCCGTGGACGCCCACCCTGCTGCAGGTCAGCGGTGACCGGGTCCGTACCTGGACCGGACCCGCGCTCGGCGTGCGTCTGGTGCGCGTGCTGGGCGTCGCTGAAGAGGAGGTGCAAGGTGCTCGCGTTGCGCTGGTTGTCCGCGCCCGCGGCGCTGATCGCCTGCGCGACGGGGTAGCCGCGCAGACCGACCTCGGTCGGTCGACCGGCGGAGGTGATCGTGTAGACCTCGCGGATGGGGTAGGTGTGCAGGGCTGCTGCCCGGCCGGCCAGCACGTTGGCCGCGGGGCCGGTGCGGAGAGCGCCCAGCACGCCTCCGTCGATCTACCCGAGGTAGGTCTCGTCGCTCGGCCAGCGGGACCGCACGGCGCGGTCCGACGACCGACGGTGTGCGCTGGAGGGGTCCGGATTCGGGGCCGGCCTGGTAGCTTGGGTGTTGGCACCTGCTGTGCCTCGCGCGGTCGATGACGAAGTGCTCGTCTGACACATTCGCGGAGAGGACTGGCCTCGGTCAGGACACGTCCGCGGTGGAGATTGCGCAACCGGCCCCGCTCGGGGGCGGTTGTGGTCACCATGCCGCGAATGCGGCGCGAGATGAAGGGTGGGTCAGGCGTGTCCACGATGAAGACGGACAAGACGACGAAGGACCTGCGAGCGGTCCTGGACAAGATCGCCGGGATGCCGGAACCGTACGCCACGATCGGTGCGCGGCTGCACGAGACGATCCTCAGCGCCGGTCCGAAGCTCAAACCGCGGATCTGGTACGGCATGCCGGGCTACGCCACCGGGCGCAGTGCCCCGGTGCTGGTGTTCTTCCGGCTGGACGATGGGGTGATGTCGTTCGGCCTGTCGGAGAAGGCGACGGTCGAACGCGAACCGGGCAGCACGCTGCGCCCGTCGGCCTGGTTCCTCGAAGAGATCGATGACGCCACGGAAGCAAGGGTCGCCGACCTGGTACGAACAGCCTTCCGCTAGCTGTTGCGGGTCGTGACGTTGTCGGCGCTGGGATGAGCGGGGTCGTGGTACGGGCGTAGAGGAGGCCTGCACCGCGTTGGCGAGCAGTGTCGCGCGGTGCGGCCTCCTCGGGTGCGGCGTCTCCGGGCGTTTGAGGTGGGGCGTCGGGTCCGCGAGCCATCGCGCGGGGCCCGCTCCGGCGATAGGCGCACCGTGCTGCGATCTTCACTGTGTGGGCATGTGTTCGTCGTACCAAGCGGCCGCGTCCTGAAGCGCTGTGTCGACGTCGCCCGGGTGATAGTCCAGCTGATCGCGTGCTTTCGTCCACTCCGAGGCTTGGGGCACCGACAGGTACCTTGCGAGTCCCGGATCCATGTCCGGGGGGCGGTGCGTGTATCGGGCTCCGAGTTGGCACAGCCGGCCGTAACCGAGCAGGACGCCACGTGACACCTTCACCGGACGCTTCGTCGCACCGACCAACTGGGCGATTCGGGTGAACATCTCGGCGTAGCTCCGGTTGTGCCCGGTGAGGTTGTACCCCTCCCCGGCCCTTCCTCTCTCCGCGGCCGCAACCATGCCGTCCGCGACGGCGCGGACATCGCAGAACGACGCGGTGCCGGGTGGAACGAAGGTGGTCTTGCCTGTTTGCATGCCGCGGATGACGCGTCCGAGTTGGAGGGTGTGGTCGAACGGACCGATCATGAATCCCGGGTAGACCACGACGACGTCGAGACCGTCGTCGACCCGGTTGAGAACTGCCGCCTCGCCGGCGGCCTTGGTGTCGGCGTAGTCGTAGCCGATGCCGCACAGGCTGCGCTCGCCTGCGCGTTCGGGCAGGGGACTCCCGTCGACGTTGTACCCGTGGACATCGACGGTGCTCGTGTGCACAAACCGCCGGACCCCCGCCTTGAGCGAAGCATCAGCCAGTCGTGCCGCAGCATCGACGTTGACCTTGCGGCGTCGCTCGGTCAGCGCCGACCACGTCGAGGTGTCACCGGCGACGTGGAACACCCAGTCGCAGCCCTCCAGCAGGGTGCCGACCTGCGACGAGTCAAGCAGGTCCACGAGCCTGACCTCCAACGGGAGGTCGTCGAGATACCGAGTGGTCGACCCCGGTGCGCCGGTCGCGACCACGTCGTGTCCGGCGCCCAGCAGGCTGCGCACCAGGTTGCTTCCGACGAAGCCGGTGGCTCCGGTGACGAGACAGCGCATCACTGCATCCCTCCGGGCTCGTGACCGTGCTCGCCAACGGCCCGTTCCGGGCGGATGGCGTCGTAGTAGGAGTGGTCGAGATCCGGCCAGCCGAACCGGTTCCGCAACGTGCTGAGATACCTCTGGTAGGTGTGCGACTCGACGTAGTTCACGTGCCGTGGGCTGTCGATGTAGGCCATTCCGCCGCGCAGGTCGGGCCGGTCGTTCGCTTTGAGCTCCAGGAGCGCTTCGCGATGTTCGCCCGTCTCACGTGCCCGGATGTCCATGACGACCAGCTGTGCCATCTCGTCGAACCGCATGTACGCGGCGTCGGCGAACTCGATGAAGCCCAGCACGTAGAGGCTGTCGTGGTCCCGGTTGAACACGTTCAGGTAAAGCTGGGGGTGACCGGCTTTCCAGGTGAACAGGTCTTCGTCCAGGAACGGGATCTTGTACTCGTACCCGGTGCAGAGCAGCACGAGGTCGAGTTCCTCGAACGTGTTGTCCGTGAAGACGACACCGGTCTCCGTGAAATGGCCGATGTCGGGCTTGGCGACGAGATCTCCATGGGAGAGGTGGTGCAGCACTTGTGTGTTCATGATCGGGTGACTGCTGAGCACGTCGTGATCGGGTGCAGGCAGACCGAGACGCGTCAGGTCTCCGACGAGCGAGTCGATCAGCGTGTTCATGTCGCTGGACAGACTCAGTCCCGCCGGTGGCTCCACGATCCCGTTGAGCACCGCGTCCGTCGGGATTCCTCCGATGTGCTTGGGGACGTAGCGGTATCCGCGGCGCACCGAGAACAACGCGCGGGTCGCGTGCCGGGCCGCGTCGCTGGCGATGTCGACGCCAGAGTTGCCCGCGCCGACGATCATTACCCGCTTGCCGAGGAGCTCCTGGCCGCTGCGGAAGGTCACCGAATGTCGGATATCACCGCGAAACGTCTCTGTGCCGGCGAACTTCGGGACGTTCGGGTGCCACGTGACACCCGGCGCTGCGATGAGCCCGTCGTAGTCAAGGACGCGGTCGTCCGAAAGCCAGACCCGCCAGCGATTCTCGGGAAGCGGCTCTGCGTGCTCGACTGACGTGTTGAACGCAACGTTCTCGTAGAGTCCCCACCTGCGGCCGAACTCGCGGATGTAGTCACGGATCTGCCACCAGTTCGGGTAGTCCGGCAAGCTCGTCGGCATCGGCTCGCCGCAGAAGCCGCTGGTGTACGTCGAGCTGATGAAATGCGCGGACTCGTACATGGACGTGCCTGGGTTGTTCATGTCCCAGATTCCGCCGAAGTCGCTGTGCCGCTCGAACCAGTCGAACGGGACTCCTTCCTTGAGCAGAGCGCGAGCCATGACCATGCCGGCCGGACCACCACCGACGATCACGTACTTGCGGGTGTAGTCGACAGCGGGACGTACCGGCGCCGCATCGCTGCGCTTGCGGGACTGGCTGCCCCCGAACGTCGAATGGTTGGACACCGCGGATCCTCCTCCAGTGTGATTCGGTCAGTCGACCTGGAACGTGCGGCTTGTTCCGGTGAACGAGGTCGGAGTTCCGCGTCGTGGCCTGGAGCGCCCCTGATAGGTGATGCGGTAGGTGCCGGCCCGGGCGTTCTCCGGGATGTCCCAGTTGGCGGTGAACGTCGATGTCCCAGGGCCGGTCTTGGACCACTGGAACGTGGTTGCCCAATCGCCGTCGTCCTGGACCCGACGCCAGCCCGTCGGCGTGTGCAGATCGACAGTGAGATACGTCGATCCCCGTTTGAGGTCGTTGTTCGGGTTCGCGCCGACGAAGGTGACCGCGACCCGTTGGCCGCGCATGTATGCGGCGTTGGGCTGCTGGAGCACATCACCGAACGCGCGTCCCGACGGGGCTGCGTCGTACCAGAGGTTCGGCGTTGCGATGATCAGCGAGCTGGTGTGATCGGGTGGTGTGATGGGAACTTTCGTCTCTTCACGGTCCACCATGGCGTGGGCCAGCGCTGCCATGTGTTGCTGGTACGCCGGCAGGGTCCAGCGCCCGAACATCGTGTGCCCGGCTTCGTAGTCGCCCTTGTCGTACTCCTCCGGCGTGGTGACGTAGCCGGCGTAGTCATTGGCGTAGCCGGCGACCAGAACGTTTCTGAGCGGTGCGTCCACGATCCTTGCCACAGTGCGTCGCAGCCTCAGGCCCGCGACGATCGTGAACTCCTGCGGGACCGCCATCAGGTAGAGCTGGCCGAGGCGCACGAGCTGGATCGGCACGACATTCGGCGTCATGGCGAGGTCGCCGCTCGGAATGACGATGTCCTTGGGCGCCTGACAGGCCTTGAGGGACGGGGATGCCGTGTAAAGCGCGGCACTGAGCAGGTTGAACACGGGGTTGTTGCCGCTGCCTTCGTCGATGAAGTCAACGCCCGGTCCGTCCTCCTTGGAACCGGCTACGAACCCGGTGCCGAGTGCGCCGCTGCAGGTCCGGTGTGTCTGCCGGTCGCCGGTGTAGGTGGGCGAGATCGTGGTGTTCGCCATGTCGACGAAGGTGAACCGGTAGTCGACGGGGCCCGTGATGTGGGTTAACGGCTGTTCGGCACTGTTCTTGGCCGTCTGGTACTGCCGCTGCCCGATGATCCGGGTGTTGGCGAAATGATCCTCCGTGGGACCGCTGCCGGGCTGAAGGTTCAAGTTGGGCGTCATGTCGCCGGCGTTCGTCTGGGCGAAAGCGGCGACGAACGAAGGACTCCCCGACGAGAGGTAGTCGACTTTCTTGACGTCGCGTTCCCAGTGGTATGCGGCGTACCCCTTGTTGTCGCCGGAGACGTGGGTGCCTTCCCGTGTCATCGACGTGCCGTGGGTGGGGAACCAGTTGATCGCGCCCACGGCGGTCCCGTTCCGGCTGAGCCGAAGCGTGGTCGACTGCGGGTCTATCGCGTCGGGGAAGAACGCGCGATCGGCAGCGGGGTTGAGGTCGAAGGCGTCCTTGGAACGGTTGGCGCTGGCGTCGTTGAGCGTGTCGATACCGAGGTCCAGCCGTCCGGGCGCGAGGTCCCGGTGCGCTGTTAAGACGGCTTCGTATATGCCGGACACGTTCGCCTCGAAGTTCTGGTCAACGTATCCGAAGTTGCCCAGGTTGTAGAGGTTGTGGTGCATGTACCCGCCTGGACCCGAGTGCGTGTGCGTGGCGGTCAGCAGGAAGTTGTCGCGGGTGTAGACGTCGCCGAGCTGACGCTGCAGACGCTTGAGAACCTCCTCGCGGATGGCGTGGTCGATGTGGGCGATCTCCGCGATGGCGATGGCCACCCGCTTGCCCGACTCCCGGTCGACGATCACGAACGCTCGTGCGCGCAATCGGGTGTGGAGGCCGTGGGTCTTGATCGTCGGTGCGGCGTAACCCGCCTTGTCCGAGCCCTCGGGCTCACCTGTGATGTCGGCGACCGCACGCCCGACCAGGTAGGGAGCGGTGGTGGTTTCCTGACCGGCCGCCGCGGCTGCCGGCGTGTTCGTCGCGACCAGAGACGTTGCCGCCAACGCCGTCGCCAACATCGCGCGACGATCAAGCATCGGGCCCGATTGCACCGTTTCTCCACGACGCTGAGACGTGTCCATGTGATTTACCTCGCTGATCGTGCCTGGGTGGGGGACCGTAACACAGATCTCGTTCGTTCGAACGAACGACGAGCGGAGTCGGCAGGGAGATCAGCCTTCCCGTTGGGTTCCACGACGCCGGGCTACCGTTTGGGTGCACGACCCCTCGACCGTGCCGCGCCGATCCTGATCCGGCTTGCCGCCCAGCTACAGGACGTTGAGCAGTGGCACTACCGACGCCCAACCGCCCAGGAGCTCCCATGAGCAGCGAAGCCCGCAGCCACATCCTGACCACGACGCTGGAACTCATCGGCGAGCTCGGTATCGGCGGCCTGAGCAATCGCGTCGTCGCCAAGTCCGCAGGCGTCTCGCTGGGCACCTTGACCTACCATTTCTCCTCGCAGCAGGAGCTGCTCGGTGAGGCGCTGCAGACCTTCGTCGACGACGAGCTCGCCCGGTTGTCGTCCATCGCCGCAGCCTTCGAGGGATCGACGCTGAGCATCGCCGAGGCGCTCACCAGTGCGCGCGACGCCATTGAGACACGCCCCAGCAGACAGGCCCAGATCGCTCAGCTTGAGCTGTACCTCAACGCGACCCGCGATGACGGTCTCCGCGACGCGGCGAACCGCTGCTACGCAGCCTACGACCGCGTTGCAGCCGCCGTTCTCCATGCGGCCGGTGTTCCCGAAGCACATCGAGTCGCTCCCCTGCTCGGAGCGCTGATCGACGGGCTCGAACTCCGTCGTCTGGCCGTTGCCGACCTCAGGGTCGACCTGGCCGAAGCACTCGCCAGCTTGGTGGCCGGGCTCGGCGCATCCACTGTCGCGGATTGACCGCACGGCGGTCGAACCGAACTGCCCAACCGTCCGCGTCGGATCCGGTGAGAGGGTGTTCGCGAGCGGGCGTTCGGCTCGCTGAAGTACGAACACCTCCACCGTCGCCAAGATCGCCGACGGCCAGGCACCGGCCGGGAACAGGTCAGGCCGTCGCTTCGGCCACCGCCCGGCCGGCTTGCCGCCCGGAGAACAAGCAGCCGCCGAGGAAGGTGCCTTCCAGCGCGCGGTAGCCGTGCAGCCCGCCGCCGCCGAAGCCCGACGCCTCCCCGGCGGCGTACAACCCGGGGATGGGGGCCGCCTGCTCGTCCAGGACGCGGCCGGACAGGTCGGTTTGCAGCCCGCCGAGCGTCTTCCGGGTCAGGATGTTCATCCGGATCGCGATCAGCGGGCCGGCATCCGGGTCGAGGATCTTGTGTAGCGGGGTGGTGCGCACGACGCTATCCCCGGAGTAGGCCAGCGAGTTGCGGATCCCCATGATCTGCTCGTCCTTCGTGAAGTCGTTGTCGACCTGGCGGTCGCGGCGCGTGATCTGGCGCTCCAGATCGGCGAGGTCGATCAGGTTCGAACCGGCCAACCGGTTCATCCCCGCCACCAGTCCCCGCAGATCGGCGGCGGTGACGAAGTCCTCCCCGTGGTCCTGGAACGCCTTCACCGGCGGCGGCGTCGAGTGCACGGCCCTGCCCGCGATGTAGCCCGCCAGGTCCTTGGCCGTGAGCTCCGGGTTCTGCTCGGAGCCGGACAGCACGAACTCCTTGTCGATGATCTTCTGGTTCAGCACGAACCAGGAGTAGTCGTAGCCGGACTTCTGGATGAGGTCCAGCGTGCCGAGGGTGTCGTAGCTCGGGATGCCGGGACTCCGGAAGCGTTGGCCGCGTGCGTCGAACCACAGCGAGGACGGGGCAGCGAGCACCCGGATGCCGTGGTCGGGCCAGATCGGGCTGTGGTTGGCCAGACCTTCGGTGTAGTGCCACATCCGGTCGCGGTTGACCAGCCGCGCACCGGCCCGTTCGCCGATGCTCAGCATCCGCCCGTCCACGTGCGCCGGAACTCCGGTGATCATGTGCCGGGGCGGTGCGCCCAACCGGGCGGGCCAGTTCTGCCGGACGAGTTCTTGGTTGCCGCCGATCCCGCCGGACGTGACGAGCACGGCCGGGGCGTGCAGTTCGAAATCAGCGACTCGGGCGCGGGAACTCGGTGTGCCGCGCGGCGCGTCGCTGGGTTCCAGGACACCGCCGCGCACCCCGTCGACGGCGCCGTTGGTCATGGTGAGCTCGTCGACCTGGTGCCGGAATTTGAACGTGATCAGGCCGCGTTCCGCGGCCTCGCGCACCCGCCGCTCGAACGGCTCCATCACTCCCGGGCCGGTGCCCAGCGTGATGTGGAACCGGGGCACCGAGTTCCCGGGGCCGTCGGCGAGCTGCCCCCCGCGTTCCGCCCAGCCGACGACCGGCACCCACCGCACACCCATCCCGTGCAGCCAGGACCGCTTCTCGGTGGCGGCGAACTCCAGGTACGCCTCAGCCCAGCGGGCAGCCCAGTGGTCCTCGCCCTTCGGATGCCGCACACCGCGGTCGAAACCGGCGGTGCCGAACCAGTCGTCACGAGCCAGTTCCAGCGAATCGCGGATCCCGGCCACCCGCTGCTCCTCGGAGTCGACGAAGAACAACCCGCCGAGCGACCAGAACGCCTGCCCGCCGAGGCTGCCTTCGGGTTCCTGGTCCAGAAGCAGCACCCTGCGGCCCGCGTCGGCCAGCTCCGCACTGGCCACCAGCCCGGCGAGACCGGCGCCGATGACGATCACGTCCGCGTCGTCGCCACCGGAGGTGGTGGGCGGTGCGGCGGCTGCGGCGCCGGTGGGCCACGCTGCGGTCATCGCGGCGGCCCCGCCGGTGATGAGCGCCGAGCGGCGGCTGAACCGGCCGTTGTCACGAGAGTCCATAAGCTTCTCCGGCCCTTCCGGGCGTGATCGACGACGATGATCGACAGCAAGTTACCCGCTGGTAAAGCAGTCGGGATACGATGCTGCACCCGCTGTGCGGGTCGTAGCGATGGTGAGTTCTCCAGCCCTGAGAGGTCGTCGTTGTGATCGAATCTAACGGAGTCCCGAACGAGCTGCGGTGGCGCGGCGAACCGCTGGACCAGGCGATCGCCTCGGCAGCACCCACGCTGGTGCCCATCGTGCTGGCGCAGGTGGTCGCCGAACTGCCCGCCTATGCCGAGCTGCCGGAAGAGGAGCTGCGCGGCGACATCACCCGGATCATCCAGCGGGGTGTTGCGATGGTCGGGCACATGCTGCGCAACGACGGCAAGCCCGATCCGGGATCACTGGCCGAACTCGGCGAGAACATCCTGCACCGCGCCGAGGAGGGCGTGCCGATCGAGGCGGTGCTCAGCGCGCACAACGTCGGTATCCGGGCCGCATGGGAGCATTTCCGCGCGCAAGCCGGTCCCGAGGACGTGCGCACCCTGCTCGACGTGGTGGGCATGCTGCTGCGCTATCTGCACGAGGTCGGCTCGGTGGCTTCGGCAATGTACTTTCAGGAACGCGACACCTTTCTCGCCGAGGCGTGCGCCGCGAAGCAGGACGTGCTCTCGGCGCTGCTCGTCGACGGTGACGCGACCGACGCTGCCGCTCGGCTGGGCATGCCGGTCGCCGCCAGCTACGCGGTGCTCGACGTGGAGATCGCTGACCATCCCGACGAGTCGGCTCCCGGCACCAACGCGACGGTCGCGCGTTGGCGCAAGCTCCGCCGCTTCCGAGCCGAACTGGAACGCCGCTGGTCGCACCCGCTGTTGTCCCGGTTCGATGGCAACCGCGGGGTGGTGCTGCTCGCCCACGACCACCTCGACCGCGACGGCACCTCCGAACCGGACCGGCGCGTGCGGGACCTCGTACTGGCCGCGGGCGCGGCGGCAGGCGCCGAGGTCACCGCGGGGGCTGTGGTCGCACCCGTCGCCGACGTTCCGCAGGCTGCCCGGACAACGCGCGAACTGCGTCTGCTCGCGGTGGCCGGACACCCGCCCGGGGTCTACACGTTGGAGGAACTCGCACTGGAATACCAGCTCACCCGACCCGGACCTGCCCGCGACGTGCTCGCCGGCAAGCTGCGGCCGATCGACGACGAACCCGACCTGCTGGAAACGCTGCGCACTCACCTCAACGGCGGCCTCAACCGACGCCGCACCGCACGCCGCCTGCACGTGCACCCGAACACCGTCGACTACCGGGTACGCAAGGTAGCCAAGCTCACCGGCCTCAACGCCGCGGACGCCGGCCACGCCGCCTACCTGCGCGCCGCCCTCATCACCCGTACCGCGTTCTGAAACGGGCGGCGCACGAAGTCCTGCCGCGCTCGCACACCGCCGTCACCCGCGGACTCGAATTCGACCGGTCCGCCGCGAACGCCGCCCGTACCTTGTCGGTCTACAGTGGACGAACGCGGAGGCGTGAACACGAGACCGAAGCTGATCGAAACGGCACATGGACGAACGCGAGGGCTTCGCCCTGCTCCGCCACCGCAGCCTCCTCGGCCGAGTTCACCCACGGTCACCACCGGGAAAAACGGGCCAGAGCCGTTAGATCGGCCCGAGACAGCAAAAAGGCCACCCGCCAAGCGGGTGGCCCGTCCTCGCCTCCGGCCCTTTCCAGGCCTTCAATCAGGCACGTATTCTACGTAGTACCTCTCAGGTGGAGCTGAGGGGACTCGAACCCCTGACCCTCTGACTGCCAGTCAGATGCGCTACCAGCTGCGCCACAGCCCCGTGTTCTGTTCTCCGCGGTTCGGAGTGACCCCTTACCGCGTTGTGTCCCCACACTACATCAGCTCGCGGTGGGCTTTCAGCGGGGGGTGGTTTCCGCTCGGTCACCACCCCCGTGGCCTTCGTACGCTGGTGAAACGGCCGGATCAGCTCGCCTGGTCGCGTTGGCTGGGCTGCCCGCGGGTCTCGGCGGCCTTCACGAACTCCGAGCGCGGGTCGTGCAGCTCGCCGAGTGCGACGGTCTGCCTGCGGAACGGCAGTTCCATCAGCCAGTCACCGGCGATGCGCGCTTTGCGGGACAGCGTGGGCATCTTCGCCAGGTGGTACACCCGGTGCAGCAGCCACGCCGGGAAGCCCTTCAGCTTGATGCCGTAGACCTCGGCCGCACCTTGGAACAGGCCCAGCCCGGCCACCGAGCCGGCGTAGCGGTGCCGGTAGTCGCGCAGCGCGGCACCGCGCAGGTGCGAGACGACGTTGTCGGCCAGCACCCGGGCTTGGCGCACGGCGTGCTGCGCGGACGGCCCGCAGATCGCGTCCGGATCGCTGCTGGTCAGGTCGGGCACTGCTGCGCAGTCGCCGGCGGTGAAGACGTTGCGCGTCCCGTCCACCCGCAGGTCGGGTGAGCAGCGCACCCGACCGCCCTCGTCGCGCGGCAGATCGCTGTGCTCCAGCACGGGATTCGGTTTCACGCCCGCGGTCCAGCACACGGTGCCGGTGTCGAACTCCTCGCCGTCGGAGAGCCGCACGTGCCCGTCGGCGAACGATTCCACCGTGGTGTTCAGCTTCACCTCGATGCCGCGGTCGGCGAGGATGCCGCGGGTGTATTCGCCCATCGGCCTGCTGACCTCGGGCATGATCCGGTCCATCGCTTCCACCAGCACCCAGCGCATGTCCGCTTCGCGCAGGCCGCTGTGGTCGCGGATGGCGTAGCGGGCCATGCTCTCCAGTTCGGCCAGCGCCTCGATGCCCGCGTAGCCGCCGCCGACGAACACGAACGTCAGCAACCTGCGGCGCAGCTCCTCGTCATCGGTGCTGGCGGCGATGTCCAGCCGGGAGAGCACGTGGTTGCGCAGGTAGATGGCCTCGCCGATGGTCTTGAACCCCACGCCCTGCTCGGCCAGACCGGGGATCGGCAGCGCCTTGGAGATCGACCCCGGCACCACGGCCAGCACGTCGTAGTCGATCTCCTCGTCCTGCCCGTCGCACAGCGTCAGCTGCAGCCGCTGCCGCTGCGCGTCGATCTCCGACACCCGCGCGGTGAGCACTTCGCTGCTGCGCAGCGCCTCGCGCAGCGGGACCACCACGTGCCGCGGCTCCAGCGATCCGGCCGCGGCTTCCGGCAGGAACGGTTGGTAGGTCATGTGCGGTTGCGGGTCGATGACGGTGATGCGCGCCTCGTCGGGCCCCAGTTGCGACTGCAGTCGCAGTGCCAGCGTCAGACCGGTGTGCCCGCCGCCGACGACGACGATGCGTGGTTCAGGCATGCTGCGGTTCTTCCCTCGCCCCGGCTCGGGTCCGTCTCGGGTCCACGTTGCGTTCCGGATGCCGCCGCAGGTATTCCTGCTCCATCTCGAACGTGCGGGCGGTGTGCTCGCGCAGCGAATCGGGAGATCCGTGCAGGAACGTCTCGGTGCGGGTCGCGTGCAGGTGCCGCAGCTCGTGCAGCAGCAGTTCCGTGCTCAGCTCGTATGCGGGGATGCCGTTGGAGATGCTCATCTGGTCCTCCCGGATCGGCGCATCAGCAACCGCACGCGGCGGCCCCTGATGACTACCCGGGGGAGCGGGTGGTCACACCTGGCGGGCGGGCCGGGTCTCCGGCGCTCCTGCCCACACGAGCATCGCCAGCACCGCGGTCAGCCCGGTCACCCCGAACGCGGCGCCGTAGGACACCGAGTCGGCCAGCAGTCCGGCCACCAGCGGACCGAGGATCGCGCCCAGGTCGGAGGCCATCTGGAACGCCGCCAGCACCGGTCCGCCCTTGCCCTGCGAGCCGATCAGGTCGGCCACGGCCGCGTTCTGCGCCGGGTTGAGCATCCCGGCGCCCATCCCGGCCACGGCCGAGGCCACCAGGAACCAGCCGACCGATCCGGTGAACCCGAGCGAAGCGCTGCCCACCGCGGACACCAGCAGGCCGGTCAGCACCAGCGGTTTGCGGCCGATCCGGTCGGTGAGCCTGCCGGACACCAGCAGCACCAGCGCGTTGCCCGCCGCGAACACGGACAGCGCGGCGCCGGCCAGCGCTTGGTCCGCGCGCAGCACCTCGGCCACGAACAGCGGGACCAGCGCGATGCGCACCCCGTGCACCGCCCACCCGTTGGCGAAGTTGGACAGCATCGCCGCGCGGTAGGAGCGCATCCGCAGCGCCCCGGGCACGGTCAGCGCCGGGGCGGTGTCGTCGCGCTGCGGGGCGGCCAGCGTCGAGTTGCGCAGCAGGGCCCAGCCGACGAACGCCGCCACGAACAGCGCGGCCCCGTAGGTCAGGAACGGCACCCGCAGCCCGAGCCCGACCATGAGCCCGCCGATGATCGGCCCGGAGATGTTGCCCAGCAGGAAGCTCGTCGCCCACAGCCCGGACGCGCGCCCGCGCAGGTGCGGGGGAGCCAGCCGCACCAGCAGCGCCAGCGCGGAGACGGTGAACATCGTCGATCCGGTGCCGCCGAGGCCGCGGAAGATCAACAGCTGCCAGTAGGACCCGGCGAACGCGCACGCCGTGGTGCTGATGCCGACGATCGTGATGCCCCACACGTAGATCGGGCGTTCGCCGAACCAGGACACCAGCCGCCCGCTGACCGGGGCGAAGGCCAGGCGCATGAACGCGAACCCGCTGATGACCAGGGATGCCGCGGTGACGCCGACGTCGAAGCTGGCCGCGAAGGTGGGCAGCGCCGGTGCCACGATCCCCATGCCGACGGCGACGATGAAGCTGCCGATGACGAGGATCCAGATCTCCTTCGGCAGGGATCCGGTGCCCGACTCCGCCTCCGGCGCCATCGCCGACTGCTCCGACACCAGCTCCCCCTCGCCGCGTCCCCGACCTCACGGGGCAAACCGTTAGCGGGACTCAGCGAAGCACGCACTGGTTGACCGGTCAAACAGCGGCCGGGCGGGTGCGACCAGCGCCACTCCGGCCGCTTCAGATGACCTCGTCCAGCCTGCGCGCGTAGGCGGTGACGTCGTAAACCGCTTCGAATCCGCAGGATTCGGCGAACCGCTCGGCTGTGCCGCCCTGCTCGCCGTGCGAGGCGACGAGCATCGCGCCCCGCTCGCGCAGCTCGTCGACGGCTGCCGCGGCCAGCGCTCGGCCGATCCCCCTGCCGCGCCGCCCGGGCCGCACGATGAGCTGTTCGACGAGCCCGACGCCGCGTTCCACGAAGCCCTGCACGACCCCGGCCACCCGGTCGGCCTCGGGATCGTCGACCACCAGCAGCACGCAGCGCGGATCGTCCACCCGGTGCCCGAAGTTGCGCACCAGATCGCGTTCGCCCGCGGTCGGCAGGCCGGCTTCGTCGGCGACCAGTTCCACGACCGACGGCAGATCCGCCTCCGCTGCGGCCCGCACCTCGCCGCTCGCCGGGCGGTCGATCCGGTGCAGCAGCGCGACTTGCTCCTCCACCGCGCGCCAGCCCGCGTCGTCGGCGATGCCCTCGATCTCGGCGACGGTGGTGGGCGAGGCGTAGACGACGGCTTCGGCGCGGCCCGCCTCGGCGAACACGTCCTCCAGCGCGAGCAGCGTGGTGCCGACCTCGGCCAGCGTTCCCCACAGCGCGCACGCGTGGTTGGCGGTCGGCAGCGGATCGTCCGGGTTGAGCACGACGGTCGCCACACCCACCCGGGTGCGCGTCCCGTAGCGCACGGTGGCCGAGGCCAGGCGTGCGTTCTCCACCAGCCCGGCCAGATCGCGGGCTTGTCTCGGGTGCAGCAGGGCGTCGTCGTCCGGATCGTGCAGCGGGTCCACCCCGCCATTCTGGCGGTCCGGACCCGGTCCGCGGGCAGCGGCCGATCGGGCCCCGGGTGCAGGATGAACGCGTGACGACGCCCGCGGAACTGGCCGATGAGTTGCTGGCGGTCGTGTTGGACGCCGACCCGGTTGCCGGCACGCTGCGCGGCGACCACCGGCGCGACCACCGGCTGCCGGATCCGTCCGCGGGCACCGAGTGGGCGCTGCGCGAACGCGCCGAGCGGCTCCGCGTCCGGGCGCTGGCGGTGGACACCGAGCACGCCGGGCTGCAGGACCGGTTGACCGTCGCGGTGGTCGTGCAGCAGGCGCGCGCCTTGGTGGACCGCTTCGACGCGTTGGCGCCGGAGTACACGGTGATCGGCAACGTGTTCGCCCCGGTGCCGGGTCTGCTGTTCGACCTCGGCCGGATCGCACCGCAGGACGACGAGCAGGTGGCGGGCTGGCTCGCCCGGCTGCGCGGGTTCGGCTGGTTCACCGAGGCGACCGCGCGGCGGCACCGGGCGGGGATCGCGGTCGGTCGGGTTCCGGTGCGCCACCTGGTGGACGACGCGATCGAACACGTGGACCGCTACCTCGCCGACCCGGCCATCGATCCGCTGCTGGCGGTCCCGCTGCCGGCGGCGGTCGAGCAGCGGCGCCGGCAGCTGGTCGCCGAGGTGGTGCATCCGGCGCTGGCCCGGTACCGCGATGTGCTGCGCACCGAGATCGCGCCGGTGTCCCGACATCCGGAGCGAGCGGGTCTGTGCTGGCTGCCGGGCGGCGGCGACATCTACCGCGGGCTGATCCGCGCGCACCTCAACGACGATCGGGATCCCGCCGAGCTGCACGAGACCGGTCGGCAGCACTTGGCGCGGCTGCGCCCGGAGATCGTCCGGCTGGGCGGGGGTGAGCCCGCGGAGGTGTTCCGCAGGCTGCGCGACGATCCGGACTTGCGCTGGCGGGACGCCGACGAGCTGCTGGACACCACCCGCGCGGCCGTGCGGCGGGCGGCCGCGGCGGCGCCGGGCTGGTTCGGCGCGGTGCCCGAGGAGCCATGCGAGGTCCGGCCCGTCCCGCCCGCGGATGCGGTCAGCGCTCCGATCGGCTTCTACCTGGCACCGCCGGACGACGGTTCCCGGCCGGGCACGTATTTCGCCAACACGCACCGCGCCGAGCAGCGGCCGCGCTACACGGCCGAGGTGGTCGCCTTCCACGAGGCGCTGCCCGGCCACCACCTGCAGTTCGCCCGCGCGATGCAGGTGTCCGAGCTCCCGGCGCTGCGCAGGTTGCTGGGCTTCACCGCCTACACCGAGGGCTGGGGCCTGTACGCGGAACGGCTCGCCGACGAGATGGGCCTGTACTCGGACGAGGTGCAGCGGCTGGGCATGGTCGCGCAGGACGCGCTGCGCGGCGCGCGGCTGGTGGTGGACACCGGGCTGCACGAGATGGGCTGGAGCAGGCAGCGCGCGGTGGATTGCGTGCTGGAGAACACCGCCTTGCCGCCGATCGAAGCTGAGTCCGAAGTGGACAGATATATCGCCTTCCCGGCCCAGGCGTTGTCCTACCTGGCCGGCCGACGGGAACTGGACCGCATCCGCGCCACCGCGCAGCGCCGGATGGGCGAGCGGTTCGACATCGCCCGGTTCCACGACCTGGTTCTCGGCAACGGATCACTACCACTGTCCGCAGTGGACTCGCTCGTGCGGCACGAACTGGTCTGACCCGTTTTCCGGGAGGGCGGGCACTTCCTCATCGAGCGCTGCTCAACTGCGGTTCTGCCGAGGGGACGAACCTGGGTCAACCCGGGGGCGCGGTCGTTCCCGACGCGTGGTCGCAGTCGGGGCAGTGTTCCCAGCCGCCGGTGTCCGGGACCGCGTGCAGCGGGCCCCAGCCGAGGACGCCGCACACCCCGAGGACGAGGGTGCGGCCCTGGAGCGGGACGCGCGGTGCGTCGGCGGTGGCGCGGTGGATGACCTGTTCCCGCCAGGACAGCGCGAACAGCACTTCGGCCGGGGCGCCCGCGACGGCCGGCTCGGCGGGTTCGTCCGGCAGGACCGGGATCGCGTTGAGCTCGACCGGCGGGCCGTCCATCTCCTCGCGGGGCACCGCGGGTGCCGCGCTGACCGTCGCGCCGGACAACGCGCACACCAGGCACGGAGCGCCGGTGAACGCGTCGACGACCTCGACGTCTCCCGGAGCCACCTGCACGCCGCAGACCGCGGACCACGGTCCGTCGCCGGGGGTTTCCGGGAACGCGTGCACGGTGGGCGGTTCGCCGCGCCCGGTGCGCGGGCGCGCCAGCGTCAGCCGCATACCGGCCGCCACCGGCTCACGGGGGTGCCGACAGCCGGGTCCGCGGCGGTACGCCCCGGCGTCCCGGACGCCGACAGGTCTCGCCGGATACCGCGGGGGAGGGGACCGTCCGGCGATCCGGTGCCGGATGCCGCGATGTCGGGGTGCGGGCCCGCGTGGGCGCGCATCGCGGCTGCCGCGCGGCGCGCAGCGCGCTGCCTGCGCCGACTCGGCACCGGGGGTGTGCTGCGTCGGGCGTTGATGGCCTGGATCGCGACCGCGGTCCAGATCGCGAACGTGGTGGCGGTGAGCAGCAGCGCATCAAGCACGGTGAGCACCGGTCCGGGACGAGGCGCGCCGGATGTGGATGAGCTGGCGTGCGGCGGTTTTCGCGAGATTCGGGGGCACGGGTACCTGCCTGTTGCTGTGACGTGGTGGAGCGCTGCGCGTTCGGGGTCAGCAACGCTCAGTTGTTGACCACTTACCGCGAGCTACATTGTCATAGGCGCGCGCCTATGACAATGAATTCTGGGGAGCATGCGTGTTCAAGTGCGCTCGAACGGGTGGCGCTTGATCCTGTACGTGCTGATCACAACGAGGCTGGCCCGTGGCAGACTCGCCGACGCCCAAGACACGCACCGTTGCCGATGAGGAACCCACCGTGACCAAGTCGCCAGGACCGAGCGTCCGCCGCCGCCAACTCGGGGCCATGCTGCGGCAGATCCGGCAGAGCGCGGGCAAGAGTCGCGAGGAAGCCGCCGGGTGGTTGGAGATCACCGTGCAGACGCTGAGCAAGGTGGAATTGGGGCGGCAGGCGATCAAGGGTCCGCACGTCCGGTTGCTGTGCCAGCTGTACGGCACCGATGCCGGAACGATGGACAACATGCTGCGGCTCGCCCAGGAGGCGAATCAGCGCGGCTGGTGGACGAGCTACCGGGACACCGTTCCCGAATGGTTCCGCCAGTTCGTCGGTTTCGAGTGCGACGCGTCGACGCTGTGGGAGTACCAGGCCGAATTCGTTCCGGGCCTGCTGCAAACGCCCGCGTACGCCGAAGCGATCACCCGCGCAGCACGTCCGGACATCGGTGACACCGAGCTGGCGCGTGTCGTGCAGGTGCGCCGAGAGCGCCAAGAACAGTTCAACGCCGGAGACCCTGCCGAGCTGAACGCCTTCCTCAACGAGGCGATCCTTCGTCGCGTGGTCGGCAGCGCGGAAACGATGCGGGAGCAGTTGGACCACCTCAGCGCCGCCTCGAAGTGGGATCATGTGTCGCTGCGCGTCGTTCCGTTCTCGGCCGGGGCGCACGCGGCGATGGCGGCATCGTTCGTCCTGATGCAGTTCCCCGAGGAAGAGGCTCCGGCCTTCGCCTACCTGGAGAACGACCGAGGTGCGGTGTACCAGGAAGATCCTGGCGACGTGGAGCGCTATACCGTCATGATCGAGCAGCTCGACGGGCTGGCAGCGAGTGCGGACGACTCTCGGGTCATGCTCGACAAAGCTGCACGGTCACAGCAAGCGTGAAACGAGCACAACGAAGGGGGCCACGATGCCCAGCACCCCCGCATTCGGACAGTGGCGCAAGTCCAGCCGCAGCAACGGCCAAGGCGGTCAGTGCGTCGAGGTCGGCTTCACCGCCGATGGCGCGCTGGCCGGTATCCGGGACACGAAGGAGGCCGGCGACCCGGACCGCGGCACGCTCGCGGTGTCGCGGTCGTCGTTCAGGTCGTTCCTGGACGCGGTCCGGCGCGGCGACGTCGCCCGCTGATCTGCCGGGACCGCCCGAAAAGTGCCCCCGGGTTCCGCGAAGGTCGTTCCGCGGAGCCCGGGGCGTGCTGCTGGTGGGGTCGATGAGATTCGAACTCACACTGCCTAGGACCTAAACCTAGTGCCTCTGCCGATTGGGCTACGACCCCGCGAGGCGGACGAGCGCCCCGCGCCGACAGCGTATCGATCGGGACCGCCCGGGCGGCATCCGCACCGCCGGGCGCGACACGGCGAACCGCCGCTGCGACCCCGCCCGCCCGGTGCTCTACGGTTGTCGGCAGCCAGGTGAACGTGAGGAGGACACGTGGCACGTGATCCCGACGCCATTGAGCGCGATATCGAGCAGGCGCGCACCGCGCTGGCTTCCACGCTGGACGAGCTCAGCGTCAAGGCGCACCCCCAGCGGTTCGTCGAGCAGGGCAAGGCGAGCGTGCAGGACAAGCTCAACGACCCCCGGGTGCGCTACGCGCTGATCGGGGTCGGTGCGCTGGTCACCGTGGTGGTCGTGCGCAAGCTGTTCCGCTGAGACCGCCCGCGGCCTCCGGGTGCTGCCCGGAGGCCGCGGCCGCTCACCCCGGCTCGACCTCGACCTCGTCGCCCTCGGTCACCTCGCCGGCCCGCGTGACGCGCACGATCACGCCGAACTTGTTCTCGTGCTCGTCGATCAGGTGCTTCTGCAACTGCGGCCACCGCTGGCCGCCGAACGCGTCCCAACTGGGCACCGCGCACCGGATGCACGGGCCCGCGTGTTCGCCGACCACCTCGAACCGGACCGCACCGGCCCGCAGCACGGTCCCCGGCTCCCACCGCTCCTCGGCGAAGGCCGGCAACCCGGTGCGCAGGTGCAGATTCGTGCGGAACCGGGCCAGATCCACCTCCGCGCCCAGCTCGGCGCCCAGCGCGCGCAGCGACTCCTCGAAGGTGACCAGCACCGTCGGCCCGCGGTCCTGCTGCCCGTCCGCGGTACGCAGGCTCAACGGGATCTCCAGCGACTCCGCCAGCACCGCGGGCAGCTGCGGATCCCGCCACGGCAGCTCCGCACCCGCCGGCGAACGCAGCACCGGCGGCGCGTCCGGATCCGGATCGTCCCCGCAGGACGCCGACCAGCTCAGCATGTCGGGGTTCTGCCGGACGGTCAGCACGTTCCCGCTGCGTTCCGGCCGGCCGTCCAGCAGCACGTGTGCGCGGTCCCCGGCCATGCCGCGCTCGTCGAACCGCGCGGCGCGCACCCGCTGCCCGCGCAGCGACTTCACCGGCCACCTGTGCAGACTCGCCACATTCCCGAGCATCGCGGCCTCCGGACCTGGGGGAGTGCTTTGGAACCCGGCGGTGCGGGCTGCGTGCCGGGTGGGAGCGGCTGCCGCCGCTTGGGAAACGACCCTAGCCCGCTGCGCTGCGCCGCGGTATCCGCCGGTGCGGGTTCAGGCACCCAGCAGCGGCAGCAGGCCCTCGTTGAGCAGCCGGTCCACGAATCCGGTGTCCAGCGGATCGTCGGTGAGCATCAGCCGGTAGATCAGCCCCGCACCGGCCAGCTCCACCACGGTGTCGATCGGCACGTCTGCGCGGATCTCGCCGCGCGCGATACCGCGCTCGATGATCCGGCGCAGCATGTCGCGCTGCGGCAGCAGGAACGACTCGCGGAAGGACGCCGCCAGCTCCGGTTCGTGCGGCAGCTCACCCACCAGCGCCTGCGCCGCCTTGCCCACCGGTCCGGTCAGGAACGTCGCGAACGAGCGCAGGAACTCGCCGAGATCGAGCCGGACCGACCCGTTGTCCGGTTCGACGATGCTGCGCTGCACCAGCTCGTTGCAGGTGTCGATCACCAGGTCGAGCTTGGAGTCCCAGCGGCGGTAGATCGTGGCCTTGCCGGCCCGAGCGTGCGCGGCGACGGCATCCATCGTCAGCGCGCGGTAGCCCACGTCGGCCAGCACTTCCATCGCGGCTTCGCGCAGCGCGGCGTCCCGGCTCGCGTCCCGCGGCCTTCCCCGGCCCGCTCCTGTCGACTGGCCCGGTTCGACGCTGGTCACCGGCGACTCCTCCCCGCGCGCACCGCCCATCGGCACCTCCACGCGGACATCCTATGAACAGCGGGCGGCCCCGGCTCGCCGCCGGGCGTCACTGCGGCGCGGCCGGTCCCCCCGCGGCGGCGGCACCCGTGGCGGCCGCGGCGGCCTGCGCGGTGGCCTCGTCGGACAGTCCGTGCCGGGCCTGCAGGTAGGCGGTGGTGAAGGCGAAACCGTCCCCGTCGAGCAGGTGGATCACCACCCGCCCCACCGCGCTCGGTGCGAGCTCCTCGATCAGCTGTTCCGCCTTGTCCCGGGCCGCGATCAGGCCGGGCGCGCGCTCGGTGCGCGCATCGGTGTCCGATGTCACGGTGATCAGCCAGTCCTCACCGTCGGGCACGTAGTTCGCGGTGATGTGTCCGCTAGCCATTAACTGCCTCCGCCTCCGGCATGCTCGGCGATCGTGCGACGCCTGCGATCGTGGTGCGACGCGGCATCCGATGCGCAACGGTTGCGGGCCGGTCAGCCCATACGTGGCCGCCGACTCTACGGGGTGACCTCGTCGAGGTCTCCCGGCTGGTCAACATCGAATCCTTCCGATACATCATCGCAGCCGACCAGGGTGACCTCGCGCTCGCGCAGGTACCCGCGGGCGCCCGCGTCCCCGGTCGCCGCCGCGCGCACGCCCGGCCAGTGCCGGGCGCCCAGCAGCACCGGATGCCCGCGCATCCCCGCGTACGAGGCCGCGGCCAGCGAGTCCGGCCCCGCGTGCGCGCGCAACCGGCGCACTGCCGCCGACGTCACACCCGGCATGTCCACCGGCAGCACCACCGCGGCCGCGCACGAGGTCTCGGCCAGCCGGTCCAGCCCGGCGCGCAGCGAGGAACCCATCCCGCTCGGCCACAGCCGGTTGTGCACGATCACGGCGCCGGGCAGCTGCGCGCGGTCGAGCACCTCGTCCGCCGACGCGCCGAGCACCACCGCGACGGGTGCGCAGCCGCCGTCGGCCAGCACGGCCAGCGCGCGGTCCACCAGCAGCGATCCGCGGTGCTCGACCAGGGCCTTGGGCATGCCGAACCGCCTGCCCGCGCCTGCGGCGAGCACGATCCCCGCGACCTCGGTCCGCACGATGCCTCCCACCGCCGAACCTACCCGCCGCGAGCGCGGGATCAGTAGTCGATGCGGTCCGGTTTGGCCGACCACGCCGCGAACGGTGCGGTGCGGTCCGGCGTGACCACCTGGTGCTGCGGGGCGGGCGCCGGGGCGTCCGGATCGCGGAACGCCTCGTGGAAGGCGCGGTCGTCGAACCCGGCGGCCGCGGCGTCGTGCCGGTCGGCGCCGTAGAGCACCCGGTCCAACCGCGCCCACATGGCCGCGGCCCGGCACATCGGGCACGGTTCGCACGAGCTCACCAGCACCGCCCCGGCCAGCTCGAACTCGCCGAGCTCGCGGCAAGCGGCCCGGATCGCGGACACCTCGGCGTGCGCGGTGGGATCGGTATCCAAGGTGACCCGGTTGATGCCGGTGGCCACGACCTCGTCCCCGCGCACCACCAGCGCAGCGAACGGTCCGCCGCCCTCGGCGACGCTCTTCTCGGCGAGGCGAACGGCCAGCCGCATGAATTCCTGCTCCTGCTGCACGGCGCTCCTAGTGTTGTTCATTTCCCAAGCGGCGGCAGCCGCTTCCACGGGGCACGCACCCTGCACCGCCGCGGGTCACCTCGCCTCGGGAGGACAGCTCCAGCGCGATGTCTCGACATACCTGAGTCGGCGCTCCCGGACCGAGCCGGCGCCCGAGGTTCCGCTACCCGCATCGCTGCGCAAGTCCTGGGGAAACGTCTCCTATCGCGATGTGTTCGGGGGCCACCGGGGTGTGCGCCAATTCCAGCCCGGTGGCCTGCCGGATGGCGGACACCACGGCGGGCGTCGTGGAGATCGTGGGCGGTTCGCCGACTCCGCGCACGCCGTACGGCGCGTTCGGATCGGCGCGCTCCAGCAGGTCGATCTCCACCGGCGGCATGTCCAGGATCGTCGGGATGAGGTAGTCGGTGAACGACGGATTGCGGATCATTCCGCCGCTGACCTGCACCTCCTCCATCACGGCCAGGCCGAGGCCCTGCGCCGAACCGCCCTGCACCTGCCCGCGCACCGAGTCCGGGTTGATCGCCTTGCCCACGTCCTGCGCGCAGGCCAGCTGCACCACCTTGACCAGCCCGAGCTCGGTGTCCACGTCCACCACGGCGCGGTGCGCGGAGAACGCGTGCTGCACCTGCACCCGCTCGCTGCGGCCGTCCTCGTCCATCGGGAAGGTGGGGCGGTGGTGGTAGCGCCGGGTGCGCTCGATCACCTCGTCGCCGAGCACCTCGGCGAGCTCGCCCAGCACACCGCCGCCGTCGCTGACCAGCTTGCCGCCCTCCAGCGACAGCCCCTCCGCCGGGACGTCGAACAGCTCCCCGGCCCGCTCGAACAGCGCCTCGCGCACCGCTTGGCACGCCAGCTGCACCGCACCGCCGGTGACGTAGGTCTGCCGCGAGGCCGAACTTGACCCGGCCGGACCCACGCTCGTGTCGTTCGGGTGCACCGCGACCCGCTGCACGCCGAGCTCGCTGCGCGCGATCTGCTGCTGCACCGTCACCACGCCCTGGCCGACCTCGGCAGCCGCGGTGTGCACGAGGGCGGCGGGCTCGCCACCGACCACCTGCAGGCCGACCCGCGCGGTGGAGAAGTCGTCGGCGCCCTCGGCGTAGCAGATGTTCTTGATGGTCACGCCGTACCCGACGCCGCGCACCACGCCTTCGCCGTGCGTGGTGTTCGACGCCCCGCCCGGCAGTTCGCGCACGTCCACCGGGCCGCCGCTCCGGTGCGGGGCGCTGCGCTCGTCCGGCATCGGCAGATCGCGCACCCGCTGCAGCAGTTCGGCCACCGGCGCCGGGTAGTCCAGCCGCTGCCCGGTGGGGATGGTGCCGCCCTGCGCGATCGCGTTGCGCACCCGAAGCTCCACCGGATCCAGCTGCAGCGCGGCGGCGAGCTTGTCCATCTGCGACTCGTAGGCGAATGTCGGCTGCACCGCGCCGAGTCCGCGCATCGCTCCGCACGGCGGGTTGTTCGTGTACAGGCCCCAGCCCTCGACCTGCACGTTCGGCACCTCGTAGGGCCCCACGCCGAGCGTCGTGCCGTTGCCGACCACGACCGGTGTCTTGGACGCGTAAGCCCCGCCGTCGAAGTACTGCCGCGCCTTGACGTAGACCAGCCGGCCGTCGCGGGTGGCGCCGTGCTCGTAGTACATCGTGGCCGGATGCCGGTGCACGTGGCCGTAGAACGACTCCTCGCGGCCGTAGACCATCTTCACCGGCCGCCCGGTGCGCAGCGCCAGCATGCACACGTGCACCTGGATCGACAGGTCCTCGCGGCCGCCGAACGCACCGCCCACTCCGGACATCGTCATCCGCACCAGCTCCGGGTCCAGCCCCAGCGAGGCCGCGGTCTGCGCCCGGTCGCTGTGCAGGTCCTGGGTCGCCAGGTACAGGTCCACGCCGCCGTCCTCGGCCGGGATCGCCAACCCGGACTCCGGGCCGAGGAACGCCTGGTCCTGCATGCCCACGGTGTACGTGCCGGACACCACCACGTCCGCGGCCGCGTCCGGATCGCCGCGCACCACGCGCTGGTGGCGCACCACGTTGCCGTCCGGGTGCAGCCGCGGCAGCGACTCGTCGTGCGCGGCGCGCTGCGGATCGGTCACCGGTTCCAGCACCGCGTAGTCGACCTCGATGCGGTCGGCGGCGCGCCGCGCCGTCTCCGGGTGGTCGGCGGCCACCAGCGCCACCGGTTCGCCGCGGAAGCGCACCAGGTCCTCGGCCAGCACCGGCTGGTCGACGTGCTTGAGCCCGTACCGGTTGCGGCCGGGCACGTCCTCGTGCGTGAGCACCGCGTGCACGCCCGGGACCTGCAGCGCCGCCGTGATGTCGATACCGCGGATCCGCGCGTGCGGGTGCGGGCTGCGCAGCGTCGCGCCCCACAGCATGTCCTCCGCCCACAGGTCCGAGGAGTAGGCGAACTCCCCGCGCACCTTGAGCACCCCGTCCGGGCGCAGCGCCGATGCGCCGATCCCGCCGGTGGCGGTGTCCGCCAGCTCGCGCGGCGTGCTCATGCCGGCACCTCCCCGTCCTGCCCGGCCGCGAGGTGCACCGCGTCCACGATCTTCTGGTAGCCGGTGCAGCGGCACAGGTTCCCGGCCAGCGCCTCGCGGATCTCCGCGTCGTTCGGCGCCGGGTTGTGCCGCAGCAGGTCATGCGTCTGCACGATCAGCCCCGGGGTGCAGAAGCCGCACTGCACCGCACCGGTCCGCACGAACGCCTCCTGCACCGGGTCGAGCTGCTCGCCGTCGGCGATGCCCTCCACGGTGCGGACCCGCCTGCCCTCGGCCTGCCCCGCGGCCACCAGGCAGGAGCAGACCGGCACGTCGTCCAGGTAGACCGTGCACGAACCGCATTCGCCCTGCTCACAGGCGTTCTTCGAGCCCGGCAGGCCGAGGCGTTCGCGCAGCACGTGCAGCAGGCTCTCGGCTTCCCACACGTCGTCGGCCTCGCGCTGCTGGCCGTTCACGGTGCATGTCAGGCGCATTCCGGCCTCCCGGATGAGTGGTCGTGCCAGACCCGCTGCAGGGTCCGACGGGCGAGCACGGACAGCGCGTGCCTGCGGTAGGCGGCGCTGCCCCGGACGTCGTCGACGGGATCGGCCGCGGCGGCGACCAGCTCACCGAACCGGGACACCAGCGCATCCGGCAGCGCGCCGCGCCCGTCCCAGTCGAGCTCCTCGCCCAGCAGCCGTTCGGCGTCCCGGGCCCGGCGCGGCGTGGGTGCGGCCGAGCCGATGCCGGTGCCGACCTCGCGCCGCGCGGGATGCAGGCTGATCGCGAAGGAGCACACCGCGATCACCATCGCGTTGCGGGTGCCGACCTTGGCGAACTGCTCCGGACCGGTCGCCGGGGTGCAGTGCACGGCGGCGATCAGCTCGTCCGCGGCGAGCGCGTTGCGCTTGACCCCGGTGCAGAACTCGTCCGCGGGGATCGTGCGCGCACCGCGCACCGACGCCACCTCCACCTGCGCGCCGCCGGCCAGCAGCGGCGGGAGGGCATCGCCTGCGGGGGAGGCCGAGGCCAGGTTGCCGCCGACCGTGCCCCGGTTGCGGATCTGCGGTGAGCCGACGGTGCGCGAGGCCGCCGCCAGCCCGGGCAGCTCGCCGCCCAGCTCGTCGATCAGCCGGGCGTAGGGCAGTCCGGCACCGATGCGCAGCTGCTCGGGCGCGCGGGACCACTCGGCCAGTTCCGGCACCCGGGTCAGGTCCAGGATCGCGTCCGGCCGCCGGTGCCCGAAGTTGAGCTCGACCAGCAGATCGGTGCCGCCCGCGACGGGCACCGCCTCCGGGTGGTCGGCCTTGGCGCGCAGGGCTTCGCCCCACGACGCCGGGCGGAGGAATTCCACGGGCCGGTCTCCTGTCCGCATCGGTGTCGCCAACCCGTTCAGCACACCACCGGGATACGGCGCTGACCAGCGGTGGAAACACCGAAAAACCTCTCGGGCGAAGGCACCCGATTAGGATGTTCCTACGAACGGCCACGATCACCGGCGATCCGCGTCCGGAGAGGAGGCTGCTGTGCTGCTCGCGGACCTGCTGGGCGACACCTCCCTCGGCCTGCGCCTGCTGACCGGTCGCGAGGCGCTGGACCGGCCGGTGCGCGGGGTGTACATCACCGACCTGCCCGATCCGCGCCGCTACCTCTCCGGCGGGGAGCTCGTGCTCAGCGGACTCGTGTGGCACGGCGGTGCGCAGGACTCGGACGGTTTCGCCGCCGCGCTGGCCGACGCCGGGGTGGCCGGCCTGGCCTGCGGCACCGCCCGGCTCGGCAAGACCCCGCGCGACCTGGTGCGCGCTTGCGCGGCACACGGCATCCCGGCGTTCGAGGTTCCGCTGTCGGTGAGCTTCTCCACGCTGGCCGACCGGGTGCAGCGCCCGGTCCCGCGGCACGACCTGGTGGCCGCGGTCGCCGCCGGGGCCTCCCCGGACCGCGTGCTGGCCCTGGCCGCCGAACGGTTGGCCGCGGACTGCTGGATCGTCTCCGCAGCGGGCTGGACCGTGGCGGGTACCGCCGAGCTGACCGCCGCCGAGCACCGCGCCGTGCGCGACGCGGCCGCGGGTCGGCTGCCGCGTCGGGTGAGCGGGGACCTCGCGGTCTGGCCGGTCGACGCGGGTCCCGGCCCCCGCGCGTCCCGCTGGCTGGTGGTGATCCGCGGCACCTCCGACGCCGCCGAGCACGAGGGAGTGGCCGGAGAGCTGGGCACGGTGGCCGCGCTGGTGCGGGCGCGGGTCGACGAGGCGCGCCGGATCGCGGGCCGCTCGGCGGAAGCGGCCATGCGTGGGCTGCTGGACGGCACGTCGAGCGGCACGGACGCCGTGGCCCGGCTGGAGGCCGCGGGGCTGCCGCCGGGTGAACCGCTGCGCGTGGTGGCGCTGCGCTCCGGTGCGGCGGGGGAGTCGGCTGCGCTGCTGGCCGAGCTCGCCGCCGCGAGCGGCCTGGCCGCGGTGACCGCCCCGCTCGGCGACGCCGCCGCCGCGCTGTTCGCCGACGACCGAGACCACCTGCTCCGGCTGGAGGACCGGTTGCGCGCACTGGCCGCCGACGCCGGCTCGGCCGACGAACCGGTCGCCGCCGGGATCAGCGACATCACCGGTATCGGCGGCCTGCGCGCCGCGCTGGAGGAGGCCGTGCACGCGCGCAGGCTGGCCGAACGAGCACCCGGAGCGGTCCGCATCGCCGGCGCGGCCGAACTCGCCACGCACGACGTGCTGCTGGCCTCCGTTCCGGCCGAGCTCCGCCGCTCCTACCGGGACCGGCTGCTGGCCGAGCTGCTCGCCTACGACGCCGCGCACGGTTCGGACCTGACCGGGACGTTGCGCGCCTTCCTGGAGTCCTCCGGGTCGTGGACGCAGTGCGCGCAGCGGCTGCACCTGCACGTGAACACGTTGCGCTACCGCATCCGCCGCGTCGAGGAGCTCACCGGGCGGGACCTGGGCCACTTCCCGACCCGGGTCGACTTCTTCCTCGCGCTGCGCGCGGAGGCGCCCGGTGGCCCGGAGCCGATCTCCGAACGCGCGTAGCCCCGTGGGGGTGCTCACACCCGGCCCGTCGTCCCCGGTCGCCGGGGGCAGGTGGTTCGAAATCCGCTCGCGGGCGCGGTACCGTGCTTGGTCGCAGTCGCGCACTGCCCGGGGCGCTCGCCCGTTCACAGTTCGTCGATCAGTTCGCCGCGAGTTGGAGGTACCGGGATTGACCGATCTGTCCGCCACCACCGGAGTGACGGACCGTCCGAGCGGCACCACACGATCAGCCGGACCGGACCCGGTGCGGCGCTTCCTCGACGAGCACGCTCCGCAGACGCCGTGCCTCGTGGTCGATCTGGCGACGGTGCGCAGCCGCTACCGGCAGCTGCGGGCAGCGCTCCCGGACGCGAGGATCTGCTACGCGGTCAAGGCCAATCCCGCTCCCGAGGTCGTCGGCGAACTCGTCGCCCTCGGTTCCGCGTTCGACGTCGCCAGTCCCGGTGAGATCGATCTGTGCCTGGCCGAGGGCGCCGATCCCGCGTCGATCTCCTACGGCAACACGATCAAGAAACCGCGCGACATCGCCCGCGCGCATGAGCAGGGCGTGCGGCTGTTCGCCACGGACAGCGCCGCCGATCTCGCCGCCATCGCGGAATGCGCTCCCGGTGCCGCGGTGTTCTGCCGGGTGCTCGTGGACAACGAGGGATCGCGCACCCCGTTCGGCCGCAAGTTCGGCTGCGCGCCGGAAAGCGCGGCCCAGCTTCTGGTCCGCGCCCGGGAACTGGGCCTGGATCCGTACGGGGTGTCGTTCCACATCGGTTCGCAGCAGCTCGATCCGAATGCCTGGGAACATGGCATTGCCGCAGCCGGGCGGGTTTTCGCCGACTGCGCCCGCGCAGGCGCGCCACTGCGGATGGTCGACCTGGGCGGCGGGCTGCCCGCGGCCTACACCGAGGACACGCCGCGCACCGAGGATTACGTGCTGGCCATCGAGCGGGCGCTGCAGCGCGAGTTCGGCGCGGACCGCCCGGAACTGCTGATCGAACCCGGTCGCTACATCGCCGGGGACGCCGGGGTACTGCGTAGCGAAGTCGTCCTCGTCAGCGAAGCCGGTGACGGGGCGGGGCGCTGGGTGTACCTCGACATCGGCCGGTACAACGGCCTCGCCGAGACCGAGGGCGAGGCCATCGCGTACCGGTTGCGGACCGCGCGGGACGACGATCCCACCGGTCCGGTCGTCATCGCGGGCCCGACCTGCGACGGGGACGACGTCCTCTACCAGCGGACCCGGTACGAGCTGCCGGTGACGCTGCGATCCGGTGACTGGGTGGACCTGCTCAGCGCCGGGGCCTACACGGCCAGCTACAGCTCGGTGGGCTTCAACGGCTTCACGCCGCTGCCCACCTACTGCGTCGACGGCGAACAGCGGTGAAACACCGCGGCCCCGTCGGCCGACCAAGTCTGTGCCCATTCACGATCATGCGAAACGATGGGAGGTCGATAGATGTCCGTTGACACCGGGACGCCGCCGGTGGGCTTGTTCACCGGCCAGCACGTCCTTGCCGAACTGGAGGGTGTGGCTCCGGAACTGCTCGACGACGAGCAGTTCCTGCGGGACACGATGCACGGCGCGCTGAGCGAATCGCGTGCCACCGTGTGCCAGATGATCGCCGAGCGGTTCGAGCCGCAAGGTGTCACAGTGCTGGCGCTGCTGTCCGAATCGCACGCTTCGATGCACACGTACCCGGAGGACGGCTCGATCTTCATCGACGTCTTCACCTGTGGGCACACCGCGCAGCCGGAACGAGCGGTCGAACTGATCGCGCAGGCGCTGAAACCGAGCACCGTGAACACGCAGACCGTGCAGCGCGGCCGGGATTTCGCCGCGGTGGCGTCGTGACAACGCCCTACCGGGCAACGGATTTCAAGGAGGGCAGGCGTTGATCGAACTCGACGGGCACCGCTGGATCAAGGAGCCGCTGGGCGCCGACATGCAACGCCTGTGGCGGGTCGACGAGGTGCTGTGGGAAGGCGACACCGCCTACCAGCACATGGTGATCGGCCGCACGGGACAGGGCATTTCGCTGTTCTGCGACGACGATCGGCAGAGCACCGAGTACTCCCAACTCGTCTACCACGAGGCGATGATGGTGCCGGCGTTCCTGCTCGCGGACAAGATCGAGCGCGTGCTGATCATCGGCTCCAGTGAGGGCGTGGCCAGCCAGATGTCGGTGCAGGCCGGGGCGAGCCTCGTCGACCACGTCGACATCGACGAGGAGTGCGTGCGCCGGTGCGCCGAACTCCTGCCGTACGGCTACGACCAGGACGAACTCGCCGCGGCCGAACGCGGGGACGGCCCGGTCCGGATGCACTTCGCGGACGGCTGGTCCTTCCTGGAGCAGGCTCCGCCGGAAGGCTACGACGTCGTGGTCGTGGACCTGCCGGACGAGCGCGCCGACGAATCGGACGGGCAGCACAACCGCCTCTACGGCGAGCAGTTCCTGCTCCGGGCGCAGACCGTGCTGTCCCCGGGCGGAGTCGTCGCGGTGCAGGCGGGCAGCCCGACCCTGTGGCGCAACGAGACCCTGGTCCGCGCGCACAACCGCTTCCAGAAGCTGTTCGACACCGTGGCCTACTTCGGCTCCGACGAGCACGAGTGGGCCTTCCTGTTCGGGCGGGTAGAACAACTCGACGACTCGACGAACGTGCTGCTGGAGAACTTCTCGAAGGCTCGGTACCAGCCGGCCACCATCGACGAGGCCAGCATCATCGGCTGCACGGTCGCGCCCTTTTCGGTGCGCAACCAGAGCTGAGCCGCGGCGGGTGCGGGGCGCTCTGGCGGCCAGGACGCCCCGCACCCCCGGTCAGCTCAGGTAGGGGTGATGCCCCACCGGTCCGCCGCGGGGGCGGAACCACTGCTCGAACGCCAACCCGCGCTCGCGCAGACCGTCCTCCACCTCGTCCGCGTGCGCGATCGGGACGAGCTGGTCCTGGCCGCCCAGGGCGAAATCCACCGCGTAGAGTTCCTCGCTCGGCACGGCGGCGAAGGCCTGTTCGCTGAACTGCGCGAACACCGCCTCGCTGGTGGCCCAGTCCATGAGCTCCGCGGCTTCCAGCACCACCCGCGCCTCGTTGACGATCAGCCGCAGCGCCAGCGATTCGGCCACCGTGCGCGGGCCCTGCCACTCCGGTGCGGTCAGCTGCGCGGCCACCGCGGCCGAGGACAGCAGGAACGACCGCGCGAAGTGCGAGTCGTACCGGTGCGCGTAGCAGGGCGGCAGCTCCTCCAGCACGAGGAGGCCGACCGCATCGGCCACCGTCGCGTTGTTCACCGCCAGCGCCAGTTCGTCGTAGAAGAGCTCGTCGGTGACCACCCGGATGCCGTGGATCAGCGAACCTGCCGCGATCCGGCCTGCCGACCGGACCGGTGCCGGGCCGAAGGCGTCCGGGGAGAACGCGCGCAGCTGCTCGGAGAGCTCGACCAGCCGGGTGCGCCAGTGCTCCACGTCCATCGCCGGCTCGGGGACGCTGGTGTCCAGCGCCTCCTCGACCGCGGCCTCCAGTTCGGTGTCCGCGTCCCCGTTCTCCGCGGCCGCCAACCGTTGGTTGAACTCGTCCTCGGTGAGGCGCACTTCGGAGTGGGCCACCGACCAGTCGGCCAGGACGTCGCTCTCGCCGATCAGCTCGTGCAGCACCGAGGCCGCGGCTTCCTCGGCCGCGGCCAGGGCTGGGGCGTCCAGGGCCAGCAGCACGTTCGCACCGGTGTGGTGCACCGTGATGCGGTAATCGAGCACGTCGATGTCGGCATCGCCCGGGCCCGACACGCCCTCGACCATCGCGAGGTAGCGGTCCAGGACCGCCGCGATCCCCTCCTGCTGCAGCGGATCGAGCCGGTCCACTCCGGCCGGCGGTTCGAGATCCGCTGTCACCGCGTAGTCCACCGCGTTTCGCTCCTCCTCGACGGTTGCCCGGCATCGTACGTCGCGTTCCGGCGGGCGACCCGCCCGCGCCCTGGTCGGTACCGGGATCGGCCATCATGGCCGGTGTGACGACGACGGTGACGGTATTCGGCAGTTGCAACATGGACCTGGTGGCCTACGTGCCCACCGCTCCGGGGCGCGGGGAGACCGTGCTCGGCAGGGAATTCCGCACCGCTCCCGGCGGCAAGGGCGCCAACCAGGCGGTCGCGGCCGCGAAAGCGGGGGCGCGGACGCGGATGATCGGCGCGGTCGGCGACGACGAGTTCGGCGACCGGATCACCCGCAACCTGCGGGAGTCCACTGTAGATGTCGCGGGGATGCGGGTGGTGCCCGGAGCCAGCGGGACCGCGCACATCGTGGTCGACGACGCCGGGGCGAATTCGATCGTGGTGGTGCCCGGTGCGAACGCCGCCCTCGACGACCTGGCCGACGGCGACGATCGGGTGCTCGACGAGTCGGACTGCCTGCTGCTGCAGCTGGAGATCCCGCTGCCCGGGGTGGCGGCCGCGGCCCGCGCGGCGCGGCGCCGCGGTGCGCGGGTGGTGCTCACGCCCGCTCCGGCTGCCGAGCTGCCCGCCGAGCTGCTCGCCGACGTCGATCTGCTCGTGCCCAACGAGCACGAAGCGGCGGTGCTGACCGGGTCCGCGGAACCGCGCGAAGCGTTGCGCGGCTTGCTGGAGCTGGTCGGCGAAGCGGTGATCACCCGCGGATCGGCGGGATCGGTCTACGGCAACCGCGACGGGGATGTCGTCGAGGTCCCGGCGTTCCCGGTGCCGGCGGTGGACACGACCGCGGCCGGGGACACCTTCGCCGGCGTGCTGGCCACCGAGCTCGGTGCGGGGAGCCCGGTCGAGCGGGCGATGCGCCGAGCGGCAGCTGCCTCGGCGTTGTCCGTGCAGCGCAACGGGGCCACTGCGGCGATGCCCGAGCGGGCCGAGGTGGACCGGTTCCTGTCCGAGCGGTGACGCGCACCGTCCGGCGGTCCCGGTTCCTCGGCGCGGACGGCCGCCATGCGCGCACGATCCGGCGGGCCTCGCGATCAGGGCGGCTCCCTGGATTCACCGGTGCCCGTGGATCACCGGTGTCCCGGGATCATTGGGCGTTGTCGTACGCCTCGACGACCTCGGCGGGAATGCGCCCCCGGTCGGAAACCTGCATTCCCTGGTTGCGCGCCCATTCGCGGATGGCCTGGTTCCGCTCCCGGTCGGCGGTGTTCGGTGCCGCGGCCTTGTTCTGCTTGTTCTGCTTGTTCTGCTTGACCGCCTTACCCTGCTTGCCCTTGGCGCGCTTGCGGCCGCCGGCGCGGCGTGCGCTCTCCACGTAGGACGCCAGCGATTCACGCAAGGACTCGGCGTTGTCCTCGGACAGGTCGATGGTGTACTCGACCCCGTCGAGCGCGAACTCCACGGTCGTGTCCGCCGTCGAACCGTCGACATCGTCCACGAGCTGAACGGTGACTTTCTGCGCCACGATAACCCTCGATTCCCGATCGTAGTTCCCGCACTTCGGGGTGCAGGTGGAGCGGGCGAACAATAATAGATGGCCGGGACGCCATTCCACCCGAGGATACTGCTTTCCCGGGTGTGTCCCAGGTAACTTTTCGAATGCTCCCGGCTCGGCTACTGTCGGGGAGGGGAGGAGCGCGCGGCGTGGCCACCGATCGCCTGCAGATGACCCGCACGGCGGTTATCGGCCCGCTGCAGTGCTGTTCTATGGTGAAGGGCGAGACAGCGGCGGGGGCCCGTGCTACAACGTGACCCGGGGGCCGCAGTTGCTCTCGCCTGCAGGTGTCGCGAATAGAGGCGGGGCACGTTCCCGAGACAGGTGATCATGGCCGAGCGGATTCAGGTCGAACTCGTCGACGACATCGACGGGTCGCCAGCCAAACACACCGTCACCTTCGCGTTGGACGGCGTGTCGTACGAAATCGACCTGAATGACGGCCACGCGAAAGAACTGCGGTCGGTGCTCGACGGCTACATCGCCAAGGCGCGTTCACCGAAGCCGGCACCGGACCGGACCAAGCGCCAGCAGGAGCGCGAGGACGAGACCAACCGCCGGGCGAACAAGCAGCTCACCGAACAGATCCGGGGAGCGGCTCAGCGCAGTCGCGAGCAGCTGCACCGGCAGAAGAGCCCGGACGCGGCCGACGACGCGCAGGAACAGGAGTCCGAGGCGGCCGCCCCGGCTGCCGACGAGGCCGCGGTGTCCGGTTCCCGGCCCACGGGGTCCCGGTCCGCCGACGAGTCCCGTCCTGCGGAGTCCCAGGTAACTGAGGCGCCCGATGCCGCGGAGCGCCCGGAGCAGCAGGACGAGGACGACGCCGCCGTTCCGGCGGTCGCGCTGCCGCTTTTCTCCTCCGCCACAGACTGATCCCGAGCGCGCCGGACGTCCTCGCGCGTGGAAAAGCCGGTCAGTCCTCGGCGCGATGCCTGCGCGAGCGCCCGGCCGTCCGGCCACCCTTCTTCGTCTTCGAGTCCGCCTTGGTCTTGGTGCTCTGCTCGGCCCGCTCGGTGAGAGCCGCGGCGAATTCCGGAGGCGAACTGGTTCCCCAGTTGGTGTCCTCCGGGTCGATCAGGTTCTTGCGCAGTTCGCTGTAGATGGGTGTCGAATCCACCGCTTACCCCCGTTCCGAAGATCCACCGGGAGGTTACCCGCGTACGCCGCCCGATTCCGGGCAGCGAGCGAGGACCACACGAACGTGATCCCCCTGGGGTCTTGCCGTGCCCGGGTCACGTCGTGGCCGAAGACCCGTCGAATACGTGCTGACCTGCGCGGACGTCGTTAAGAGGGGGGTGGTGTTCAGCCGGTTTTCACCGGTGTGTAGATTACTTCAAGTCAGCGCGGCACGGACCGGTGAAGACCGGGACGAGCGAGGACGACCCCCTCGGTGAGAGCGGGGCGCAGTATTTGATAACTTCGAGCTTGTCGGGATGCTGACCGACTCGCGGGCTGCTTTTCAGCGGTGCGCACCGGTCGTGTTCGGTGGTTTAGTTCGGCGGGGTTGATACCGACCCCCCCGGTTTGACCCCGGAAAACACGATGGTTTAGAGTAATCAGCAACGCGATGAGCGGAGCAAATCACCTGAGCCGGACGGAAGTCCGGTTGGTGTGTTCTTTGAGAACTCAACAGCGAACTGTCT
>NZ_JADEYC010000033.1 GCF_015209505.1 Saccharopolyspora montiporae
TTTGGATACCACCAGCGAGGCGGTGGCGTGGCCGTACTTGAGGGAGGCGGCTAGCCGCAGCATCTCGTCCCACTGGCTGCGGATCAGCGCCGTGTCGATCGTGCCGGTCAGCAGACCGCCCGCGTTCGGAAACCTGCTGGTCGTCTGCCTGCGCGTGTCGAGGCGGTGCAGCGTGATCCCGCCGAGGTCGCGGATGCGCGGGGACAGGGTGAAGCCGGTCAAAGCGAACAGCGCGAACACCGTCAGGGTTTGCCCGGCGGTGTCGGTGGCATGCTCGGTGATCGGCAGATCGGTGGCATTGCCGAGGAGCTCGTCGAGCACGTACACGGCTTCGCGGTCGGTGACCGGGATGACCTTGGTGCCGTAGGTGGAGTGCTGATCGGAGACGTGGGTGTAGGTGGCCACCCCCTCGTTGACGAAGTAGCGGCTCATCGCCCGCGCGGTCAGCGACTTGCCCCGCATCGGGAACCGCTGCCCATCGGAGGACGACATCGTGCCCCCGCCCCACATCGACGCCAGCGGCAGCCGGTGGTGATGGTTGACGATCGTCGCGTTCGCCGCCCGCAGCGTGTCCTCGCGCAGGTACCACTCGGTGGTCCAGCGCAGCGTCTCCTCCGAGAGCCCGGAGGCCTCGGCCATCGCGCTCACGCCGAAGTTGCACGCCTGGGCCAGGATCGCCGCGTACAGGTTGCGGCGCAGCTGCGGCTCACGGTGGGTCTTGCCGCCGACGTGGGTGAGTTGATCCGACCAGTCCGCCCACCGGTCGACCTCGATGAGCAGCTCGGTCAACTGCGGCCGCGGCAACAGCGCGAGCAGCTGGCCGCGCAGCCGCTCGACCTCATCCGGCACCGCCTCGGCACTCAGCCGGTTGACCACGAGCTCACCGCGCTCGGTCAGGCGCACCGGCCCCTCCCCGGAAGCCAGCAGCGGCTCGAGCTCGGTCAGCGCGGCATGTAACTGCTCGCCCGCGTTCTCGAGCGCCTCATCGGCCTCTTGCGGGGCGCCGACCAGGGCGCAGTACTCGCCCCGCAGCGCCTCCCACCGGCTCGCGGGCAGCAGGAACGTGGTCGGGTCGGCGAACCGCCGCGAGCCCGGCACCCACACATCCCCGGACCGCAGCGCATCCCGCAAACCCAACAGGGTGGCAAGCTCCCAGTAATGCCGGTACGCGGTCGTGTTGCCGCTGGTGGCGGCCTGATCGAGGTAGCCACGCCACCGACTCGGCACGAACTCGGTCGGCGCCCCCTCGGGCACCTTCCGGCCACCGCGGGCGTACAGCTCGGCCAGCACCTCGACGGCCTCGAGCAGCGGCCGAGCATCCACCGCGGCCTCGAACGACAGAGCGCGGATGACGTGCGGGGCGAACTCGCGCAGGTAGGTGAAGCTGGACTCCACCATCGCCAGATGCCCATGATCGCGCGGCAGCCGGTCGGCGGGGTCACGCCGGGCGGTGCGCAGCCGTTCCAGGCCGATCCCGCGCCGCAACCGGGGCCCGACGTCGGTATCGGGCACGTCCACATCGGTGGCCACCGCGAGGATTTCCTCCAGCAGGTTCAGCCGGTCCTCGGACTCTCGGGCCCGCTGGGCCAGCACATCGTCGAGCTTGCGCTTCGCGCGGTTCTCCACTCCGGTCAAGGCCTGGTCGAACATGCCGATGACCTCGTCGAGCACCTCGACTGCGCACTCGGCGACCGTGGCCAGCAGCACCGGATACCTCTTGTCGCCGTCCCGACGGGCCAGGGCCTGATTCGTGCTGCGGCGGCCGATCCCGGCCAGCCGGCGACGTCGCGCCTCGGGCAGCATCGACAAGTCCAGGGTGTGCGCGTCCAACCCACGCAAAAACCGCAGCTTGTCCAGCTCGGCCCGGATCGCCATCGGCGACGCGGTCGTCGCCCCACGGTGCAGCCACGCCAACCGCGAGATCCGCAGATCCCCACCCGCGACCAGCAGCGCGTCGAGCTCCTCCCGCCGCTGCGCCCCCAGCAGCGGCTCCAGCCGCAGGAACGTCTCGGCCACGGCGCGTTCCCGTGCGGTGGCGACCGCGCGCATCAGCGGCACCACACCAGGCCGGATGATCCGAGCACCGGCGCAGTACTCGCAGACCACACGAAACAGCGCACTCGGCGCGTCGTGCTCCATCGCCCGCGCCAACAGGAACTCCTCGAGGTCTTTCCACTCGGCATCCCTGGCCAACCGCCACCCCAGCCGCTCGGCCACCAGCCGCAGATGCTCGGTGCGGGTCTGCTCCCGCGCCCCATACCCGGCGAGCTCGGCCAACCCAACGCCGAGCTGCACGACCAGCCGATTCACCGCCGCCCGCGGTGCAGCCGGCACCTCGTCAGGCACGAAACCCAACCAGGGAAGCGTGCACAGCTGCACCGCCAAACCCAGCCGATTGCCCTGCCCCCGAGCCGACCGCTCCAACCACGCCCGATCATCCGAGCCCAACGTGAAGTACCGGATCAGCTCATCCCGGCCCAACTCGGCAGGCCACGACCGCAGCCGCTCGATCTCCTCATCGGAGAAGAACCTCGTCGACATCCACCGCTCCGCCCCGTAGTGATCAACGAACGGAGCACATCCTCACCGCCACCGAACACCGCCCCGTCAGCGGCTCATTCGGCCGCCACCCACGGAGCGTCAGCGACCTCGGCCCTGTGGCCAGTAGGAACAGGGCTAACCGTTGTTTTCTGCGCGCCTGCTACCGAAACGCCTTCGACCAGTGGTGGACGGCGCGCTCCGAGTCTTGTTAGCTTCGATGTTTCAGTGTGGACTGAATTCATTCCTGTTCGGCACAACTCGTTGCCGCCACGGACAACCCCGCAACGATGAGGCGGAAGCGGACAGCGCTGGTTTCGGGCTGCGCGCGGTCAGTCGTAACCGCGGATGAGGTGGCTCTCGTCGTGATCGCCGAGGTCGGTGGGCGGCGTTTCGGCGCCGGGTTGCGGGACGCTCGGCGGGAACTGCCCGGGTTCCCGGTCGGAGCCACCGCGGTCGAGATCGGGTGCGGCGGTCGGCTCGGAGATCGTCATGTCGGTTCCTCTCGCGAACGGGCAGTACGGGGCGATGGTGGTTGACTGTGATGTAGATCGCACGTGTGTGGTGCGGATATTAGCCGGTGTCAGCCGAAAGGACGCCGCCGCGCGGGTGGCGGCCCCGGCGCAGGTGCGGCGTCCTGTGTGGAGCGTCGGCGGTGCGGAATCCATCACGTGCCGCCATGTCACCGCTGGTCATCGCCGTCGGCTGGGCCCGGGTGCCGGGGCTCACCCTGCAGCGGCGGAATAGTCGGCGGCCCGCGGTGTTGTCGGCGGCGTCGATCCCGAAACCGCAGGAGTGAGTCGTGCACGGTGAGTACAAGGTCCCCGGGGGCAAGCTGGTCGTCGTCGATCTCGACGTGGTCGACGGGCGGTTGTCCGGGGTTCGGTTGAGCGGGGACTTCTTCCTGGAGCCCGATGAGGCGCTGGAGGAGGTCAACCGGTCGCTGGAGGGTGCGCCCGCGGGCGCGGATGCCGAGCAGCTGGCCGGTCTGGTGCGTGCCGGGCTGCCGGAGTCGGCGCGCTTGGTGGGTTTCAGCGCCGAGGCGGTAGGCATCGCGGTGCGGCGCGCGGTGACGCGGGCCTCGGAGTGGACGGATCACCGGTGGGAGCTGGTGCACGACGGGCCGCAGGTGCCGTTGATGCACATGGCGCTGGACCAGGTGTTGGCCGAGGAGGTCGCCGCCGGGCGGCGGGGCCCGACGTTGCGGTTCTGGGAGTGGGCGCGCCCAGCGGTGATCATCGGGAGTTTCCAGTCGGTGCGCAACGAGGTCGACGCCGCGGGCGCGCAGGAGGCCGGTGTCGAGGTGGTGCGGCGGATCACCGGCGGTGGCGCGATGTTCGTGGAGCCGGGCAACACGGTCACGTACTCGCTGTACGCCCCGGCGTCGCTGGTGGCGGGGATGTCCTTCGCCGACTCCTACGCGTTCCTGGACGACTGGGTGCTGGGTGTGCTGGGCGAGCTGGGGCTGAACGTGTGGTATGAGCCGCTCAACGACATCGCCTCGGACGGCGGCAAGATCGGTGGTGCGGCGCAGAAGCGGGTGGCCGATCGCAGCGCGGCGGGGGAGCAGGGCGGCGCGGTGCTGCACCACGTGACGATGTCCTACAGCATCGATGTGGCCAAGATGGGCCAGGTGCTGCGGGTGGGTCAGGAGAAGCTCTCCGACAAGGGCACGGCCAGCGCGGACAAGCGGGTGGACCCGCTGCGGCGGCAGACGGGGTTGGACCGCGAGGTGGTCATCGACCGGCTGGTGGCGGGCTTTCGGGCTCGGTTCGGCCTGGTGGACGGTCCGGTGACCGCGGTGGAGCAGGCGCGGGCCGAGCAGCTGATCGAGGAGAAGTTCGCGACGCCGGAGTGGGTCGCGCGGGTGCCGTGATCGGTGCGGTCAGGCCGGTCGGGTGGTGGGCGCTGTGGTGCGGGTGCGCTTGCGGCGCAGCCAGACCTTGCGGGTGCCGTCGGCGTAGAGCAGGACGCGGAACAGTTCCCAGCCGGAGAATTCCGCGTGCACGCTGAGCTGGGTGGCTGCGCTGAGCCGGCTGGTCCCGGGTGGCAGGCGCAGCGGCTGGTATTCCCAGTCGGGTTCGGCGGTCGTCGCGGGTGTGCTCACGGTGTCACCACCTGTATTCCGGCGCCGTTGGCGGAGGCGACGTAGATCTTGCCGGTTTCCGGGTCGGCTGTCACGGAGTCGGGCTGGCTGACGGTGGGGATGCGGTGGCGTTCTTCCGGTTGGCCGCCGGTGACGTCGTAGCCGACGAGTTCATTGGTCTCGGTGAGGGTGGTCCAGGCCATGTCCCGGGTGGGGTCGTAGGCCAGGCCGTAGGGGCTGCCGGGGACGGGGTAGCGCTGTTTCATGATCAGCGGGTCGGTGGAGAAGGCGAGGAGCTCGCCGCCGCGGGTGTCGATGGCCAGGATGCGGCCGTAGCGGTCGGTCACGGCGTTGGTGGCGCCTGCGCCTGCGCGCAGACCGGCGCCCTTCTCGCCGGTGGCGGGGTCGACCGGGGTGAGCGAGGTGGTGAGTTCGTCGAGGACGTTGAGGTCGCCGCCGGTGGTGAGCAGGTGCGCGGGTTCGTCGAACTCGGCGGCGGTGGCGCTGGGCCGGCCGTGTTCGCGGACGGTGACCTCGCGGGTGTCCTGCTGGGCCGTGGCGATGCGGTCGGGGCCGAGGTCGAGGGCGTCGACGGGCCGGCCGGGCACGGGGGTGTCGGTGGTGGCTCCGGTGCGCAGGTCGACGCGGATGACGGCGTCGGCGTCGGGCAGGGCCAGCAGGGCGTGGCCGTGCTCGGTGCGCAGGCTGGCGGGTGCGGCGGGCAGGTCGATGGTGCGCTGCTGTTCGGCGCCGGGGGTGCGCACGGCGAGGGTGGTGGCGCTGGTGGTCAGCAGGGTGCCGGTGGTGGCGTCGTAGGCGGTGTGCTGGATGGCCGGTGCCGGGTGCACGGTGCCTGCTGCCGGTGGGGTGTCGCGGGGCGCGGGTGCCGGTTGGGCGGCGGTGAGCTGGTCGGTGACCTGGAGGGGGTCGCCGCTGTCGTCCATGCCGCAGCCGGTCAGCAGGGTGGCGGCCAGGCAGGTGATGACCAGACGACGCAACGAGGCCCTCCTTGGGTGTGCCCGTCCGCGGGGTGCGGTGCGGCTGCTGGTTCCAGCATCCCTGACCGGGTGTCTTGCGCGGTGGGGGCCCCGGCGGTGTGCGCGGGTGGTGGCGGCTCGTGCGGGGTGGGTGGCTTCAGAGCGGGGTGGGTGCGGGGTCGGTGTGCGGGTGGGGTGCGCTGATGTCGTCGAGGGCGGCGCGGATGGCCGGCGGCAGGGTGAGGTCTTCGGCGGCGAGAGTGGTGGTGAGTTGGGATGCGGTGCGGGCTCCGACGATGGGGGCGGTGACGGCGGGGCGGTCGCGGATCCAGGCGAGGGCGACGTGGGCGGGGGCGGCGTTGAGGCCGTCGGCGGCGGTGGCCAGCGCTTGGGTGATGCGGGCGGCGCGGTCGGTGCGGTGGTGGTCGACGTAGGCGGCGAGGTCGCCGGCGGCGCGGGAGTCGGGTGGGGTGGTGTGCCGGTACTTGCCGGTGAGCACGCCGCGGCCGAGGGGCGCCCAGGCGAGCAGGCCGGTGCCGTGGTGTTCGGCGGCGGGGGCGGTGTCGTGGTCGGGACCGCGTTCGAGCAGGGAGTACTCGACCTGGTCGGCGATGATGGGGGTGCGTCCGGGGGCGTTGCGCTGGTGCTGGGCGGCGGTGGCCAGTTGCCAGCCGGTGTGGTTGGCCACGCCGGCGTAGCGGATGCGGCCGCTGGTGACGGCGGTGTCGATGGCGCCGAGGGTTTCGTCGAGGGGTACGGCGGGGTCCCAGGCGGGGATCTGCCAGAGGTCGATGTGGTCGGTGCGCAGTCGGCGCAGCGCGGTGTCCAGCGCGGTGAGCAGGGTGCCGCGGGAGGTGGGGGTGCCTGCGGGGCCGCGGGGTGCCGCGCGGGTGGCGAGGACGAGGTCGTCGCGGTGGAAGTGGTGGTGCAGGAGGTCGCCGAGGATGTGTTCGCTGCGGCCTTCGTGGTGCAGGTCGGCGGTGTCGACGAGGGTGCCGCCCGCTTCGTGGAAGGCGTCGAGTTGGGCGGCGGCTTCGTCGGTGTCGGTGTCGTGGCCCCAGGTCATGGTGCCGAGGGCGATGCGGGATACGCGGAGGCCGCTGCGGCCGAGGTGTCGGTGCTGCACGGGGGGTGAGGGTAGGCGCCGGGGGTGTGCGGGGTGGTGAGGCTGGCCGGGTCGGCGAGTCATTCTCCCGGGCGTTTCTTGGATTTCGCCTGTTCGTGGTTTTTCGGTTGCTGTCGGCGTGTCGGATGGTGCGGTGCGCAGGGTTCCGGTTTTGCGCTGGTGGCGCTGTGCGCTGGTGGCTTGCCGGTGTCCGGGTGGTTCCGCGCGGGTGGCGGCGGTGGTGGATGATCCGTGCGGGTGGCCGGGTTCGGCTGCGCATCGGGGAATGTGTTCGGTTCGGTCCGATTTGCCGGGGTGGGTTCTTTGTCGTGGTTGCAGGCCGTCGTGCTGGCCGTGGTGCAGGGATTGACCGAATTCCTGCCGATTTCCTCGTCGGGGCATCTGCGGATCGTGTCGGAATTGTTTTTCGGCGATGATGCGGGTGCGTCGTTCACGGCGGTGACGCAGATCGGCACCGAGTTGGCGGTGGTCCTGTACTTCATCAAGGACATCGTGCGGTTGGTGGCGGTGTGGTTGCGCGGTTTCGTCGATGCCGAGGCGCGGCGGACGTTGGATTACCGGTTGGCGTGGTACGTGATCGTGGGCAGCATTCCGATCGGGGTGCTGGGGGTGCTGTTCCAGGACGCGATCCGGTCGTCGTTGCGCAGCCTGTGGATCACCGGGGCGATGCTGATCGTGTTCGGGGTGCTGATGGGGTTGGCCGAGCGGTTCGGCGCACAGCGGCGCGGGCACGACGGGCTGCGGTTGTCCGATGGTGTGGCCATGGGTTTCGCGCAGTCGTTGGCGCTGGTGCCGGGGGTGTCGCGGTCGGGCGGAACGATCACGGCGGGTCTGGCGTTGGGGCTGGATCGGCCCACGGCGGTGCGGTTCTCGTTCCTGCTGGCGATTCCGGCGGTGCTGGCGGCGGGGGTGTCGGAGGTGCCGCACGTGTTCGAGTCGCACGGTGCGGGCTTGCAGCCCAGCGGTGCGCAGATGGTGGTGGCCACGGTGCTGGCCGGCGCGGTGGGTTATGCGGTGATCGCGTGGCTGTTGCGGTTCGTGCAGCGGCACAGCGTGTACGTGTTCGTGTGGTACCGGATCGTGCTGGGGCTGCTGGTGTTCGCGTTGTTGGGGGCGGGTCTGCTGCAGCCGTGATCGCCGCGGCGGGGGTGGGTCGGGTCGCGGGTGCGGGCGGCCTACCCTCGGGGTGTGGCGACGCTCATCTTGTTGCGGCACGCGCGTTCGGCGGCCAACGGTGCGGGAACCTTGGCGGGGCGCAGCCCCGGTGTGGATCTCGACGAGACCGGGCTGGGCCAGGCTTCGGGTCTGGTGCAGCGGTTGTCGGGGGTGCCGTTGTCGGCGGTGTACACCTCCCCGTTGCAGCGCTGCGCGCAGACGCTGCAGCCGCTGCTGGCGCAGCGGGAGCTGGCGGCGGTGGTCGAGGACCGGTTGGCCGAGGTCGATTACGGCGACTGGACCGGGCGCAAGGTCTCCGAGCTGGTCGAGGAACCGTTGTGGACGGTGGTGCAGCAGCACCCGTCGGCGGCGGTGTTCCCCGGTGGTGAGGGATTGGCGCAGGTGCAGGCGCGGGCGGTGGCCGCGGTGCGCGAGATCGACCGGCGGTTGCCCGCGGAGGCGGTGTGGTTGGCGTGTTCGCACGGTGATGTGATCAAGGCCGTGCTGGCGGATGCGCTGGGGATGCATCTGGACGTGTTCCAGCGCTTGGTGGTGGAGCCGTGTTCGGTGAGCGTGGTGCGGTTCACCGAGACGCGGCCGTTCGTGTTGCGGGTCAACGACACCGGTCCGGACGTGTCGGGGCTGCTGCCGCCGGAGCCGCAGCAGCAGGCGTCCTCGGATGCGGTCGTGGGGGGTTCGACCGGCACCTCGTGACGGCGGGCCGGTCCGGGGTCAGCCGCGGAGGTCGACGACGTGGCAGGTGGCGTCGGCGGCGGTGATGCGTTGGGTTCCGCCGATGAACCGGATGTGGACGCGCTCGGCGGTACGGGTGGTTTCGTCGACGACGCCGACCGGCCCGATGGGCCCGTGGATGCGGATGGGTGTGTCGGGTTGTAGCTGGTCGGCGGGCAGCCGTTCGCGGTTGCGGGCGGGTGAGGCCGGGCGCCACCAGCGGGTGGTGGCGAACCAGGCGCACCAGGCCAGGGCGGCGAGCACGAGCGCGGGCCAGAGCGCGCCGGTGGGCAGGGCGAAGCCGGCTGTTGCTCCGGCGAGGGCGGCCCAGACACCGGAGCTGATGGACAGGGAGCCGATCTGCAGCCATCCGGTGGTGCGGATGGTGCCGTCGTCGCGGGTCCCGCGGGCGTGCGTGGTGAGGTCGGGGGTGGGGTGCTCACCGGGGTCGTCGGGGTCGACGAGCTCGTCGCGGGTGGTCGCGGAGTGCAGTTTGCCGAGGGGTTCGCGCACGGGGCCGAACCATTCGGTGGGGTGGTCGTCGGCCGGGTTCGGTGCGGGTCTCGGTGCCTCCTCGGTGGGGGGTTCGGTCGGCGCGGGCTCGGCCTCGGGTGCAACGAGGTCGGTGTTGTCGTCGGGCTCGGTGCCCACGGGCTCGGCCACGGGTGCGACGAGGTCGGTGCGGTCGTCGGGTGCGGTGGCCTCGGGTTCGGTCTCGGTCGGGCCGGCGAGGTCCTCGGGGCGCACGGGGACGAGCTCCTGGGTCCGGGCGACCGAGGGGTTGTCCGGGTCGACCTGCAGCGGCTGGTTGAGGCGGCCGAGGTCGGGGCTGAGCAGGTTGGCCAGCATGGACGTGCCGGTGCTGTCGGTGCGGCCGCACTGCGGGCAGCTCAGCGCGGCGCCGTCGTCGGCGAGGTCGCCGTGCCCGTCGGGGCAGGTGGGCCGGTAGGCGCCGGTGGTGAGCAACCCGGTGTCGGCGCCGGGGAGCTGGTCGGTGGGCAGCCGGTCGGTCGCGTGCTCGGGGTCGGTGCGGTTCACCATTCGTCGGTCCACCTCAGTTCGCCGTCGTCGTCATCGCGTTGGCAGCTCAGCGCGGAGCCGTCGGGGTCCTGCGCGAAGGAGCCTTGGGAGCGGCAGCGCTGGCCGTCCCGGGCTTCGGGCACCCACTCGGTGGTGGTCGTGGTGGTGGTTGTGCTGGGTCGGGTGGGGTCGGTGCCGTCCTCGGGGGTGGGCGGCGGTTCGGGAGGGGGTGTGTCGTCCGGGGTGTCGGTGGTGTCCGGGGTGGGGGTGCCGGTGTCGGGGGCCGGTTCGGGGGTGGGTTGCTCGGTGGTCGTGCTGGGGGTGGGGGTGTCCGCGGCTGCGGTGCTGGTGGGGCCCGGTTCCGGCGGTGGCGGTGGTGCCGGCGTCGGGTCGCTGGGCGGCGCGGGGTGCGGCGTGCTGCTGTGCGGGGGCGGCGGTGCGGCCTGCGGCTGGTGCTGGTCGGGCAGCGTGGAGGCGGCGCCTGCTCCGGTGGCGGCCAGCAGGGCCGCGGCGGGTACGAGTCGTGCGGCGAGGGGGGTCTTCCACCACCAGCGGCGCAGCGGATCGGGGCGGTTGGCGGGCACCTGGACGGCTCCTCGGCTCGGTGTCTGTGCTTCGTCCCCCGACTCGGCTGGCGAATCGTAGCGAATTCGTGACGATCTTGTGCTGCCCGGTCGGTGCCGATGTCGGCTGTTCGGGCGATCTTGTGCTGCGCACGCGGGTGTCGCGGGGGTGGGGGTGATGTCGGTCTCAGGTGACGGAATCGGGTTGTGCGGCGACGATGGGTGTCTGTGGGGGCACACGTCGTGGTGGTTCGAGGGAGGTGCGGGTGATCGAGCTGCGCAGCAGTGGCGAACTCGATGCGCTGCGCGAGGCCGGGCGGGTGGTGGCGCAGGCGTTGGCGGCGGTTCGGGAGCACACCGCGGTCGGGGTGCGGTGTGCTGAGCTCGACGCGGTGGCGCGCGAGGTGCTCGACGGGGCCGGGGCGGTGCCTGCCGGGTGGGCGCCGCGGTCGGGTGCGGGCGCGATCGGCACGTCGGTCAACGATGCCGTGCTCGGCGGTGTGCCGGACGGCACGCGCCTGTGCGACGGGGATCTGGTCGGTGTGGTCTGTGGCGCCCGGCTGCAGGGCTGGTGCGCTGCGGCGGCGGTGACGGTGCCGGTCGGGGCATCGGCTGCGGTGGACCTGGTGGGTACCGGGCAGGCGGCGTTGGCCGATGGGATCGCGGCGGCGCGTGCGGGCGGTCGGGTCGGCGATGTCGCGCACGCGGTCGGTGTGGTGCTGCGCGGCGGCGGGTTCGGGGTCCCGGCCGGGTTGGGGGGAGTGGGTCGTGCGGTGCGGGCGGCGCCGTTCGTGCCCCGCGTGGGGCGGCCGGGTCGGGGTGCGCCGCTGCGGCCGGGCATGGTGGTGGTGATCGACCCGGTGCTGCTGGCCGGGGGTGGTGATGCGGTCGACGCGGACGTCGAGGGTGTGGTGCGCACGCGGGACGGCAGCTGCGCGGTGCACGTGGGGCACATGGTGGCGGTCACCGAGCGGGGGCCGCGGGTGTTGACCGCGCCGTGAAGTGGCCCCACCACCGGTGGGGTGGTGGGGCCGCGGGTGCTAGCGGGTGGCTTGCAGCTCGTCCAGGGAGGGGAACTTCTCGGCGGTGTCGGTGTTGCAGAAGTCGCCGACCCAGCCGTCCTCGTCGTGGAAGAACCGTACGGCCACGAAGTCGGGGCGGGTGCCCATGTCGAACCAGTGCGTGGTGTTGGCGGGCACGCTGAGCAGGTCGCCCGCTTCGCAGAGCACGGCGTAGATCTTGTCGTCGAAGTGCAGGTAGAACACGCCGGCGCCGCGGGCGAAGTAGCGGTCTTCGTCGTCGTCGTGGGTGTGTTCGGACAGGAACTTCTCGCGGGCGGCCTTGGCTTGGGCCGGCCAGTTGTCGTCGGTGTCGTCGGGCACCATCACGGCCGCGTCGACCTTGATGTAGCCCTCGGAGCGCACGACCTGGTCGACTTCGCCGCGGTAGGCGTCGAGGACTTCGTCGGAGGTAGGGCGCGCGGGCAGGTCGCGCAGTTGCCAGCGTTGGAAGCGGACTCCGAAGGGTTGCAGCACACCGGAGATGACCTGCGGGTCCTCGGTGCGCAGCTCGACGGTGTCCGGGCCGGTGTCGGGCCAGACGGTCAGCAGCGTCATGCCATTGCCTCCTGCTCGGGTCGGTTCGCGGACAGGGTGAACTGCAGCAGCCAGTCCAGGCATTCGGTGCGGTGGCGGGCTTCGCGCACGTCGCGGCCCCACACGTACAGGCCGTGGCGGGCCACGATCAACGCCGGGGTGGCCGGGTCGTAGCCGGTGTGGAAGGTGTCGCCGAGCACGTGCATGTCCTGGCTGTTGTCCACCACGGGCACGGTCATCGTGTCGGATGCTGTGCGCCCCAGGCCTTTGAGCATTTCCAGGTCGGACAGCACCACGCCCGCGGGCCAGTGGTGGGCGGCCAGCACGGCCGACAGGGCGTGCACGTGCACGACTGCGCCGGCGCCGGAGACCTCGGCGATGCGGGCGTGCAGGCCGGCTTCGGCTGAGGGGCGTTGCGGGTGGGGTTGTCCGGGCACGGCGGCGCCGGTGCGGTCCACGGCGACGACGTCGTGGTCGGTGAGTTCGCCCTTGTCCAGGCCGCTGGCGGTCACGGCCAGCTGCAGCGGGTCGTGGCGCAGGACTTGGGAGAGGTTGCCGGAGGAGCCGCGCATCCAGCCGAGCGCGGCGTAGCGGGCTGATTCGGCGGCCAGCACGTGTCCGGCACGGTGCAGCTCGTCGGTGTCCACAGTGGATCCGGTGCTCATCGGGTCGCCTCCAGGTGCACGTCGTCGAAGCTGGTCACCGCGGGGTGGTCACCGAAGTCGGCGTCGGCGAAGGGTTCTGCGGGTCGGGCGAGTCCGAGGGTGTGCCAGCCGGTGGCTGCGGCCGCGTCGAGTTCGGCGGGCACGTCGGAGCAGAACACGATCTGTTCGGGTGGGGCTTGCAGGTGTGCGGTGATGGCGCGGTAGGAGTCGGGTTCGCGCTTGGGGCCGGCGTTGGCGGTGTCGAAGTGGGCGTCGAACAGCTCACGCAGGTCGCCGTGCGTGGTGTGCGAGAAGGAGGCGCGTTGTGCGGTGACCGAGCCGGAGGAGAACACGGCCAGCTGCAGCCCGCGGTCGTGCCAGGTGCGCAGCGCCGGGACCACGTCGGGGAAGTAGTCGGTGGTCAGCGCGCCGCGCGTGTAGCCGTCCTGCCAGATCTGGCCCTGCAGGGTTTTCAGCGCGGTGGCTTTGCGGTCGGCGTCCATCCACGCGTGCAACACGGTGGTGATCTGCTCGGTGCCGGCGTCGGCGGGCAGGTCGGCCTCGCGGATGATGTCGGCGACGGCGGCGGCCACGGCCGGATCGTCGGGGTGCGCGTCGATCCAGGGGCCGAGTCTGGGGCGGGCGTAGTCGTAGAGCACCTCGTGCACCTGGCTGGTGGCGGTGAGGGTGCCTTCGATGTCGAGCACGACCCAGCGGGCCGCGACGGTTGTGCTCACTGCGGTGTCCCTTGTCGGTGTTGCTGCGGCTGCGCGGTCCAGTACCCGGCCAGGTCGCCGGGCGGGTACGCACCGCGGTCGGTGACCACGGTGGTGACGAACCGGGGGTCGGTGACGTCGAAGGCGGGGTAGCGGCCTTCGACGAGGGGGCTGGCGGTGCGGTGGCCGAGCGCGTGCAGCACCTCGTCGCCGTCGCGGAACTCGATGGGCACGTCGGCGCCGGTCGGCGAGTCCGGGTCGGGGGCGTGGCACAGGGCGTGGAAGGGCACGCCGAAGGTGTGCGCGGCCACGGCCAGCTGCAGGGTGCCGATCTTGTTGATGACGTGGCCGTCCATGCTGATGCGGTCGCTGGCGGTGACCAGGGCGTCGATGTCGCCGGCGCGCAGCAGCGCGGCGGGCATCGCGTCGGTGACCAGGGTGGTGGGCACGTCGAGTTCGGCGAGCGTGTGCGCGGTCAGCCGGGCGCCCTGCAGGTAGGGGCGGGTTTCGGTGCACACGAAGGAGAGGTGTTTGCCCTGCTGCTGGGCGGCGTGCACGAGGCCGACGAGGTAGAGGTCGCCCCAGCAGTGGGTGAGCACGCGGGCGTCGTCGTCGAGCAGGTCGGCGGCGGCGCGGCCCATGCGGGCGCTGCGGTCGCGGTATTCGCGTTCGGCCTCGCGTGCGGCGGTTTCGGCGATGCCGGGCAGGTCGGCGGCGGCGCAGTCGGCGGTGGCGCGCAGCACGTGCTCGGTGGCGATGCGCGGCTGGTCGTTGGTGGGCCGGGTGCGCACGAGCCGCGCGGCGGCGTGGTGCATGTGGGTGTGCGGGTCGGGTCGATGGGCCGCGTCGCGTGCGGCCAGCACCATGCCCCACAGCACGGCGAAGTAGGGCCCGGAGGACTGGGTGACCATGTCTTCGATGGCGGTGGCCACGTCGTCGACGGTGCGGGCGTGCACCCAGTGCTGCTGGAACGGGAAGGCGCGGCGGTCGAGAATGTGCACGCCGTCCTCGTCCGGGCGAACGCTGTCGGCCAGGGTGGGCAGCAGCGCGTCGTCGGCCAGCGGCGGCATCGGCAACCTCCGTGGGGGGGTGGGTCGCGGCCACCTTACTGATCCTGCGGGGCGGGTCCGTATCGCGGGAGCGCGCGGGTCGGGGGGTCAGCGGCCCGATGCGCGCGCGTGCGCCACCCCGCGCTCGCAGCGCGGGGTGTGGCGGTTCGGTGGCCGGCGCGGCCGGAGGGATCGGCGGTGATCCCGCGCGGTCGCGGTGGGCTCAGCGGCGCTTGGGCGGGTCTTTGCGCAGCAGGTCGGGGCCGATGATGCTGCGCACGACGCGGCGCATGAGGCTGCGTTTGCGCGGCGGCGGGGCCGGTCGGGCGCGCGTGGTCGGCGCGTCCGGTGCGGGCGGGGCGCCGGCGTCCGGGGTGGGGTCGAGGCGGGGGGTGGCCGGCGCGGGCTCGGTGGCGGGGTCGGGGTTGAGCCGCTTGGCGAATTCCGGCTGTTCGTCGCGGATCGCGGGGATGTAGGGCTGGGTGACCTCGACCCGGTCGGGGCCGGGTTGCGGTGTCGGGGCGGGGAGTTCGTCGAGGGGGAGCTGGCCCGCGATGCGGGTGGTCAGCGGCCCGGAGCCGGACCGGTCGCGGTCCTGGCCCGACGGGACCAGTGGCTGGAACCACGGTCGTGCGCGCTCGTCTTGAATAGTCATCCGAATCGACTCTGCGGGGAGCAAACGGGCAAGGTCGCCGGGCGGTGGGGCCGTCCGGCTGCGCAGACCCTACCGGTAACGGACAGATAACCAACACCCCTGTGTTTCCCAGCTCTCCTGATCCGACTTCCTCCGCGGGGTACCGCTGTTCGGGGGAAGCGCCGGAGATGTCTGCCCCGCCGGGTTTCACGGAAGGTGATCGGTTGGGTCGATTCCCGTGGTGCACGCGGGGATTCAGCCGGGACACACGCGGTCGGGTGATCACTGTCCGCATCGGACGGTGCGGGGAGTCGCGCAGGTCCCGGGACGCCGCCGGCGGCGGCGGTAGACTCGCCGCGCCGCATCCGCACCGGGAGGTTCTGCATGGCCCCGAAGATCGCCACCGCCGACCGCGTCGACCGCGCCGGGCTGCTGGAGTTCCTGCGGCCGCGCCACCGCGGCGTGCTGCTGACCAGCCGTGCCGCCGGCGGTCCGCAGCTGTCACCGGTGACCTGCGGGCTGGATCGGCAGGAGCGCCTGGTGGTTGCGACCTACCCGGAACGGGCCAAGACCCGCAATGCCCGCCGTGATGCGCAGGTCTCGATGTGCGTGCTGTCCGAGGAGTTCAACGGCCCGTGGGTGCAGGTCGACGGGCACGCCGAGGTGCTGGACATGCCCGAGGCATTGGACGGGCTGGTCGAGTACTTCCGCAGCATCTCCGGGGAGCACCCGGACTGGGACGAGTACCGGGCGGCCATGGCGCGCCAGGACAAGTCGCTGCTGCGGATCAGCATCCAGGATTGGGGTCCGGTGGCCACCGGTGGCTTCCCGCCGCGGCTGGCCGAGGACTGACCACCGTTGTCGCCGACAGTGCGCCGGTGGCGACGCGGGTCATCGAGCTGTCCCCTGCGGTGGGCGCGGGTGTTCGCCTCGACGACCGAGGCGATGACCCGCGGTGATCCGGGGCATGCGCCGGTGCGGCGGCTCGACGAGCGCACCGGGCTCATCCGGCTGCCCAGCGCCGGATCCTGCACGCGGCGCTGACCGCGCACGGCCGGGTCGAGCCCGGTCACGGCCGTGGGTGCGTCGGTACCGGCTGGTCGGGGTCGAGGGTGGCGCCGGCGGAGCGCAGCGTGTCGTCGAGCAGCCGCCACACCCAGTCGGTGAGCAGGTCGGTGAGTTCGTCGCGCGGCATCCCGGCGGGGCTTTCCAGCCACCGGGTGGTGCTGGTCTCCACGAGGCCGACGATGCCGAAGGCCAGCGGTTCGGCCGCGGTGGTCTCGGCGCGCAAACCTGCCGAATAGGTGCGGAACAGAGCGGTGAGGTGTTCGGCGATCGCGGTCTTGACGCCGTTGACCGCGGAGTGGCCGTGCTGGGTGGTGGCGGCGTGGCTGGTCAGGTAGCGGTGCAGGTTGCCGTGGTCGGACAGCCAGCCGATGTGGGCGCCGATGGCGGCGCGGATCATCTGTAGCGGCGTGCCCTGCGGGTTCCACACCGGGGCGAGTTCGGCGTGGATGAGTTCGGTGACGCGGTCGGCCACGGCGGTGTGCAGGTCGGCGGCGTCGGTGAAGTGCTTGTACAGCCGGGTGCGGGCGACGCCGGCCTGATCGGCGATCTGCTCGACCGAGACCTCGGGTCCGTGTTCGGCCACGGCCCGCAGTGCCGCGTCGACGAACTCGCGGCGGCGGCGTTGCCGGTGGCCGGCCCAGCGGGTGGTGCGGCCATCGGTGGTGTCCAGTGCCGATGAGCTCGTCATGCATCCGATGCTAGCCGGATGGCCGGGAGTGCTGTACCGCACCACAAGTAGGGGGTACAGTCTGTTCCTGTTACTTTAAGTACGGTCGAGTGCAGGGAGGTGCGGACCATGACCATCGAGGCTGCGACCCGGACCGCCGGAGACGACGTGTCCCGGCGCCTACTGGAGTCCTCGGCGACGTTGTCCTACGACCCGGACGCCGAAATCGATTGGGAAGCACCACTTCCCGACGACGAGTACGGGCTCAATCCGGAATGGAGCACCCTGTACGGCACGCCGCTGTGGGACCGGATGAGCCAGGACCAGCGGGTGGCGCTGACCCGCTACGAAGTGTGTTCGATCATGAACACCGGGATCTGGTTCGAAATGATCCTGCAGCAGATGATCCTGCGCGACCAATACATGAACAACCCCGCCGACCCGCAGTTCCAGTTCGCGCTGACCGAAATCGCCGACGAATGCCGGCACTCCATCATGTTCGCGCGCATCTGCGAGAAGCTCGACGCCCCGAAGTTCTCCCCGAACCGCGCCATCGTCGAACTCGCCCGGCTGCTGAAATCCACCGCCGGCGGCGAAGTCGCCTACGGCGGAACGCTGGTGGCCGAAGAAGTCCTCGACGTCATGCAGCGCGACTGGATGCGCGGCGAGAACGTGCTCGACATCGTGCGCACCAGCTCCAAGATCCACGTGCTGGAGGAATCCCGGCACATGAAGTTCGCCCGCCAAGAGGTCCGCGAGCACATGGACGGCATCGGGTCCCTGCGCCGCGCCGGCAGCGCCACCCTGATCGCCGCGGTGGCCGTGGTCATCGTGCAGGCGCTGGTGCACCCGGGCGTGTATCGGGCCGCCGGTCTGGACACGCGGGAGGCGCTGGCCGCGGCCAAGGCCAACGAGCACCGCAAGTCCATGCTGCGCAACGCCTGCGCCGGGCTCATGCAATTCCTGTCCGAAGCGCGGTTGCTGACCGGCCCGGCCGTGTCGCTGTACCGGCGCGCGAACATGATCTGAGCCGCGCCATGGCCTACGCGATCACCCAGACCTGCTGCGCGGACGCCTCGTGCGTGGCGGTGTGCCCGGTCAACTGCATCCATCCCACGCCCGACGAGCCCGATTTCGGCACGACCGACACGCTCTACATCGACCCGCGCACCTGCATCGACTGCGGCGCCTGCGCCGACGCGTGCCCAGTGGAGGCGATCTTCCCGGTCGACCGGCTCTTCGGTGCCGACGCCGCGCACGCCGAGCTCAACCGCCGCCACTTCACCGGCGAGGCCGACGACACGTGGTCGGCCCCGCGGTTCCCGCGGTCGCTGCCGAGAGAGCTGGCCGCGCCGCGGGTCGCGGTCGTGGGCACCGGACCGGCCGCCGGCTACGCGGTGCAGAACCTGTTGCGCAGCACCGAAGCCGAGATCACCGTGCTCGACCGCTCCCCGGTGCCCGGCGGGCTCATCCGCTACGGGGTCGCACCGGACCACCCCTCCACCAAACGGATCTGGCACAGCTTCGCCACCGCGTTCCAGCACCCGCGGGTTCGGATGCACCTCAACGTCGACGTCGGCAACGAACTCACCCACCAGGACCTGCAGACCCACCACCACGCGGTGATCTACGCGGTAGGTGCCGCCGGCGACCGCCGGATGGGCATCCCCGGTGAGGAACTGACCGCCAGCATCCCGGCCACCGACTTCGTGGGCTGGTGCAACGCCGCCCCCGACGTCGGCGCCGAGGCGGTGGACCTGTCCGCGCAGCGCGCGGTCGTGGTCGGCACCGGCAACGTGGCCCTGGATGTGGCCCGCATCCTGCTGTCGGATCCCGACGAGCTGGCCGGCACCGACATCGCCGAGCACGCATTGGCCGCGCTGCGCCGCTCGGCGGTGCGCGAGGTGGTGCTGCTGGCCCGGCGCGGGCCGGCCGAGGCCGCCTACACCATCCCGGAGTTCCTGGACCTGCGGGACCGGCTGGGCATCGAGATCGTCGTGGACGACCACGGTGATCCCGGCGCCGCGATCGCGGCGGCCGATCCGGCCTCGACCGCGGGCGTGCTGGCGCAGCTGCCGGTGCGCGGGCACGACTGGCAGCAGCCGCCCGCACCGGGCGCGCGGTTGGTGCTGCGGTTCCACTCGGCACCTGAGCAGCTGCTGGGCAGCGACCGGGTGCAGGCGGTGCGCACGGCCGGCACCGACATCGCGGCAGGCCTGGTGGTGCGGGCGATCGGCAACCGCGGCACCCCGGTGCCCGGGGTGGCCTTCGACGAACACACCGGCACGATTCCGCACACGGCGGGCCGGGTCGAACCGGGCACCTACGTCGTCGGCTGGGCCAAACGCGGTGCGCGCGGCGGGATCGGCGCCAACCGCGGCTGCGCGGCCGAAACCGTGGACGCGGTGCTCGACGATATCCAGGCCGGGACGTTGCGCGGACCTACGGCCGGTGCCGGCGATTTCGAGCGGCTCGTGCGCGCTCGCAGCCCGCAGGCCCTGGGGTGGCGCGAGGCGGAGTCGATCGATCGCAGCGAACGCGCCCGCGGCCGCCGGGTGGGTCGGCCCCGGGTGAAGTTCGCGACGCTGCCCGATCTGCTGGCCGCGGGTCGCCGCAGGCGCTGACGCCTCCGAGGGGAGGCGGGGCACCGGGTGTGCGGGGCGAGCGCAAGGGGGCGTCCCGCACACCCGCCGGCCACGTGGCCGGCGTCATGGCGCCCGGGCGGGTGCTTTCGGCAGGATCGCGGACATGTCCGCGACCGGCCGAGCCCGGCGGGTGCGCCGCTGGTGGCGCACCTCGCCGACAGCGGTCTTCCTGCTCGACGGTGCCAGTGCCCTCCCGGGCGTCCTGGCCGGGCAGCTGGTGCTGCACCGGGCGGGCTCGTCGCTGCTGTCCTGGGCGGTGTTCGTCCTGGTGCTCGTGCTCGTGAGCGGGCTCGTGCACCGCGGTGTGCAGCGGATCGCGGGTGCTCCTGGACGGGAGGCACCCCCTTCGTCCGGCCTGGTGCGGTCGGTGCCGCCGACGACGCGCCGCAGCGAGTTGCGGGCGGTGCTGCGCCGCCGCTGAGCAGCGCCGGCGGGTCAGTCCGCCGCGCGGTCGGGGTGCGCGCGGTCGTGGTAGTCGCGCAGTGCGGCGAACCCGGCCTGGTCATAGAGCCGCAGAGCCACGAATGCCCCCGGTGGGCGACGTGTTCGGCATCCCTCGCTGCACGGGACGGGCGGCAACGCACGCGTGCCCGGACGCGGGAGCGCATCTCGCGGTGCGGTGTGGGGCTATTCCGGCCAGTCGGAGTTCTTGATGATTTCGACGAAGTCGTCGCGCAGGAAGCCCGGCAGGAAGTGGGCCAGCACGTCGGCGTTGACCGTGCCGAACGTCGTGGCCGGCCGGTCCTGGGTGCCCGCGGTGAACGCGGCCAGGATCCGGTTCTTGAAGTCGGTTCGCGGATGCGCGGCCACGACCGCCTCGCGCTGCTGCTCGGTGACCGCGTGGTAGCCGGTGCCGAGCACGTCGAGCTCGACACCGCGGGTGAGCAGCGCGATCTCCGGTGCCATGTGCAGCGGGACTTCCGGGGTGGTGTGCAGGGCGATCGCGGTCCACACCCGGTCGGCGGGCTCGCCGGTGATGCCGTGCTCGGCCAGGAACCGGTGCGCCTGGTCGGCACCGTCAATCTCGAAGCGCTGGTCGGTGCGCCCGTAGTGCTGGGTCAGCCCGAGGTCGTGGAACAGCGCACCCACGTAGAGCAGTTCCGGATCGACCTGCAGGTCCTGTTCCTGGCCGCGCAGCGAGCCCCACAGGAACACCCGCCGCGAGTGGTCGAACAGCATCGGTGACGCCGCGCCGCGCACCAGGTCGGTGGCCTCGCGCGCCAGGGCGCTGTCCGGGATCTGCACGCCCGCGATGGATTCAGCCATGCCCGTTCGTGTCCTCCTCGGTCGGCGACCCGTCCGCAGCCGCGTCCGGGATCGCGCCGTCCAGGTGGCCGAAGCGCCAGGCACCACTCGTCCGTGCTCGGGCCGGTGCCGCGGCGCGAGAGGTGCTGTGCCGCTGTGCGCTGCCGGTGTCGCGCCTGGACTTGTCGTGTTCTCGTCCTGAGGCTACTGCGGTGCCGGATCGTCGGCTCGACCGGTCGAGCCGGGTGCGCGAGCACCGTGGTCGGTCTCGTTCGTCCGGGTGCGCCCGCCGCGCACGCGCTTCTCCGATCGGGTGGTCCTGGACGGTGCGCCCTGCCAAGATCGGAGGCGATGGTGCGCGATGACGGGCCGGACGTGCCCGATGAGCTCGACCTGGACAGTCCCAACGCCGCCCGCATGTACGACTACTACCTGGGCGGGTCGCAGAACTTCGCCGTCGACCGGGCGGCGGCCGAGCAGCAGCTGGCGGTGCTGCCGGACGTGGCCGCCACTGCTCGCGCCAACCGCGC
>NZ_JADEYC010000034.1 GCF_015209505.1 Saccharopolyspora montiporae
GTCGCAGAACTTCGCCGTCGACCGGGCGGCGGCCGAGCAGCAGCTGGCGGTGCTGCCGGACGTGGCCGCCACTGCTCGCGCCAACCGCGCGTTCCTGGCCCGGGTGGTGCGCTGCAGCCTGCAGCTGGGCATCAGCCAGTTCCTCGATCTCGGTTCGGGCATTCCCACGATCGGCAATGTGCACGAGGTGGCCCACGCGATCGAGCCGGCGGCGCGGGTGGCCTACGTCGACCACGAGCCGGTCGCGGTCGCGCACGCGCGGCGGCTGCTCAGCAACGACTCCCGGGTCAGCGTCACGCAGGCCGATCTGGGCGATCCGGCGGCCGTGCTGGCGGCCCCGGGAGTGGCCGGGTTGCTCGACTTCGCGCGGCCGTTGGCGGTGCTGATGGTTTCGGTGCTGCATTTCCTGCCCGAGGACCGCGACCCACCGGCGGTGGTGGCGGCGTATCGCGACGCGTGCGCGGCCGGCAGCCTGCTCGCGGTCTCGCACGCCACCGATGAGCACCTCAGCACCGACCGGACCGCGGAGGGCATGGCGATCTACCGCCGCACCGCGACCCCGCTGACGTTGCGCCGCAGCAGCGCGGCGCACGCGCTCATGCCCGGGTACGCGGTGCTGGAACCCGGTGTGGTCAGTCCCGCCGACTGGCGCCCCGACCGGCAGCCCACGTCGGCCGACCGCGAGGCCGCCCGCGCCAGCTGGGCCGCTGCGGGGATCCTGCCGCGGCGGTGAGGCGTCAGTCCACGACGGCGGTGCTGAACGTCGGCGGGTCGCCCAACGTCGCGCGGTGCGAGACCGGCGTGCTGCCGTCGACGTCGACGACACCGAGCTCGGCACCGATCTCCGCGCCGATGAGCACGTGACCGGTGCGGCTCATCAACGCCGGGTCGCGGGCCAGTGCGTCGATGACGCGACCGCTGAATTGCGGATCTTCGGCCACGGCCGCGATCGCCCGGTAGCGCTCGGGCACCGTGCCGGAGTCCAGCGCGGCGCGGATGCGTTCGGTTTTGAGGATGCCCATCCACAGCGCGATCACGGCCACGCCGTGCGGTTGGAAGTCGACGGCCATGTCGTGGGCCATCTTGTCGACCGCGGCTTTGCCCGCCCCGTAGGCCGGCCCGTGCATGTAGCAGCGGCCGCCGAACGAGGAGGTGTTGACCACCAGCCCGCCGCCTGCGGCGACCAGCAGCGGAGCGGCGTAGTAGCTGGCGACGTAGGTCGAGCGCAGGCCGACCTCGAACATGCTGTGTAACCCGAGGGGCTTGTGCCAGAACGGGCCCGGGTCGGTCAGCCCGCCGGGGATCGTGAACGCGTTGTTGACCAGGATGTCCACACTGCCGCGTTCGCCTTCGACCTGTTCGAAGGCGGCGCGGACCTGCTCGTCGTCGGCGTGGTCGCACACCAGCGGGATGCCGGTGCCGCCGCGGGCGTCGATCTCGCGGGCGGTGGCCTGCACCGATCCGGGGGCGTCGGTGGTGTCGGTGTCGCGGGTGCGGCCGGTGACGTAGACCGTCGCGCCGGTGGCGCCCAGGGCCACGGCGATGCCCTTGCCGGCGCCGCGGGTGGCGCCGGTGACCACGACGGTGCGGGATTCGGGTGCGGGCACGTGCGTCCTCCTCACAGGGCGGCCAGGAAATCGAGCATCGCTGCGGTGGTCTGCGCGGGCTTTTCCAGCTGCATCATGTGTCCGGCGTGGTCGAGCATGCGCACCTCGCGCAGGTCGGCGTGGTGGTGGCGCAGCTGGTTGAGCGGATCCTGGCCGTGCCAGGCCTGCAGGTCGACGTCCTCGGTGCTGCCGAGGAAGAAGAACGGGACGGGGTTCTTGCGGTCGGCGTAGGACCTGCGGTACTGCCAGCACAGGTCCATGGCCCGGTACCAGTTCAGCCCGCCGGTGAAGCCGCTGCGGCTGTAGGCGGCGACGTAGAATTCCAGCTCCAGCTCGGTCAGCCACGACCACGGCAGCGCCGGGGTCTCCGGCAGCGCGTCGAGGTAGCCGGTGCCCGGTGGTTTCTTCCACACGTCCAGGTAGTGGTAGTCGCTGGACAGGGCGTAGAAGACCTTGCGCAGGAACTCGCGCGGCGCCGCGTCCAGGTCCGCGTCGGCACCGGGTTGCTGGAAGTAGTGGATGTGGTTGAACCGCTTGCGGGCGTGCCGGGCGGCGCGGGTCAGCGGCGGGGTGTCGTCCGGGGTGAAGAACGGGTTCTCCAGCCCGATGATCGCGCGCATCCGGTCCGGGTGGTGCTGGGCGAGGTCGTAGGCGGCGAACAGGCCGAAGTCCAGCCCGCTGAACACTGCCCGCTGCTCACCGAGGTGGTCGAGCAGCCCGATCAGGTCGGCCACGATGCGGTCCACGTCGTACTCGCGGACCTCGGTCGGCCCGCTGGTGCCGCCCATGCCGCGCAGGTCCGGTGCCACGACGCGGTATCCGGCTTCGGCGATCGGGCCGATCTGGTGGCGCCAGCTGAACCACAGGTGCGGGAACCCGTGCAGCAGCACCACCAGCGGGCCGGTGCCCTGTTCGACGTAGTGCACGTCGAGTCCGTTGATCCGGGCGTAGCGGTGGGTCCAGTCGGTCACGCCGGCTCCTGTCGGTGCGAAACGATCGAGGCCACAGAACGGGTTTGTAACGAGAACACGATATTGTCCACAGGGGTCAGTCCGGCGGTGCGGTGCCGCTGGCTCTCTCCGCGCGGCGAGGGGTAACCCCTGGTCAACTCGTGATATCTGCTCGTGTGCCGCGCCGGTGGTGATCGTTGAGGGGCAACGCCGAGTACACCACAACACTGGAACACGTTTCAATATGCCGAGTTCTTCGACGCCGACCCGACCGTGCTACCCGGCGACGAAGAAGCCAGCGCCCGCGGGGACGCGCTGGCACCCGGGTCGCGCACCGCGCATGCTCGGTACCAGCTCGCAGCGTTGCCGGATCGGAAACAGGGGAGGCGCCATGGTCCGCGCACCACGCGGAGATCGCGACGATCCCGCCTACCTCGTCGGGCACAGCGACGCCGAGACCCAGCGCCTGATCCGCCAAGCCGCGTTCCGGGATCCGCTCACCCGCCGGTTGTTCACCGACGCCGGCCTCAGCGAGGGCATGTCCGTGCTGGACCTGGGCTCCGGCGCCGGCGACGTGGCGCTGCTGGCCGCCGAATTCGTCGGCCCCACCGGCACGGTCCTCGGCGTGGACACCGACCCGGGAGTCCTGCGCACCGCCCGCGCCCGCGCCGCCGCGGCCGGACTGGACAACGTCACCTTCCTCGACGGCGACCTCCGCACGATCGAACCCGACCAGACCTTCGACGCCGTCGTGGAGCGCTTGGCGCTGATGTATCTCGCCGACCCGGCCGCGGCGCTGCGCGCGGTGCGCACCCACCTGCGGCCAGGGGCGATCGTGGCCGTGCAGGAACCGAACTGGTTGCCGGAGTCGTTCACGGTCCACCCGCCCACACCGCTGTGGCAGCAGGTGTGGTCCTGGATGCGGGCGGCGGTGCAGCACGCGGGCATCGACCCGCACATCGGCTTCAACCTGCACCGCATCGTCACCGAAGCCGGGCTCGGCGAACCGCAGATGCGGCTGGAGGCCGCCGCCGTCAGCGCCACCAACAGCGATGTCCACGACTACGCCGAGAGCACGCTGCGCAGCATGCTGCCGGTGCTGGTCGAATCCGGCATCGCCGGCGAGGACGAGATCGGCATCGACACCCTCGCCCAGCGGCTGCGGGCCGAGGCGCTGGCTGCCGGCAGCGTGCTCAAGGTGTCGGACATGGTCGGCGCCCACGCGGTCGTGCGCTGACCCCCTCGACGCCAGCGACCCGCGATCCGGCTGCGCTAGGCTGGGTGGCGTGAGCAGCCAGGACATTTCCGGCGGGGTCGTGCACGAGCTGCCCGCCGACCTCGAACAGGCGCTGCTGGCCAACCCCGCGGCCCTGGACGCCTGGAACGACATCACGCCGCTGGCGCGCAACGAGTTCCTCTGCTGGGTCGGCGACGCCAAGCAGGACGCCACCCGCCGGCGCCGCATCCGCCGGACCCAGGAGGAACTGGAAGCCGGCCAGCGGCGGCCGTGCTGCTGGCCCGGATGTGCCCACCGGGAACGCACCGGCCGGTAGCAGCAGCGCACGCGCCCCCGGGCGGGCGCTCAGCCCGGGTGCGGAACCCGCTCGTGCACGGCCGGCAAAGTGAACGGCCGGTGCGGCTCCTGCTGGTACCAGTACGCCACCGAGGAGAAGTCGTCGGAGCGCTTGTTGGCGTGACCGTGCTCGATGCTCACCCGGATCGAGCGGGAGAACGTGACCGGATCCTCGATGTGGAAGCGGTACAGGCTGATCCGACCGCTCCAATTCTCCCCGCCCGGCATGGTGATCCCGTGGTACGGCGCGGAATACGTCTGGGTCGGGCACCAGGCCGTGTTGAAGTAGTCCTCCGTCCCGGTCCCGTGCAGCGACGGCGGCCAGGACTCGCCGTCGAGGAAGATCATGTCATCGCCCTCGCCGTACCAATTCCACTCGCTGGTCTCGCGCGCATTGCGCACGTTGAGCACGCAGCCGACGTAATGCCCGCGGCCCTGCGCGTCGAGAACGGTGTAGTTGTCCGTCCCGTCGAGGTTCGTGCCGGTCAGCAGGAACTCGGCATTGGTCTGCGAGGCCTGCTCGACGCCCGCGCACGGCAGCGCCTGGCGGTACTGCGCGTGGAAGCGCCCGATGCCGTCTTCGAGCTCGTCGAACTCCTCGTAGTCGATGTAGTAGTAGACGACAACGTTCTCGTGCTCCAGTTCGCTGGTGACCTCCAGCCGAGCCCCCGCGGCGAAGGGCATGTGGAAAAAGCAGTTGAACGACTTGCCGTCTTCCGGGCTCATCTGCAGCGGAGCGGACACGAAGTTGCGGGTCGTGCCGTGGCCGACACCGAAGAAGTCGCCCAGCGGAACCTCCACACTGGCATCGGCCTCACCGTCCCAGTAGGCGCGCAGCACGAGCCTGCGCAGGTAATCCGGTTCCCGCATCCACGGGTTGACCGCCATCTGCTCGTTGGCGACCGTGACCCAGATATGGGTGATGCTGCCCGCTCCCGCGATCTCGGCCAGGGTCGCGGTCGCCCCGGGCGCGATGGTGCGGCGATCATCGTTGCCGCCGCTGCGGTCCCAACTCGACACCCGGCGCCTGCGGCTGTCGCGTAACCGAACCAGGTCCCGCAAGCTGCTGCCGTGCTTGTCGTAGCGCACCGTCATCGCCGGACTCCTCCCGCTGTCATGCCGCCGACAGGTCGGTTTCGATCTGCTCCAGGCTGCGGCCCTTCGTCTCCTGCACCCAGCGGTGCACGAACCCGAAGATCAGCACGCCGAACACCGCGTACATGCTGAATACCGCACCCGAACCCCACGCGCTGATCAGGATCGGCAGCGTGAGCGACACAGCGAAGTTGACCACCCAGTTCGCGATCGTCGCCAACCCCATCGCCGTGCCGCGCACGCTCAGCGGGAAGATCTCGGACAGCATCACCCACAGCACCGGGCCCCAGGTCAGCGAGAACGACACGGTGAACACCACGAGCCCGACCACACCACCGGTGTTCACCACGGCCTCGGCGGCACCGAACAGGTGCGGCGCACCAAGCGCCAACATCCCGGCGGCCGTGCCGAGGCTGCCGTACAGCAGCAGGGGTTTGCGGCCCACCCGGTCGACCAGGCGCGCGGCGAACGCGACGGCGATCAGGTTCGGAACCGTGTTGATCACGCCGAACAACAGCGCGAAACTCTGCGTTGCGCCGAGCGATTCCAGGATCCGCGGTGTGTAGTAGACGATCGCGTTGATCCCGGTGAGCTGCTGGCCGACCGCGAGACCGATGCCGACGATCAGCGTGGTGCGGATCCATCGCCGGCCGAACAGCGCGGTGAACCCGGCCCTGCCGTCCCTTCTGGTGTCGACCTGCTGCATCTCGGCGAGCTCGGCGTCGAGGACCTCGGGTCGGCGGGTCAGCGCCAGGACCGCCCGGGCCTGCCCCACCCGGCCCTTGCGCACCAGCCAGCGCGGTGTCTCGGGCATGAACGCGATCCCGGCGAGCAGGACGAGGGCCGGGAGCGCCCCGAGACCGAACGACAGCCGCCAGGCACCTTCGGTGCGGGCCAAGAACGTCACCAGCGCCGCCAGCCCCACCCCGGTGATGATCAGCGTCTGGTTCAGCGTCGCGATCGCACCGCGGATCCGGGTCGGTGCCATCTCGGCCAGATACAGCGGAACGATCACCGAGGCGCCACCGACGGCCAGTCCGAGTACCGTGCGGGACAGCACCAGGGTGGCCACGTCGAGCGCGAGGGCCGAGGCCAGCGCGCCGCCGACGAAGATCACCGAACACCCCAGGATGACGCCGCGCCGCCCGATCCGATCGGCCAGCGGTCCGCCACCGAGGGCACCGAGCATCGCCCCGACCAGGATGCAGCTGGTGAGCACGCCTTCCTGGACAGGGCTCAGGCGCCATTGGTCGCTGAGGAACAGCATCGCGCCACCGATCACACCGGTGTCGTAGCCGTAGAGCACCGCGCCGAGCGCGCCGAACACGTAGAAGGCGCGGCCTCCGCGCAGTCCGGGCGTCGTCCGCGCTGGCGCTTCCGGAGTTTCGACCACGATCCCGTCACTCTCCCGTGCGGTGGACGCGAACCGAACGGCCCGCTTGCGACGTTGTGCCGACCCAGGTGAGCAAACGATTTCTCGTCTTCGTTGCCGGAACCTACCGTTGACCCGATCTCCGTGTCCAGGCTCGGGACGCGGGTTCGTGGGGGCGTGTGCTGGTGGTGCCCGTGCCCGGCGCGTTCGCCGAGTCGTGCGGTACATCGGGTAAAGAACCAGGTGCCGCGGCACCGACGAACGGGGCCCGGTTCGTGCCGCTCGCACGAGGACGGTGCTACGTGTGTTCGCGCGTCGTCGATCGGCGCCGCTGCAGCTCGGGGAACTTACCTTCGCGGCACCACTCTTGGATCATCGTGACGATGGTTCTCCGCGACCGTGGCCCGACTCGAAGGCCGGGCCCTCGATCGCGACAGGGTCGCCGAGTCGCTCACCACGATGCTGTTGGAGGGCCTGCGCTCCCGGGAGCACTGAACGCGGCCCCGACCTTTCGTAGCCGGATCAGGCTTCGTCACGGGCTCGGTGTGGTGACCGCGCCCAGGCCGGCACGAGTACCACCGCGATGAGCAGTGCCACGGCGAGTGGCACGTGCCAGTCGAGAGTCGAGCCGTTACCGAGATCGGCTTGCAGGAAGCTCAGGCCGAACATGGCAGTCGGCAGTACGGCCGCCAACAGGCTGCCGTGCTGATCAGCCAGAACAGGCCGGCGGCGAGAGTCTGAACTCCGGCGGCGACGTGCACGGCGATCGGGGCGGTGAGGAACATCGGAACGGAGAACAGCGCTAAGGCTTGACCAGCGGGTTTGCCGAGTTGACCTTGGTTGTCGGTTGCTGCTGATGTACGCCGCGGTTCCGCCACGGTGGGCGGTGTGAGCAGCAGGAGGCACTGGGGTGCCCGTTGAGTTCTTGTCCGATGAGCAGGCCGCGGCTTACGGGCGGTTGCCGGAGTCGTTGTCCCGGGCGGAGTTGGAGCGGTTCTTCTTCCTCGACGACGTCGACCGCGGCCTGGTCGAGTCCAAGCGGCGTGACTACAACCGGCTCGGATTCGCGTTGCAACTGGTGACGGTGCGCAATGCTGGGGCGTTCCTCGAGGAGCCGCTGGGGGTGCCGGCGGAGTTGGTTGACTATCTCGCCGAGCAGCTCGGCATCGCGGATGCCTCGTGTGTGAAGTCCTACGGCGAACGGTCGATGACGCGGCTGGAACACCAGTGGGAGATCCGCAGCGCTGAGGTGTGGCGGGAGTTCTCCGAGGTCGAGGGCGAGTTGGGCGAGTGGATCGAGGCCCGCGCCTGGACCACCGGGGACGGGCCGAAGGCGCTGTTCGACGCCGCTGTGGGGTGGTTGCGGGAACGGAAGGTGCTGCTGCCCGGGGTGACGACGTTGGTGCGGCTCGTGGCGTCGCGGCGGGAGGCGGCGAATCAGCGGTTGTGGGACACGCTGCACGATCTGCTCGACGATGAGCAGCGCACAGCGCTGGATGGGCTGCTGGAAGTGCCTGATGGGCACCGGAACTCGCACCTGGATCGGCTGTGCCGGCCGCCGGTGCGGGTGTCGGGTCCGGCGATGGTCGACGCGCTCCAGCGCGCGTCGGAGATCCTCGGGCTCGGGTTCGCCGAGGTCGACGCCGAGGTGGTGCCGCCGCGCCGGTTGGCGGAGTTGTCGCGGTACGGGGTGCAGGGCAAGGCCAGTCTGCTGCGCCGCCACGGGGATTCCCGGCGTGCGGCGACGCTGCTGGCCACGGTGACCTACTTGCAGACCCGGGCGGTCGATGACGCCCTGGACCTCCTCGACGTGCTGATCGCCTCGAAGCTGCTGGCCCGCGCGGAGCGGGAATCGGCGAAGGAGAAGCTGCGCACCCTGCCCAAGCTGGGCAAGGCGTCGGCGAAGCTCGCGGCCGCGCTCGGAGTGCTGCTGGAGGTCACCGGCGCGCACGACGACCTCGCCGAGCAAGCCGCCGACGACGGCGACGCGGTGGAGCCGGTGAGCTTGGCGCAGGTGTGGGCCGAGATCGAGGCCGTGGTACCCCGTTCCGAGCTCGCCGACGCGCTGACGGCGGTGGTCGAGCTGGCCGGTCCGCCGGATTCCGACGCCGATGAGGCGTGGCGCGCGGAGCTGGTGAAACGGTTCGCCACGGTGCGGCCGTTCCTGCCGTTGTTGTGCGAGGTGATCCGCTTCGGAGCCGCCCCGGACGGCGAGCGGGTGCTGGCGGCGTTGCGGGATCTGCCGAGGTTGTGGGGTGGCGGCCGGAACAAGGTCGCCCGCTCGGAGATCGACGAGCAGCTGCTGATCGGCTCCTGGCGTCGCCTGGTGCTGCACGCCCCGGAGCTGGAACCGGGCGCGATCGATTGGCGGGCCTACACCTTCTGCGTGCTGGAGCAGTTCCACCGCTGCCTGCGACGCCGGGACATCTTCGCGGTCAAGTCCAGCAAGTGGGGCGACCCGCGCGCCAAGCTCCTCGCCGGCACCGCGTGGACCACGGCGAAGCCGGTGGTGCTGTCCAGCCTCGGCCTATCGGCCGACCCCGACGAGCACCTCGACGAACGCGCCGCAGCGCTGGATGCCACCTTCCGCGAGGTCACCGCCGGGCTGCCGGACAACACCGCGGTGCGCTTCGACGAACACGGCCGCCTGCACCTGTCGGCGCTGCCGGCCGAAGCGGAGCCGCCGAGCTTGGAGAACCTGCGGGTGCTGACCAACCGGATGCTGCCCCGCGTCGATCTCCCGGAGGTGCTGCTGGAGGTGTTGTCCTGGACCGGCGCCGATGCGGCGTTCACCTCGATCACCGGCGGCGAGGCCCGCCTCGCGGACCTGCACATCTCGATCGCCGCGCTGCTGGTGAGCGAGTCCTGCAACATCGGCTGGACTCCGGTCATCAAGCACGGCGTGCCCGCGTTGACCAGCGACCGGCTCGCGCACGTCGACGCCACCTACCTGCGGATGGACACGCTCAAGGCCGCCAACGCCGCCCTCATCGAGCACCAGGCCGGCATTGGGCTCGCCCAGACCTGGGGTGGTGGGCACCTGGCCAGCGTCGACGGCATGCGGTTCGTTGTGCCGGTGCAGACCATCAACGCCCGCCACAACCCGCACTACTGGGGCCAGAAACGCGGCGCGACCTGGCTGAACATGCTCAACGACCAGGCCGCCGGGCTCGCCGGGAAGGTCGTGGCCGGCACCCCGCGCGACTCCCTGCACGTCCTGGACGTGCTCTATGACCGCGACGGCGGGCAGAAGCCGCAGATGATCGTCACCGACACCGCCAGCTACTCCGATATCGTCTTTGGGCTGCTCACCCTGGCCGGGTTCACCTACGCCCCGCAGCTGGCTGACCTGCCGGATCAAAAGCTGTGGCGTATCAACACCAAGGCCGACTACGGGGCCTTCGCCACCGCCGCCCGCGGCCGCATCGATTTGGAGCGGATCCGGCGGAACTGGGACGACATCCTGCGGGTCACCGCCTCCATCCACACCGGCGCCGTGCGGGCGCACGATGTGATCCGGATGCTCTCCCGCGACGGCCACCCCACCCCGCTGGGCGAGGCCATCGCGCACTACGGGCGGATCGCCAAGACCCTGCACGTGCTGCGCATGGTCGACGACACCGGCTACCGCCGCGACATCAAAGCCCAGGCCAACCTCCAGGAAGGCCGCCACGCCCTCGCGCGGCGGATCTTCCACGGCCAGCGCGGCGAACTGCGCCAGCGCTACTACGAGGGCATGGAAGACCAGCTCGGAGCGCTTGGCCTGGTGCTCAACGCGATCGTGCTGTTCAACACCCGCTACCTCGACGCCGCGATCGCCGAACTGCGCGACGGCGGCTACGAGGTCCGAGACGAAGACGCGGCCCGGCTGTCACCGTTCGTGCGTCACCACATCAACATGCTGGGCCGGTATTCGTTCCTGCTGCCGGCCGATCTGGCCCAGGGTCTGCGGCCGCTGCGCGACCCGCAGGAGCCCTCCGAGGACGACGAACGGTGACACCGTGCTCGGGGTGGTTTTGGCTAGGGCCGGTAGGTGGCCACCCCGAGCACGTACCGGCCGTGGCGGCGGGTCAGGCGCCGCCGGGCTCGGGTGATCACCGCGGCATCCAGGTCGACGGCGTCGACGTGGCCGGCGCCGAAGCGGTCCAGGAGCAGCTGGGTGCCGCAGCCCGGTCCGCAGCCCAGCTCCAGCACCCGCGCCCCGGGCGGCAGCGGCCCGCCGAGGCGGCGCATCCAGGGCACCTCGTAGTAGCGCTGCAGCCACCGCCGTGGTGGGGAGTTGATCAGAGCGGTCTCGACCTGGTTCATCAACATCGCAACACCTCGATTGCATCCGGATGGCTTGCTATAATCGCCTCATGACGATGAATAGCATGGAGGATTGCCTGGCGTCGAGCCCGCCGGGTGCGGGCCTGGATCCGGCAGTGGCGTTGTTCCACAGCCTCTCGGACTCCGCTCGGTTGGCGATCGTGCAGCGCCTGGCCGGCGGGGAAGCCCGGGTCGCCGACCTGATCTCCGAGCTTGGGCTCGCCCAGTCGACGGTGTCAGCGCATGTGGCGTGTCTGCGTGACTGCGGGCTGGTCGTGGGGCGCCCGCAAGGCCGGCAGGTGTTCTACAGCCTGGCCCGCCCGGAGTTGATGGACCTGCTGGCTTCGGCCGAGACGCTGCTGGCCGCGACCGGCAATGCCGTGGCGCTGTGCCCGAACTACGGCGCCGACGCCGTAGGCAAGGACGCGAACGAGGAGGTCGGGCGATGAGCGACGCCTGCGGCTGCGGCAGCGACGAACCCCGCACCGGCGAGGACGCCGAGGAGCGCGAACCGGAACGACTCTGGGAGGTCACCGAATTGCGCTTCGCCGCAATCGCCGGGGTCCTGCTGATCGCCGGATACGCCGCGGAGTGGTCGGGTGCGGCGCCGATGCTGGCGCTCGCGCTCAAGGCGCTGGCGTTGCTCGCCGGTGCCTACACGTTCGTGCCCTCCACACTCAAGCGGCTGGTCCAGGGCAAGATCGGTGTCGGCACGCTGATGACGATCGCCGCGGTCGGCGCGGTGATCCTGGGTGAGGTCGGCGAGGCAGCGATGCTGGCCTTCCTCTACTCCATCAGCGAGGGCTTGGAGGAGTACTCCCTGGCCCGCACCCGCCGCGGGCTACGTGCGCTGCTGTCGCTGGTGCCCGACGAGGCCACCGTGCTGCGCGAGGGCACCGAGGTCGTGGTGCCCCCTTCCGCGCTGCGGGTCGGGGACCGCATGGTGGTCAAGCCCGGCGAGCGCATCGCCACCGACGGCGTCATCCGCACCGGCCGTACCGCGCTGGACACTTCGGCGATCACCGGCGAATCCGTGCCGGTCGAAGCCGGCCCCGGCAACGAGGTGTTCGCCGGGTCGATCAACGGCACCGGTGTGCTGGAAGTCGAGGTCACCACGACGGCCGAGGACAACTCCCTGGCCCGGATCGTGCGGATCGTGGAGGCCGAGCAGTCCCGCAAGGGCGCCACCCAGCGCCTCGCTGACCGCATCGCCAAGCCCCTGGTGCCCGGCGTCATGATCGCCGCCGCGCTCATCGCCGGACTCGGCAGCCTGTTCGGCGACCCGGCCACCTGGATCGAACGCGCTCTGGTCGTGCTCGTGGCCGCCTCGCCCTGCGCGCTGGCGATCTCCATCCCCGTCACCGTCGTCGCGGCCATCGGTGCGGCGAGCAAACTCGGTGTGCTCGTCAAGGGCGGTGCCGCGCTGGAAGCACTCGGGCGCGTGCGCGGGGTGGCGCTGGACAAGACCGGCACGCTGACCCGCAACCAGCCCACCGTGGTCGACGTCGCCACCACCGACGGAGCCTCGCGCGAGCGCGTGCTCGGAGTGGCCGCGGCGCTGGAGGCCCGCAGCGAACACCCCCTCGCCCGCGCCATCCTCGCCGCTGTCGACGGCGAGTCGATCGCGGCGGCGACCGACGTCGAGGCGGTCACCGGTGCGGGGTTGACCGGCCAGGTCGACGGACGCACCGCGCGACTGGGCCGACCCGGCTGGCTGGAGCCCGGCCCGCTGGCCGCCGACGTGCAACGGATGCAGCACGCCGGATCCACCGCGGTGCTCGTCGAGGAGGACGGCCGCGTGATCGGCGCGATCGCCGTGCGCGACGAACTGCGCCCCGAAGCGGCTGAGGTCATCACCCGGCTGCACTCCGGCGGCTACCACGTGGCGATGCTCACCGGCGACAACCACGCCACCGCTACCGCCCTGGCCGCCGAAGCGGGCATCGACTCCGTGCACGCCAAACTGCGCCCGGAGGACAAGGCCCGCATCATCAGCGAGCTCAGCGGCCAGCGGTCCATGGCGATGGTCGGCGACGGCGTCAACGACGCCCCCGCACTGGCCACCGCCGACCTGGGCATCGCCATGGGCGCCATGGGCACCGACGTGGCCATCGAAACCGCCGACGTCGCGCTCATGGGCGAAGACCTGCGACACCTGCCCCACACCCTCGACCACGCCCGCCGCGCCCGGCGGATCATGCTGCAAAACGTCGGACTCTCCCTAGCCATCATCACCGTGCTGATGCCGCTTGCCCTGTTCGGCGTACTCGGACTAGCGGCCGTGGTGCTGGTGCACGAGGTCGCCGAGGTCGTCGTCATCGCCAACGGCGTCCGCGCCGGCCGCGCAAAACCGCTACCCACGCTGCCCAGCGGCACACCCACGGCCGCGCGACCCGCGACAGTGGGGGCCTCGTCGTGACCCGCACCGACGGCCACGCCTACGAACGCTATGCCGCCGATAGGGGCCGGTTCGTCCCCGGCATCGGCCGCCTGCTCACCAAGCCCCGCTGATCCCTCCTACCGGGGGTCTGAGTAGCAGCAGTACAGGATCCTCCGTTAGTGCTGTGCCCCGGATCTTGTGGTTGTGGTTGATCGGGCAGGATGCCGGTTGTGCCGGTGGAGTTCTTGACCGATGAGCAGGTGGCCCGGTTCGGCCGGTTCAGCGAGGCACCGTCGCAGGCGGAGCTGGAACGCTTCTTCTTCCTTGATGACGCCGACCGGGTGCTGGTGGGGCGGCATCGCGGGGAGCACAACCGCCTGGGGTTTGCCCTGCAGCTGGCCACGGTGCGGTATTTGGGGACGTTCCTGGCGGATCCGCTGGAGGTACCTGTTGCGGTGGTGGACTTCCTCGCGGCGCAGTTGGAGATCGCTGATTCGTCGCGGGTGAAGGCGTATGCCCAACGGCAGGCCACGCAGTGGGAGCACGCCGCCGAGATCCGCCGCGAGTGCGGCTATCGCGACTTCGCAGATGCCTCGGCCGAGGTGGATGAGTTCGTGGCGGCGCGGGCATGGACACGGGTGGAGACCGCGAAAGCGCTGTTCGACGCCACCGTGGCGTGGCTGCGCTCCCACCGGGTGCTGCTGCCCGGCGCCAGCGTGTTGGCCAGGTTGGTGGCTGGGCACCGGGATCGGGCCACGGAGCGGATGCATGCCAGCCTGCACCAGGCGGCCATCGCCGCGGATCCCGAGCTGCCGGGGCGACTGGCGAGGTTGCTGGCGGTGCCGGAAGATTCGCGGATTTCGGAGTTGGAGCGGCTGCGACGCGGGCCCACACGGGTGTCCGGTCGGAGCATGACCGAGGCGCTGCACCGGTCCTCGGAGTTGTCCGGACTCGGCGCCGGTGCGGTGGATGTGGCGGCGGTGCCGGCGAACCGGCTGGAGGCCCTGGCCCGGGACGGGTTGTCGGCCAAGGCCCAGGCCATCGAGCGCCGTGAGCCGCAGCGGCGCACGGCCACGCTGGTCGCGGCGGTGCGCAGCCTGTCGAGTACGGCGGTGGATGACGCGTTGGATGTGTTCGCCGCGTTGATGGCGGACAAGCTCATCAGGGCCGCTGAGCGCACCAGTCGGGAGGCGAAGCTGGCCAATCTGCCGCGCTTGAACAGGGCCTCGACCACGCTGGCTTCGGTGGGCAGGGTGCTGCAGAACCTCAGCGAATCAGCCGAGTCCGACACCCTGGCGTTCAGTCAGGTTTGGGCGGCGATCGAGGAAGTCGTGGATCGCCGGCGGCTGGCGGCCGCGGTGGATACGGTCGACGAGCTCGCTCCGGTGCAAGACGATGATGATGCCGCTTGGCGAGCCGAGCTGGTCTCGCGGTGGGCGGTGGTACGACCATTTCTGCCGCTGCTGGCCGAGGTCATCCCGTTTGGTGCAGCGCCAGCCGGGCAAGGCGTGCTCGACGCCGTTACCGAGCTGCCCGAGCTGATCGGTCGCAAGAAAGTCCGAGCTTCGGAGATCCGCGACGAACTGATCGTCGGGTCGTGGCGCAAGCTCGTGGCCGGCGGTCCGGAGCTGGATCCGGGATGTGTGGACAAGCACGCCTACGCGCTGTGCGTGCTGGAAGCGCTGCACAAGGCGCGGCCGCGACGGGCGCGCCCAGGTGCGGGTGGACGCGCTGGAGAAACTGGACGAACCAGAGTCGCTGCTGGCGCTGCGGGAGCGGGTCGAGCAGATGATGCCGCAGGTCGATCTGCCCGAGCTGCTGCTGGAGGTCCACGCCCGCACCGGCTTCCTCTCCGAGTTCACCCACGCTTCCGGCGGCGAGTCCCGCATGGACGATGCCGAGTTGTCGCTGGCGGCCGTGCTGGTGGCTGAGGCCACCAACGTCGGCTACAAACCCGTCGCCCGGCCTCGGCACTGGGCGCTGAACCGAGCGCGCCTGTCGCACGTGGAGCAGAACTACCTGCGCGCCGAGACGCTGCGTGCGGCCAACGCCCGGCTCATCGACGTGCAGGCTGACATTCCACTCGCTCAGTTGTGGGGCGGCGGAATGGTTGCCTCGGTCGACGGGATGCGCTTCGTCGTGCCCACCCAGACCGTCTACGCCGGGCACAACCCGCGCTACTTCGGCCGCAAACGCGGCGCGACCTGGCTCAACGCCATCAACGACCAGGTCGCCGGCATCGGCGCCACGGTCGTACCGGGTACCCAGCGGGACTCGCTGTACCAGCTCGACGTGCTGCTCAACCCCTACCACGGCCGCCGCCCGGAGCTGGTCACCTCCGACACCGCCGGATATTCGGACATGGTCTTCGGCCTGTACCGGATCTGCGGCATGGCCTACGCGCCCCGGCTGGCCAACCTGGCCGACACTCGGTTCTGGCGCATCGACCCCGCCGCGGACTACGGCCCCGCCAACGACCTGGCCCGGCACCGGATCCGGCTGGGCAGGATCAGCCCGTACTGGCCGGAAATGCTGCGCATCGCCGGATCACTGGTCACCGGCACCGTGCGCGCCTACGATCTCATCCGTGCGTTGGGTCGCGACGGCAACCCGACGCCGCTGGGGCAGGCATTCGCCGAATACGGCCGCATCGCCAAGACCCAGCACCTGCTGGCCGTGGCGGATCCGGACGACGACACCTATCAGCACTCGCTGAACGCCCAGCTCAACACCACCGAATCCCGCCACCGCCTGGCCCGCAAGCTCTGCTTCGGCCACCGCGGCGAGCTCCGCCAGAGCTACCAGGAAGGCATGGAAGACCAGCTCGGCGCGCTCGGCCTGGTGCTCAATGCCGTGGTGCTGTGGAACACCACCTACCTGGGCGCCGCCGTCGAGCAGCTCCGCGCCCAGGGCTACCCCGTTGCGGACGCCGATGCCGCCCGCTTGTCGCCACTGATCGACACGCACCTGAACGTGCACGGGGCCTACACGTTCTTCCTGCCACAGTTGGCCGGCCTGCGACCACTGCGCGAGCCGGACCGCGCCGAGCGCGACGAAAAATAGGTGCCGGGGGGAGGCCACCGCCGTTTCAGCGGTGCGCACTCTGCCGAGCCTTGGAGGAACGGGGCAGCCAGGCAGGAATGCCGGCCGAGGACGGGAATGCTTGGCCCGCACCTCCGGGAACGACCGCTGCAGCAGCCCCTCGGCCTGACCCAGGTCGTACTGATCTTCGCCCTCGGCTCGATCATCGGCGCCAGCACCGGGCACCGCTGCGGCGGCACCTCGGCACACCCACTGTTCCTGACCACCGGAGTCTTCATCCAAGACCACACCTGCCGAACTCGCGTCGACACCACGAGTACTCCGACGACATCACCCCATCCGCCCGGTCTCCCGTTGGGTCTTATTACAGGCGGGGCGAGGTGGTTGCGGCTGCTCGTTGCTCCCTTTTTTTGACATGAATACCCCGGTGGGTATATTGGTTGCGGGCAGTGGAGGTGATTGCCGTGGAGATGAAGCCGGAGCTGGTCGGAGACGCGTTGACGCGTCTGCGCCGCGCACAGGGACAGTTGGCCGGTGTGATCGAGTCGATCGAGGAGGGCGGTGACTGCGCTCAGGCGCTGACCCAGCTGGCCGCCGTGTCCCGGGCGCTGGACCGGGCGGGATTCAAGATCGTGGCCAGTGGGATGCGGCACTGCCAGCAGGCCCGCGATGACGGCGATGAGCCGGAGATGACCGAGCAGGAGCTGGAGCGGTTGTTCCTGGCGCTGGCTTGATTCAAGCCCCGCTTAGCCGCTGATGGGTGTGCTCTCGTGCATGCCCACTCGTATAACTTATATATACCCCACTGGGTATATTATTCTCGGAGCGATGACGAGGCAGGAGTACGAGCGGTGTCGATGGCAGGCGAAACCGCGACGTGGATCGACTCCGTGTGACATCGAAGGAGGAACGCAACGATGACGGCAGTACGAGAACTCGACCATCAGCTTGCCGGCGATCTGGGTGTGGAGGTGATCGCCACCTCGTCGTTGGGCGATCGCAGTTACCTGGCGACCGATGGTGCGCTGGCGGTGGTGGTGGATCCGCAACGTGATGTGGATCGGTTCCTCGCCGCGGCCGGGCGCCTGGATGTGCGCATCGCGCTGGTGCTGGAGACGCACGTGCACAACGACTACGTCTCCGGCGGGCTAGAACTGGCCCGACTGACGGGCGCCGACTACGGCGTGGCCGCTGCGGACGAGGCGCCGTTCGCGCACACACCGCTGGCCGACGGTGACGTGGTCGAGGTGTCGGAACGGATGCGGGTGCGGGCGGTGGCCACACCGGGGCACACGTATCACCACCTGTCCTACGTCTTGGAGGGCGAGCAGGGCCCGGTGGGGGTGTTCACCGGGGGGTCGTTGCTGTTCGGCACCACCGGGCGCACCGATCTGCTGGGGGAGCAGCACAGCCACGAGTTGGCCCGGCACCAGCATGCCTCGACGCGCAAGCTGGTGGAGACCCTGCCGGACGGGGCGCAGATCTGGCCGACCCACGGGTTCGGCAGCTTCTGCTCGGCCAGCCAGGCTTCCGGCGACTCGGCCACCATCGGCGAGCAGAAGCAGGTCAACCCGGCGCTGACGTTGGCCGAGGGCGAGTTCGTCGAGCAGATGCTGTCCGGTCTGGATGCCTATCCCGCCTACTACGCCCACATGGGCGTGCACAACACCACCGGTCCCGAGCCGCTGGACCTGCGCATGCCTGCCCGGGCCACGCCGGACGAACTGCGGCGGCGCCTGCAGGCCGGTGAGTGGGTGGTGGACCTGCGCTCGCGGACTGCCTACGTGGCCTCGCACCTGGCGGGCACGGTCAGCCTGGGCCTGGACGGGCCGATGGCGACCTGGCTGGGCTGGATGATCGACTGGGGCGCACCGATCACTCTGCTCGGCGAGACACCCGAGCAGGTCGCCGACGCTCAGCGGGAACTGGCCCGCATCGGCATCGACACGTTCTCCGCGGCCGCATCAGGACGCCCGCGGGAGCTGGCCGCCGAGGTCGATCAGCTGCGCAGCACCACCACCGCCACCTTCCCCGACCTCGCCGCCGTCCGCGACGGCGGCGTCGACGGGTTCCCCGCAGCGGACGTGGTGCTGGACGTGCGCACCAACAACGAGTGGCGCTCCGCGCACATCGAGGGCTCCGTGCACATTCCGCTGTACGAGCTCAAGGACCGCGTCGACGAGGTCCCCACCGGGACGGTGTGGGTGCACTGCGGCAGCGGCTACCGCGCCACCGCAGCGGCCTCCCTGCTGGAGCACGCCGCTCGTGACGTCGTGCTCGTCGACGACTTCTTCGCCAACGCCGAGGACGCCGGCCTCGACCTGACCCCAGCCCGCTGAGACACGGCACCGAGAACCCGACTGACCACGCCACAGGACCAACAAGGAAGGGAGACCGATGTCTCGCACGACACCGGTGAGCATGGATACCCCGCAGGTGCGCAGCCTGCTGGAGAACAACCCGCGCACCCGGCTGATCGACGTGCGCACCCCCGGCGAGTTCGCCGCGACCCACATTCCCGGCTCCTACAACGTGCCGCTGGACCTGCTGCGCGAGCACCGCACCGAGCTCACCGCCGACCACGAGGATCCGATCGTGCTGGTGTGCGCCTCCGGCGTCCGTGCGGATCAAGCACGCAGCGTGCTGGAGTCTGCAGGACTGGACCAGCTCAGCGTCCTGTCCGGCGGGATCACCGGGTGGCAGCAGCACGACGCGCCCGTCAACCGCGGCTCGGGCACCTGGGGCATGGAACGCCAGGTGCGGCTCGCCGCCGGGCTGCTCGTGCTCACCGGCGTACTCGCCAGCACCGCCTACGAACCCTTGAAGTGGCTTGCCGGCTTCGTCGGCGGCGGTTTGACCGTCGCCGCGATCACCAACACCTGCGCCATGTCGCGCGTGTTGGGCCTGCTGCCGCACAACCGCACCCCGAACTTCGACGGGGCGAGCATGATTCAAGCCCTGACCAGCGGGCAGGCCCCAGCGGGTTCCCCGTCCCGCTGACCTGACCGCCCCGGGCGTGCCCGCCCTTCTCTTTCCCTCCCCCGGTGTGAGTTCCGAGGCGCGTCCGCGCGTTCTCGAGGAAGCAGGAGACGATGATGGTTCTGGCGGGTCTGTTCGGCGCGGTCATCGGGCTGGCCCTGGGGCTGCTGGGTGCCGGAGGGTCGATCCTGGCGGTGCCGGCGCTGGTCTACGGCGTCGGACAACCCCTGCAGATGGCGATTCCCACCTCGTTGGCCGTGGTCGCGGTCTCCTCGGTGGGTGGCATCGCCCCCCGCACACGGCGCGCCCACGTGCGGTGGCCGGTGGCCCTGGTCTTCGGTGCCGCCGGCATCCCGGCCGCCTTCGCCGGCACCGCTCTGGGACGGCTGGTTCCGCAGCGCTGGCTGCTGCTGGCCTTCGCCGCGCTCATGGTCGTGGTGGCCGTGCGCATGCTGCGCGGCGGGGAGAACCACGCCGGCGCCTGCCGCACCGGCGAAGGCGGCATCGACTGGCGCAGCTGCCTGCCCAAATCCCTGGGCGCCGGCGCCGGCGTCGGGGTGCTCACCGGCCTGTTCGGCGTCGGCGGCGGCTTCGTCATCGTCCCCGCGCTTGCCGCCCTGCTCGGGCTCGAGGCCCACGCGGCCGTGGCCACCTCACTGGTGATCGTGCTCATCAACTCCCTGGCCGGGCTGGCCGCCCACGCCACCACGGCAGCCTCGCTCGACTACACCCTCCTCGCCGTCTTCGCCGGCACCGCCCTGGTCATCTCCACACTCGCGGGCCGGCTGGCACCCCGCCTGCCGGCAGCCACCCTGCGCCGCTGGTTCGCCTACATCGTCCTCATCGTCGCCGCCGGTGTGGCCACGGCGGCCATCCTCAATCCCACCGCACTCGGATAAGTGCCGCGCAGTTCGTGCTCGTCACCAAGCCACCGCGGTAGCGCGCGCAGAAAACAACTCGAGTATTGACCCGTCCCCTGCGACTGCCGGGCGGCCCACCGTCTCCGGGGCCATGCCTGTGACCAGCGGCCCCCTTCTCCGGGGCTTGGGAACATCGGAAGGACAGGGTGTGTGCCTGCATGGGGGGAGCGGCTACCGGGTAACGGACGAGGAAGGGACCGGAATCGGTTCGTCCTTCCGGCATGTCGGTGTCGCCGACTTGCGGGATCGCTTCGGAAAGGGAGTGGCCATGGATCCCAAGGACCTGTACGGGCAACAAGATCGGATACAGCTGGTCGATGTTCGGGAGCCGCAGGAGTGGCAGGCCGGGCGGATTCCTGGCTCGCGGTGGATCCCGATGAACGAACTGCCCGGGCGGCTCGAGGAGGTGGATCAGCAGCAACCGGTTGTCACGGTGTGCCGCAGCGGCAGCCGGAGCGGCAAGATGGCCGAGTTCCTGACTGGGCACGGCTATCGCGCCGACAATCTCGACGGAGGCATTCAGGCCTGGTCCGAGCAGGATCTACCGGTGCGCACTCCCGACGATGAGCAGCCGGGAGAGGTGGCGTGAGACCATGCTGTTCCAGCAGTTCTACCTGCAGTCCCTGGGACACGCCTCCTACCTCATCGGGGATGAGAAGACCGGGCAGGCGCTGGTGTTCGACCCGCGCCGGGACGTGAACGTCTACACGGAAGCAGCACGCACTCATGGCATGCGCATCGCCTACACGGCCGATTCGCACGGCCACAACGACTACCTGTCCGGGCTGACCGAGCTCACCGAACGCACCGGTGCCCAGGTGTGGGGATCAGCAGCCGGCGAGTTCGGCTATTCCCACCAGCCGATCAGCGACGGGCAGGTCATCGAGATCGGCGACGTCGGGCTCGAAGTGCTGCACACCCCGGGGCACACACCGGAGCACATCAGCCTGCTGGTCTACGACCGTGCCATGAGCGCCGATCATCCGGCGCTGTTGCTCTCCGGTGGGGCCCTGCTGGTCGGAGACCTGGCTCGCCCGGACCTGCTCGGCGGTCAGGAGAAAGCACAGGAAGCCGCGCGGACGTTCTGCGCAACGATTCAGGACAAGCTGCTGGCCCTGCCCGACCACGTGCAGGTGTTTCCCACCCACGTGGCGGGCTCGCTGTGCGGAGGCAGCATCGGCAGCCGCCTCTCGACCACCCTGGGCTACGAGCGGCACTCGAACGCGATCCTATCCGAAGTGGACAACACTGAGGGCTTCGTCCGCGAATGCCTCCGACTAGACAACCTGCCTGCGGTACCGCCGTACTGGCTGCGCATGCGCAGCCGCAACATGACCGGTGTCCAGCCACTCGGAGTGCTGGCCGAGCCACCGGCCTTGACCGTCGCTGAGTTCGAACAACACCGCGAAACCGGCACGATCGTGTTGGACGCCCGTTCACCGGAAGCCTTCGGCGGAGGACACATCCCCGGTGCCCTCAACGTCGGTCTCGGCACGGCGTTTCCCACCTGGGCGGGCACGGTGCTACCCGCGGACGCGCAGGTGCTGCTGATCCTCGACCAACCAGGGGAGCTATGGGAGGCCACGTGGCAGTTGCTGCGGATCGGCTACCCACCTCCGCTGGGGTGGTTGCGCGGCGGCATGAGCGCCTGGCGTACGGCCGCCAAACCCCTTGAGGAAACTCCTCAGATCACCGTGCACGAGCTCAACGACGAACTCGCCCGCGGCGAGACCGAGCTGCTGGACGTGCGCCAACCCAGTGAGTGGGCTGGCGGACACGTGCCCGGCGCTGCCTACATCACCGGCGCCGAACTGCCCGAACGCCTCGACGAGGTCCCCGACGGCAAGCCGGTGGCGGTGACCTGCGGCAGCGGCTACCGCTCCTCGGTGGCCACCAGCCTGCTGCAACGCCACGGGCACACCGACGTGCGCAACGTCCTCGGCGGCATGACCGCCTGGAAACAGGCAGACCTGCCCACGCAGGCAGGCTGACGCGGTAACTCCGAGGGGCACTGTGGTGCGGGACCTGACGCCGGATCAGCTGGCCGTGGTCGGCTCCGACGGCACGGTCACCACCAGCATGAGTGGTTAAGCTCGGCATCGTCGAACGCCTGGCCGCCGCAAGCCCCGCTGGGTGACCCGGCACTCAGAGCAGTGAGGTGAGCACGATGATGGATGGCATGATGGGCTGGATGCTGGTCTGGCCACTGCTGGTGCTGGTCGGGCTCATCCTGCTCGGGTACGTGGCTTTCCGGCTTGTCCGGGGTGGGGCAACCGCTCCGCCGCGTTCGGTGCCGTCGGCGCGCCAGATCCTGGACGAGCGGTTCGCTCGTGGGGAGATCGACGAGCAGCAGTACCGCCAGATGCGAGACGAGCTGCAGTGAGTGGCCGACCAATCAGCCGGCGGCGCGCGATGGGTGTGGCCGCGGCGGGTGCCGCGAGTGTGGCAGGCGGCACCGCGGGATGGCTGTGGAGCGCAAACTCGGCCGGCGGCGGGTTCCGTCCGGCCGCCACCGCAGCGCCGCTGCGCGAACCACGCGTGCTCAGCAGCCGCGGCGGCAGGTTGCAGGTGGAGCTCGCTGCCGCCGCGGGCGTGGCGCTGGCCGGGCGCGACACCGAGGCGCTGGGCTACAACGGGAGCTCACCAGGACCGACACTGCGGGTCCGGCCGGGAGACGACCTCGCAGTCCGGCTGATCAACGGGCTCGCCGAGCCCACCAACCTGCACACCCACGGGCTTCGCGTTTCGCCGCAGGGCAACGGCGACAATCCATTCCTGCGGATCGAACCGGGAACCTCGTTCGACTACCTATTCCGTATCCCACGCGACCACCCGACCGGGACCTTCTGGTACCACCCGCACCGCCACGGGCTGGTCGCCGATCAGGTCTTCGGCGGGCTCGGCGGGGCGCTGCTGGTCGATGACGGCCCGGACCTGCCCGTCGAACAGGACCGCGTTCTGCTGGTCACGGACACGACGATGACCGTGGACGGCGTCGTTGCCCGCCCCGACCGGATGGAGCGGATGCAAGGCCGGGAGGGTGAACTGGTCCTGGTCAACGGGCAGCATCAACCCACCCTCGGCGCCGCGCCGGGGACCGCGCAGCGCTGGCGCGTGATCAACGGTTGCGCCTCCCGGGTACTGGCGCTGCGGCTGGCCGGACACGAACTCGACCTCGTCGCTCGGGACGGGGCGTTCCTGCCCGCCCCGGAAAGCCAGCAACGCGTCGTGCTCCCGCCCGGTAGCCGCGCCGACGTCCTGGTGCGTCCGACGACACCCGGGCGTTTCCCCCTTCTGTCCGAGCCAGTAGACCGCGGCGGCATGGGCATGGGCGGTATGGGCGGCGGTGTCCGCAGCGAACGGGTGCTGCTGGCCACTCTGATGGCCGGGGGCCCCGAGGCGAAGCCGGCCCCGCTGCCGCCAGCGCTGCCCGCCGAGCAACCGCGCGCCACGACGGACGGGAAACGGCGCGAGGTCGCGTTCACCATGGGAATGGGCACGGCAGGCATGAGCCTCGGAATCGACGGCCGCGCCTTCGACCCCGACCGCACCGACCAACTCGTTCGTTTCGGCACAGTCGAAGAGTGGACCGTGGTCAACACCACCCCGATGACCCACCCGTTCCACCTGCACGTATGGCCGTTCGTCGTGCTGGCCACCAGCGACAACGCCCCGCTATCCGGAACACCGCAAGACGTCGTGCTCGTGCCACCACAAGGCTGGGTACGCTTGCGAATTCCGTTCACCGCCTATCCCGGCCGCAGCGTCTTCCACTGCCACATCCTCGACCACGAAGACGCCGGCATGATGGCCACCATCCAGGTCCGCTGACGGGGGCCGGGTGACGATCACGCACGGCGCCAGCGCCTGACCCGACTTCCCGTCGACCGCATCCGCAAAAGCTCGACACTCTCACCAACCAGACGGCGCCCTTACCTTCTCGGAAGAGCACCGTCGCACAAACGAACGTTCACGAGACATTGCAAGCCGTCGAGTGTTTTCGCAGGTCGGGTCTGTAACGCAACCCGTGTCCGCGCCACCGTCACGCTGTCGGGCCTTCGCAATACGGTCCGGGCCATGCGGATCGGCTACGGACGAGTCTCCACCCGCGACCAGCACCCCGAAGCCCAGCACGACGTGCTGACTGCGGCAGGCTGCGACGAGGTCTTCGTCGACAAGGCCTCCGGCACGCTCGCGCGCCGACCGGAACTGGAGAAAGCGCTACTGGCGGCCAACCGCACCGGCGACCAGCTCGTGGTCACCAAGCTCGACCGACTCGGCCGGTCGCTGGAGCACCTCATCGAGCTGTCCAACCAGCTGCAAGCCAAGCACGTCGATCTGGTCGTGCTCAACCAGGGCATCGACACCTCCACCGCCATCGGCCGCATATTCTTCCAGATCCTCGGGTCCATCGCCGAGTTCGAGCACGCCCTGATGTCCGAACGCACCATCGACGGACTCTCGGCAGCACGGGCGCGGGGCCGCACCGGCGGACAGAAACCCAAGCTCGGCCCTCGGCAGGTCAAGCTGACCCGCCAGATGTACGACGAAACCGACGACGACGGCAAACGCCGCTACACCGTCGCCCAGATCGCCGCCGAGTTCGGCGTCACCCGCCCCACCATCTACCGCCACCTCGGCAGCAACGCAGACAGCTGATCCGCTAACGGAGGATCCTGTACCACTGCTACTCAGACCCCTACCGTCGGCTGTCGCCAGGCGCCAGCAGGCCGGTGACCTCGGCCAGGGCCTGATCGGAGGGCTTGAAGTAGCGGCGGAGGTTCTCCGGCTTCTTGTGCCGGGACTTCGCCATCAGCAGCAAAAGCGACGCACCGGCCTCACCGAGGTGAGTCAGCGCTGAGTGACGCAATTCGTGCAGGTCCCACCCGGTTCCCGGGCCCTGGGGCGCGGTGTGGGCATCGAGCAGGGCGCGGGCCTGGCCGTAGGACAGCCGCGCCAACTCGGTGTCCGGGCACATGTCGCGGGAGCCGAGAACCTTGCCGGGTCCAGGGCGGCGGTGGGTGAGGAACACCGGCCCGCGGGTGCGGCCCTTGAGTAGCCGTGGGAGCAGGCGGGCGGTGCCGGCGTCCCAATAGACGGTCTCCAGCACGACGTCCTCACGGGCCTGGCCCGGACGGCGGGACTTGGCCCGCGCCCCTTTGGCCTTCACCAGGGCGCGACGCCCCACGAGGTCGAGGTCCTCGATGTTGAGCCCGAGGATCTCCTCGGCACGAGCGGCGGTCTCATACAGCATCCGGTAGAGCGTCTTCTCCCGGATCGCGACCTCGCGGCGGGCCACCAGCCGGTCGATCGCCAACCGGGACCGCACCAGGGTCTCGGAGTCCGGAGCCGTCAGGCGCGTGCACCATCCCGGCACGGCCGGAGCCTCGTGGCGGTCCCGGCACCAGGACAGCCATGAACCCACCGCGGCCCGACGGGCGTTCCAGGTGCCCACGGCCGCACGGCCCCACAACGATTCCAAGGCCTCGCCGACGTCGTCGTCAGTCACCGTCGCAAGCGGCCGGTGCTCACCGAGCTTCTCGGCGGTCTTACCGACCGCGGTGGCGTAGCCGCGGATCGTGTTGGGGTTCGCCAGCGAATCGAGGAACAGCTCGGCCGCCCGGCCGACGGTCAACGCCGAGGGGTTCGTCGGCAGCGCGACGACGGTGGGCACCCGGGTTCTCCCTTGCCACAGATAACAGGGTCGCTTCGCGCGCCGTCGCGAGTGCGTTCCCGCAGGACGTGATCAGCGATGCCGCAGATAATAGAGCGTTATCTGTGGGATGACTTCGAGCGCCACCGGCGGCCGAAAGCTCGTCAGCCGACCACCAGGACCGACGACGGCTTAGCGCTGTTCGCCGTTCCGATGTTCCTCAAGCCCCGATCGCGCCGGGATCGTGCACGTTCATGGCCGCTTCGTTGTCGGTCAAGGACTGACCGCCGGTCGCGGCCTGCACCGGCAACAACGCTGCGACTGCGAGCAGCGCCACCCGGAACGGCGCCCGGCCTCGCTTCCGTGCTCGTAGCCGAGGTCCCTGTCGTTGCGCTGCGCGGTAGCGAGCGCGCGCCCAAGGGGAGTGGTCGCGGCGGAGGCGGGTGCGTGCGCGGGTGAGCTCTTTCCCGGAGGTGCGCTGCTTTCCCACGCTGTGCATCAACTGGAGGGGCCGGGCCGGCGTTGTGCGCGGCCGAGCACCGGTCGTGCTCGGCGATCAGGGGGCGTGCGGCTTCTCCTCACCAGTCAGGGTCTCCGCTCATGGCGCTGCGTGCCGAGCGTCGGGTTGTCCGGACCCAGCGGTCGCACACCAATGTGTTGATCCAAAACATAACGTTTTCAACCAAACGAAACGGAACGTCGCCGCGGGAAAATCGCCGCCCGATTGGCGCGCATAATCGCGCTTATGTGCGGTAAGCTGGCTGAGTGGACATCGACGCGCCAGCCGAGCAGGGGACCGCCGCCCGCCTCGCGCCAACGGAATTGCTGCTGGCGGAGCAGACCCGCACGGGCCACACCGTGCGGGCACTGATCGCCTCCTGGCTGGGTTCGTTCACCGACTCCCGCGATACGCGCACCGCCTACGCCCGCGATCTGCACGAGTACGTGGCCTGGTGCGCCGCGCGCGATCTGGACCCGCTGGCGGTGCGCCTGCCCGAGGTGCAGATGTATGCGGCGGAACTGGCTCGGGCGCGCAATCCGCGCACCGGTCGCGCGTTCGCCGCCACCACCCGGGCGCGCAAGCTGGCTGCGGTCTCCAGCTTCTACACCTACCTGGTGCGCGCCGGCACCATCGATGCGAACCCGGCACGGGACGCGGCTCGCCCGCGCTACGACCGCGGGCACTCACCGACCACGAGCGTCTCGGCCGGACAGGCCTCGGCCATGCTCGGGTCCAGTCGTGACTACCGGCATCGCACGCTCGGCCCGGAAGCGGTCGCGCTCGTCATGGTCCTGCTCGTCGATCTCGGGGTGCGGGTGTCCGAATTGTGCGCGGCCGATCTGGCCGATCTGGCCCAGCGCGACGGACTGCACGTGCTCACGGTGCGGATGAAGGGCGGCAAGGTCCGCACCCGCCCGGTTCCCGAGCCGGTGCGCCCGGTGCTGGAGGCCTACCTGGCGGCGCGGCCCGCGGCTGCCGACGAGCGGGCGCTGCTGGTGACCCGGCAGGGTGTGCGTATCAACCGGCACCAGGTTCACCGCCTCGTGCAGAACGTCGCCGCACGGGCCGGAGTCGCGATGCCGCAGCGCATCACGCCGCACTCGATGCGCCACGCGTTCAACACGATCGCGCGGGAGCACGGCGCCGCTCTGGAGGACCGCCGGGACGCGCTGGGCCACTCGTCGGCGGCGATCACCCAGCTCTACGACCACGTGGCCCTGTCGCTGACCCGGGATCCCGCCCATCTGGTGGCCGGTGCCACGAGCGCCGAGCAGACCGAAGAGCACGACGATCGATCACACGACGCATAAATGTCACGGTGACGATATCGAGGGTGTGGGGATCGAGGCGGTGCGCCGGGTGTTCCTCCCCGGGCGAACCGCGACGCCCGGTCTGCGCGGGTGATCCCGGCGTATCGTCGAGCCCGGGAGCAGCAGGGGCGAACCGGGGCGGGTGCATGACACAAGAATGGGCCGACGGGATCGAACCGGCGATGCTGGCGCTGGGTGAGGTCGCGCTCGTCGACCGCGGCAGTGGGCCCGCGCTGTTGCTGCTGCACGGCAACGGCCGCACGTGGCAGGACTGGCTCCCGCAGTTGCAGACCCTGCCCGACCGGTTCCGCTGCATCGCCTACGACCAGCGCGGTTTCGGAGAGTCCACGCTCAACGAGGATCTGCTTTCGCTGGTGCAACTGGCCGACGACGCCGCCGGGGTCCTGCACCGGCTCGGCATCGAACACGCCTATGTGGCCGGGATTTCGATGGGAGCCCAGGTGGCGCAGATCCTGGCGCAGCGCTACCCGCACCGCGTCGACGGCATCGTGCTCGGCGGGTCGCCGTACCTGCCCGCCGACGCTGAGCTGCCGCAGGGCCAGGAGGTGATCGCCGACCTCGGGTCCATGGACGACGAGCAGCTGCGCGCCTACGCCGAGGCCTCCATCGGGCGGCTCAAGCAGGGCGGCACAACATCGCAGGAGAGCACGCAGACCGAGCGGGACGCGGTGTTCGAGCAGTTCCGCGAGATGCGCGACGATCCGGCCGTGGCGCGGCTGTCCCGACGCCGGATGTGCCCGGAAGACCTCCGGCGCCTGCAGGATTACGAACACCTCGACGTGCCCACCCTGCTCGTGCATGGGGAGGCCGACATGCTGCCCGTGGACGGGGCGGTGCAGATGAGTCGCCGCATCCCGGGTGCCCAGCTGGCCGTGCTTCCCGGCGGCGGACACATCGCCAACGGGGAACCGACAGCGGCGTTGTTCGACCAGGCGGTGGTGGAGTTCATCGCGACCCGGTCATCGGCCGGGTTCTCGCGAAGCTCCTGTGAGCCGCGCAGTAGCGGGGACGCGCAGGCACAGCACCCGTAGTTCGTGCCGGACCGGGTCGGCCGGAGGTCTGAGCCAGTTGCGAGCGGCCATCGTTGGCCGCAGCCAACGCCATCGATGGTGCCGCGGCTTCATTGGAGGCACCGCGCCGCGGCCGACCGCGGTGTTGTGCAGATCCATGGCCCGCTCGCCAGGCCGGTTGGGGTCGTTGTTCTCGGGTAGGTCACCGACTTCTGTGGCCTGGTCCGCGCCGATGTGCACGGCCATGGATTGTGTGCAACTCGCTGATCACGATCAGCATCGGTGCGGTCTTCGTGGTCACCGGGATCTGCGCCGCCACCGCGACGTGCTGTCCCTGCGGTGAAACCGCTCTGGCTAGTCGGCGGCGCCGTGTGCCGGGGTGATGGTGCCGACGTGGGCGACGGCGTCGTAGGCCTGCTGCGGCTCGATGTGCACGAGCAGGCTCTGCTGCGGGGTTTGGGCGCGGGTGGCGGTGATCCCGGCGAGCGCGTGCGGTGGAGTGCGGCGTAGATCGACCAGCTGCAGCGGGTGTCCGGTGGTGTCCAGGGCCGCTTCGAGGGTGTGCGGTTGCGGGGGCGGCGCTGCGGTGCCGGTGCGGGGGAACCGCTCGGCGGCAGTGGCGTCGAGGTCGAGATCGGGGATCGCGCCGCGGGTGTGCGTACCGCCGATCACCACGAGGTCCTCGCCGAGCTCGTCGGCCAGCAGCATGCCGATGGTGGCGGTGCCGTCGAAGGACGGGCTGCGCTGCAGGTGCATGGTGTGTGCGCTGACCACGATCCGCTGGTGGTGGTCGAGCAGCATGCGCAGGTTCTCGGCCATGACCTCGTTGCGCAGGTTGCGCCCCGGGCCGGGATAGAGCCCGCCGTCGAGGAATTCGACCAGGCGCAGTGCGCTGCGGGCGCACTGCCGGGCGAGGTCGTCGCCGCACGCCTCGGCCCGGTCGACCAGCTGCCCGATGCGGGCGGCCAACCCGGGCGGTGCAGCCGGTGTGCCGGCCGCGTCGACGGCGGGAGCACCGGGCGCTGCGCCGAGCTCGGCGGCCGCGAGCAGCTGCTGATCACCGGGGCGCGGGTCCAGCCGAGCCAGGCAGGCGGCCACGCCCGGGCCGGGGTTGGCGCACCAGCCCGGCACGTCCATCCCGGCAAAGCTCACCGGCTGCGCGGCCGTCGCGTTGTGCTCGCGCAGCCAGCGCAGCTGGGTGTGCATCTCGGTGCAGCGCCCCATGGCGTAGGTGATGCCGTGCCGGGCGACGGTGGGCAGCCGGCCGGGCCCGCCGTGCACCCACCGGTCGACGAGCATCCCTTCGGGCAGACCGGATTCCAGCACGAACGCGGAGAACCCCTGTTCGCGTACCAGGAACCGCGTCAGCCGGTCCTGCAGCCTGCCGAACTGTGTAGTGAAGTGCGCGCTTTCGCCCACCAGCACCACCCGCGCATCGCCGACGATCTCGCGCAGCACGTCGAGATCGGAGTCGTCGTCGGCGTCGGGATCCAGGCTGTGCAGGGGAGTCGCGTGCTCGGCGAGCGCCGTGGTGTCCATGAACCGCCTTCCTCCCGATCCCCCGGGTGCCGATGCCCGGGCCCGCCCGAGTGTGCCAGCGCGCTGCGGAAATCCGACGTTCGAGTGGTGCCCGGCGGGCTGGGCCCGGCACCGGGGGTGTGCTGGCTACGCTCGCCGCCGAACGGCGGCATTTGCGGGGGTGCCTGTGGCGGGATACGTCTTCGGCGAGGCGGAATTGATCACCGAGCAGCAGGCGTGCATGCAGGCGTGCCTGGATCCGATCACCATCGAGCACCTGGCAGCGCTCGACGTCGGGCCGGGCTGGTCGTGCCTGGAGGTCGGGGCCGGGGGTGGCTCGATCGCCCGGTGGTTGGGCCGGCAGGTCGGGCCGGGCGGGCACGTGCTGGCCACCGACCTCGACACCGGGCGCACCGATCCCGGCCCGGACGGTCCGGTGCAGGTGCGCTGGCACGACATCACCACCGACGTGCTGCCCGAGGCGGCGTTCGACCTGGTGCACGCCCGGTTGGTGCTGCTGCACCTGCCGCAGCGGCTGCGGGCGTTGGCGGCGATGGTGCGCGCGGTCAAACCCGGCGGGTGGCTGCTGCTCGACGAGTTCGACTGCACGTGGATGCCGGTGTTGGCCGGGCACGGCCAGGCGGTGTTCGCGCGGTTCCACGCGGCGCTGTGCGCGGTGCTGACCGAGGCGGGTGCCGATATCGCGTGGGGAAGCCACGCCTACGCGGCCCTGGCCGAGCAGGGGATGGACCGGATGGGGGCGGCCGCGCGGGCGCAGGCGTGGCCGGGTGGATCCACCGGCAGCAGGTGGTTGCAGGTCAACATTGCCCAGCTGGGGGGTCGTCTCGTCGCCACCGGGCTGGTGTCCGCCGGTGATCTGGCCGAGTTGCGGGAGCTGCTCGACGATCCGGGGTTCGTGGTGAGTTCCTACCTGGTGGTGTCCACCTGGGGCCGGCGCCCGGGGTGATCCCGGCCGCGGTCACGGGACGAGGGCGTCCAGGTCGGCCACGGCGGCGGAGAACTCGGGCAGGGCCAGCATGTCGCGCTGCACCTGGCGGGCCTGGCGGCGGTAGGTGGGGTCGGTGAGCACCGCGGAGACGGCCTGGTGCAGCGACCGGTGGGTGACGTCCTCGACGTCGAGGCGCCGGCCTGCACCGAGTTCGGCGATGCGGGTGGCGTTGGCGGGTTGTTCGGCGAACATCGGCAGCGCCACCATCGGCACCCCGTTGCCCAATGCCTCGCGGACGCCGCTGAATCCGGCGTGGGTGAGGAACACCTCGCACAGCCCCAGCAGCTGCTGCTGCGGCGCGAACGAGGTCAGGTGCACGTTGTCGGGCCGGGCGCCGCGCCAGGCCCGGGTGTCGGTGTCGCGACCCAGCGCCACGATAGCGGTCACGGGGAGTTCGCCGAGCACCTCGACGATGGTGTCCAGCAGGCTGCGCTGCTGCTCGTGCAGCCGCCCCGCGTTGGAGCCGAGCGTGGCCAGCACCCACGGGCGGTCGGTGGGCAGTGCGGCCAGGGCCGGATCCAGCTGCCCTGGCGGTGGTGGCGCCGGCGGCCGGTAGTAGCGGGTGGAGACGGTGCGCGCGTGCGGCGGGTAGAAGCATTCCGGGACGATGCCGATGCGGCGGTGCCGGAACGGGTGCAACGCGTCGGTGACCGGGTCGAGGTCGAGAGCGGCGCGCTGGGTGTTGATCTGGTCGAGCGTGGCGGGGTGCTCGTCGAACGGGCCCAGGGGGGCGATGTCGAGCACGGCGTTGGGCACGCCGAGGTGTTCGGCGGCGTAGTAGCTGCCGTAGTCGGTGCTTTCGCCGACGACGAGGTCGGGTTTCCAGTCGCGCAGCGCCTCGATCGCCTCTCCGGCGAAGACTCCGGCCAGCGGGCCGACGAACATGCCGGTGAAGTGTGCGGGGGAGGTGTGGATGGTGCGGGTGCCGAAGTCGTTCATCGCCGGCAGCTCCAGGCCGAGCCGCTGGGCGGTCTGCGGCTGCTGCGCGAGCTCGGCGGGCCCGAGCGCGCCGGGCAGCACGAGCGGGCGCAGGCCGGCGCGGCGCACCTCGTCGGCCAGGGCCGGCGAGGTCAGCACCACCACCTCGTGCCCGGTCGCGGCGGCTTCGGCCGCGGCGGGCACGACCACCGGCACCAGGTGCGAATAGATGGGTTGGCTGCTGAAGGCGATGCGCACCGTGTCTCCTGGACTGCCGGGGAGCGGGTCGCCGCGGGATGCGGGCGCGGCGCGGCCGTTGATGCTACGTCGGCCCGGATGTCGGGCGCGGGTTGGCATGCTGGGGGTCGTGATCGAGCTCAAGAGTGATCTGCACCGGTGTCTGCAGCAGGCGCGGGAGGTGGTCGTGGGCAAGCTTTGCGGGCTCGGCGAGTACGACGTGCGCCGTCCGCTGACGACCACCGGCACGAACCTGCTGGGGTTGGTCAAGCACCTCACCGGGTGCGAGGCCGGGTATTTCGGGGAGGTCTTCGGACGGCCGTTCGACGAGAAGCTGCCGTGGCTGCAGCAGGAGGACGATCCCGTCGTGGATATGTGGGCCACGTCCGCGGAGTCGCGGTCGGAGATCGTCGAGCGCTACCACCGGGTCTGCGCCCACGCGGATGCCACGATCGCGGCGCTGGATCTCACCGCGGTGGGCGCGGCTGCGTGGCCGTCCGGCCCGGTGACGTTGCACCGGGTGCTGGTGCACATGACCGCCGAGACGCACCGGCACGCCGGGCATGCCGACATCGTGCGCGAGCTCGTGGACGGGGCGGCCGGGATGCGGGCCGGGGTACCGAACCTGCCCGAGCGGGATGCCGGGTGGTGGCACCAGCATCGCCACCGCGTGGAGCAGGCCGCCCGCCGCGCGGCCGAGGGCGGGTAGTGCGGACGTGCCCGAACTGGTCTCGGGGCCGCACCCGCCCCGGTAGCATCGGGCATTCCGGTCGAATCCAGCACGGTGGGTGTAGCCGTGCCCGGCGGACCGGGACATGTCAGCGGCTGCCTGCGGCGGCCCGTTCGGGAGGCGTGCGTGACCGACTTGGTGGCCCATCTCGCAGTGTTCGTGGGCGCGGCCGTGCCGTGGTTCGAGCTGTTCGCCATCGCCCCGGGCATCGGGTTCGGGTTGGCGCCGGTGACCGTCGGGCTGGTCGCGTTCACCGCCAACAGCCTGGTGACCCTGGCCACGATCGTCGGCTGGCAGCGGCTGGTGTCCTGGTGGCAACGCCGCCGCGGCAGCATCCCCGGCGCCGCCGGTACCGGCAGGGCCAGGCGCGCGTTCGACCGCTACGGCGTACCGGGTCTGGCGCTGCAGGGCCCGGTCCTGTCCGGCATGTATTTCGCCGCGATCCTGGCGCTGAGCCTGGGTGCTCCGCGGCGCACCGTGGTGGTGTGGAGCCTGGTCAGCAATGCACTGTGGACGGTGGCGCTGGTTGCGGCCACCGTGGCGGGTCTGGGTGTGCTGACCTGACCCGCCACGGTGGCACTACCGCAGGCCGGCGCGCGGGGCCGCGGTGAGCCATTCGGCGCAGGCGGACAACTCGGTGTCCGGTCGCGGCCCGTCGTTGATCACCGCCAGCAGGTCCCAGTAGCGCTCGTAGCGGCGGTCGGTGGAGGCGTCCATGAGGTCGGCCAGCCACTGCCGGAAGGCGGGTGTGTCGGTGGATCCGGTGTGTTCGGCGTAGGCGGCGGCCAGCTCGTCGACGACCGGCGCGGCCTGCGGCGAGTCCGGCGCCACCCCGGTCTGCCGGGCCTCGGACACGCGCCGGTGCAGCAGGCCGGCCATGTCCTGGTGGCCCTGCGCGCTGGGTTCGCCGACTTCGGCCACCGCCCGGGCCTGGGCTTGCGCTGCGCTGCGCAGCGCGCTGCGGAAGTCCGGGTCGCTGACGAGTTCGGCCAGTTCGATCCAGGCGTCGAGCTGGCGTTGGCTGGGCTGTTCGGGCAGTTCGGGCATGGCGGCGCGCATCAGGGGCAGGAACTGCTCGCCGAGGTCGAGGTCGGCGAAGGTGTCGTCGATGAAGTCGTGGATGAGGCGCTTGCGTTCGGTGTCGGACAGCGCGGCGAGCTTGTGCATGAGTGCGATCTCCTCGGTGGTGGTCCCGGCCCGGTGTGCGACGGCCCGCAGCACGCTGCGCTGCAGCTGCAGCGCGCGGATGCGGATGTCGAGGGCGCGGGCGTGGGTGCGGGCGACGTCGTCGAGCGCGAGGTCGCGGTCGGCGAGCCGCCGGATGGTGGCCAGGTCCAGGTCCAGGTCCCGCAGGGTGCGCACGAATCCGAGCCGCACCAGGGCGGCCTGGTCGTAGAGCCGGTATCCGGCTGCGGTGCGCCCGGCCGGCGGCACGAGTCCTTGGTCGGACCAGTAGCGGATCGTCTTGACGGGCAGTCCCGTCGTGCGGGCCAGCTGGCCGATGGTGAACAGGTCGCCGGTCATAGCCGCCACTGTGCCGCTTCCCGCCGCTGGAGGGTCAACGCCGCCCGCGCCACGTCCGGTTGAGGCCGGTCTGACCGAGCGGGCATGATCATCGCGTCGGTGACCGGCAAGCGGGGAGGAGCTGCCGTGAGCGAGGAGTACGCACAGCTGTCCGGGGTGGATGTGGACAAACCCAACATCGCGCGGATGTACGACTATTTCCTGGGCGGTTCGGCGCATTTCGCGGTGGACCGCCAGGCCGCCGAGGACCTGCTGCAGGCGTTCCCGGGCAACACGGCCTGGGCGCACATCAACCGGGCGTTCCTGGGCCGTGCGGTGCGGGAACTGACCGCGCGCGGAGTGGACCAGTTCCTGGACCTAGGCTCGGGCATCCCGACCAAGGGCAACGTGCACGAGATCGCCCAGTCGGTCAATCCGGCCGCGCGGGTGGCCTATGTCGATGTGGAGCCGGTGGCGGCCCACCACGCGCGCCAGCTGCTGCGGGGCGATTCGGCCTCGACGGTGACCCAGGCCGATGTGCGGGATCCGCAGCAGGTGTTGGCCGCGCCGGGGGTGGGCGAGCTGCTGGATTTCGACCGTCCGGTGGCGGTGCTGGCGGTGGCGATCCTGGACATCATCGAGGTGGCGGATCCGGCCGCGCTGGTGGCGTCCTATCGGGACGCGTGCGCGCCCGGGAGTGCCTTCGTGCTCTCGCATTCGGCGCAGCTGCAGGCCAGCGACACCGAGTGGTCGGGGGCGCGGGAGGTGTTCGCCGCGACCACGACCCCGCATGTGCAGACCCGCAGCCGCGTGGAGATCGCTGGGCTGTTGGCGGGCTACGAGGTGCTGGAGCCGGGTGTGGTGCCCAGCGCGTTGTGGCGGCCCGACCGGGAGGTCTCCGAGCAGGAAGCCGCGCGCAGCAACGGATACGCGGCGGTGGGCGTGCTGGGCTGACCGCGGTTCAGGTGTGGAGCCCGGCGGTGGTCCGGGCCAGGTGCGCGCGGGTGGGCACGTCGGCGCGGGGCAGTTCGACGAGCTCGTAGCCGAGGTCGGTGTAGGCGGCGGCGAGGTGCGCGCGGGTGCGGGCGGATTCCTCGGCGGTCTGGAGGCGCTGGTGGTCCTGCCGGTAGATCTCGGGCCAGTCCGGGGTGATGAGCACGCGACGGTGGTAGGTGAATCGGCGGGCGGCTTCGGTGAGGTGCGCGGGTACGGGCAGTCCGCTCAGCCGCAGGTAGCCGATGATGTCGGGAATGCCGCGGTCGAAGAACGTGGTGGTGGCGCTGCGGCGGGCGTCGTGGTGCGAGCGCAGGTCGTGGGCGAGCATGAGCTCGGCGTAGCGCTCGCGGTCGCGCCAGGGGAGTGCGGGCCCGTCCAGCAGGTGCTGGTCGTCGATGATGGCCCGGCCGGCTTCGGGCTGTACCGGGTAGTGGGCGGCCAGGGCGTGCAGCAGGGTGGTCTTGCCGGTTCCCGGTCCTCCGGTGATCACGACGAGGCGGGGTTCGGTGTGCATCGGGTTCTCCCGTGTGCGGGTCTCGGGTGCGGGGCGGGCCGGCACATGTCCGGCGGGTTGGCGACGCAGTGTCGCCATCATGTATGTTGGCGACACTGCGTCGCCAAACGATCGGAGGGAGCGCCATGCCCAAGATCGAGGCCGACACCGTGGCCGAACACCGGGCCCACCGCGAACAGGCCCTCCTCGACGCAGCCCGCGGGCTGCTGCTGACCGAGGGACCCGCCGCGGTGACCCCGTCGAAGGTGGCCGCCGCGGTCGGTCTGGCGCGCAGCAGCGTCTACAAGTACTTCGCCTCCGGGCCGCAGCTGCTGGCCCGGCTCGTCGACGACGACTTCACCGCCTGGAGCGAGGAGGTCGACGCCGCAGTGCGCGCGGCCGGGGACGATCCCGACGCGCGACTGCACGCCTACGCGCGCAGCACCCTGCAGCTGGCCGCGGCCGGCTCGCACCGGGTGGCCACCGCCCTGGCCGGGGTGACCCTCGACGATCAGCTGCGCGCGCGGATCGGGCAGCTGCACACCCGGCTGACCGATCCGCTGCACACCGCACTCGTCGACCGGGGCGAACACGATCCGGACACGGTCGCGGCCCTGGTGCAGGCGGCGGTGGATGCGGCGGTGCGGCTCGTCGACGCCGGGCAGCCGGTGGATCCGGTGGTGGAGCGGACGCTGCGTTTCCTGGACGGAGCGCTCAGCCAAGGGTGAGCGCGCACGAGCGCGGAAGGATCCGACCGTGATCATCATCAACAACGAACTGTGGGTGGCCGAGCAGTACCGCGAGCAGTTCGAGCAGACCTTCGCCGAGAGCATGCACCAGACGCTGCGCGGCGTGCCGGGTCTGCGCCGGGCCACGCTGCTGGCCCCGCGCGAAGAGGGCCGCGGCTACCTGGCGACCTTGGAGTTCGACGACCAGCCCTCCTACGAGGCCTACCTGCAGTCCGACGCGTTCCGCGCGGCCCACCCGTGGCCGGGCCGGGTGCCGCTGGAGGGCAACGCGCTGGCGACCTACGAGGTGCACACCGAGATGGTCGACCCCGACCAGCACTGAAACCCCGCCGCTCGGCGGGATTCCCGCGGTGGTGCCCCCGGCAGCAGGGGGCACCACCCGGGGGCTGCGCGGTCGCTGATCACGTCCTGCGGGAATGCCCGACGCGCGGGCCAGCAGCTTCGCGGTGATCAGCACATCGAGGAGGTCCAGGCCGTCATCGACCTCCCGGGTGTGCAGGGAGCTCACCACGGCCAGCCGGCGTCGCCGCCGGCCTCGTGCATGGCATTCTCACTGCAGGACCGCACCGTGCGTCCACTGTGCCCGGTGCTCACCGCTGCGCGGCGGCCGGGGGCAGGGTGGTGGCGCCGGCGATGAGCACCCGGGCGGCATCCTCGGCGCGGTCCTCGTCGCCGGTGACCAGGCGGTCCAGGCACAATCCGCGCAGCCCGGAGATGAGCAGCCCCGCGCGGGCGCGCGCCTCGTCCTGCGGCACGCCCAGGCGCTCGAAGACCTCCACGAGCGGCTCGACCATGCCGGTAACGGCTTCGGCCGCGACCTCGGCGTAGCGCTCGGGCTGGGTGGGGGCCAGGCTCAGCACCTGGAACAGGATGCGGATCGGGCGCTGCTGGCGGCCGCGCGTGATGGCCTGCCACAGCGCGAGGGCCGCCTCCTGCAGGCCGGCGGCATCGTCCACGCCGCGGAACAGGTCGGCGATATCGGGCCGACTGGCCCGGATCGCCTCGGACAGCAGCGCGTCGCGACTGCCGAAGTAGTACAGCAGCATGCGTTTGCTGGTGCCGAGTTCGGCGGCCAGCGGGCTCAGCGACATGTCCGCGATGCCGTGCGTCTGCAAGTAGGTCACGACGCGGTCGAGCAGGTCGGCGCGCCGGTCGCTGGGCTCGGTCACCTGTTGACCGTACCGGTCGGTACGTCTACGGTCCACTCGATGTACCGATCGGTACAACGTGGTTTCGGTCGTGAGAGGACAACGACATGGCACACGCACCACCCCAGGTGGCCATCATCGGCGGCGGCATCGGCGGACTGACCCTCGCCCTGGCCCTACAGCAGCACGGCATCGACGCCCACATCCACGAACGCACCCCGCACCTGCGCGAAGTCGGCGCCGCCGTGGCCCTGTCGGCCAACGGAACCCGCGTGCTGCACCGGCTCGGGCTCGCCGACCAGCTGGCCGCGCACTCGGCGACCCCAACCGAACTCATCTACCGGCACGGCCACTCCGGCCACCGCGTGCACGCCCTGACCGCCGGCGAGGACTACCGGCACCGCTTCGGCGCTCCCTACTACGGCATCCACCGCGCCGACCTGCAGCGGCTGCTGGCCGAGGCCTGCGCCGAGCACACCGTGCACCTGGACCGCCGCCTGGTCGACATCGCCCCCGACGGGCACGGCCACCGGCTCGCCTTCGCCGACGGCACCGAGACCCGCGCGGACATCGTCGTCGGCGCCGACGGCGTGCGCTCGACCGTGCGCGACTTCATCACCGGCACCGACCCGGCCGTGTACTCCGGCACCAGCGGCTTCCGCGGCCTCGTCGCCCGCGACGAGGCCCCCGGATTACCGGACCCGGACGCCATCCAGTTCTGGATGGGACCCGGCGCGCACGTCCTGCACTACCCGATCGGCGACGGTTCGGTGATCAACTTCCTGGCCGTGGTCGACGAACCCGCCCGCTGGGACGACGACACCTGGGTGCGCCGGGCCGATCCCGCCGACCTGGCGGCCCCGTTCACCGACTGGCACCCCGGGCTGCGCGACCTCATAGCGGCCAGCGACCTGCACCAGCGGTGGGCGCTGTTCGGCCAACAGCCGCTGAACCGCTGGCACCGCGACGGTCTCGTGCTGCTCGGCGACGCCGCGCACGCGATGCTGCCGCACCACGGCCAGGGCGCCAACCAGACCATCGAGGACGCCGCGACCCTGGCCGCCTGCCTGACCGGCGACCACGACCGCGACCAGGCCCTGACCCGCTACACCCGACTGCGCCGCGCCCGCACCCGCGCCGTGCAGCGCAGCTCCTGGGTGGCCTCGGGCCTGCTGCACCTGCCCGACGGGCCCGCGGCCCGCGACCGCGACCGAGACCTGACCGGCATCGCCACCACCCTCGACTGGATCCACGGCCACGACACGGCCACCGCGCTCTGACACCACCTGCGGCACAACCCTTCCCGATCGGGGCCGGTCGACTCGCCTGGGGCAGCGCGGCTGCTTGGTACGGTTCCGCGCATGACCGAGCAGGCACCCGCCGAGCAGGACGACCCGGCCGCTGCCGACGAGGCCGACGGCAGCTGCAAATTCCCTGGCTGCCGCCGGCCCGTCCCGCGCTCGACCGGACCGGGACGACCGGCCGAGTACTGCGACCTGCCCGAGCACACCCGCTGGCGCGCCTGGAAGCAGCGCCAGACCCAGCAGCAGCCACCGCAGCAGCCCACCGGGTCCGGCGAATACGAGGCCGCCCGCACCCGCGCGGCCGACCTGCTCGGCCAGTACCGCTCGCTGTCCGACCAGCTCTCGCGCACCCTGACCCAGGCCATCGGCGAACTGGGCACCCTGGCCGACCCGGCCACCGCCCAAGCCCAGGTGCAAGCCGCCCAGGCCGAATCCGCGCACCGCGTCGCCCAGGCCGAGCAGGCCCTGGCCGATGCCCACCACGCCCGCAGCGACGCCGAAACCGCCCGCACCGCGGCCGAGAACGCCGCCCAGGACGCCGCCGAAGCCGCCGAGACCGCCGAACGCGACGCCGAACAGGCCCGCCGGCAGCGCGACGATGCGCACCAGCGCGCCGAGCACGACCGCGAACAGGCCCGCCAGGACGTCGAAGCGGCCCGCAACGAGGCCGACGTCGCCACCGCAGCCGCCGACCGCCGCGCCCGCGAGGCCGAAGACGCCGCACAGCAACAGATCCAGCAGGCCCGCGACGAGGCGGCCGAGCACGTCCGCCACGCCCGCGAACAAGCGCAGGAACAGGTTCGCCAGGCCGAATCCGAAGCGGCCGAGCAGGCCGCCGAAGCCGCCCGCCGACACAGTGAAGTCCTGGAACGCGCGGTGCGTGCCGAACAGGCCGCCGAAGCCGCCACCGCCCGGCACGAGGAGAGCAGAACCGACAACGCGCGCCTGCACCAGCAACTGGAGCAGGCGCGCGAGCAGGCACAACGGGCCCGCGACGAGCACGCGGGTGAGCTGCAACGCCTGCGCGGCGACTACGACGAGCAGCTGCGCGCCCGCCAGCAGGACCACGATCGGCAGCTGGCCGCCGTGCAGGACGCGCGCGATCAGGCCACGGCGCGCGCCGAACGGGCGGAACGCCAGCTCGACGCGCTGGCCGCAGCACCCCAGGCCACCGGCTCTGCGACCACGGGGGCGGCCGCGGACTCCGCGCCGGCGGGCGAGAACACGCCCGGATGAGTGCCGCGGGCCTCAGACGTGTTCGTCGATGGTGACGACACCGCCGCCGGCGGCATCGACCTGCCGCTGTGCGCGGTCGAGCGCGGCGCGGCGCGACCCGGTCACGTGCGCGGTGACCTGGCCTTCACCGTTGCTGATCTGCCAGTCGGCGATGATGCCGGGAACGACGTGGCGCCGCGCGACGGGCTGTTTGCGGCCACCGCGGGCCTGCACCCGGCTCGCGCGCGGGCAGGCGGCCGCACCCGGCGGCAGCCCGGCGTCGGTGAGCACCCGGGTCAGGTCCGGGTTGGCCGACACGACCAGGCGCAGCGCAATACCGCGGTGCTGGGCGTAGGAATGGGCGGCCGACAGCAGATGCAGCCCCGCGGAGTCCACTGTGGTCACCGCGCTGAGGTCCAGTGCGGTGGCGGGGGAGCGGGCCAACAGCCGCGGCCACAACCGGCGGGACAGGTGCTGGGCGGCCTCGCCGTCCAGCACGCCGCGCACGTGCAGCGTCGCCGGTGCCGCGGTATCGGCGGGATCGGTCGCTTCGGGCGGGTTTTCGGGGGTGGCCGGCTCGTTGCCGGGCCTCTCGGCGGTAGATGAGGGGATGGGCGTCCTCCTGTTCGTCGACGTCGAGCCGACACGACCCACCCGAGCGGGCAGGCCGGAGTGTGCCGGACTCCTGGCACGCGGTCACCGCAACGGGGCCGCGGGAAACAGCGGGAGCCACCAACGCCGCAGCCGGACATCCGGCCGGGAAAACCGGCGCGTGCTCAACCAGATCCGCTCACCCGGTTCGCCAACCGGAACCCGCCGGCACACACGTAGTGGCCGGAACACGGCCGTCGGGACGATCAAATCCGGGGAGCGTCTGCTCAACCGTTCACGAACAAGTGTACACCACGGGCCGTTCGCGTCGCGCACACCACCGATCCGCAGCGGCACCACCAGCACCGAAAACGGCAGGTAGGCGCGCGGGCTCGTACAGTGACCCGCATGCACATCACGCGCTTGCAGTTCGTGTCCGTGCCGGTCGCCGACCAGGACGCCGCCCGCGACTTCTACATCGGTGTGCTCGGCTTCGCCCTCATCGAAGACACCCGCGGCCCGCACGGGCAATCCGCGCTCGTCGTCGCCCCCGCACCCGGCACCTGCGGCGTGGCGCTGGTGGTCGACACCCGCCACGACGGACTCGGCGCCCCCGTGCACCTGCAGTTCCACACCAGCGACCTGGACGCCGACGTGGCCGCACTGCGCGCCGCCGGAGTCGCCGCCGGCGACCCGCAGCACACCCCGGCCGGACGAGTCGCCTCGTTCACCGACGTCGACGGCAACCCGATCTCACTGCTGCAGCCCTGACCCCGGCCGGTCGAGCTGCCAGACCCACTCCACACCGGACAGACCCGCACCCGGCTCGCAGGCCGCGTCCCCCTCCACGCAGGTGAACCCCAACCGACGCGGCACCGCAGCCGAGGCCGCGTTGTTCGCGTCGTGCCGGATCTGCACCCGCTGCACCGGGCCGCGCCAAGCCTGCTCCACCAGCAGCACCACACCGCAGCTGACCAGCCCCAGCCCGCGGTGATCCGGATGCAGCCAATAGCCGATCTCGCACACCCGCATCCCGTGGCGCTGCTCCAGGCCGATCCCGCCCACCACCGCACCGCCGGTGGTGATCGCGAAGCAGAACGAACTGCCCCGCTGCCAGCCCTCCTCGGCGCCCCGCAGGAACTCGGCCGCATCCTCGCCGGTGTACTCGCCCGACGCCCACGGCAACCACGGCCGCAGCTGCGGCAGGCAGTCACGCACCACCCGCGTCAACGCGTCGCGATCCGCGGCCCGCCACCGGCGCAGCCGCACCGGACCGCGCACGCAGACCTCATCGATACCGGGCACGAACCCACAACCTGATCACACCCCGGGTCGCGCGGCAACAACCGAGGGCGGCCGGGGTGGGGAACCGGTCCACGAGGACGCCCCCCACCCCGCAACCTCACAGCAGACCCAGCTCGCGCACCGTGTCGCGCTCCTCGACCAACTCGCCGACCGAAGCATCGATGCGCTGGCGGGAGAACTCGTCGTGCTGCAAGCCCTGCACGATCTCGAACCGGCCGCCGCTGGCGGTGACCGGGAACGACGAGATCAACCCCTCCGGCACACCGTAGGACCCGTCCGAGACGACACCGGCCGACGTCCAGTCACCCTCCGCGGTGCCGTTGAACCAGGTGTGCACGTGATCGATCGCCGCATTGGCCGCCGACGCCGCCGACGACGCACCCCGCGCCTCGATGATGGCCGCACCCCGCTTGGCCACCGTCGGAATGAACTCATCGGCCAGCCACGCCTGCTCGACCTGCTCGGCGGCGATCTTGCCGCCCACCTCGGTGTGGAACAGGTCCGGGTACTGGGTGGCCGAGTGGTTGCCCCAGATCGTCATCTTGCTGATCTCGGTGACCGACACGCCCAGCTTCTGCGCCAACTGCGTCAACGCCCGGTTGTGGTCCAGCCGGGTCATGGCCGTGAACCGCTCGGCGGGCACGTCCGGCGCGTGCGCCTGGGCGATGAGCGCGTTCGTGTTCGCCGGGTTGCCGACCACCAGCACCCGCACGTCCTCGGCAGCACCGGCGTTGATCGCCGCACCCTGCGGCCCGAAGATCCCGCCGTTGGCCTGCAGCAGATCACCGCGCTCCATGCCCTGGCTGCGCGGCCGCGCACCCACCAGCAGCCCCACGTTGGTGCCGCGGAAAGCCGTGTTCACATCATCGGTGATGTCGATGCTCTGCAGCAGCGGGAACGCGCAGTCATCCAGCTCCATCGCAGTACCCTCGGCGGCCTTGACCGCCTGCGGGATCTCCAGCAGCCGCAGCTTGATCGGAGTGTCCGGCCCGATCAGCTGCCCGGAAGCGATCCGGAACAGCAGCGCGTAGCCGATCTGGCCGGCCGCACCGGTGACGGTCACGGTGACGGGAGCGTTGGTCATGAGGTTTCGTTCTCCTGCTCGCCGGGAGGGGTGATTGCCTGACCGGGATGCTATCCCCGCCGCCGACACAGCGTTGCGGGCCCGCCGCGGATCACAAGGGACCCGCGCCCGGACCGATTCAGCCCAGCACCACGACCGAGACCCACACCACAACCAGGCCGGTCAGCCCCCGATCCCGGCCCACACCGCTCCCGTGGACGCGCAGCTCCCGGCGCGGTTCGCCTCCCGCAGCGCTGAGGCCTGCGTCACGCCCCGTGGCCAACGTGAGCACGCGATGCCAGCACCGGTCCTCCCCGGATCACCACCCGGACCGTCCGATGTGGTCGACGATCAACGACACCAACCGCTCGTGCAGCACACCCGGCAACGCATGCCCCAACTCCGGGACCTGCACGCACCGCGCCGCCGGGATCAACTCCGCGAGATGCCTGCCGTGCGGCGGAGGATTCACGGGATCCTGACCGCCCTCGACCACCAGCACCGGCGTGCTCACCCCCGCCAACTCCCGGCCCCGCTGCACCGCGACCGGCCGCGCCCGCGCATGCGCGCCCGGCTGCACCAGCGACCCCGCGTGCTCGATCGCCGCCAGCTCCCACCGCCGGAACTCCTGCTCGTCGAACACCACCGCGTCACCCACCAGCAACCGCCACTCGGCAACGCGCCGCCGCAATGCCTCCTCGACATCGGCCACCGGCTCGTCGCGCCGCGCGAACGCCGCCACCACCTGCGGGCTCGGCCCCGGCAACCCGCCGCCATCGCCGTCCTCCACCGCCGCGCGCATCGACTCCGCGAAATCCACGTCCAACGCCGCGGTCTGCATCAGCACCAGACTCCGCAACCGCTCCCGATGGTCCAACGCCAACACCTGACCGAGCGCACCACCCATCGACATGCCCACCACGTGCGCGGTGGCGATCCCATGCGCGTCCAACACCGCCACCGCATCCCGCGCCAAGTCCTCGACGGAGTAATCCACCACAGCCGCCCGCGTCGACCGGCCCGTATCCCGGTGGTCGTAGCGCACCACCCGCAAGCCCTGCGCCACCAACGCCTGCACGAACTCCGCCGGCCAACCCGCCGACGACGCGTTCGCCCCCATCACCAGCAACACCGGCGCAGCATCCACGGCCCCGCACGACCGCGACCACAACCGCAGCCCGCCACCGGCCTCCACGACCAGCTCACGACCCGAGCTCTCCGCCATCATGCCCGCACCACGCCTTCCGACATCGACACGACCGACCCGGCGAACCGCCGCCGCAACCACCGGTCATGACTGGCCACCACCACCGCACCCGGCGCCGACACCAACGCCTGCTCCACCTCATCCACCAGCGACAACGACAGGTGGTTCGTCGGCTCGTCCAACAACAGCACCTCCGGCGGATCAGCCACCAGCAGCGCCAACGCCAACCGGCGCCGCTGACCCACCGACAGCACTCCCACCGGCCGATCCACGTCCGCCGGCGCCACCAACCCCAGATCCACCAGCCGCGGCACCCCCGGGCGCCGCGCCGTCGCCGCCGCGTACACCGCCCGCGCCGACACCGACTCGTCGGCGAACACCGCGTCCTGCTCCAACAACCCGACCCGCACACCCTGGCGCCGCTGCACCGACCCCCCATCCGGACGCACATCCCCGGCGATCACCCGCAGCAACGTCGACTTACCCGCCCCGTTCGGCCCCGTCACCAACAACCGCCCGTCACCGGCCACATCCAACGACCCCACCTGCAACCGGCCCGCCACCACGGTCTCGCGCAGCTGCACCACCACCTCCGAACTCGCCGCGTCCCCGGTCAACGCGCGGACGAACCGCAACGGTTCCGGCGGTTTGCGCACCTGTTGCGCGCTCAGTTCCGCAAGCCGCGACCGCGCATCCCGCACCCGCCGCGACACCTGCTTCTGCACCCGACTGCCGGTGTAGTCGTAGGCCAACTTGCTGGTGTTGCCCCGCGGGGCACCATGCCCCACCTGCCGCGCGGTGACCTCCACCGACCGCCGCAACTGCGCCAACTCGTCCTGCTCGGCCGCGTACTGCTGCTCCCACCGCGCACGCCGCGCCCGCTTGGCCACCAGGTACTCCGAAAACGCGCCCCCGTAGCGCACCGGCCCACCCAACGCCGGATCCAGATCCAGCACATCGGTGCACACCGCATCCAGGAACTCCCGGTCATGACTGGCCAGCACCACCGCACCCGGCAATGCCGCCAGATGTCGCGCCACGAACTCCACCGTCGCGTCATCGAGGTGATTGGTCGGCTCATCCAGCAGCAGCGCCCGCGGCCGCCGCAGCAGCAACACCGCCAGCCCCAGCCGAGTGCGCTGACCACCGGACAACGCACCCACCTGCCGGCTCCGATCCACCCCGGCCAGCCCCAACCGCTCCAGCACCAGGTCAGCCCGGTGCTCGACCTCCCACACATCGTGCTGCCGGGCCCACTCCAGCACCTCGCCGTAGGCGGACAACGCCACAGGATCCTCCGGGCACCGCTCAAGCTGCGCAGCAAGCTCCGCCAACCGCGCCTGGGCGGCCCGCATCTCGACCAGCGCCTGCTCCAGCACGTCGTGCACCGCCGCCGAGGACGCGAACGGCGGCTCCTGATCGAGCACTCCCAGATCGTCGGGGCGCACCACCTCACCGGAATCCGGATCCTCCCGGCCGGCCGCAACCCGCAACAACGTCGACTTGCCGACCCCGTTCTCGCCGACCAACCCGATCCGCCGACCCGGCCCCGCCGACAACGACACCCCGTCGAGCACACGCCGATCGCCGTAGGACTTCACGAGATCGCGCACGCGCAACACAGCAGACAACACGCACCACCACACGCAACGAGACAACGATGCCCGCCGGGCGCGTCGCGACACATCAGGTGGTCGCGGAAGCCTCGGTACACGGGCCTGCAGTGCGGTCAGCGCTTCATAGTGCCCACGAGTCTAGCTGCCGCGACCCGCGCCCCCAACCGAATTCTGCGCGCCAACGCGGCCCGGCCCTACGGTCATCCCGCTCGCGAACTGCGGCTGGACGGGCTACCGCGCCGCCCCAACGCACGGCGTACCTTGCGCCGGGCTTCGTCGAGCATGATGCGGACCGGGGGGAACGCCACCACGAGCACGATCGCGTCACGTGGGCCGAGCAGCGTCGCGAACCAGTCGTCGATGTCCGCGCGATCGGATGTAGGCCGCTGCGTCCACAACCCGGCTTCGGTGTCGTCGTACGCGTCGGTGATGACCAAGGTCCGCGGGTCGAGCCGATCGGCCTGGCCGAGGTCGGCGGCCGCGTCCACCGCTATACGACGAACGTGCTGCGGAACCGCGCTGCCTGGGGCCGGCCACGTGGCACCGGTTCGTCCGGTGGCGGCCGACCACGCGCCATAGACGAGAGGATTGCCGGTGCGCATCACCGCGTACAAGCTGCGTGGTGCGGATGTGACGATCGCCGCGCGCAGCAAGACTCGCCAAATCGTGCTGGAAATCCCGGTCCCCTGGTGTTCAGGGTGCACGCCGGCGGAGTTGGCGTAGAAGCACCGGCGTCCGCCGAATCTGCGGTTATTGCTGGCCACCCAGGCCACCGGGAGACCGGTCGAGTCGAGGACGATCACGAGACCGGACAACCGGTCCAGGTTCTCGTCGGACAGCCAGTTCTCCCAGTACTGCCGGCTGGTGGCGGTGAAAGCCCGTACCGCCACGGCTGGGAACGTGCGGCGCAGATACTGCCGAGCGGGGTCGGAAAGCTGCGTTGCCACCCCGGTCCACAACAACCCGGTCAGCCCGGAGCCGACGTCGACCTTCTTGGCTCCGGCCAGCAGCTCGGGTGGGCAGTGCGGGGCAGTCGAGTCAGCGGTGGTCATCTCCGTCTTTCAGGTCAGTGGTGGTCACGTTGCTGCCGCGTCATGCGGACGCTCAGGGCTGCCCGGTGGGCTCGGGCGTTCGGAGAGCGGTGACCGCGGAGGCGAACATGGTCGACTTGATCGCCCCGAGCGTGTCGTGGTTCTTGCCCGCGATCGGACGCACGAGCTCCACTGCGGCGCGCACCACAGCGCCTTCGTCGGCGACCTCGTCGACCAGACCGCGGTCACGGGCCTGCACCCCGCCGAAACGTCGTCCCGTCGTCATCGCCTCGACAGCAGCGGTGGGCGTGAGCTTGCCCTGGATCAAACCGGCCATCCCCGGCGTGAAGGGGATGTTGATGTCGACTTCGGGGAAGCAGAAGAATCCTCGATCGGCGCGCATGACCCGATAGTCGTGCGCCAGAGCGAACATCGCGCCGGCACCGAATGCGTGACCGTTCACGGCCGCGACCGCGGGCACGGGAAGCGTGAGCACGCGGGCCAGCAGTTCCTGCACGTCGGCGCGGTACGAGGCCAGCTGATCCGCGTGTTCCATGATCCACTCCAGGTCGAGACCGTTGGAGTAGAACTTGCCCTGGCCCGTGGTCACGAGCGAACCGGAATCCTCGGCGAGGACCTTGTCCAACGCAGCGTGTACCGATTCGAGCCAATCCGGGGTCTGGGGAAGAACCGTGCGAAATTGAACGCTAAGCCCTTGATCGCAGGTCAGCGTGCGGTGTCGGATACGGGGTGTGTCGCTGGAGTTTCTGAGCGGTGAGCAGGTCGAGGCATTCGGCCGGTTCACGGGTGTGCCATCGCGGTCGGAGTTGGACCGGTTTTGCGTGCTCAGCGACACCGACGTGCAGCGGGCGCGGCAGCGGCGCCGTCCACAGAACCGACTCGGCTTCGCCGTGCAGCTGGTGACGGTGCGCATGCTCGGCCGATTCTTGCCGGATCCGCTGGAGGTGCCCTGGGAGATCGTCGAACAACTGGCTGGCCAGGTCGATGTCGACGATCCGTCGTGTCTGAAGCAGTACGCCCAGCGTGTGCCCACCCAGCATGAGCACACCCGTGAGATCACGGCGGTGTATGGCTACCGCGCGTTCGAGGATGCGCAGGCGCAGCAGGAGTTTCGCGAGTTCGTTGCCGCGCGGGCGTGGACGAGCACCGAGGGGCCGCGCAAGCTGTTCGAGCGGGCCACGGCCTGGTTGCTGCGTCACAAGGTGTTGTTGCCGGGAATTACCACGTTGAGCCGGCGCGTGGGCGAGATCCGTGACGAGCAGGCCCAACGGCTGTACACGGCGGTGGGTGCGCTGGTGTCGCCGGAGCAGGCCGGCGAGTTGGAACAACTGGTGCGGGTTGGTGACGGGGCGCGGCTGTCGGAGTTGGAGAGGCTGCGCCGTTCTCCGACGGAGAACACGCCCACGGAGCTGGCACGGCAGGTGGAGCGGCTCGGCGAGCTGCGCGGGTTAGAGCTGTCCGAACTGGACGTCTCGCGGATCCCGCAGAACCGGCTGTGGCACCTGGCCCGCTACGGGCTGGGGACCAAGGCCGCGACCATTCGCGGGCTGAGCTCGGCGCGGAAGACGGCCACGTTGGTGGCCATGGGGCGGGTGCTGACTCAGCAGGCCACGGACGACACCCTGGATGTCTTCGACGTGCTGGTGCGGGAGAACCTGATTCGCCGCGCTGAACGCGAGTCAGCCAAGACTCGGCTGCACTCCTTGCCGAGGCTCTCTCGCGCCTCGGTCACTGTGGCCACGGGGTTGAAAACGGTGCTGGGCCAGTTACGTCAGGATTCCGATCAAACGGTGGATGCTGACGCGGTGTGGACCGCACTGGAGACCGCGGTGGGCCAGACCCAGCTGGCCGAAGCACTGGACGCGGTGGAGGAGCTGACCGCCGACCAGGGCGATCCGGATGCCACGGCCCGGGCCGAACTGCTCGATCGGTTTCCCACCCTCCGCAAGGCCGTGGCGTCGCTGGTCGAGGTCTCGTTCGGGGCGGCTGAGGGCGGCACTGCGACGCTGGCGGAGTTTCTGCGGTTGCCGCAGCTGTTTCCCGGCCGGTGCCGCAAGCTGTCGACCGCGCAGATTCAGTCCGAGTTGGTGGGTCCGTCCTGGCGGCGCCTGGTGTTGGGCAACCCGGATCTGGCCGCCGATCAGGTCGATCAGCGCGCCTACATCTCCGCGGTCACCGAAGCGTTCCATAGCCGGCTGCGTCGCGGGGATGTGTTCGCCCACGGTGGGCTGCGCTGGGCTGATCCGCGCGAGAAGCTGCTGGACGAAACCCAGTGGCAGATGGCCAAGCTCGAGGTGCTGACCAGCCTGGAACTGCCGGAGGATCCGCAGCCGCACCTCGCCGAGCTGACGGGCAAGCTCGATACCGCTTACCGGGTCGTGGCCGAGCGCGGACAGGGCAGCGAACAACAGGCTGCGACCGTCGGCGCGGACGGTCGCCTGCACCTGGACAAACTGGAGCCGCAGGAATCGTCCGAGGAGGCCACTGAGCTGTCCCGGCTGTGTGCGGCGATGCTGCCGGAAGTCGACTTGCCGGACCTGCTCATGGAGGTGCACGGCTGGACGGGGTGCCTGGGCGAGTACACGCACCTGTCTGAGGCCGAGGCCCGCATGAGTGAGCTGCCGACCTCGGTGGCGGCGTGCCTGGTCGCTGAGGCTTGCAACGTGGGTTTCACCCCGGTGATCCACTCCGGGCATCCCGCGTTGCGCCGAGGCCGGCTCTCGCATGTGCAGCAGAACTACCTGCGGCCGGACACGCACCGGGCGGCCAACGCGCGGCTGCTGGAGCGGCACAACACCCTCGATCTGGTGGGCCAGTGGGGCACCGGTGCGGTGGCCTCGGTCGACGGGTTGCGGTTCGTCGTGCCGTCGGCCAGCGTCCGCACGGGAGCGAACCCGCGGTATTTCGGCCAGCGTGGCAAGGGCGTGACCTGGCTGAACTACGTCAACGACCAGGTCGCCGGGCTCGGCGGGTTCGTGGTCACCGGCACCGTCCGGGACAGCCTGCACGTGCTCGACGGACTCTTGGACCTCGACGGCGGTCCGCGCCCAGAGATGGTCGCTACGGACACGGCCAGCTATTCCGACCAAGTCTTCGGGTTGTTCGCGCTGCTGGGGTATCAGTTCTCGCCGCGGTTGGCCGACATGCCCGATCAGAAGTTCTGGCGCATGGATCCGGCCGCCGATTACGGGCCGTTGAACGCGCTGGCCCCGGACCGCAGGCACGTGCTGGATCTGGAGCTGATCCAGCGCAACTGGCCCGACCTGCTGCGCGTAGCCGGTTCGCTGTCCACCGGGGCGATGAAGGCCTCCGAGCTGATGCGGCTGACCCAGGGCGGCGGGAGCCCGACCACCCTGGGCAAAGCCCTGGCCGAATACGGGCGCATCGCCAAAACCCTGCACATGCTGGCCTTCGTCGATGCTGATGAGACCTACCGGCGACGCATCCACACCCAGCTCAACACCCAAGAAAGCCGGCATGCGCTGGCACGGCGGATCTTTCACGGCAAGCGTGGTCAGCTGTACCAGCCCTACCGCCAGGGTCAGGAAGACCAGCTCGGCGCGCTCGGGCTGGTGCTGAACATGGTCGTGCTCTGGAACACCGTCTATCTCGACGCCATCGTCAAACACCTGCGCAGCCAGGGATATCCCGTCCGCGACGAGGACGTGTCCCGCCTCTCTCCGCTCGGATGGCGCCACATCAACGTGCAAGGCCGCTACGCCTTCACCAACAGCCCACCGAGCGAACTCCGCCCGCTGCGCGATCCCACCAGCCCCGACGACGAGCTCTGAACCCCCTGTACGGATGGGGTCACCAAGGGAGACCGGGCATGAGCAGCGCCAAGGCAGCGAGGTCGCAATGATGACACCACGCCTCGGGAACCCCTATCCGGCGCAGGAGTGGTCGGTGCGAACCGGGCAGATCGCCGATGCCGAACGACTCGCTCGGATCAATGTGGCCGCCTGGCGCCAGGCTTACGTCGGGCTGGTTCCGGACCGGGCCCTGGCCGATCTGGACCCCACCGTGATCGCCGAGACCTACCGTGACCGACTCGCCCAGGCCCAGTCGGGTGCTGCGATCGTCGTGGCCCATCACGGGGACACCGCTGGTGCGTTCGCCAGCGTCGGTCCGGTCCGCGAACCGTCCCACGACTCTTCCCCGTTCGAGTCGACCGGGGAACTGACAGCGCTCTACGCCGATCCCACCGTGGCCGGCACCGGTGCCGGCCACGCCGCACACGAGGCCGGTCTCGGACACCTCGCCGACCAGGGATATACCCACGTGATCCTGTGGGCCCTGCGCGACAACCTCCCCGCGTTGCGGTTCTACCGAACCCACGGCTGGTCCCCCGACTCGGTCGCCCGCGATGCGGACATCGCCGGCCGCGCCGTCCCCCTGGTTCGATGGTCACACCCCTGCCCGGAACGCCCGACCACTCTCTGCACGTCTCAGTGACCGATCGGTCACTGACACATGATCAGCGTCGTGCTGTGGCCCTGGAACCTCAGCGCTGCCGATTCCGAAGATCGCTTACCCTACGCAAGCTGAGGTTCTGGCCAGTGCACGGTTGTGGTGCGGGTGCGGTAGCTCTGGGCGAGTGCTTCGAGGAACTGGTCTCGGGTGATTGGTCCGTCGAAGCCGGAGTCGATGTCGGTGACCTGGACCTGGTGGCGGTCCACCTCGGCCGCGCCGAGCACAGCCATCACGCTGTCGCGGCGGTGCCTGCTGGCGCGGATGCGCGCCCCCAGCGATCCGTCCACTTCCAGACGCGGCCGCAGGCCGGCAGCGATGAGCTCGTCGACGAGTTCTCGCGCGGCACGGTCCTGGGCGGGCCCGACCGGCATGACACATACCTGCACCGGCGCCAGCCACAGCGGCAACCGGCCCCGGTAGCGCTCCAGCAGCGCGGCCACTACGCGTTCCATGGAGCCGACGGTGCCGCGGTGGATCATCAGGACTGGTCGTCGGGACCCGTCTGCGGCGTCGTAGGTCAGTCCGAAGCGTTCGGGCTGGTTGAAATCGAGCTGCACGGTGGCGATGGTGTCGTCGTGTCTCTGCTCGTCGCGGACCTGCAGGTCCAGTTTCGGCCCGTAGAAGGCCGCTTCGCCGTCAACCTCCACCAGCTCGAGCCCGTGGTTGGCGAGTTCGACCGCGTGGGCGGCCTCGCGCAGCGCCTGTTCGGCGTGCTGCCATTGCTCGGTGTCGCCGAGAAAGGCCGGGCTGGCGTCGCGTCGTGACAGGCGCACGTAGTCGACCCGCAGACCCAAGATCTCCTGGGCGTGTAGCGCCGATCGCAAAGCGCGGGCGACCTCGTCTGCGACTTGGTCGAAGCGGCAGAACACGTGGGTGTCGTCGAGGTTGATCTGACGCACTCGGCCGAGTCCGGCAAGGACACCGGAACGCTCCGCGCGGAACATCGCGGCCAGCTCGTTGAACCGGATCGGCAACTCGCGGTAGGAGTGGCGTGCGGCGGCGTAGATGAGCGCGTGGTGCGGGCAGTTCGCCGGTCGCAGCACGAGGTCGTCGCCGCCGACGCGCATCGGCGGGAACATGTCTTCGGAGAACTTGCCCCAGTGCCCAGATCGTTCGAACAGGGACCGCTTGGCCAGCACCGGCGAGTGCACGCCCTGGCACCCGTCCGCCTGGGCGATGTCTTGAGCGAGCCGTTCGAGTTCGTCGCGGATCATCGCCCCGTTCGGCAGCCACAGCGGCAAGCCCGAGCCGACCATCGGGTCGGTGGCGAAAATCTGCAGATCATGGTTGAGATCGCGGTGATCCGGCCCAGACGCGGCGTCCTGGTCGTCGTGGTTCACCAATGGCTCCTTGGTCGTCTGCCCGGAGCCGTGAACCGAGGTATGCAAAAGCCCCGGAGCGTGGCTCCGGGGCTCGATGGTCATTGCAACTCGTCAGCGCCGGAGTGGATCCGGCGTCGTCGTCTGCTGAACAAGTCGCATGTCAAGAAGTCTAACAGCCCGATCGCGTAGAGCTCATTCAGAAAAGATCCCTGTGTGAAGCGTCCGGCTGGCGGCTTCAGAGGGCGGCGAGGATCTGCGGGAGGTCGTTGAGCGCGCTGTCTCGGATGACCCATCGGCGAATGCCCCACCTGTCGCGTGCGGTGTGGAGGTGTTCGGCGATCTCAGCCGGTGTCCCGATCCACAGGTAGGGCACGGCCAGCAGGTCGGCGACAGGGGTGTCCAGGCGCTTGGCCAGCGAGTGGGCCATAGCCTCGCGATCGTCGGTGAGGCTGACCTGCTGCACCAGCGCTTCGATCGGCGGGGCACGGACGTGGGCGCGTCGAGCACCGTCTCGGATCAACTCCACGTGGGACTCGACTCGGCTCGGCGACCAGGACACGGTGTGGGAATGCCCGTCGGGCAGGGTACGTCCCAGCCCGGACAGGCCCACGGCATCGGCGTGGGCTCCGCCCCAGTGCAGCAACTCGGGGTTCGACCCACCGATCAGCAGCGGGATCCGCGGTTGCACCGGCCGCGGTTCCTGCAGTGCCACGTCAGTCAGCGCCTGTAGCTCGGCGGCGGGCACCGTGTGTCCGTCGAGCAGTGCCCGCACCGCGGCCGCTGTCGTGGTCGCCTGGTGCACGCGCTTGGCCGGTGCGGGGCGGTGTTGCCCGGTCATCTCCCACTCAGCGGGCGTGTGTCCCGCACCGAGACCGACCTCGGCCCGTCCACCCGAGACTCGGTCGAGCGTGGCCACGTCCGACGCGATCAACAGGGGATGCCGTACCCCGGCGTTGAGCACGTAGCTACCCACACGCAGCTGCGACGTGGCCGCGGCCGCAGCGGCCAACGCGACGAACGGCGACGCTGCGGTGCCGAGATGGTCTCCGATCAACAAGGCACGACAGCCCACCTGCTCGCAGCGACGCGCCAGCGCACCCCAATCCGAACCCTCTGCCAGCGAGGCCTGCACCGAGACCTCGATCCGCTCACTCACCACACCACTCTGACCGCACGCGCATGCCCCGGCAAGATCCCAAGCGCAGGCCGACAGCGAACACGAAACCCCAGCACACCCGCCGATAGCGGCCTTTCATTTGGGGAACCCCTACCGTACGTACGGAAGGGATCGTGTTGCGGACGGCTGCTTTCAACGATGCGTGTCGACTGAACGTCCGAGGAAGGCGACCAGCCGTTCGATAGCGGGTGCATCGCTGGTGACGAACTGCGCAGGGGCGAATCGTGCGTTGCGGTCCTGCTCGGAGAGCTGTGTTTGAGCGAAGGCGAGTGCCTGCTCAGCCAGATCATCGGGCGGCTCCCCAGGTTGGCCCGTGGCCTGGGCGAGATCCCAGCCGTGCGCGAGGAGGTCGTAGAGGCGGATCTGGAGCCGCTCGGCGCCGGTGGCCGCGCCGAGCGGGCCGTGGTAGGTGCGTTCAAGGACTCCGGGCTGATCGAACACGGCCTGCAGCGCCTCCGCGGAGTCGCGATAGGCGTCTTTCGGGCTGTCACCGAGGTGATCAGCGGCCGACCGGGGTGGCGTCCGATCGCTGAGCAGGGCGGCGAAGACGTGGATTATACCGACCAGGTGGTTGACCAGCTGGCGCACCGTCCAGTCCGTGCACGGGATCGGGGCTGACCACTGTCCGGGGGCGAATCCCGGTGACAAGGTCACCGACTGCGGCGAGCGCGCGGCCGAGCTGCTCGACCGAGGACGATGAGTATGCCATGGGGCGATCATTCCAGGCAGGAGACGAGGTCGGCATCGGGATCCGACCGGGCGATTGAGACGGTCTCGAATCGGCATGCCGGTACCGTCGTTCTAGGCCAGCGCTAGTACGTTGCGACAGGTGCCAAGCTCGGATGCCACGTCGAGTTGCCCGCGGTGGGCACGGGTCTGCGGGTGGACGGCTATCGCTGCAGCGTTGCCGACGGTCGTGTGGCGGGTTCTGGTCGGGAGCGGGTTCGACCTGGGCACCCCCGCCGAGTGGAGGCAGGAGCAGCAGCTTCCCGGAAGTGGGACGATCTACGTGTTGACCCTGTCCGCGCTCCAACTTGGCGCTGCGCTGCTCACTCTGGTTCTCATCCGTCCCTGCGGGGACCGGTTACCACCGTGGTCTCACGCGGGCAACAGTCACCGGTTGCCGACAGTGCTTGTCCTCGGGTGTAGGCCCAGTTCTCCGGTTGCTACGGCCAGCCGCAAAGTAGCCAGACCTTGTGATCGTCGTCTCTTGCTGCGGCGATAGCCTTCGCGCGTGCGGCAGATGCAGACTGCCACGGCCGAGCAAACGCTGAAGCGCCGACAACTGCTTTCAGTAGCTATCGTTATCCGGTCGCGTAGCAGGAGACAATGGGTGCTGTGACAGAGTTCGCTTGGGATCCGGACACCTACTTGCAGCTCATGGCGCAGGAGGTTCCCGACTACCCCCATCTTCAGGACCAACTCGTCGCCGCGACGCGAGCGAAGCCCGCACACGCCGTACTTGATCTGGGAATCGGCAGCGGGTTGACGGCGGCCCAGGTACTTGAGGCGCATCGGGACGCGACACTGGTCGGTGTCGATGCCAACGCCGACATGCTGGCTGCGGCCACGGCCGCACTCGATGCCCGCCGCAGCACACTGTATCGGTCTCGCCTGCAGGACCCGTTGCCTGAGGGGCCGTTCGACCTGGTGACATCCATGCTTGCCGTGCATCATCTTGACGGAGCAGGCAAGGCTGACCTGTTCTGCCGGGTGGCCGGTGTGTTGACCGTCGGCGGGCGATTCGTCCTCGCCGACCTGGTTGTCCCCGAGAAGCCCGGTGACGTTGTCACACCGATCGACGGCATCGAAGACGTGCCAAGCTCGCTCGCGGAGCAGCTAAGCTGGCTGACTGATGCAGGCTTGAGCACGGAAGTGGCCTGGCAACACCGCGACCTCGCGGTGATCACCAGCACAAAATCCAACTGATCCCTGCACATCGTGTGCGGCGCGTCCAGTAGGGATCCCGCTGCGGACGTGCTGATCTGGATCGATCAGTCGGCGCGGTCGAGGTGTGCTTCGATTTCGTCGGCTCCGCGTGCGGCGCCGCCACTCCGGGCAATGGCCTGGCGCATCCATGCCAGGTTCGCAGCGACCTCTGCGCTGGCCGTCACCGCGTCAACGGAGGCCCGCAGAGCCTCGGCGGTCACCGTGTCGGGGTCGAGGCGCTGGCCAAGTCCGAGCTGCTGAATGCGCTCGGCGTTGACGTCCTGCTCGGGCATCTGCGGCAGTGTGATCAGCGGGACGCCGCAGGACAGCGCTTCCATGGTGGAGTTCATCCCGGCATGGGTCACAAACGCCGACGCGTGGGCCAGCACCACCGGCTGCGGGAACCAGGGCCGCGCATCCACCGTCGCCGGCACCGGACCCAGCGTGGTCGGATCGGTCTGGCCAATGGTCATCGCCACCTGCCAGCGACCGTCGCCGAACGCGTCGATGCAGGCCCGGTAAAACTCAGGGTGATCGGTGAAGATCGACCCCAACGAGACATACAGCAGCCGGCGCTGGGCATCGGGCGGCGACCATGACTGAGTCTGGGCGCGCCGGCCAACCATGGGGCCGAGGAACTGAAACCGGTGGTCGAAGCTGTCTCCGGCGGGTTGGAACTCCCGTGGCACGAACACCAGGTTCAGCGCCTCGGTGACATCGAAGGTGGCCGGCACGTCGAGGACGACGTCATGCTCGGCGGCGAAAGCCTCCACATCCTCGGCGAAGGCCGCCATCTCGGGATGCTCGGGCTCCAGTCCCGCGGTCAGTCGCTCGCTGACCTGGCCGTAGCTGTCGTTTTCGGCCAGGTTCGGGACGGTGCGCGCCGCAGGGATGCCCAGCCGCTCGGCCACCAGTCGCGCGGGCCAGTGGGTGGCGTCGTAGCACACCAGGTCCGGACGCTGGCTGCTGCGACAGTGCTCGAGCAGTACCGGATAGACCACCGCCAGTGCGGCGAAGAAGTGCCGGAACCACAACGCGATTACCTCGGGGCCCACGTCAGCGGGGGGTCGAAACGGGTCGAGCCCGGGCAGCGGAACCCACTTGGCTCCGGCCTCGGTCACCATCTCCGCAAACTCATCGCTGGTGGCATAGTCAACCTGGTGGCCGCGCTGCACGAGTTCCTCGACCAGCGGAATCGTCGGCGTGACATGCCCGTGCCCAGCCAGGGCCACAAACAACAGGCGCTTCGACACCCCACCAACCGTACAAGCCGCGTGAGACCTTGAACGGCCGGAGCTCCTGGCAGGACCGACGAACTCCGCCAGAACCTCCCGGGCATCCGACTGCGACCGCACTGAGAGGCGTCCTGTACGGAAGCGGAACCCCTCGCGTACACCCGTCGCTGTAGCGGCCGGCAGGCCGTGGCCGGGACCTGCGGTGTTGCAGTTGCCCCGTACGGTGAAAATTCCGGTCGTCGGGGGCTAACCGTACGCTCGCCCGCCATGAGCGCCACGATCATCGGCTATGCCCGCTGCTCCACCGACGAGCAAGACCTCACCGCCCAACAACAGCGCCTGGCCGAGCTCGGCGTCGCCGACGAGCGCATCTACCTCGACCACGGGCTGACCGGCACCACCCGCGCACGGCCCGGTCTCGATCAGGCACTCGCCGCCGTCCGCGAGGGCGACACGCTCGCGGTCCCGAAGCTCGACCGGCTCGCCCGATCGGTGCCCGACGCTCGCGCCATCGGCGACTCCCTGGCCGAACGAGGCATCAAGCTCTCCCTCGGCGGACAGGTCTACGCCCCGAACGACCCCATGGGAAAGATGTTCTTCAACATCCTGGCCACCTTCGCCGAGTTCGAAGTCGACCTGCTGCGGGCCAGGACGAAGGAAGGCATGGCCGTAGCCAAGGCCAAGGGCAAGCTGCGCGGCAAGCAGCCCAAGCTCTCGGCTAAGCAACAGCGCGAACTCGTGCGGATGTACCGCACCGGCGAGTACACCATCGCCGACCTCGCCGAGGTCTTCACCGTCTCCCGGACCACGATCTACCGCACCCTGCAGCGCGAGCCGAACGAGCAAGCGCACTGACCTGTGATCAAGGGCTTAGCGTTCAATCTCGCACGGCTCTTCCCCAGACCCCAATCCGGCGAGAACCGGTTCTCGCCGTCGCCGAGATCCAGCACGAAGACATCGTCATCCTTGTGCAACGTGGGCATGTAGCAGTCCTTCCTGCAAGACAATGGTCGTGGTCGACTTACCCGCGCCTCGGTGGTTCACGATCGAGGACCGCGCGCACGGCCGCTGCCAGACGCGCTCGCACCTCGACGGTGATCGGCACCGCGCCCTCCGCCGTGACCTGGCCGAGGGGCCGGCGCAGCAGGGCGGTCGGTAGATCCACTACGCAGGTGGTGATCACGTCGACGCTCGGGCCGTCCCGTCGATCCCACAACGCCGACGCCAAGCGGCACAGCACCTCGCGGACCAGCCTCCGGTCCAACCCGAGCAGCGCATCGGCGAGCTCCTCGGGAAGGTCGGGGCCGAGCAGCTGTTCGCGGCGCACCGTCATCAACATTCGAGCCGCCGCCGGACGTCGGTCCGCCAACGCCGCGGGCGCATCGGCGGCGGCCAGCACAGCGTTGACCGCGTCCTCGGGAGCCGGTGCTGCACCCAGCGCCTCGTCGATGAGCTCCGTCTGCAAGTCCAAGAACTCGAGCGCGGCCCGCAGCCACATCCGACCGCGCAGTGCCGCCAACGAGCCGAAGGCGTGGTAGAGAGCACCGTTGGGCACGCCGCTCTCTGCCGAGAGCCTGCGGACGGTGAGCCGTTCCGGCCCCACGTCGACGACGAGTCGTTCGGCGAGGGCCTGGTGCAGGGTTTGGTGACAGCTGCTTACG
>NZ_JADEYC010000035.1 GCF_015209505.1 Saccharopolyspora montiporae
GAGGGCGGCGTCCTAGGCCACTAGACGACGGGACCAGGAACACAGATCACCGTTGAACCGAAACCGCTCGGCATCCGAACCACGTTTCGACTCCGGGAGATCCGTTCGCTGGGGTACCAGGACTCGAACCTAGACTAACTGAACCAGAATCAGTCGTGCTGCCGATTACACCATACCCCATTATCAATCACGGGCAGCTTTCCTTCGTCCGTCCCACCGATCAACTCGGCGGTTTCGGCATCCGGTGTGCTGTCCGCTGCGCTGACAAGAATACTAGACCATGCCCGCGAAGCCGCCGGAACACCCCCCTCCTGGCAGCCGTCTCCGCAGGTGGGAGGCCGGGCCCGGCAGTGAGCTCGATCAGGCGGGGGCGCTCGATCAGGCTGGAGCGCTCGATCAGGCGGGGGCTCCGGCCAGGTCCCGCGGTTCGCGTCCCACCGCCCCGTGCGGGACCGGCGCCGGGACGACCAGGTCGACGAGTTCGTGCAGGTCGCCGATCGCGGCGACCTCGCGCACCCCGGAACCGCCCCGCACAGGCTCCGGGACCGCGTGTCCCGCGCGGTTGAGCCAGACCCCGCGCAGCCCCGCGCGGACCGCACCGAGCGCGTCGGCTTCGAACCGGTCGCCGACGTGCAGCAGCTCACCCGGTTCCCGCCCGAGCTGTTCCGCGGCGATGCCGAAGATGTGCGGATCGGGCTTGCTGTGCCCCACTTCCTCGGAGATGACCACGATGTCGAACGCATCGGCCAACCCGACGGAGGCGAGCTTGTCCCGCTGGTACCGGCCGGGTGCGTTGGTGATGGCCGCGAGCGGCAGCCCCGCGGCGCGCAACCACGCCAAGCACGGCACGACGTCGTCGAACAGCCGCCAGGCGTGCTGCATGGCCGCCATGCGGTGGGATTCCCGGCGTGCGGCCTCCACCGCGTCGATGCGTTCACCGAAAGCCGCGAAGAACGCTTGCGTGCGCTCGACGCACAGCACGTCGAAGTCGATCTCGGCGGAGGAGAACCGGGAGTAGAACTGGTCGGTGGTGCGCTGCCACACGGGCCAGGCGCGGTCACTGCCGACCAGCGCGCGCAGGCCGCACCGCGAGGCGCGTTCGCTGTCCAGGAGCGTGTCGTCGATGTCGAGGCAGACGGCCTTGATCTGTCCGGTGTCGCGGGTTGCGGACCCGTCAGGCGCGGATGTCACCCCGAGAGGCTAGGTGCTCCCGGCGGGTGCCCGACTCGGCCAACGCGGTGATCCTGGGCCGCTGATTCGGTTGAGCCTGCCC
>NZ_JADEYC010000036.1 GCF_015209505.1 Saccharopolyspora montiporae
ATGCGGTGGGATTCCCGGCGTGCGGCCTCCACCGCGTCGATGCGTTCACCGAAAGCCGCGAAGAACGCTTGCGTGCGCTCGACGCACAGCACGTCGAAGTCGATCTCGGCGGAGGAGAACCGGGAGTAGAACTGGTCGGTGGTGCGCTGCCACACGGGCCAGGCGCGGTCACTGCCGACCAGCGCGCGCAGGCCGCACCGCGAGGCGCGTTCGCTGTCCAGGAGCGTGTCGTCGATGTCGAGGCAGACGGCCTTGATCTGTCCGGTGTCGCGGGTTGCGGACCCGTCAGGCGCGGATGTCACCCCGAGAGGCTAGGTGCTCCCGGCGGGTGCCCGACTCGGCCAACGCGGTGATCCTGGGCCGCTGATTCGGTTGAGCCTGCCCGCTGCCCGGAGCAGCGCGGCCGGGCGGATGCGGGCAGCTGCGCACATCCGCCCGCCGGTCAGCCCAGCGCGGCGCGCAGCCGTTCGAGGGACGTCCGCCTGCCCAGCAGTTCCATCGACTCGTACAGCGGCGGGGAGACCGTGCGCCCCGTGACGGCCACCCGGACCGGGGCGAACGCCTTGCGCGGCTTGATGCCCAGCCCGTCCACGATGGCGTCCTTGAGCGCCTGCTCGATCGCACCGGTCGTCCACTCCGGCAGCGGCTCCAGCGCGGACACCGCCGCTTCCAGCACCGGACGAGCATCCTCGCCGAGCGCCTTGGCCGCGGAATCCGGCTCGGGCGCGAACTCCTGCCCGGCGAACAGGAAACCCATCATGCCGACCGCGTCGGAGAGCACGATCAACCGCTCCTGCACCAGCGGCGCCGCGGCACGCACCACGGCGAGCTGCTCCTCGGTCGGCTCCGCGGGCAGCACCCCGCCCTCGATGAGGTAGGGGACCACGCGCAGCACGAAGTCGTCCGGGGCCAGGGCACGCAGGTGCGCGGAGTTGATCGCGTCGGCCTTCTTCTGGTCGAAACGCGCCGGATTGGCGCTGACCCGCCCGATGTCGAAGGCGTCGACCATCTCGTCGAGGGTGAACACGTCCCGGTCATCGGAGATCGACCAGCCCAGCAGCGCCAAGTAGTTGAGCAGCCCCTCGGGCAGGAAACCGCGCTCGCGGTGGTGGAACAGGTTCGACTTGGGATCGCGCTTGGAGAGCTTCTTGTTGCCCTCGCCCATGACGAACGGCAGGTGCCCGAACTGCGGCGTGGAATCGGTGACGCCCACTCGCTGCAGCGCTTCGTAGAGCGCGATCTGGCGCGGGGTGGAGGACAGCAGGTCCTCGCCACGCAGCACGTGGGTGATGTCCATCAGCGCGTCGTCGACCGGATTGGTCAGCGTGTAGAGCGGATCGCCGTTGCCGCGCACCAGGACCGGGTCCGGGATGCTGCCCGCGGGGAAGGTGATCTCCCCCCGGACCAGGTCGGTGAACGTGATGTCGTGCGCGGGCATCCGCAGGCGCAGCACGGGAGTCCGCCCTTCGGCGCGCAATTCCGCCCGCTGCTGCTCGGTGAGGTCCCGGTCGTGGTTGTCGTAGCCCAGCTTGGGGTCGCGACCGGCGGCGCGGTGCCGCTGCTCGACCTCCTCCGGGGTGGAGAACGCCTCGTAGAGCTCACCGGCGTCGAGCAGCTTGCGGGCGACGTCGTCGTAGACGCCGCGCCGCTGGCTCTGCCGGTACGGGCCGTGCTCGCCACCGACCTCCGGCCCCTCGTCCCAGTCGAGGCCCAGCCAGTTCAGCGCGTCGACGATCGCGTCGTAGGACTCCTCGGTGTCCCGGCTGGCATCGGTGTCCTCGATGCGGAACACCAGGGTTCCCCGGTGGTGCCGGGCGAAGGCCCAGTTGAACAGCGCGGTGCGGATGAGCCCGACGTGCGGGGTGCCGGTCGGCGACGGGCAGAACCGGACGCGCAGCGGGTGCGCAGCGGCGGGGGTGGCGGCTTCTGGCGTGCTCATCACGCGGTCAGCCTATCCACCCCGGGACGTGTGTTGACGCCGGACTCCCGGGCGCGTCACCCTGGTGGTGTTCAACAAGCGTTGAACGATGCCCGAACGGCCTCGGAGCAGCTGGGAGGCTCCCGGTGGAACGCACCACCTGCTGCATCGTCGGCGGCGGACCGGCCGGGATGGTGCTCGGCCTGCTGCTGGCCCGCAGCGGCGTCGCCGTGACCGTGCTGGAGAAGCACGGGGACTTCCTGCGCGACTTCCGCGGGGACACGGTGCACCCGACCACGCTGCGGCTGCTGGACCAGATCGGGCTCGGTGCGCGGTTCGCGGATCTGCCGCAGCGGCACCTGCAGCAGATCCGGATCCCGGTCGGACCGGACGGAGACCTGTTCACCTTCGGCGATTTCACCCGGCTGCACCCCCCGTACAACTACATCGCCATGGTGCCGCAGTGGGATTTCCTGGACATGCTGGCGCAGGCCGGCGCGCAGGAACCGCCATTCACGCTGCGGATGAACACCGAGGCGACCGAACTCATCCGCGAAGGCGGCCGGGTCAACGGCGTCCGCTACCGCACCGCCGACGGCGGCACCGGGGAACTGCGCGCCACCATCACGATCGCCTGCGACGGGCGGGATTCGCAGGTGCGTGCGCTGCCCGAGCTCGGACTGCAGGACTTCCCCACCCCGATGGACGCCCGCTGGTTCCGCATCCCGCGCGAACCCGGCGACCCGGCCGGCGGGCTCGGCGTCATCCGCGACGGTGCGTTCACCGCACTCCTGGACCGCGGCGACTACTTCCAGGCGGCCTCGATCATCGCCAAGGGCACCGATGGGACCGACCGCGCGCAGCGCTCGATCGCGGAGTTCAACGCGGATCTCGTCCGCAGGCTGCCGTGGCTGGCCGGGCGGAGCCTGGTCGCCGACTGGGACGACGTCAAAGTGCTGCACGTCAAGCTGGACCGGCTGCGCAAGTGGCACGTGCCCGGTCTGTTGTGCATCGGCGACGCCGCGCACGCCATGTCCCCGGTCGGCGGGATCGGCATCAACCTCGCGGTGCAGGACGCGGTCGCCGCCGCGCGCCACCTCGCCGACCCGCTGCGCGAAGGCCGGCTGCGCCGCAGGCACGTCGCAGCGGTCCAGCGGCGCAGGTGGCCCACCACCGTGCTGGTCCAGCGGTTCCAGCGACTCGCGCACGACAACGTGGTGGGCCCAGCCCTGCACGGTGCGATCGATTTCGGCGCCCCCGCGCGCATGCCGCTACCGGTGCGAGTCCTGCAGAACGCCCCGGTCCTCGGCGCCGTACCGCCCTACCTGCTCGCCTGGGGAGCGATTCCGGAACAACCGCCGAAAGCCGCCCTGCGCTAGCGACCGCGGCTCGTCAGCCCTGCTGCACCGGGTTCGTGAGCATGCCGAGTCCGTCCACGGCCACCGACACCTGCTGGCCCTGCTGCATCGGACCGACGCCCTCGGGCGTACCGGTGAGGATGACGTCGCCCGGCAGCAGCGTCATGATCCGCGAGATCCAGGAGACCAGCGCCGCGACGTCGTGCATGAGCAGCGAGGTGCGCGACTGCTGCTGGACCTCACCGTCCAATTCGGTCCGGATCTCCAGGTCGGACGGGTCCACCCCGGTGTCGATCCACGGCCCCAGCGGGCAGAACGTGTCGTAGCCCTTGGCCCGCGTCCACTGCCCGTCGGCCTTCTGCTGGTCGCGGGCGGTCACGTCGTTGGCGATCGTGTAGCCCAGCAGCACGTCCCGGCCGCGCGCCTCCGGCACGTCCTTGCACGGCTGGCCGACGACCGCGGCCAGCTCGCCCTCGAAGTCGACCCGCTCGGAGTTCGGCGGGAGTTTGATCGGACTGCTCGGCCCGACCACCGAGGTGGACGGCTTCATGAAGATGAGCGGGTTCTCCGGCGCCTCGGTGCCCATCTCCTGCGCGTGCGCGGCGTAGTTCTTGCCCACGCAGATCACCTTCGTGGGCAGGATCGGTGCCAGCAGCCGGACGTCGGACATCGGCCACTTGCGGCCGGTGAACGTGGGATCGCCGAACGGGTGCTGATCGATCTCCACGGCCAGTGCCTTCTCCTGCGGAGCCGACGGATCAGGCTCCAACGCGACGAAGGACACCCCGTCGGAGTGGGCAACGCGTGCCAGGCGCAAAACGACCTCCGGATTCGAGTGCAGACGTCCGGCCAGCTTAACGCGCCCGGGAGGAGCCGACGGCGGATCGGGCGGCGGCCTTGTACGCCAGCGCGTCGCACAGCGCCAGCCAGCTGGCCTCGACGATGTTGCCGTGCACGCCGACGGTGGTCCATTCCTCGGCGCCGTCCCGGGATTCCACCAGCACCCGGGTCACCGCGTCCGTCCCGGCGGCGTCCGCCAGGATCCGCACCTTGTAGTCGGCCAGCTCCACATCGCCCAGCCACGGCAGGTGCGGGACCAGGGCTTCGCGCAGCGCCGCGTCGAGCGCGTTGACCGGGCCGTTGCCCTCCGCCGTGGCGATGACCCGCTGCCCGGTCACGTGCACCTTGACCGTGGCCTCGGCCACGACCTCGCCGTCGCTGCGGTGGTCCAGCACCACCCGGTAGGACTCCAGCTCGAACGGGACCGGCAGCTGACCGGTGCCGTCGGCTTCGGCCTTCTCCCGGCGCAGCAGCAGTTCCAGCGAAGCGTCGGCGGCCTCGAACGACCAGCCGCGGGCTTCGAGTTCCTTGACCCGGCGCACCGCGGCGGTGATCGCGTCCGGCGATCCGGCCAGATCCACCCCGAGCTCGGCACCCTTGAGCTCCAAGCTGGCCCGGCCGGCCATCTCGGTGACCAGCACGCGCATCCCGTTGCCCACGCGTTCCGGGTCGATGTGGTTGTACAGCTCGGGATCGACCTTGATCGCGCTGGCGTGCAACCCCGCCTTGTGCGCGAAGGCCGACTGCCCGACGTAAGCCTGGTGCGCGTCCGGGCCGATGTTGGCGATCTCGGCGAGCGCGTGCGCGACCCGCGTCGTCTCGCGCAGCCCGCCCTCGGGCAACACCGGCATGTCCAGCTTGGTCGCCAAGTTGCCGAGCACGGCGAACAGATCGGCGTTGCCCGCGCGTTCGCCGTACCCGTTGGCGGTGCACTGCACGTGGCTGGCACCGGCCTGCACCGCGGCGACGCTGTTGGCCACCGCGCAGGAGGTGTCGTCCTGGCAGTGGATGCCGATGCGGAACCCGGTGCGCGCGATGACCTCCTCGACGGTCCGGGCCAGCTGCAGCGGCAGTTGACCGCCGTTGGTGTCGCACAGCACCGCGACGTCGGCGCCGGCGGTGACCGCCGCGTCCAGCACGCGCAGCGCGGTGTCCGGATCGTGCGCGTACCCGTCGAAGAAGTGCTCGGCGTCCACGAACACCCGCCGCCCCGCACCGACGAGGTGGCGCACCGTGTCGGCGACCATCGCGCAGTTCTCCGCCGGATCGGTGCGCAGTGCCCGCTCGATGTGCCTGCGGTCCGCCTTGGCGACCAGGGTGACCACCGGGGCGCCGGAATCCAGCAGCGCCCGCACCTGCGGGTCGTCCACGGCCGCGGTGCCAGCGCGACGGGTGGACCCGAACGCGACCAGTGCCGCGTGCTGCAGGTCCAGTTCACCCGCCGCGGCGCGGTGGAAGAACTCGGTGTCCTTGGGCAACGCCCCGGGCCAACCGCCCTCGATGAACCCGACGCCGAGCGAGTCCAGCAGCCGGGCCACCGCGAGCTTGTCGGCGACCGAGTAGGAAATGCCCTCGCGCTGGGCCCCGTCGCGCAACGTCGTGTCGTAGACGTGGAAGTCGTCGCCGAGCGGGGTCGACGCCGGGATCGTGCGGCTCACTGGAGTTCTCCTGTCCCTCGACTCGCGGGCGTTCCCGGGCAACAAAAAAGACCCCCCGCTGATGCGAGAGGTCTGCGCGCCGGGGGTGCGGAAGTCGTCACCCGGCGCGCTCGCCGATAATGCTCGTGCTGCGGGAAGCCATCACCGGCATGCTGCCACATCCCGCGCCCGTTCCCACCCGGTGCGCGGACAACGTCACATCCCGGGACGCCGCGGCGGACGGCGACGGATCACCGGGCGCCGCGGCGGACGGGAGCTCAGGCCTGCGGGGCCACCTCGCGGGAGGAGACCAGCGCCGCCAGCCGGTCGCCGATGGCGAACGTGGCGCCGGGCGCGGAGTGGTCCCGGGTGGCCAGGTCGAAGGCGATGGACGCCTCCACTCGCCGGGACGCCTCGGCCAGGCCGACGTGGTCGAGCAACATCGCCACCGACAGCACCGCCGCGGTGGGGTCGGCCGCGCCCTGCCCGGCGATGTCCGGAGCACTGCCGTGCACCGGCTCGAACATGCTGGGGTTGCGTCGGGTGGCGTCGATGTTGCCGCTGGCGGCCAGCCCGATACCGCCGGTGATCGCACCCGCCAGGTCGGTGATGATGTCGCCGAACAGGTTGTCGGTGACGATCACGTCGAACCGGCTCGGATCGGTGACCATGTGGATGGTGGTGGCGTCCACGTGCTGGTAGGCGACGGTGACGTCCGGGTACTGCAGCGAGACCTCTTCGACCACCCGCGACCACAGCGAGCCCGCGTGGCTGAGCACGTTGGTCTTGTGCACCAGCGTCAGGTGCTTGCGCGGCCGGTTCGCGGCGCGGGCGAACGCATCGCGCACCACCCGCTCGACGCCGAAGGCGGTGTTGAGGCTCACCTCGGTGGCGATCTCGTGCGTGGTGTCCTTGCGCAGCAGACCGCCGTTGCCCGCGTACGGCCCCTCGGTGCCCTCGCGGACCACGGTCATGTCGATCTCGCCGGGCTCGGCCACCGGGCTCTTCACCCCGGGGTAGAGCCGCGCGGGGCGCAGGTTGACGTGGTGGTCGAGCTCGAAGCGCAGCCGCAGCAGCAGCCCGCGCTCCAGGATCCCGCTGGGCACCGACGGGTCGCCGACAGCGCCCAACAGGATCGCGTCGTGCTGGCGCAGTTCGCCGAGCACCGATTCCGGGAGCAGCTCACCGGTCGCGTGCCACCGGGCCGCGCCGAGGTCGTAGCGCGTGATCTCGGTGTCCGGAACGACCTCGTTGAGCACTTTCAGCGCCTCGGCCACAACTTCCGGCCCGATCCCGTCACCGGGAATCACCGCGAGCCGCATCTGCACACCTCCCGAGAAGCACCCCGTCTTCGGGGCTCGATCTGTTGAGCCGCAGGCTACCGGCCACCGATCAACCCCCGGCACGCCGGACCCACCAAGTGGTTGAAGCATCCCGATGCGTGGGACACCCGTCCGGGGCCGGAACGCGCAGCGGGGCCGCCACGAACACCGTGACGACCCCGCTACCTCACGCTTTCGGCTGGCTCTGCCGACCGGTGCAGCGAGCGCACCGGTCGGCGGAACGAGCCCCGCGGCCCTGCTCCGACGCCGACCGTGGCGACCGCGGTCAGTCGAAGCTGACCGTGCGGACCACGTTGGCGCCGACCGCGGCACCGATCGGCTCCAGCACGCCCGCCTCGACCGGGCGGTCCACCCGCAGCAGCATGATCGCGTCCGCGCGCTCGGTGGTCTGGCTGACCGTGGCGGCCTCGATGTTCACGCCGACCTCGCCGAGCAGCGTGCCGACCTTGCCCATCACGCCCGGGCGGTCCGGGTACTCCAGCAGCAGCACGTTGCCCTCGGCGCGCAGGTCGAAGTGCCGGCCGTTGACCTCGATGAGCTTCTCCACCTGGTTCGGGCCGGACAGCGCACCGGACACCACCGCGGACCGGCCGTCGGCCAGCGCGGCGCGGATCGAGACCACGCTGCGGTGGTTCGGGCTCTCCGAGGTCGTGCGCACGTCCACCTGCACCCCGAGCTCCTCGGCCAGCTGCGGGGCGTTGACGAAGGTGACCTGGCTCTCCACGGCACCGGCGAACAGTCCGCGCAGCGCAGCCAGCTGGAGCACCGAGACGTCCTCGTCGGCGAGCTCACCGCGGGCCTCGATGGTCACCGAGTTCGGGGTGGAGCCCAGCACACCGGACAGCAGCTGGCCCAGCTTCTGCGCCAGCGGCAGGTAGGGGCGCACCTCTTCGCCGACGGCACCGCCCTGCACGTTGACCGCGTCCGGCACGAACTCGCCGGCCAGCGCCAGCCGCACCGAGCGGGCGACGTCGGTGCCCGCGCGGTCCTGCGCCTCGGCAGTGGAGGCACCCAGGTGTGGGGTGACCACCGTGTTCTCCAGCTCGAACAGCGGGCTGTCCGTGTTCGGCTCGGTCTTGTAGACGTCGATGCCCGCACCGCCGACCTGGCCGCTGCGCAGCGCGTCGGCCAGCGCGTCCTCGTCGATGAGCCCGCCGCGCGCGGCGTTGACGATGAGCAGCCCCGGCTTCGCCTTCTTCAGCTCCTCCGCCCCGATGAGGCCGAGCGTCTCGGCGGTCTTGGGCAGGTGGATGGACAGCGCGTCGGCGCGGGAGAGCAGCTCCTCCAGGCTGACCAGTTCGATGCCCAGCTGCGCGGCGCGGCCCGCCGACACATAGGGGTCGTAGGCGATCAGGTGGGTGCCGAACGAGGCGACCCGCTGCGCGAACAGCTGGCCGATCTTGCCGAGGCCCACCACGCCCACGGTCTTGCCGTTGAGCTCGATACCGGAGTAGGAGCTGCGCTTCCACTCACCGTTGCGCAGGCTGGCATCGGCCGGGGCCACGTTGCGGGCCAGGGACAGCAGCAGGGCCATCGCGTGCTCGGCGGCCGAGACGATGTTCGAGGTCGGCGCGTTGACGACCATCACGCCGCGCTCGGTGGCGGCGGGCACCTCGACGTTGTCCAGCCCGACACCGGCGCGGGCCACGACCTTGAGCTGCGTGGTCGCGGCGAACACCTCGGCATCGACCTTCGTGGCGGACCGCACGATCAGCGCGTCCGCTCCGGCGACCGCTTCGAGCAGCGCAGGCCGGTCGGTGCCGTCCACGTGGCGGATCTCGACCTCGTCACCGAGGGCGTCGATCACGGACGGTGCCAGCTTCTCAGCAATCAGGACGACAGGACGGCTTGCGTTGGTCACGGGCGAGCTCCATCTAGCGAGGATCACGGTCGGCACGGCGTTGTGCCCGGACGGGCTCGCAGTTTAACGGCGGTTTGAGAAAGTGTTCACAAGGGTGTAGTCCGTATCACCGGTGCGAATTCCGTCGATTGCGCACCATCATCGCTGATCAACAGGCTTTCCCCGAACACCGGAACCGCTGGTCGGACCGGGTCCGCAGCAGCGCTCGCCCCGCCCTCACGGCTCGTCGAACTCCCCGTCCTTGGCGCCGGCCACGAACGCCTCCCACTCCTCCGGAGTGAAGACCAGGACCGGCCCCTCCTGCTGCGCCCCGTTGCGCATCCCGATGTAGCCGTCCACGAACGCGACCTCGACGCCCGGCTCGGTCGGATCATCGGTGCTGGTGATCCACTCGGCCCCGGAGAAGTCGAGCCGGTGCCGGATGTGGGCCTTGTCATCGGCGATCTCGTGCTCGTCTGCACTCACGATGCGTACTCTATCGCTCACTCTCCGGCGGCCTCCGCGCGCGTTGCCGGGCCCGGAACGCAACGGGCCCGGCACCTCCGGTGGGAGGAACCGGGCCGTTCGCACACCGGCCGCCGCGGGATCGCCGCGCGGGCCGAGCAGGGGAAGCGGCGGGACCGGTACCGGTCCTCCCGCCGCGGCCGATCGCGGGGCGCGCCCCGCGATCAGCACCTCACTTGCCGGTCCAGGACATCAGGCTGCGCAGCTTCTTGCCGACCTCTTCGATCTGGTGCGCGTTGCCCGCGGCCTGCAGCTTGTCGAAGTTCGGGCGGCCGCCGTCGTCCTCGGCCACCCACTCCTTGGCGAACGAGCCGTCCTGGATCTCGCCCAGGATCTTGCGCATCGACTCCTTGACGTGCTCGTCGATGACCCGCGGCCCGCGGGTGAGGTCGCCGTACTCGGCGGTGTCGCTGCAGGAGTAGCGCTGCCCGGCGATACCGCCCTCCCACATCAGGTCCACGATGAGCTTGAGCTCGTGCAGCACCTCGAAGTAGGCGATCTCCGGCTGGTAACCGGCCTCGACCAGCACCTCGAAACCGCTCTGCACCAGGGCGCTGGTGCCGCCGCACAGCACGGCCTGCTCACCGAACAGGTCGGTCTCGGTCTCCTCGGTGAAGGTGGTCTTGATGACCCCGGCACGCGCACCGCCGATCGCGGCGGCGTAGGCCAGCGCGAGCGCCTGCGCGTTGCCGCTCGGGTCCTGCTCCACGGCGATCAGGCACGGGACGCCCTTGCCGTCCACGAACTGGCGGCGCACCAGGTGGCCCGGGCCCTTTGGCGCGACCATCGCCACGTCCACGTCCGCGGGCGGCTGGATCAAGCCGTAGCGGATGTTGAACCCGTGGCCGAAGAACAGCGCGTCGCCCGACTTCAGGTTCGGCGCGATGTGCTCGGCGTAGATCTCGCGCTGCTTGGTGTCCGGCGCCAGGATCATGATCAGGTCCGCCTCGGCGGAGGCCTCGGACGGGTTCAGCACCCGCAGGCCGTCCTCCTCGGCCTTGGCCCGCGACTTGGAGCCCTCCTGCAGGCCGATGCGCACGTCGGCACCGGAGTCGCGCAGGCTCAGCGCGTGCGCGTGGCCCTGGCTGCCGTAGCCGATGACCGCGACCTTGCGGTTCTGCACCAGACCGAGGTCGGCGTCGGCGTCGTAGAAGATCTCAGTTGCCATGTCGTTCCGCGTTTCCTTTCGGGAGTTCTTCGGTTCTCGGCCCGGTGGCGGGGTTTCCGGGGGCACGCCGCCGACTGCCCGGCGGCAGGCGGATCAGCGCGGTGCGGTGGCGGTGATGGACCGGGGACCGCGCCCGATCGCGATCGAACCCGACTGCACCATTTCCCGGATCCCGTAGGGCTCCAGCATGCGCAGCAGCGCGTCGAGCTTATCGGCGGTCCCGGTGGCCTCGATCGTGAGCGCTTCCGGGGACACGTCCACAACCTTCGCGCGGAACAGCTGCACCGTCTCCAGCACCTGGCTGCGCACCGACGCGTCCGCACGCACCTTCACCATCAGCAGTTCCCGCTGCACCGCCGAGTCGGGTTCCAGCTCGACGATCTTGATCACGTTGACCAGCTTGTTGAGCTGCTTGGTGACCTGCTCCAGGGGCTGCTCGCCGACGGCCACCACGATCGTCATCCGGGAGATCTCCGGGTGTTCGGTCGGACCCACCGCCAGCGACTCGATGTTGAAGCTGCGCCGGGAGAACAGCCCGGAGACCCGGGCCAGCACACCCGGGACGTTCTCCACCAGCACGCTGAGCGTGTGTCGGGTCATCGGCACAGCGCTGCTCATGCTTCCTCCTCGTCGAACAGGGGCCGGATGTCGCGCGCCGCCATGATCTCGTCGTTGCTCTTGCCTGCGGCGACCATCGGCCACACCTGGGCGTCCTTGCCCACCACGAAGTCGATGACGACGGGTCGGTCGTCGATCTCCATCGCCCGCTGGATGACGCTGTCCACGTCCTCTTCGGACTCGCACCGCAGTCCGACGCAGCCGTACGCCTCGGCGAGCAGCGTGAAGTCCGGGATGCGGTGCTTGTGGGTGCCGAGGTCACTGTGTGAGTAGCGCTCGGCGTAGAAGAGGTTCTGCCACTGCCGGACCATACCCAGGTTGCCGTTGTTGATGACGGCCACCTTGATCGGCAGGTTCTCGATGGCGCAGGTGGCCAGTTCCTGGTTGGTCATCTGGAAGCAGCCGTCGCCGTCGATGGCCCACACGGCGCTGTCCGGGACCCCGGCCTTGGCGCCCATCGCGGCGGGAACCGCGTAGCCCATCGTGCCCAGGCCCCCGGAATTGAGCCAGGTCCGCGGGTTCTCGTAGCCGATGAACTGCGCCGCCCACATCTGGTGCTGGCCGACCCCGGCCGCGTAGACGGCCTCCGGTCCGACCAGCGCGCCGATGCGCTCGATCACGTACTCCGGGGAGAGGCTGCCGTCGGCAGGCCGGTCGTAGCCCAGCGGGAAGCGGTCCCGCCAGTCCGCCAGCTGCTCCCACCAGGAGGTCAGGTCCGGGGCGATGTGCTCCTCGGCCGAGACCGCCTCGGTGAGCTCAGCGATGACGTCCTTGCAGTCGCCCACGATCGGCACGTCGGCGTGCCGGTTCTTGGAGATCTCCGCCGGATCGATGTCCGCGTGCACGATCCTGGCCTCGGGCGCGAACGAGGACAGCTGCCCGGTCACCCGGTCGTCGAACCGCGCGCCCAGCGAGATCAGCAGATCGGAGCGCTGCATCGCGGTCACCGCGCCGACCGTGCCGTGCATGCCCGGCATGCCCAGGTGCAGCGGGTGCGAATCCGGGAACGCCCCGCGGGCCATCAGCGTGGTGACCACCGGGATCCCGGTGTGCTCGGCCAGCACGCGCAGCTCCTCGGCCGCCTCGGCCTTGATGACGCCGCCGCCGACGTAGAACACCGGGCGCTGCGACTCGGAGATCAGCCGTGCCGCCTCGCGGACCTGCTTGCCGTGCGGCTTGCTGGTCGGCCGGTAGCCGGGCAGCTTCATCTCCGGCGGCCAGGAGAACGACAGCTCCGCCTGCTGCACGTCCTTGGGGATGTCCACCACGACCGGCCCGGGGCGGCCGCTGGAGGCGATGTAGAACGCCTCGGCGATCACCCGCGGGATGTCGGCCGGGTCGGTCACCAGGAAGTTGTGCTTGGTGACCGGCAGGGTGATCCCGCAGATGTCGGCTTCCTGGAAGGCGTCGCTGCCGATCAGCCCGGTGGTCTGCTGCCCGGTGACCGCCACGACCGGGACCGAGTCCATCTGCGCGTCGGCCAGCGCGGTGACCAGGTTGGTCGCCCCCGGGCCGGAGGTGGCCATGCACACCCCGACGCGGCCGGTGGCCTGCGCGTACCCGGTGGCGGCGTGCCCGGCGCCCTGCTCGTGGCGCACGAGGACGTGCCGCACCTTGGCCGAGTCCAGCAGCGGGTCGTAGGTCGGCAGGATGGTGCCGCCGGGGATCCCGAACACCGTCTCGCAGCCGACGGACTCCAGGGAACGGACGAGCGCCTGCGCACCCGTCAGCTTCACCGGGGCCCCGCTCGGCGGAGCGGGCTTGGGACGGCGTCCCGGCGGTGGCGCCGGGACCGGATTCTGCCTGGTATTGGCGCTGGTCATCGGGTCTGCCTCGGGGTCGGGAGTGGGACCGGACATCAAAAAACCCCCGCGGACCCACACGGGTCCTACGAGGGTTGGCGCGTCGACGCTGCGAACTTCCTAGGCGGCGACGCGCCGGGGAAGTACGAGAATCTCGTTGTTGCGCAGCATGGATCGGACGTTAGTCGGCCCGCGGACTCCCCGTCAAACGATGCGGGAGGCGTTTCCCGCGGAGTGGACACGGCGCCCCGCACCCCGGGAGCGCACGGCGCGGCGTCGTCGCAGTTCAGCCGCCCCGCGCGGCCCGAGCGCCGACGACCGGGTGTGATGCACACCGCAGGCCGGTCGGCCGCGCACCACAGTGCGCGGCGATCGATACCGCAGGTGAGACCATCGCAGGCGTGAGCCAGACCCCCGAGGAAACCCAAACCCCCAAGGAAACCCAAACCTCCGAGAGCACCCAGACCTCCGAGAGCACCCAGACCTCCGAGAGCACCCAGACCTCCGAGAGCACCCAGATCACCGAGAGCACCCAGACTCCCGAGGTGGCCGGCCGGCCCGGCGAGTCCACCGGGCGGACCGACGCGACCGCCGCGCA
>NZ_JADEYC010000037.1 GCF_015209505.1 Saccharopolyspora montiporae
TCACCGAGAGCACCCAGACTCCCGAGGTGGCCGGCCGGCCCGGCGAGTCCACCGGGCGGACCGACGCGACCGCCGCGCACACACCCGCGGAGGAGGCCCCGGACGCCGGGACTCCCGCGGACGGCTCCGCACCCCGGCTGCCGGCATCGCTGACGTTCCGCACGCCACGGGTCTCGGTGCTGGCCGTGCTCGCCATCGCGGCCTGCGCGACCCCGTTGGCGACCACGGCGGGCGGCTGGGCGCTGCTCGTCTACCTGTTCCCACTGGCCCTGCTGGTGTGGCTGCTGCGCACCGGAACCACCGTCACCGCCGAGTCGGTCACCGCGCGCACCGTGCTGGGCCGCGCGGAGATGCCCTGGGACGAGATCGGCTCGCTGCGGGTGCACCGGCAGGCCCGGCTGCAGGCGGTGCTGCGCTCCGGCAAGCGGGTGACCCTGCCCTCGGTCCGCCCCCGTGACCTGCCGCGGTTCGCGATGATGAGCGGTGGGCGGCTGCCGGATCCGTACGCAGCGGAGTAGTGTCGGCAGCACCGCTGACCACTCGTCGTGCCCACAAGGCGCGGCGACTCCCGGCGCCCACGAGGCGCGGACCGGCCGGCCCGCGGCGCGACCCGCACCGGCAGGACCGGGCTCCGCATCCGCTTCGCCCGCAGATCAGGCGCAGCACCGGCGGGACCGTCCGCAACACGCGCTCTTCGACCACCGAGGTGTTTATGCCCCAGCTGCGCTCCCGCACCACCACGCACGGACGCAACGCCGCCGGCGCACGCTCGCTGTGGCGTGCCACGGGCATGACCGATGACGACTTCGGCAAGCCCATCGTGGCCATCGCCAACTCCTACACGCAGTTCGTGCCCGGGCACGTCCACCTGCGCGACCTCGGCGACGTGGTGGCCGACAAGATCCGCGAGGCCGGTGGCGTGCCCCGCGAGTTCCACACCATCGCCGTCGACGACGGCATCGCCATGGGGCACAGCGGGATGCTCTACTCGCTGCCGTCCCGGGAGATCATCGCCGACTCCGTCGAGTACATGGTCAACGGCCACCAGGCCGACGCGCTGGTGTGCATCTCCAACTGCGACAAGATCACGCCGGGCATGCTCAACGCCGCCATGCGGCTGAACGTGCCGACGGTGTTCGTCTCCGGCGGCCCGATGGAAGCCGGCAAGGCCGTGGTCGTGGACGGCGTCGCGCACGCACCCACCGACCTGATCACCACGATCTCCGCCTCGGCCAGCCCGGACGTCGACGACGAGGGCCTCAGCGAGGTGGAGCGCTCGGCCTGCCCCACCTGCGGTTCCTGTTCCGGGATGTTCACCGCCAACTCGATGAACTGCCTCACCGAGGCGCTGGGCCTGGCGCTGCCCGGCAACGGTTCCACGCTGGCCACGCACGCCGATCGGCGCTCGCTGTTCGAGGAGGCCGGGCGCACCGTGGTGCGCATCGCCCAGCGCTACTACGGCGAGGACGACGAGTCGGTGCTGCCGCGCTCGGTGGCGAGCAAGAAGGCGTTCGACAACGCGATGGCGCTGGACATGGCCATGGGCGGTTCGACGAACACCGTGCTGCACACCCTGGCCGCCGCCCAAGAAGGCGGGATCGACTTCACGCTGGAGGACATCGAGGCCACCAGCCGCGCGGTGCCCTGCCTGTCCAAGGTCGCGCCGAACTCCGATTTCCACATGGAGGACGTGCACCGCGCGGGCGGCATCCCGGCGATCCTCGGCGAGCTCGACCGGGGCGGGTTGCTGCACCGCGACGTCTCCACCGTGCACAGCCCGACGCTCGACGAGTGGCTGGGCGCCTGGGATGTGCGCGGCGGTTCGCCGTCCGAGGAGGCAGTGCGCATGTTCCACGCGGCTCCCGGCGGCGTGCGCACCACGCAGGCGTTCTCCACCGAGAACCGCTGGTCGAGCCTGGACACCGACGCCGCCGAGGGCTGCATCCGCGATGTGCCGCACGCCTACACCGCCGACGGCGGCCTGGCCGTGCTGCGCGGCAACCTGGCCGGGGAGGGCGCCGTGGTCAAGACGGCGGGCGTCGAGGAGGAGCTGTGGCGCTTCCAGGGCCCGGCCCGCGTGGTGGAGAGCCAGGAGCAGGCGGTCTCGCTGATCCTCGGCAAGCAGATCCAGGCCGGTGACGTCCTGGTGATCCGCTACGAAGGCCCGGCGGGCGGTCCCGGGATGCAGGAGATGCTGCACCCCACCGCCTTCCTGAAGGGCTCGGGCCTGGGCAAGAAGTGCGCGCTGATCACCGACGGCCGCTTCTCCGGCGGTTCCTCCGGGCTGTCCATCGGGCACATCTCCCCGGAGGCGGCCAACGGCGGGAACATCGGGCTCGTCGAAGAGGGCGACCAGGTGCTCATCGACGCGCACGAGCGCAGGCTGGAACTGCTCGTCGACGACGAGGTGCTCGCCGAGCGCCGCGCCAAGATGCAGGCCAGCGAGCACCCGTGGCAGGCGTCGGGCCGCGAACGCCCGATCAGCACCGCGCTGCGCGCCTACGCCCGACTGGCCACCTCGGCCTCCTACGGAGCGGTGCGCGACGTCGGCAAGTGACCGAACCATCCGGCCCGGTGCTCTCGCAGCACCGGGCCGGATGCCGGGTCTCGTCCCCGCTGCGGCGCAGGGGTTCCCGCTCGCCGACGTCCGGGCTCGCAGGCCTCCCGCAGCAATCGCTACGGCTGGTGGAACAGGACCAGCACGGTTGCGGCGGCCCCGCCGGCGATGAGCAGCGCGAGGAAGCCGAACAGCAGCGGCCGCCGGAACCACACGCGCCCCTTGTCCAGCGCCACCCGCCCGGGCCCGGTGAACATCAGCCCCAGGCCCAGCGCGCCGAGCACCGCTTCGAACTCGACGCCCTCCGGCAGGAAGAAGCCGTTGCCGACGTTGAGGAACACGGCGCTGGCCATCACCCCCACCACACCGGCCGCCGCCATCGGGGTGAACAGGCCGAGCACCAGCAGCGCGCCCGCCGCGAGCTCGGTCCCGCCGGTGACCAGGGCGAGCGCCGCCGACTCGCGGAAACCCATCTGGCCCAGGGACTGCGCGAACGCCTGGGTTCCGGAACCGCCGAACGCGCCGAACATCTTCTGCGCACCGTGCAGCAGGAACACACCGCCCAGCGCCAGCCGCAGGATCAGCAGCCCGAGGTCAGCGCCGGCCGTCCAGGCCAGCGGCCTGCGGATCGCGCCGAGGTCATCGGCGTAACCGCTGCCCGAGCCGGTCAGGGACGTGGCCTCGGCTTCGGTGTAGCCGTCGTCATCGTCGTAGTAGTTGTGGCGCCGCGCGCCGAGGCTTTGCGTACCACCCGGACCGGACGGCGCCTGGGCACCGCCGGACGCGACCTGACCGCCGAAACCGCGATCGTCGGGGTAGCCGCCCGCTCCGCCGGGGCGATCGTCGTGAATTCGCACGTCGGCAGACGTTAGGGTATGTCACTCCGCCGTGCGACCCCTTCGCGGAAAACGTCGACGAGCCGTGACTTCCCCGCGGACCAGCGGCGCAAGCGCTGCGCGGCGCGGGCGGTCGCCGACCGCCACTCGGACGCGGGACGGCTCACCTCCCGTTCACCCCGGGGCGACTACCCTCGTGCGGCGTGGCAGCCTCGTTCGGACACCGCGCGCGACTGGTGGCGACCGCGCTCGGGATCGCGCTGCTCGCCGGCTGCGCGCAGTTCCCGGACGAGCACCGCGGGAACTGGTCCGAGCAGCCCTCGCTGGAACCGCAGGCGGGCCCGAAACCCTCGATCGAAGGCGAAGAGCCGCCGCCGGAATCCTCCGGTCCGCGCCCGGAAGCCGCGGAAGCGGACGGCTGCACCGACCCGGACCCCGCGGTGGTCGCCACCTGCCTGGGCCCCATCGGCGCGGTGGCCGTGCTGCCGGACGGGCAGGGCGCGCTGGTCGCCGAGCGGGACACCGGACGGGTGCTGCGGGTGGAGCTGGGCGCCGAACCCGTGGAACTGGCCCGGATTCCGGTCGATGCGGTCGGCGACGGCGGGCTGACCGGGCTGGCACTGTCCCCCAGCTACGACGAGGACGAGCTCTTCTACGCCTACGCCACCACCGGCGGCGAGAACCAGGTCGTGCGGGTGGCTCCCGGCGACAGCCCGAAGCCGGTGCTGACCGGCATCCCGCGCGGCAGCTCGGGCAACTCCGGGGCGTTGCTCGACGACGGCCGCGGTGCGCTGCTGGTCGCCACCGGGGACGGCGGGGACCCGCAGGCGGCGGCGAATCCCGATTCGCCCGCCGGCAAGGTGCTGCGCCTGGACGGTTTCGGCGATCCCGCCCCGGACAACCCGGATCCGGGCAGCCCGGTCGTGGCCACCGGCCTGGCCGAACCGAGCGGGCTGTGCGGCGCACCGGACGACGGCGGGGTCTGGGTGACCGACCGCGGCGGGGCGCAGGACTCGCTCTACCGGGTCGACTACGGCCGCGAGCTCGGCTCCCCCGACTGGACCTGGCGCGAGAAACCCGGTGTCTCCGGATGTGCGGCGGCCAGCGGCTCGGTGGTGGTGTCCCTGGAGGACGCGGCCGCGCTGTTCACCCTGCGCCCTGCCCCGGACGGAACGTTCACCGGGCAGCCGGAGAAGGTCCTGGAAGGCACCTACGGCAGGCTCTCCGCGTCGGCCCGGAGCCCGGAAGGCTTGGTGTGGCTGGGCACCTCGAACAAGACCGGCGGCCAGCCGGTGCCCAGTGACGACCGCGTGGTGCGCATCGAACCGCCGAGCGGGGGCAGCGCGGGCAAGGACTGACCGCCGGCCGACGCGGACGGCGGCACTCCGGTGGCGGTCACCGGGGGTGGTTCGAGGAGCGGAGGTGCGCACCATGCAGCGGCTGCAGGGTCGGACAGCGCTGATCACCGGCGCGGCGAGCGGAATCGGCGAGCAGACCTCGCTGCGCCTGGCGGCCGAGGGCGCGGCGGTGCTGGTCACCGACATCCAGGACGAGGCGGGCGAGGAGATCGTGCGGCGGATCCTCGCCGACGGCGGCCGGGCGGCGTTCGCGCACCTGGACGTCACCGCCGCCGAGCAGTGGCAGGCCGCGGTGCGCCGGGTCGTGGACGAGTTCGGCGGGCTCGACGTGCTGGTGAACAACGCGGGCATCGCCGATTCGGACCCCATCGACGACACCGGGTACGAAACCTACCTGCGCACGGTCGAAACGACCCAGCACAGCACGTTCCTCGGCATGCACACCGCTGCGGAGGCGCTGCACGCGTCCGGCAACGCATCGGTGATCAACATCAGCTCGATCTTCGGCGCGGTGGGCGGTTTCGGCAGCAGTCCCGGCTACCACGCCGCCAAGGGGGCGGTCCGGCTGCTGAGCAAGAACGCCGCGCTGGCCTGGGCGCACAGCGGGATCCGGGTCAACTCGGTGCACCCCGGTTTCATCGACACCCCGATCCTGGCCGGGGCCGAGCAGCGCGGCGAGAAGCAGGCGATGGTGCAGGCCACGCCGATGGGGCGGCTGGGCCGCCCGGACGAGGTGGCGGCCGCGGTGGCCTTCCTGGCCGGTGACGACGCCTCGTTCGTCACCGGTTCCGAGCTCTACGTGGACGGCGGGTACGTGGCCCGCTGACCGGGTTCCGCGCTCCGCCCGCGCCGGGTCCTGCGCAGGACCCGGCGCGGGCGGAACCGGCTCACTGCCCGCAGGCCGCCAGCACCAGCTCGCGGACCCGCTTGGCGTCGGCCTGGCCCTTCGTAGCCTTCATGACCGCGCCGACGATCGCCCCGGCGGCCTGCACCTTGCCGTCGCGGATCTTGTCCACCACGTCCGGCTGCGCCGCCAGCGCCTCGTCGATCGCCGCCTGCAGCTGCGTGTCGTCCGAGACGACCTCCAGACCGCGCGCGGCGATGACCTCGTCCGGTTCCCCGTCGCCGTCGAGCACGCCGTCCACGACCTGGCGGGCCAGCTTGTTGGTGAGCTGCCCCTGCCCGACGAGTTCCACGACCCGCGCCACCTGCTTCGGGGTGATGGCGAGCTCGGCGAGCTCCACCCCGCGCGTGTTGGCCTGCTGCGCCAGGTACGCCACCCACCAGGAACGCGCCTCGCCGGAGGAAGCACCCGCGTCGACCGTCTCGGCCACCAGGTCCAGCGCACCCGCGTTGACCAGGTCGCGCAGCTCCTCGTCGGACAGGCCCCACTGGTCCTGCACCCGCTTGCGCCGCTCCCAGGGCAGTTCCGGCAGCGTCCCGCCGAGCTCGGTCACCCAATCCCGGCTAGGCGCGATCGGCACCAGGTCGGGTTCCGGGAAGTACCGGTAGTCCTCGGACGTCTCCTTGGGCCGCCCGGCCGCGGTGGAACCGGTGGACTCGTCGAAGTGCCGCGTCTCCTGCCGGATCTCGCCGCCCTCGGTGAGCACCGCCGCGTGCCGCTGCATCTCGAAACGCACCGCCCGCTCGACGCTGCGCAGCGAGTTGACGTTCTTCGTCTCGGTGCGGGTGCCGAACACGCCGGAACCGCGCGGGGACAGCGACACGTTGGCGTCGCAGCGCAGCGACCCCTGATCCATGCGCACGTCGGAGACGTCCAGCGCGCGCAGCAGGTCCCGCAGCGCGGCGACGTAGGCGCGCGCCACCTCGGGGGCCCGCGCACCGGCGCCGGTGATCGGTTTGGTGACGATCTCGATCAGCGGCACCCCGGCCCGGTTGTAGTCCAGCAACGAGTGCTCGGCACCGTGGATCCGCCCGGTGCTGCCGCCGACGTGCAGCGACTTGCCGGTGTCCTCCTCCATGTGCGCCCGCTCGATCTCGACTCGGAACGTTTCGCCGTCGTCGAGCACCACGTCGAGGTACCCGTCGAAGACGATCGGCTCGTCGTACTGCGAAGTCTGGAAGTTCTTCGGCATGTCCGGGTAGAAGTAGTTCTTCCGGGCGAACCGGCACCAGTCGGCGACCTGGCAGTTCAGCGCGAGTCCGATCCGGATGGCCGACTCCACGGCCTTGCCGTTGACGACCGGCAGCGACCCCGGCAGCCCGAGGCACACCGGACAGGTCCGGGTGTTGGGTTCGGCACCGAACTCGTTGCCGCAGCCGCAGAACATCTTGGTGCGGGTGGACAGCTCCACGTGCACCTCAAGCCCGAGCACCGGGTCGAACCGGTCCAGGACCTGCTCGTAGTCCATGATCTCGGCCGTGGCGGTCACTTCGGGTCCTCCCCCTTGCGCAGCGTCCGCACGGCCAGCGCGGCACCGGTGATCGTGCCCAGCGCCGAGATGACCGCGTCGGCCAGCGCCAGCCGGTCCTTGTCCGCGCGAGCCTCGCGCAGGCGGGTGATCAGCCCGATGGACCCCGCCAGCGCGCCTGCGAGCTGGAACAGTGCCTTGAGCTTGGGATTCATTGCGCGACCTCCAGCTGCGGAACACGGTTGATCAGGGCGCCGCCGTCGGCGGCGTCGCGGGCGGCCTCGTAGGCGGCACCGACGCGGTAGAGCCGGTCGTCGGCCATGGCCGGGGCCATGATCTGCAGCCCCACCGGCAGCCCGTCGTCGGCGGAGAGCCCGCACGGCACGCTCATCGCGGCGTTGCCCGCGAGGTTCGACGGGATCGTGCACAGGTCGGCCAGGTACATCGACATCGGATCGTCGACCCGCTCGCCGATCCGGAACGCCGTGGTCGGCGTCGTCGGGGACACCAGCACGTCGACCTGCTGGAACGCCGCGCTGAAATCGCGGCTGATCAGGGTGCGCACCTTCTGCGCCTGCCCGTAGTAGGCGTCGTAGTAGCCGGAGGACAGCGCGTAGGTGCCGAGCATGATCCGCCGCTTGACCTCCGGGCCGAAACCGGACTCCCGGGTCAGCGACATCACCTCCTCGGCGCTGCGCGCCCCGTCGTCGCCCTCGCGCAGGCCGTAGCGCATCGCGTCGAACCGCGCGAGGTTCGACGAGCACTCGCTCGGCGCGATCAGGTAGTAGGCGCCCAGCGCGTAGTCGAAGTTCGGGCAGGACACCTCCACGACCTCGGCGCCCAACCCGGTCAACTGCGCCACCGCCGCGTCGAAGGACGCCTGCACACCGGGCTGGTAACCCTCGCCGGCCAGTTCGCGCACCACGCCGACCCGCACGCCGCGCAGGTCACCGGACGCCCCTTCGCGCGCCGCGGCCACCACCGGCGGGACCGGCTGGGCGATCGACGTGGAGTCGCGCTCGTCGTGCCCGCCGATCACCTCGTGCAGCAGCGCCGCGTCGAGCACGGTGCGCGCGCACGGACCCGGCTGGTCCAGCGAGGAGGAGAACGCGACCAGGCCGTACCGGGACACCCCGCCGTAGGTCGGCTTCACGCCGACGGTGCCGGTCACCGCACCGGGCTGGCGGATGGAGCCGCCGGTATCGGTGCCGATGGCCAGCGGCGCCTCGAACGCGGCCAGCGCCGCGGCCGACCCCCCGCCGGAGCCGCCCGGGATGCGGTCCGTCGACCACGGGTTGTGCGTGGGCCCGTAGGCGGAGTTCTCGGTGGACGAGCCCATGGCGAACTCATCCATGTTCGTCTTGCCGAGCACCACGACACCGGCGTCGCGCAGCTTGCGCACCACCGTCGAGTCGTAGGGCGCCACCCAGTCCTGCAGCATCCGCGAGCCGCAGGTGGTGGGCATGTCGGTCGTGGTCAGCACGTCCTTGAGCGCCAGGGGCACCCCGGCCAGCGGCGAGGCGGCGCGGCCCGCGGCCCGGTCCTCGTCGGCCGCGCGCGCCGCGGCCAGCGCCTCGTCGGCGGCCACGTGCAGGAACGCGTGCACAGCGGGTTCGGCGGCCGAGATCCGGTCCAGGTGCGCCTGGGTCACCTCGACCGCGGAGGTCGCGCCGGACTGCAGCTTCTCGGCGAGCTCGGCGGCGGTCAGCCCGGTCAGCCCGGAACCGCCGGATGCGGTCGTGGTCATCAGCCCTCCTGGTTGAGAATCCGCGGGACGCGGAACCGCTCCTGCTCGGCGGCGGGGGCACCGGCCAGCACCTGGTCCCGCGGCAGGCTGGGCCGCACCTCGTCCGGGCGGAACACGTTGGTCACCGGTACCGCGTGCGACGTGGGCGGGATGTCGTCCGCGGCGACCTCCCCGACCCTGGCCACCGATTCCAGGATCACGTCGAGTTGACCGGCGAAGGTGTCGAGCTCGGCCTCGGTGACGGCCAGCCGCGCCAGGCCGGCCAGGTGCGCGACCTCGTCGCGGGAGATCTTGGACACTGGGAAGGCTCCCTGGTCATATGCGGTTCAACGGCTCCCCTCAGTCTATGGCGCCGGTCCGGACCAGCCCGAACCGGGACTCGGCGCGCCGGGCGCCGCCCGTGTCGATCGCGCCACGGTGCGAATCGGCCGGGCATTCCACTGCGTGGACGACAGGCTCACCGCAGGGGTCCGCCGTCTGCCACAATTCCGGTGCACGTTCCTCGTGCGGGAGCACGCGTGCGCTCCCGTGCGCCGCATCGGGCGCGGCCGGCGAGGCGTCGCGCACGAATCTGGAGGCGTTGAGTCCGGTGTCCTTCCTCATCCGGGTGCAGATACCGGACCAGCCCGGCGCGCTGGGTTCGGTGGCGAGCGCGCTCGGCGAGATCGGTGCCGACATCCTCGGTGTGCACGTCGTCGAGCGCGGCGGCGGGGTCGCGATAGACGACATGGTCGTCGACCTGCCCTCCGGCAGGCTGCCGGACATCCTGATCACCGCGGCCGAGTCCATCGACGGCGTGGAGGTCGACGCCGTGCGGCCCTACGCGGGCGTGCTCGACACACATCGCGAACTGGAGCTGGTGGAGGAGATCGCCGCCGAGCCCGGGCGCGGGCTGCAGATCTTCGCCGAAGGCGTGCCCCGGATCATCCGCTCCGGCTGGGCGATGGTGTTCGGCCACCGCTCGGGCGGCGCCGAGCAGCTCGCCGCCAGCACCTCCGCCCCGCAGGAGGGCTACCTGGAGCTGCCGTGGCTGCCGCTGGACCGGGCCACGATCCTGGACGGCGACGAGGAATGGGTCCCCGGCACGTGGCAGGAGCTGGGCACCGAACTCGCGGCGACCCCGATCGGCAAACCGGACCGAGTGCTGCTGGCCGGGCGCCCCGGCGGGCCGATGTTCCGGGCCGCCGAGCTCGCCCGACTCGCCCACCTCGCCGGGATCGTCTCCGTCGTGCTGGACAGCTGAGCTACTCGCCGGGCAGCGCGTGCTCGGCGGCCTCGTCCGGGCCCTGCCCCAGCAGCACCCGGAACCCGTCTTCGTCCAGCACCGGCACCCCCAGCTGCACCGCCTTGTCGTGCTTGGAGCCCGGCGCGTCCCCGACCACGACGAACGCGGTCTTCTTCGACACCGAACCGGCCGCGCGGCCACCGCGGGCCATGATCGCTTCCTTGGCCTCGTCCCGGGAGAAGGTCGGCAGTGTTCCGGTGACCACGATGGACAGACCGGCCAGGTTGCGCGGTACGGAGTCGTCGCGTTCCTCGGCCGTGCGCACCCCGGCGGCTCGCCATTTGCGCACCACCTCGCGGTGCCACTCGACGCCGAACCACTCGCGCACGGCCGCGGCGATCGTCGGCCCGACGCCGTCGGTGGCGGCCAGCTCTTCTTCCGAGGACTCCTCGATGCGCTCGATCGACCCGAATTCCCGGGCCAGCGCCTGCGCCGCGGTGGGCCCCACGTGCCGGATGGACAGCGCCACCAGCACCCGCCACAGCGGCCGCTGCTTGACGGTGTCCAGGTTGGACAGCAGCTTGTGCCCGTTGGCCGACAGCGCCCCCTCCTTGGTGCGGAACAGCGGCACCTGCAGCAGCTTCTGCTCGTCGAGGTCGAACAGGTCCCCCTCGTCACCGAGCACCCCTGCCGACAGCAGCGCCACCGCGGCCTCGTAGCCGAGCACCTCGATGTCCAGCACCTTGCGGCTGGCCAGGTAGAACAGCCGCTCCCGACGCTGCCCGGGGCAGCCCTGCGCGTTCGGGCAGCGCTGGTCGACGTCGGTGTCCTTCTGCCGGTGCAGCGGCGTCGCGCACTCCGGGCAGACCGCGGGCATGGTGAACTCGCGCTCGTCACCGGTGCGCGCATCGGCGACCGGGCCGAGCACCTCCGGGATCACGTCGCCGGCCTTGCGGATGACCACCCGATCGCCGATCAGCACGCCCTTGCGCCGGACCTCGTCGGCGTTGTGCAGCGTGGCCATCGACACGGTCGACCCGGCCACGCTGACCGGTTCCATCACCGCGAACGGGGTGACCCGACCGGTGCGTCCGACGTTGACCTGGATGTCGAGCAGCGTGGTCGTGGCCTGCTCCGGCGGGTACTTGTAGGCGATCGCCCAGCGCGGCGCGCGGGAGGTGGCGCCGAGCCTGCGCTGCAGCGGCACCTCATCGACCTTGACCACCACACCGTCGATCTCGTGCTCGGCCTCGTCCCGGTGCCCACCCCAGTAGCTGATGTGCCGAACCAGGTCATCCACTGTGGATAGAACGACGGTGTGCGCGGAGACCGGCAGCCCCCAGGCGCGCAGCGCCGCGTAGGACTCGGACTGGCGCTCGGGCTCGAACCCCTCCCGCCTGCCGAGGCCGTGGCAGATCAACCGCAGCGGGCGCGTCCGGCTCACCCGCGGATCCTTCTGCCGCAGCGAACCGGCCGCCGCGTTGCGCGGATTCGCGAACGGAGTGCTGCCCGCCTCCACCAGCTTCGCGTTGAGCTCGCCGAACTCGTCCACCCGGAAGAACACCTCACCGCGCACCTCGACCAGCGGCGGCACCGGGTAATCACCGGTGCCGGCCAGTTCGTCCGGCACATCGGCCATGGTGCGCACGTTCAGCGTCACGTCCTCACCGGTGCGGCCGTCGCCCCTGGTCAGCGCGCGTTCGAGCTTGCCGTCCCGGTACAGCAGGTTGACCGCGAGCCCGTCGATCTTGAGCTCGCACAGGTAGTGCACCGCCGAGGTGCCCACCTCCCGTTCGATCCGGTCCACCCAGGTGGCCAGCTCCTCGGTGCTGAACGCGTTGTCCAGGCTCAGCATCCGCTCCAGGTGCTGCACCGCGGTGAACTCGGTGGAGAACGTGCCGCCGACCACCTGCGTCGGCGAGTCGGGAGCACGCAGCGCCGGGTGGTCGGCCTCCAGCCGCTGCAGGCGGGTGAACAGGTCGTCGAACTCGCCATCGGCGACGGTCGGGGCGTCGAGCACGTAGTAGCGGAACTGGTGGCCGCGCACCTGCTCGGCCAGATCGGCGTACTCCTGGCGCACCTCGGCGGGCACCTCCGCGATGCCCTCGGCCTGCGCATCCGCGGTCGCGGGGCCCGCTGCCTCCTCGAACGCGCCGTCCCCATCCGATGCGGCGCCGGATCGGCCGGCACCCGGGTCGTTGCTGGTCACGCCCCGAGACTAGCGAGCCGGGCGGACACCGGCACGCACCGGCTCGCCGAGCGGATCAGCCGCCGTCCGCGGCCGCGGCGAGTTCGCGCACGAGATCGCGCAACTCCAGCAGACCCACCGCGCCCTGCGGTTCCTGCACGGCCGTCTCCACCCTGCCCAACCGGTCGGCGGCCAACCGCTCGCCCAGCGCCGCGTCCAGCGGCAGGAACGTCAGCGCGCGCTGCGCGTTCTCGTCCAGGTCGGCGAACCGGGGGTGGTGCACCGCCACGTCCACCAGCCCTTCGGTCTCGTCGACCTGGGCCACCACCCGGATCTGGGACAGCGGGTACTTCTCGCCGCGCAGGTTCACCGTCACCTCGGTCGGATCCGGCACCGGCGGCACCGAGTCGTGGTACTCCCAGAGCGCATCCGCCGCGGGAGCGGCAGCCATCCACGCATCGGTCCACACCCGCAGCCGCGGATCGGCCTGCCCGGTGACCACCAGCGCGTACACGGCGACCTCCCCGCGCTCCACGGTGAACGTGAGCTCCGGATGCATCGCCGCCACCGCATCGGCCAGCAGGTTCTCCACCCGGTGAAGCTCGCCGTCACCGAGCGCGGCGGCGGTCTCGGGCAGCAGCTCGTGCCAGCGCCGCCAGAACTCCGCGGCCCGCCCGGCGGCATCGGCCTCGGTGGAGACCGGTTCGTCCGGTGCGGTCCGGGTGCGACGCAGGAAGCGGAACATGGCCCTCATTGTGCCGGTCCGGACGCCGCGCCGGGGTCGGATCCGGACAACCCGCGGAAACCCGCGCCCAGCGCGGACAACGCGACGCAGTTGAGCTCGGCACCGTCCACGTGCCGCACCCGCCGCGCCTCCGACAACGCGGTGAGCAGGCCGGTCAGCGCGTCGCCGTTCGTCGCGTGCCGCAGCACCCGCATCGCGCGCACCTGGTTGCGCACGCTGCTGCTGGGACGGTGTTTGAGGCTCTGCCAGGACCACTTGCGCACCACCGCGCTCAGCCGCCCCTGGTGCACCGGCGTTCCCGCGCTGATCGCGGACAGCGTGCGGCGCACCCGCGGATGGTCGAGGCAGCCCGCGGCGGTGAGCACGTACCGCGCCACGGCGGCGGCCGCGTGCCTGCGCACCGGATCGGGCGCCGCGCGGATCACGGCGGCGAGTTCGCTGGGGTAACCGGGCACGTTGTCCAGCGGATCGGGTACCGCGGCCAGGTCGTCCGGCCACTCGGCCACCGGGTAGGTGCAGAACTGCCCGTCCAGCCAGCCCGGTTCCGACGGGACACCGGTGATCCGCCCCGCCAGCGCCAGCATCGCCGGGACCGGATCGTCCCGGCACCACACCAGGTCGTCGAAGAACCGCTCGACCTCCTCGGGCTGCTCGCCCTCGCGGTACTCGGGCAGCGCCCCCTCGAAGGACGTCCGCACCGAGCCGCCGACCGCGTGGCTGAACCGGGTGGCGCCATCCTCCGCCCAGTACACCGAGACCGCGTCCTGATGCGCGGCCCGGCGCAGCACCTCGGGCCGCGACCCCTGCCTGCCGCCGTCCTCGACCACCAGAACCCGGTCACCGAGCCGGCGCAGCGCGATCATCGGATACCGCTCCTGCGCGGCGAACGCTTCTTCGCAGAACTCCTCGATGTCCAGGTTGCGGGCGGGTTCGGCCATGCCCCCGAACGCGGTGGCGACCTGGACCGGATCCTGCGCGCGGACCAGCGTCAGGCAGGCCGCGTCCCGGATCGTGCTGCGCCGGACCCACGCAGCCCGCCCGACCTCGTCATCGATGCAGTAACTGGTCACGCCCCTTTCCTACCAGCACGCACGTCCCAGCACCGCCGGTTCGGGGAAACGCACCCGCCGACCACACCGAGTCCACTGTGGACGAAATACCTACGCCAGTTCGTCGGCGAAGGCGGAGGCGAGGTCTCGGGTGAGCGACATCGCCCGGCGCGACCAGGTCGGCGACGCACCGGCCAGCCCGCACACCGGGGTGGGCACCGCGCGCTCGGCCAGTGCGCGCCGGTGGAAACCCAGCCGGGACGCCAGCCCGCGCGCCGGCGCCGCCAGCTCCGAGATGGCCACCTCACCCGGCGGATCGGTTCCCGGCACCAGCCCCAGCAGCAGGGTGGTGCCCTCCTCCCACGCCTCGCCGAGCTCATCGGCGAACCGGCCGGACACCTCGCCGAGCCCGGTCGCGTCCAGCGCCACGGCCCCGGCACCGGCACGGCGCAGCAGCTCGACCGGCGGGCGGGCCGCGCAGCAGTGCACGACGACCTGCTCACCCGTGCCGTCCCGCACGTGCTCGATGAACTCGGACAGCAGTCCGCGCACCTCCGGCTCCGGCACCGCGGGGACCGTGCCGTACCCGGACGGCGTGGCCAGCCACCCGTTCAGCACCGCGGGCAGGCTCGGTTCGTCCAGCTGGACCACGACACGCGATCCGGTCCGCTCGGCGATCTCGGTGGCGCGGCGCAGCAACCCCTCGGTCAGCGACGCGGTGAAGTCCCGCAGCGCACCGGCATCGGTGAGCACCCGGTGCCCGCGGGCCAGTTCGATCCCGGCGGCCAGCGTCCACGGACCGGCTGCGGCCAGCTTCACCACGCGCGGCGCCCCGGCCTCGGCCGCGGCCTGCTCGATCGCATCCACGTCCCAGCGCAGCAGGTCCTGCGCGCGGCGCTGATCGCGCCCCGGCGCCGCCACCCGGTACCCGGACGGCACGACCTCGACCGCCAAGTCCACCAGCATCCCGGCGGTGCGGCCGAGCACATCGGCACCGACTCCCCGGGCGGGCAGCTCCGGCATCGGCACCAGCTCCGGGAACTCGCCCAGCACGGTGCGCGCCGCTTCGACCGGGTCGGTACCCGGCATCGATCCGATCGCCGTCGCGATTCCCGGTCCCCACACTGCGTCCGTCACTCCCGCATTGTCTCCGCCGGTCCCCCCGCGGAACCGGACGGGCCGGGTCAGCTCGCGGCCGGGGCGTCGTCGGCGAACTCCTCGCGCAGCACCCGCTTGAGCAGCTTGCCCGCGCTGTTGCGCGGCAGGTCGTCCACGAACCGGATCTGCTTGGGAACCTTGAACCCCGCCAACCGGGTGCGCGCGTGCTCGACCAACTGCTGCTCGTCCACCTCCCCGCCGGCCACGACGACCGCCACGATCCGCTCCACCCAGCGCTCGTCCGGGACGGCGACCACCGCCACCTCGGTCACCGCCGGATGCGCGTACAGCGCGTCCTCCACTTCGCGCGAGGCCACCTGAACCCCGCCGCTGTTGATCACGTCCTTGATCCGGTCCACCACGGCGACGTAGCCCTGTTCATCGCGGCGGACCAGATCGCCCGAGCGGAACCAGCCGTCCCGGAAGACCTCCGCCGTCTCCGCGGGCTTGTCCCAGTAGCCGGTGCACAGCTGCGGCGACCGGTACACGATCTCGCCGACCTCGCCGTCGGGGACCTCCGCGCCCTGCTCGTCGACCACCTTCGCCTCCACGAACAGCGCCGGCCGCCCGGCCGAGTCCGGGCGCTCGTCGTGCTCCTCCGGGCGCAGGATCGTGGCCAGCGGCCCGATCTCGGACTGCCCGAAGCAGTTGTAGAAGCCCAGCCGCGGGAGCCGTTCGCGCAGCCGGGCGAGCACCGGCCCCGGCATGACCGACGCCCCGTAGAAGGCTTTCCGCAACGACCCGAGATCACGCCCGGCCAGGTCCGGGTGGTTGGCCAGCGCCACCCACAGCGTCGGGGCGGCGAAGAACGAACCATGCCCGTCCCGCTCCACGCGGCGCAGCACCTCGGCCGGGTCCGGGCTCTCCAGCAGGGTGTTCACCGCGCCGATCTGCAGGTACGGCAGCAGGAACACGTGCATCTGCGCGGAGTGGTACAGCGGCATCACGTGCAGCGGCCGGTCGTGCTCGGTCATGTCCAGACCCACCAGGCAGGACGTGTACTCGTGCAGCAGCGCCCGGTGCGTCATCATCGCGCCCTTGGGCTGCGAGGTCGTGCCCGAGGTGTACAGCAGCTGCACCAGGTCCCCGTCGTCGACCGGGACGTCCGGGGCCGCGACCGGGCCCGACGAGCAGGCCTGCAGCAGCGAATCCGGGGCGTCCCGCAGCGGCAGCACCGCCCCCAGCCCGGTCTCCGCGCGCACCTGCTGCACCCGATCGCTCAGCGCCGGATCGACCAGCACCGCACCGGCACCCGACTGCTGCAGCAGGTAGCCGAGCTCGCCCGCGGTGAGGTTGTAGTTGATCGGCACGTGCACCAGACCCGCCCGCGCGCACGCGAGGAACCCGATCACGTACGCGTCCGAGTTGCGGCCGAACGCGGCGACCCGCGCACCGGGCTCGACGACGCCCAGCAGCATCCCCGCTGCGCGGTCGACCGCCGCGTCCAGCTGCGCGTAGGTCCACTGCCGCTGCTGCCCGGAATCCGCGGCGAAGTCCAGCGCCACCCGGTCCGGAACCCGCGCTGCGCTGCGCCGGAGTACCTGGGAGACCGTGCTCGTGCGCGTACCGTCGGACATGCCCACCTCCTGAGTCGTGACGTCCGACACTACCGCGGGCGGAACCCGGCCCGACCGAAAAGTCCGCTGCTGCCGCCCGGTCCGCTGCCTACGTTGACCGGCATGGTGCGAACGGTCCTGATCTCCGGCTCCGGCATGGCCGGCCCGGCACTGCGTACTGGCTGCCCGAACACGGCTTCCACCCGACCCTCGTGGAACGGGCGCCCGGGAACCGGGACGGCGGGTATGCGATCGACGTTCGCGGCGCGGCGGTCACCGTCGCCGAACGGAATCAGCGAGCAGCCGCGATGAGCCCGCTGCCCAGCACGAGGTCGCCCTCGGCGTCCGGGGCGTAGAGCACGATGGCCTGCCCCGGCGCCACGCCCTGCAGCGGCTGCTGCAACCGGGCGCGGAACGCCTCGCCGTCGCACTCGACGACCGCATCGGCCATCCCGCCGTGCGCACGCACCTGCACCACGCACTCGGTCGGTCCGTCCAGCGCGCGCTCCGACGGCCAGATCGGCCGCTTCGCCTCGATCTCGTGCACCTGCAGCCGGTCGGCGGAACCGACCTCGACCGTTCCGGACACCGGTTCCAGGGACAGCACGTACCGCGGCCGACCGTCCGCGGCCGGGGCGTCGATGCCGAGCCCCTTGCGCTGGCCCACGGTGAACCCGTGCACCCCGGTGTGCTGCCCGAGCACCGCTCCGGTGTCCGCGTCGACCAGCTCACCGGGCCGCTCGCCGAGCTTGTCGTCGAGGAACGAGCGCGTGTCACCGTCCGGGATGAAGCAGATGTCGTGGCTGTCCGGCTTCTCGGCCACGGCCAGCCCGCGCTCATCGGCCTCCGCCCGCACCTGCGTCTTCTCCGACGTGCCCAGCGGGAACATCGAATGGCGCAGTTGCTCAGCGGTCAGCGATGCCAGCACGTAGGACTGGTCCTTGCCGTCGTCCGCGCTGCGGCGCAGCTGCGGGACACCATCCACCACGGCCAGCCGCGCGTAGTGGCCGGTGCACACCGCGTCGAAGCCCAGCGCCATGGCCTTGTCCAGCAGCGCCTCGAACTTGATCTTCTCGTTGCAGGTCAGGCACGGATTCGGCGTGCGCCCGGCCGCGTACTCGCCGACGAAGTTCTCGATGACCTCCTCGGAGAACCGCTCGGCGAAATCCCACACGTAGAACGGGATGCCCAGCAGATCCGCCGCCCGCCGGGCGTCGTGCGCGTCCTCGACCGTGCAACACCCGCGAGCGCCGGTGCGCAGCGTGCCGGGCTTGGCCGACAGCGCCAGGTGCACGCCGACCACATCGTGCCCGGCCTCCACCGCGCGCGCGGCGGCCACCGCCGAGTCCACGCCGCCGCTCATCGCAGCCAGAACCTGCACGTCTCACACCTCCGTGACGGCGGTCGCCGAAGCCCGGTCCGCCGAAGACCTGCGCAGCCCGGGCAATCCCGCGCTGCGCGCCCGTTCCACGACCGATCCGATCACACCGGTCAGCGCCTGCACGTCGGCCGCCGTCGAGTCGTGCCCGAGCGAGAACCGCAGCGAACCGCGCGCGGCCGCCGCGTCCGCACCCATGGCCAACAGCACGTGACTCGGTTCGGAAACGCCTGCGGTGCACGCGGATCCGGTCGAGCACTCGATGCGGTGCGCGTCCAGCAGCATGAGCAGGCTGTCGCCCTCGCACCCCGGGAACGTCAGATGCGCGTTGCCCGGCAACCGGGACGGCCCGCCACCGGTGACCGAGTCCCCGGGATCACCGTTGAGCACCACGTCCGGCACCGCCGCCCGCACCCCGCGGACCAGGTCCTCGCGCAACCCGGCCAGTGCCGGGGCGTGCCGCTCGCGGGCGGCGACGGCCTCGCGGACGGCGGTCGCCAGCCCCAGCACCCCGGGAGTGTCCAGCGTTCCGGACCGCACCTCGCGCTCCTGGCCACCGCCGTGCAGCAGCGGCGTGCAGGCCACATCGCGGGCCAGCAGCAGCACGCCCACCCCGTACGGGCCGCCGACCTTGTGCCCGGTCATCGTCAGCGCCGACACCCCGGAAGCCACGAAGTCCACCGGCAGCGTCTCCACCGCCTGCACCGCATCGGTGTGCAGCGGGATCCCGCGCTCCCGAGCGACGTCGGACAGCGCCGCGACCGGGTTGACGGTGCCCACCTCGTTGTTCGCCCACATCACCGTCGCCAGCGCCACCGTCGCCGGATCCTCGTCGATGGCCTCGCGCAGCGCCTCCGGATGCACCCGGCCCAGTTCGTCGGTGCGCAGCCAGGTCACCTCGGCGCCCTCGTGCTCAGCCAGCCATTCCACGGCGTCGAGCACCGCGTGGTGCTCGACAGCGGAAGCCAGCACCCGGCGCCGGGCCGGATCCGCCGCCCTGCGCGCCCAGAAGATGCCCTTCACCGCCAGGTTGTCGCTCTCCGTGCCGCCCGCGGTGAACAGCACCTCGGACGGGCGCGCACCCAGCGCCGCAGCGACCTCCTCGCGAGATTCCTCGACCGCGCGCCGGGCCAGCCGCCCCGAGGTGTGCAGCGAAGACGCGTTCCCGACGCGGGCGAGCGCCTCGCTCATCGCAGCGACCGCCTCCGGCCGCATCGGGGTCGTGGCAGCGTGGTCCAGGTAAGTCATCGCCCCTCCAGGGTACGGCAACCGGGCAGGAGCCCGGACGGAAGGTGCAGGTCAGGACGTTCGCCCGAGGTCGGAGCGCAGCAGCGCGGCAGCGGTGAGCACCGCGACGGGCACCAGCAGCAGATCCAGCACCGGCACCCCGCGGGCGGGAGCACCCGGACCGGCCAGCGCCGCGACCAGGACACCACCCGCACCCACGAACGCGGCCTGGCCGAGCATGTCGCACATCTGCAGCGCCGAGGAGTGGAACCCGCGGCGCCCCTCCGGCGACAGTTCCAGCACGCGCACCGAGGTGCTCGCGATCCCGATGCCCATGCCGGCTCCGGCCAGCGGCCAGCAGACGAACACGGTCCAGGCGGGCAGCGCTGCGGACAGGCCGCAGGCCAGCCCGGCGACCCCCGCCGCCACCAGCAGGAAACCCACCGCCACGACGCGTTCCCGGCGCAGGTGCCGACGGCGCGCCTGCCAGAAGGCACCGACGCTCCAGCCCAGCGAACCGACGGTGAGCGGGACCCCCGCCGCGGACGGCGGATATCCGTGCGCGGCCACCAGCGCCAGCGGCACGAACGCCTGGGCGGCGAAGAACACCCCGGCCAGCAGCCCGCGCGCCAGCACCATCAGCGGGATCCCCGGCCTGCCGGTCAACGTTCCGGCCGGCAGCAGGCTGCGCAGCGAACCGATCAGCAGCACCAGCGCGGCGATGCCCACCGGCGCCGCCACGAGCGGCTCCGGCACCACCCGCTGCGCCGCCCAGTTCAGCCCGATCACCCCGGCGGCCGCACCGATCGCGGCGGCACCACCGGCTGCCGGCTGTCCCGACGACTCGGCGGCCGGGCGACCGAACCGGCGGGCGGCAGGCAGCACGAGCAGCCCGCCCACCAGGACGAACGGCGCCAGCCCGCCGAACACCCACCGCCAGCTGGCGTGCTCGGTCAGCAACCCCGCCACGGCCGGGCCGACCAGGGCGGGCAGCACCCACGCCGCGGAGACCACGCCGAACGCCGCAGGGCGTTGCCGCTGCGGGAACACGCCCGCGATCATCACGTACAACGAGACCAGCACGACCCCGCCGCCGGCACCCTGCACCGCGCGCCCAGCCAGCAGTACCGGCATGTCCGGGGCGTGCGCGGCCAGCAGCAGACCGGCGGCGAACGCGGCCAGCCCGAGCAGCAGCAAGCCGCCCGGACCGCGGCGGTCGGCGTACCTGCCGCCGAACGCGGTGCCCAGCGCACTGGCCGCGAGGAAGACGGTCAGCGGCCAGGAGTACCACTCCGGCGCGCGCAGGTCGGCCACGATCGCGGGCAGCGCGGTGGCCACACCCATCGCCTCGAACGCGATCAGCGTGATCACCAGCGCGAGCCCGGCGGTGAACGCGCGATGCTGCGGGCTGAGCAAGCCGCCCGCCGTGTTGTCCCTGTCCGGCACGCCGCCGAGCGTGCAACCCGACCCCCGGTGCTGGTCCACCCCTGCCACCCGGATGCGGATAGATTCCGGGGCATGCAGCGGGCAGGAGCCGGGAATCCGGCAGCGGTCGAGTTGTTCACCGACGGCGCGTGCGCGGGCAATCCGGGCCCGGGCGGATGGGGCGCGGTGCTGCGCTACGGCGAGCACGAGCGGGAGCTGCGCGGCAGCGATCCCACCACGACGAACAACCGCATGGAACTACTGGCGGTGATCGAGGGACTCGCAGCGCTCAACCGGGCCGTGCCGCTGGTGCAGGTGCACACCGACAGCACCTACGTGCTCAACGGGATCACCAAGTGGCTGGCCGGCTGGAAGCGCAACGGCTGGCTGACCGCGGCGCGCAAACCGGTGAAGAACGTCGAGCTCTGGCAACGGCTGGACGAGCAGTGCAAGCGGCACGGCGAGGTGCGCTGGCACTGGGTCAAAGGGCACAACGGCCACCCGGAGAACGAGCGCGCGGACCGGCTGGCCTGCGCGGGCCGCGACGAAGCGCGCTGAACAGCAACGGGCGGGCCGCACACGCCGTGCGACCCGCCCGCGCGGTTGTTCAGAGCAGGGGCTCAGCCCTTGCGCTTGGCGACCTCGTCGGTCAGCTGCGGCGCGACCTGGAACAGGTCGCCCACCACGCCGAAGTCGGCGATCTCGAAGATCGGCGCCTCGGCGTCCTTGTTCACCGCCACGACCGTCTTCGACGTCTGCATGCCGGCGCGGTGCTGGATCGCACCGGAGATACCCAGCGCGATGTAGAGCTGCGGCGAGACGGTCTTACCGGTCTGCCCCACCTGGAACTGGTGCGGGTAGTAGCCGGAATCCACCGCCGCGCGCGAAGCGCCCACGGCGGCACCCAGCGAATCGGCCAGCTTCTCCACGACCTCGAACGACTCGGCCGAACCCACGCCGCGGCCACCCGAAACCACCACGCTGGCCTCGGTCAGCTCGGGGCGGTCCCCCGCCTCGACCGGCTGGCGCCCGGTGATCTTGGCGCTCTTGCCCGCATCGGCCGCGGGCACCTCGACCTGCTCGACCGCCGCGGCACCCGCGGCCGGCTCCGGCTCCACCGAACCCGGCAGCACCGTGACCACCGGCGTACCGGAAACGGCCTTGGCCTTGGCCTCGTAGGTCCCGCCGAACAGCGAATGGCTCGCCACAGCGGACCCGTCGATGCCCACGACCTCGGACAGCAGCCCGGAACCGGTGCGCACCGCCAGCCGACCGGCGATCTCCTTGCCGTCCACCGACGCAGGCAGCAGCACCGCGGCCGGCGACGCGGAGGCCACCAGCGCGGACAGCACGTCGACCTGCGGGGTCACCAGGAACTGCCCCGCCTCGGCCGACTCGGCCGCGTACACCTTCTCCGCGCCCTGGGCGGCCAGCGCCTCGCCCAGCTTGCCCGCCGTGCCCGGCTCACCGACCACCACCGCGGACGGTTCGCCGATCTGCCGCGCGGCCGTGAGCAGCTCGGACGTGATCTTCTTGACCTCACCGTCCACGTGCTCGACGAGGACCAGAACCTCAGACATCTACTACGCCTCCTCGCGAATCCCGTGAACGACCGTCAGACCAGCTTCTGCCCGGCCAGGAACTCGACCACGGCCACGCCGCCCGAGCCCTCGTCGGTGACCTGCTGACCGGCCTGCTTCGGCGGCGCCGGCGCGGACTCGACCACCTGGGTGGCCGCGTTGGCCAGCCCGACCTCGCTCGCCTCGATCCCGGCATCGGCCAGCGACAACGTGGTCACCGGCTTCTTCTTGGCCGCCATGATCCCCTTGAACGACGGGTACCGCGGCTCGTTGATCTTCTCCGTCACCGACACGACGGCGGGCAGGTTCGCCTCCAGCGTCGTGATCCCGGCGTCGGTCTCGCGCTCCACACCCACGGTCGACCCGTCGGTGGTCACCTTGCGCGCGTAGGTCAGCTGCGGCCAGCCGAGCAGCTCGGCCACCATCGCGGGCACCGCGCCCGACCGGCCGTCGGTGGCCTCGTTGCCGGCGATCACCAGATCCACCGACTCCACCGTGCCCACGACCTTGGCCAGGGCCCGCGCCGTCGCCGGCGCATCGCTGCCGTGCAGCGCCTCATCGGACAGGTGCACCGCCTTGTCGGCCCCCATCGACAGCGCCTTGCGGATCGCGTCCGTGGCCCGGTCCGGGCCCAGGCACACCACGGTCACCTCGCCGCCTTGCGCTTCCTTGATCAGCAGCGCCTCCTCGACGGCGCGCTCGTTGATCTCATCCAGAACCGCATCGGCCGACTCGCGATCCAACGTGTGATCCGCATCGGTGAGCTTCCGCTCGGAATACGTGTCGGGCACCTGCTTAACCAGCACGACGATGTTCATGGGCCCTCTCCGACCTCCTGCGGACTGACGACACTCGCTGGTCGCCCAGCGGCTTTGCTTCCGTACCCGGAATACACCCCGGGAGGTTGACCTTGCCACAGCGCCTCGACAACGAGCACAGTGATGCCAACCACGGCAAATGTTACTTGCCGGTAGCCCCCGTGCAATGTGCGGCTGCACGTGACGGTACTCACCATTCGGCGGGCACGGCGGGCGAATGCGGCAATCGGTCCCCGCAGGTGGCGCAGGGCGATATGAATCCTGCTCACCTCTCAGTAGCCTGATCGCATGAAACAACGCGTCGCCATCGTCACGGACTCGACGGCTTCCCTCCCCGCGGAGACCGCCGAACAGCTGGGCATCGCCGTGGTGCAGCTGGAACTGGCCGTCGGCCAGGAGGTCAACGACGAACGCCGCGTCCCGCACCCGCAGCTGGCCGACGCCATGCAGGCGGGCACCCCGGTGGACACCAGCGAACCGCCCGCCCCGGCGTTCTTCTGGAACTACTCCGACGCGCAGGCAGCCGACGCCGAAGCGGTCATCTCGGTGCACATCTCCGAAGGCCTTTCCCAGACCTGCTCCTCCGCGCGGGCCGCCGCCGACGAAGTCGCCGTCCCGGTCTACGTGGTGGACTCCCGGCTCGTCGGCCTCGGACTCGGCTTCCCGGCGCTGGCCGCCGCCGAAGCCGCCGCGGCGGGGGCCGGACCGCAGCACGTGATGGATGTGCTGGAGCAGCGGATGCGCACCACCACGCAGCTGCTCTACGTCGACACACTCGAACACCTGCGCCGCGGCGGGCGCATCGGACGTGCGGCGGCATGGCTCGGCCAGACGCTGTCGATCAAGCCCGTCCTCGAAGTCAAGGACGGCATCATCGACCAGCTCGCCAAGGGGATCGGGCAGGACCGGGCGCTGGCCAAGGGGGTGCGCAGCGCAGTGCAGCGCGCCGGGAACGGCCCGGTCGACGTGGGCGTGGAGCACTTCCAGTGCGCCGAGCGCGCCCAGCGGGTGCTGGACGAGCTGCGCGAACAACTCCCCCGGGTGCGGCGCGCCGTGCTGTCCGAAACCAGCGCGGTCCTCGGTGCGCACGCAGGCCCGGGCGCGCTCGGCATCACCGTTTCCCCCGCCTGACACGGGTTCTCGGTCGGATACGGGTTCTCGGTCCGGCGCGGGACCGCCGGCTGCTCGGCCCGATCGCGAATCCCCCCCCGCACGAGGCCGCATGTGCCGAGATGAGCAGACGGAGCCCGCAGATGCGGGTGGCTTCTCACCAACTCGTGTGATGCGAACAGGGGTTCGACGGGTGCAGGCTGGACTCGTGATCATCGGTGGCGGTGGTCACGACGACAGCGGTGGTCTCGACGACACCGGAACCGCTCGGCGGAGGCGACCATGGCACCGAACCCGGACCCGCACCACGTGCGCACCGCGCGGCGCAGCACCCGGCCGTCACACCGCGACGTCGTCCATGCTGCGGTGAATCCGCTTGGCGGAGACGGGATGCGCCGTGCCGACGGACTGGGCGAACAGGCTCACGCGGAACTCCTCGATCATCCATCCGATCCGCTGCAACCCGCTGCTCGGCGCCTGCCCGTCCGGGACGCGGGCCAGCAGGTCGCGGTACCGGTCCTCGACCTCGTGCACCTGGTCCATCCACTCCGCGTCGCGCTGCGGGTGGTGGCGGATCTTCTCCAGGCGCTGCTCGACCGCCCGCAGGTAGCGGACCAGGTCCGGCAGGCGGTCCCACCCGGTGCCGGCGACGAATCCCGGGTACACCAGGGCGTCGAGCTGCTCGCGGACGTCGTCGAACGCCTCCCGCGGGAAACCGCTCGACCGGTCGGCCAACGCGGTCTCCACCTGCTGCCGGACCGCGAGCACGGATTCCACCTTGGACACGGTGTCCGCCGTCGTCGGGCCGAGCCGCCGCCCGACCTCATCGCGCAGCGCCGCGAACGCCTCCCGGTCCCACGCCGGCCCACCCGCCGCGTCGACGAGCTTGTCCACCGCGCAATCCGCGCAGTCGGCCAGCACAGCGTCCAGGCTTCCGTCCGGATTGCTGCCCAGCACGAGCTTCGCGCCGGCGCTCAGCCCCCGCTGCAACGACTTCAGCGGGTTCGGCAGCTGCAGCAGCAGCAACCGCCGGGTACCGCGCCGCATCGCGCGCTGCTGCTCGCGCTCGGTGTCGAAGGTGCGGACCCCGACGCTTTCGCCCTCGTCCACCAGGGCCGGGTAGGCGCGCACCGGGTGGCCGGATCGCTGCCGCTCGAAGGTGCGCGGGAGGCTGTCCAGCTCCCACTCGCGCAGTCCGCTGCGTTCCAGTTCGTCGGCCGCGGCCGAGATCTCGGCCCGCAGGTCGGGTTTCAGCTCCTGGCGCAGCTGCTCCAGGTCCACGGACTCGCCCAGCTTGCGACCCTCGCCGTCCACGACGCGGAAGGTCATCGTCAAGTGGTCCGGAACCCGCTGCCAGTCCCACGCATCGGTGGGCACGGTGACTCCGGTCATCGCCCGGAGCTGGTCCTGCAGCCCGGCCACCAGCCCACCCTGCCCGGCAGGCATCCGCGCGAGCGCGGCCTTGGCGAAGTCCGGTGCGGGAACGAAGTTGCGGCGCAGCGGTTTCGGGAGCGATTTCAGCAGCGCGGTCACCAGTTCCTCGCGCAACCCCGGGATCTGCCAGTCGAAACCCTCCGCGGAGATCTGGTTGAGCACCGCCAGCGGGATGTGCGCGGTGACGCCGTCGGCATCGGTGCCGGGCTCGAACTGGTAGGACAGCGCGAGTTCGTGCGAACCCTGCCGCCAGGCGTCCGGGTAGTCGGCATCGCTGACCCCGGCGGAATCTTCGTTGATCAGCATGGACTTGTCGAAGTCGAGCAGATCCGGACTCTGCCGGCGGACCTTCTTCCACCAGGAGTCGAAGTGCCTGCCCGACACGACCTCATCGCCCACTCGGCGGTCGTAGAACTCGAACAGCGTCTCGTCATCGACGAGGATGTCGTGCCGCCGCGCCCGCTCCTCCAGATCGGCGACCTCGTCGAGCAGCGCCCGGTTCCGGTGGAAGAAGGCGTGTTCGGTGTCCCAGTCGCCCTCGACCAGCGCATGCCGGATGAACAGCTCCCGGCTGACCTCCGGATCGATGCGGCCATAGCTGACCTTGCGGTCCACCACGAGCGGAATGCCGTAGAGGGTGACGCGTTCGGTGGCCACGACCGCCGCGCGCTTCTTCTCCCAGCGCGGCTCGCTGTAGGTCCGTTTGACCAGGTGCTGGGCCAGCCGCTCGATCCACTCCGGCTCGACCCTGGCCACCACCCGCGCCCACAGCCGCGAGGTCTCCACGAGCTCGGCGGCGACGACCCACTGCGGGGGCTTCTTGAACAGCGCGGAGCCGGGGAACACCGCGAACTTGGCGTTGCGCGCGCCGAGGAACTCGTTGCTCGTCCGTCCGCGCTGCTGCCCCTTCTTGTCGAGTTCGCGCAACCCGACGTGCGAGAGCAGCCCGGCCAGCAGCGACTGGTGGATGCGGATCGGATCGGCCTGCTGATCGGCCAGCGTCATCCCCATCGTCTTCGTCATCTGGCGCAGCTGCAGGTACAGGTCCTGCCACTCGCGCACCCGCAGGTGGTTGAGGAACTCGTTGCGGCACATCTTGCGGAACTGGTTGGCCGACAGCTCCTTCTGCTTGCCGCGCAGGTAGTGCCACAGGTTCAGGAACGCCAGGAAGTCCGATTCGTAGTCGGCCTCGACGAACCGAGCGTGCCGCTGGTCGGCAGCCTGCTGGTGCTCGGTGGGACGCTCCCGCGGGTCCTGAATGGACAGTGCGGCCGCGATCACCAGCACCTCGCGCACGCACCCGTTGCGTTCGGCCTCCAGCACCATGCGCGCCAGCCGCGGGTCGATCGGCAACTGCGCGAGCTTGCGCCCCACCCCGGTGAGCTGGTCGCCCTGGTCCTTCTTCGCACGCTCCAGCGCGCCGAGCTCGTGCAGCAGGTGCACACCGTCGGCGATCTGCCTGCGGTCCGGCGGCTCCAGGAACGGGAACGACTCGACCGCACCGAGTCCGAGCGAAGCCATCTGCAGGATGACCGAGGCGAGGTTCGTGCGCAGGATCTCCGGATCGGTGAACTCCGGGCGGGACAGGAAGTCCTGCTCCGAGTAGAGCCGGATACAGATGCCCTCGGACGTGCGGCCCGAGCGGCCCTTGCGCTGGTCGGCCGACGCCTGCGAGATCGGCTCGATCGGCAGCCGCTGCACCTTGGTGCGGAAGCTGTACCGCGAAATCCGGGCTGTACCCGGGTCGATCACGTACTTGATGCCGGGCACGGTCAGCGAGGTCTCCGCGACGTTCGTGGCCAGCACGATGCGCCGCCCGCGGTGCGGCTGGAACGCGCGATGCTGCTCGGCGGCCGAGAGCCGAGCGTAGAGCGGCAAGACCTCCACGTCGGTCAGGTTCTGCTTGCCCAGGGCATCGGCGGTGTCCCGGATCTCGCGCTCACCGCTGAGGAACACCAGGATGTCGCCGGGCCCTTCCGCGCACAGCTCGTGCACGGCGTCGGTGATCGCCTGCGTCTGGTCGCGCAGCACGTCCTCGGAGTCGTCCGTGGAGTCCACGAGCGGGCGGTAGCGGACCTCGACCGGATAGGTGCGGCCGGACACCTCCACCACCGGCGCCCCGCCGAAATGCCGGGAGAAGCTCTCCGGATCGATCGTCGCCGAGGTGATGATCACCTTCAGGTCCGGCCGGCGGGGCAGCAGCTGCTTGAGGTAGCCGATGAGGAAATCGATGTTCAGGCTGCGCTCGTGCGCCTCGTCGATGATCAGCGTGTCGTAGCGGCGCAGCAGCCGGTCCCGCTGAATCTCGGCGAGCAGAATGCCGTCGGTCATCAGTTTGACCGAGGTGTCCTCCCCGGCCCGTTCGGTGAACCGCACCTGGTAGCCGATCGCATCACCGAGTTCGGTATCGAGCTCCTCGGCGACCCGCTCGGCGACGGTGCGCGCCGCGAGCCGCCGCGGCTGGGTGTGCCCGATCATGCCGCGCACCCCGCGGCCGAGTTCCAAGCACATCTTCGGCAGCTGCGTGGTTTTGCCCGACCCCGTCTCCCCGGCGACGATCACGACCTGGTGGTCGCGGATGGCGGCCAGCAGGTCGTCGCGCCGGGCACTGACCGGCAGCCCATCGGGGTAGTCGATCTCGGGGACCGCCGCGCGCCGCCGCTCGACGCGCGACTCCGCCGCCGCCACGTCGGTGGCGATCTCGTCGGTGACCCGGCGCAACGAGTCTTCGTCCCGGATCTTGCGGGCGCCGTCGATGCGGCGGCGCAGCCGCCGCTCATCGGCCAGCACGAGTTCGGGAAGCCGGGCGCGCAGATCGGCGAGGTCGGATTTCACGGACGGGTCAGCCATACTCGGTCCAGGATAGAGAAGTCGCCCCACCGCCTGCCGCGGGTTTTCGCCAGCGCCACATCGGGGCCGACGCACCGCGTCCCTGGACGTGACCCCGCACACGCCGCTGCGCGGACCGGTCGGGAGCAGCGGCGGTCCGGTACTGCGCCATCAGGTCCGCTCAGCGCGGCACAGGAACGCCGTGGCGGTATCGCCGATCCTGGTGAGGACCACGGTTGCAGACGCGGATCCGGTGAGCTTGAGCCGCTTGCGCAGTGCATCCGGGTCAACATCGACACCGCGCACGAGGATCTCCGCGCTGCCCACGTCGTGGCTGCGCAGCAGGGCCCGCAACGCCTTCTCCCGGAAGCGGACCTGCGCCTGGACCCGGAAGGCCCGAACCCCGGCAGGCGGACGCGGCCCGGTGAGATAGGCGATGTGCGGGTCCAGCTGGCCCAAGCCCCAGCGGACCGCGTACTGGCGCACCAGTCCGGCCCGGACCACCGCCCCGTCCGGATCGACGATCCACTCCCCCGCCTCGATCACCGGGCAGTCATCGGGTTCCCGATCGGTGATGGTCCACGCACCCTCGCCGGTGAGCACCGTGCCGCGCCTGCGCACACCCGACTCGGCCAGATCACCGAACCACAGCGACGCCTCCCGAACCTGGCCGGACATCGACACGATCTCCACCTCGGCTTCATCCGGGACAGCATCGAAATCGAGGCCGGGGGCCGCCTTGACCACCAGGTCGCGACCGGCGTACGCGGCGAGCAGGTCGTCCAGCGGCGGCTCCAGCTCCGCAGGGTTCCACCGGCGCCGGCCGGTGTCGTCCCGGCGAGCCGGATCGGCCACGACCGCGGTGCCCCGGGTAGCCGGCTGCAGCGCATCGGCACGCACCAGCACGACCTCCCGACCGCGGGCCGCGAGGTTGTGCTCGGCCATCGCCAGCCGCACCGGGTCCAGATCGGAGGCCACGCAGGTGCGCGCCACCGCCGCGAGCTGCTCGGCATCCGCGCCGATCGAACAGGTCACGTCGTGCACGTCCCGGCCGGCGAGGCGCTCGGCGCGGTGCTCGGCGACACGGGTGGCCGTGGCCTGCTGCAGCGCGGGATCCGTCAGCAACCAGGAGTCCGCGCCGGTCAACTTGCTGCGAGCACGCCGCCGCAGCACCCCCGTCTCCAGCACCGCGGCCGCGAAGCGCTCACCGACCAGCGACCGCGCGCGGGCCACATCGGTGAGCCGCGTGGCCGCCGTCAGCTCCCACTCGTCCAACCGAGCCAGCGCATCGGCCCCCGCGGACGAACGCAGGAAGGCGACGTCTCGAAGGTCGAAGGAGTATCCCACCGCACTTCCCCGCATCGGCATGGCATGACGAACCGGACCAGGATACGGCCGCGCGCAGCGGGGCAGTGCGGAGCCGGGCCCCGGCCGGGCCGCAACCCGGCCGGAAGGCGTTCACTCCCCGGTGAACTCCGCCTTGCCGGGCCCGTTCTCGATGAACGACCGCATACCGATCTCCTGGTCCTCCGTAGCGAAAGTACCGGTGAACAGGTGCGTTTCCAGCTTCAGGCCGCTGTCCAGATCCACGTCGAGCCCGCCGTCGATGGCCGCCTTCGCGGCGGCGAGCGCCCGCGCCGCACCACCGGTGAACTGGTCGGCCCAACGCCGGGCCGCCGCGTAGACGTCGTCGGCCGGCACGGTCTCGTCGACCATGCCGAGCGCGAGCGCCTCATCGGCCCGGACGAACCGCCCGGTGTAGATGATGTCCTTGGCCTTGCTCGGGCCGATGAGCCGGGCCAGCCGCTGCGTCCCGCCGGCGCCGGGGATCACCCCGAGCAAGATCTCGGGCTGGCCGACCTTGACGTTCTCGCCCGCCACCCGGCGATCGCAGGCCAGCGCGAGCTCGAACCCGCCGCCGAGGGCGTACCCGGTCAGCGCGGCGACGGTGGGCTTGGGGATCGCGGCCACCGCGCTCAGCGCGCCGGACAGGCCCCGCTCCTCCTTGCGCGCCATCTGGGCGGCCGTCTTGTCCACCATCTCCTTGATGTCCGCGCCCGCCGCGAACACCTTCTCCCCGCCGTACACGATGACCGCGCGGATGTCGGCCCGCTCGGTGGCCTCGATCGCGGCGTCGCGCAGCTCCGCTTCGATCTGCTGGTTCAGCGCGTTCATCGGGGGCCGGTCCAACCGGATCGTCCCGACCGCACCGTCCACTTCGAGCCTCACGAACTCACCCACGCGGCATCCTCCTCGTCGTGCAGCCATTCGTTGCGCCTCCGGCGGCGCAACATGCGCGCGAGTGGCAGGCTATCTGCCCGCACCGGGCGGCAACAGCGCCGCCGGGCACGTCGGACCGGAGGGTCAACCGCGCCGCCGCGCGAAGAACCGCTCACCGCTGCGCTGCAACTCCAGGTCCTGGTCGAACGTCTTGGCGAGGTTCTCCTCGGTGAGCACCTGATCCAGCAGACCCTGGGCCACGACAGCGCCCTCGCGCAGCAGCAGTCCGTGGGTGAATCCCGGCGGGATCTCCTCCACGTGGTGGGTGACCAGGACCGAGGCCGGCGCATCCGGGTCCATGGCCAGCCCGGACAACCGGCCCACGAGATCCTCCCGGCCTCCCAGGTCCAGGCCCGCGGCCGGTTCGTCCAGCAGCAGCAGCTCGGGGTCGGTCATCAGGGCCCGGGCGATCGTCGCCCGCTTGCGCTCGCCCTCGGACAGCGTCCCGAACGCGCGATCGGCCAGGTGCCCCACGCCGAGCAGGTCCAGGAGCTCCTGGGCCCGGTCGGTGTCCAGCGACTCGTACTCCTCGCGCCAGCGCCCCAGGACCGCGTATCCCGCGCTGACCACGACGTCGCGCACCACTTCTTCGCCGGGGATCCGCCCGGCCAGCGCCGACGAGCACAGCCCGATCCGGGGGCGCAGCTCGAACACGTTCGTCTTGCCGAGCCGTTCACCGAGCACGTCAACGGTCCCCGCGCTCGGGTACATCTCAGTGCTGGCCAACTTCAACAACGTCGTCTTGCCGGCACCGTTGGGCCCGAGCACCACCCAGCGCTCGTCCAGCTCCACCGACCAGTTCACGTCGGACAACAGCGCCGTACCGCCTCGCCGAACACCGACGCCATCCAGGTGGATGACCAGGTCGTCCACGTCTACCTCCCCGCCGTGACGGACCGCAGCCCCGCCGCTGGGAGCACCCGGTTCACGTTCCACCGGACCCCGCCGGGACCGGCGCATGCCTGGTCCATTGTTCCGCGTCCACCGGCGCGGGCCGCGGCGGGTCGGCAACCCGCACGCTCCGGGCATCGGCGCCACTCGCGCATCGGACCCGGGCCTGCCCGCCCGCCGTGGCCCGGCGCGACGCTCCACCGCCCCTCCCCGCGCAGCCCATCCACCCCCGACCACGTCCATCCACAGTGGACCGTCGGACCACCGGTGCGGCCGGCGTCGCCGAACCGCCCCACCGGCGCCACCGCGCGGCGTAGGTTGACCACTCGTGCGACCCCCGAACCTGCTGACCCGCCCCTGGCTGCTGTCCGGAGCCGCCGGCGCCCTGGTCACCGCGGCCATCGAACTCGCCCTCGGCGGCGGCTTCCGCTCGGTGCTGACCGGCTGGTCCGGCGCCCTGCTCGGGACCATCGCGCTGCCGCTGAGCCTGCAGCTGGGGCTGCTGGTCGGGGCCGTGTTGTTCGGGCTCCGGGTGCGGGCCGTCGTCCTGGGAGCGACCAAGCTCGTCTGGTCCGGCACCGTGGGGCGCATCACGCTGACCGTGCGAGCGCTGCCGGTGGCGATGAGCGCCGCGATCGGCCCGTGGCGGGCCCCGGTCTTCCTGCGCTGCTGGCTGGCCGGCCTGGTGTCCGCATGCTGCGGCGCCGCCCTGGTCGGCACTGCCTGGCTGCTCGCTTCCGGGCCGTTCGGCCGGGGTCTCGCGCTGGCCGGCACCGCGTTCCTGCTCTACAAGCTCTGGCCGCGCCGGGTTCCGTTCACCACCTCCACCGGGTGGCTGCTGTTCGCGCTGCCCCGCATGCCCGAACCCGCCCGCACCGAGTTCCGGATCAGCCCGCTGGCGACGTCGGCGCGCGAAGCGGTCATGTCCGGCGAACTCGACCGCGCCGCGGAGGTCACCGACCGGATCGCCGCGCTGCACCCGGATTCGGACGCCGCGCTGACCTGCCGCGTCGCCGTGCTGGAAGCCCGCGGGGACTACGCGGCAGCGGTCCTGATGCTGCTGAACCGCATGTCGCAGGCAGAACTGGCACCGCGGGAGATGTCCTACCGACTGGCCGGACTGGCCGGACTGGGCTTCGCGGCCGTGGAAGCCGAACAGCTGCCCGCCGAGGACCTGCTGCCGGTGGCCCGCAAAGCCATGCACGACGCGACCGCCCTCGGCTACCCGGAGTTCGAACTGGCCGGAACCCGCGGACTGCTGGCGCTGCTGGACGGCGACCCGGACGAAGCGGTCCGCCTCGCCGCCACCGGGGCCGAACACGGCAACACCGCGCTGTCCCGGGCCGACGACTACGCCACGATCGCACGAGCGCACATGGCCCGGCACGACAACGCCGCAGCGCGGCAGGCCTTGGCCGAAGCCGAGCGGCTCGCACCGTGGTGGCCCCGCGTCGTCGAGACGCGAGAACGCCTGTCGGTGACCTAGGACGCGGGTCGCCGGGTGCCCGGCTCAGGTCAGCTCGCGAGCACGACGCGGCCGAGCTCGGCCGGCCCGGACAACGAGCGGTGCTGCGGCAGCACCCGCACCGTGTACCCCGCGGGCCCGGCGTGCGGCAGCGTCACCTCCGCCTGGTAACGGCCGTCCCCGGATGCCGCCATGGATTCGGCGACGAAGTCGTACAACTCATCGGAGTCGTCCACCCGGCCGACCACCACCTCGACGTCCACATCGGACGGATCGAGCCCGGCCAGCTCCACCTCGGCCCGCACCGTGACGCGCGAACCCAGCAGCGGGCCGTGCTCGTCCACCGACATCTCGGTCGAATCCACCCGCACCCGGGACCACGCGGCGTGCAACCGCGCCCGGTAGTCAGCCAGCTCCTTGGCCCCCCGATACCCGTCGGCGGAGACCCCGCGGACCGAGCAGGCCGCGGGCCCGTAATGGTTGTCCACGTAATCGCGCACCATCCGCGAGGAGTGCACCCGCGGACCCAACGTCGCCAACGTGTGCCGCACCATCGACATCCACTTGCCCGGCACCCCGTCGGTATTGCGCTCGTAGAACGCCGGAGCCACGTGCTCGGTGATCAGCTCGTACAGCGCCGCCGACTCCAGGTCGTCGCGCCGGTTCGGATCGGTCACCCCGTCCGCGTTCGGGATCGCCCACCCGTTGTGGCCGTCGAACATCTCGTCCCACCAGCCGTCCCGGACCGACAGGTTCAGCGCACCGTTGAGCGCGGCCTTCATCCCGGACGTCCCGCACGCCTCCAGCGGGCGCACCGGGTTGTTCAACCACACATCGCACCCGGACACCAGGTAGCGCGCCATCGACATGTCGTAGTCCGGCAGGAAAACGAGCCGGTGGCGGACATCTGCGCGGTCGGCGAACTTGACGATCTTCTGGATCATCGCCTTGCCACCCTCATCCGCGGGATGCGACTTGCCCGCCACCACGATCTGCACCGGCCGCTGCGAATCCAGCAGCAGCTGACGCAGTCGGTCGGTATCGCGCAGCATGAGCGTGGCCCGCTTGTAGGTGGGCACCCGGCGCGCGAACCCGATCGTCAACACCTCCGGATCGAACACCGAATCGCACCAGCCGAGTTCGAGGTCCGACGCGCCGCGCTGCAACCAGGCTTCGCGCAACCGGCGGCGCACGTGCTCCACCAAGCGCTGGCGCAGCGAGCAGCGCAGCTCCCACAGCAGCGCATCGCTGACCGGTTCCATCCCGCGCAGCCCGGCACCGCTGTCCATCTCGGACTCGCCGAGCAGCTTGCCGAGCTCACGCGCCGACCAGGTCGGCCCGTGCACCCCGTTCGTCACCGAGCTGATCGGGATCTCCTCGGTGCCGAAACCGGGCCACAGTCCGGAGAACATCTTGCGGATCACCTTGCCGTGCAGCTCGGAGACCCCGTTTGCCCGCTGCGCCAGCCGCAGGCCCATGTGCGCCATGTTGAACATGCCCGGGTTGTCCTCGGCGCCGAGCGCCAGCACCCGGTCGGTCGGCACCCCGGGCAGCAGCGACTGCTGCGAACCGTCGCCGAAGTAGTGGCGCACCAGATCCACCGGGAACCGGTCGATGCCGGCGGGAACCGGAGTGTGCGTGGTGAACACCATACCCGCCCGCACCGCGGCGACCGCCGGGTCGAACTGCAGATCCTGCTCGTCCTGCAGCTCGCGCACCCGCTCCAGGCCGAGGAAGCCGGCGTGCCCCTCGTTGGTGTGGAAGACCTCCGGCTGCGGATGCCCGGTCAGCTCGCAATAGGCGCGCACCGCCCGCATCCCGCCGATCCCGGCCAGGATCTCCTGCCGCACGCGATGGTCCGCATCGCCGCCGTAGAGCCGGTCGGTGGTACCGCGCAGATCATCGTCGTTGCCGGGCAGATCACTGTCCAGCAGCAGCAGCGGGACCCGGCCCACCTGCGCCTTCCAGATGCGGGCCAGCAAGGTGCGTCCTTCCGGCATCGCCACCCGCACCAGCAGCGCCTGCCCGGACGGGCCGGTCACCGTCTCCAGCGCCAGCCCGCGCGGGTCCAGCACCGGGTAGTGCTCGACCTGCCAGCCCTCGGCCGACAGCGACTGCCGGAAATAACCGGACCGGTACAGCAGCCCCACCCCGATCATCGGCACCCCGAGGTCGGAGGCCGACTTCAGGTGGTCACCCGCCAACACCCCCAACCCGCCGGAGTAGTTCGGCAGGGCCTCGGTGAGGCCGAACTCCATCGAGAAGTACGCCACCGAACCGGGCAGTTCCGCCCCCTCGTCCTGCCGCTGCTGATACCAGCGCGGGACAGCGAGGTAGCGGCGCAGGTCGTCGTCCACGGCTCGGGTCCGCGCCAGGAAGTCCTCGTCCTCGGCCAGCACGCGCAGCCGGTCCGCGGGCACCTCGTTGAGCAGCCGCAGCGGGTCGCCACCGGTCGCCGACCACAACTCCGGATCCACCGCCGCGAACAAGTCCTGCGTGGGCGGGTGCCAGGACCAGCGCAGATTCGTGGCCAGCGTGCCCAGCGCGCGCAGCGGCTCCGGCAGGTGGGCGAGCACGGTGAAGCGGTGGACGGCTCTCACGGCAGCGGACCTTATCTCGCCGACCCGCCCACACGTGCAACCGTGCGCCACGCGCCACCCGGACCGGGCAAGCAACCGCCCCGGCCCGGATGGCAGGCTCGACATCGTGCGCCTACTGGGACTCGCAACCGGGATGATCGCCCTGGTCACCGCCGTGACGGCGTGTTCACCCGCACCGCAGGCGCCGCCCCCGGTCCTCGCCGACCCGGTCGACCCCGGGTTCGTCCAGGGCACCGACCACGGTGCCGACGACCAGCTGGCGGCCACCGTGGTGCACGAAGTGCAGCGCTACTGGTCGGCGACGTTCCCCGAGGTAGCGGCAACCGGCTGGCACGACCTGGGCGGCGGCGTGTTCTCGGTGGACACCGCCGACCCCTCGGCCACGGCACCGCCGTGCACCAGCGGCACCGACGATGTCGAGGGCAACGCGTTCTACTGCGCGACCGCGGACGCGATCGCCTGGGACCGGGCCGCGCTGCTGCCGGTGCTGCGCGAGCACTACGGCGACGCGGCGGTGGCAGTGGTACTGGCGCACGAGTTCGGGCACGCCGTGCAGCACCGCGCCGGGTCCGACGACGCGGCGGCCGGCCCGGACCCGGCGCTGCTGGAAGCCGGCGCGGACTGCTACGCGGGCGGATTCCTGCGCTGGGTCGCCGACGGCCGATCACCGCACCTGCGGGTCGACTCCGGGCAGCTGGACGGCGCGCTGCGCGCGTTGACGGTCTTCCAGGACCCGTTGACCGATACCGGCGGCACCGAACACGGCTCCTCCTTCGAGCGAGTCGCCGCCTTCCAGGACGGCTACCAGCGCGGACCCGACAGCTGCACGTCGCCCGCGGCGGACGTGCCCGGTGGAACGCCCGGCGAGGTACCGGCGCGCGATCTCGACCGGGTGCTCGCCGACGACCGAGCCGCGGACTTCATCGCCCGGCTGACCGGCTCCCCGCCGCCACGCGTGGTCCCGGTGCGCGCCGCACCGGAGGAATGCGCCCGCCAGATCAGCGCGGTCGCCTACTGCCCCGACCCGCCCACCGTCGCCGTCGACCGGGCCGCGCTGCAGGACGTGCATTCCGAGGACGGACCGCACGCCGCCGAAACCCAGCTGGCCTCGCGCTACGCGGCCGCCGCGCTCCAGCGGTCGGGCGCACCCACCACCGGTGCGGCGGCGGGCGAACGCATCACCTGCCTGACCGGTGCGTTCACCACCGACCGCGACGACCTGACCAGGGTGGAACTGGACGAAGCCGTGCGCGCCGTCCTGCACACCGGCTCGGTCTCCCGCGATGCGGGCGGCACGAACCACCTCGGCGGGTTCGACCGGATGGCCGCGTTCCGCGCCGGCGCTACCGGCGGCCCGCAGTCCTGCGACGACCGCGGGGGCTGACGTTCGCGTCGTCCGCACGCCGAGAGGGCCGATCTCGGCGCACCGCGACCGATAGGCTGCGGTGCGCACACCGCAGCGCGGTGCACCTGCTGCTCGGCTGTGCGCGGAATCCGGCACCTTCAGCGGACGGGGCTCGTCAGTGTTCAGCGGATCGGCAGGACGTCGCCGGTGGAGCAGAGCCTCCACGACCGCCGTCGTGGTACTCACCTGCACGGCATTGGTCGGCGGCTGCGCGGACACGATCGGGGGCACCCCGACGAGCTCGCGCACCACCTCGGCCACCGAGGTGGCCGGCCTGCCGGTAACCGACGGCCCCAGCGGCCCGAAGAACCAGGCGCCGGAGCCCGACCAGCCGGTCGCCGGGACCGACCACGGCACGACCGACGAACTCGCCCGCAACGCGGTCGCCGACGTCGAGGATTTCTGGGCCGACGCGTTCCCGGCGACGTTCGACGGAGCCTCGTTCGACCCGGTCTCCCGGTTGGTCTCCTACGACTCCCGCGCACCGCGCGGGGTGCGGCTGTGCGGGGCGGACACCAAGGGACTGGCCAACGCGTTCTACTGCCCGACCGACGACCTGATCGCCTGGGACCGAGGAGACCTGCTCCCGCAGCTGTCCGCGGAGTTCGGGCCGATGGCGCCGGTCGCCGTCCTGGCCCACGAGATGGGGCACGCGGTGCAGAAGCGCGCGGGAACCGCCGGACCGGACGACCCGGTGATCGTGCTCGAACAGCAGGCCGACTGCTACACGGGCTCGTACTTCCGGCACGTGGCCGAGGGCTCCTCCGAGCACTTCGAGATCTCCACCGGCAACGGGCTCAACCAGGTGCTGGGGGTGCTCGACCACATCCGGGACGTGCCGGGCACCTCGGACTTCCGCGTCCAAGACGCGCACGGCAGCGCGTTCGACCGGGTGACGGCCTTCCAGTTCGGCTTCGCCGAAGGGCCGGAACGCTGCACCCGGATGGATTTCGCCGACGTCGCCGAACGCACCACGCAGTTCGAGTTCTGGAAGGACGGGCAGGACGAGGATCTCCCGGTCGACCGGGAGAGCGTGGACGCGGTCGTCACGAGCTTGCGGGAGGTGTTCGTCGAAACCGGCGCCGAGCCACCCGTGATCACCACCGCCCCCGCCGACTGCCCCGGCCGGACGACGACCTCGCCCGCCGCCTACTGCCCGGAGACGAACACCGTCTCGCTGGACCTCGACGAGCTGCGCGAGATCGGCGCCCCACCCGAACCGGGCGACCCGACCGCGGGGCGCGGAGATTTCGCCGCCTACGCCCAGATCGCCTCGCGCTACGCCCTGTCCGTGCAGCAGGCGGCGGGGCTTCCGCTGGACGATCCGGCCGCGGGCCTGCGTACCGCGTGCCTGGTCGGCTCGTGGAGCGGGCTGCTGCTCGAAGACCCGATCGGCCAGCGCAATCCGGTGGGCCGACTCCGGATCGCACCCGGCGACGTCGACGAGGGCGTGGCGGCGATGCTCACCGAGGACAGCCTCGTCGCCGCCGACGTGACCGGCGCGCAAGCGCCTGCGGGATTCGCGCGAGTGGAGGCGTTCCGGGTCGGCTTCCAGGACGGATTCAGCCCCTGCACCACGAACTACGTCTGATCGGCGACCCGGCCGCACCATCGACCGCATCCGATGAAGCGGGCCGGGCCGCTTCCGCGACCCGGCCCGACGTTCGGGTGCTGCCCGGTACCGCGAACGACCCCGCGCAGCACACCCGGCAGCTCAGAACAACGCGCTGGCCAGCGCCCTGCGGGCGGCGAGCACCCGGGAATCGCCCTCCGGGAAGATCTCGAACATGTCGACCAGGTGCTTGCGGGCCCGGTCCCGGTCATCGCCGGCGGCCCGCTTGACCGTCTTGACCAACCGGTCGAAGGCCTCCTCGATCCTGCTGTCGGCGAGTTCCGCGTCCGCAGCGGCCAGCTGCAGATCCACGTTCTCCACCTCGGCGTCGGCGCGCTCCACAGCGGTCGGGTCCGCGTTCTCCGCGCGAGCCAGGAACCGGACCTGGGTCAGCGCGGCCTTGGCCTGCTCGTTGTCCGGTTCGGCGGCGAGGATCTGCTGGTAGGAGTCCTCCGCTGCGGCGAAGTCACCGCGTTCGAGCGCCTCCTCGGCCGCTGTGAACCGCGGGTCGTCCGGCTCCTCGACAGGTTCCGCCTCCTCGGCCTCGGCCGCCTGCGCCCCGGACACCTGGTCCCGGGTGGTCTGCAGCAGCTGGTCGATCCACTGCCGCAGCTGCGGCTCGGGCTGCGCTCCGGCGAAGGCGTCCACCGGCTGCCCACCGGCGATCGCGATCACGGTGGGAACCGACTGGACCTGGAACAACTGCGCGATGCGCGGGTTGGCGTCCACGTCGACCTTGGCCAGCACCCAGGAACCACCGCCCTCCTGGGCGAGCTTCTCCAGCGCCGGGGAAAGCTGCTTGCACGGCCCGCACCACGTGGCCCACAGGTCCACCACGACGGGGACCTGCATGGACTTGTCGACCACCTCGGCCTGGAAGGTGGCTTCGGTGACGTCGACGACCGCCGGGTTGTCGGCCGCACCGCTCCCCCCGGCAGGAGCCTGATCGCCTCCGCGGGCATTCGCCTCGGCCTTGTTCTTCAGGCCCGAGAGGTCGACGGCACCCGCCATCGCAGCGGACATTTCTGGGTTCTGGCGTGGATCCGGCCTCGTCACATCCCCATCCTGACACGCCCGGCGCAACTCGTGGAGCCTGGGCGCACCTGCGCGGTGGGTCGTCGGAAGACCCCGCGGGCACCGATGTCCGCCACGGACCCCGCCCGGGCGCGACCCGCGCAGCGGGAGCTCACTCGAACCGGTGTAGATCAGCACTCGCCCGAGGGGATCTTCGGATCGAACCCTCAGGTTCCCGCGCCGTGATCGTCGAAGGTGCAACCGAGCCCGCGATGGACGACATGCCACCGCGGGCCGTTGCGGGGGCTCCTTGCGAGGGACCTCCCTGCCCGTAGTTCAACGAGAGGTACGAAAAAGTGCGTATTGCTACCCGTGTTGCCGGTGTCGCCGGTGCCACCGCCCTCGGCGTCATGACCCTGGGCACCGCCGCAGCTTTCGCCGACAGTGCCGACAACGACGGCGTCAACCTGCTCGACGACAACAACATCAGCGCCGTGCCGGTGCAGCTCTGCGGCAACGACGTCGGCGCCGCCGTCGGGCTCGTCGTCCCGGTGCTGTCGCCCGAGTCCTCCGAGTGCGTCAACGCTCCGGTGGTGGACCACCCCGGGCAGGGCAGCTGACCCTCCTGGCAGTGACCGGGGGGCGGTACCGCGATCGGTACCGCCCCCCGTTCTCGTCTGCGGGTCTTGACGCCGTCGGCGCTTCCCGAGCACCCCTCAGTCGCCGAGCTGCTGCTCGACCCGGCGCACCTTCTCCTGCAGCTGGCCCGTGTGCCCCGGGCGGATATCGGCCTTGAGCACGAGGCTGGTGCGCGGGGCCCGCGCGGAGACGGCTTCGGTCGCCCGCCTGACCACATCCATGACGGCGTCCCACTCGCCTTCGACCGTGGTGAACATCGACGTGGTCTCGTGCGGCAGTCCGGACTCCCGAACGATCCGCACCGCGGCCGCCACGGCCTCGCTGACGCTATCGCCGTCGTCGCCCCCGCTCGGGGACACGCTGAACGCAACCAGCACCGCAACTCCTTCCCCGATGCCGCGGCGCAGCTCAGCCGGAACGCTCCGGATCACGTCTCCGGCACCGACCGAACCGCGCGGCACCGCAGTCATCACCACGACCACTACCCGCTGCTAGCGTCGAACACCATGAGTCCCCGCAATCCGCTGCCTTTCGACCCGATTGCCCGCGCGGCCGAGATCTGGTCCGAACGGGTCGGCCCGTCGACGACGATGGCCGCCGTCACCAGCGTGATGCGGGTCCAGCAGATCCTGCAGTCCGCTGTCGACAACGCCCTGCGCCCGCACAACCTGACGTTCGCCCGGTACGAGGCGCTGGTGCTGCTGACCTTCTCCCGCCGCGGGAGCCTGCCCATGCGCGTCATGGGAGACCGGCTCCAGCTGCACCCGACGAGCGTGACCAACATCGTGGACCGGCTGGAGCAGGACGGACTGGTCAACCGGGTCCCGCATCCGACCGACCGGCGGACCACCCTCGTGGAGATCACCGACGCGGGCAGGGATCAGATGAAACGCGCCACCGAATCGGTCGACGAGATCGACTTCGGCCTGCAGGGCATCACCGAACGCCAGACCCAGCAGCTGACCGACCTGCTGGGCAAGGTGCGCCACGCCGCCGGCGACTTCTGAGCAGCCCGACGGCGCCGGCGCGGGGAGGCGTCAGTTCAGCTCGCGCAGCACGTAGCGGACTCGGCCCCAGAACGTCGGGGCGTCGGTGTCCGGGACCTCCAGCAGTCCGCGCCGCCCGGCCCACCGTTCGAAGACGACCGTGGCGAACGGCGGGATCGAGGACAACCCCGCGGCGACGAGCACCCAGAAACTCCAGCGCAGCGGGCTGAAAACCACCAGGCATGCGATGACGTAAGCGGTGAACACCGCACCGTGCACCCAGCCCATGACGGTGACGCCCAACGACATGTCCAGGCCGTACTTGAACGCCATCGCGATCAGCAGTCCCGCCCACGAATATGCCTCGGCGACCGCGACCAGCCGAAACCAACCGCCATGCGTACGCGGCACGTTCCACCCACTTCCCTCGACACAGTTACTACCGAGTGTGACCGGTGCCGCGCATCACACCCCGGCCGGGCCGACCGCGGCCGGTTTCGTTGACAGCACGCAGCGGCTGCGGTCCAATGCGCTGACCCTGGAGCCGGGAGATCGGCCCTCCCGGCCGCGTCCCGCTGGGAGGAACCGGACTTGGACACCACCGCCGTCCCGCTGCCGCTGCCGGCCAACCAACCGCGCCAGTTCTACCGGGGCGGTGGATCGATCGCCGAGCTCCGCGGCACAGACGGCGCCGCGGAGTACGGCCCGGAGGACTGGGTCGCCTCCACCACCAGCCGGTTCGGGTTCGCGGAATCCGGCCTGTCACCGCTGCCGGACGGTCTGCTGCTGCGGGACGCGGTGCAACGCAACCCGCAGGAGTGGCTGGGCGCCGAACACATCGCCGCCTTCGGCGACAGCACCGCGTTGCTGGTGAAGCTCCTCGACGCCGGGCAGCGGCTGCCGGTGCACTGCCACCCGTCGGACCGGTTCGCCCGGCAGCACCTGGGATCGCGGTTCGGCAAGACCGAGGCGTGGATCGTCGTCGGGACCGCGGGCGCAGATCCGGTCGTGTACCTCGGCTTCCGCGAGGACGTCGACGCGGCGACCGTCGCGCGGTGGGTCGGCACCCAGGACAGTTCGACGATGCTCGGGGCGCTGAACCGCATCCCGGTCCGGCCGGGCGACACCGTGCACGTGCCCGCCGGGACTCCGCACGCCATCGGCCCCGGGGTCTTCCTGGTCGAGTTGCAGCAGCCCACCGACTTCTCGATCACGCTCGAATGGGAAGGGTTCCTGTCCGGCGCCGAGGCCGCGTTCCTCGGGCTGGACCAGGAGACCGCGCTGCACACGCTCAACCGGTCGGGGCTCGGCGACGCGACGCTCGCCGAACTGATCACCCGGACCGGCGACCGCGGCGGGGCGCGGATCCCGCTGCTGGCCGAGTCCGCGGTGCCGTTCTTCCGCGCCGAGCGGCTGCAGCCCGGCGGCGGCATCGAGCTGGAACCGTCGTTCGGCGTGCTGATCGCGCTGAGCGGACACGGCCGGCTGGACTGGTCCGATGGCTCGCTGCCGCTGCACCGCGGCGCGACGATCGTCATCCCGCACGCTGCCGAACCCGTGCGCCTGGTCGGCGACTGCACCCTCGTGCACTGCCGCCCACCCGCCCCGCAGCTGTGACGGGCGGCCGGCGGCGGGTGCGAGCATGGGAACTTTCCTGTCACCGCGCCGCCAGGGCACGCCGCGAACCGCCCCTCTGGTTGTCCGGCCACGTTATTTTGGCGGTATGAGCAGTTACGGCGAACTGGTTCCAGGCAGGAAGCTCAAGGACGAGAAGGACGAGGGCGGGATCTCGAAGAACTACGACCCGGGTGGCCCGTTGGACCTCGACCGGGGCGTCGTGTACCTCGCGCCGCCCGCGCAGGACGACGCGGACTCCGCGGATGATGAGGAGAAACCGGGGCAGAGCTGAGCGCCCTCGAACGCGCTCCACAAGATCACTCTATTCGCGTACAGCGCCCGTTTCGCTCGGTTAGGGTGCCACGGACAGGTGACGTCGCGACCGGAACATGCCGCGGTCATCACTGTCCGTCCGCCCATCCTAGGCGGGCTCAGCTGTGCGTGTGAGTGAATGATGGGAGCGGCATGCAGCCGGTGTTCGGGAACTCAGGTCTTGACCAGGCCGAAGCCGAGGAGGACGGCACCGCACTGCTGGGGTATTCCCCACAAGACCGCTCCCCCCGCGAAGAAGCTGAACGGCGAGCCCTGGCGCAGAAGATCGGCTCGGACTGGAACCGGATCAGCTCCCGGATCGCCGAGTTGTTCGCGGCGGGCGTACCGGAGAACGACCCCCGTACCCAGCAGGTCGTCGACGAGCACTACCGGTGGCTGCAGCACTTCTGGACCCCGGACCGGGATTCGTACCTGCGGCTGGCGCAGATGTACGTGAACCAGCCCAAGTTCCGCAAACGCATCGAACGGCGCAAGCCCAACGGCATGGCCGCCTACCTGCGCGACGCGATGACCGCCTACGCCTGGGCGCGGCTGCGCTAGCGACATGGCCGGGTAGATCGCGTGCGGCACGCGTGACAGGAAAGTTCCCATGCTGTCACCGCTCCACCCGGCTGTCGGCGCCATCCCGTTCAATGGGGATATGCGCAGGTGGGTGTTGCACGTGGACATGGACGCGTTCTTCGCGTCCGTGGAGCAGCTCACCCGCCCCACACTTCGCGGGCGGGCGGTGCTGGTCGGCGGAACCGGACCGCGCGGGACCGTCGCCGGCGCCAGCTACGCAGCCCGCGAATACGGCGCGCGCTCGGCCATGCCGATGGGCGAGGCTCGCCGCCGATGCCCGATCGCAGTCGTGCTGCCGCCGCGGTTCCGCGTCTACCAAGCGGTCAGCAAACGGGTCCTGGCGATCGTGCGCGAGTCGTCCGACCTGGTGGAGCAGGTCTCCATCGACGAAGCGTTCCTCGAACCGACACAGCTCGCCGACCGCCCCAGCGCCGAAGTCGACGCGTTCGCCGCGCGACTGCGCAGCCGCATCGAGGCCGACGTCGGAGTGACCGCCTCGGTCGGTGCCGGCCCCGGCAAGCAACTGGCCAAGATCGCCTCGGGGCTGGCCAAACCGGACGGTGCGTTCGTGATCGCGCCCGACGAACAGGACGACCTGCTCGCCTCGCTCCCGGTGCGCAAGTTGTGGGGTGTGGGCCCGGTCACCGGGTCGAAACTCGCCCGGATCGGGGTGCACACCATCGGCGAACTGGCCCAGCTCCGAATCAACGACGTCACCGCCTTGCTCGGGCAGGCCCACGGCACCGAAATGCACCGGCTCGCCCGCGGTATCGACGACCACCCGGTCGCCGAACGCGCCGAATCCAAGCAGGTCGGCGCGGAAACCACCTTCGACACCGACATCACCGACACCGCTGTGCTGCGGTCCGAGGTCGCCGGCATGGCCGAGGCCGCGCACCGCAGGCTCATCGGGTCGGCCCGGGCGGCCCGCACCGTGACGGTGAAGGTCCGGGGAGCGGATTTCACCACGATCAGCCGAGCGGAGACGTTCCCGTCGGCCACCAGCGACCTCGGCGCATTGCGCGCAGCGGCACAGCGCCTCATCCCCGCTGCCGTCCCACCCGGCACCCCGGTGCGCCTGGTCGGGGTCTCCTACTCCGGGCTCGCGAGTTTCGAGCAGGAACCACTGTTCAGCAACCCTTCGGATCCGCCCGCGGAGCACGGGCCGGAAAAGGACGACGTCGCGCAGCAACCCGAATCGGCGCCCCGACCATGGCGCGCGGGCGACGACGCGCACCACGACGAACACGGGCACGGTTGGGTGCAGGGAGCAGGCCACGGCAGGGTGACCGTGCGGTTCGAGACCGCCGCCAGCGGCCCGGGGCCGGTGCGCACGTTCGCCGCCGACGATCCGGCTCTGCAGAGCGGCGACCCGATGAACAGCTTCGGCGGGTGAGCCGCTCAGTCCAGCGGCGGGAGCTTGCGCCGATAACTGCCGACCCACTGCTGCGGGGCGAACTGCTGCACCGCGGACTCGAACTGCTTGGGCAGGCCGCTGAACGGGGCGAAGTGGAAGCGGTACCGCTCGCCGGGAAGACCGTGCATCGGCGCGGGCTCCTCGATGCGCCAGCGCTCCAACTCCGGGTGGCGCGCGGCGAAGCCCGGATCAGCCGGGTAGAACTCCAGCGCGTGCCGCCGCTCCGGGGCGACCGGCCTGCGCTGCTCGACCCACGGCAGCGACCCGATGCCGACCGCGGTGATCTCGTTCCAGGGCACGGCGAACACCTCACCACGCGTGCGCGGGTAGAAACCGGTGCGGTCGAACACGAATCCCCGCCCGTTGAGCATGCCGCGCGAGGCGTTGAGGAACCACAGGAACAACACGCCGAAGATCAGCTGCCAGACCCACATCCCGACGGTGCTGCCCTTGTTGACCAGCGTCGCCGCGCACAACACGGTGAGCAGTCCGCTGACCCCGCCACCGATGAGCAGCGTCCGGAACGCGGCCGCGCTGACATCCACATCCCGCGCCGCCGCACTCAACCCCGTCGGCTGCTGCGACTGCGGCTGCCGATCGACCCGGGTCCGCGGTTCCGGTTCCGGGACGTGCTCGGTGCTGAACCGAGCAGTTCCACCCCGCTGCCCGCGCGAACCGCGCGGGATCGTGGTGCGGCCCGGATCCGCCCAGTCGCTGCGCTGCCATCCTCCTGGAAGCCACTTCATAGCGTTCAGGGTAGACGCGACGAACCGGATTGATCACCTACCGCACCCGGCCCCGGATGCGAGCATGGGAACTTTCCTGTCACGCCCCGGCCACTCGCAGCAGCAAAGCGTCGCCCTGGCCGCCACCGCCGCACAGCGCAGCGGCCCCGACACCGCCACCGCGGCGCTTGAGCTCCAGACCCAGGTGCAGCGCCAGGCGCGCACCCGACATGCCAATCGGGTGTCCCAGCGCGATCGCCCCGCCGTTGACGTTCACCCGGTCCTCGTCCACGCCCAACGCGCGGGTGGATGCGATGCCCACCGCGGCGAACGCCTCGTTGATCTCCACAAGATCCAGCTCGGCCGGATCGAGGCTCTCCCGCCCGCAGGCGCGCTTGATCGCATTCGACGGCTGCTCGTGCAGGCTCGCGTCCGGACCGGCGACGACACCGTGCGCGCCGATCTCAGCCAGCCACTCCAGCCCGAGCTCCTCGGCCTTGGCCCGGCTCATCACCACGACGGCCGCGGCCCCGTCCGAGATCTGCGAAGCGGACCCAGCGGTGATCGTGCCATCGGCCGCGAACGCGGGGCGCAGTTTGGCCAACGACTCCGCGGTCGTATCCGGCCGAACCCCCTCGTCGGTGTCCACCACGACCGGATCGCCCTTGCGCTGCGGCACCTCGACCGGCGCGATCTCCTCTGCGAACGCGCCGCGCGCCGCGGCAGCGCCGGCCAACCGGTGCGACCGGGCCGCGAACTCGTCCTGCTCCTCGCGGGTCAGGCCGTAGCGCGCGTTGTACTTCTCCGTCGACGCTCCCATCGCGACCTGGTCGAACGCGCAGAACAGGCCGTCGTGCGACATGTGGTCGAGCAGCTGGGCGTCACCGAACTTGAAGCCCTCCCGCGACCCGGTCAGCAGGTGCGGAGCCGCGGTCATCGACTCCTGGCCACCCGCCACGACCACGTCGAACTCGCCGGCGCGGATCAGCTGGTCGGCCATCGCGATGGCATCCAGGCCGGACAGGCACACCTTGTTGATGCTCAGCGCCGGGACGTCCATCGGAATGCCGGCCGCAGTCGCAGCCTGCCGCGCGGGGATCTGGCCCGCGCCGGCGGTCAGCACCTGCCCCATGATCGTGTACTGCACCTGGTCAGCGGGCACACCCGCGCGCTGCAGGGCCGCCGAGATCGCCACTCCGCCGAGCTGCGCACCGGAGAAGTCCTTCAACGACCCCAGCAGCCTGCCCATCGGGGTCCGCGCTCCCGCCACGATCACCGAGCTGCCCACTGGTGTCCTCCCGCTGCGATTCGAAGTGCTGCCGCCGCTCCCATCATGACCGGGGTGGCGTCCCGGGGACCATACCCACGAAGCCCGGCAGCACCGGCTGTGAGGAGCACCATAGGTGCGGGAGTGACAGGAAAGTTCCCATGCTGCAGCCCGCCCGGGTCAGCAGGCGCCGCGGCCGGCGGTGGTATCGCACATGCCCGAGCCCGACGACCAGGTGAGCCCGCCGCGGGCATCCGTACCCAGCGGGCGCAGCGCGGAGACGTCGGTGGATGCGCCGGAATCCTCCGCGGCCCAGTACCGCACCTCGTAGGTGGTGCCGCCCTCGGTGTGCTCGAAGGAGTAGAACGGCGCCGGAACGGGCGCGGGACCGAATCCGGGTTCGGACCAGGAGTTCTCACCCTGCGCGGCATCCGGATCGATGTAGAGGCAGTCGTACTCCGCGCCCTCGTAGCTGCAGGTGCGCTGCTCGGCACCGCCGTACCGGGTGACGTTCGGATCCTCGGTGACCCCTTCGGACGTCAACCGCTGGTAGATGTCCTCGCACGCGCCCTCGTCGCAGGCGTGCCAGGGCTGCCACGCCGCGGCGCGCGCCTGCTGCTCGGCGGAACCGCCGGCCACCGCCGAGCAGTACCGCTGCACGATCTGCGGCGCCACGCGCTGCGCGGCCGACCCGGTGTCCACAGCGGACGCGGCGGTGTCCTGCGCACCCATCCCGGCCGAATCCAGCTGCCAGATGCCCACGCCGGGGTTGAAGAACAGGCCTTCGGCGCGCTGCTGCGGATCCAGCAGCGACGACTGGTCGTCGTAACGCGACAAGGTCATCGGCGACGGCGCCTCGCCGTCCCCGGACACCTCGGGCCACGTCGGGGCGAGCGTGAGATCGGTAACTTCGGAGGCGTCGAGGCCGCAGGACGCCTCCGCAGCCGCGTCCTCGGCGGCCGCCCGCACCTGCGCGAGCGGTTCGCTGCCGAACTGCAGCGGCGCGGAGGCCACCTGAGCGCGCTGCATCCGGACCTCATCCCAGTCCCGTCCGTCCACATCGGCCGCGGCCGGGACGCCACCGGCAGCGGTCGCGGCCACCGCGGCCAGAACGCCGAGCACCCGCCCGCGGGAACGTCGGTTGTCGACCATGCTCACTCCCTGGTTGGTGAATCCGCCACATGCTGTCCCGGCCGCCGCGGGCCCGGTTCCGCTTTCCGGCGCAATCCGGCCGCCCGGTTTTGCCGCATTTCCCGGCGTTCCCGACTCGTTCCCGGGGCGTTACGCTGCGGCCATGCGAGCGGAGTTGAACGGTCTGGTCACCGCGGTCGACCACGTGGGAATCGCGGTCGCCGATCTGGACGCGGCCATCGAGTTCCAACGCGAGACCTTCGGGCTGGAAGTCGCGCACACCGAGACGAACGAGGACCAGGGGGTGCGGGAGGCGATGCTGCGCGCGCCCGGCGACACCGCTGGTGCGGCGCAGATCCAGCTGCTGGCACCGGCCCGCGACGACTCGACGATCGCGAAGTTCCTGGACCGCAACGGCCCAGGGCTGCAGCAACTGGCCTACCGGGTGACCGATGTCGACACCGCGTGCCGGGTGCTGCGCGAGAAGGGACTGCGACTGCTGTTCGACGAACCGCGCCGGGGCACCGCCGACAGCCGCATCAACTTCGTGCACCCGAAGGACAGCGGCGGAGTGCTGGTGGAACTGGTGGAACCCGCACCGGGGCACTGAGCCACTCCCGGGCGTGGCGGGCGGTGTGCCAGGAAAGTTCCCATGCTCGCACCGCCTGCTCACCCGGGGACCAGCAGCATCCGCTGCTCGGCGATCCGCTCGACCGCACCGCGGGTGTAGGCGAGCGGGAAGTATTCGCCGCGGCTCCACCCGCCCGCCAGGTCCTGGTAGTGCGGGTCGCCGGGCCGGCCCGACTGCCCGGGGGTGTTCGCCGCCACCGAGCGGTCCCAGTCACCGACGTCGAGCACGATGCGCAGCGACGGCCCGTTGATCTGCCGGAAGTCCCCGGTGCGGTAGTCGGACTGGTTGACCGTGGCCGCCGATCCGCCGCGCGGGAACGGGCCCACGTCGAGCCGTCCGCGCTGCACGAGGGTCACCGCGCCGGACGCGGGATGCGGGAAGTAGCTGTGCTGCAGCGATCCCCACTGCCACGCGTCCTGCTGCGGACCGAGCCTGCCGGCAAGCTCGGCGTGCGCGGTGCGCAACGTCTCCAGCAGGAGTTCGTCGCGTTCCGACTCGTCGGTCAGCCAGGTCCCCGGCCGTTCGAGCTCGTCGAGCAGTGCTGCGGTGTCCGGTCGTTCGACGAGCTCGGCGGCGTCCGGGACGGCGGCGCGCAGGAACGCCGGGCCGAGGTGGCCCGACAGCCACACCTCGAACAACGCTGCGGCGGCCGAGTCGGCGGATTCCACGTGGTCCCAGTCGCCCAGCAGGCGCAGCGCGGCCGCCTGTTCCGCACTGCGCGCCCGCAGCCCGCGCAGCACGGCGGTCAGCCTGCGGGCGGGCAGCGACAGCTGGTCGTTCTGCAGCGCGCACGCGTCGGCGACCGAGTGCCGCGGCCGGCCGCTGAGCACCTCCACGCTCCGCTGGTGCCGGAACGGGTCGGTCCACTCGAAGCCCAGTCCCAGATCCTGGTGCTGCGGCGGCAGGTTGAACTGGTTGGCGGTGGCGATGAACCCCTGCTCCGGGTCGCGCAGCCGCGGCAGGTCGTCACCGGAACGGAACCCGCCCCACTCGAAACGGCCGTCCCCGGGAACCGGCAGCAGTCCGTCGTAACCGTCCCGCACCGGCACCAGCCCGCCCGGCACCCAGCCGATCGTGCCGTGCACGTCGGCGTACACCTGGTTCTCCGTCGGGGCTCCCCAGTCGCGCATCGCCGCGGTGAACTCCGCGAAATCGCGGGACCGCATGTAGGCGATCGAACCGAAATACGGTGACATGCCCGGTTCCAGCCACGCGGTGCGCACCGCGTAGGCCAGGTGGTGCTCCGGGTCGGTGCGGATCACCGGGCCGTGCCGGGTGAACGCGAGCCGCACCTGCCGGGGTGCCGCACCCGCGACGGCGACGTCCTCGTGCAGCACGGTCATCGCCTCCCACCCGCCGTCGTAGCGGTAGCGGGTGTGGTCGGCGGGGTCGAGTTCGTAGACGTAGAGGTCTTCCTGATCCATCGGGAAGATCGTCAATCCGAACGCGACCGTGCCGTTGTGCCCGAGGGAGATACCCGGCAAGGCGGGTTCGCCGCCGCCGATCACGTCGAGTCCCGGAGCGCTCAGATGCACCAGGTACCGCAGCGACGGCGCAGTGTGCGCGCGGTGCGGATCGTTGGCCAGCAGCGGGCGGCCCGTCGTGGTGCGCTCGCCGGACAGGACCCAGTTGTTGCTGCCCTCGGTGGCCGGATCGCGCACCACCGACGGATCCACCTCACCGCTGCCGAAGTCCACGTCCTGGGTCGCCAGGTCGAACACGTCGAGCACGTCCGCGGGCAGCAGGGCCGGGTCGAACCCGTCCGGCACCCGGGTGCGGTGCGGCGGCCGCAGCACCTGGCGCACCAGATCGGCGTCGACCCCGGCGGCCGCGGTGACCCGGGCGCGCGCCACTTCGCTGGTGAGGTTGCGGGTGAGCCCGTGGCTGCGGATGCGCACCACGTCGTCCGGCGCCCAGCGCTGCGGCCGGTAGCCGAACGCGGTGAACTCCTCGGGCAGCTGCTCGGGATGCTGGTCGAGCCAATCCAGGTAGGCGTTGATGCCCGCGGTGAACCGGGTGGCGATGTGCTCCGCGTCCGGCGCATAACGCTGCCACTCGGCAGCCATGTCGCCGCGGTACAGGAACAGCCGGGTGGCGCGGTCCTGCTCGATGTAGTCCGGCCCGAGGACCTCGGCGAGCCGGCCGAGCCCGCGCCTGCGCCACAGGTCGATCTGAAACAGCCGCTGCCGGGCGGCGTTGAAGCCCTGCGCCAGGAACACGTCAGCCGTGTCCTCGGCGTAGAGGTGCGCGATCCCGTACCGGTCCTGGACGATCTCCACCGGCGACCGCAACCCGGCGACCGGGATGCGCGTCCGTTCCTGGGCGTGCGCGGCCGGCCGCATCAACGCGGCCCCCACGCTGCCGAGGGCGGCCGCGAGCATCCCCCGCCTCCTGGACACCTCGATCCGACCGACATGCACCGCTGCCCTCCGCCGTCCGTCCGTCCCACAGGTGTTCTAACCCGGGGTGCGGGGGTCCACAAGAACAGCGCGGAGCAGCATCCGCTCGGCCGGACCGGGGACACCGGACCGGCCGGGTGCACCGCATCGCCCGCGCAGGCGACGCGGTGAGGTCAGTGCTGGCCGGCTGTGCGTCCGCCGGACGAACCCGCCTCCGGCAGCGCGGCCGCACCGGCCACCACGGCGAGCACCCCGATCACCCAGGACGTCCAGGCCGCGGCCCCATACGCGGTGTAGCCGAGCACCCACGGGGCCAGGAACAGCAGAACCCCGAGCAGCATGTGCCCGTACTCGCTGGTCATCGACGCGGGCAGGGCCAGGGACCAGATGCTGGACACCGCCAGCAGCGCACCCAGCACCACCATCGCGGCCGCACCCCCGCCGGACACCGAGGTCCACGTCGTGGCCAGCACCAGGTACACGCCCAGCACCACCACCAACCAGTCCTGCCAGCGGACCCAGGGCCGGACGGCCGAACCACGCGAATCACCGCTCACGCCGATCACCTCCACTCCACGGACCCGGTCAGCGCGGCGAACCGTTCGGACGGACGACACGGGTGCCGCACCTCTCCAGGGGTTGGCCGAGCGGGCCGACCGGAAACATGCTGTTGTCCGCCACACCTCCCACAACGGTGTCGACGACCAGGTAGCTTGGTCCCCATGGGCCTTGCCGACGACCGCGACTTCCTACCTCTGGGATCCGAATTCGACATCGCGCGGAAGAACGGTTACGACCGCGCCCAGGTCGACGAGCACCTCGAACGGTTGGACGCCGACATCCGCATGCTCAGCGCGGACCGGGACGCGGCGGTCTCCCAGGCCAACGACCTGTCCAAGCAGCTGGAAGCGGCTCGGTCCGAACTGGAGAGCTTGCGCGGTCAGGTCGAGCGGCTCGCCAAGCCGCCGACGACGCTGGAAGGGCTCAGCGAGCGGTTGCAGCGGATGTTGCGGCTGGCCCAGGACGAGGCCAACGACATCCGCGCCCGCGCCGACAAGGACGCGGCCGAGACCCGCTCGCGCTCCGAGGCCGAGGCCAACGACCTGCGCACCCGCTACGAGCAGCTGATCTCCGAGGTCGACACGCGGCGCAGCGAGATGGAGACCGAACACCGCTCGCTGATGGACAAGGCCAAGGACGAGGCCGAGCGCATCACCCGGGAAGCCGAGGAGAACCGCCAGCGCGCCGAGCAGGAATCCGAAGCCCGCCGCACCCAGGTGGAAGAGGACTTCGAGATCGCCATGGCCGCCCGGCGCAACGAGGCCATGCGCACCCTCGCCGAGCAGGAGGCCACCAGCAAGGCCGACGCCGAGCGGCGCGTCCGGGAAGCCACCGAGGAAGCCAACCGCAGGCTGCGCGAGGGGACCGGCGAGGCCCACCGCCGGGTGCAGGAAGCCACCGACGAGGCGAGCCGGCTGGTCCGCGAGGCCACCGAGCAGGCCGAGAAGCTCACCGCCGAGTCCACCGCGGCCGCCGAGCAGCGCGAGCAGGAGAGCACCGAGGAAGCCGAGCGGATCGTCCGGGAGGCCACCGAGAAGTCCGAGCTCATGGTGCGCGAAGCCACCGAGGAGGCCACCCGGGTGCTCGACGAGGGCCAGCGGGAGAGCCGGCGCCTGGTCGACGCGACCCGCGCCGACGCCGAACGCAGGCTGGGCTCGACCACCGAGGAGGTGCAGCGGCGCCTGGCCACGGCCGACGAGCAGGTCCACTCGCTGACGAAGCTGCGCGACTCGGTGGCGACCAAACTGCGCGACGCCGCCGAGATGCTCGGGCAGACGACACCGCTGCTGGAACGGCTGGCCGAGGAGAACACCGAGGAGGAGAAGCTCCAGGAAGCCGCGGCCGAAGCCCGCGAACAGGCGCGCAAGGAGGCCGAAGCCGCGGTCGAGATGGACGAGCGCGACGACCCGGAGGACCCGTTCAAGGCGGACCGGCGCTCCGCGTCCGGCAGCGGGCCGGACGGCCCCACCCAGCGGATCGACCGCGCCGGGGAAGGGGCCGCCGCCGGGTTCGACGAGCCGACCCGGCGGATCAAGCTGCCCAGCACGCCGGGGCAGCAGACCGGCGCCGACCAGACCGAGACCGACCGGACCGCCGGGCGTTCCTGACCAGCCGCCCGGCGGGTCACCCGATCCGGTTCAGCCACGGCCCGATGGCCGCGGTGAACGCATCCGGATCCTCCAGCGCGGACAGGTGCCCGACCTCCGGCAGCGTGACGAGCTCGCCGTCCGGGAGCAGGTCGGCCATCTTCGCGGCCTCCTGCGGCGGGGTGATGCCGTCCTCGGCACCGACAACCACCAGCGCGGGACCACCGAATCCGCGCAGCGTCCCGGTGCTGTCCGGACGGGCCGCCATGGCGCGCTGCGCCCAGGCCACGCCCGCGGCCGGCTGCTCCTCGATGAGCCCGCGCACCTGCTCGACCACCTCGGGGCGCTGTTGCCGAGTGGTGTCGCCCAGCAGGTTCGGCAGCATGTCGGCGGCCAGCCAGTCACCGGTCCCGGAACTCTCCGCGCGGTCGGCCACCGCGCGGCGGTTCGCCTGCTGGTCGGGTCCATCCGCGGTCGCCTTGGTGTCGACCAGCAGCAGCCCGGCCACCCGCTCCGGTGCCGCGCGCAGCATCGCCATCGCCACGTAGCCGCCCATCGAACACCCGCCGACCACCGCGCGCGGCAGCTCCAGCCGGTCCATCAGCTCCAGAACATCGGCGGCCGCCAGCTCCACGTCCGGCGCCGCGGCCCGATCACCGCCGGCGAGCGGGTGCGCCGACGAGCCGTCCAGCGCGCTCTCCCCCAGACCGCGCTGATCCGGGGCGATCATCCGCGTGCGGTCCTCCAGGCGGGTCCGCACCGGATTCCACATCCGCGCGTCCAGCGGGAACGCGTGCAGCAGTACCAGCGGGGCGCCGACTCCCGATTCGATGTAGTGCACGTCGCCCATCGTGCCCGACTCGGCACCCGTCCCGGAACAGGCGGGCCGATCAGGAGTCCACGATGGTCACCTGGCGGTTCTCCGACGGACCGTCCCAGCTGCGCGGAAGCGGCGTGGGCACGTCCGGGGCCACGGTGGACACGATCGCGTCCAGTGCCGCCTCGGCCTTGCCGACCCACAGGTGCTTGGTGTCGTCGAACCCGGTGACCACCAGCTGCGGGATCACCGAGAACCGCTCGCGCGCCTGTTCCGGCCGCAGGTAGTCGTCGTGCTCGGGGATCAGCCCGCGCATCGGCTTGCCGGAATCCGCCCAGGCTCGAAGGTGCTCGGCGCCGCTCCAGCGCAGCGGCGGGGAGATGAGCACGGCTCCCTCGACCAGCGGGTCCAGCCCGTGCACGAGCGCGAGGTCGGTGCCGAACGACCAGCCCACCAGCCACACCTCGGGCAGGTCGTGGAACTCCGCGTACTCCAGCGCCGCGGCCACATCGAAGCGCTCGGAGTCCCCACCGTCGAAACTGCCGCCGCTGCGCCCGGCCTCGCTGGCCGTACCGCGGGTGTTGAACCGCAGCACCGCGAGATCGGCCAGGGCCGGAAGCCGGAACGCCGCCTTGCGGAAGATGTGCGAATCCATCATGCCGCCGTGCGTCGGCAGCGGATGCAGGCAGATCAGCGTGGCCCGAGGCGCCCGGGACTCGGGGAGCGCGAGCTCACCGACGAGTTCGACGCCGTCCGCCGTGTGCAGGGTGATCGGCTCGCGGCGGGCCGGCAGCATCGTGTTGGCGCGGATCTCGGTGCTCATCGCAGCAATCATCCCACGGACGTGGGGGCCACCGGATGTGACTGCTACGACCACCGCCGCGTGGGGCCGCGGCGCTCCCGCGCCCGCCAGCAGCCGTTGTGCCAGTGCCGCCGGTCGTCGGCGCTGCCGCGGTCCGCGGCGGGCCACGCCACGACATGCGCCACCCCCGGCCGGATCTCGTGATCGCAGCCCGGGCAGCGGTACAGCTTGGTGGCCTGAGCACCCGGCACAGTGCGCACCATCCATTCGCCGTCCGGGCCGCTCTCCACCCGGGAGGCGCCGAAACCGGCCCCCGGACCCGGGCGATCGCGGTTCTCCGGCGGTCCGCCCGAACGGCGGCGCGGCTGGTTGCGTCTGGGCACGGTCCCACGGTAGCCGCCGGTTCCGGACCGCGGGGCGGGCAGGTTCGGGGCCGGGCGACCGAGACGGCAGCAACTCCCACGCCCCACCCCGGTCCGACCGGCACGGCACGACGGTGCTCGACCACCGCACACCCTCCGCACTCGCACGGTCACGCAGCTGCAGCATGGGAACTTTCCTGTCACGGGTGACAGGAAAGTTCCCATGCTGCGACCGGCGCTACTCGTCGAAGTTGCGCTGGGCCAGGGCGCGGATCCGGTCGAGGGCCTCCCGCGCGTCGGGGCCGTCGGCGCGCAGCCGCACCGTGTCGCCGCGCTGCGCCCCGAGCCCCATGAGGCCGAGCACACTGGTCGCCTGCACCGGCGGCTTGTCGCCGAGCACGACTTCGACCTCGGCCTGCAGGCCGGCGAGACTGCGCGCCAGCAGCGCGGCCGGACGCGCGTGCAGCCCCACCTCGTTGGTCAGCTGCAGATCCTCCTCCACCTGCCCGGTGGGCTCGGGCGCCGCCGCGACCGCCCCGGCAGACCCGGCAGACCCGGCCTCGGCCGCGGACTCCGCCGCCCGCGCCACGGCACGCACATCCGCCCCGCCCTGCGCGGCCACCGCCGCGGCGACGGCGCCTTCCACGAGCGGCGCTTCGGCGACGACCGCGCTCCCCGGATCGCCCAGCGACTCGACCGCCAGTTCGGCGACCATCTGGGCACTGCCGAGGTCGTAGAGCAGCACCGCTCCGCTACCCGTGTCGGCATCGGACAGCGCCGTCGAGACCCGCTCGAAGTCGGTGCCGATCGCGTCGTTGCCCATCCCGCCTGCGGGCTGCACCCGCACGTCCGGCGCCATCTGCGCGGCCAGCTCGCGGACTCCGGCGGCCAGCTGCGCGCTGTGCGAGACGATGACCAGCCCGACGCTCATGAGCGCACCCCCGCCGACTCGGCGAACGCCCCGAGCAGCAACGCCGTGGAACGCGCCCCCGGATCGACGTGCCCCGCGCTGCGTTCCCCCAGGTAGGAGGCACGGCCCTTGCGCGCGACGAGCGGGCGGGTGTTCTCGGCGGCCTCCTGCGCGGCCTGCGCCGCCGAGCGCAGCACACCCGCCGAATCCTGGCCGCCCTCGGCCGCGTTTCCCGCCGCCTCGGCCGCCGGTACCAGCACGTCGACCATGGTCTTGTCGCCGAGCTCGGCATGCCCCCGCGCGACCACACCGTCCAAACCGGACTGGAGCAGCGCCGCGACCGCCGGCCCGTCGAGCTCAGCGGCGTCCCCGGCTGCGGACGCGGCACGCAGCAGGGCCGTTCCGTACAGCGGCCCTGACGCGCCGCCCACGCTCGATATCAGCACCGTCGCGGCGAGCTTCAACGCCGCAGCGGGGGTGTCCGGTGACGACGTGTCCAGCTTGGCCATCACCGCGCGGAAACCGCGGTCCATGTTCTCCCCGTGATCGGCATCGCCGATCTCCCGGTCCATCTCGACGAGTTCGCCGCGGTGCGCGGCCACCACATCGGCTCCCGCGCGCAGCGCCGCGACCACATCGTCGGCCGTGCAACTCATCCGCTCCACTCCTCGTACCGCAGCGTCCGCCCGATCGGCATCCGGCTCACCAGCGCAGCGCCGCCGTGTGCACCGGGCTGTCCCACAGGTCGACGAGCTCCTGGTCCAACTTGAGCAGCGTCAGGCTCATGCCCTGCATCTCCAGGCTCGTCGTGAACGGGCCGACGAGCCTGCGCCGCACGGTGAGGCCATGCTCGGCGAGGACCCGCTCTGCGATCCCGTGCGCCAAGTACAGCTCCATCTGCGGGGTGCCGCCCATCGAGTTGGTGTAGAGCAGCACCTCGTCACCCGTTTCGAACGGCAGGTCCTGCAACACCGGGTCGAGCAGCCGCCGCACCACCTCCTCGGCCGACCCGAGCGGTTCCCGGCTGCGCCCGGGCTCGCCGTGGATCCCGATACCGATCTCCACTTCCTGCGCACCGAGCTCGAAGCTGGGTTCACCGACGTGCGGCACCGTCGGTGCGGTCAGCGCCATGCCCATCGAACGGGCCTGCGCCACCACACGCTGCGCGAGTTCAGCGCAGCGCCGCACGTCGGCACCGCGCGCGGCCGCGGCGCCGGCGATCTTCTCGACCAGCACCGTGGCACCGACTCCCCGCCGGCCCGCGGTGTGCGTCGAGTCGCGCACCGCCACGTCGTCGTCGACGAGCACGGTGCGGACCTCGATGCCGTCGGCCTCGGCCAGTTCGGCGGCCGTCTCGAAGTTGAGGACGTCCCCGGTGTAGTTCTTGACCAGCAGCAGCACCCCGGCACCGCCGTCGACCTCGCCGATCGCTGCCTGCACCGCATCCGGGGTCGGTGAGGTGAACACCGGACCGGGCACGGCGGCGTCGAGCATGCCCGGGCCGACGAATCCGGTGTGCAGCGGCTCGTGTCCCGATCCGCCGCCGGAGACCACGGCCACCTGGCCGCGCACCGGCGCATCGGCACGTACCACCACCGGGGGGTCCGCGCGCAGGCGCAACAGGTCGGGATGCGCGGCGGCCAGGCCGCGCAGCGCGTCCTGCACGACGGTCGCCGGATCGTTGATGATCTTCTTCAAACCGAGGGCCTCCTTGCCGCGGAACGGGGTGTTGGCCGAGCACATCAAATGTGCCCGTCCCCGCACCTCCCGCGCATCCGCACGCGCCGGGGTGACAGCAAGGGAACTTTCCTGTCACCCACCGCGCGGGTCACCGCCCGCGGAAGATCCGCAGCAACCGCACGACATGCCGGACGGTGCTCTTCGGCCGGGAGAACGACATGGGGTTGAGCGGGATGCGGAACTTCGTGCGGGTGACCGACTGCGGACGCGTGAACTCGCGCAGGCCCTCGGCGCCGTGGATACGGCCGAACCCGGAATTGCCGACCCCGCCGAACGGCAGCGCGGGCACCGCCGCGAAGGCGATCACCGAGTTGACCGCGACCATACCCACCCGCAGCTGCCGGGCGAGCTGCTCACCCCGGCTGCGGGAGAACACCGCAGCGCCCAGTCCGTACTCGGACGTGTTGGCCAACCGCACGCCCTCGTCCGCGTCCCGCACCCGCTGCACCACCACGACCGGCCCGAAGGTCTCCTCCGCGACCGCATCCGCGTTCTCGTCCACGTCGGTGAGCACCACCGGCTCCACGAAGGGCGGCCGGACCGAGTCGGTCCCGCCGACCAGCGCGCGGCCGCCGCTGCGCAACGCGCCGTCGATGTGCTCGCGGATCACGTCGACCTGCGACGGCATGGTGATCGGACCGAGATCGGCACCGGGTTCCCCACCGGGCCGCAGCGTGCGGGCGCGCTCCCCGATCATGTCCAGGAACCGGTCGGCGACCGGTTCGGCCACGTAGACCCGCTCCACACCGATGCAGGTCTGACCCGCGTTGGACATCGCCCCCCACAGCGCCGCGTCGGCGGCCGCCTGCAGGTCCGCGTCGGTGTCGACGATCAACGCGTCCTTGCCCCCGCACTCGACCAGCACCGGGGTGAGCGTCTCCGCGCAGGTGGCCATGACCCGCTTTCCGGTGGCGGTGGATCCGGTGAACGCGATCTTGTCCGCTCCTGAGCGGCACAGCGCCGCACCCGTCTCCCCGAAACCGGTCGCCAGCCGCAGCACCGGATGTTCCGGCACCGCCTCGGCGAAGCTGTCCACCAGCCAGCGCCCGACGCCCGGGGTCAGCTCGCTGGGTTTGAACACGACGGCGTTGCCCGCCGCCAGCGCGTAGGCGATCGAGCCCATCGGGGTGAAGACCGGGTAGTTCCACGGCCCGATCACCCCGACCACGCCGAACGGCTGGTGTTCGACGGTGGCCGCGTGGTTGGCCATCAGCAGCCCGGACGACACCTTGCGGCGGCGCAGCACCTTCTCCGCGTTCGCCGCGGCCCAGTGCAGGTGATCCACGACCAGGGCGAGTTCCAACCGGGCGTCGTCCAGCGGCTTTCCAGTCTCCGCGCAGACGACGCCGGCGAGCTCCTCGAACCGGCGCAGCAGCAGCGCGCGCCACCGGTCGAGGTGCTGCTTGCGCCCGGCGAAACCGAGGTCCCCCCACGCGTGCTGCGCGGCGCGGACCGAGTCCACGGCCGTCTGGACGGCGGCCGCGTCATCGACGGGATACCGCCCGACCACTTCACCGGTGCGCGGGTCGAGGGACTCGAACACCGCCGACGGCACGTCCGGGTTCTCGACATTGTCACTGGCGATCTGGGTCATGGCCGGCCTCCCACCTTTTCATCGGTCGTTGACATCGTGCCAGCCGCGGAGACCCCGCGGAACAGCTCGACGCGATCCACCGGATGAGCAGCGGCCCCGGACCGGGATCAGCCGTCCTGCTCCTCGGCAGCCCCCTCCGGTACGACCACCGGGCGCAGCCACGCCCACAGGAAGAACGAGCCGGCGAAGACCAGCATCGCCGCACCGGACCACAGGTTGATGTTCATCCCTGCGGTCTTGTCGACCTCGGCCTGCGGTTCGACCAGGCCGACCACCACCAGCACTGCGCCGTAGATGGCGAACAGCAGGGCGATGACGGTGCGGACGTCGAAGGCGCCGGCGGTGTGCCCGGAGCGGGGCTTGTCGTCAGTCATCGGGATGCCTCCTCGTCAGCCGAAGACGATGTTGAGCACGATGGTCAGCACCAGCGCGATACCGGCCAGCAGCCACGGCCTCCGGTACCAGCCCGCGTCCTCGCCGCTGGTGGAGGCACGCAGGTTCTCCCGCGGCGTCAACGAGTAGACCAGCCCGCCGAGCTCTGCATCGGGCTTCGGCCGGGTCAGCACGCTGACCAGCACGCTGACCACGATGTCCACCACGAAGGCCACGCCGGCACCGGCGAAGCTGGCGCCCTGTCCGGGCAGGTCCAGCGGGCCCCACTCGGCGAGCCCGAAGACCGTCACCGCCGAGATCATGCCCAACGCAAGACCGGCCCAGCCCGCCGCCGGGGTCATCCGCTTCCAGAACAAGCCGAGGATGAACGTCGCGAACAGCGGGGCGTTGAAGAACGAGAACAGCTGCTGCAGGTAGTCCATCAGGTTCTCGTAGCCGGCGGCGATGAACGCCGTACCCACCGCGGCCACCGTGGCGCCGACCGTCACCCGGCGACCCATCTTCAGGTAGTAGTCGTCCGGGCGGTCCTTGACGACGTAGGCCTGCCAGATGTCGTAGGTGAACACCGTGTTGAACGAGCTCAGGTTCGCCGCCATGCCCGCCATGAACGAGGCCAGCAGCCCGGCCAGCGCGACACCGAGCACCCCGTTGGGCAGCAGGTCGCGCATCAGCAGCAGGATCACCTCGTTGTAGGTGTACTCACTGCTGCCCGTCTCCTTGAGCTGCACGATCTCCGGCACCAGCACCGCGGCGATCATGCCCGGGATGACCACCAGGAACGGGATGAACATCTTCGGGAAGGCACCGATGATCGGGGTGCGTTGCGCCGCGGACATGCTCTTGGAGGCCATCGCGCGCTGCACTTCGACGAAGTTCGTCGTCCAGTACCCGAACGAGAGCACGAAACCGAGGCCGAACACCACGCCCAGGATGCTGAGGAAGTTGTTGCCGAAGCCGGTCAGCTCATTGGCCGGCCAGGCGCCCAGCTGCTCAGCGCCACCGCTGCTCGCCGAGACCTTGTCCATCAGCCCCTGCACGCCGCCGACCTTGCTCAGCCCGACGATCGTCAGCGGCAGCAAAGCCGCGACGATGACGAAGAACTGCAGCACCTCGTTGTAGATGGCCGCGGACAGCCCGCCGAGCGCTGTGTAGCTGAGCACGATCGCCGCCGCGATGAGCACCGACACCCACAGCGGCAGCCCCAGCAGCGCGTTGACCACGCTGGCCAGCAGGAACAGGTTGATGCCCGCGATCAGGATCTGCGCCAGGGCGAAGCTGATCGCGTTGAGCAAGTGCGTTCCCCGGCCGAATCGGCGCAGCATGTACTCCGGCACGCTGCGCACCTTCGAGCCGTAGTAGAACGGCATCATCACGACGCCGAGGAACAGCATCGCCGGGATCGCGCCGACCCAGAAGTAATGCATCGTCGGCATGCCGTACTCGGCACCGTTGGCCGACATGCCGATGATCTCGATCGCGCCCAGGTTGGCGGACACGAACGCCAGACCGGTCACCCAGGCGGGCAACGACCGGCCGGACAGGAAGAAGTCCAGGCTCGTGGAGACCGAGCGGCGTGCCAGCACACCGATGCCCAGCACGAACACGAAGTAGAGCACCAACAGCCCGATATCGACCGCGTTGGCGTCGAGTAGCTGACCCTGGGCTAGCTGCACTGCTACCCCACCTCCAGAACCAACAATTTCAAACGATAATCACCAGATCGGCAATGCAGCCGGACAGTACCGCACAGGGCAACGGTCGACAGTGCACCGATACCAATTCGTTGGCTCCGGAGACTAGATCGATCAGGCTCGCCCTGCCGGGCCGGGCCGCCAGGACGGCCACCCACGGCGCACCGCCAGGCGAGTGACACCCGAAAGTCCGCTCCTCACAACGGAAAACCGTACGTAGCATCGATCTCGCACACGAACGCAGCACCTGGGGGCAACAGCTGTGAACGCACGAATCGACCTGTTGATCAGCAGCGGCCTAGCGCACGCTGCCACCGGAGAACCCGGCGCGCAACGCCGACGGGACACGACCCGGAGATGGCTCAACCACACCGCCGACCGGCTCGCGGCCCTGCGGACGCCGCGCCCACTCACCGGCTACTGCCGCACCGACGGCGGCTGACCGGTCACCCCGCGGGTCAGAACAGGCGGAACTCGTCCGGCTCGATGCCGCGCAGCTGCTCGTAGTCCAGCACCACGCACCGGATGCCGCGGTCCTCGGCCAACGTGCGGGCCTGCGGCTTGATCTGCTGCGCGGCGAACACCCCGGACACCGGGGCGAGCAGCGAATCCCGGTTGAGCAGTTCCAAGTAGCGGGTCAACTGCTCGACACCATCGATCTCCCCGCGGCGCTTGATCTCCACGGCGACACTGCCGCCGGCGGAATCGCGGCACATCAGATCCACCGGCCCGATCGCCGTGGGGAACTCGCGGCGCACCAGCGACCAGCCCTCGCCCAACGTGGTCACGTGCTCGGCGAGCAACTCCTGCAGGTGCGACTCCACGCCGTCCTTGACCAGGCCCGGCTCGGCACCCAGCTCGTGCTTGCTGTCGTGCAGCACCTCGTCGATGCTCACGACCAGCTTCTCGCCCGCCTTATTCTGCACCGTCCACAGGCTCGGCTCCTCGATCAGCCAGCACGGCGGGCTCATCCAGTTCAACGGCTTGTAGGCCCGGTCGTCGGAGTGCACCGAGACCGAACCGTCCGCTTTAACCAGCAGCAAACGCTGCGCCAGGGGCAGGTGCGCGGTGAGCCGGCCCATGTAGTCGACCTGGCAACGAGCAATGACGAGTCGCACCCGGCACAGGGTACGGGCGTCGATCGCGGAGTCGAATACCGGACCGCGCCCACCCGCAGATCCGCTGCCCGGCGGAATCCGCGGCGGGGTTGCGGCACCATGACCGCGTGGAAACCACCAGCAGCCGCCAGGTCT
>NZ_JADEYC010000038.1 GCF_015209505.1 Saccharopolyspora montiporae
CAGGTGCGCAACATCGCGCAGGTGACCACCGCCGTCGCCGCCGGCGACCTGTCCACGAAGATCGACGTGAGCGCGCGCGGCGAGATCCTGGAGCTCAAGAGCACGATCAACACGATGGTCGACCAGCTGTCCGCCTTCGCCGCGGAGGTCACCCGGGTGGCGCGCGAGGTCGGTACCGAGGGCAAGCTCGGCGGGCAGGCCGAGGTGGCCGACGTGTCCGGGACCTGGCGCCGACTCACCGAGAGCGTCAACCGGCTG
>NZ_JADEYC010000039.1 GCF_015209505.1 Saccharopolyspora montiporae
CCTTCGCCGCGGAGGTCACCCGGGTGGCGCGCGAGGTCGGTACCGAGGGCAAGCTCGGCGGGCAGGCCGAGGTGGCCGACGTGTCCGGGACCTGGCGCCGACTCACCGAGAGCGTCAACCGGCTGGCAGGCAACCTCACCACCCAGGTGCGGGCGATCGCCGGTGTGGCCACCGCCGTGGCCGAAGGCGATCTGACCCGCCGCATCGACGTCGCCGCCTCCGGCGAAGTGGCCGAGCTCAAGGACGACATCAACGCGATGATCGGGCACCTGCGCGCCAGCACGGAGGCCAACCGGGAGCAGGACTGGCTCAAGAGCAACCTCGCGCGCATCTCGGCGGCGCTGCAGGAGTGCCACGACCTCGGCGAGCTCGCGCAGCTGATCACCACCGAGCTCACCCCGCTGGTCTCGGCGCAGTACGGCGGCTTCTACCTGCGCAGCACCGATACCGACGGCGGGGTGGTGCTGGAGCGCACCTCCTCCTACGGTCGCGCCCCGCAGGACGGCCCGCCGCCGCGGTTCCGGCTCGGCGAGTCGCTGGTGGGCCAGGCCGCCGCCGACGGGCGCACGATCCGGGTCACCGACGCCCCGCCCGGGCACGTGCGCATCGGCACCGGGCTGGGCCAGTCGGTGCCGGGCAGCGTGGTGGTGCTGCCGGTGTCGTTCGAGGACGAGGTGCAGGCTGTCCTCGAACTCGCCTCGGTGCACGAGTTCACGCCGGTGCACCTGGACCTGTTGGAGCGGCTCAGCGGCAGCATCGGCGTGGACATCAACACCATCCGCGTCAACTCGCGCACCGCCGCGCTGCTCGGCGATTCGCAGCGGCTGGCCGCCGAGCTGCGCACCCGGTCCGAACAGCTGCAGCACCAGCAGGACGAGCTGCGCCGGTCCAACGCGGAGCTGGAGGACAAGGCCGAGCAGCTGGCCGGGCGCAACCGGGACATCGAGCTGAAGAACCAGGAGATCGAGCAGGCGCGCCAGCAGCTGGAGCAGCGCGCCCAGGAACTCGCCAGCGCCTCGGCCTACAAGTCCGAGTTCCTGGCCAACATGTCGCACGAACTGCGCACTCCGCTCAACAGCGTGCTGATCCTGGCCAAGCTGCTGTCCGACAACGCGGCGGGCAACCTCACCGAGGAGCAGGTGGATCTGGCAGGCACCATCCACCAGGCCGGCGGCGATCTGCTGCAGATGATCAACGACGTGCTGGATCTGTCCAAAGTGGAAGCAGGGCGGATGTTCCTGCTGCCGGAGGACGTTGCGCCGTCCGAGATCGCGGCCGGGGTGCGGGCCATGTACGAACCGGTCGCCGCCGACCGCGGTCTGGGCTTCGAGGTGCGCGTCGAACCGGGCGCCCCGGAGGTGCTGCGCACCGATCGCAACCGGCTGGACCAGATTCTGCGCAACCTGGTGTCCAACGCGGTCCGGTTCACCGAGCAGGGGTCGGTGCTGCTGCGGATCCGCCCCGCCGAGCCCGGTGAGACGCCTGCCGGTGCCGAACAGGCCGAGCCCGCGGTCGCCTTCGAGGTGAGCGACTCCGGCATCGGCATCGCGCCGGACCAGCTCGATGCCGTGTTCGAAGCTTTCCGCCAGGCCGACGGCACCGCGGTGCGCAACTACGGCGGAACCGGGCTGGGCCTGTCGATCAGCAAGGAACTCACCACGCTACTGCACGGGGAACTCGCCGTGCGCAGCGAGCCTGGTCAGGGCAGCACCTTCACCCTCTACCTGCCGGGGCAGCCGCCCGAGCAGGAGGAGGGAGTCGAGGTCAGCGGCCCGGAGATTGCCGCGCAACCGTCCGCGGAAGCGCGGTTCAGCGGGCAGCTGGTGCTGCTCATCGACGACGACGCGCGCGGCCGGCACGCGCTGGCCGCCGCGCTGCAGCAGCGCGGGCTGCGGATCGCCGAAGCCGACGGGGCGTCGGCGGGCATCCGGGTGCTGCGGGAGGGATCCGAGGTCGACGCCGTGCTGATGGACGTGATGATGCCCGGCATGGACGGCAATTCGGCGATCGAACTGATCCGGGAGGTTCCCCGGTTCCGGAACCTGCCGGTGATCGCCGTCACGGCCCAGGCGCTACCGGACGACCGGGAACGCAGCCTCGCGGCCGGCGCTACCGAGGCGATCAGCAAACCCGTCGACGTGGCGGAACTGGCCGGGGTGCTGGCCGCTGTGCTGCCGCGATGATCAGGTGTCCCGCCCGCCCGGATCCTCGTCGGTGGTCGGGAGTTCGGCCAACTGCTCGCGGAACTCGCGGGCCCACACCAGATCGCGCACGAAGGTCGCGTCGAAGTGGTCGACGCCGTGCGGTTCCATTCGCGTACCTGCCTTTCACGGGGCATGTCCAACCACCGACCGTAACCGCCGCAGCGCATCCGCTGGGGCGGGCCCCGTGGTGCCGGTGCCGCTGGGGCTGCTGGGGTGCGCGGGGCAGGCGCCCGACGGTCGCCGCAACGACCGCCGGGCGCGGCGCGGGTCAGCCGACCGCGTCGGCGATCGCCGCCCCCAGGTCCGCGGTGGAGGCGTTGCCGCCCAGGTCGGGCGTGTGCGGGGCGGTGGGGTCGCCGAGCACACGCTCGATGGCGGCCACCACGTTCGCACCCGCTTCGGTGAGCCCCAGGTGGTCGAGCATCATGGCCGCCGACCAGATCTGGCCCACCGGGTTGGCCACCCCGCGCCCGGCGATGTCCGGGGCGGAGCCGTGCACCGGTTCGAACATCGACGGGTGCTCGCCCTCCGGGTTGATGTTGGCCGATGGGGCCACGCCGATGGTGCCGGTCACACCGGGGCCCAGGTCGGAGAGGATGTCGCCGAACAGGTTGCTGGCCACCACCACGTCGAAGCGCTCCGGCTGCATCACGAATCGTGCGCACAGGATGTCGATGTGGTGCTCGTCGACCGCGACCTCCGGGTGCTCGGCGGCGATGGCCCGGAACCGCTCGTCCCAGTAGGGCATCGAGTAGTAGATGCCGTTGGACTTGGTCGCCGAGGACACGTGCGGCGTGCCGAGCCGCTCGGCCAGGTCGAAGGCGTAGCGGATGATCCGGTCGGTGCCGTGCCGGGTGAACGCGGCGGTCTGCACCACCATTTCGGCGGGCGTGCCCTCGCCCTGCCTGCCGCCGATCTTGGAGTACTCGCCCTCGGAGTTCTCCCGCACGACCCAGAAGTCGATGTCGCCGGGCTGCTTGTCCCGCACGGGCGGGGTCACCCCGGGCAGCAGGCGCACCGGGCGCAGGTTGACGTACTGGTCGAAGGCCCGCCGGATCGGCAGCAGCAACCCCCACAGCGACACGTGGTCCGGCACGCCCGGCCAGCCGACCGCGCCGAGCAGGATCGCGTCGTGCCCGCTCAGCTGGTCCAGGCCGTCCTCGGGCATCATTCGCCCGGTGTTGGCGTAGGTTTCGCAGCTCCAGTCGAAATGCCGGTAGTCGAACCGCACGTCGTGCCGGGCGCCGACCGCGTCCAGCACCCGCAGCGCCTCCGGCATGACCTCGTTCCCGATTCCGTCTCCTGGCAGGATCGCCAGTTCGTACCGCTGCACGGACACCTCGCTCGTGTTCTCGTCGACCGCTTGCCCGGCCATCCAACCCCCGTGCACCCGGTTCGGCCAAGCCCTCGCGGTGCGCGCCCGGACGGCGGGCGTTATCAAGGATCCGTGGACGCGGTGCAGGCCCTGCGTGAGATCGCGTTCCTGCTGGAACGCGCGGACGCCCCCACTTACCGGGTGCGGGCGTTCCGGAACGCGGCCGCGGCCGCCGAGCAGCGCGCAGACCTCGAGCGGCGGGCCGCCGAGGGCACGCTGACCCGGCTGGCCGGGATCGGCGGTACGACCGCGGGCGTGATCGAGCAGGCGCTGCGCGGCACGGTGCCGGACTACCTGCAGCAGTTGCGCGAACAACGCACCGACGACGCCGGGCCCGGGAAAGCGCTGCGCAGGGCGTTGCGCGGGGACTGCCACACCCATTCCGAGTGGTCGGACGGGGCCGCGCCGATCGCCGAGATGGCCGCGGCGGCGGCCTGGCTGGGCCACGAGTGGGTGGCGCTGACCGATCACTCCCCGCGGCTGACCGTCGCGCACGGGCTCTCCGCCGCGCGGCTGCGCGAGCAGCTGGACCTCATCGCCGGCATCAACCGGGATCTCGCCCCGTTCCGCGTGTTGACCGGCATCGAGGTGGACATCCTCGACGACGGGTCGCTGGACCAGGACGAGGACCTGCTGGCCGAGCTGGACCTGGTGGTGGCCAGCGTGCACTCCCGGCTGCGGATGGATGCCCAGCCGATGACCCGCCGGATCTGCGCCGCGGTGGCGAATCCGCACGTGGACGTGCTGGGGCATTGCACCGGGCGACGCCTCGGCACCCGGCCGCGCCCGCAGTCGGCCTTCGACGCCGCCGCGGTGTTCACCGCCTGCCGCAACCACGGGGTCGCGGTGGAGATCAACTCGCGTCCGGACCGGCTGGACCCGCCGCGCGGGCTGATCCGGCTGGCCGCCGATCTCGGCTGCTCGTTCACCGTCGACTCCGACGCGCACGCCCCCGGCCAGCTGGACTGGCTGGCGCACGGATGCCGCCGGGCGGCCGAGTGCGACCTGCAGCCGGAGCAGATCCGCAACACCGGCACCGCCGAGCAGCTGCTGGCACGCACCGCACGACATTGAACCTTCAAAAATCGGCGTATCCTTGCGGGATGACCGAACCGAGGTGGCTCGACGAGGAGCAGCAGGCAGCCTGGCGCAAGCTGGCCGCGCTGCTGACGGTCATCCCCGCATCGCTGGATGCGCAGCTCCAGCGCGACGCCGATCTGACCCACTTCGGCTACTGGGTGCTGGCGATGCTGTCCGAGAGCCCGGACCGGCGGCTGCGGATGAGCGATCTGGCCGGGCGGGCCAATGCCTCGCCGTCGCGGGTCTCGCACGTGGTCTCCCGGTTGGAGCGGGAGGGCTGGGTGCGCAGGCACCGCGCCGCCGGCGATGCGCGCGGCAGCGTGGCGCAGCTGACCGACGCCGGGTTCGGCAAGCTCACCGCCAGCGCCCCCGGGCACGTCGAGCAGGTGCGGTCGCTGATCTTCGACGGGCTCACCCGCGACCAGGTCCGGCAGCTCGACGAACTCAGCGCGGCGATCCTGCAGCACCTGGACCCGGACCGCAGGCTGTGCACCGGACCGGGCACGCCGCCGATGCCCGAATCCGGGAGTTGACCGCGGTCAGGCCACCGACCGCGGATCCTGGTCCTGGCGGAACTGGGTGCGGTGCAGTTCGGCGTACCGGCCGCCCGCGGCGAGCAGCTCGGCGTGCGTGCCCTGCTCGGCGATGCGGCCGCCGGCGACGACCAGGATGCGGTCGGCGCGGCGGATCGTGGACAGCCGGTGCGCGATGACCAGTGCGGTGCGCCCGGTCAGCGCGGTTTCCAGCGCGCGCTGCACGGCGGCTTCGGACTCGGAATCCAGGTGCGCGGTCGCTTCGTCGAGCACCACCACCGGCGGGGCCTTGAGCAGGAGGCGAGCGATGGCCAGCCGCTGCTTCTCGCCGCCGGAGAGCCGGAATCCGCGATCGCCGACCACTGTGGACAGGCCATCGGGCAGGTCGTCGACGAGTGCGCCGAGCTGCGCGGTGCGCAGCGCCGCGAGCAGCTCCTCGTCGGATGCGCCGGGTTCGGCCAGCAGCAGGTTCTCCCGGATCGTGTCGTGGAACAGGTGCGCGTCCTGGGTGACCACCCCGACGTGGTCGTGCAGCGAGGACAGCAGCACCCCGCGCACGTCCCGCCCGCCGATGCGCACCGCGCCCGCATCGACGTCGTAGAGGCGCGCCGCCAGCTGGGTGATCGTGGTCTTGCCCGCCCCGGAATGCCCGACCAGCGCGATGGTCTGGCCCGCCTCCGCCCGGAACGAGACGTCGCGCAGCACGTCGTGCGCCGGGGAACGGTCCTCCCGGGCGATCGACTCCAGCGAGGCCAGCGAGATCCGCTCCGCGGACGGGTAGCTGAACGCTACCCGGTCGAACTCCACCGCGGCAGGCCCATCGGGAAGCGCGGTGGCGTCCGGGGCGTCGCGGATCATCGGCTCCAGATCCAGCACCTCGAAGACCCGGTCGAAGCTGACCAGCGCCGTCATCACGTCGACGTGCACGTTGGACAGCGCCGTCAGCGGTCCGTAGAGCCGGTTGAGCAGCGTCGCCAGCGCCACCAAGGTGCCGAGCTCGAAGGCACCGCCGATGACCAGACCGCCGCCGAGCCCGTACACCACCGCCGTCGCCAGTGCGGTCAGCAGGGTCAGCGCCACGAAGAACACCTGGCTGTACATCGCCGAGACCACGCCCATGTCCCGCACCCGGCGGGCGCGTCCGGAGAAGCGCTGCGATTCCTCGTCGGTGCGGCCGTAGAGCTTGGTCAGCATCGCCCCGCCGACGCCGAACCGCTCGGTCATCAGCGAGCTCATCTCGGCGTCCAGCCGCATCTGCTCGCGGGTGACCCGCTGCAGCCGCTTGCCGACCCAGCGCACCGGCAGCAGGAACAGCGGCAGCAGCACCAGTGCGACCAGGGTGATCTGCCAGGACAGCGTGAGCATGGTGGCCAGCACGAGCACCAGGCTCAGCACATTGGACACGATCGACGACAACGTGGTGGTCAGTGCGCGCTGTGCCCCGATCACATCGTTGTTCAGCCTGCTGACCAGCGCCCCGGTCTGCGCCCGGGTGAAGAACGCGACCGGCATTCGCTGCACGTGGTCGAACACCTCGGAGCGCAGATCGAAGATCAGCCCCTCGCCGAGGCGGGAGGAGAACCAGCGCTGCAGCAGGCCGAGCACGGCCTCCAGCACCGCCACTGCCGCGACCGCCAGCGCCAGCAGCACGACCAGCGACATGTTCCGCGGGACGATCCCGTTGTCGATGATGGCCTTGAACAGCAGCGGATTGACCACCCCGAGCACGGCGGCCACCGCGACCGCGATCAGGAACGGCACGATGTCACGCGCGTACGGGCGGGCGTAGCCGAGGATGCGCCGGGCGAGGCCGGGGGAGAGCCGTTGCGCGGTCACCGAGGTGTCCTTGGTGAACGAGCGCATCGCCTGCCAACTGGTGCTCAAGATCGTTTCCCCCTCTGCTGCCCGGTGCTGCGAACGATCCTGCGCCTTGGAGTGCGGTCGAAGTCAACCGCGCACCGCCCGGTTCAGGTCTGCGCGCCCACGTAGACGAATTCCCAGGCCGCTCGGCCGCCGCGCCGGGCGCGCTCGTAGACCAGCACCGGAGCCCGCGCGCGGCTGTCCCGGGTGGCGACCGGTAGCTCGATGCGCGGAACGGGTCTGCCGCCGGTGTCCGTGGCGACGTCGACCTCGTGGCCGTCCTTCGGCCCGCCCCGCAGCCGCACCCGGATCTCGCCCACGGTCCGGTCCTCCGCTCTCGCTCGGCGATGTCCCGGGTGGGACCTGCGCCGGAGCCGCCGGGTTCCCCCGGTCACCGGATCGTGTGCGCCGGGTCAGAGCATCTCGGTGATCTCCGGGTCCAGGTCCAGCAGGATCCGCCCGAAGAGCTCGGCGCTGGTGGCCGGGTCGATCAGCGCGTGCCGGCCGGCGGTCTGCGCGTCGCGCAGCAGGCCGTGCAGCGGACTGGTCTCCGCCAGCGACCCCGCCCCGTGCGCGGTGATCAGCTCGTCGAGCGCGCGGTGGCACTGGCGCACCGCGTGCACCGCCCGCATGCGCAGGCGTGTGCGCAGGACCGGATCCGGGTGCGTGCCGTCCGCGGCGTGCTGCTGCAGCACCCGGACCGCGTCGTCGGCGGCCACCCGCGCGGCGTCGGTCTTGGCGGCCGCTTCGGCCACAGCCAGTTGGAACGCGGGCGAATCCTGCTGGCGCGCACGGCTGGTGAACGGCACCCCGCGGCTGCCTGCCCGGTCGAGCACGTGCTCCAGCGCGGCCTCGGCCATGCTCAGCATCGGGGCGGTCAGCAGCGTCGCCAGCGCCGGGACCAGCGCCATCCGGTACCGCGGGTGGGTGTGCTCGGTCGGGAAGTCGCCGCGCGTCAGCGGAGCCCGGGCCAGGACCCGGTGATCCGGGACGAACAGCTCCCGCCCGCTGAGCAGCTCGCTACCGGTGGCGCGCATGCCGAGCACGTGCCAGGTATCGGTGATCACGAGCTCGTCCGTCGGCACCAGCACCAGCGCGCTGCTCCCGTCGGGCTGCCGGGTGCCGAGCATGGCCCAGCGCGCGTGCCGGCAGCCGGAGGCCGGCGCCCAGGAACCGCTGACCAGCCAGCCGCCGCCGGTCCGGGTGCTGCTGCCTTTCGGGGTCAGCACCTGGCACGTGCTCGTGTCCGGCCCGGTGGCGAAGACCTCGCGTTGCGCCCGGACGTCGAACTGCGCGGTGAGCCAGTCGCCCACGCCGAGGATCATGACCAACCAGCCCGCCGCCGGGTCCGCGCGGGTGACCTCGCGGACCAGCTGCACCATCCCGGCCAGGTCCAGCCCCGCGCCGCCGAAGGACTCCGGCACCCAGCCGCGCAGCGCGCCCGCCCCGCGCAGACCCGCGACGGCCCGATCGGTGAGCCTGCGGTCGCGTTCCCCGGCGGGCCGCTCGTCGCGGAGCAGGTCGTGCAGCCCGCGAGCGCGGTGCACGACGTCGGTGCCGGTCGCGGTGCGTGCCATGGCCTCCTCCGTTCCGGCCGCGGGGTGGGTGCGCCGCGGACGATCCTGGCACATCGGGTGGTCCGGACACCCGGGCCTCCGGTGGTCAGTCGGCGGCCACCAGCACGTGCAGCGTGCGCGGGCCGTGCACCCCCTCGACCCGCTTGAGCTCGATATCGCTGGTCGCCGACGGGCCGCTGATGAACGTGGTCGGCCGCGCCGGGTCCAGCCGGGCCAGCGCGGCCGGCACGTCGTCGACGATCTGCGCTTCGCGCACCACGCACACGTGCACGTCCGGCACCAGGGTCAGCGCCCGCCGCCCCTGGTCGGCTCCGTGGTCGAGCACGATGGTGCCGGTCGTGGCGATGCCGACCGCGGCGGCGGTGGCCACCGCGTCGATGCGGTCGAGGTCGGCCGCCTCCGGTTCGCCCGCGACGTGCGCGAACTCCGCCTGCAACGCCTGGCACCACTCCTGCGGTACCTCGCCGGGGGTGGCCGTGCTGCGTGCTCCGGTCGCGCGCACCGACTCGGCGATCGCTGCGGGCAGGTCCGCGCCGGTCACCCGCTGCACGGTCGCCCGGTAGTCGGCGACGCGGGCGCAGAACAGCTCCACGACGTCCGGGCTCGGACGCGACCGCGCGTAGTCGCGGGGGATGTCGGCAGCGGGCAGGCGCGTCGTGCGCTGCAGCGCCGAGCGCACCCGGCCCAGCACCGCTGCGCGGGCTTCGGACGGCACGGTCACGATGGGTCTCCTCGGGTTCGCTTCCACCACGCGCGGAAGGACTCCGCCGCGGGTGCGGGGGCGTCGCGGGCATCGGTCCACCGGGACAGCGGGGGAGGGAGCCGCCCGAACCGGCCGGCGCGGCCCGCGAACCGCCGGCCGGCCGCGGCGACCCGCTGCGCGAGCTCCATCCGCCGCCGGTCGCCGAACATCCAGCTCGCCGCGCCCATGGCCGCGTCCAGCGGCGCGTCTCGCGGCCCGTGCTCCTCGGTCACCCGGGTGCGCAAGTGCACCAGCACATCCGGGATGTTGATCGCGACCGGGCACACGTCGTAACAGGCCCCGCACAGCGAGGACGCGTACGGCAGCGCGCGGTCCACATCGGACTCGGTTCCGCGCAGCTGCGGGTTGAGGATCGCGCCGATCGGGCCCGGGTACACCGACCCGTAAGCGTGCCCGCCGGTGCGCTCGTAGACCGGGCAGACGTTCAGGCACGCCGAGCAGCGGATGCAGCGCAGCGCCTGCGCACCCACCTCGTCGGCCAGCGCGTCGGTGCGCCCGTTGTCCAGCAGCACCACGTGGAAGTCCTGCGGGCCGTCGTCGGCGCGCACCCCGGTCCAGGTGGAGGTGTAGGGGTTCATCCGCTCCCCGGTGCTCGACCGCGGTAGCAGCTGCAGGAACACCTCCAGGTCCTGCCAGCTCGGCACCAGCTTCTCGATGCCCACCACGCTGATCAGCGTTTCCGGCATCGTCAGGCACATCCGCCCGTTGCCCTCGGATTCGACGACCACGAGCGTCCCGCTGTCGGCGACGGCGAAGTTCGCCCCGGACACGGCCACCTTGGCGCGCAGGAACTTCTCCCGCAGGTGTCGGCGCGCTGCCTCGGCCAGCCGCACCGGGTCGTCGGTGAGGTCCGCGGGCGCGGGAACGCCGGCCTCGCCCATGTGCTCGCGGAAGATCTCCCGGATCTCGGCGCGGTTGCGGTGGATCGCGGGCACGAGGATGTGGCTCGGGGCGTCTTCGCCGAGCTGGACGATGAGCTCGGCGAGATCGGTCTCCCACGCCGAGATGCCCGCTTCGGCGAGCGCTTCGTTGAGCTCGATCTCCTGCGTGGCCATGGATTTCACCTTGACCACCTCGGACTCCCCGGTGTCGCGCACCAGTCCGGTCACGATGCGGTTGGCCTCGGCCGCGTCCCGCGCCCAGTGCACGGTTCCGCCTGCCTCGGTCACGGCGCGCTCGAAGCGCTCCAGGTAGTCGTCCAGATAGGACAGCGTGTGCGCCTTGATCGCCGCACCCGCTTCGCGCAGCTGCGCCCAGTCGTCGAGCTCGTCGACCACCGCCGCGCGCTTGCCGCGGATCGTGGCGGTGGCGGCACCCACGTTGTGCCGCAGCTGCGAATCGGCCAACGCGGTCTTGGCCGCCTGCGGGAACGCGGGCATGCCCAGGAACGTGTCGCTCAACGGTCTTCTCCTTCCGCGGCGGCGAGGATCTCGGCCAGGTGCAGCACGCGCACCCCGGAGCGCTGCCGGGACAGCAGCCCACCGATGTGCATCAGGCAGGAGCTGTCCCCGGCGCAGAGCACCTGGGCACCGGTGTCGCGCACGTGCCGCGCTTTGTCGGCGCCCATGGCCACCGAGACGTCCGGGTTCTTCAGCGCGAACGTGCCACCGAACCCGCAGCACTCGTCGGCCTGCGGCAGCTCGGCGAGGTCGAGCCCGCGCACCGCGCGCAGCAGCTGCAGCGGTTTGTCCCCGACGCGCAGCAGCCTGCTGGAGTGGCAGGTCGGGTGGTAGGTGACCCGGTGCGGGAACCGGGCGCCCACGTCGGTCACCCCGAGCACGTCGACGAGGAACTCGGACAGCTCGTGCACCCGCGGCGCGATCCGCTGCACGGAGCGGGTCAGCCCGGGGTCCCCGGCGGCGACGGTCTCGTGCTGGTGGCGCACCGAACCCACGCAGGACCCGGACGGTGCCACCACCGCGTCGTAGCCGTCGAAGGCGTCGACGAAGGTGCGCACCGAGGTGCGCGCTTGGCGCCGGTAGCCGGTGTTGGTGTGCATCTGGCCGCAGCAGGTCTGCGCCAGCGGGAACTCCACCCGGCAGCCGAGGCGTTCCAGCACCTGGACCGTGGCCTTCGGCGCGTCCGGGAACATGGTGTCCCCCAGGCACGTCGCGAACAGCGCCACCTTCACGGCTTCCCCTCACTCCTCGACGATCCGGTTCCGCGGGTCACAGCGGCAGCGTCCAGGCCAGGACACCGGACTGCAGGAACACCAGCGCGCACAGCGCCAGCAGCAGTCCGAGGCTCCATTTGACCACCGCCCGCAGGATCACGGCCTCCTGACCGGCCAGCCCCACGGCCGTGGCGACGATGGTCAGGTTCTGCGGACTGATCATCTTGCCCATCACGCCGCCGGAGGTGTTGGCGGCCAGCAGCAGCGCCGGATCGACGCCGACCCGCTGCGCGGCCACCTGCTGCAGTCCGGAGAACAACGCGTTGGCGCTGGTGTCCGACCCGGTCACCGCCACGCCCAGCCAGCCGAGCACGGGCGAGAGGAACACGAACGCGCCGCCGGCCGCGGCGATGGCGGTGCCGACCGTGGCGGTCTGGCCGGAGTGGTTCATCACGTAGGCCAGCGCCAGCACGCTGAGCACGGTCAGGCCCGCCCAGCGCATGCTCGCCGCGGTTCCGGCGAGCTCCAGCAGCGCCGCCCGCAACCGGATCCGGTAGACGAGGGCGACCACACCCCCGCACAGCAGCAGCAGGGTGCCCGGGGTGGACAGCCACGCCAGGTCGAACGCGGTCGTGCTGTCCGGTTCGCCCGCGGCGCTGAACACCTGGCCGTGCAATCCGGGCCAGGGGATCTCCACGTCGGTGGCGGCCAGCGCGTCCTCCAGCGGCCCGATGAGCTTGACCGCTGCGAACACCACGATCACCAGCAGGTAGGGGAACAGCGCCAGCAGCGTGCGGGTGGCCGTGAGCGGTTTCGCGCCGGCGGTCTCCGCGGTCGTCGGAGTCCCGGTGAGCACCCTGTTGCGGGCGTCGGTGCCGCCGCGCGGCTGCCAGAACCGCAGCAGCACCAGCAGGGCCAGGGCACCGACCAGCGCTGAGACGATGTCGGTGAGCTGCACCGAGACGTAGTTGGCGCACACGAACTGGGCGAGCGCGAACGCGGCGCCGCTGGCCAGGGTGGCGGGCCAGGTCTCGCGCACCCCGCGCTTGCCGTCGATGACGGCGACCAGCAGCAGTGGGACCACCAGCGCCAGCACCGGGGTCTGCCGGCCGACCACCGCGCCGATCGTTTCGTAGGGCACGCCGGTGAGCTCGCCCGCGGTGATGATCGGTGTGCCCAGCGCGCCGAAGGCGACCGGCGCGGTGTTGGCCAGCAGCACCGTGATCGCCGCCCGCAGCGGCGGGAAACCCAGTGCCACGAGCATCATCCCGGTGATGGCCACCGGCGCGCCGAACCCGGCCAGCGCTTCCAGCAGACCGCCGAAGCAGAACGCGATGACCACGGCCTGCACCCGCGGGTCCGGGGAGATCGCGCCGAAGGCGGTGCGCAGGTCCTCGAACCGGCCGCTGCGCACGGTCAGCTGGTGCAGCCAGATCGCGGTGACCAGGATCCAGAGCACGGGCAGCAGGCCGAACGCCGCGCCCTGCCCGGCCGACAGCAGGGCCTTGTCCGCCGGCATCCCGTAGCCGGCCACGGCCACGACCAGCGCCGCGGCCAGTCCGCTCAATCCGGCCCAGTGCGCCCGCACGCGCAGCACGCCGAGCAGCACGAAAACGATGATCAGGGGTAACGCCGCGAGGAAGGCGGACAGCACGAGGCTGCCCGCGATGGGCGCGATGCTGGGTTGGTACACGGTCGCGACACCTCTCTGTGCCCGGTTCGTACGGACCAAAACTATGGTCTGACCAAAGCCAGCGGTACTCTAGGGACGCTCGCGGTGGTTGTAAAGAAGTGGGAGGACGGGCGATGGCCGGATTCGCGGCCGACGACGGCGACCAGGACGGCAGCGCCTGGCGCCCGCTGGTCCGCGCGCACACCTACGAACTCGTCGTCGAGCGCATCGAGGAGCAGATCCTGGACGGCACGCTGCGCGTCGGCGACCGGCTGCCCGCCGAGCGCGATCTGGCCGGCATGCTCGGAATCAGCCGCTCGGCGGTGCGCGAAGCGCTGCGCGCGCTGCAGGCGCAAGGAGTGCTGCGCATGGCCGTGGGGACCGGTCCGGACTCGGGTACCACCGTGGCCGCGATGCCCAGCCAGGCGTTGACCCGGCTCTTGCGCCTGCACGTGGGATTGGCGAACTTCCCGCTGCGTGACGTGGTGGAGGCGCGCGTGGCGCTGGAGCGGGCCAGCGCGCGCAGCGCGGCGCTGGCGGCCACCGACGCCGATCTCGCCGAACTCCGCGACCTCCTGGACCGGATGGACGACCCGGATCAAGATCGCGACCGGTTCAACGAGCTGGACACCGACTTCCACGTCGCCATCGCCGAAGCCAGTGGCAACCGGTTGGTCGCGGACATGACCATCGCCATCCGCGAGTCGCTGCGCTGCCCGCTGCAGCAGGCGTTCCGCGATCTCGGCGACTCCTGGGGACCCATCGCCGAGGTGCTGCGCGAGGACCACCGAGGCGTGCTGCGCGCGCTGGCCGACCGCGATCCGCAGCAGGCCGAGCAGCGCATGGAGGCGCACATCCGCGGCTTCTACGCCCGGATCCCGGAGGTCGCGGGTCCGGACGCGCGCACCGACCCGCGGGGTTGACCGCTAGCTCGTGGCCGCGCCGCTTCCCGCGTTCGGCGCGACGCGCAGGTCGGCCTCGATGCGTTCGGCGGTGGCCAGCAGCGGCGGCAGCAGGTTCTGCTGCGCCTGCTCGGGGGTCGTGCGGGTGGCGTGCGAGGAGATGTTCACCGCGGCCACCACCCGGTGCGAGCGGTCGCGGATCGGGGCGGCGATCGAGCGCAGCCCCGCCTCCAGCTCCTGGTCCACCAGCGCCCAACCCTGCTCGTGGGTGCGGGCGAGTTCGCGCCGGAGGTCCTCGGAGGTGGTGATGGTGTGCGGCCCCAGGGGTTCCAGCGCCGCCGAGCCCACCCGGCGCTCCAGCTCGGCCGGGGTGAGGTCGGCCAGCAGCACCCGGCCCATCGAGGTGGCATAGGCCGGGAAGCGGGTGCCGATGTTGATCGACACGGTCATGATCCGCGAGGTGGGCACGCGCGCGACGTAGACGATGTCCGGGCCGTCCAGCACCGACACCGACGCCGATTCGTGCACCTCGCCGACCAGCTGCTCCAGGTACGGCTGGGCGATCTCGGGCAACGACAGGCTGGACAGGTAGGCGAAGCCGAGTTCGAGCACCCGCGGGGTGAGCGTGAACACCCGCCCGTCGGTCCACACGTAACCCAGCTGCACCAGGGTGTGCAGGAAGCGCCGGGCCGCCGCGCGCGAAAGGTCCGTCGCCCGGGCCACTTCCGCCAGGGTCATCTCCGGGTTCGACTCGTCGAAGGCGCGGATGACCATGAGTCCGCGCGCCAGCGACTGGACGTAACCGCCGTTCTGGTCGGACACGGGCTCCATGATGCTCTCCTCCGGGGATGTCGCTGCGCCGGCACCGGCGGGCAAACCTACCTCAGCGGCCCGGACCGGTCGCGGGCTCGGGGCAGGCCGGTCCCGAGCCCGCGGCGCGTCAGTCCGCGTCCTGTTCGGACTCCGCGGACAGGATCCGGTCGGCGATGCCGAACGCGGCGTTGGCGCGCGGCACTCCCGCGTAAACCGCCACGTGCATGAGCACCTCGCGGATCTCCTCGGCCTCGACACCGTTGCGGCGCGCGGCGCGCACGTGCATCGCGAACTCGTCGTCCAGACCCCGCGCGGCGAGGATGGCCAGGGTCAGCATGCTGCGCGTCTCGCGCGGCACGGCGTCGCTGCTCCACAGCTCGCCCCAGGCGTAGCGGGTGATGAAGTCCTGGAACCCCTCGGTGAACGAGGTGATCTTCGCGGTGGCGCGGTCCACGTGCTCATCGCCGAGGACCTGCCTGCGGGTGCGCATGCCCTGCTCGCGGCGCGAGTCGTCGTCCCCGGCGGTGAAGTGCTGCAGCAGCAGCCGGTTGACCGCCGCGGGCTGCTCGGCGTTGGCCAGGTGCGCGGCCGGGGACAGCACCTCCACCCGGGCCCCGGGCACTCCCGCGGCGATCTGCTCGGCGTGCGCGGGCGGGGTCGCCGGGTCCTCGGCACCGGCGATCACCAGCGTCGGCGCCGAGATCCGGCCGAGCCCGTCGAGCAGATCCATCTCGGCGATCGCCTCGCAGCAGCCGGCGTAGCCCTCCGGGTCGCAGGCCCGGATCATCCCGCCGAACTTCGCGGCGACCTCGGGGTCCTGAGCCAGTTCGGGGGTGAACCACTTGGGCAGCGACGGCTCCACCATCGCCGCCATGCCCTGCTCGCGGACCACCGCGGCGCGCTCGGTCCACATCGACGGCGGCCCGAGCGCGGCCGAGGTGCAGATGAGCGCCAGGCCCGCGATGCGGTCCGGGGCGTTCTCGGCCAGCCACATCCCGGTCATCCCGCCCAGGGACACGCCCGCGAAGTGCGCCCGGGCGATGCCCAGCTGGTCCAGCAGCTGCAGCACGTCCCCGCCGAGCTGCTCCAGGGTGAACGGCCCCGGGGCCGACGGGCTGGCGCCGTGTCCGCGCTGGTCGTAGCGCAGCACCCGGAAGTGCCGCTGCAGCGCGGGGACCTGCTCGTCCCACAGCGACAGGTCCGTGCCCAGCGAGTTGGACAGCACGACGACCGGCGCGTCCTGCGGTCCGGTCAGCTCGTAGTTCAGGTTCAACGGTCCTGCCTTTCGGCGTGTGCGGTGCGGGCCCGGTCCGCGAACTCCGCGGCCGAGCCCAGGTGGTCGGCGGGTTCGGTGGCTCGGTGGATGTCCTCGGCCGAGAGGATCTCGCGCACCCGCGGTTCGGCGAGCAACTCCGCGCGCAGCGAGCTGCCCCGCTCGACGGTCCGCCGGCACAGCTCGGTGACCAGGTCCTGGCCCGCGGTGCGGCCGAGTTCGGCCACCAACGGCCCGGCCGCGCTCTCGGCCATCACGAGACCGCGCGTCAGACCGAGGTTCTCGCTCATCCGCTCGGGGCGCACCCGCAGTCCGGCGAGCAGCTCGCGCGTGCGGGCGGCAGCGGAGGCGACCAGCCGCAGCAGTTCGCCGAGCGGTTCCCACTCGGCCTGCCAGCTCCCCGCCGCGCGCTCGTACTCCTGGCGCATCGCGCCCAGCAACGTGCTCACCAGGCCGGGCGCCCGCTCGGCTGCGGCCGTGACGAGCACCGAACCGACCGGGTTCTGCTTGTGCGGCATCGCCGAGGAGCCACCGGAGCGGCCCTCGGCGAGTTCCCCGACTTCGGTCTGCGCGTGCAGTGTCACGTCCAGCGCGATCTTGCCCAGCGCCCCGGCGGCGGTGCCCAGGCTGCCGGCCAGTTCCGCGATGCGGGTGCGGTCGGTGTGCCAGGGCACGACCGGCTCGGCCAGGCCCAGCTCGGCGGCCAGCAGGCCCACGACCCGCGGACCGTCCGGACCGAGCGCGGACAGCGTTCCGGCGGGCCCGCCCAACTGCACGGCCAGCCGCTGCCGGTGCAGGACCTGCAGCGCGCCGGCGGCCTCGTCCAGCGAGGTCAGCCACGTGGCGGCGCGGGCGCCGAACGTGGTGGGCAGCGCCTGCTGGAGCAGCGAGCGGGCGATCATCGGGGTCGTGCGGTGCTCCGCGGCCAGCCGGGCGCATTCGTCGGCCGCACCGCGCAGATCGGCCAGCACTCCGTCCAGGACCCCGCGGCACACCAGCATCGCGGCGGTGTCCAGCACGTCCTGGCTGGTCGCCCCGCGGTGCACGTGCGGGCGGGCCTCGGCCGGGACCAGCTCGGTGAGGTCGCGCACCAGCGGGATCACCGGGGTGGCCGAGCCCGCGGCCCGCTCGGCGATCGAGGCGGCGTCGAACAGCTCGGCGCGGCAGCAGCGGGCGATGTCCGCCGCGGCGTCCGGCGGGACGAGTCCGGCCGCCGCCTGCGCGGTGGCCAGCGCGCCCTCGAAGTCCAGCATGGCCTGCAGCCACGCCTGTGCACCGGAGTGCCGGGTGGCCTCCGGTGTGCTGAACATCGGCCCGAACAGCCCGTCAGACGGCGAAGAAGACTGTTTCGTCATCACCCTGCACCCGGATGTCGAAGCGGTACCCGTGCTCGCCGGCGGCGGCGATGAGCGTACCCCGCCGCTGCGGATCCACTGTGGACAACACGGGGTCCGCAGCGTTGGCCTCCGGCTCGTCGTCGAAGTAGATGCGGGTCACCACGCGGTTGAGCATGCCGCGGGCCAGCACCGTGACGTCGATGTGCGGAGCCTCGGTGCGCCCGTCCGGGGTCGGCAGCGGACCCGGCTTGACGGTGCGGAACCAGAACCGCCCGTCGGCATCGGTGGGGCAGCGGCCGAAACCCTGCCAGGCCGAGGTTTCCGGGCGCGGGTCGTCCGGGTGGTCGAAGCGGCCCTGCGCATCGGCCTGCCAGATCTCCAGCATCCCGTCCGGGATGGGATCGCCGTTGCCGTCGGTGAGCCGCCCGGTCAGCTGCACGGCGCCCGGAGTGCCCTCGGCGACGACGTCCGGACCGTCGTCCCACAGGACTCCGCCGGGCAGGGCGAAGAACGGGCCCACGGTCTGCGACGGGGTCGTGGCCGGCGGGGGAGTGCTCTCGCTCATCAGTCGTCGTCCTCCTCGTCCTCGAACACCGAGGCGTGCGGCCCGCGCAGCACGATGTCGAACTTGTAGCTCAACGCCCATTCGGGCACCGTCGTGTCGAGGTCGAACCGGGAGATCATCCGGTCGCGCGCCTTCGGGTCCCGCACCGAGTTGAAGATCGGGTCCTGGTAGAACAGCGGGTCGCCCGGGAAGTACATCTGGGTGATCAGCCGCTGGGTGAACGCCTGCCCGCACAGGGAGAAGTGGATGTGCGCCGGGCGCCAGGCGTTGTCGTGGTTGCGCCACGGGTAGGCGCCGGGCTTGATCGTGATGAACCGGTAGAAGCCGTCCTCGTCGGTCATGCACCGGCCGGTACCGGAGAAGTTCGGGTCCAGCGGGGCCGGGTGCCGGTCGCCCTGGTGCAGGTAGCGGCCCGCCGAATTCGCCTGCCAGACCTCCACGAGCGTGTTCGGCACCGGCTTGCCGCCGGAGTCCAACACCCGCCCGCTGACGATGATCCGCTCACCGAGCGGTTCGCCGTCGTGCTGCACCGTGAGGTCGTGGTCGTGCTCCCCGCAGCGGTCCTGGCCCAGCAGCGGGCCGGTGACCTCGGTCAGGTACTCCGGCAGGTACTGCAGCGGCTGCTGGGGGTGGCGCAGCGCCGACGAGTGGTACTCGGGCGTGTTCAGCGCCGGGTGCGACGCGTCGTCCCGAGCGTAGGAGGGCAGGATCAGCCCGGTCGACGACCGGCTCTCCTTGGTGGTCATCGCAGCTCCTCGGTTCGTTCCCGGTCAATCCGCCTCGGCGACGGTGGCCTTGAGCTCGCGCAGCACGCGCAGCTCCTGCTCGGTCGGCGCCTGCTGCACGCCGGGCGCGTCCACGACCTGCAGCGGCCAGCCGATGGCCTCGCGGGCCTGGTCGGCGGTGGAGCCCGGGCTCAGCGTGGTGAGGGTGAGCTCGCTGGTGTCCGGGTCCGGTTCCAGGATGCCGAGGTCGGTGATGATTTTCATCGGCCCCCCGCCGGGCAGGCCCAGCTTCTCCCGGTCGCCCTTGCCGCTGCCGTAGCCGACCGAGGTGACGAAGTCGAGCTGCTCGACGAAGTTGCGCGGGCTGGCCCGCATGACGATCAGGACCTCCTTGCAGGACGCGGCGATCTCGGGAGCACCGCCGGCACCGGGCAACCGGACCTTCGGGTTGCGGTAGTCGCCGCCGATGACCGTGGTGTTGATGTTGCCGAACCGGTCGACCTGCGCGCCGCCGAGGAACCCGACGTCGATGCGCCCGGGCTGCAGCCAGTAGTTGAAGATCTCCGCGGAGCTGACCACGGAGTCGGCCGTGTCGGCCAGCACCCCGTCGCCGATGGACAGCGGCAGCCGGTCCGGTTTGGCGCCCAGCGTGCCGGACTCGTAGACCAGGACCAGTTCCGGCGCGTGCGTGCGGCGCGCCAGGTTGGCCGCGGTGCTGGGCAGGCCGATGCCGACGAAGCAGCTCCCGCCGTCCTGCAGCGAGCGGGCCGCGGCCACGGTCATCATCTCGTCGGCGGTGAACTCGGACGCGGTGGATTCGGACGCCGTCATCACGCGCTCCTCTCGGCGCCGTAGACCTCGGTCTGCAGCCATTCTTCGAACGTCTCGCGGTCCCGTCCGATCGGGTCCCACTGCTGGTAGTAGGCGTTGTCCCGGTCGTAGTACCCCTGCGCGTAGGAGGGGTGCGACCCGCCCGGGACCTCGGCCACGGCCGACACCGCCCACTTGGGCAGCACCACGGCGCCCGGCCGCGGGGTGAGTTCGTCGACCACTTCCTCGACGGTGACCAGCGACCGGCTGGAGGCCAGCACGGTCTCCTTCTGCACCCCGGTGATACCCCACATCTGCACGTTGCCCTGCCGGTCGGCCTGCTGGGCGTGGATGATGCCCACGTCCGGGTTGACCGCGGGCACCGCGGCCAGCTCCTCTCCGGTGAACGGGCACTCGATCATCTTGATCGTCGAGGTCTGCGCGGGCAGGTCGGTGCCCTTGTAACCGCGCAGCACCGCGAACGGCAGCCCGGAGGCGCCGGCGACGTAGCGGTTGGCCATGCCCGCGTGGCTGTGCTCCTCGATCTCCAGCGGCACCGGCCAGGAGTGCTGGATGGCATCGCGGAAGCGGTGCAGCGAGCCGACGCCGGGGTTGCCGCCCCAGGAGAACACGAGCTTGCGCGCGCAGCCGGCGCCGATCATCTGGTCGTAGATGATGTCCGGTGTCATGCGGACCAGCGTCAGGTCGCGCCGCCGCTGCCGGATGATCTCGTGCCCGGCCGCCACCGGGATGAGGTGGGTGAAGCCCTCCAGGGCGACCGTATCGCCGTCCCGGACCAGCTCCTCGACGGCTTCTCGAAGCCGCAGGATGCGTGCCACCCCGACCAACTCCACTCTGTACGCATAGTGAACGTATGTGCTTTATGCGAACGATAGAAGGCGTGTTGCGATCAGGTCAAGAGGTGTCGGAGGTGTGCGGGACGGGTCCGCGGCTCAGTGGCGCCCGGGGTGTCCCGGGCTCAGAGGTGGCCGGACTCCGGGAGTCCGTCCGCGGGCAGGCCGAACACGGCCACCGCGGCCTCGGCGGCCGCTGATGCCTGCTGGTAGCCGGTCTCGCCCCAGGCCAGCAGGTCGCCGGCTTTGCCCGGGTGCACCAGCAGCCGGTCGTAGGTGCGTCCGCTGTCCGGATCGGGCAGCGGCGGGTGCGCGAGGGTGATCAGCGCGGCCATGCGCACCTGCGCGTACGGCGCGATGCCGTCGTCGACGCACTGGTAGCCGAGGTAGTGCGGATCGCCGATGTCGACCGTGACCTCCTCGTGCGCTTCGCGGCGCAGGATGTCGCGGTAGTGGACCTCGCCGACCTCCGGGCGGCCGCCGGGCAGCGAGTGCTTGCCGTGGTCGAGCCGGATCAGCAGCCTCCCGTCCGGCACGAACAGGAAGCCGTACACCTGGCGCACCGGCAGGTGGTCCGGCACGGGGTGGGTGTGCCAGGTGAACTTGGGCATCGCTGCTCCCTCCCGCGGCGGCTCGAACGGCTCAGGCTAGCCCAGCGAACCCCGGGTTCGGGGGTGCGCCGCGCGCTCGCCGCCGGGATCGGCACCGGGCGCGGAGTGTGCGGCACTTCACAATCCGGCCGGGTGCTTGGTATACCCGTGGCTTCGCCGCGCCCGATCACCCGGGTGCTGCGCCGGCAGCGCACTCCGCAGGAGGCAACGATGCCCACCACGAAGGACGGCGAGTTACCGGAAGAAGGCGCCATCGCGCATGAACTCCCCAGCAGGTTCCTGCCCCCGGCGACCTACCGAAACATCCCCGAACCGCGCAAGTTCCGGACCGTGTTCGGCGCCAGCATCATCCTCACCGCCACCGCGATCGGCTCCGGTGAGTTCGTGCTCTGGCCCTACATCACCTCCCAGGTCGGCCTGGTCCTGATGTGGACCGCCGTGCTCGGGTTCTTCATCCAGTACGTGCTCAACATGGAGATCGAGCGCTACACGCTGGCCACCGGTGAAACGGCGGTCACCGGCTTCACCCGCATCTGGGCGCCGCTGGGCACCACGATCATGCTCTTGGCGATCATCCCGAACCTCTGGCCAGGTTGGGGGACCGGAGCGGCGACCATCCTCACCTACGTCGCCGGCGCCGGGGACCCGGTGATCGTGGCGATCGCGGCCATGCTGACCATCGGCGCGGTGCTGACCCTGTCCAAGGTCGTCTACCGCACGGTGGAGAAGATCGAGCTGGTGCTCGTCGGCGGGATCACCGTGTTCCTGGTGGTCGCCGCGGTGATCGGGACCGGGGCCTCCGACTGGGCCGCGTTCGGCACCAGCTTCGCCCACGTCGGCCGGATCCCGCCGGTCGAGGAGCTCGGCGGGATCGCCGCCTTGCTCGGGGCGATCGCCTTCGCCGGTGCCGGTGGCGGGAACAACCTGGTGCAGAGCAACTGGGCCCGGGACAAGCAGATGGGCATGGGCGGCTACCTGCCGCGGGTCACCTCGCCGTTCACCGGGCACGAAGCCGCCGCGGCCGGGACCGGGTACATGTTCCTGGACACCCCGGACAACCGCCGCCGCTGGCGCGGGTGGTGGCGGGTCGCCAACACCGAGCAGTTCTTCACCTTCTTCGTGCTCGGCTGCGCGACGCTGGTGATCATGTCGGTGCTGGCCTACGCGACCGTCTTCGGGATGCCGCTGCCCTCCGGCGAGTTCGACTTCATCCGCGAGCAGGGGCACGTGTTCGCCGAACGCTTCGGCGGGTGGTTCCGCACCGCGTTCTGGGCCGCCGGCGCCATCGCCCTGTTCTCCACCCAGATCGGCATCATGGACTGGGTCAGCAGGCTCACCGCCGACACGCTCAAGGTGACGTTCTTCCGCACCAGCACGCGGATCACCGAGAGCCGCATCTACTTCGGCATGGTGTGGCTGCTGATCGTGGCCGGGTCGGTGATCCTGCTGTCCGGGATGCAGGAACCGCTGCTGCTCATCCTCATCTCCTCCTCCGCGGGCGGGGTGGTGATGTTCCTGTACTCCATGCTGCTCATCTACACCAACCGCCGGTTCCTGCCCGGGGCGATCCGGCTGCGTGGGTGGCGGCTGGCGATGATGCTGGTCGCGGTCGTGTTCTACGGGTACTTCTCGATCGCGCTGCTGGCCGACCAGCTCGGCAAGCTGGTGTGACTGGATTCGGCCGGACGGCCCCGATATAACGGGCCGGATGGCTGAACCCGGCGCGACCGCACGACCGGTGCGGGCGAGGGCGGCGGTGGCGGCGCTGTTCCTGACCAACGGCGCCACCTACGCCGGCCTCGTCCCGCGCTTTCCCGACCTCAAGGACGCGCTGGCGCTGTCCAACGCCGAATTCGGCGCGGCCATCGCCGCGTTCCCGCTCGGCTCGCTGCTGGCGGGACCGCTGGCCGCGCTGGTGCAGCGCCGCTGGGGTTCGGCCGCGGTCTCGGTGTGGTGCTCGGTGCTGCTGGCAGCCGACCTGGTGCTGGTCGCCGTGGCGGGCTGGTGGTGGGCGCTGGCCGGTGCACTGCTGGTGGCCGGAGCCCTCGACGCGATCGTCGACGTGGCGATGAACGCGCACGGGCTGCGCGTGCAGCGGCGCTACGGGCGGTCGATCGTGAACTCGCTGCACGGTTTGTGGAGCCTCGGCGCGATCATCGGCGGCATTACCGGGTCGCTGGCCGCCGGGGCCGCGGTCCCGCTCCCGCTGCACCTGTGCGCGGCCGCGGTCGTGCTGGCGGCAGTGGCGGTGCTGACCCGCGGATTCCTGCTGCCCGGGGACGACCGCGGCGAGCAGCCGGAAGCCGGGCACGGGCACCGGATTCCCGGCCGGCGGTTGGTCGGGGTGCTGGTCGCCCTCGGGATGCTGTGCGCGGCAGCGGCTCTGGTGGAGGACACCGCGGCCTCGTGGGGCGCGGTGTACCTGCGCGAGGAGCTGTCGGCCGCACCGGCGCTGGCGGGCATGGTGTTCGTCGCGCTGCAGGCCGCGCAGATGGCGGGGCGGTTCAGCGGCGACCGCGTGGTGCACCGCTTCGGTCCGCGCGCGGTGGCCCGCTGCGGCGGTGTGCTCGTGCTGCTCGGCACGGGTTCGGCGCTGCTGTGGCCGAGCCCGCTGGGCACGATCGCCGGTTTCGCCGTGGCCGGCTGCGGCATCGCCACGCTGATCCCGGCCGGCATGCACGCCGCCGACGAGCTGCCCGGGCTGCCACCGGGAACGGGCCTGGCCGTCGTCGGCTGGGTGTACCGGATCGGCATCCTGTCCGGACCACCCGTCGTCGGCCTGCTGGCCGACGCCTACAGCCTGCGCGCGGGGCTGCTGGTCGTGCCGGTGGCCGGACTGCTCGTGCTGCTGCTGGCGGTCAACCTGCCGACCGGGCGCCCGACAGCGTCCGGGCGCGACCGCAGCTGAGCGACATCACCGCGGCCGCGCCCGGATCCGGGTCACCGGTCCTTGTCGGTGATGGCCCGCCAGGCCAGCGCCACCGGCGCGCGGCCTTCGGTCGTGTCGGTCGTTCCCTCACCGACGTGCGTGTGCCGCAGGTTGAAGTGGTGGTCACCGGCCACGAAGGTGCGAATCGTCCCGTGCGTGACTTCCAGCTCGTTACCGCCGCGGTAGAGGTACTTGTGGTCGGCGTGGAACCCGATGTCGATGGCCGATTCGCCGGTGACCGTGTCGTCCTCGTTGGAGCCGACGAAGCTCCAGTCCACGTCCTGCGCCCAGTCCCGGCTGAGCCGGTTCTCCGGTAGGTGCAGCACCCGCATGAACTCCGAGTCCGGGTCCATCGACTTCCATTGCGTGTCGTCGTTGGTGTTGCCGAACTTCTGGATCACCCCCTGGTGCGGGGTGCCGAGGGTGACCACGTCGTCGACGTTGAGCTCGGCCGGGCTGCCGTCGGAGTCCGTCGGGAAGTCGTCCCAGCCCTGCGCGGTGCCCAGCAGCGCGACCCGGGTGATCAGCCCGCCCATCGAGTGCGCCACGATGTCGATCTTCTCGCCGTCGTGCTCATCGGCGAGCTGGTGCGCGAAAGCCGCTGCGACGTGGCGGATCCGCGTGTCGTTGGTCCCGTCGTTCTCGCCGTCCCCGGAGATGTCGGCGTAGGTCAGTTCCCCGCCGGCCCGCTCGTTGCAGGCGTCGTCGTCCGCGTAGTCGCCGTCGTAGTACTGCAGCATGTGCAGCTTGGACGGGGCCATCCCCTCGGTCTCGGCGAAGTGCTCGACGGCGTTGCCCCAGGTGTCGGTGCAGTCCTTGGCTTCGTCGCCCCAGCCGTGCACGAAGTACACCGGGTTCTGCGCCTGCGCGCCCGGGTCCTCGGGCTGCGCGGCGGAACCGTCCGGCTGCGCGGCGGAGGCCCCGGTCAGCGTGGCGCCGACGATGCCGGCGATGGCAATGGCGGTGGTAGCGCGCGTGGTGTGTCGCAAGGCGATCTCCCGTCCTCTCCCGGTGATTGTGCACCGGGGTGTCCGAGGATGCGGAATCCGCCGCGGGACTGGGCCGGAACGGGACGGATTCACTCGATCAGCCCAGCGGTGCGATCAACCCAGCGGGGCCATCACCCCATGAGCTTGGCGAGGAACCAGCCGAACCGGCTGACCCTGCGCACCCGCGGATTGCCCGCCACACCGTGCACTTCCCACTGCTGGCCGCAGATTCCGCACCGCCACACGCCGATCTGCGTCGTGTCCACCTCGCAGGGGTGGCCCCTCCGCCCGGTTCGCATGCCCGGAGCACATCACGCACCCGCACCGCACGTCGTCGTCCGGATGCGGATTTCGCCCGATGGCAGGCTGATCGTGTCCTCAGCCGGTCGCGGATTCGCGCGGCTCCGGAGGTTGGCACGCCTGCTGCACACCCGGCAGCGGGTGGTTGCGCACCGGAGCCGCGCGCTCGATCGTCAGCCACGCGACGATCCCGCCGCAGACGCACAACGCGGCCGAGATCAGCATCGCCCGCGCGAATCCCGGTCCGAGCGGAGCACCCGTGCCGGTGTCCGACAGCCCCGCGACCAGCGGCAGCACCGCCACCGCCAGCAGACTGGCCATCCGGGAGACCGCGTTGTTCACCCCGGAGGCGACGCCGCCGTGCTCTTCGCGGACCGAGGCCAGCACGGCGGAGGTCAGCGGCGCGACGGTCAGCGACAGACCGAACCCGAACACCGCGACCCCCGGCAGCACCCCGGACAGGTAGTCGGCGCCCGGTGCGGCGCGCGTCATGAGCACCAGGCCGCCCGCGCACACGAACGGCCCGACCGTCATCGGCACCCGCGGTCCGATGCGCTGGGCGATCTTGCCCACCCGCGCGGACAGCAGCAGCATGATGACCGTGATCGGCAGGGTCGCGATCCCGGCCTCCAGCGCGGTGTAGCCCATGCTCTGCTGCAGCTGCAGCGACAGCAGGAACAGCGCGCCGCCCAGCGCCGAGTACACGACCAGGGTCGTGGTGTTGGCGCCGTCGAACTGGCGCGAGCGCAGCAGGGACAGCGGCAGCAGCGGCCGGGCGGTGCGCGCCTCGATGAACGGGAAGCTCACCAGCCCGACCGCCCCGAGGACCGCCGCGGCGATCGACACCGCCGTCCAGCCGGTGGACGGGACCTCGATGAGCGCGTAGACCGAACCGGCCAAGCCTGCCGTGACCGCGGCGGCGCCGAGCAGGTCGGGGGTTCCGGTCGCGTCCGGGTCGCGGGTCTCCGGCACGCGCCGCAGGGCCAATAGCGCGGCCGCGGCGACCGGCAGGTTGATGAAGAACACCCACCGCCAGGACACCGCGTCGACGAGCCAACCGCCGATGAACGGACCCAGCGCCGAGGCCACGCCGGTCAACCCCGCCCAGCGGCCGATCGCCTGCCCGCGGTCGTCGTGGTGGATCGTGGAGTTGATCAGCGCGAGGCTGCCCGGGACCAGCAGCGCCCCACCCACGCCCTGCAGCAATCGGAAGATGACGAGCGCCTCCCCGGTCGGCGCCAGTCCGCAGCCCAGTGAGGCCAGCGTGAACACCACGAGACCGATCGTGTAGATGCGTCGGCGTCCGTACCGGTCGCCGAGCGCCCCGCCGAGCAGCAGCAGCGCGCTCAGCGTCAGCAGGTAGGCGTCCAGCACCCATTGCAGCAGCGCGAGGTTTCCCCCGGTGTCGCGGCCGATGACCGGCAGCGCCACGTTGACGACCGAACCGTCCAGGAAGGCCACGCCCGATCCCAGGATGGTGGCCAGGATGATCCAGCGACCGGACCGGCTCCGCAGCGGCGCGGCGGTTCCCGATGCGCCCATCGCCCGAGCATAGGAGTGCCACCGGTGGCACGCGCGGGCCCGGCCGCGTAGCGGGACGGGGTCCGCCGCGGTGGGGCAGCACCGCCCGGAGTGCGGCGGCGCGGCTAGGATGGCGCCGGATTCGCCGGACCTGCGGAGGGCGGACAGGCGTGACCCGAGCGGTACCCGCGGTGCAGCGGGCCTTCGACGTCCTGGAGCTGTTCCTGGACGAGGCCGAGCTCAGCGCCCCCGAGATCACCGCCCGGCTCGGCCTGCCGCGCACCACCGTGCACGAGCTGCTCGGCACGCTGTCCCGCCGCGGCTACCTCACCCAGGTGCCCGGAAATCGGTACCGGCTGGGCGTGGCGGCCTTCCAGCTCGGTGCGGCCTACGCCGAGCGGCTCGACCTCGCCGGCGAGGGCCGGCTGGTGGCTGCCGAGGTCGCCGCGGACTGCGGGGAGACCGTGCACGTGGCGGTGCGCGAGGGCGCCGACGTGCTCTACGTGGCCAAGGCGGACAGCAGCCACCCGGTGCGGATGGTCTCCGCGGTGGGCAAGCGGGTGCCCGCGCACTGCACCGCGGTCGGCAAGGTCCTGCTGGCCGAGCTGTCCGGCACCGAGTTCGACGCCCTGCTCGGCGATGGGCACCTGCCCGCGATGACCGCAGGCAGCACCACCGATCCCGAGCACCTGCGCCGGGAACTGACCGCGGCGCGTGCGCGCGGCTGCGCCCGCGAGCACTGCGAGTCCACCGAGTCGGTCGCGTGCGTGGCGGCGCCCGTCCGCGACCGGACCGGAGCCGTGGTGGCCGCGATCAGCATTTCGGCACCGATCCTGCGCTGGGACGACGAGATCGAGGCCGCGCACCGCGACCGGGTGCGCGACGGCGCGCGGGAACTGTCGCGCAGGCTCGGGCACCCGGGCTGAGCCGGGACATCCCTCAAGCGCGCACGATCACCACCGGGCATTGCGCGTGCTGCGCGCAGCGCTGGCTGACCGAGCCGAGCAGCGCACCGTAGAAGCTGCCGTGCCCGCGCGAGCCGACGACCAGCAGGTCGGCCTGCTGCGCGGCGTCGAGCAGCACCTGGGCGGCGTGGCCGTGTTCGAGGTCGCGCTGCACGGACACGGCGGTTCCGGTTTCGACCAGGATCGCGTCGACCGTCTCGTCCATCCCGTTGCGCGCGGAGCGCTCGAAGTCGTCCGGTGGCATCGGTCCGCCCTCCCAGCTGTAGAAGGCCGGGAACTCCCACGCGGCCACGGCCTGCACCCGCGCGCCGGTGAGTTCGGCCTGGCGCACCGCCCAGAGCAGCGCGCTGCGGGCCGAACTGGAGCCGTCGACGCCGACGACGATCTTGCGGTCTGCCGTGTCGTTCATCGCTGCCTCCGGATGCGTGTCGGATCAGGTCGCGGCCTGGCCGATGAGCCGTTCGGACAGTTCGCGCAGCTTCGCCCGGTCCCCGGGGTCGTACGCCTCGTCGAGCGCCCGGCTGGGCCGGGTGCCGTGGAAGTACTCGCCGGTGACGCCGTCCAGCGCGGGGTCGCCGACCAGCCGCGCGGTCGCCTCGACCCCGTCGGCCACCGTGCTGACCGGGGTCACCGCGGCCTCGCGCACCATCCGCGTGTTCATGAAGGTGGCCGGGTGCAGCGCGTTGGCGGTCACCTCGTCGGCGGGCAGTTCTGCGGCCAAGTCCAGGGTGAACATGATCTGCGCGAGCTTGCTCTGCGCGTAAGCCCGCATCCCGGTGTAGTCGTGGTCGAGCATCGGATCGGCGAAGTCGATGGCGTGCTGGCCCGCGGAAGCCACGGAGATGATCCGGGCCGGTGCCGCACTGCGCAGAGTCGGCAGCAGCAGCCGGGTGAGCCGGTAGCCCGCCAGGTAGTTCACCGCGAAGCGCAGTTCGATCCCGTCGGCGCTGAACACCCGCGGCGCCTCCGGCGGCCCGCCACCGACGCCGGCGTTGTTCACCAGCACGTCCAGCCGGTCGAACCGGGTGGCGACCGCGTCGGCCAGCGCGCGCACCTGTGCCAGGTCGGACAGGTCTGCGGTCGCCACCGCCAGCCGGTCGGCGTTGCCGCTGGTCGCGGCCACCTCGTCGCGAGCGGCCGCGGTCCGCTGCTCGTCGCGGCCGTGCAGCACCACCCGCGCCCCGTCGGCGGCCAGCCGGTGGGACAGCGCCAGTCCCAGCCCGCCGGTCGCACCGGTCACCAGGATCGTCCGGTCCTGCAAGGTGGGCACGAGCAGCTCCGATCCGTCGTCGGGTGCGCAGCCGCGGGAGTCCCGACGGCCGAGTGCGTCCAGTGTGCGTACGGTCGCGCTCGGTTGTCATCTGCAGCCGCGCGCGTCCGCCGGACGGGGCGTCGGGTCAGTCCTGCTCGACGATGGCCTGCGCGGCGACGGAGGTGCAGGTGCCGAGGTCTTCCGCGGCCGCAGCGGCCTGGTCGAGGGCGGTGTGCACCTCGGAGTCCTCGGCGAGGCCGGGGGAGGCGTACGCGCTGGCGAGCATGTCCAGCTGGCGTGCCAGCGCTGCGGCGGTCGAGGTGAGGACCAGCAGTGCCTCGCGCGCCGCGGCGCGGTCCGCACCGCCGGTCGGCGTCCCGCGCGACGTGCTGTCCAGCTGCTCGCCGGCGCGCGCCTGCGCCTCCGCCGTCGTGCGCAGTTCTTGCCAGCGCGAGGCCATCGCTCATCCTCCCGGTGCCACGAGCGGGACCGTGGCACGACATCGTGCGGCTCCGCCGCGCACGGGCTGTGCGGCGGAGCCCCGCACGATCGGAGTACCCGGGCCGCGCCGCGGCCACACTCGCGTCCGCGGGCCGCTATCCGGTGCCCCATCGTGTGGCCAGCACCGAGCCCGCCGCCCGCGCGGCGGCACCGGCCCGTCGCGCGGGGCCGACCGCGACCCGCTGGTCGAACACCGCGTAGCCGGATTCGACGATGCGGTCGAGGATCTCGCCGTAGAGCTGGTGCGCGGTGCGCACGCACGGTCGCGCGCCGGCGTCCACCAGTCGGATGCCGGGTTCGGCGGCGCGGTAGACGGCTCGTGCGCGGGCCACCTGGTCGCTCAGTGCCCGGCGGACCGCGGGGTCGGGGCGCCCGGTGCGCAGGCATCCTTCGAGCCGTTCCCGGTCCACGTCGAAGGCGGCCAGTTCCTCGGCGGGCAGGTACACCCGGCCGCGGCGCAGGTCCTCGCCGACGTCGCGGAGGAAGTTGGTCAGCTGGAAGGCCCGGCCCAGCTCGGCGGCGTACGGCGCTGCCCGCTCGACCGGGCAGCGCGTGCCCAGCACCGGCAGCACCTGCAGGCCGATGACCCCGGCCGAGCCGTGCACGTAGTCGTCCAGTTCGGCGCGGGTGCGGTAGGTGCGCGGCCGCAGGTCCATGCGCATGGAGCGGAAGAAGTCGTCGAAGAGCGCGGGCTCGATCGAGTACCGGCGGACCGCGTCCACCACCGCCGCCAGCACCGGGTGCCGATCCTCGGCGCCGTCCCCGCGCAGCGCTGCGTGGAGCCGCTGCTGCGCGGTCCGCAGCGCGGTGCGCGGCTGCTCCGCGCGGGTGCGCGGGTCCGGGGCGTCGACGAGGTCGTCGATCCAGCGGGCGAACCCGTACAGCGCGTGCACCGCAGGCCTGCGCGGCGCGGGCAGCAGCCGGGTCGCCAGGAAGTAGGTCCGCCCGTGCCGGGCGTGCAGCTGCCGGCAGTGCCGGTAGGACCGGCGCAACCGGGGGTCGCCGATCCCGGCGGCGTCCAGCTCGCGCCGCGGTGCCACCGGTTCGGCGCCCCTGTCCATACCGGAATCTCAGCACATGCGCGCAGCCCCGCGCGCCGGACGGGCGGTGGCGGTGATCCCGCCCACCGCGACCGCGCGCCCGGCGGTCAGGACGGCTCGCGAGCGGGCCCGTTGCGCAGGCCGTCGAAGGCGATCGTGATGATCGCGTCGGCGATCTCGGTCGACTGCAGGCTGCGGGACGGGCGGTACCACTCGTTGATCGAGTTGACCATGCCGAACAGCAGCCTGCTGGTCAGCGCCGGGTCCACATCGGGCCGGATACCGCCCTCGGACTCGGCTTGCTTGACGAGGTCGCTGACGATGCGGTCGAACTCCCGGCGTCGGGCCAGCGCCTGGCGCTCGATCCGGGTGTTGCCGCGGATCCGCAACAGCAGCGTCACGAACGGCAGCTCGGCGACCAGGACCGAGACGCTGCGACGCAGGACGTGTTCCAGGCGGTCCAGGGCACTGCCGGTGGTCGAGGCCTTCTCCTCGGTGACCGCGAACAACGCGTCCAGCGCGCGGTTGACGCTCAGCCGCAGCAGTTCGTCCTTACTGGACACGTGGTAGTAGATCGCCGATTTGGTGATCCCGAGCCGCTGCGCGAGGTCTTCCATGCTGGTGCCCTCGTAGCCGCGCTCGTTGAACACCCGCACCGCCACGTCCAGCAGCGTGCCGAGGTCGTAGCCCGGACGACCTCGGCGGCCGGATCCCCGTCCCGTGTTGCCCTCCATCATGTCCAGTATCCCAACCGTCCCGCTCAGGCGTCGCGCCGATCCACCACCCGGCGCAGTTTGCCCACGGAGCGCTCCAGCGTGTCGGGGTCCACCACGGTGACCTCGGTGCTGATCCCGACGCCGTCCTTGATGCCCTTGGCGAGTTCGGTGGCCGCCGGGTCGCGCCGCACGCCGGGGCAGTCGGGCCGGGCCTCCACGCGCACGGTCATCTTGTCCATCCGCCCCTCGCGGGTGAGCACCAGCTGGAAGTGCGGGGACATCCCCTGCGTGTGCAGCACGAGCTCCTCGATCTGGGTGGGGTAGACGTTGACCCCGCGCAGGATGATCATGTCGTCGCTGCGGCCGGTCACCTTGGCCATGCGCCGCATCGAGCGCGCGGTGCCCGGCAGCAGCCGGGTGAGGTCCTTGGTGCGGTAGCGGATGATCGGCAGCGCTTCCTTGGTCAGCGAGGTGAACACCAGCTCGCCCTCGGACCCGTCCGGCAGCACCTCGCCGGTGAACGGGTCGATGACCTCCGGGTAGAAGTGGTCTTCCCAGATGTGCAGGCCGTCCTTGGTCTCGGCGCACTCGGCGGCCACGCCCGGCCCCATCACCTCGGACAGCCCGTAGATGTCCACCGCGTCGATGTCCAGGCGCTCCTCGATCTCCACGCGCATCTGCTCGGTCCACGGCTCGGCGCCGAAGATGCCCACGCGCAGCGAGGTGGACCGGGGGTCGATGCCCTGGCGTTCGAACTCGTCGAGCAGCGTGAGCATGTAGGAGGGCGTGACCATGATGATCTCGGGCCGGAAGTCCTCGATGATCTGCACCTGCCGGGCGGTCATCCCGCCGGAGGCGGGCACCACGGTGCAGCCGAGCCGTTCGGCGCCGTAGTGCGCGCCCATCCCACCGGTGAACAGCCCGTAGCCGAACGCGACGTGCACCATGTGCCCGGGGCGCCCACCGGCGGCCCGGATCGAGCGGGCCACGACGTCCGACCACGCGTCGAGGTCGTTGTCGGTGTAGCCGACGACGGTCGGCTTGCCGGTGGTGCCGCTGGAGGCGTGCAGCCTGCGCACGTTCGACATGGGCTCGGCCAACATGCCGAACGGGTAGTTGTCGCGCAGGTCGTGCTTGGTGGTGAACGGGAACTTCGCCAGATCGGCGAGGCTGGACAGGTCCTCCGGGCGGACTCCGGCCGCGTCGAACCGCTCGCGGTACACGGCGACGTTGTCGTAGGCGCGGCGCAGGGTCTGCTGCAGCCGGTCGAACTGCACGGCGGCGAGCTCGTCGGCGGAGTAGCGCTCCGCGGGGTCGAGCTCCTCGGGGCGGGGCGCGGTCCCGAGCCTGCGCGTCGATGTCAGCGACGTCGTCGTCCCCGTCATGGCTTGACTCCCTCGACTCTGAGTGTGCGGCTGTGGCCGCGGAATTCGGCGATCACCTCGTCGCCCCGGGTGACCGAGACGTCGAAGATCCCGCTGCGCCCGAACCGCGTGCGCTCGTGCGCCCGGGCGACCAGGTCGTCGTCCCGGCGCGCGGGCCGAACGTAGGTGATGTCGGCTCCCGAGGCGACGGTGGACGTCTCATGGCTGTCGTTGCAGGCGCAGGCGAACGCGGTGTCGGCCAGCAGGAAGATGTAACCGCCGTGGGCGTTGCCGTGGCCGTTGACCATCTCGGCGGTGATCCGCATGCGGGCGGTGGCGTGCCCCTCGCCGTTGTCGACGAGCTCGATGCCGAGCGCCCGCGAAGCGTGGTCCTCGTCGAACATCGCTTCGGCCGGGCTGGCCGTCGGGGATGCGGGTTGCTGCACCGGATTCACCGCCCTCAACTGAACGAATAGTCGGTAATTAATACTGCGGCCTCTCGTCCTGTCAAGAGCGCGAGCGGGCGGGTCGGCTGCTGACTCGGTACAGCTTCCTGATCCGCCGGGCCGGTTCTGGTCCCGCGCCGATCGCGGTGCTAGCGTCACCGAACGAACGGTCAGTTAAAGAATTCGACCGGTTCACGACACGCCCACGAACCAGGCGGAGGAGGTCGGGCTGCATGGCTGCCCTTCGGAGCTATGTCAACGGTGACTGGCACGTCCCGGCGGACGACGGAGTTCCGCTGCGCGACGCCGTCACCGGTGCGGAGATCGCGCGGATCTCCACTGCGGGCATCGACATGGCCGGTGTGCTCGACTACGGCCGCAGCACCGGGGGGCCTGCGCTCGCGGAGCTGACCTTCCACCAGCGCGCTGCGCTGCTCAAGGCGCTGGCGTCCCACCTGCGCGAGCACCGCGAGGAGCTGTACGGGCTCGCCCACCGCGCCGGCGCGACGCTCGGCGATGCCAAATTCGACATCGACGGCGGCATCGGGGTGCTGTTCAGCTACTCCAGCAAGGGCCGCCGCGAACTGCCCAACAGCACCGTCTACGTGGACGGTCCGGTCGAGCCGCTGAGCAAGGGCGGCACGTTCGTCGCCCAGCACGTGTGCACCCCGCTGCAGGGCGTCGCGGTGCAGATCAACGCGTTCAACTTCCCCGTGTGGGGCCCGCTGGAGAAGTTCGCACCCGCCTTCCTGGCCGGGGTGCCCAGCGTGATCAAGCCGGCCAGCCAGTCGGCGCACCTCACCCACCGGCTGGTGGAGCTCATGGTCGAGTCCGGACTGCTGCCCGCCGGCTCGCTGCAGCTCATCTGCGGCAGCACGGGCGATCTGCTCGACCACCTCACCGACCAGGACCAGGTGGCCTTCACCGGTTCGGCCGCGACCGGCCGCAAGCTGCGCAGTCACCCGGTGGTCAACGCGCAGTCCGTGCGGTTCAACGTCGAGGCCGACTCGCTGAACTGCTCGATCCTGGGCCCGGACGCCGAACCCGGTACCCCGGAGTTCGACCTGTTCGTCAAGCAGCTGGTCACCGAGATGACCGTCAAGGCGGGGCAGAAGTGCACCGCCATCCGCCGGGCCCTGGTGCCGGCCGCGCAGATCGACGCGGTGGTCGCCGCGGCCAAGGAGCGGCTGAACAAGGTCGTGGTGGGCGACCCCGCCGACCCGGACGTGCGCATGGGCGCGCTGGCCGGGCTCGAACAGCGCGAAGAGGTGCTGCGCTCGCTGAAGTCGCTGCTGGAAGCCGGGGAGCTCGTGTACGGCGACCCGGACCACTTCGAGGTCACCGGGGCCGACGCCGTCGCCGGCGCGTTCCTGCCGCCGCTGCTGGTGCGCTGCACCGACCCGGACCGCCCGGAGCCGCACGAGGTCGAGGCGTTCGGCCCGGTCAGCACCGTGCTGCCCTACGAGACGACCGAGCAGGCCATCGCGCTCGCCCGCCGCGGCGCCGGCTCGCTGGCCGGGTCCGTGGTCACCGCCGACCCCGAGTTCGCCCGGCAGGTGGTGCTCGGCGCCGCGTCCCGGCACGGCAGGCTGCTCGTGCTCAACCGGGACAACGCCGCGGAATCCACCGGGCACGGCTCGCCGATGCCGCAGCTGGTGCACGGAGGACCGGGTCGCGCGGGCGGCGGTGAGGAGATGGGCGGCATCCGCGGGGTGCTGCACCACATGCAGCGCACCGCCGTGCAGGCCGACCCGGGCGTGCTCACCGCGGTGACCGGGCAGTGGGTCGCCGGCGCCGAGCGCCGCAGCAGCGAGGTGCACCCGTTCCGCAAACACCTCGGCGAACTGCGGGTGGGCCACAGCGTGGTCACCGCACCGCGGGTGGTCACCCTGGACGACGTCGAGCACTTCGCCGAGTTCACCGGGGACACCTTCTACGCGCACACCGACGAGGACGCCGCCGCGGCCAACCCGTTCTTCGAAGGACGCGTCGCGCACGGCTACCTCGTCGTCTCGTTCGCCGCGGGCCTGTTCGTGGACCCGGCACCCGGGCCGGTGCTGGCCAACTACGGGCTGGAGAACCTCCGGTTCCTGACGCCGACCTACCCCGGCGACGAGATCACCGTGACGATCACCGCCAAGCAGATCATCCCGCGGGTCGACGCCGAGCACGGCGAGGTCCGGTGGGATGTGGACGTCACCAACCAGGACGGCGCATCAGTGGCCAAGTACGACGTGCTCACCCTGGTGGCCAAGGGAGGCGAGGAGCAGGCATGACCGCGATGGCCGAGCTCGGCGAGGCCGAGCTGCAGCAGCACTTCGACGACCGCGTCGCCAAGGACCAGCGGATCGAACCGCGGGACTGGATGCCCGAGGCGTACCGCAAGACCCTCGTGCGCCAGATCGCCCAGCACGCGCACTCGGAGATCATCGGGATGCAGCCGGAGGGCAACTGGCTCACCCGTGCCCCGAGCCTGCGGCGCAAGGCGATCCTGCTGGCCAAGGTGCAGGACGAGGCCGGCCACGGGCTGTACCTGTACTCCGCGGCCGAATCGCTGGGCGTGGACCGCGGTGAGCTCACCGAAAAGCTCATCGACAGCAGGCAGAAGTACTCGTCGATCTTCAACTACCCGACGCTGACCTTCGCTGACATCGGCGTGATCGGCTGGCTGGTCGACGGGGCTGCGATCTGCAACCAGGTGCCGCTGTGCCGCACCTCCTACGGTCCGTACGCGCGGGCGATGGTGCGGGTCTGTAAGGAGGAGTCGTTCCACCAGCGCCAGGGCTACGAGTCGCTGATGACGATGATGGGCGGCACCGACGAGCAGCGGGAGATGGTGCAGGACGCCACCGACCGCTGGTGGTGGCCCTCGCTGATGATGTTCGGCCCCCCGGACGGGGATTCGCCGAATACCCAGCAATCCATGGCCTGGCGCATCAAGCGGCACACCAACGACGAGTTGCGGCAGAAGTTCGTGGACATGTCCGTGCCGCAGGCCGAGGCGCTCGGCGTCACGCTGCCCGATCCCGAGCTGCACTGGAACGCCGAGCGGGGGCACTACGACTTCGGCGAACCGGACTGGTCGGAATTCAAGCAGGTCGTGTCCGGCCAGGGCCCGTGCAACGAGCAGCGGCTGGCCCGCCGCCGCCGGGCGCACGAGGAGGGGCAGTGGGTGCGCGACGCGGCGGCCGCCTACGCCGCCAAGCAGGCCGCAACCGAGGAGGAGGCCCGATGAGTTCCGACGACAACGGTGCCGCGCGGGCCTGGTGGCCGCTGTTCGAGGTGTTCGTGCGCGGCAAGCGCGGGCTCAACCACGTGCACGTCGGCTCGCTGCACGCACCGGACGAGCAGATGGCGCTGCACAACGCGCGCAACCTCTACACCCGGCGCAACGAGGGCGTGAGCATCTGGGTGGTCAAGGCCGAGGACATCACCGCCTCCAGCCCGGACGAGAAGGATCCGTTCTTCGAGCCCAGCGGGGACAAGGTCTACCGGCACCCGACGTTCTACAGCATTCCCGACAACGTTCCGCACATGTGAGGTCGGCTCATGTCGTTCGACAACGCCTACGAGGCGCTGACCGCCGCCGATGAGGACGGCGAGGGCCGGTGGGCCTTCGGCACCGGATTCGACGACCCGCTGGCCGGGATCGACCCGAACCCGCCCGCGGGCGTCGACGGTGCCGAGCTCGCGCGGTATTGCCTGATGCTCGGCGACGACGCGCTGATCGCGTCGCAGCGGCTGAGCGAATGGGTCACCGCGAGCCCCGAGCTCGAAGACGAACTGGCCCTCGCCAACATCGCCCTGGACCTGCTCGGCCAGGCCCGACTGCTGCTGGCCCGCGCCGGCCAGGTCGACGGGACCGGCCGCACCGAGGACGAGCTCGCCTACTTCCGCGAGGAACGGGAGTTCCGCAACGTGCGGCTGGCCGAACTGCCCAACGGCGACTTCGGGCACACCGTGGCCCGGCTGCTGGTCTTCTCCAGCTGGCGCCTGGCCCTGTTCGACCGGCTGGTGGTCGGCCACGACCCGATGCTGTCGGCCATCGCGTCCAAGGCGGGCAAGGAACTCACCTACCACCGCGAGTACGCGGCCCGCTGGGTGCTGCGGCTCGGCGGCGGGACCGAGGAGTCGCACCGCCGGACGCAGCAGGGCCTGCGCGAGATCTGGCCGCTGGTGGACGAGCTGTTCCACGCCGGCGCCACCGAACGCCGGATGGTCGACAGCGGCATCGCACCCGACCCGGCCGACCTGCGCCAGGAGTTCGACCAGGTGCTCGCGCAGGTCTGTGGGGCAGCCGGGATCCCGGTGCCCGCGGACGTCGCTCCGCTGTCCGGGGTCGCCGGCCGGACCGGGCGCGACGGCCTGCACACCGAACACCTGGGGTTCCTGCTCGCCGAGATGCAGAGCCTCGCCCGCGCGCACCCGGAGGCGACGTGGTGACCAGCACCCACGTGGACCTGCAGCACGCCAGGGAGGTCGCCGCGACGGTGACCGACCCGGAGCTGCCGGTCGTGACGCTGGCCGACCTCGGCGTGCTGCGCAGCGTCGAGCTGTCCGAGACCGGAACGGTGGTCGTGTCCATCACGCCCACCTACTCCGGCTGCCCGGCCATGCACGAGATGCGCACGGAACTGCACGACACACTGACCCGGGCCGGTTTCCACGCCGAGGTCCGCACGGTGCTGGACCCGCCGTGGAGCACCGACTGGATCAGCGACGAGGGCCGGCGCAAACTCGCCGAGTACGGCATCGCACCACCCGGCACCGCGCCCGCGCGGCCGACCGGACCGGTGCCGCTGGCGCTGGGTGCGCCGCGGCCGGCCGTGCCGTGCCCGCAATGCGGATCGCGCGATACCGAGGAGCTCTCGCAGTTCAGCTCGACCGCCTGCAAGGCGCTGCGCCGGTGCCTGTCGTGCCGCGAACCCTTCGAGCACATCAAGGAGATCTGACCGTGTCCAGTCCCGTTACCGTCGACGAGTCCGCGACCGGCACGGGCGCGAACCGGCGCCGGCGCAACTCCTTCCACCGGCTGCGGGTGGCCGAGGTCGACCGGCTCTGCGACGACGCCGTGGCGGTCACCTTCGAGGTGCCCCCGGAACTGGCCGATGAGTACGACTTCCGGCCCGGGCAGTCGCTGACGCTGCGCCGCGTGCTGGACGGCCGCGAGGAGCGCCGGAGCTACTCGATCTGCGCGGCCCGCGGAACGGCCCCGCGCATCGGGGTGCGCCTGGTCCCGGACGGGTTGTTCTCCACCTGGCTGGTCAACGAGGTGCGGCCCGGCGACGGGATCGACGTGCTGCCGCCGTCCGGGTCGTTCTCCCCGGAGCTGGACCGCGACGAGCGGCACGTCCTCGTCGCGGCGGGCTCCGGCATCACCCCGATGCTGTCGATCGCCGCGTCGGTGCTGCGCGAGACCGGTGCCACGGTGTCCCTGGTGTACGGCAACCGGCGCACCGACACGGTGATGTTCGCCGACGAACTCGCCGACCTCAAGGACCGCTACCGCTCCCGGCTGGAGCTCGTGCACGTGCTGTCCCGCGAACCGCGCGAGTCCGAGCTGTTCAGCGGCCGCCTCGACGCGGACAAGCTCCGCGACCTGCTCTCGACCGTGCTGGACCCGGGCGGGGTGGACCAGTGGTGGCTGTGCGGGCCTTACGGCATGGTCACCGGCGCGCAGGAGGTGCTGGGCGAGCACGGGGTCACCGCGGGCCGGATCCATCAGGAGCTGTTCTACGTCGACGACCTGCCGCCCGAGCCCGTCCGCCGCGATGAGGGCCCGGGTTTCGACGGGCCGGCCAGCGAGGTCACCGTCGTGCTGGACGGGCGTTCCTCGGAGCTGTCCCTGCCGCGCGACGTGCCGGTGCTGGACGCGGCGCAGAAGGCGCGGCCGGACCTGCCGTTCGCGTGCAAGGGCGGCGTCTGCGGTACCTGCCGGGCCAAGGTCACCGGCGGCGAGGTCACCATGCGGCGCAACTTCGCCCTCGAACAGTCCGAAGTGGACGACGGGTTCGTGCTGACCTGCCAGTCGCTCCCGGTCACCGATGCGGTCACCATCGACTTCGACGAGTGACCCGCTGCGGGCGCCGGCGCGCACCGGCGTCCGCAGCCTCACAGCGGAGTCGGATCGGTGTGCAGATCGGCCATCGGGTCTGGCCCGTCGGCCAGCCGCGCGAGCACATCGGCGCTGGTGAACGCGAGATCGGCCGGTCGGCGGCAGGCCAGCACCTCCGCCCAGGTCACCGGGGTGGACACCGTCGGCTGCGCCCGGGCGCGCAGCGAGTACGGCGCCACGGTGGTCTTGGCCGTGTTGTTCTGGCTCCAGTCGATGAACACCTTGCCGTGCCGCTCGGCCCGCGCCATCCGGGCCAGCACCCGGTCCGGGGCCGCCGCCGACATCCGCCAGGCCAGGTCCTTGGCGTACTCGGCCGTGCGCTCCGGGCGGTCGGTGCGCACCGGGCAGTACACCTGCATGCCCTTCGAACCGCTGGTCTTTGGGTACGGGCGCAGCCCGTCGGCGCCCACCTCCTCGCGCAGCTGCTCGGCCACCCGGCAGCACTCCACGATCGTCGCCGGCTCTCCCGGGTCGAGGTCGAACACGAGCAGGTCCGGGCAGCGCCGCTCGTCACCCGGGCCGACCGTCCACTGCGGAACGTGCAGTTCCAGCGCGGCGAGGTTGGCCGTCCACACCAGTGTCGGCAGGTCGTCGAGGCGCACGTGGTGGTTCGTCGCCCTGCCGCGTCCCTGCGCTCCGCTGACCACGCGGGCCGTGGGGACCCAGTCCGGGGCGTGCCGCGAGATGTTCTTCTCGAAGAAGGACCCGCCACCCACCCCGTCCGGGAAGCGGATCAGCGTCGCCGCGCGCTCGCGCACGTGCGGCAGCAGCGCGGGGGCGACCCGCTGGTAGTAGTCGAGCACGTCCCGCTTGGCGAACCCGGTCTCCGGGTACAGCACTTTGTCCAGATTGGACAGAGTGAGCCTGCGGCCCTGCACGTCGACCGCCACCTCGGCGGCCGGTTTCGCGCCGGTGCCCATCAGGACGCCTTGCTGCGCCCGCGCGGACCGTGGCTGGCCGCAGCCACCGCCTTCTCCAGCGCGGCCCGGTTCATCTTCGACCTGCCGCGGATCCCCAGCTTCTTGGCCCGGTCCTCCAGTTCGGCCTTGTTCATCCCGGTGAGCTCCTCGCCGTCGGACCCGCTCCGCGAACGGCCACCGCGGGCCTGGTCGACGCTGCGTTGCAGCGCCTCGGTCAGATCGATGACATCGGTGGGCGAGGGCGGGGCCTCGGCGGTCTCCGGCTGGTGCCCGGCTGCCTTCTCGGCCAGCAGCTCCTCGACTTTGGCCGTGTAGGTGTCCGCGTACTTGTCCGGCTCCCAGGACTCGCTCATCGAGTCGATGACCGTCGTGGCCATCTGCAGCTCCTTGTCCGAAGGCGCCGCCTGCTCCGCCGAGTCGGAGATGATCTCGGCCGGATCGCGGATCTCGTCGGCGAAGAACAGCGTGTTCAGCGCCAGCACACCCTCGTCGGCCCGCACCGCGGTGAGGTACTCCTTACCGCGCAGCACGAAGGTCGCGATCCCGGCCTGGTTGGTCTCGCGCATCGCCGCGCGCAGCAGGTTGTACGGCCGGAACTGCTCCTTGCTGTTCGGCGCCAGCCAGTAGGTCTTCTGGAAGTGCACCGGGTCGATCTCGGCGAGGTCGACGAAGGCCGTGATGTCGATGGTGCGCGAACGCCCGGGTGCGATCTCGTCGAGCTCGGACGGCTCGACGGTGACCACCGCACCGCCGTACTCGCGGCCCTTGACGATGTCGTCGTAGCCGAGCTCCTTGCCGGTGCGCTCGTTGACCCGCTTGTAGCGCACGCGGTCGTTGGTGCCGCGTTCGAACTGGTGGAACTGGATGGTGTGGTTCTCAGTGGCCGCGTACAGGCCGACCGGGATGGTCACCAGCCCGAAGTTGATCGAACCGGTCCAGATCTTGCGCGAGGGCATGGCTTCCTCCCCTCACCGGGTCGCCACCCGTCCACGATGCGAGTCCGCTCGGCTGATCGCAGCACTCGAACGGGTGAGTGGCAGCCTGGATCCCGCCCGATCCGCCTGGCAGGCTGATCGACGTCCGCGACGGGGGAGGGGCGAGGGGTGCGAGCGCTGATCATCGGTGGCGGAGCAGCCGGGGCGACCGCCGCGCTGGCGCTGCGGCAGGCCGGAGTGCGGACCGTGGTCTGCGAAGCTCGTCCGTCCGGCGGTGCGGACCTCGGCGCGTTTTTGGCGATCATGCCCGGTGGGCTGACCGCGCTGGCGGCGCTGGGCGCGGAGACGCGCGTGCGCGACGCCTCGTTCCCGGCGACGGACATCGAGGTCCGCGACGCCGACCGCCCCGCCGAACTGCACCGGTCGGACGGAACCCGGGTCCGCCCGCGCACCCTCACCCGCGCCGCGCTCTACCGGGAGCTGCAGGCCGAGGTACTCGACCGCGGCGCGGAGCTGCAGCACGGACGCAGGCTGGTCGGTGTCGAGCACCGCGGCGACGGCGTCGAAGCCCGGTTCGCCGACGGAAGCGCGCAGCACGCCGACCTGCTCGTCGGCGCCGACGGACTGCGTTCCGCGGTGCGCCGGATGCTCGACCCGGCCGCGCCGGAACCCGCCTACGCGGGCATCAACGTCGTCTACGGCAGCGCGCGGGAGGTCCCGGACCCCTTCCCGGACGGGTACCGGATGATCTACGGCAGCCGCTGCTACGTCGGCTACACGACGGCACCGGACGGGACCACCTGGTGGTTCGCCCGGATCCCGCGGCCGGAACTGACCCGCGACGAACTGGACGGCAACGGCCCGCAGGACTGGAAGCGCCTGGTCCTGGACCACCTCGGCGACGACCGGACACCCGCGGCCGGGGTGGTGCGCGCCTCCGGGAACGACGTGCTGGCCGTCAACGCGCGGCAACTGCCGAGCACCCCGGTCTGGCACGACGACCGCACCGTGCTCGTCGGCGATGCCGTGCACGCCTGCTCGCCGGCCGCCGGCATCGGCGCCACCCTCGCGTTCGAAGACGCGGTCGTGCTCGGCAAGTGCCTGCGCGACGTACCCGGAACGACCGCGGCGCTGCACACCTACGAACGGGTCCGGCGCGACCGGGTCGAACAGCTCGTGGCGGCAGGTGCCGGGCAGGCGCACACCTCCGCTCACCGTTTCGCGGGCACTTCCTCGGCGGGCGCGGACGCCGGCGGCGGCCACCACGCCGACTGGGCATCGCCCGTCCACGCAGGTCGTGCGACACCCGAACCCCACCGGGCGGACCCGGGTGGGTCGACCCCGCGGGGCCACCCGGGACAATGGGGGCACTGACCGAACCTGGTCGGGTCGTCGTCGCCGAACGGAGGAGCGCGTGTCGGGGTCCGAAGCGGCCGGGCCGGAGGCCGGTGGGCCTTCGCCGGGGGAGCAGCAAGCCGTCGCCGAAGGGATCGACCCGGTGGTCTACCGGCGGCGGTGGACCACGTTGCTGGTGCTGTGCCTGGCGTTGGCGGCGACCATGCTCGCCAACACCTCGCTCGGCGTGGCGCTGCCGTTCCTGGCCCAGGACCTCGGCGCCTCCATGTCCGAGCAGCAGTGGTTCAACAACGCCTACGCGCTGGTGTTCGCCGGACTGCTGTTCACCACCTCGGCGCTGGCCGACCGCTACGGACGCAAGCTCATGCTGCAGACCGGCATGGTGCTGTTCGGCGCGGCGTCGCTGTACGTGTGGCTGTTCGTCAGCACCAGCGCCGAGCTCATCGCCGCGCGCGGCGTGCTCGGCTTGGGTGCGGCGATGATCATGCCGGTAACCCTGTCCATCCTCACCAGCGTCTTCCCCTCCGCGGAACGCACGAAGGCGGTGAGTCTGTGGGCGGCGGTCTCCGGCGGTGGTACCGCGCTGGGCCCGGTGATCGCCGGGCTGCTGCTGGAGGTGACCACCTGGCACGCGGTGTTCGCGCTCAACATCCCGGTGGTCGTGGTCGGCGTGCTCGCCGGGATCCGGTACGTGCCCGCCCACAGCGGCACCCGGGACCGCACGATCGGCGGGATCGACCTGCCCGGCGCCGTGCTGTCCACCGCCGGCATCACCCTGCTCGTCTACGCCCTCATCGAAGCGCAGAACGTGGGGTGGGCGGCGAACCGGACCCTGCTGATGGTGCTCGGCGGTCTGCTGCTCATCGCGGTGTTCGTGCTCTGGGAGCGACACGCCCGCGACCCCATGCTGGACATCTCGCTGTTCCGCAACGCCGCGTTCTCCGCATCGGCCGTGGCGCTGACCCTGGTGTTCTTCGCGCTGATCGGCGTGTTCTTCGCGTTGAGCCAGACGCTGATCCTCGTGTTCGGCTACTCCCCGGTGACCGCGGCGCTGGCCATGCTGCCCATGTCGGTCGTCATGCTCGTGGTCGCTCCGAAGGTGCCCGACCTCGTGCGCGCGCTCGGTCCCCGCACGGTGGTCGCCGGCGGGCTGGTCGCGGCCGGGCTCGGCATGGGCGTGCTCAGCACGATGACCGCGAGCACCGGCTACTGGCACCTGCTCGGCGGGCTGTCGCTGACCGCGCTGGGCATGACCCTGGCCATGGCCCCGGCCACCGATCAGCTCATGGCCGCCGTCCCGCGGGAGCGGGCGGGGATGGGCTCGGCCACCAACGACGTCACCCGCGAGGTCGGTGCCTCGCTCGGCGTGGCGGTGCTGGGCAGTGTGCTCGGCACCAGCTATGCCACCCAGCTGGGTGCCTTCACCGAGGGCCTGCCCGGCCCGCTGCGCGATGCCGCCGAATCCTCGCTCGCCGGCGGGATGCAGGTCGCCGGGATGCTCGGCGAGAGCGGCTGGGCGTTCGCCCGGGTCGTGGCCGACTCCTGGATGAACGGCATGCAGCTGGCGCACCTGGTCGGTGCGGGGCTGATCCTGCTGGCCGCGCTGATCGCCTGGCGGTGGCTACCGCGGACCATGCCCGAGCACCCGGAACCGGAGGCAGAACCGGATCCCGAACCGGTGCGCGAAGCCTGACCGGGAGGCGTGACCCGCCACCCCGGCCGAGTGGTCGCAGCAGCGCGGCGGGTTGCGCAGCCGGTACCCGCGGGGTTCTCCTCGACGCACACCGCGGTTCGAGGAGGCCCGATGCCGGAGTGGTTGCGTTGGCCGGTGCTGCGCCAGCTGACCGGTTCCGATCCGCTGGGCCGGGGCGCGGCCGCACGTTCCGCGAGCACCGACGCGTGGCGCGCGCGCACCGAGCAGGCCGACGAGGTCGTCGGCTCGATCTGCCCCTTCTGCGCCGTGGGCTGCGGCCAGCGGGTGTACGTGCGTGACGGTGCGGTCACCCAGATCGAAGGCGACCCGGATTCCCCGATCAGCCGCGGCAGGCTTTGCCCCAAGGGCTCGGCCAGCCGTGAACTGGTCACCTCGCCCACGCGGGAGAGCCGGGTCCGCTACCGCCCGCCGCACGCCACCGAGTGGCAGGACCTCGACCTGGACACCGCACTGGACATGATCGCCGACCGGGTGCTGGCCACCCGGGACGAGACCTGGCAGGACACCGATGAGCAGGGCAGGCCCCTGCGCCGCACGGCGGGCATCGCGAGCCTCGGAGGAGCGACCCTCGACAACGAGGAGAACTACCTCATGAAGAAGCTCTACACCGCCCTGGGCGCGGTGCAGGTGGAGAACCAGGCCCGCATTTGACACTCCTCCACGGTTCCCGGTCTGGGAACCTCCTTCGGGCGCGGCGGGGCGACCACGTTCCAGCAGGACCTCGCCGAAGCCGACTGCATCCTGATCCAGGGATCGAACATGGCCGAAGCGCACCCGGTCGGCTTCCAGTGGGTCATGGAGGCCAAGCACCGCGGGGCGCGGATCATCCACGTCGACCCGAGGTTCACCCGCACCTCGGCGCTGGCCGACCAGCACGTGCCGCTGCGCGCGGGTAGTGACATCGCCTTCCTCGGCGGGCTGATCAACCACGTGCTCACTCAGGACGCCTACTTCGCCGAGTACGTGCTGCACTACACCAATGCGGCGATGATCGTCGGCGCGGACTTCGCCGACACCGAGGACCTCGACGGGCTGTTCTCCGGATTCGATCCGGAGACCGGTAGTTACGACACGGCCAGCTGGCAGTACGAGGGCGGTTTCGCCGAACCGACGCTGGGCCGCCGCGGCACCGATTCGCAGGCGGGCAAGCGGCACGCGCGCGAGCGGGAGACCAGTGGTCCGGAGCGCGCCGGCTCCGGCGGCCCCGTCTACCACGGCCACGCGCGCACCGACCCGACCCTGCAGCACCCGCGGTGCGTCTTCCAGCTGCTCAAGCGGCACTACGCGCGCTACACACCGGAGATGGTCGAGCAGGTCTGCGGGGTTCCGGCGGAGGAATTCCTACGTGTGGCGCGCACTCTCGTCGCCAACTCGGGCCGGGAACGCACCACCGCGATGGCCTACGCGGTCGGCTGGACCCACCACACGGTCGGCGTCCAGTACATCCGCGCCGCCTCGATCCTGCAGCTGCTGCTGGGCAACATCGGCAGACCCGGCGGCGGGATCCTCGCGCTCCGCGGCCACGCCAGCATCCAGGGCTCCACCGACATCCCGACGCTGTACAACCTGCTGCCGGGATACCTGCCGATGCCGCACGCGCACACCCACGCCGACCTCGACGCCTACGTCTCCGAAGACGAGCAGGCGAGCGGCTACTGGGGCAACATCCGCTCCTATCTGATCAGCCTGCTCAAGGCGTGGTGGGGCGAGCACGCGACCGCGGACAACGACTACTGCTTCGATCGGCTGCCCCGGCTCGACGGCGACCACAGCACGTTCCGCACCGTCGTCGGCCAGATCGAGGGCACGGTCAAGGGCTATTTCGTCATCGGGGAGAACCCGGCGGTGGGCACCGCCAACGCGCGCCAACAGCGGATGGGTCTGGCCAACCTGGACTGGTTGGTGGTGCGTGACCTCAACCTCGTCGAGACGGCCACGTTCTGGCAGGACGGCCCGGAGATCGCCACCGGCGAGATGCGCGCCGAGGACATCGGCACCGAGGTGTTCTTCCTGCCCGCCGCCGCGCACACGGAGAAGGACGGCAGCTTCACCAACACCCAGCGCCTGCTGCAGTGGCACCACAAGGCGGTGGAACCGCGCGACGACCAGCGCAGCGATCTGTGGTTCTACTACCACCTGGGGCGGGTGCTGCGCGAGAAGCTGCGCGGTTCCGACCGGCCGCGGGACCGGTCGCTGCGCGAACTCACCTGGGACTACCCGACGCACGGGGCGATCGACGAACCCAGCGCCGATGCGGTGCTGGCCGAGATCAACGGCAGTGGCGGGGAGGGCGTCCCGCTGTCGGCCTACACCCAGCTGCGCCCGGACGGTTCGACCTCCTGCGGCTGCTGGATCTACTGCGGGGTGCGCGCCGAGGGCGTCAACCAGGCCGCGCGGCGCACGCCCGGTCGTGAGCAAACCCGGGTCGCACCGGAGTGGGGCTGGGCCTGGCCGGCCAACCGGCGCCTGCTCTACAACCGCGCGTCGGCCGATCCGGACGGAAACCCGTGGAGCGACCGCAAAGCGTACGTGTGGTGGGACGCCGAGCGCGGCGAGTGGACCGGGCACGACATCCCGGACTTCGACCGGCACAAGCGCCCCGACCACGTCCCCGCGCCGGGGGCGACCGGCCCGGAGGGCATCGCCGGGACCGACCCGTTCGTCATGCAGACCGACGGCCGCGGCTGGTTGTACGTCCCGTCCGGGCTGGTGGACGGGCCGTTCCCGGCGCACTACGAGCCGCAGGAATCACCCGTGCCGAACCGGCTGCACCCGCACCAGCAGCGCAATCCCGCCCGGGAAGTCCGGTCGCGGCCGGAGAACCGCTACCAGCCCAGCGGGGACGAGCGCGGCAGCGCGGTGTACCCCTACGTGTTCACCACGTTCCGGATCACCGAGCAGCACACCGCGGGCGGCATGAGCCGGTGGCTGGCGCACCTGTCCGAACTGGCCCCGGCGATGTTCCTGGAGGTCTCGCCGGAACTGGCCGCCGAACGCGGCCTCGACCACGTGGGCTGGGCGACCGTGATCACCGCGCGCAGCGCCATCGAGGGCCGCGTGCTGGTGACCTCGCGGATCCGGCCGCTGCAGCTGGACGGGCGCACGATCCACCAGATCGGCATCCCGTGGCACTGGGGGCCGAACGGTTTGACCACCGGCGATGCGGCCAATGAGCTGATCAACGTCGCGCTGGACCCGAACGTGCACATCATGGAGACCAAGGCGGGAACCTGCGACATCCGGCCGGGCAGGCGCCCACGTGGCCCGGACCTGCGGCTGCTGGTCGAGCAGTACCGGCGGCGCGCGGGAATCACTGAGCTCACCGGCGCCGAATACCTCGATCACCCGGCACGCACCGGAGAGGAGGAACGTTGACCGGTAACCGGTTGAGCGGGCCGCTCGCCGACCCGGCGGGCGATGCGGGCTATCCGGACGACCACCCGCCGCGGGTCGGGTTCTTCACCGACACCAGCGTGTGCATCGGCTGCAAGGCCTGCGAGGTCGCCTGCAAGCAGTGGAACCTGCTGCCCGAGGACGGACTGGACCTCACCGGCATGTCCTACGACAACACCGGCGAGCTCAGCGGCACCACCTGGCGGCACGTGGCCTTCGTCGAGCAGCGCGGTACGGCGCAGGAGCTCGGGATGCCCGCTCTCGGGCCGCCGGGCGGGGACGAGGAGCAGGTCCGCTGGTTGATGTCGTCGGACGTGTGCAAGCACTGCACGCACGCCGCATGCCTGGACGTCTGCCCGACGGGGGCGCTGATCCGCACCGAGCACGGCACGGTGCTCGTGCAGGACGATGTGTGCAACGGCTGCGGATATTGCGTGCCGGCTTGCCCGTACGGGGTGATCGACCGGCGGCCGGACACCGGTGGCGTCGCCAAGTGCACGCTGTGCCAGGACCGGCTCGGCGCGGGTCTCGCGCCGGCCTGCGCCACCGCCTGCCCCACGGAGTCCATCCAGTACGGCCCGCTGGACGAGCTGCGCGAGCGGGCGGCGCTGCGCGTCGCCGACCTGCAGGAGCAGGGGTTCAGCGGGGCCCGGTTGTACGGCCACGAACCCGATGACGGCGTCGGCGGTGACGGTGCGTTCTTCCTGCTGCTGGACGAGCCGGAGGTGTACGGGCTACCGCCGGATCCGGTGGTGACCACGCGGGACCTGCCGTCGATGTGGCGGCACGCGGCGGTCGGCGCGGCGACCGCGCTGGCGATCGTGGCGGGCAGTTTCCTGGGGAGGCGGCGATGACCGGCGAGCTGCGGGAAGCGGCCGAGCCGACCCGTTCCGAGGGGGCGACCTACTACGGCCGGCCGGTGATCAAGGAGCCGGTGTGGAAGGTGCCGGACGTGCCCGCGTACCTCTACCTAGGCGGGATGGCTGGTGCCGCGGCGCTGATGGCGGCCGGCGCCGGGCTCACCGGCCGACCTGGTCTGGCGCGCGCCGGGCGGGTCAGCTCCGGGATCGGGGCTACCGCGAGCGTCGCGTTCCTGGTGCACGACCTCGGCCGCCCGCTGCGGTTCCTGAACATGCTGCGGGTGTTCAAACCGACGTCGCCGCTGAGCGTCGGTTCGTGGGTGCTCGCCCCGTTCTCCGCGCTGGCCGGGGCCGGCGCGGTCAGCGCCGCCACCGGGCTGCTGCCCCGGCTGGGCTGGCTGAGCTCGTCGGCCGCGGCCGTGCTGGCCCCGGCGATGACGACCTACACCGCGGTGCTGTTGGCCGATACGGCGGTGCCCGCGTGGCACGAGCCCTACCGCGAACTGCCGTTCGTGTTCGCCGGCAGCGCTGTGGCCAGCGCGGCCGGACTGGGCGTGGTGGCGGCGCCGGCGGCGCAGGCCGGTCCGGCACGGCGGATGGCGGTGGCGGGTTCGGCGCTGGAAGTGGCGGCGACGCGGCGGATGCAGCGCCGCGCGGGCATGGTCGGCGAGGTCTTCGGGCAGGGTCGTGCGGGACGGCTGCTGCGCACCGCGGAGGCCCTGGTGGTGGCCGGGTCGGTCACGGCGCTGCTCGCCCGGCGCAGCCGGATCGCCGCGGTCGCTTCGGGTCTGTGCCTGACCGGGGCCGGGTTGGCGACGCGGTTCGGCATCTTCGAGGCCGGGCACGCTTCGGCGCGCGACCCTCGCTACACCGTCGAGCCGCAGCGGCTGCGCAGCCGCTGACTCCGTCCGGCGTGGCCGACCGGTCTCGATCGTCGCGTGCGAAACTATCGGCCGCAGCGGGAGGTGTGGCACGTGGCGCAGGCAGACGTACCGGGCGGGCGCGGGCAGCCGTCCGCCGAGGTGCCGGTTCCCGAGGTCCTCGCCGAGATCGAGCAGTTGCTCGGTCCGGGGCAGGGGGCCGGGGGTGTGCTCTGGAAGCTGGCCGAGCCGGGACGCCAGTTGGACGCCAATCTGGTGCACCTCGCCGCTGATCAGCACGTCCCTGCGCACGCTGAACCGGATGTGGACGTGCTGCTGCTCGTGGTGCGTGGCGCCGGGGTGCTGCGGTCCGATCACGTGCCGGGACGCGAGCTGACCGAGGGCACCGTCCTGTGGCTGCCGCGCGGCAGCACCCGGTCCATCACTGCGCGTGACGAGGGGCTGTCCTACTTCACCGCGCACATGCGCAGGCCGGGGCTGCAGATCGGGCTCGACCGCACCGGCTCGTCCCCCGCGTGAGCTGACCGGATCCGCGATCGATACCTCTCGCGCTCGAACAGCCCGCCGTCGATTTATGCACTCCATCAGTTCAGCGACGACCGAAATAAACTACCGGCCCATGGTCACCGGACAAAAACGGCGAGGAAACCCGGGGTTTTCCGGGGGGTGTACGCCGCACACGGTGCGTACGATGCGCCGCGGTGCGTGCACCGGTCGTCCAGTGTTTCGTGGGTCTTGTCTCACCCTCGGTGATCACCTTTGTTCGAACGTTGCTCGCTGTGATCACGAGTTGACCTGCGAATACGATCAAATCGCAGCGATCTTGGTGCTGTTTCTGTGACGATCACCACGACCGTGTGGTTTGGTCGCGCGTTTTTCGCTACGTAGCGTGTCCCCCGGTCGGCGCCCCGAGCCGACCGCACGACCGGAAGTCCGCCTTGCCGAGCCCTGCCCCGCGGGCTTCCGACCCCCGACACGCGAACGGGGGCAGGGGCCCGCGGACCGACCAGCCACCGAGGTGCCGACGAGAGCGCACCCCGCGAAACCGGCCTGGTGCCAGGGCAGGCACAGCTGGAGACGAACAGAAATGGCTAGCTCCCGAGGCAAGCACCGCAAGAGCGGAAACGCGAACCGCAACATCGCCCGCGTGGCGCTGACCGGCGCCGTCATGGCCGCGCCGTTCGCCCTGACGCTGCCGGCCAACGCCGCCGACGAGTCGACCTGGGACGCCGTGGCCGAGTGCGAGAGCGGCGGCGACTGGCAGATCAACACGGGCAACGGCTACGAAGGCGGCCTGCAGTTCAGCCCGTCCACCTGGTCGGCCTACGGCGGCGACGAGTACGCCGCCAGCGCGTCGGACGCCACCCGCGAGCAGCAGATCGCCGTGGCCGAGCGCATCCTGGAGGGCCAGGGCCCGGAGGCGTGGCCGTCGTGCGGTCCGGAGGCCGGTCTGTCGGCCGGTAGCGGTGCCGAGCATCAGGACGTCGAGGCCGGCGGGGAGACCGAGTCCACCGAGCCGGCGCAGGAAGAGGCCGAGCCGGTCCAGGAAGAGGCCGAGCCGGCGCAGGAGGAGGGCGACCTCCAGCTGCAGTCCGAGGCCGCGCCGATGTCCGGTGACTACACCGTGCAGCAGGGCGACACCCTCAGTGCGATCGCCGAGCAGTTCGGCGTGAACTGGCAGGCCGTGTTCGAGCAGAACGGCCAGGTCGTCAACGACCCGCACCTGATCTTCCCGGGTCAGGAGCTCAGCGTGAACTGACCACCCGGTCTGCGGTGACCGAGTGCTGGAGGAACCCCGCCTGTCTCTCTCCGGGCGGGGTTCCTCGTTTTCGCGTCTCGGGGTCGTGCGCGGTGCGGCTCACTTCAGCCGGTGCCGGCGGAGGTCGCTGAGCACGTCCCACGTGGTCCAGCCGATGCCGCCCATGACCAGGCCGCCCAGCAGCAACAGGACGATGAGAACTTCGAGCACTGCGGGCTCCCTCCTGGCGCATCGCCGGGACGGCGCCCTTGTGCTCGCGCGCCGCTGCGGTGAGTGGCCTCGGGTCGATCGCACTGGTGCGGTCCTCTGCGCCGATCCTGCGTCGCCCGTCGTCGGTTGCATACCCCTCGATGCGGGATCGTTCCCCCGCGGCACCGGTTTTCACTCGGATGGCAAACGTTCACCGCCTCCGCTACCGGTGCACGATCTACGAAATGCTTTCGTGTTGAAGGTTATCCCCGATGCGACCGCTCTTCCGCGGTGAACCGGGAGGCCGCACCGAGTGGGCGATGCCGGCGCGGGACTGCACCGATTCCGCCATGATCCACAGTGGACTAGATCGAGATCTGCGCCATTTCCCCGAGATCCACTACGCCGTGCAGCAAATACGCTGTGTGCAGCGGCAATGCCGTCGCGGGTGAAACGATTCCGGAAGGGTGGCCCGCGGGCATGTTGTGCAGGCACGACTCCTGATCCCGAGCGATGATGACGGGGGCGCGCGCCGGGTTTCGAGCTACCTCCCCGGTGCGCAGCAGCCCCCGCGATCGGTCACGGAAGGAGACGGTGCGATGCACCTCGTGCAGCACGTGGCATCGACCGAGCTGAGCGCGTTCACCGGTTGGGTCGCGCCGAGCGCGGTGCTGGCGGGGGTGGCGCTGCTGATCGTCGCGCTGTTTCGCCGGACCCGAGCGACACTGGCCAGGAAGCGGCGGACGGTGCACCCGGGGACCGGCAAGAGCTAGAGCCGGGGGCGCCCCCGCGCAGCGCGCAGCCGCCCCGGACCGGGGCGTGTCAGGGGGAGGGGACGCATGCCCGACACCACCGGGGGATCCGCCGAAGCTCCGGTGAACTCGGATCCGGCCGAGTCCACCGCGCTCGACCAGCGCTGGCACGTCGTACCGGGGCCGGGCATTCCCGAGCCGCCCGCCCGGCGCCGGGCCGGGCCGCGGACGGCGGCGGCGATCGGGGCGGGTCGGATGGCTGCGTGGGCGTCGCGGCGGTTCGGGTTCGGCAGCGGGGGGATGATCGGTGGTCGGTTGGCTCTGACCGTACAACCGAACCTGCTCGCGGAGTTGGTCCTCGGGCGGCGTGTCGTGATGGTCACCGGCACCAACGGCAAGACCACCACCACGCAGATGGTCGCCGAGGCGCTGCGCTCGCAGGCGCCCGCGGTCAGCAACGCGACCGGGGCGAACATGCCCGACGGGCACGTGGCGGCGTTGATCGGTGATCGGGAGGCGCCCTTCGCGGCCCTGGAGGTCGATGAGCTGCACCTCGGTCAGATCACCGGCGAGTTCGAACCGGCGGTGATCCTGCTGCTCAACCTCAGCCGCGACCAGCTGGACCGCGTCGGCGAGATTCGCACGGTGGTGACCAGCCTGCGCCGCGCGTTGGAGCAGGCTCCGGGAGCGCGGGTGGTGGCCAACGCCGACGACCCGAACATCGTGCAGGCCGCGGCCGACCACCCGCGGACGACCTGGGTTTCCGGCGGACTGCGGTGGCGGGAGGACGCGCTCAACTGCCCGCGCTGCGGTGCCTCGATCGAGCAGGACGAGCGGGGGCCCTGGTCGTGCCGGTGCGGGTTGTCCCGTCCCGCCCCGGATTGGACCGTCACCGAGACGGGGGTGTTCGACGCCGCCGGTGCGCACCACCGGCTCGCGCTGGCCCTGCCCGGGCACGTGAACCGGGTCAACGCCACGTTCGCCCTGGCCGCGGCGCTGCTGCTGGGGTGCGGTGGGGATGCCGCGCTGGAGCATGTGAGCCGCATCGACCAGGCTGCGGGCCGCTACGGCACGGTCCGGGTCGCCGGTCGTTCGGTGCGGTTGCTGCTGGCCAAGAACCCGGCGAGTTGGCTGGAGATGCTCGAACTCGCGGCCGGGCACGGTCGCCCGCTGGTGCTGGTGGTCAACAGCCGCGAGGCCGACGGCTACGACGTGTCCTGGCTGTGGGACGTGGAGTTCGAGGTGCTGCGCGGTCGTGCGGTGTACGTGGCCGGTGATCGGGCGCTGGACCTGGCGGTGCGGTTGCGCTACGCCGGCGTGCAGTGCTGGGTCAAGTCCGATGTGGACGAAGCGCTGGTCGGGATGCCGGACGGTGTCCCGGATGTGATCGCCAACTACACGGCGTTCCGTGACGTGTTCGCGAGGAGGCGAGGATGACGCGCGACCCGGTGCGGATTGCACTCGTGCTGCCCGATCTGCTCGGCACCTACGGGGATCGGGGCAACGTGATGGTGCTCGCTCAGCGCCTGAAGTGGCGCGGTATCGACAGCGAGGCCGTGACGGTGCTGTCCTCGGCGCAGGAGGTCCCCGAGTCTTGCGACGTGTACATGATCGGCGGGGGAGAGGACGTCGCCCAGGTGGCGGCGGTGAACTTCCTGCGCCGCGGTGGCGGTCTGCAGCGGGCGGTGAGCAGGGGAGCGCCGGTATTGGGCATCTGCGGGGGGCTGCAGGTGCTGGGGACCGGGTTCGTCACCGGTGACGGTGACGAGCACGAGGGCTTGGGGCTCGTGGACGCGTGGACCGAACCGGGTGCTGGCAGGGCGATCGGGGAGGTGACCGAGCACGCCACGCTGGGGGCGGTCGGCATGCTCACCGGTTTCGAGAACCACCTGGGCCGCACGGTGCTGGGCGAACACGCGCAGCCGCTGGGTCGGGTCACCCGGGGGACCGGCAACGGGCATGACGGGGTCGAGGGTGCCGTCAGCGGGCACGTGGTGTGCACCTATCTGCACGGCCCGGTGTTGGCGCGCAATCCGCAGTTGGCGGACCTGCTGCTGGAGTGGGCGATCGGGGAGCCGCTGGAGCCGCTGCCGGATCCGCCGGAGCTGCGGGCGCTGCGCACGCAGCGGACGCGGTTGCACGTGCGCGAGCGCAAGTGATCGGTCAGCCGCTGCGCCGGGCCAGTCGGGAGAGCCTGCGCACGACGGGCTGCATCTCGGGTGCGCGCAGCAGGATGAGCACGCCGAAGCTGGTGGCGAGCACGACCACGGTGTGCATGATCAGGGAGAGCCATGCGTCGCTGACCGGATCGAGTTCGCCGGTGATGCCGCGCAACGCGGCCACGGCCGCTGCGGAGCAGGCGCAGCCGATGGCCGAGGCCAGGAGGGCGCGCAGCACGCCGATGATGGTGCGCCGGGTTTCCAGGCGCCCGAGGCGGGTGCGCAGCCACAGTTGTCCGACCACGGCGCCGAGCAGGAAGCTCACCGACATCGCCGCGGCCACGCCCACGACGAGGTCATCGGCGGTGGCCAGCGCGAGTACCAGGTAGCACAGTCCGCTGCGGACGGCGACCATGATCACGTTGATCCAGGTCGGGGTGCGCGCGTCCTTCATGGCGTAGAACGCGCGCAGTTGGAGCATGGTGATCGCGAAGGGCACGATGCCCAGAGCTGCTGCGGCCAAGGTCCAGCCGAGTCGGTCGCCGGCTGCGACGTCGCTGGCGCCGACGGAGAAGAAGGCGACGCCGATCGAACCGCCGGCCACGAACATCAGGGCGCTGATGGGCATGAGCAGCACGGCGCTCATCCGGGTGCCCAGGGACAGGTCGGCGACGAAGGAGTGGTGGTCGTCGTCTCCGGCGGAGCGGCTGATGCGGGGCATGAGCGCGGTCAGCAGGGATACGCCGAGCACGCCGTAAGGGACTTGGGACAGCAGCCAGGCGTAGTTGAAGGTGGCGACGCTGCCAGGTGAGCCTTGGCCGCAGACGCGGGTGATGACCACCATTCCGACCTGGCTGACGGCGGTGTAGAGCACGACCCAGAACGCCAGGGCGCCGAATTCGGCCAGCCGGTGGTCCCAGCCCCAGTTCCAGCGGAAGCGGAAGCCGTTGTGCCGCAGGGAGGCGATCATGATGAGCGCTTGGGCGGCGATGCCGGACATGGTGCCCAGGCCCAGCACGAGGAGTTTGGGTTCGCCCATGCGGACCGGGTCCGTGGAGATCTCGCCGGGCATGGCCGCGTAGGTGAACACGGTGGCGATGACGACGAGGTTGTTGATGACCGGGGCCCAGGCGGGGGTGCCGAACACCCCGCGCACGTTGAGGATCGCTTGCAGCAGCGCGGACAGGCCGTAGCAGATGATGCCGGGCAGCAGCAGGTAGGCGAAGGCGGTGGTCAGCGCGGCGTTGGCGCGGGTGTCCGGGCCGAGGTAGAGCGCGGTGAGCAGGGGTGCGGCCAGGACGGCCAGCACGGTGGCCACGCCCAGCAGCACCGCTCCCATGGTGATCATCCACTGCGCGTAGCTCTCGCCTTCGCGTGCGCCGCGTTGCTGGGCGCGGACCAGGAGGGGGACGGCGATGCTGGTGAGCACGCCGCCGAGCAGCAGTTCGTTGACCACGGTGGGCAGCGTGTTGGCGACGGTGTAGGAGTCGTTGATGACGCCGAGACCGAGTACGGCGACCAGGAGCACTTTGGCGAGCAGGCCGCTGACCCGGCTGACCGCGGTGGCCAGCGCCATCGCGCTGCTGGCGCGGACGAGCGAACCGCTGCGCGAGGAACGGGATTCGGCCTGGTCGACCACGGTTCTCCCCGGTGTGCGGCGTGTGTGCGGCAGGGTCGACCGTGCCACGGATCTCGGCGCGGCGCTGCTCGGAGGTGCGGGGCGGTGACCGGGCAGCCCACGCGTGGCAGGCTGGTCGCAGGACGAGGAGGTGCCGGTGATCGTCGTCGGCGGTGTGCTGGTGCTCGCCGGGTTGGTGCTGTCCGTAGCGATGGGCGGGGAGTCCCCCGGTGGGTGGTTGCTGCCGATCGGACTGCTGGCCGGTGGTGCGGGAGTGCTCGTCGCCGGGGTGCTCGCGCTGCTGCGCCGCAGGATCGCGGTCGTGCGCGGGGTGGCCCGCGCGCACCGGAGCGCGCCGGCGGGTGGTCCGGTGCGGCGTGCGGCGGCGGTGCCGCGGATGGTCGTGGCCTCGGCGCGCGGGCGGAATCCGCTGCTGCCGCGCTACCAGGTGCTGCTGTGGCTGGTAGCGGGGGCGTACTTGGTCTGGCCGCTGGACTTCGTGCCGGATCTCCTGCCGCTGCTGGGCATCGGCGACGACATCGGGGTCGGCGCGTGGCTGCTGACGAGCTTGTACGCGGAGGCCGGTAACTACCTGGCGCAGGGCGTCGCGTCCGAGGAGGACGCGGCGGAGTCGGCCGGGGACGCGTCCCGGTCGCGCTGAGCGGTGGTGGCCTGTCGGACGCTGGACCACCACCGCGGGGCGGTCAGCCCTTGAGCAGCGAGCGGGCCATCACCATGCGCTGGATCTGGTTGGTGCCCTCGTAGATCTGGGTGATCTTGGCGTCGCGCATCATGCGCTCGACGGGGAAGTCGCGGGTGTAGCCCGCGCCGCCGAACAGTTGGACGGCGTTGGTGGTGACCTCCATGGCCACGTCCGAGGCGTGGCACTTTGCGGCCGCCGAGATGAACCCGAGGTTGCCCTCGCCGCGTTCGGCGCGTGCTGCGGAGACGTAGACGAGCTGGCGCGCGGATTCGATCTTCATGGCCATGTCGGCGAGCATGAACTGCACGCCCTGGAAGTCGGCGATGGCGGTGCCGAACTGCTTGCGCTCCTTGACGTACTCGATCGCGGCGTCCAGCGCGCCCTGCGCGATGCCGAGCGCCTGGGCGCCGATGGTGGGGCGGGTGTGGTCGAGGGTGCGCAGCGCGGTCTTGAAGCCGGTTCCGCGGTCACCGATGATCCGGTCGCCGGGGATGGTGCAGTCCTCGAAGTAGAGCTCCACGGTCGGCGAGCCCTTGATGCCGAGCTTCTTCTCCTTGGGGCCGACCACGAAGCCGGGGTCGTCGCGGTGCACGGCGAAGGCGCTGATGCCGTTGGAGCCCTTGTCCGGGTCGGTGACGGCCATGACGGTGTACCAGCTGGATTCGCCGCCGTTGGTGATCCAGCACTTGGCGCCGTTGAGCACCCAGTTGTCGCCGTCGGCGTGCGCGCGGGTCTTCATCGCGGCGGCGTCGGAGCCGGCTTCGCGTTCGGACAGCGCGTAGGAGGCGGTGGTCTCGCCGGAGGCGATGGAGGGCATGACCTGCTGTTTGAGCTGTTCGGAGGCCGACAGCAGGATCGGCATGGTGCCGAGCTTGTTGACGGCGGGGATCAGCGAGGAGGAGCCGCAGACGCGGGCCACTTCTTCGATGACGATGCAGGTGGCGACCGAGTCGGCGCCTTGGCCGCCGTAGGCCTCGGGTACGTGCACGGCGGCGAACCCGGATTTGACCAGGGCGTCGAGGGCTTCGCGCGGGTAGCGCTCCTGCTCGTCGACCTCGGCGGCGTACGGGGCGATCTCCTTCTCGGCCAGCGCGCGCACGGCTTCGCGCAGGGCATCGTGCTCCTCGGCGAGCTGGTAGATGCCGAAGTTGGGGTCCAACGGGGTTACCTCCTCGTGTGCGGCGCGCCCGGCCACGTGCCCCGCGGCGGGTCCGGCACCTGGTGTTTCGTTGCCCGCATCCTAGCGGCACTGAGTGCCACGGACAACGGGCGGCGGTGCTATCGTCCGGCCATGGGCGAACCGGGGAACGATGGGTCCGGGCGCGGCGGCAGGCGTCAGGAGGTGCGCAGTCAGATCGCGCTCGCGGCGATGGACCTGTTCGCCGAGCAGGGGTTCGAGTCGACCACTGTGGATCGGATCGCCGAGCAGGCCGGGGTGGGGCGCCGGACCTTCTTCCGCTATTTCCGGTCCAAGGAGGACGCCGTCTTCCCCGGCCACGACGAGCGGCTCGCCGATGTGGTCGAACGGCTGCGCACCACGTCCGACGAGGCGGATCCGCTGCAGGTGCTCACCGAGATCGCCGGGCTGGTGCTGGACATGTACGTCGCCGAGCCGCAGGTTTCGCTCAAGCGGTTCGAGCTGACTCGGCAAGTCGGTGCATTGCGGGACAAGGAGATCGCCAGCATCGACCGCTACCAGCGGGTGTTCGCGCGGTACTTGCGCCGGTGCTGGGCCGCGGGCGCCGACGCGGAGCTACACGCCGCGATGGCCGCGGCGGCGGTGGTCGCCGCGCACAACCAGGTGCTGCGCAGCTGGTTGCGCGCCGGCGGGAGCGGTGACCCGCATGTCCAGCTGCGCGTGGCCATGGCGGTGGTGCGCGAGAAGTTCGGCGGCCGCGATCCGGGCGCGGGGGAGGTGGTGGTCGGCGTGGTGCGCACCTCGGCGCCCGCGAACGAGGTGCGCGGGCGGGTGGAGGACGCGTTGCGGCACATCGCCACCTGACGGCACTGAGTGCCATGCGAACCGACACTGTACTCCTGAAGCTGTCCTGAGCCGCAAAGTGCCGGAGGCTCGGGTGTGGGTGTGACACCGCCTCCGGAATCGCCCCTCTCCGCGATCTCGCCCTCCACAGCTGACACCCACCCCGCACCACACCGACCACAAGATCAGTTGCGAGACATCATTTCGCCGACCGAGGTGCTATCGCGGTGCGATGCTCTCGTGGATGGTGTCCATGACGGCCTTGAGTGAACGCTCGTCGCGGGTGGACAGCGCGATCACGAAGGCTCCCTGGATGAGCGCGAGGAGGCCGTCGGCGAGGTCGCCGGGGTCGCGGTCAGTGCGGACATCGCCGCGCTGTCGGCCGTGTTCGAGCAGGTTGACCAGTCGGTTCTTCCACTGGCGCAAGTCATGGTCGAGCTGATCGCGGAACAGTTCGGACGTTGCAGCGACCTCGGTGGAGAGCTTTCCTGCGAGGCAGGCGCGCTGGTAGTCCGAACCGACGAAAGCCTGGGCCATGTCGTGGAAGTAGCCGGTGATCCTGTCTGCGGTACTCAGTTCTTCCTGTGCGATCCAGCGGTCGAGCAGGTCGATCTGGAACTGCATGTAGCGGCCCAGCACGGCTTGGGCGAAGGCTTCCTTGGAGCCGAAGTGGTGGTAGAAGGACCCTTTCGGCACACCTGAGGCAGCCAGCAGCGCGTCCACGGTCATGCCGTGGAACCCGTTGGCATAGATCAACTTCATGCCCTGGCGCAGCAGCTGTTCCTTGTGTGACGTCTTCTCGGTTCGCGTCGTGGTCATCCGGATCGTCCTGTCTTTGACATCGTCACCGGGCCCAGCATATCTCTTGACGATCCAGTCTAGACGCTTTAGTCTAGTACTCGTCGGTAACCGGGCGTGGGAGCGAAGCGGCTTCCAGATGGGAGCGTCATGAGCGAGGTCACCTTCGAGAGGATCGACGACGTCGCGGTCGTCACGCTGGCCAATCCGCCGGCCAATACCTATACGGCCGAGTTGGGTGATGGGTTGCTCGGGTCGGTGCGCAAGGCCGTCGACGAGGGGGTGCGGGCGATGGTGGTACAGGCCCACGGTCCGCTGTTCTCCGGTGGTGCCGACGTGTCGATGTTCCAGGATCGATCGGGCGCGGAGGCTCGTGCGCTCTTCGCCGAGGCGTTCGAGCCGATCGCGGCGCTGGAGGACGCGCCGTTCCCGGTGATCGCGGCGGTGCACGGGCAGTGCCTGGCCGCGGGGTTGGAATTGGCGCTGGCGTGCGATCTGATCGTGGCCGCGGAGGGAACCCAGTTCTCGCAGACCGAAGCCAAGATCGGTGCCACGACCTTCCTCGGTGGCGTCGACCGGCTGGCGCAGCGATGCGGCCCAGCACGCGCCAAAGAGATCGTTTTCGACGCCGGTTTCCACGACGCGGCCACCTTTGAGCGGTGGAACATTGTCAATCGCGTGGTTCCCGCCGACGAGCTGCGGGACGCGGCGCTGACCTGGGCGCAGAAACTGGCCGGAGGACCGACGGCGGCTCACGCGGTGACCAAGCAATTGGTGCAGCACACCCTGGCTCACGGGGCTCGTGAGACCGACTCCTACCTGCTCGATGTCGCCACACCGCTGTTCGACACCCGCGATATGCAGCACGCGGTCAACCTGCTGCTGACCCAAGGGGTGCGGCAGTTCATGGCCAACCACCACGAGGTCGTCTTCGCGGGCCGCTGACACCCGCCCGGCGGAATCGGGTCGCAGCGATACCAATGCTGTGCGCCCAACCGCCTTCTGCTCGAACTGCAACGAAGTAGGAGCAACGAACGATGACGTCTGACCTGTTTTCCGTCGAGGGAAAGACGGTCCTGGTCACCGGTGGTACCCGCGGGGTAGGGTACATGATCGCCGAAGGATATCTGCGCGCCGGTGCCCGCGTGTATATCTCCTCGCGCAAGGAGGACGCGTGCCGAGACGCCGAGTCCGCTCTGTCCGAGCACGGCGAGGTGCACGGGATCCCCTGTGACGTCAGCACCGAGGACCAGTGCCGAACCTTGGTGGACACGATCGCGCAGCACGAGTCCACGCTGGATGTGCTGGTGAACAATGCCGGAACGACGTGGGGCGCGTCCTTCGACGAGTTCCCCGACTCCGCATGGGACAAGGTGCTGGCGACCAACCTCAAAGCGCCGTTCACCCTGACCCGGCTGGCACGTCCACTGCTGGACAAGGCCGCCTCCGACGAGGCCCCCGCGCGGGTGATCAACATCGGGTCGATCGACGGCCTGAGCGTGCCGGGATTCGGCAACTACTCGTACTCGGCAGCCAAGGCGGGCTTGCACCATCTCACCCGGCACCTGGCCGCCGATCTGGCACCGTCGATCCTCGTCAATGCGATCGCGCCGGGGCCGTTCCCGTCGAAAATGACGGAAAGGCCCTTGGAAACCAACGGCGAACAGCTACGGGCGGCCAGTCCGGTGCGCCGCATCGGCCGCCCCGCCGACATCGCCGGCGCCGCCATCTACCTCAGTTCGCGGGCTACCACGTTCATGACCGGTGAAGTCATCACGCTCGACGGGGGTCTGAGTACGACCCTCGGTGTCCGGGTCTGAAGGGGTGGAGGGCATGTATCGCGCACCAGCATCGGACTACGATTTCCTGCTTCGCTATGTGATCGACGGTGCAGGAATCCTGAAGGCGACCACCGACGACGAGGTCACCCTGGACGACGTCACCGACGTGCTCGGCCACGCCGGCACACTCGCCGCCGACCTGCTCGCGCCGCTGAACGCCCCTGGCGACAGGGTCGGCAGTAAGCTTGAGAACGACGGGGTCACGACTCCTCCCGGTTTCACGGAGGCCTACAAGACCTTTGCCGAGGGCGGCTGGACGAGCCTGGGAGTGCCCGCCTCGATCGGTGGGGGCGGTATGCCGCGGATCGTGGCCAACGCGGCGGGAGAATTCTGGAGCGCCGCCAACACGGCCTTCTCCCTGTGCCCCGGTCTCTCGCAGGGTGCGATCGCCGCCTGCCACGCCCATGCCCGCGACGAACTCCGGCAGACCTATGTGCCGCCCCTGGTGTCGGGACGCTGGACCGGCACCATGAACCTCACCGAGCCCCAAGCCGGCACCGACCTGGCCGCGATCCGCACCTCCGCTCAGGCGCTCGACGACGGCGCGTGGTCGATCACCGGGCAGAAGATCTTCATCACCTGGGGCGATCACGATCTCGCCGAGAACATCGTCCATCTGGTCCTGGCACGCACCCCGGACGCACCGACGGGGCTGGGTGGGTTGTCGTTGTTCCTCGTGCCGAAATACCTGCCCGATCCCGACGGTCGGCCCGGCGAGCGCAACAGGGTGCAGACCGTCTCGTTGGAGCACAAGCTGGGCATCCATGCCAGCCCGACCTGCGTCCTCGACTACGAGAATGCCACCGGGTTCCTCGTCGGCCAGCAGAACCAGGGCCTGGCCGCGATGTTCGTCATGATGAACCAAGCCCGACTCGGCATCGCCGTGCAAGGGATCGGGCTCGCCGACCGGGCGTACCAACAAGCGCACGCCTACGCCGCCGAGCGGGTTCAAGGCCGCGTGACCGGACGGCCCGCGGGAACGCCCATCGCCGAGCACCCCGACGTGCGCCGTCTGCTGCTGTCGATGAGCAGTGCCATCTCGGCCATGCGCGGCTTGTCGACACAGGTCAGCGCCTGGATCGACCGCGCAAACACCGGCCACGCCGAGGCCCACGACGCCGACCTGGTGGAATTCTTCGTGCCCATCATCAAGGGCTGGGCCAGCGAAGCATGCGTGCAGATCACCTCCGACGCCGTGCAGGTGCACGGGGGAATGGGCTTCATCGAAGAAACCGGCGCCGCCCAGTACTACCGCGACGCCCGCATCCTGCCCATCTACGAGGGCACCACCGCCATCCAGGCCAACGACCTGCTCGGCCGCAAACTGCTTCGCGACAACGGTGCCACCGCGGAGACCGCACTGGCACTGATCGAGGCATCGGTGGCCACCGCCCGTGCGGCCGAACATCCTGTCGCCCACCGCCTCGCCGATCGACTAGCCGCTGCAGTCGAGGCCGTCCGCCACAGCACGCGAACGATTCTCGCCCGTGCCGACTCGCCCCGGGACGCCTTCGCAGGCGGTGTTTCGTATCTGCAGCAATGGGGCCTGCTCGCCGGAGGCTGGATGCATGCCCGAATGCTCGTCGCCGCGCTGGGCGCCGCAGAGGACTCAGCAAGCCCACGGCGCATCAGAGAGGCGGACGGATTCGCCACAGCCCACCTGAGCCAGGTCCACAGTCTCGGCGAGTCGATTACCGCCGGGGAAATTGCCTGAGACAGCCGTTCTGCGGCATAGGACCTGCCACGGAGCAGCTGGACACATCCCCTTGACCAAGCGCGAGGAGCAGCAATGAGCACTGAGGGCCAGACCGGCACCGTAACGATGCGGACGGAGGGGCGGATCGCCGTCATTACCGTCGAAAACGAGGCGAAGAAGAACGCCTACACCCCCGAGATGGTCGAGCAGCTCAGCGCACACCTGACCGCTTTCGACGACGACGACGAGCTGTGGGTCGCGGTGTTCTGCTCCGCCGGTGAGCACACCACAGCCGGACTGGACATGGCGAAGTTCTTCGGCCCGGAGGCGACCGCCCGGCCCCAGCGCGACGACATGGTCGACCCGTTCGGCCTCGGCGCACGCCGCAGCCGCAAACCCGTCATCGCGGTCGTGCAGGGCATCACCTATACCGTCGGTATCGAAATGATGCTGGCCGCCGACATCGTCGTCGCCGCCGACACCGCCCGATTCCAGCAGCTCGAATCCCGCCGCGGCATCGCCCCGTTCGGTGGTGCACACTTCCGCTACCTCACCCGCACGGGCTGGGGCAACGCGATGTATCACCTGATGCTGTGCGAGGAATTCGACGCGCACCGCGCTCGTGAACTCGGCTTCGTGCAAGAGGTCGTGCCCCACGGTCAGCACATCGATCGCGCGCTCGAACTCGCGGGCACGATCTGCACGAACGCCCCCATCGGCATCCGCGCGATGAAGGAGGCCGCACGGACGTTCATCGACGCCACCGAACAAGCCGCCATCGCCGAAATCCCCCGCATACAGCAGCAAGTGTTCAACACCGCAGACTTCCAGGAAGGCATGCAGTCCTTCATCGAACGCAGGAAGGCCGAGTTCATCGGGCGCTGAGTGGGTCACGGGCGTGAACTCAGTCGGTGGCCGTTCCGGGCCACTGGGAGGCCGATCTCGTCAGGACAGCTTCAGGAGTACAGGGCGACCGGGTCGCGAGATCGAGTTACTCATGAGTAACATGCGGCCCATGGATGCTGATTACACCTGGGTCGCCGATGCCATGACCAAGATGGTCCCGTGGGTGTCCACCGCCGGGGTCGAATTCACCGAGGTCTCCGCCGAGCGCGTCGCCTGCCACCTGCCGGACCTCGAATCGCAGCGCAACCACGTGGGCGGTCCGCACGCCGCGGTCATGTTCGGTGCGGCCGAGACCGCGTCCGGCGCCGTGGGCGTCGCGTGCTTCGGCGACACCATGGACCGGGCGACCCCGCTGGTGGCCAACGCCGAGATCCACTTCCGCAAGCTGGCCCGCGGCCCGCTGACCGCCGAGGCGGTTCTCGGGCGGTCCGCCGCCGAGGTGCTCGCCGAACTCGACGCCGGCCAGCGCCCGGAGTTCCCGGTGCACTGCACCATCCGGGACCAGGAAGGCACCACGACCGGCGAGATGACCGTCAACTGGACGCTGCGCCCGAACACGTGACGCGCACCCCGCCGTGCACTCACCGGGGTGCGCGGCGGGCGGATCATCCCCGCACGTAGTGGTCCATCCAGTCGAGCAGGGACTCGTTTGGACCTGGCGGTGCGAGGCGGGGCGGAGCACGGAACCGGTGGTCGAGCCCCCGGAGGCCGGCCGTCGATCGTTCGAGGCGTTCCGGTAGCAGGCGCGCAGAAAACAACGGTTAGCTCGTAAGGGCTGATCGCGGACCAGGTCCGGAGTCGACCGAGTGGTTGGGGCTGAGTTCGGGGACGTATTTGTAGATCGTGGAACGGGACACGCCGAGTAGGCGGGCGATGGAGGCCACGGTGGTGTCGGGTTCGGCGAGCAGGGCGCGGGCGTGGCGGACCTGTTCGGGGCTCATGGCCGGTGGTCGGCCGAGTCGGACGCCGCCTGCGCGGGCAGCGGCGAGACCTTCGCGGGTGCCGTCGGCGATGAGCTCACGGATGAATTCGGCCAGCGCGGCGAAGACGTGGAACACGAGCCTGCCACCGGGGGTGGTGGTGTCGAGATTCTCGTGCAGTGAGGTGAACCCGATTCCGCGCTTGCGCAGTCCGCTGACGAGGGAGAGTAGGTCGGCGAGGCTGCGGCCCAGCCGGGAGAGTTCGAGCACGACGAGGGTGTCACCGTCGCGGAGGTAGTCCAGACAGGCGGCCAGCTCGGGGCGGTCGGCGTTTTTGCCGGACAGTTTCTCCTCGAAGACCCGGATGCATCCTGCCTGGGTGAGGGCGTCGACCTGGCGGCGCAGGCTCTGCTCGGCGGTGGACACGCGGGCGTAACCGATGCGGGCGCCGCCGCCGATGGTGTCGAGCGGGTTGCCGTCGAGGGCGAGCTCGGCCGGGGCCTTGTCGGTCATCGACGGGCACCTTTCATGATCGATGACGTGCCCGACTGTACGACAAAGGGTCGTGATCGACTTGTTGGACACTCCGGCTTCACAACGCGTTTTTCCGACATCTCCAGCACGGTCCAGGCTCGCGAACTGGCCCGCTGTCGATCATGTTGAGAAACGTTCCTTTCGTCGACACCGTTGTCTGTGACACGTGGCTCGATGTGGTGGCCATGAACGTGACGCCTTGACCTTCCTCCCGGGACAACCCCTTACGCCTCGGGGTGCGCAGCCTCGGGTGATGGGTACCTCGGTGGGGCGCCCGTAGCGGGGTTGAGCGAACCAACGAGCGAATCAGGGAGGTACGTGATGGCTACGACGATGGTGGAGCAGCGCAACCAGGCGTGTCTGGATGCGTGTGCCGAATGCCAGCAGGCGTGTGAGACGTGCAACTACAACTGTTGCGCCGGCAATCCGGATATGGCCGAGTGCGCCCGGCTGTGTCTGGACTGTGCGGCGATCTGTGCGGCCTGCGTGACGCTGCTGGCCCGTGATTCGCGCTGGGCGGCGCAGTTGTGCCAGCTGTGTGCCCAGGTGTGTGAGGCGTGCGCGGCTGAGTGCGATAAGTACGACATGGATTACTGCCGTGAGTGCGCGGCGGCGTGTCGCCGGTGCGCGGAGCAGTGCCGGGCGATGGCCACGGTCACCGTCTGAGGCCCCGAACCCACGGGGACCGAGGGGTAGGCGAGTGTGGCCGCCTACCCCTCGGTGCGCGCGCTGTCGTCGCGGTCGGTGTGGTTTTCGATGATGCGGCAGACCACGGCGTCCTGGCCGCGGCGTTGGCCCTCGCGGGCGGCCCGACGAGCGGAGGCTAACGAGCGGCGCAGTGCGCGCAGGTCGGCCAGGGTGCGGTCGATCTCGGTGATGTGGGTGTCGAGCAGTTCTGTGACCCGGCCACACGGTGTGGCACCGTCGCGTTGCAGGTCGATGATGTCTTTGATCTCGGGCAGGGTCAGGCCCAGGGTTTTGGCCTGGCGGATGAAGCGCAGCACGTCGAGATCGTCCTCGGTGAACACGCGGTAGCCGGACTCGGTGCGCTCGGACGGCGGCAGCAGCCCCTTGGACTCCCACAGTCGTATCGCCTTGGCGCTGACTCCGGCGGCTGCCGCCGTCGCGCCGACGGTCATACCCATCAGATCCTCCTCTGTGTGTGGCCGCGAACCGTCATCCTTGACCTTACCCCTGGGGCAAGGTTCTAGCGTGCGTGTTGACGACGACAACCGCAGGTCACGCAAGGGAGTACGAGATCATGGACACGGTGCAGTTGCAGGTCACGGGCATGTCGTGCTCGGGATGTGAGCAGCGCATCGCCAAGGTGCTGGGCCGCGTGGACGGCGTGCGGGAGGTGAGTGCCGATCACAGCAGCGGCCACGTGCATGTGCGCCTCGGTCCGGAGTTGGCCGATCGTGCCGTGTTGGTCGAGCGGATCGAGGCGGCGGGCTTCGAGGTCACCGAGGGGGCGAGTCGGTGAGCACCGTGGTGGAGGAACGCCCGCAGTTGTGGGCCTCGGAGCCGAGTACGACTGAAGGCCAGCAACGGATCCGGGCCAAGATCGCGGGGCTGCACTGCTCGCTGTGCACCGGCACGATCGAAAAGGCCCTGGGCCGCATGGACGGGGTCGGCACGGTGTCGGTGAGCCTGACCCACGAGCAAGCCCTGGTCGACTACGACCCGGATGTAGTCGAGCCCGAGGAGATCCTGGGCACGCTGCGCGATATCGGCTACGAGCTCTACGACCCCCGCAAGCTGCGGGCCTTCGAGGACGAAGAGGCCGACCTGCTGGCCGAGGGCAAACGGCTGTTCACCGCGATCGGGCTGAGCCTGACCGCGATGGTCCAGATCGCCGAAGGATGGTGGACGCTGCTGTGCGCCACCCTGCTCGTGGCTGCACTCGGGTTGGTCTTTTCCATCCTGCGCCCGACCGGGCAGGCCCGAGCGGCGGGATGGGCCGCCGCGGTCGCCGCCCCCGGTGCGCTCGCGCTGGCCGCGCGTTTCGCCGGGCTACTGGAGCCCCCGGTCAATGGCTGGATCGCCGCCGTGCTCGCCGGGGCGATGGTCTTTGGGGTGGCCCCGCACATCCTGCGCATGGCCTACCAATCCGCACGACGCGGGATCCTCAACCAGCACGTGCTGCTGGAGGCCGGCGCATTCGGCGGCATCGCTGGCGGCATCATCGGCCTGACCGGCTTGTTGGAGAACTACCCGACCGCGGAGTTTTTCGCGGCCGCCGCGATCGTGGCCACGTATCACATCTTCTCGGAGTGGCTGTCGCTGCTGGTCAAGACCCGCTCGGGTCAGTCGGTCAAGAAACTGCTGGACCTACAGCCCGACCTTGCCCGGCTCGTGGACAGAGCCGACGGCGGTGCTGAGTCCGAGGTACCGGTGGAGCAGGTCGCCATCGGCCAGCACGTGCGGGTGCGCCCCGGCGAGCGTATCCCGCTGGACGGGCGCGTGCGTGAGGGTTCCTCGGCGGTGGATGTCTCGCTGGTCACCGGCGAGCCAGTTCCGGCCGATCGCGGTCCCGGCGAGGACGTCGTGGGCGGATCGATCAACGGCACCGGCAGCCTGACCATCGAGGTCACCGCCACCGGCGCGGAAGGCTTTCTGGCCCAGGTCGTGCGGCATGTGGAGGACTCTCGCGCACTCAAACCCGGCATCCTGCACCTGGTCGATAAGGTCCTGCGCGTCTACACCCCCACGGTGCTCAGCATCTCCGCTCTGGCTCTCGTCGCCTGGTTGGCCGGTAGTTGGCTGGTCACCGGCGACCCGGATGTGCACCGGGCGGTGTTCGCCTCCCTGGGAGTGCTGGTGATGGGCTATCCCTGCGCGGTCGGCATCGCCGCGCCACTGGCGATCGTGCGCGGCACCGGACACGCCGCCGATGCCGGCATCGTCATGCGCACCGGCGAGGCCTTCCAAACCTTCCGACTCGTCCGCCGCATTGTTTTGGACAAGACCGGCACCCTGACCCAAGGACGGCCCACCGTCCGAGCCGTCGAATCCGTCGACGGCGGCGAGAAGAACGCCGTGTTAGCGCTGGCCGCAGCAGCCGAGGACCCTTCCGAACACCCACTGGCGCGTGCCGTCGTCACCGCCGCCCAGGACCAGGGCTTGGCCGTGGAGACCGCAGACGAGTTCGCTTCGATGACCGGCTCCGGGGTGCGCGCCACCGTCGGCGGACAGCGAGTCCTCATTGGACGGCCGGGACTGCTCATTGACGCCGGCATCGACCTGGCCGAGCTCACCACGCGGATCGACCGATTCGAAGCCTCCGGGCACACTGTCATCGCCGTGGCCACCGAGAACACCGCCCTGGGCCTGATCGCGTTGGGCGATGAGCTGCGGCCCGACGCCACCGAGGCGGTCACCACGATGCGCCAGGCGGGCATGGAACCGGTGCTGGTCACCGGCGACAACCAACGCGCCGCCGACCATGTCGCCGAAGCACTCGGTATCCAACAGGTGCACGCCGGGATCCGCCCGGACGGCAAGGCCGAGCTCGTGCGCGAGCTGCAAGCCAACGGTGCCCGGGTGGCCATGGTCGGCGACGGCATCAACGACGCCCCGGCGCTGATGCAGGCCGACGTGGGCCTCGCCGCCGGTGGCGGGACCGACATCGCCGTGGAATCCGCCGACGTCGTGCTGCTGCGCGAGGACGTGCACACCGTGCTCGACGCCCGCGAGATCAGCGACCGCGCCTACCGACGCACCCGCACCAACGTGGGCCTGGCCTTCACGTTCAACGGCCTCGGCATCCCCTTGGCCAGCACCGGCCTGATCTCCCCGGTGTGGGCGATGGTGGCCATGGGCGCTTCGGTAACCACGATCTTCCTGAACTCCTTCGGCACCCGACCCTCGCTGCTGATCAACGCTATCGCCAGCGTCGGCCGCGCACGCGGGACAACCGAGCAGCAACCCGCAAACCGCACGGCGGCCTGACCGTCCACACAACCCTGGCGCCAGACCAGGCGGGCGCGCGGCCCGCTCGAGCACGCCGCGCGCCCGTTCCTGCCGCGTCCCGACACTGCCGCACAAGGAAACAAACGTGTCTGAACCGAGGATGCCCGCCGCCCCACGGGGCATGCTGGCGCTGCTGACCGCCGCCGCGTTCGTGATCTTCGCGCAGATCTTCATGGTCGCGCCGCTGATCCCCCGGCTGGCCGAGGTCTTTCACACCGCCCCCAGCCTCGTCGGCTTGGCCGTGCCCGCCTACCTGATTCCCTACGGGGCGATGGTGCTGGTGTGGGGACCAGCCTCCGAACACCTCGGCCGGCGGCCCGTCATTCTCGGCTCGCTGGCCGCGTTCACCGTGCTAGTCGGCGCGACCGCGCTGGCCAGTAGTGCCGGGGCATTCATCGGGATGCGCCTGGCCACCGCGATCGGCGCCAGCGGTGTCGTGCCGATCGCGCTGGCCCTGGTCGGCGACCTGGTTCCGTATCAGCGACGCGGGCACGCCCTCGGGTGGCTGTTCGGGGGCATGGCCGGCGGCATCGCCGTCGGCGCCACCGCCGGAGCATTGGGCGAACCGCTGGTCGACTGGTCCGGACTGTTCCTGGCCACCGCTGCGGCCGGGCTGATGCTGCTGGTCGCCACCCTCGCCGTGCTACCGGCGACCCCGCGCTCGGCATCCCCGCCGGCGCCGCGCACCGTGGCCGCCGGCTACGCAGCCCTGCTACGTCAGACCCGCGGGCGGCGCACCTACACCTACGTGCTCATCAACGCGCTGCTGCACTCCGGGATCTACACCTGGCTCGGGGTGTATCTGCAGCAACGGTTCGACCTGGGCGAGTTCGGCATCGGACTGACCCTGCTCGGCTACGGCATCCCCGGCCTACTACTCGGCCCGGTCATCGGCCGGCTGGCCGATCGTTACGGCCGTGCCCGCATCATCCCCGCCGGAGTGGCCCTCGGCGGGATCTGCGCGCTGCTGCTGGCCAGCCCCCTGCCGCTGCTGGCGGTCCAAGCCAGCATCGTGGCCCTCTCTTTGGGCTACGACATGACCCAACCACCCCTGGGCGGCATCGTCACCAACCTGCCCGGCCACGGCGGGCTGGCCATGGCACTCAACGTGTTCACCCTGTTCACCGGCATGGGCCTGGGCAGCCTGGCCTTCCAAGCCCTCCTGCTGCCCACCAGCTTCGCCGTGGCCCTGAGCACCTTCGGAGCAGCAGTGCTGCTCGCCGCCGCCCTGGCCGTGCCGGTATTCCGCGACGAACGACCCCACGCGAATACCCCGGCATCCTGAGATCAGCGTCCGCCCGGCTTCACCACCGCGCGGACAGTCCTACACCGTGTCGCTGGGGCTGCGTAGTGGCCGGTAGCCGGTGCGGGCGTACTCGGCCTCGACGGG